>NZ_JBQGAW010000001.1:0-1854333 GCF_056543025.1 Ruegeria sp. A4 | reverse complement strand
AGTTCTACTTCCGTACGACGGACGTGACCGGCACCGTGACCCTGGCCGAAGGCACCGAGATGGTCATGCCCGGCGACAACGTGTCGTTCGGTGTTGAGCTGATCGCGCCGATCGCGATGGAAAACGGCCTGCGTTTCGCGATCCGCGAAGGCGGCCGCACCGTCGGTGCCGGCGTCGTGTCGAAAATCATCGAGTAATTCGCGCAAGCGAATGATCAGACGGAAAGGGCGCCCCGCGGGGCGCCCTTTTTCAGTTTCGGAAACGCACACCGAGATGTTACCCTTTTCCGTATTGAAACATTGCAATTCGAAAGAGGTTATAAGATGCACGTAACGGCACGTTCACTCTGTCTTGCCGCAGCAATCGCGTTTTCATCCACCTCGGCATCGTCCCAACAAATCGCGGATCGCATTTATCTTGGCGGTCCAATCGTCACGATGAATGACGAAGGCCCCTCCGCCGAAGCGGTTGCAGTCAAAGACGGGCGTATTCTGGCCGTCGGATCGCTGTCTGATCTATCTGCGTATCAAGGTGATGGAACGGAAACCTTCGATCTGAACGGACGCGCGATGCTGCCGGGCTTTGTGGACAGCCACGGGCATGTTGTCATGGGAGGTTTGCAGGCACTGTCAGCCAACCTTCTCGCGCCGCCGGATGGAGATGTCGTTGATATCGCAAGCCTGCAATCAACACTGTCCAACTGGGCCGCTGAGAATGCGGAAGCCGTTGAGCAGGTGAAAATGATCGTTGGCTTTGGTTACGACAACGCGCAGCTGAAAGAGCTGCGTCACCCGACACGGCAAGAACTGGATATGGTGTCCCAAGACTTGCCGGTCATCATCATTCATCAATCCGGGCATTTGGGGGTCGCAAATTCAAAAGCTCTGGAGTTGGCAGGTATCACCGCCACCTCAGAAGCACCTCCGGGCGGTGTGATTCAGCGCGATGAAGCTGGTGAGCCTAACGGCGTTCTGGAAGAATACGCGTTCTTTTCGGTTCTTGTTCCCATGCTTGGAAATCTGGGTGAGAAAGGCTTGGCGGCATTCGCGAAGGCCGGAACAGAGCTTTGGGCTAAGTTTGGATATACAACCGGACAAGAAGGCCGATCGTCCGGTGAGATTGTCGAGGTTCTCAGGAAAGTTGCAGCCGAAGAAGGGCTGCCCATCGATGTGGTCGCGTTTCCAGACGTTTTGGAAGCTCGGGAGTTCATCGGAGAAAACACATCAGCAGACTACGAGAACCGGGTCCGGGTTGGGGGTTGCAAGCTGACAATCGACGGTTCACCGCAGGGTTTCACAGCCTTGCGGGATCGACCCTATTACAATCCGGTTGGAAATTATGCCGCCGGGTATGCCGGATATGCCGCCATAACGATGGAGCAGCTTCAGGACGCGGTGAACTGGTGTTATGAGAACGGCTTCCAGATCCTTGTGCATTCCAACGGCGAAGGAGCATCCGATATGCTGATTGCGGCCCTTGAAGAAGCGCAGATCAAGTATGGCGACCCAGGCAACCGCCCCGTTCTGATACACGGCCAGTTTCTGAGGGAGGATCAGGTTGCCAGTTTCAAACGGCTTGGCGTGTTCCCGTCGCTTTTCCCGATGCACACGTTCTATTGGGGCGATTGGCACCGGGATCATACTGTGGGACCGGTCAATGCCGACAACATCTCACCCACGGGATGGCTGCGAGAAAGGGACATGATGTTCGGCACACATCACGATGCCCCGGTCGCGTTTCCCGACAGTATGCGGGTTCTTGCCGCGACGGTCACTCGCCGCACCCGTTCGGGCGACATATTGGGGCCGCATCAAAGGGTGGACGTCATGACTGCACTTAAGGCCATGACTATTTGGCCTGCGTGGCAGCATTTTGAGGAAAACGAGAAGGGGTCGATTGAAGTCGGAAAAGTTGCAGACTTTGTGATCTTGTCTGACGATCCTACGACGGTCGACCCAGAGACCCTAGCCGAGCTCAAAGTGCTTGTAACCGTCAAAGGTGATGAGGTTGTTTACGAAGCTGAAGAAGGTGTCAGAGAGGGAAAGATGCGTTTTTCTCCATTTTCCAGTGACCCAGTTATTGCGCATCTTTTTATGCACGCGGTTTACCAAGGAATGAAGGTCGAAAGTCCATGGTTAACCAATGGCGTTTCTGGAGGTGAATAGAAGGTTTTCATTCTGGCATTTGCCTCTTGCAAAAACGCTCAGGTCGCTTTAGTACGCGCGAGTTCTCAATAAGAACATCAAGGCGGGGTGATTCCCGCCTTTTGGGTTCGATGAGGGTTGGCGATGCGCGTCTGTCCTCCTCTCAACTCCAACGCCTGAATAAAAGGCTGTTAATATGCAAAGCCAAAACATCCGTATTCGGCTGAAGGCATTTGACTATCGCGTTCTGGATGCCAGCACGCAAGAGATCGTCAACACTGCCAAGCGGACCGGCGCGAACGTGCGCGGACCGATCCCGCTGCCGAACAAGATCGAGAAGTTCACGGTTCTCCGTGGCCCTCACGTTGACAAGAAATCCCGCGACCAGTTCGAGATCCGCACTCACAAGCGTCTTCTCGACATCGTTGATCCGACCCCCCAGACCGTTGACGCGCTGATGAAGCTCGACCTCGCTGCTGGTGTGGACGTCGAGATCAAGTTGCAGTCGTAATCGGAGGGTATGAGAATGCGCTCTGGTATTATCGCAAAAAAAGTTGGCATGACCCGCCTGTTCATGGAAGACGGCAAGCAGATCCCTGTGACCGTTCTTCACCTGGACAACCTGCAGGTCGTTGCACAGCGGACCGCTGACAAAGATGGCTACACTGCCGTTCAGCTGGGCGCCGGTGCTGCCAAGGCAAAACGCACCTCGAAAGCCATGCGCGGTCACTATGCCGCTGCCAAGGTCGAGCCCAAGCGTAAGCTGGCCGAGTTCCGCGTCTCCGAAGATGGCCTGATCGAAGTGGGTGCCGAGATTTCGGCAGAACACTTCCTGGAAGGTCAGAAGGTTGACGTTTCGGGCACCTCGATCGGTAAAGGCTTTGCCGGTGCGATGAAGCGCCACAACTTCGGTGGTCTGCGCGCCTCGCACGGTGTTTCGATCAGCCACCGTTCGCACGGTTCGACCGGTCAGTGTCAGGACCCGGGCAAGGTGTTCAAAGGCAAGAAGATGGCCGGTCACATGGGTGCTGCCCGTGTAACGACCCAGAACCTGGAAGTCGTCAAAACCGACGCCGAGCGTGGTCTGGTCTTCATCAAAGGCGCCGTTCCCGGACCGAAATCGGGCTGGGTCACCGTCAAGGACGCCGTGAAGAAGAAAGCACCGGAAGGCCTGCCTTTCCCGGCTGCTGTGAAATCGGCTGCATCTGATGCACCTGCGGAAGAAGCTCCCGCGGAAGGTGGTGAAGCATGAAACTTGATGTAATCAAACTGGACGGCGGCAAAGCCGGCGACATCGAGCTGAACGCCGATCTGTTCGGTCTCGAGCCGCGTGCGGACATCCTGCACCGTGTGGTCCGTTGGCAGCGCAACAACGCGCAGGCCGGCACCCACAAGGTCAAGACCCGCTCGGAAACCAGCTACTCGACCAAGAAGATCTATCGCCAGAAGGGCACCGGTGGCGCACGCCATGGTGACCGCAACGCGCCGATCTTCCGCAAGGGTGGCATCTACAAGGGCCCGACCCCTCGTTCGCACGGCCACGACCTGCCGAAGAAGTTCCGCAAGCTTGGCCTGCGCCACGCTCTGTCGGCCAAAGCCAAAGCAGGTGAACTGGTTGTGATCGAGAACGCCGAAGCCGAAGGCAAGACCGCCGCTCTGGCCAAACAGGTTGCAAACCTGGGCTGGAAACGCGCTCTGGTCATCGACGGTGCGACCGTGAACGAAGGTTTCCTGAAGGCGTCGCGCAACATCGAAGGTCTGGATATCCTGCCGTCGATGGGTGCAAACGTTTATGACATCCTCAAGCGTGACACCCTGGTGCTCACCAAAGCGGCTGTCGAAGCACTGGAGGCTCGACTGAAATGAGCGCGAAGGCAGAACACTACGACGTGATCCGCAAGCCGATCATCACCGAAAAGTCGACCATGGCGTCCGAAAACGGCGCGGTTGTCTTCGAAGTGGCGATCGACAGCAACAAGCCGCAGATCAAAGAGGCCGTTGAGGCTCTGTTTGGTGTGAAGGTCAAAGCGGTGAACACCACCGTGACCAAAGGCAAGGTCAAGCGGTTCCGCGGCCAGTTGGGCAAGCGGAAAGACGTCAAGAAGGCCTATGTGACCCTGGAAGAGGGTAACACCATCGACGTGACCACCGGTCTCTGATCGGACCCGTCGTTTAGAAAATCAGAACCCCCGCGAGAGCGGGGGTTTTTTTTTGGCACAGACTGTGTACTCTGCGCCCTTAGCGGCTTCCTATTCAGCTTGCTTGCGCGCGGTTTCGATGAAGGCCTGCCAGCCATCCGACTTGCCAAAGGCGCGCATCTTTTCGTGCAGCAAGGGGCCGTAGATTTCCCACATACGTTTTCGCAGCTCTTTCCCCTTGTCGGTGATCTTCAGGACTTTACCCCGCCGGTCACCGTCAAAGGACACAAATGTGATCAGTCCTTCTGCAACCAGGCGCCTGCTCAAATGGGACAGGTTCGATTGCTCGAATATGGTGTCCTGAGCCAGCTCGTAGGGGCGCAGTTGGCCGCCGTGCCGCTCGAGGGACCAAAGGATATCGTACCATTTCAAAGGTGGCAGGCCAGCGTCTTTCAAGGCGGCACTGATTTCAAACTGGATGAGCCGTGTCGTCCGGTTCAGCTGGAGCCATGCAGGGGTGTCCACCCAGCATGGCGAATTCACCAAAGTCGAAGGTGTGCTGGATCTGAACGCGGATGATGTCGAGGCATCGACACTGAACGTGACGATCGACACAAACAGCCTGTCCTCGGGGTTTGGGCCTTTGGACGATCACCTTAAGTCAGCGGATTTTCTCGAGGTCGAAACCTATCCGGAAATCACTTTCGTCAGTACGAGAATTGAACGGACGGGCGACACCACGGCGGATGTGACCGGCGACCTCACCATTCATGGTGTAACCAAACCTGTAACTCTGAAAGCCACGCTGACTCACCAAGGCCCGCATCCGCTGGGCGGTGCCATTGAATACTATCAAGGCGACTGGGTGGCGTTCTCGGCAGAAGCTGAGATTGACCACACGGAGTTTGGTGTCGGACCATTCTCGACCGGGCCGATCACCATCCTCATCGACACCGAGATGAAGGCTGACGGGTAAGAATGGTAAGTCAGCCCGCTGGCGCTACATTAATGCTATGGCTGACTCAAAGAACACACCGCAGCATGGAAGAAAGCAGCACACATTGCTACGACGCTTGCTGGGTGGTTTCACGACCTCGGCAGTTCAAACTGATGAGGTCGCTTTCGTCTCTGATCCAACAGCTGAACGTGAGCAGGTGCTGGAGAAGATGCGCGCTTTTAACGGTGAGCCGTATTTCCAGATAGCAGATGAAAAGCTGGGGCTCTTGTCGGTATTTGATGATCTGAAATACGATCGGGCGGATGTGGACATGATCTCTCCGGCGATGCGTAAGCATGTTGTAACCAAGCTTGGTCCGTTGGGGTTTCGGCAGATTTCCGGTACGGTGCTGGAGCACGTGAAAGCCGACACGCGTGTACATATTCCAAAGTTCCACGCCCTCGGCGCGTCGCCCTTTGACATTACGCGCTACACAGACAAGCGCGCTCAGGATTATTGCTTGCTGACCCCGACGCAGGTGGCTTGCCAGTTCATCGATCACTATGTGTTGGACGACGCAGTGCAGCGGATCGAAGCGCTTGTTGAGAAGCACCCAATTAATCTGCTAAAGCTGGCGGATTATCTGGAAGGCAAACCCAAGCACCGTGCGTTTCGCGAGGTTCTCGGCCATATCAAGCTCAAACAGCGGATTGCAGTGGAGTCTGAACCACTCTGCCGCAGGCGGTCTTTGGGGTAGGGCGTCAGAAGGTCAGGGGTCAGGGAAACGTATGTTGCGGGAGCCCACGGTTGGAAACCGCCGTAGAGCCGGATTTTAGCTCCGTACAGCGGCATTGTGATCTTCAGTGGGCCTCTTATCCTGCTGTTACGCGTCTACTGGTCGTGCTGTGAGCCAACGCGTGATACAAAAAAAGGCGCCATTCGGCGCCTTTGTGTATTTCTGCGGATTATCCGCGATTAAGAGCAGTAAACATGTTTGTGCGCAATATCTGCAATGTCGCAGCGGCGGATGCCGATGTCATCCAGTTCGCGGTTGGTCAGGCTTTGCAGTTCGCGGTATGTGCGCTGATATTCAGCGGCCCGTTTGCGTGCGGTTTTGATCCGTTCGATCATGTCCATGATCCGGGTGCCGAAGTTGAAGCCGGTATTTGTCAGTGTTGCGGTTGTCATTTCTGTGTTCCTTTCTCAAATCAGGGCGAATTCCCTGACGTTACCTTTTGTGTTCCTTGTTTGGACAAGGCTGAGATAGGGTTAATAGTTATCGCTAACAATACAGGTTTGGGTCTAGCCGCTATGCGTTTTCGGTATGACAAAGGTTGATCCCAACGCAATACGGATCGCGCAAGACATTCGGAATATTATGTACTTGCGTCAGAAGCATTCAGAAACTGCTGTAACGGCGCTTCTCCTATTGAACGCAGGCCGTGTGGCAGTGCTAACGCCTTGTGATAAAGCTGTACGAAATGGCCTAATAACCGACTATTTCCTAATCTTCCCCTCGTATCGCTCTTTTTGTTCATTAACCAGAATCAGTTTGCCGTTGTTCACGACGTAAAGATCAAACCGGGGGTTTTGATATCCAATGCAACGCATTCCGTTGTCATAGAATTTGTATGAGTTTGCTTTCCATGTTTGGCCATCCCTTTTGTAGGAATAGGTTCCGTCGGAAAAATATGTTTCTGTGTCTTTGCCAGTGTAAACGACTTTGCGTCCCGCTAGGTTGTTTTGGAGCCAGGCTGCATTCACTCTCTGGTCGCCGTCTGAGAAATAGCTTTTCGAAAGTTTTGGAGCCTTGTTAGGGCAGGCTGCGTGCGCTGAGACACCAATGGCCGTCGCGCAGAGCGCGGATAGGAACAGTTTCATCTTTTCTCACTCTTTAATCAAAATGGATCAAAACGATACGTCAGACGCAGTTAAACGCAAGAAAAAACGCCCCTGAAAAATATCAGGGGCGTTTCATACTCTGCGAAGATTTAGCGCTTAGCCGCGCTCTTCGACGATCTCTACCAGATGCGGGATCTTGCGGATCATGCCGCGGACCGAAGGAGTATCTTCCAGCTCACGGGTTTTGTGCATCTTGTTCAGGCCCAGGCCGATCAGGGTTGCGCGCTGTTCAGCGGGGCGGCGGATCGGGGAACCGATCTGCTTGACGACGATGGTTTTTGCCATGGGTCGCTCTCCTTATGCTTCTGCTTCAGCAGCAGCCGGTGCTTCGTCCCGCTTGGGCAGGATGTCGGCAACCTTTTTGCCACGACGTGCGGCAACCGAACGCGGGCTCTGCTCTTTTTGCAGGCCGTTGATGGTGGCGCGGATCATGTTGTACGGGTTCTGCGAGCCCAGCGACTTGGACACAACGTCCTTGACGCCCAGCATTTCGAACACGGCACGCATCGGACCACCGGCGATGATACCAGTACCTTCAGGTGCGGTGCGCATAACCACTTTACCGGCGCCGTGACGGCCCTCGATGTCGTGGTGCAGGGTCCGACCTTCGCGCAGTTGCACGCGGATCATCTGACGCTTGGCTTGTTCGGTCGCCTTGCGGATGGCCTCGGGTACTTCTTTCGCTTTACCCTTGCCAAAGCCCACGCGGCCTTTCTGATCGCCGACAACCACCAGAGCGGCGAAGCCAAAGCGCTTACCACCTTTTACGGTTTTCGACACGCGGTTGATCGCAACCAGACGATCTGCAAATTCCGGTGCTTCCTCACGGTCGCGGCCACGGCCCCGACGGTTTTCACGTTCTGCCATTTGGCATCCCTTTTCTCATGTGGCGCATACGGCGCCGTTTCTTCAATCCAAGTGAGCCCCGACTGTTGCCGAGGCCCCCGGATCATCGGGGCGGATCGAAACCCGCCCGCAGGTCTTAGATCTTCAGACCACCTTCACGCGCGGCGTCGGCCAGAGCCTTCACTTTGCCGTGGAACAGGAAGCCACCACGATCGAAATAGGCCTCTTCGACGCCTGCCTTCTTGGCACGCTCTGCGATGGCCGCGCCGACTTTGGTCGCCGCATCGATGTTGTTTTTGCCAACAACGCCCAGATCCTTTTCCAGGGTCGAGGCCGAGGCCAGGGTCACGCCACGTACGTCGTCGATCAACTGAACAGAGATGTTCTTGTTCGAACGGTGTACCGACAGACGCGGACGACCCGCGTTGACCTTGCGAAGTTTGTTCCGAACGCGCAGGCGGCGCTTCAGAAACAGGGTTCTTTTGCTGTTTGCCATTGTGTTCGTCCTTACTTCTTCTTGCCTTCCTTGCGGAAGATGAACTCGCCCTTGTAGCGGATGCCTTTGCCTTTGTAAGGCTCGGGGCGGCGCCACTCGCGGATTTTCGCCGCGGTTTCGCCCACCAGCTGCTGGTCGATACCTTCCACAACGATTTCGGTCTGCTTCGGCGCGGTGATGGTGACACCTTCCGGAGCAGTGAAATCAACATCGTGGCTGTAGCCCAGGTTCAGTTTCAGGGTGTTGCCCTGCATCTGAGCCCGGTAACCAACACCCTGGATCTCCAGCTCTTTTTTGAAGCCGGTCGTCACACCGGTTACCAGGTTGGCAACCATGGTGCGGCTCATGCCCCACTGCTGGCGGGCACGCTTGGACATGCCACGGGGGTCGATCTTGACCACGTTGTCTTCAACCGACAGCGTCACGTCGTCGGTGGCGGTGAAGCTGCGGGTGCCTTTCGGACCTTTGACTTCGATGGTCTGGCCGGACACAGAGGCGGTAACGCCGCTGGGCAGCTCGACCGGTTTTTTACCAATACGAGACATTGCAGACCTCCTTAGAAGACGGTGCAGAGCACTTCGCCGCCAACATTGTTGGAGCGAGCGTTTGCGTCCGACATCACACCTTTCGGAGTGCTGACAATCGACACACCCAGACCCTGACGGACCTGCGGGATGTCATTGACGCCCATGTATACGCGACGGCCAGGCTTCGAGACCCGCTTCAGTTCGCGAATGACAGGGGTGCCTTCGTAGTACTTCAGGCTGATTTCGATGGCCGGATGACCGTTTTCACCGGTCGTCTTTTCATAGCCACGGATGTAGCCTTCGTCCGCCAGCACGTCCAGAACCCAACCGCGCAGCTTGGAAGCCGGGGTGGAAACGGTGGACTTGCCGCGCATTTGCGCGTTGCGGATACGGGTGAGCATATCGCCGATAGGATCATTCATATCTATGTCTCCCTTACCAGCTCGATTTCACCATGCCGGGGATCTGACCAGCAGAACCCAGCTCGCGCAGCGCGATACGGCTGACCTTCAGCTTACGGTAGTAAGCGTGGGGACGACCTGTCAGCTGACAGCGGTTGTGCAGACGTGTGGCCGAGCTGTTGCGCGGCAGCTTCGCCAGTTTCAGACGCGCTTTGAAGCGCTCTTCCATCGGCTTGCTCTCGTCATTCGCGATTTCTTTCAGCTCGGCACGCTTCGCGGCATATTTGGCCACCAGGCGTTCGCGCTTCTTTTCGCGTTCGATCATTGCTTTTTTAGCCATGTCTCAATCCTCCCGGCGCTTATGCGTTGAACGGCATGTTGAACGCTTTCAACAGTGCCTTTGCTTCAGCGTCGGTTTTCGCTGTGGTGGCAATTACGATATCCATGCCCCAGACCTCGTCGACCTTGTCGAAATCGATTTCCGGGAAAACGATGTGCTCTTTCATGCCCATGGCAAAGTTGCCCTGACCATCGAAAGAAGGCTTTACACCGCGGAAGTCACGAACGCGCGGCAGCGCGATGGTGATCAGACGATCCAGGAATTCGTACATCCGGTCACCACGCAGGGTCACTTTCGCGCCCAGCGGCATGTCCTCACGGACGCGGAAGCCCGCGATCGACTTCTTCGCCTTGGTTGCAACGGCCTTTTGACCGGCAATCGCAGTCAGATCCTCGACCGCAGCTTTCGCTTTCTTCGAGTCTTTGACGGCCTCGGCACCACAGCCGATGTTCAGAACGATCTTCTCCAGCTTGGGCAGCTGCATGTCGTTCTTGTAACCGAACTCTTCTTTCAGAGCGGCACGGATGGTTTCAACGTACTGAGTTTTCAGACGCGGGGTGTAGGTTGCGTTATCAAGCATCGATCACGTCCCCTGTGGTCTTGGCAAAGCGGACCTTCTTGTCACCTTCCATGCGGAAGCCAACGCGGGTCGCTTTGCCGTTCTTGTCCAGCAGTGCCAGGTTCGACAGGTCGATCGGGTTTGCCTGAGGCAGACGACCACCTTGCGAGTTTTGCGACTGGCGGGTGTGACGGATGGCGATGTTGATGCCATCAACAACAGCTTTTCCGGCTTTGGGGTCAACCGAGGAAATGGTGCCCTCTTTGCCCTTGTCCTTGCCGGCCAGCACGACGACCTTGTCGCCTTTGCGGAGTTTAGCAGCCATGATTACAGCACCTCCGGAGCCAGCGAGATGATTTTCATGAAGTTCTTGCCGCGCAGTTCACGAACAACGGGGCCAAAGATACGGGTACCGATCGGCTCGTTGTTGTTGTTCAGGATGACGGCGGCGTTGCGATCGAAACGGATCGCGGTGCCGTCTTCGCGACGGACTTCCTTGGCGGTGCGCACGACGACGGCCTTGCGGACGTCACCTTTCTTCACGCGGCCGCGCGGGATGGCTTCCTTCACCGAGACGACAATGATGTCGCCGACGGAGGCGTATTTACGCTTGGAACCACCCAGGACCTTGATGCACTGAACTCGGCGAGCGCCGGAGTTGTCAGCGACATCCAGATTGGTCTGCATCTGGATCATGTGGTTTCTCCCGACCTGTGGGGGCTGGTCTTGTTAATTCCCCCAGGGTTTCGACAAATGGAAAGGTCTGGGGGCTTACGCCTCCAGAACCTCCCAACGTTTCGTCTTCGATTTCGGCGCGCATTCGATGATGCGTACGGTGTCGCCGACCTTGAAGGCGTTCTTTTCGTCATGAGCCCGGTATTTCTTGGACTTACGAACGGTTTTGTGCAGCAGCGGGTGCTTGAAACGGCGTTCAACCGAAACAGTCACGGTCTGCTCGTTGGCGTCGCTGGTTACTACTCCGGACAGGATACGCTTGGGCATGGGATTACTCCTCCGATGCCGCGGCAGCGGCCTTTTCGTTCAGAATGGTTTTGACGCGGGCAGCATTGCGGCGGGCCGCTTTGATACCAGCCGTATTTTCCAGCTGACCGGTTGCCTGTTGAAAGCGCAGATTAAAGCTTTCTTTCTTCAGGTTGGCCAGTTCCTCGCGGAGCTGGTCCGGGGTCTTTTCACGCAGTTCTTGGGCGTTCATCGCCTTTTTCCTTTGCTCAAAACACCAGAAGGCCCCGTACACGGGTCACCTTGGACCTGGTGGATGAATGATAGACATGCGAATCGCCCGACAACGCCGGGCGAAACGCAGGATGCCGCCGTATAAGGGTTTAGGGAGTGGGGGGCAAGGGAAAGTTTCTCTGCCGATTTCAATGTGTGAATTGAATCAGCATCGGGCCATACCGGTCGCTGGAATGAACCGCAGAACATTGCCGCGACCTAAGGTGAAAATTTAGTGTTTCCCTCAGCAGGTTTGCCAACCTAACATCGGTCTGCCATTATTGCGACCATTAAAAAGTGAGGTGTTTTATGCAAAATTCTAAATTAGCTACATTCACATTCGCGGCCCTGATGTGTGCGTCCACTACAATAGCCGCCCCCGACGGCAAATGGACCCTGACCATCAATTCCAGCCGCCCTTGGCAGATGGATATTGCGGTCACAAACAACACACCGCAGGTGCTTGCCGCTCATGGGATCACACCGGAAGGCATTAAAGTCAGAAAGGTCACGGACGATCGGCTTCAATTCGACGCCATAATTTCCAAACAAGGCAGTTGCTCATCCGGAAGTGTGATGAAATTTGATCTCAAATTCAAAAATGGCGCCTATAAATCCGGGTCTGTGAATGGAAATTGCATTGGATTCCCCAAGTTCCGTGCGCGGGTCAGCGCAAAGTAGCAAGTCAGTGACTCAGACCCAGATGAAGCCGAAACCGGCATTGCTTTTTGTCCCGATTTCCTTCCTTCAGCGCGCGCTCGGCTCAATAGCCAAGTCTCGCCATGGTTCGGCGAGTGATTTCCTCGAAGGACCAAGCATCTGGCACGCGGGGCAGCCACAACTTTCCGTGCTCACCGCTAAGGAAAAGAGCCGTTCTTGACCCGCGGAAACCTTGGATACCTTCCAGCCTCAAGTCACTGACTACGCCTTCGGAATCCAAAACAACCACGCGTTGGGTAGTGATTACGTACACGGTTCTTCGGAACAGAAAGTGTATCACGACCCACGGGAACACCATGAGTGTCGGCGCAAAAAACGCAATCAGTATTGCATCTGCCAAAGAAGGCAATAATCGCGCCCGAACCGCGTAGACGGGTTGTTCGTTCTCTTCCAGAACGAGTGGTTCAATTTCATCAAAAAAGTCAGTCAATGCCGCGACGATTATCTAATAAACAGTGTATATGATGCGCTTTCATTCGGATGTGCTTTGGCTGTTCGCCCCCCTCAATCGCTCCACCGGAGCGATTGCCGCTGCGCGGACCGGGGCTCACTCCCACTTATAGTTGAAGCTGACAGATATCCGCTCTTCCTCGGCCATGTTCATCGGGACCTCGTGGCGCAGCCAGCTTTCCCAAAGCAGGACATCCCCCACCTGCGGTTTCATGTAGATGAATGGCTGCAAATCGCGCCGCCCACCTTTCAGACGCGTCGGCGCAGCCATCATGCGACCTGATCGCGGGTCTTCCAGTTTCAGCGCGCTCGCCCCCTCGGGCATCGCCACATAGGTCGTGCCCGAGATCACACTGTACGGGTGCAGGTGGCTGGAATGCATGCCACCCTCGGGCAGGATGTTGATCCACAGGTCTTCCAGCTTCAACGCGCCTTCGCCCAGATCGAACTCCAGATCTTTGGCGAAGGCCGCCACGTGCTGATCCAGTACCTTCACCAGTTCGGCGAAGATCGGGAAACGCCAGGGCAGATCGGTCAGCGAGGCATAGCTGGTGTAGCCGGGATAGCCGTTATCCTCACACCATTGCTGCCCGGCCTCGTCATCTTCGGCGATGACAAGGCACGAGTTTTCCAGCTCTTCCGCATCGATCCCGGGACCGAACTCGGACAAAGCTGCGCGATAAAGACGGGTTACGAAGAGTGATTCAATCTGTGCCATAGCGCCCTCTTAACCCAGCATCATCGCGATTGCGATGGCTCTTTTGCGAGGCTCTGCCTCGCGCTCCGGGATATTTTTTGCCAGATGAAATCCGGATCCCCTGCTTCATCTGGCCAAAAAAATCCCGGGGGAGTCGCGGCTTGCCGCGGCGGGGGCAGCGCCCCCAAAATGATAACCCCCGCCGGTTTCCCGACAGGGGTCAATTTTGTTACGAACGGGAAAAACCCGGATCGCTTACCAGTCTTCGCGAACCACGACGCGGGTCTTGATCGGCAGCTTCATCGCGGCCAGGCGCAGGGCCTCGCGGGCGATGTCGTCATTGACGCCGTCGATCTCGAACATCACGCGGCCGGGCTTGACCTTGCAAACCCAGCGGTCCACCGAACCCTTACCTTTACCCATACGAACTTCGATCGGCTTTGCAGTGACCGGAGTGTCGGGGAAGATACGGATCCAGACACGACCCTGACGTTTCATGTGACGGGTCATGGCACGACGTGCAGCTTCGATCTGACGTGCGGTGACGCGCTCGGGCTGCAGGGCTTTCAGACCGTAGGTGCCAAAGTTCAGATCAGAGCCGCCCTTGGCTTCTCCCTTGATCCGGCCTTTGTGCATCTTGCGGAATTTCGTACGCTTTGGTTGAAGCATCTCAAATCCTCCTTAGCGACGGCCGCCTGCACCGCGAGGTGCCGGACCATCCTGGAGTTCCTGTGCTTTACGGTCACGTGCCTGCGGATCGTGCTCCATGATCTCACCTTTGAAGATCCAGACCTTGATCCCGATAATCCCGTACGGGGTCATCGCTTCGGCATGTGCGTAATCGATGTCGGCACGCAGGGTGTGCAGAGGCACGCGGCCTTCGCGGTACCACTCGGTCCGTGCGATTTCGGCACCGCCCAGACGGCCAGCGACGTTCACCCGGATACCCAGGGCGCCCATGCGCATGGCGTTCTGAACCGAGCGCTTCATTGCGCGACGGAACGAAACACGACGTTCCAGCTGCTGAGCGATCGACTCGGCAACCAGCTGCGCGTCAAGCTCGGGCTTGCGCACTTCGACGATGTTCAGGTGCAGTTCGCTGTCGGTCATCTGGGCCAGCTTCTTGCGCAGAACTTCGATGTCTGCACCTTTCTTGCCGATGATAACACCCGGACGTGCGGTGTGGATCGTGACGCGGCACTTCTTGTGCGGACGTTCGATGATCACACGTGCAACACCGGCCTGCTTGCACTCTTTCTGGATGAACTCACGGATCTTGATGTCTTCCAGAAGAAGATCACCGTAATCCTTGGTGTCAGCGTACCAGCGGCTGTCCCAGGTGCGGTTGACCTGCAGGCGCATGCCGATCGGATTGACTTTATGTCCCATTAGGCTTGCTCCTCAACTTGACGCACCTTGATGGTGATCTCCGAGAACGGCTTCATGATCTTGCCGAAACGGCCGCGGGCACGCGGGCGACCGCGCTTCATGACCAGGTTCTTGCCAACCCAGGCTTCGGCGACGATCAGTTCGTCAACGTCCAGGTTGTGGTTGTTTTCGGCATTCGCGATTGCGGACTGCAGGCACTTCTTGACGTCCTGCGCGACACGCTTGTTCGAGAAAGTCAGGTCGGTCAGAGCCTTCTCGACTTTCTTGCCGCGGATCATTTGCGCAACCAGGTTCAGTTTCTGCGGGCTGGTGCGAAGCATGCGAGTTTTCGCCATTGCTTCGTTTTCAGCCACGCGGCGGGGGTTCTTTTCCTTGCCCATGACTTACTTCCGCTTCGCTTTTTTGTCTGCGGCGTGACCATAGTAGGTACGAGTTGGCGAGTATTCACCGAACTTCTGACCAATCATGTCTTCCGTGACGTTTACCGGGATATGCTTCTGGCCATTGTACACACCAAAGGTCAGACCCACGAATTGGGGCAGAATGGTGGAACGACGCGACCAGATCTTGATGACTTCGTTGCGGCCCGACTCGCGCGCTGCTTCGGCTTTTTTCAGCACATAAGCATCGACGAAAGGACCCTTCCAAACAGAGCGAGACATAGATTAACGTCCCTTCTTCTTGGCGTGCCGCGAGCGGATGATCAGCTTCTGGGACGCTTTGTTCTTGTTGCGGGTACGCTTACCCTTGGTGTCCTTACCCCACGGTGTAACCGGTGTACGGCCACCCGAGGTACGACCTTCACCACCACCGTGCGGGTGATCGATCGGGTTCATTGCAACACCACGAACCGACGGACGAACGCCTTTGTGGCGCATACGACCGGCTTTACCGAGGTTCTGGTTCGAGTTGTCGGGGTTGGACACGGCACCAACGGTGGCCATGCATTCCTGACGGACCATGCGCAGCTCGCCCGAGCTCAGACGGATCTGAGCGTAGCCGCCATCGCGACCAACGAACTGAGCGTAAGTACCGGCCGCACGTGCGATCTGACCGCCTTTGCCAGGCTTCATCTCGATATTGTGGACGATTGTACCAATGGGCATGCCCGAGAACGGCATTGCGTTGCCCGGCTTGATGTCGGCCTTGGCAGATGCCACGACTTTGTCACCAACAGCCAGACGCTGCGGAGCCAGGATATAGGCCTGCTCGCCGTCTTCGTATTTTACCAGTGCGATGAATGCGGTCCGGTTCGGGTCATATTCGATCCGCTCGACGGTTGCCGCGACATCAAATTTGTTCCGTTTGAAGTCAACGATCCGGTAGAGACGCTTTGCGCCACCGCCGCGGCGGCGTGAAGTGATCCGTCCGGTGTTGTTCCGGCCGCCCGATTTGGTCAAACCCTCTGTGAGAGACTTGACCGGACGTCCTTTCCAAAGCTCCGAACGGTCGATCAGCACCAGCCCGCGCTGGCCCGGCGTCGTCGGCTTGTACGACTTGAGTGCCATGCTTTCTGTCTTCCGTTTAGCAAGTGCGAGGGGGTTCCCCGCTATGTGAGAGGCCCCCGCAGGTGCCAAGGGTATAGGGCCCCGAAGGTCCCCGGTTCAAAATATCTAAGGCCCCGGAACGAATCCGAGGCCGCAAGATTGGGAGCGTTTAGCAGTGTTGGGGCCGGGTGACAAGAGAGAGTGTCAAACTTCTTCTGTGGCCGTGAAAACGACACGTAATCTTGACGCTGTTTTGAGGTTCGCATCTGCGTTTGTCGATTTTTTCAGGTATCTCGCGATGGTTTCAGTCGGCGAAGAAGGCCGCTCCGTTGCGTTCATCCAAAGGTTTTCAGCCCTGAGCGTTGCGAGAGATTGGTTGGAAGGTTATCCCTCTTCGCCTTTTAATCTACGAACACGACGCGAATGAATTTCTTCAAACGAAGAACCCAAAACAACATAAATGCAAGCCAGGCTATCGCGAAGATAATGGTGTTTGTTGCTTTCCAATCGATTCTTTTGGTGATGTCCTTGGGGTCAATCTCATACAAGTAACCGGAAAAAACGACCGTTTCCGGTGTATCGCATTTGGTATATGCCGTCTCGGCTGGGGGAAAGCCTTGGTCTTCCGGTGGAATAGGCATTCCGTCCAGAAATATTCCCCTTTCTTCCTCGAACCTTGCGATATTTTCGTTGTTGTCCAGAATGAGCAGCGAGTTTTGAGTGCAATTCGACAGAATGGAATAATCATTCTTGTTGATTTGGTCGTAAGACAGTGCGGTTCCGAGTAGGCTTATTCCTGTAATGAAACCAATCTGAAAAACCGCAAATTTGTTTATGCTTTCTTCTCGCAGGGATCGAAACAGAAGATAACCCATGAACACAGCAATATGAAAAACGATAACAAAATAAAGCACGGTGAATATTTCAAAAAATGGTCTGCTTTCGGACTTGAACAAAATGTAGAGAGAAACGAGCCCGCATATTAGACAGAACGACCGAGAGAACTTTAGCTGATGATCCATGTCGACCATGCTGTCATCGGACACCTCGGTCAGGTTTGTCGTCGTGGCCGAGTGCCCGGATGCTTTGGCGTTGTGCCGTACAACCTCGGGTGGGCGGTACAAAAAGGACAGCACGACCGTACAGGCAATCACGCAGTAAATTGGAATATGGTACATCCATCCAAATGGGCTCTCAAACAGGTTGTTCTGAGGTAACAGCAAGCACGTCAGAATTGCGACAGATACCAGCACATAGGGTGATTTGTTTGGCCGCAGATAGTCCAGAAATGGCATCAGGGGTGCAGCAAGTGCGGTGATGGGTTCTGCCATAACAATACTCAAACAAAAGAATTGCAATTAGAGTATCAAATTTGCCTGGCTTTGAGAATAACGGTAAAAAAACAGGCCGCTTGGTATTCCAAGAGCGGCCTGTTCTGGTCATCAATTTATTGCTCTGGGGCGTCTACCGCGCAAACTTTTTGTGCTTCAACCGCTTGGGCTCCAGCGCATCCGGCCCCAAACGGCGCTTTTTGTCCTCTTCGTAGTCTTCGAAGTTGCCCTCGAACCATTCCACATGGGCATCACCTTCAAAGGCCAGGATGTGCGTACAGATCCGGTCGAGGAAGAAACGATCGTGCGAGATCACCACGGCGCAGCCGGCGAAATCGACAAGGGCGTCTTCCAGCGCGCGCAGGGTTTCGACGTCCAGATCGTTGGTCGGTTCGTCGAGCAGCAGGACGTTGCCGCCCTCTTTCAGCAGGCGGGCCATGTGGACGCGGTTACGCTCACCCCCTGACAGCAGTGAAACCTTTTTCTGCTGGTCGCCGCCCTTGAAGTTGAAGGACGAGCAATAGGCGCGGGAATTGACCTGCGCGTCGCCCAGCTGAATGATCTCGGCGCCGCCGGTGATCGCCTCCCACACGGTGTCGTTGTCGTTGAGGTCGTCGCGCGACTGATCGACATAGGACAGCTGCACCGTGTCGCCGTATTCGATGGTGCCGGCATCTGGCTTTTCATGGCCGGTGAGCATTTTGAACAGGGTCGACTTACCGGCGCCGTTGGGGCCGATCACGCCGACGATGCCACCGGGCGGCAGGCTGAACGAGAGATCCTCGATCAGTTGCTTGTCGCCCATGTGCTTGGCCAGCCCATTGACGTCGATCACCTTGCTGCCAAGGCGCGGGCCGTTGGGGATGACGATCTGGGCGCGGGTCAGCTTTTCGCGTTCGGACTGTTCCGCCAGCTCGTTATAGGCGTTGATCCGGGCCTTGGATTTGGCCTGACGCGCCTTTTGACCCTGACGCATCCATTCCAGTTCGCGCTGAAGCGTCTTCTGCTTGGATTTGTCCTCGCGGGCCTCTTGCTCAAGCCGTTTGGCTTTCTGCTCCAGCCACGAGGAATAGTTGCCCTCGTACGGAATGCCACGGCCGCGGTCCAATTCGAGAATCCAACCGGTGATGTCATCCAGGAAATAACGGTCGTGGGTGACGATCAGGATGGTGCCTTTGTAGTCGATCAGGTGCTGTTGCAGCCAGGCGATGGTCTCGGCGTCCAGGTGGTTGGTCGGTTCGTCCAAGAGCAGCATGTCGGGCGCTTCCAGCAGCAGCTTGCACAGCGCCACGCGGCGTTTCTCACCGCCCGAAAGATTGGCGATGTCGGCGTCGTCCGGCGGGCAGCGCAGCGCCTCCATCGAGACATCGATCTGGCTGTCCAGATCCCACAGGTTTTCCGCGTCGATCGCGTCCTGAAGGGCGGTCATTTCCTCCATCAGCTCGTCCGAGTAGTTCTCGGCGATCTCCATCGCGATCTCGTTGAACCGGTCGACCTTGGCCTTTTTCCCGGCCACGCCCAGCATGACGTTTTCGCGAACGGTCAGGGATTCATCCAACTGCGGTTCCTGCGGCAGATAGCCGACCTTGGCGCCCTCGGCGGCCCATGCCTCGCCGGTGAAATCGGTATCCAGACCGGCCATGATCTTCATCAGCGTCGATTTACCGGCGCCGTTGACGCCGACGACACCGATTTTCACGCCGGGCAGAAAGCTGAGGTGGATGTTTTCAAAGCACTTCTTGCCACCGGGATAGGTCTTGGAGACACCCTGCATGTGGTAGACATATTGATAGGCGGCCATGTCGCGTCCTCTGGGTCGGAAAATTTGGTTGAAACGCTGGATATCCGAGCGGGACGGGCGGGGCAAGCTGGTGGTATTGTGAATTTCGTCTTTGGGTCGGGCGGCATAGTGTGGGTGCGTTGTAAATGGGGGTGTTATGTCGGAACTGGCCGAATTGAGTGCGGGTTGGGCGCAGCCCGGGTGCGTGACTTGGATCGGAGCGCGACCAGAGCGCAGGGCCGAGATGGTGTCACTTGAGGAATCCGTGATTGCTGAGGCCGGTCTGATCAGTGACCGCGCCCGCGTTGGCAAGCGAGCGGTGACTTTGATCCAGCAGGAGCATCTGGCGGCGATTGGGTCGTGCCTGGGGCAGGGGCCGGTTGCGCCTGAAATCCTACGGCGCAACCTGGTGGTTTCGGGGATCAATCTGACGGCGCTCAAAGGGCGCGAGGTGCAGGTGGGCGAGGCAATTTTGCGCCTCACCGTGATTTGTGCGCCGTGCAGCCGGATGGAAGAAGCGCTGGGCAAGGGTGGCTATTCCTCCGTGCGTGGGCACGGAGGATGGTGCGCCGAAGTCGTGCGACCCGGGCGGGTTCGGCTGGGTGATGTGGTGCAACCTGTTGATTGACAACGCCCCGCAGTTCTGAACATCAGCAGGGTATGAAGCGGTACGGCATACCCTATGCGCGACCTGGACAGGTCGTCGGTCTGTTCGGCGGGTCGTTTGATCCACCGCATCAGGGCCATGTGCACGTCACGCTTGAGGCAATGACGGCGTTCGGGCTGGATCGGGTTTGGTGGCTGGTATCGCCGGGCAATCCGTTGAAGGAACGCGGGCCCGCGCCCATAGGCAAGCGAATGGCGGCAGCGCGGAATGTGATGCAGCATCCGCGCGTCGAAGTTACGGACCTCGAGTCGCTCACAGGTACACGCGCCACTGCGGATACTCTGACAGCGTTGCAGCGATTGTATCCACAGGTGCGATTTGTCTGGCTGATGGGCGCGGACAATCTGGCGCAGTTTCACCGCTGGAAAGACTGGCGGGTGATCATGGACAGTGTCCCTGTCGGTGTGGTCGCACGGCCCGGCGACCGGATATCCGCCCGGATGTCCAGGGCGGCGCGGGTCTATGCCAAGTACAGGATCGACGGGCAGGCGCGGCATCTTTTGGGGCGGGCGCAAGCTCCGGCCTGGTGTTTCGTGAATGTGCCGATGGTTGATGTCAGTTCCACGGAAATTCGGACGCGCGGCGAATGGCGCGCGGAAGTGTTGCCGGAATAGCCTTGCCCGGCGCATAATCGCAGCGAGTGGTTGCGCGCATTTGATCTGTGGGATTTTATTCCAACTATGGCTGGTCGTTTTTCACGTCGTGTGTTTCTGGGAGGATTGGGGGCGTCTCTGATCCCGGCAGCTGGTATGGCACAGGCGCCGCTGGTCTCGCTCAGGCCGCGCGCGCGTGCGGCACTGTTGAGTGGCGCCGAGCGTTTGGTTGCGGCCGCAGGGTTGACGGGCGAAGTTGTTTTCGCCGTCGCGGATGTGGCGACCGGAAAGCCGCTGGAAGTTTTTGGTGAAGGTGCGGGCTTGCCCCCGGCCAGTGTCGGCAAGGCGATGACCGCGCTTTATGCGCTGGACGTTCTGGGGCCCGACCACCGGTTCGAAACCCGTTTGATCGCAGATGGGCCAATTGAAAACGGGATTTTGCATGGCGATCTGATACTGGCAGGCGGGGGTGACCCGCTGTTGGATACGGATGCGCTGGCCACGATGGCGGCCAACCTGCGCGAGGCCGGAATCACCGAGGTTCGAGGAGCCTTCAAGGTCTATGACGGGGCGCTGCCCTTCGTGTTCAGCATTGATCCTGGTCAGCCGGATCATGTGGGGTACAGCCCGGCGGTAAGTGGGATATCGTTGAATTTCAATCGGGTCCATTTCGAGTGGAAGCGTGCCGGTAAGGGTTACGATGTGACCATGGATGCACGCAGCGCACGATATGTGCCGGCAGTGGATGTGGCAGCCATGCGGGTCGAGAACCGCAGCTTGCCTATCTATACCTATCAGCCAAGTGCGCGGCAGGACCGCTGGACCGTGGCCAAGGGCGCGCTGGGCAATAGCGGGGCGCGCTGGCTGCCTGTGCGCAAACCCGCATTGTACGCGGGTGATGTGTTTCGTACTTTGGCCCGATCCAATGGAATCGTATTGAATCGGGTGCAAGTGACACGAGAGGCGCCAAAAGGCGTCGACCTTGTGGTGCATCGCAGCGATCCATTGAACAGTATTTTGCAGGGGATGCTGAAATATTCGACGAACCTGACGGCCGAGATGGTCGGACTGGCCGCAACCAAAGCGCGGGGCGTTGACCCGCGCAACCTGGCGGAGTCGGCGGCCGAGATGAACCGTTGGGCGTCTCAGAGCTTTGGCGTGAACGGGATCGCGATGGTCGATCATTCCGGTCTTGGCGATGCCTCGCGTATGGTGCCGGCGGATCTGGTCGCGGCCCTTGTCGCGGCCCGGAAAATGGGCGCATTGCGCCCATTGATGAAGCCTTTTACCTTGACGGATCGCAATGGGCGGCCGGTCAAGAACCACCCGATCAAGGTCGATGCCAAGACAGGCACATTGAACTTCGTATCTGGGTTGGGCGGTTTCCTGACAACTGCGGACGGGGTCGATCTGGCCTTTGCCATTTTTACGGCGGACGTGGCCCATCGCGCCAAGATTCCCCGCGCACAACGCGAACGGCCTGAGGGCGCGCGAAGCTGGAACCGCAGGTCGCGGAAACTGCAACGTGCCTTGCTGGAACGTTGGGGTTCGCTCTACGGAAGCTAAAACTCGCAGATTGCCAAGATCAGACCGTGTGGCGCGCGCGTGCCCCGCGTTCGATTGCGGCGGCATGCAGACGGTCGATATTCAGTTCGTACCGGATTTCTTCTAGCAGGCGCAGTTCCGTTTCGGCCAGCGAACCGTCGGCGGCTGCAACATCGCAAGCCAGCGCATAGGCCGTTTCGTTCAGACGCTCGGGCAGGTTTTCACGGATCAGGCCAAACAGCGCATCCAAACCGTCTTCCTGTTCGAACAGGTCAAAAACAATCTGTGATACACGACGGGTCCGATCGATGTCGTACCCGGCAAAGACCGGCAGCATGTTCACGGCGACCTCGATCTTGACCAGCTCGGCGGTTCGGATGTTTTCATCAGAGGCCGAGACTGCAACCATGATCGCCACAAGGCAATCTTGCGGGGACATCGGGTGGGGCACTTGCTCGGTCATGGGATGGTCCTGATTGGGGTCGTTCGAGGACGCACGATATGAGCGCAGCGGGTCAGGTTCAACACCTTGTTTCATCCATCCCGCGCGATCAGGTATTCATGACCATCATTCCGGAAATCAAAAGCGCGGCCCCCAGCCAGTAGCGCAGCCCAAGTGTTTCGCCGAAGAAGACGTGCGAGGCCAGTGGCACAAGAACGAAGCTGAGGGCCATGAAGGGGTAGGCCTGGGACAGAGTCAGATACCGCAGGACATACACCCACAGCACCGTAGCCGAGGCATAGATGGCAAAGGCTGTCAGAAGGAAAGGATCGAACAGCGCCTGGATGAGGCCCGCCAATCCGGTGGTTTCGCGCCCATCAATCCGGTTTCCTGCCAGTTTGAACAGAATCTGCCCGGCCGAGATCATAACTGGTGTGCACAGCAAACCAGCCCAGACCAGTGTCGTTGGGGCGGGTGGAGTCATCCTTGGTGCTCCGGTTCCGGTTTTTCCTCGGGGCGGTCTTCGCAATAGTAGATGTCGCGCCCCAGATCTTCGCAGACATGGATGTCCGGGCTGGGATGCACTGCGCGCAGAAAGCTGTGGGTGTAGGGGAAAAAGTTGAAATGTGGATTGAAGGTGTACCTGCTTTCGCGTTCACGCGGGACGACGATAATGACGCGCTTTCGCGCGACACGACGCAGTTCAGAGATTGCCTTACGGTAATCCAGAAGATGCTCGATCACGTGGGTGCAGATTACGGTGTCAAAGCTGTTGTCTTCGAACGGCAGTTCTTCGATCCGAGCTGCGACATAGTCGATATTGTCGATGGCAGCCGCATCATCGACGACGAAATCCACCCCTGTCAGTTGCGTGATGTCGGGCCGGGCGGCCTTTATGCGTTGCAAAAGAACTCCGGTGCCGCACCCGATATCGCAGATGCTTTGCCCGACGATATCCCTGGCTATCCGCTTGATGCAGGCTTCGGAATTGTCGGTGCCCTGATGCACGCGCGGATGATCGCGGTAGAGCTTTTCGTATTCGTCATCCGTCAGATAGGTTGCGCGTTCACGGAATTCGGCAAGGCGCGTGATATGGTCGCCCCAAACCCTGCATGCCAGCCAATGAAACGCGGCGCTGTCACGCAGGACAGGCGGCACGATATCTTCGAGTACAAAGCGTATACGGTTGGTGGTTTCGCGTCGCATCCCGTTTCCTCTGGTCCGGGGAACGCCCCCGTGTCGCCTTTGTCTAACACTGCCCGGTGAGCGTGCGAAACAACCGGGTCAAGTTTGCGCCCGCGCGCGTGTCTTTTTTGTTTCGGGGGAACAATCGGCCCACCATTGTGGCCTAAGCAACACTGGCCGGTGAAAATGCAGCGCAGATATCCCGGACAGAGTGTTTGCGGGCCAAGGAACGTTTCCCTACCTGCCCGAGGGCGACTGTTTTTTGGCGCAGTGTGTCGCGAATTGCGCCACTGCTTTATTGACTCATGCTGCACTGGCACAATAGGAGGGGCCGGTCCGGTTGCATGGGGTGACCGCGACACTTTCCCCGATGGAGCACATTGAAATGTCTGAACTGCGTGAAACCGCGATGTCGTCCAAGGCCTGGCCTTTTGAAGAGGCGCGCCGGTTGCTCAAACGCTATCAGAAGGGCGCTCCGGAAAAGGGGTATGTGCTGTTCGAAACCGGTTACGGCCCGTCTGGCTTGCCGCATATCGGAACGTTCGGCGAGGTCGCGCGGACCACGATGGTTAAGCGCGCGTTCGAGGCGCTTTCGGACATACCGACCAAGCTGATCTGTTTTTCGGACGATCTGGACGGGATGCGCAAAGTGCCTAGCAACGTGCCCAACCCGGAGGCGCTTGAAGAACATTTGCAGCGCCCGTTGACTTCGGTTCCCGATCCATTTGGCGAATACCCCAGCTTCGGCGAGCACAACAACGCGATGTTGCGCCGGTTCCTCGATACCTTCGGATTCGACTATGAGTTCTATTCTGCACGCGATTTCTATCGGTCAGGCCAGTTCGACGAGATCCTGAAGCGCGCGGTCGAGCGCTATGACGACATCATGGCCATCATGCTCAAAAGCCTTCGGGAAGAGCGCCAACAGACCTATTCGATTTTCCTGCCGATCCATCCGGAAACCGGGCGGGTTCTGTATGTGCCTATGAAGAAAGTGTGTGCAGAGACCTATACCGTCACATTCGATGACGAGGACGGCAAGGAATGGACCGTGCCCGTCACTGGCGGCAACGTGAAATTGCAATGGAAGCCTGATTTCGGGGCGCGCTGGGCAGCGCTGGGTGTCGATTTCGAGATGTACGGCAAGGAACATGCTACCAACGAAAAGATCTATGACGCGATCTGCCGTGCATTGGGCGGCCGCGCGCCCGAGCATTTTTCCTATGAACTGTTCCTGGATGAGAATGGCCAGAAGATCTCGAAATCGTCCGGCAATGGCGTGTCGATCGACGAATGGCTGACCTACGCGCCGACCGAAAGCCTGGCGTATTTCATGTATCAAAAGCCCAAAACAGCCAAGCGGATGCACTTCGACGTGATCCCGAAGGCTTATGACGAATATCATCAACAGTTGCGCGCCTATCCGGGGCAGGACCTGAAAGCTCAGCTGAACAATCCGGTCTGGCACATTCACGGTGGCGACGTTCCCGAATCGACCCTGATCGTACCGTTTGCGATGTTGCTGAACCTGGCGTCGGTTTCGGGCGCAGAAGACAAGGAGACGCTGTGGGGCTTTATTCGCCGCTATTCGCCGGAAGCAACGGCTGAAAGCCATCCCGATCTGGATCAGGCCGCGGGCTTTGCGGTTCGCTACTTCAACGATTTCGTCAAACCAACGCGCAAACATCGCGCACCCACGGATCAGGAGCGTGAGGCGCTGGAAGCGCTGAAAGCCGCGCTTGAGGCTTATGATGGCCCGACCGAGGACGAGGCGCTGCAATCTGTGGTCTATTCCATCGGGCGTGAGCGGTTCGACCCCATGCGCGGTTGGTTCACTGCGTTGTACGAAGTGCTTCTGGGTGCATCGCAGGGCCCGCGTTTTGGCGGCTTTATCGCGCTGTACGGTGTGCCTGAAACAATTGCCCTGATCGACAAGGCGCTGGCCGGAGAGCTGGTCTGATTTGACCTGATCCCGTATGGGGCTACTCTTTTTTGCAGGAGGTGGCCCCATGCGTCGATTTTTGCTTGCTGTATCCCTGAGTGTTGGGCTGGGGTCGGGCGCATTTGCGCAAAACGCAGAGATCGAAGCAAACATTTCGGCGCAGATACAGGCCTTCAAGGCGGATGATTTTGCCACGGCCTTCACCTTTGCAAGCCCCAGCATCCAGCGCCTTTTTCAAAACCCCGACAATTTCGGAGCAATGGTGCGCAATGGGTATCCGATGGTCTGGCGTCCTTCCGACATACGTTTTCTGGAGTTGCGTGAAATTGCAGGAGCCTTGTGGCAGAAGGTGATGATCACCGATGCAAACGGGCGTGTGCACATACTGGACTATCAGATGATCCCTCTGGAGGACGGTTGGAAAATCAACGGCGTCCAATTGTTGGGCAACGCTGACCCTGCGGCCTGAGGCAACACCACCGTCACGGTGATATGAACCGTGGTTAACTCTCTTTCGGTATTCAGACTGACGCGTTCGGGGCGGACCTGGACACGGGGTTTGGACGCGTCGCCAGATTGGTGCGGCGCGATTTAGAAAGGGTTTTCAATGAACAAGGCAATCACTGACGGCATCGTCTTCATGCCGCCTCAATTCGCGAATGGCCTGACCGTTTGGTCTGCGGGGGACGGAACGCCCGGCTCGCCCACATATGGCGGATCCGGCACGGGGGTTTTCGTGCCTGCGGATGCCGATTTTGGTGGTTGTCTGGAGATCCTGAAAGTCCAAACCACCCAACAGCTTCGGTATATGGGCCAGACGCCGATTTTGCCCGGTTGCTATTTGCAGATCAAAGCGCGGGTCAAGGCGATCAGCGGTCCTTTGCCGTCGGTGCGCATAGCGGCCTGGGCAGGGGGCGCAGGTGACACGCATGTGGCAGGTGTCGTGGAGCAGGGACCCGCAACACAGTTGTCGAGCTATGGAAGCGTGCACGAAGTAATGGCGATTGTCGGAACCGGCAAACGCCCGGGCGTGGACATGCCTTGGGGGCTGGCCGCCCTGTATGGCCATTTCGGTCTGGATATTGAGGGCGCGAATGGGGCGCTGGTGCGTGTCGACGACCTGGAGATTACGGATGTCACCGGTGTCTTCCTGCGTGAGATGATCAGTGTTGTGGATGTGCGCGACTATGGGGCCATCGGCGACGGTGTGACGGACGATTCAGCTGCGTTTGAAGCGGCCGATCAGGCGGCGGGTGGCCGTCGGGTTTACGTTCCGCAAGGGACTTATCATCTGGCCGAAAACACCAGTATGACCTCCGAAATGGACTTTGAAGGCACAGTTACCATGCCGGATGACAAGATGCTGTTGCTGACAAAGGATTTCCATCTGCCGGCTTACATTTCGGCTTTCGGAGACGAAGAACTGGCGTTCAAAAAAGCGTTTCAGGCCCTTCTGAACAATTCGGATCATGACTCGCTGGATTTGGGTGGTCGCAAGATTTCCGTCACCGCGCCGATCGACATGGCCGCAGCGGTTCCCAACAAGCAGAGTGGTTTTTCAACCCGTCGCGTGATCCGGAATGGTCAGTTTGACGTCAAAAGCAGTTCGGCTTGGGATACGGAAACGTTCACCTCGACTGCGACCTATGATCCGTCGGACAAAACGCGTCTGACCAATGTCGCGAATGTTGCCAACATTCCCGTCGGGTCCTACGTTGCCGGCAGCGGAGTCGGGCGTGAAATCTATGTACGGTCAAAGAACGTCGGTGCGGGTGAGATCACACTGAGCGCGCCTCTTGTGGGGGCGTCGGGGACCCAGTCTTTCACGTTCTATTCATTCAAGTACCTGCTGGATTTCAGCGGCTTCAGCACGCTTCGAAAATTCGGCATGGAGCAGATCGAATTTCAATGCAACAGCCGATGCAGCGGAATTCGCTTGGCGGCCGCCGGCAGTACATTTTCGTTGAACGACTGTTTTATTAGCCGCCCGAAAGACCGGGGGATCACGTCGACCGGAACGGGGTGCAAGGGCATGTTGATCGACAATTGCCAGTTCCTGTCAGCAGAAGAAGCCCTTGCCGTTTCGGACCGATATTCCATTGCGTTGAACACCAATTCAAACGATGTAAAGCTGCGCCACAACCGAGCCGTGCGCTTCAGACATTTCGCTGTTCTGGGCGGTGACAACAACATGATTCTGGGCAACCATGTCTTTCAGGGCGATAGCATCCCGCAAGGTGTGCGTACGGCCGGTTTGATCATGATCGGCACCTACAACAGTTCCACTATCGCCGAGAATTATGTCGACAACTGTTTCATCGAATGGACGAATGAACGCGACCCGTCGCCGACATACACGAGTGGTTTTTCGTTCAGTGCAATGAGCATCACGGACAACATCTTTTATTCCAGTCAGGCCCCGTCCTGGTTCAGTTTCATCGTCATTCGCCCCTATGGGCCCGGGCATTTTCTCAATGGCCTGGTCGTGACCGGCAACAAGTTCCGTGCCACGAGCGGTGAAATCTTTCGAGCGGAACGGGTGGATACAAGCTTTGCCGACTTGAACAAAGACAGGCACACGAACGTTACCTTCCAGAACAATACGTATCATGGCGTAACCAGGAAATCCGCAAACCCGTTGAGGGTTCGCTATACGCAGAACTCGGTGTCCAATCTTTGGCCTGTTTCGGCAAACGGGCAGTTGCCTTTCGGCGGCAAGGCACGAAGCTGCGATGGGGTTGCGACGATCGGTGTGCTTTCAGGGGTGTTCAACAACCATGTCTTCAGTGCGCCTCATGTTGAGGTCGAACAGGGGGCGACAGGCGACATTTTTCTGTTGCGTTGGCCAGAGCATGTGAAAGGTACGGCCTCGGTTCTGATGCGCATGGAACGTTAAAAGGCTGTCTGGCCACCCCGAAAAGGGTGGCCATTTCACTCTGATCTGACCGTAAATGACTGACCCGGTTTGCAAGGTCGGCAGGAAATAGGCGACGTTTCATTTTGATGTGTTAGGCTTGGGACAGAAAGTGGAGAATCCCGATGCTGAAAATCGCCAAAAACGCCAGTGTTCAAACAGTTATCACGACCTTTGAAATGACGCCCGGCACCTGTCAGGACCTTCTGGAAGCTTTGACGGATGCCTATGCCGAGTTCATTTCAAAGCAGCCAGGTTTCGTTTCCGCCGGGCTGCACGTCAATGACGCACAAACCCGAATAGCAAACTATTCGCAATGGGAACGCCGCGAAGATTTCCTTGCCATGCTGCGCACGCCTGAAATGCGCGATCGCAACCGCAAGATAAACGAACTCTGCAAAAGCTTTGAGCCGGTCATGTACGACGTCGCTGAGACATTCGGCAGTTCCTGACCTGAATCAAAGCCTGCAATTCATATCTGTTTCAAAGTTAGCCTGCAAAAATGGAGGCTCACATCATGTATCACAACATTCTGGTCCCCATCTCGTTCGATGCTGAAAGAGATACATCCGGGCCTTTGAAGCTGGCCCAGATTCTGGCCACGCCAGACGCGCAGGTGACATTGTTGCATGTGGTCGAGCATATTCCCAACTATGCAATCTCGTATATGCCGTCCGAATATCTGACAGAGGCGCGTAAGGCGATTCAGACAGAACTGGATGAACTGGCATCGCAGCTGCCGAATGCCAAGGGTTTGGTGATCGAAGGACATTCCGGCCGGACCATTCTGGATTGGGCCGAGGCGAACAAGCCCGATCTGATCATAATTGCGTCCCACCGGCCGGGGATGCAGGACCTGCTTCTGGGCTCTACCGCGTCTCATGTCGTTCGTCATGCGGGATGTGCCGTGCATGTGGTCCGCTGATGGCTAGAAATCCTGTGCGGTAAGGCGGCAGGCCTTGCCAAATCCGGCGTTCAAAAGGCCGTCCTGAATGGCGAACCGGACCAGTCCGAAATCGGCGAAATCGATATAGAGTTTCGCTTTGGGCCGTCGCGCCAAGTACCGGTCGCGCAAGTCACCATAGCCTGCCACGTCCCGGTGAACTGGCTGAGCGATCACGTGCAATGTCAGGCGCGGATGGGTCAGCGGGTCGCCCTTGTCTGCGGGCTCTCCGATCAGAAGGGCGCAGTTAGGGCAAGTGCTCAGCGCGCGCGTGTGTTCCGCAAGGGTTGAAATCAGAGAGACAGGGCAACCTGCTTCATCCGTGGCCAGCGCGATCCGCGAGACAGACGGCAACCCGGTTTCAGGGTGTAGAAAGGCCAGTGCGGCAAATTTGGCCTGAAAGAGAAGGTCTTGTGCTTGCAAGCGCGCTGCTGCGTCGGGCGTGTGATAAGGATCGGATAGGGTCACGATATCGGTTCGGCAGCAAAAAAATCGGGCAGATGACGGTTCCCTGTCATTTTAAGTGCCTGAAATGGATTGCGCCATTTGTTTTACCTCAGCGATATGGGATTGCCTCGGCTTTGCCACAAATCGACGTTACAGATCAGACAATGCTGTTCAAGAAACCCTCGCAGGATACTCCCGATCCGAAGCCGCGGCCGTCCAGACGACACCGGCGCGCAGAGGCGACGCGCAGGCACGCGCTGTCTCCGCTACGCATACTGGTCATGGTTCTGTTGTTGCCGCTGACCACCGTGCTGATCGCCACGGGTGTTTTTCTGCGCCTGTCCGAATTTGAGCGGGAAGAGGCGGTGATCCACCTGATCGCATTGGCAGGGTGTGATGCAACGCAGTCGCTGGGGGTGGGGCCGTTTTACGAGGGGCAGGCGGGTTATCACAAGCGCAATGACCCGGATGGCGACGGGGTCGCCTGTGGCGCTGCCAGCGTGCCGCAGGCAACTGCGCCGCCAGTTCACAACAATCCCGAACCGCAACAGCGGTCTCTTGGAACGGCCAAGTTCGTGCGCCCCTAACGGTTGTAATCGCGAAGTCCGGAAAACCTGCTCGGGCCGGGGCCGGTTGCTTGTGTCATCCCGCTTGACCCAAGCGAACGGGCGTCATGTCACAGAGGGATGGCAATGCAGCGGATCAACCCCATCTCATATGGATGACAAAACAGGAGATCGTATGATGCAATGCCCGATTGACGGAACTCAACTGGTCATCACGGACAGAAACGGGGTTGAAATCGACTATTGTCCGCAATGCCGAGGTGTCTGGCTGGATCGGGGCGAACTGGACAAGATCATCGAGCGGTCAACAGCGTATTCTTCGCCACAACCCGGCTACGATGACCGGGCGGATCACGGCTATCGCAAGAAAAAGAAGCGTGGCGGCTTTCTGGAAGATCTGTTCGATTTCTGACCCGGTCAGGACAGCTGAGCCCCGGCACATTCGCGGAAAATGCGAACCTGGGGCGCTGCACCGTCCAGGGGAAATTCACTCACCCTGTCCTGCGTAAACGCATAGGCGGTCAGGTTGTATTCCAGCCCGTCCAGCACGTTTCCAAATCCGGTATCGGTAACCGTCAGCATCGATGCACCGTCGGACAGAACATGATGCGGAGTGGCGATTTCGATGGGGTTCGGCCCCTCGAACCGCATCGCGAACCATGGGGTATTGGTCCAACCTTCGGTCTTGCGGGTAACGGACAGGGTATAGAGCGGTTTTGCCGGGTCATAGGTCAGGAATATCTCTGCCGTGTCCGTCATGTGTGACAGGGTGCAGATCTGGCCCACCGTTGCTTCCCACGCGGCGGCGGGTGTGCCGAGGATCAATGATAACAGGACAACGCGCATGGGGCGGAGTCTAGCGGCCGAAAGGTCCGGGGCAAGGGCTGCGTCAGCCTTTCATCGCATTCAGCAGTTCCAGCAACCCCTTGCGGTCGTCATCATCGGCATAATCGCCCGCGGCCAACCGTTCAGCGATGCGCAGGCGCAGGCGCTCGTGCTGGATGCGCACCTCTTCGCCTGCGGTTTCGGCCAGGGTCTTCATGATAACCGCCACCGCCTGCTGACGCTTGGTGGTGGGGTTGGCGATGTAGTCGACCAGGCTTTGTTGCCCGGAATCGAGGATATTTTCGGCCAGCGCCCGCAACTGCTCGCCATTCGGCAGCAGCGGGACGGGGGCGTCTTGGGGCGGCAGGATCTCGGGCGCGCTGCGCGGGGGTTCAGCCAGGGCGTTGGCGCCATCGACGAAGGCCTCGGTGATCATCCGGGTGATCTTGATCGCGCGCGGGTCCTTGAACAGGGTCGAGGCGATGGCCACGCCGTAATCGGTATAGACCCACGGATTGACCCGCCGCCCGCCGCGGCCTTTGGGCTTTGAAATCACATTCCGTGATATCAAATCCGCCACCTCGGCGTCGGTCAGTTGAAAGCGGTAGCCCTCGAACAGGTCCTTGTTGCGCGCCACCGCCTGATTGAAGGCGCTGACGGATTTTCCGTAGAACCGCGCCAGATCCTCGGCCAGCACCACACGGGTACCGCGCACCCGGTGAATGGCGCTTTGGACCTCATGCGTGGAGGGTAGGGTGTTCGTCATGGCAACCGTTTGGAATCACAATTTGTGATTTCAAACGTGGAGGAGGGGGAGGTGGGTGGCAAGGGTGGAGTGTCGGGCGCTTGGTCTCTTGAGGCACGTCGGCGTACGATGAGTATGGGCTCCTAACGCTAGCTATCGATAGGCGAGCCGCTTCAACGCGCCTTCGTAAAGCTCAATCAATATTTTCATATCGTCGACGTCCTTGAAGAAGGATTGAGAGTCTATTCCATTTTCTGGCATCAAACCCAGTGCCTCTCGAACATGACGAATCCTGCCTTTGCCCACCTGCTTGGTCCAGCCAGGAAACCCTAACACACACACACGTCTGATTTCTTTAGTCTTACGTTCTTTTCTAAAGAAAGTCCCCGGCCTTTGTGTCACCCACTCCCAGCGCATGACGTTGATTTGGTTGTTATTTGGGTTCTCCAGCCAAGCGTCATATCTTTTGAGTATCTTGTCCAATTCTCTGTACGTAATAATATACTGCTGCCGATCAATCTTGCGCGTATTTTGCCTTATCCAGTGCGAAAGAAAGCGTACCTCGGGATCCGTATCTTTCTTTTTGAGATCCCGATACCTTGGAAACTTTGAAAGCTCGTTGTTCGCCACATTCACGGTCATATCTTCCAGCGCTTTTTCGGGCACTGTGATGATTAAACCGTTCTGGTAGAGGTAGTGAACGGTACTGAGGTAAGCGGTTCTTTTGTTGGCGTCGTGAAACGGATGGTTTTGGATCAACCCGTACAAAATTGTCGCAGCTTTTTCAGGAATAGTATTCCATTTTACTTCTCCGTTGAAGCCAACGAACTGCCTACTCAATGCAGACATCAACAATCCAATACTTTTGGGTCCAAAGCCTCCGACCCCTTCGCCTTCTCCCTGTTTCAAGAAGAAGTCGACAATCGAAAAATGAGCTTTTAGAACAGCTGATGGGCTTAAGTCACTCTGCCCAATATTTTCTTCAAATTCAGAAACTTCTTCAATTGCTCGATCGTATAAGAAGTGCAGCTCAGGTAGTAGTTCGTCTTTAAAGTCTAACAACGTTATCTTCTCATTTTCTTGAGCGGCCACTAACCTATTTCCCCCTCAGGTTGTCAATCCCCGCAAGAATTAGTTTGGAAACTACCGCTTCCGTCGCTTCACATTCCCACCCCGTTGCCCCGGTCGTCCAGCCGTAGACCGCCCGCGCGACTTCACCGCGGCTTCGGAGGCTTTCTCGACCGCCCATTGGCGCGCCATCGGGTCGTCGGCGACGGCCAGGTCGACCGCTTCCAGACGTTTGATCTCATCCCGGATGTTCGCGGCCTCTTCGAACTCTAGGTTCTCGGCCGCCTTGCGCATCTTCTCGCGCAGCCCGTCCAGATGGGCCTCGAGGTTGGCGCCGTGCATCGGCTTGTCGATGGTGGCGGTGACGCGGTTCATGTCGACGTCGCCTTCGTAGAGACCGGCCAGAACGTCCTCGACATTCTTCTTCACCGTCTCGGGGGTGATGCCGTGTTCCTCGTTATAGGCGATCTGCTTGGCGCGGCGGCGGTTGGTTTCCTCCAGCGCGCGCTCCATCGAACCGGTGATCTTGTCGGCATACATGATCACGCGGCCCTCGGCGTTGCGCGCGGCGCGGCCGATGGTCTGGATCAGCGAGGTCTCGGACCGCAGGAAGCCCTCTTTATCCGCGTCCAGAATGGCGACCAGCCCGCATTCGGGGATGTCGAGCCCCTCGCGCAGCAGGTTGATGCCCACCAGCACGTCGAATGCGCCCAGCCGCAGGTCGCGCAGGATCTCTATCCGTTCCAGCGTGTCGATGTCCGAGTGCATGTAGCGGACCTTGATGCCCTGTTCGTGCATGTATTCGGTCAGGTCTTCGGCCATGCGTTTGGTCAGTGTGGTGACCAGCGTGCGATAGCCCTTGGCGGCGACCTTGCGCACCTCGTCCAGCAGGTCGTCCACTTGCATCTCGACGGGGCGAATTTCGACTTCGGGGTCCAAAAGGCCCGTGGGGCGGATCACCTGTTCGGTGAAAACACCGCCGGTCTGTTCGATCTCCCACTTCGCCGGGGTGGCGCTGACGAAGACGGATTGCGGGCGCATGGCGTCCCATTCCTCGAACTTCAAAGGCCGGTTGTCCATGCAGGACGGCAGACGGAACCCGTGTTCGGCCAGCGTGAACTTGCGGCGATAGTCGCCCCGATACATGCCGCCGATTTGCGGGACGCTGACGTGGCTTTCATCGGCAAAGACGATGGCATTGTCGGGGATGAATTCGAACAGGGTCGGGGGCGGCTCGCCCGGCGCGCGGCCGGTCAGATAGCGCGAGTAGTTCTCGATCCCGTTGCAGACGCCGGTGGCCTCGAGCATCTCCAGATCGAAATTGGTGCGCTGCTCCAGCCGCTGCGCCTCGAGCAGCTTGCCTTCGCCCACCAGTTGATCCAGCCGCTGGCGCAGTTCCTTTTTGATGCCGATGATGGCCTGCTGCATCGTCGGTTTCGGCGTGACATAGTGCGAGTTCGCATAGACGCGCACCTGTTCCATCGTCGCGGCGCGCTCGCCGGTCAGCGGGTCGAATTCGGTGATGCTTTCCAGTTCCTCACCGAAGAACGAGAATTTCCAGGCGCGGTCCTCAAGGTGGGCGGGCCAGATTTCAAGGCTGTCGCCCCGCACCCGGAATGACCCGCGCTGAAATGCCTGATCGTTGCGGCGGTATTGCTGGGCCACCAGATCGGCCATCACCTGCCGCTGCTCGTATTCGTGCCCGACCTTCAGATCCTGTGTCATCGCCCCGTAGGTCTCGACCGAGCCGATGCCATAGATGCACGAGACCGAGGCGACGATGATCACGTCGTCACGTTCCAGCAGCGCCCGCGTGGCCGAGTGGCGCATCCGGTCGATCTGTTCGTTGATCTGCGATTCCTTCTCGATATACGTGTCAGATCGCGCGACATAGGCCTCGGGCTGGTAGTAGTCGTAGTAGGAGACGAAATATTCGACCGCGTTTTCCGGGAAAAACCCCTTGAACTCACCATATAGCTGCGCCGCCAATGTCTTGTTGGGGGCGAGGATGATGGCCGGGCGCTGGGTTTCCTCGATCACCTTGGCCATGGTGAAGGTTTTGCCCGTACCGGTCGCCCCCAACAGAACCTGATCGCGCTCTCCATCCAGAATGCCGCTTGCAAGTTCCTTGATTGCGGTTGGCTGGTCTCCTGCGGGGGCGAACTCCGTATGCATGACAAACCGTTTGCCGCCTTCCAGTTTCAGGCGGGCCCGAACATCTTCGGTTGTCATTTGGGTCTTGTCGGAATGGGCGTATGGCATGGGCAGGCTCCGGATCAGGCCCTTACATTTGTTCTTATTTTGTCCAACTGCAAGGGCTGATCCGGTACAAATCCCCAAGTTTCAACACTGGGCAGATACGCATCCGGATTGTGATCCGAGCCAACCTTGCCGGCCAACGCGGCAAGCTCGCCTTCGAGAGCCTTCGTCATCATCGGTTGGCCGGCGATCACGGCATGGGCTTCGGTCGAGGGCATCGCCCGGTTGTGTCCGGGGTTCGCGTCGACGCCCAGAATGCACTCACGATGGATCATCCGCTTATCCTTCGGCTGATTTGTCGAAGATCATAGTTGGCCCTGATGACAGTTTCTGTCATTGGCTTGCGTCGACAATCCGCGACAATTGTTATCTTGTCCCGGGCTGCGCTCTGACGCATAAACAGGTCCAGCCAAGTGAGTACGGAGAGGCGACATGCGCGCACGGATTTACCAGCCTGCAAGGAATGCGATGACTTCAGGGATGGCCAAGACACGCAAGTGGGTTCTGGAATATGCTCCCGCTTCGGCACGTGAGGTTGATCCGCTGATGGGCTGGACATCATCCAATGATACGCAAACCCAGATACGCCTGAAATTCGACACCAAGAAAGAGGCGATGGATTATGCCAGGGACAATGGCATCGATGCGCAAGTCAGCGAGCCGCACAAGCGCAAACCCAACCTGCGCGCACGCGGCTACGGAGAAAACTTCGCCACTGACCGCCGTGGCCCCTGGACTCACTGAATGATCGAAATTCGCGAGGCCGACCCGACCTCGGACGTGTTGCGCCCGATTGTGGAAGCTCATTTCGCTCACAGCGAATCGGCCGGCCCTGCGGAAAGCAACCATACGATGAGCGCAGAAACATTGGCCGGACCGGGCATTCGATTCTGTGCGATTTACGACGATCAGCAGGCGTTGGGCTGCGGCGCCTTGAAGCTGTTGCCCGATGGCACGGCCGAGGTGAAGTCGGTGCATATCCTCGCACAGGAACGGGGGCGCGGACTGGCGCGTGTCATAATGACTCATCTGGCCGATCTGGCGCGCGCAGAAGGCGTCGAAGCTTTGGTTTTGGAAACCGGGGCAGAGCATCTTCCAGAGTATGATGCCGCCCGCAAGCTCTACGAAGCGTTGGGCTATTCCTATTGCGGACCGATCTTTGGGTACAGTGACGATCCGAACAGCGCATTCATGCGCTTGGCTCTTGAACCCCGCTCGTAAAAACCGCAAGAAGGGTGCAGCGGTCCCTTAGCTCAACTGGATAGAGCAGCTGACTTCTAATCAGCAGGTTGAGGGTTCGAGTCCTTCAGGGATCGCCATTCTCGAAATTCGATTTCGATGAACACGTCAGGCCGCAATGCGGGCTGTTTCTTCGCGGTTGTTGGGTAAGGTATGAAGGGCTGGACGAGGGGGTCATGCCAGCCCTTCTAAGGGGTCACAGAGTGGTAGTGTGTGTTCCTTAACCAAACATTAACCTGATTCACCATGTTCCGAAATTGGGGGATTCCCGTAGGACGGCGAATGCGCGGATTTCAGCGTGTGAGTTGCAGCTGGCGGATCGGGATCCGGGACCATATCGCGATTTCTTCAGCGTGATTTGGTGCCTGGGCCGTAAAAGCGCCAAGGTTGTGAAAAAAATATTGCAACCGGTTGCAAATAGAATCATTGTTGCGCGCAACAACAAGATTCGGGAGATCTGTATGTTGAACGTCGGATTGTTGGGTGCCGGGCGCATAGGGCGTGTTCATGCGCAGGCGATTGCATCGCATCCGGGCAGCAAACTCATTGCTGTTTCCGATGCCTTGCCCGAGGCTGCGGCCAGCCTTGCCAGCGATCATGGGGCAGCGGCGCGCAGTTCCGACGAGATCATTGCGGATCCGGAAATTGGCGCGGTTCTGATTGCAACTCCAACAGATACGCATTCTGACCTGATTGAAGCAGCGACAGGCGCAGGAAAAGCCGTTCTGTGTGAAAAGCCCGTTGATTTGGACCTGAAGCGCGCCTCGGATTGTCTGAATACCGTCGCGGAACGCGGCAAGCCGGTCATGATAGGGTTCAATCGGCGATTTGATCCCAATTTTGCGACCTTGAAGGCGGGGTTGGATGCGGGTGAGATCGGCAAGGCAGAGCTCTTGTCGATCACCTCGTTTGACCCGGCGCCACCACCGGTCAGCTACGTAAAGGTGTCTGGCGGCTTGTTTCGGGACATGATGATCCATGATTTTGACATGGCGAACTTCCTGATGGGGGACGTTCCCGAAACAATCTCGGCGGTTGGGTCTTCGCTTGTGGATGCTGAAATCGGCGCCGCGGGTGATGTGGATACAGCGGCAGTTACAATGACTTACGCGGATGGCCGCATCGCGGTCATCAAGAATTCGCGGCGCGCGGCCTATGGCTATGACCAGCGGGTCGAACTGCTGGGGTCCGAGGGGTTGCTACAGGCTCAGAACATGCTGGAAAACACTGTCGTCAAGTCAACCGCGGACGGCGTCGTGGGTGCCAAGCCGACCTATTTCTTCCTGGAACGCTACATGCCTGCATACCGCGTGGAATGGGCCGCATTTGTCGACGCTGTTGAAAGTGGGTCCGAAGTTCCGGTCACGCTGAAGGACGGTGTTGCAGCGCTGGCGATGGCCGAGGCCGCAACCCTGTCGGCGCGGGCAGGAAAACCGGTACGGGTGGAAGAAATTTTGAAACCGGTTGCAAAATGATCGAAATTCTTCAAACTAACATCAGCTCGGCCCAGCGCCGCAGCCACTGAGATTCGGCACAGCCGGATGATCGGGGCTGGTACCCCGACAGAAGATCAGACTGAACCATTGGGAGGAAACTGAAATGAAGAAATTCGTTAAAGGCGCGCTTGCTGCGGGGGCACTGGCCTTGGCCACACCTGCTTTTGCGCAGGAAATCGTGGTCGTGTCGCATGGCCAGGCCAATGACGCATTCTGGAACGTCGTGAAGAACGGCGTTGAGCAGGCCGGAAAAGATGTCGGTGTCAACGTGGAATATCGTGCACCTGAAACCTTTGACATGGTTGCCATGTCGCAGCTGATCGACGCCGCCGTGAACCAGGAGCCCGACGGGCTGATCGTCTCGATCCCGGATGCCGACGCGCTTGGCCCCTCGATCGAACGTGCGGTTGCCGCCGGTATCCCGGTGATCTCGATCAACTCGGGTGCGGAAGTGGCCAAGGAACTGGGTGCTTTGCTGCATGTGGGTCAGGACGAATATGATGCGGGCAAGGCGGCTGGTGAAAAGCTGGCCTCGATGGGTGGAACCAATGCGATCTGTGTCAACCACGAGGTCGGCAACGTATCACTTGACCTGCGCTGTGAAGGCTTCACCGAAGGGTTCGGCGGTAAAGTAACCGTTCTGCCGACCTCGAACGATCCGTCCGAGATCGAGTCCAAAGTTGCCGCCGCGCTGGCCGCTGACGAAAGCGTCGATACCGTTATGGCGCTGGGCGCAAGCTCGGCCGGCGAGCCTTCGGTCGCTGCGGCCAAAGCCTCGGGGCGGGATTTGAATGTTGCCTCTTTCGACCTGTCGGCCAACTTCCTCCAGTCAATCGTGGATGGTGACGCGGCCTTTGCCATCGACCAGCAGCAGTACCTTCAGGGCTACCTGTCGGTGAACTTCATGGGTCTGCACGCCAAATACGGCCTGATGCCGGGCGGCGACGTGCCTTCGGGTCCAAACCTGATCACGCAGGACAAGGCCGCACAGGTCATCGAACTGTCCGCGCAAGGTATCCGCTGATTTCGGCGCGGCTCGACAAACAACAGGATCGGCGCCAACGCGCCGGTCTCACCGAATTGGGAGGAAACCATGAGTGAATCAGCGCCCGTCCTGTCGGACGAAAGGGTCAAGAAAGAACCATTCCTGACCAAACTGATGAAAAGACCCGAGCTGGGCGCCATTGCAGGCGCGGTTCTGGTATTCGTGTTCTTTGCGATTACCGCAGATGAATCGATGTTCACTCTGGCCGGTGTCATGAACTTCATGACCCCCGCGGCACAGTTGGGTATCCTGGCGATCGGTGCGGCACTGCTGATGATCGGTGGAGAGTTCGACCTGTCGATTGGATCGATGGTCGCGTTCTCGGGGCTGTTTTTCGGCGTCTGCGTCGTGACCTGGCAATTGCCGCTGATCTTTGCCATCCCGATGACATTCGTATTTGCGGCCTGTGTCGGTGCGATTAACGGCAACATCGTGATCCGCTCGGGCCTGCCTTCGTTCATTGTAACGCTGGCGTTTCTGTTCATCCTTCGTGGCCTGTCACTGGTGGGTCTGAAAATGGCGACAGGCGGTTCGACCCAGTTGCGCGGTGTGCGCGACGCGGTCGAAAACGACTGGCTGGCCCCGTTCTTTTCGGGCGAAGCATTCGGCAGCCTGTTCGCATGGCTGGCCGCCAACGGCATGATCGATACATTCAAAAGCGGCGCGCCCAAGGTCCCGGGAATTCCGGTCGAAATCCTGTGGTTCATCGTCATTACACTGGCGGCAACCTACGTGCTGCTGCGCACCCCGGTGGGGAACTGGATTTTCGCCTCGGGTGGGGACAGCACGGCTGCATCCAATTCAGGTGTTCCGGTGAATCGCGTCAAGGTTTCACTGTTCATGCTGACGGCCTGCTGCGCCGCCCTTGTGGCGATCATTACCGTCATGGACGCGGGCTCGACCGATGCGCGGCGGGGGTTCCAGAAAGAATTCGAGGCGATCATCGCTGCGGTGATCGGCGGCTGCCTGCTGACCGGCGGGTACGGCTCGGCCATCGGGGCTTTCTTCGGCTCGATCATCTTTGGAATGGTCGTCATCGGACTGACCTATACCGACTTTGATCAGGATTGGTTCCAGGTCTTCCTGGGGGCCATGCTGTTGATTGCCGTTCTGTTCAACAACGCGATCCGCAAGCGCGTAACCGGGGAGCGCTGATATGACCGAAGACACCAAGTTCCACCATGGCGATGCCGTCGACGATCAGGCGCCCATCGTTCAGATGAAAGACATCGAAAAGCACTTTGGCAATATCATCGCGCTTGCTGGCGTCAGCTTTGACGTCAAGCCCGGGGAATGCCATTGCCTGCTGGGCGACAACGGCGCGGGCAAGTCCACCTTCATCAAGACCATGTCCGGGGTGCACAAACCCACCAAGGGCGAGATTTTGTTCGAAGGTCAGCCGCTGCATTTCGACACGCCGCGTGACGCGATGGAAGCGGGCATCGCGACCGTGTTTCAGGATCTTGCGATGATCCCGCTGATGAGCGTAACGCGCAATTTCTTCATGGGGCGCGAACCCACCAAGGGCAAAGGGTTGTTCAAGCGGTTCGATGTGGATCATGCAAACGAAGTCTGCATGGAAGAGATGCGCAAGATGGGCATCAATCTGCGCGCGCCGGATCAGGCGGTTGGGACATTGTCCGGCGGCGAACGTCAGACGGTGGCCATCGCGCGGGCGGTGTATTTCGGTGCCAAGATCCTGATCCTCGACGAACCGACCTCGGCGCTTGGTGTGCGTCAGACGTCGAATGTTCTTGCCACGATCGACCGGGTGCGCAGCCAGGGTGTCGGCGTGGTTTTCATCAGCCACAACGTGCGCCATGCGCTGGCGGTGGGTGATCGTTTTACCGTACTGAACCGCGGCAAAACTCTGGGCACTGCCAAACGCGGTGAAATCACACCCGAAGAGTTGCAGGACCTGATGGCCGGCGGTCAGGAAATGGCCGAGCTTGAGGGATCGCTGGGCGGTACTGTCTAAAGCAAAACGCTCGGATGCCCTCACGGGGGCATCCATCGGGCGGTGGCACCTGACGCCACTCTGATTTCAGGCTCTGACAAAAGGCCTGACACCTTCGAAAATGAGAAAACCCGCGGACCGCCGATGGCGGCTCCGAGTTGAAAGGGATCATGATGAGCAAAACAGTCCGATTGACCGCGGCGCAGGCTCTGGTGCGCTATCTCGGGGCGCAGATGAACGAGGCCGGAGAGCCGTTCATCGCAGGTGTGTGGGCGATCTTCGGCCATGGCAACGTGGCAGGTCTGGGCGAGGCGCTGCATGGGGTGAAAGACCGTCTTCCCACCTATCGCGGTCACAACGAACAGACCATGGCACACAGCGCGATTGCTTATGCCAAGCAGTTGGGCCGGCGGCGCGCCATGGCGGTGACGTCATCAATCGGACCGGGGGCCACCAACATGGTTACGGCCGCTGCTCTGGCCCACGTGAACCGTCTGCCTGTTCTGTTGCTGCCCGGCGATGTATTTGCGACGCGTGGCCCCGATCCGGTTTTGCAGCAACCCGAAGTGTTCTCGGATGGAACCATCAGTGCGAATGATTGTTTCAGATCGGTCAGCCGGTATTTCGACCGCATCACCCGCCCGGAACATCTGCTGACGGCTCTGCCGCGCGCCTTCCGCACGATGACGGACCCGGCGGATTGCGGCCCGGCGACGCTGGCCTTTTGTCAGGATGTGCAGGCCGAAGCATATGACTATCCCGAAAGCTTCTTTGAGCCACGCGTTTGGTATCAGCGCCGCATTCGCCCGGATGAGGGGGAACTGGCGCGCGCCGTCGCCGCGATCAAGGCCGCCAAGCGCCCCGTTATCGTTGCTGGCGGAGGTGTGCATTATTCGGACGCAACCGCCACATTGCAGCGTTTTGCCGAGGCACACAATGTCCCCGTGGCCGAGACACAGGCCGGCAAGTCCGCATTGGCCTGGGATCATCCGCTCAACCTTGGCCCTGTTGGTGTGACCGGGGGCGAACCTGCCAACGACATCTGCGCAAAGGCGGATCTTGTGCTGGGCGTCGGCACCCGGTTTCAGGACTTCACCACCGGGTCATGGGGTTTGTTCGCGAACCCCGAGCGCGAGTTGATTAGCTTGAACACTGCCGCCTATGACGCCGAAAAGCACGGAGCGATGCCGTTGCAGGCCGACGCTCGGGTTGGTCTGGATGAGCTCAGAGAAGCGCTGGGCGGCCATCGCGCGCCGGATCTGCCTGCGGCATTGAAATCTGATTGGTTTGGCAAAGTTGATGCGCTGACGGATGCCCCGACGGACAGCAATGCGCTGCCCACGGATATGCAGGTGATCGGCGCCGTGCAGCGGGCCGCCAAGGAAAACACTGTTGCGATGTGCGCTGCCGGCACGATGCCGGGTGAGCTGCACAAGCTTTGGAAGGCACCACGCCCCGGTGCCTATCACATGGAATATGGTTTCAGCTGCATGGGGTACGAGATCGCTGGTGCCATGGGCATCAAGATGGCCCAGCCCGACCGCGACGTGATCTGCTTTACCGGTGATGGCACTTATATGATGGCCAACTCGGAAATGGCGACGGCGGCGATGATGGGGATTTCGTTCACCGTTGTCGTCACGGACAACCGCGGGTTTGGTTGCATCAACCGTCTGCAAATGGGGACAGGCGGGGCCGAGTTCAACAACCTTCTCGACCACACTGTGCATGAGACAAAATCAGCCATCGATTTTGCCGCCCATGCGGCAGCGATGGGGGCGACTTCGGTCAAGGTCAGTTCGATTGCCGAACTTGAAGACGCGCTGGCCAAACGCGATGAGGTCAAAGGCCCCTATGTCGTGGTGATCGACACCGATCCCTACCCATCGACCGAATATGGCGGAACCTGGTGGGAAGTGGCGGTGCCCGAGGTCAGCACCCGCCCCGAAGTGAATGAAAAGCGCGCGGCCTATGAAGCCGCCATCAAGGAAAGAAACACGAAATGAGCGTGAAGATCGGCATCTCTCCGATTGCCTGGCAGAATGACGACCTGCCGGACCTGACCGCAGCTTACACGATGGAGCAGGCGCTGAAAGAAGCGCGCGAGATCGGCTATACAGGTGTCGAACGAGGCCAGAGGATGCCCGCCGACACCGAAGGGTTGCGGGCCTATCTGGACGCAAATGACATCGCGCTGTGCGGGGGGTGGTGCTCGGGCAGCACGCTGGTCAACGACCTGCACGCCGAGATCGCCGTGGTGCGTGAACAGGTCGAACAATTCGTTGCGCTGAACAGCCCGTGCATCGTCTATGCCGAATGTTCCAATACCGTCCAGGGACAGATCGGAACGCCTGTCAATGATCGCCCCAAACTGTCGCGGGATGAGGTTCTGGCCTATGCGGGCAGGCTGACCGAACTTGCCAAGTGGATGGCAGATCAGGGCATGCCCATGGCCTATCACCATCACATGGGCACGATCATCGAAAGCGAAGATGAGGTGAACTGGCTGATGGAGGGGTCAGGCCCCGAATTGAGCCTGTGTTTCGATACGGGCCATCTGCTGTTTGGTGGCGGCGATGTGATGGCCACGCTGAACCGTTGGGGCGATCGGGTGCATCACGTGCATTTCAAGGATATCCGCCCTGAAATCGTACAGGACACGCGTGAGAACAATCGCAGTTTTCTGGATGCGGTGATCGCGGGCGCGTTCACCGTGCCGGGTGACGGTTGCATCGACTTTCAGGCCGTGGCCGATGCACTGAAAGCAATGGATTACAACGGCTGGATCGTGGTCGAGGCAGAGCAGGACCCGGCCAAGGCGCCGCCCTATGAGTACTCGAAAATGGGCTATGACCACATCGTCCAGGTCTGCGGTCAGGCAGGATTGGAGATCAAAGCGTAACAACCCGCCCTTCGGGGCAACACCGAAGCCATGAAAGAGGAGAAAAATCATGGTGAATCAAGAACTCGGTTTCGTCGGCTATTTCGACCGGGAATCCTGTGATCTGGATGAATTCAAGGTGTTGACCTCTCAGACTCTTTCCGCCGAGACGGTGCCTTTTGCCGCCTCGGTCGAAAAGAACGTGCCCGTCTATGATATGCAGGCACTGAGCCCCGGTTTGGAACGGCCTGATACGCGCAGGGCCTTGCTGGCAGAATGGGGCCGGGTGCTGGGCAAATCCGCCGGTGTGATCGCCCTGAAAGGGGCGTATCCCGACACGTCGATCATTGATCGGGCGACGGATGTGTTTCGTGAAGTCATCGAAGAAGAACGCCAGGGTGGCGCCGGTGAAGGCGATCACTTTGCCGCCTCGGGCGCGAATGACCGGGTGTGGAACGCGCTGCAAAAGCAATGCCTGCGCGACCCCGAGGGCTTTGCGCTCTATTTCGGGAACACGGCGATAGCGGCGGCATGTGAAGCGTGGCTTGGCCCGAACTATCAGGTGACTGCTCAGATCAATCAGGTGCGCCCCGGTGGCAAGGCGCAACAGGCGCATCGGGATTATCACCTTGGGTTTCAAAGCGCCGAAAGCGCGGCCAGGTATCCCGCACAGGCTCATCTGGTGACGGCCTCGCTGACCCTGCAAGGGGCGGTTGCGCATTGTGACATGCCGGTGGAAAGCGGGCCGACCAAGTTGTTGCCGTTCTCGCAGCTCTACCCGCCGGGCTATCTGGCGTTCCGCGATGAAGCACACCGGGCGAATTTCGAAGACAGCTGTATCCAGTTGCCATTGGAAAAGGGGGACGCGGTGTTCTTCAATCCGGCGCTGTTCCATGCGGCGGGCGCGAACAGCAGCGCCGACATCAATCGCATGGCAAACCTGCTGCAAGTCTCATCCGCCTTCGGGCGCGCGATGGAGTCGGTGGATCGGCAGGCGATGTCCGTGGCGGTGTTCCCGTCTCTGGTCGCCTTGAAACAGCGCGGGGCGCTGGACGCAGCGCAGGTGGAGGCCGCAATTGCGGCGACGGCTGAGGGCTATCCCTTCCCGACCAATCTGGACACGGACCCCCCGGTCGGGGGCAATGCGCCGGAAAGCCAGGCAGATATTCTGCGTCGCGCGGTTGCGGAAGGATGGACCGAGGCGCGGCTGGCCCAGTCCCTATCGGCCCGGAACCAAAGGCAAGCTGCCTGAATTCAACACAGGCGGGCACTCGGGGGCCGCCCAAGAAGGAGAACAAGAATGGCAGACCTGCTGAAGAAACCGATCGGAACCCACGGCAAGGTACATGACATCACTCCGTCAAGCGCTGGATGGAATTATGTGGGCTTTGGGCTTTATCATCTAAAGGCCGGGGATCGCGCAAACGAAGTGACCGCGGATCGCGAAGTCATCCTTGTGATGGTTGAAGGCAAGGCGCGGATCACCGGGGCAGGTCAGGACTGGGGCGTGTTGGGCGAGCGGATGAACGTCTTTGAAAAGACCCCGCCTCATTGCCTTTATCTGCCCAACGGAACCGAATGGGAGGCCGTGGCCGAAACCGACTGCGTTATCGCCGTCTGCTCTGCCCCGGGCAAGGGCGGGCACCCGGCGCGGCGGATCGGCCCGGACGGGATCACGCTGACTGAACGTGGAAAGGGCGTAAACACACGCTATATCAACAACATCGCGATGGAGGCCGAGGATTACGCCGACAGCCTGCTGGTGACCGAGGTGTTCACCCCGAACGGCCACTGGTCGTCCTATCCCAGCCACCGCCACGACGAGGATGACTATCCCCGCATCACCTATCTGGAAGAGACCTACTACCACCGCCTGAACCCGTCGAACGGATTTGGGATCCAGCGGGTTTACACCGATGACGGCCAGTTGGATGAGACGATGGCGGTATCCGATGGCGACGTTGTCACTGTCCCGCGTGGCCATCACCCTTGCGGTGCGCCCTATGGGTTCGAGATGTACTATCTGAACGTCATGGCCGGACCGCTGCGGAAATGGCGGTTCGTGCCGGCCCCCGAGGTCGAATGGATCATGGAGCGTGACGGATGAGCCATACTTTCGCCAATTACCCAAGCCTTGCAGGTAAGACGGTTTTCATCACCGGAGGCGCCGGCGGAATTGGCGCGGAAACCGTTCGGGCCTTTGCCGAACAGGGGGCAAAGGTTGGGTTTTTGGACCTCAACGCCGATGCCGGGCTTGCTTTGCTTTCCGAGCTGGACGGAGAGCATGCATTCGCCCAATGCGATCTGCGCAACATTGACGAGATGAACGCCGCAATAGGGCAACTGGTGGAAGAGCTGGGCGACGCGGATGTGCTGGTAAACAACGCGGCCCGGGATGACCGGCACGACTGGCGCGAGGTCACGCCCGACTATTGGGATGAGCGCATGGCGACCAATATCCGCCACATGTTCTTTGCCATTCAGTCGGTGGCACCCGGAATGATCGCCAAAGGTGCAGGTTCGATCATCAATATCGGGTCGAATTCGTGGTGGGAGGCCGGAGCGGGTTTCCCTGCCTATGCCACTGCGAAATCGGCGGTGCACGGCCTGACCCGCACCATGGCGCGCGAACTGGGCGATCACCGCATCCGCGTCAACACAGTCGTGCCCGGCTGGATCATGACCCAGCGCCAGAAAGATCTGTGGGTCACACCCGAGGCGCTGGCCAAGCAAGTGGATCGTCAGTGCCTGCCCGACCCGATCGCCCCGGTCTACGTGGCGCGGATGGTGCTGTTTCTGGCCTCGGACGATGCAGCCATGTGCAGTGCCGGGAACTTCATGGTCGAAGGCGGGTCGATCTGAGCCCACACATTCCGAAAGGTGGTTCGATGACTCAACCGTTCGAACTGGCAGCTTGCGCCGAGATGCTGTGGCTGGACAGGCCGATGGATTGGCGTGCCGCCCGGCTGGCCGAGATGGGGTTCGGCGTCGGGCTGTGGAACTGGCCGGAGCTCGATATTGCCAGACTGGTCGCAACCGGCGCCAGTTTCACCATCATGAACGGCTATCTTCAGGGGCGGCTGGCTGATGATGACGGGGCCGAGATGCTGCTGGCTTCGGCCGCCGAAACAATTCAGGTCGGCAAGCGTCTGGGCGTTGCGCGTCTGAACCTGCACGGCACCGGGTTGGGTGACGGTGGCATACCGATCTGGCAGCATGACGAGGTCACAGGGCCGATGTGGCTCAAGGCCAGGGACACCCTGAACCGGATCTGTGATCTGGCCGAGGCCAACAATGTGGTGTTCACGCTTGAAAACCTGAACCTGCTGGACCATCCCGGCTGTCCGTTCGGGTCAACGGCGGACGTGCTTTCCTTGGTTTCGTCGGTTGATCGTCCGCAGTTGCGGATCAATCTCGACCTCTACCATACCCAGATCGGCGAGGGGGACCTGATCCGCTGGTGTGAAAAATGCCTGCCCTGGATCGGAGAGATGCAGGTGGCCGACAATCCCGGTCGGTGCGAGCCCGGAACCGGCGAGATCAACTATGCCGCCGTGGCGCGTGCGTTGAACGAATTGGGCTATCATGGCCCGGTCGGGATGGAAGCCTTCGCCGCAGGCGACCCGGAAGACGCGTTACACGCCTTCCGGTCGGCATTCACGCTCTGAGCGTCACCGCTGCGGTGGCGCACCAAAGGCGCGGATCACGTTGCGGGCGGCAGCCATGACCGGATCGTGGGTTTCCTTCAGGATCGTCACCCGGTCGAACCGGTCGGGGTCGCGGTTCACGGCCTCGCGCAGGGCGGTGCCGAAGGCCATGCGCAGTTCGGTCCCGATGTTGAATTTGCAGATGGAGGTCTCGCGCGCCAGCCGCGCGCGCTGTTCGACCGGCACACCCGAACCGCCATGGATGACCAGTGGAACCTCGGTCATGGAGTCGATTTGGTGTATGCGGTCCTCGTCCAGACCGCCTTCCTTGTTCTGCTGAAGGTGGACGTTTCCGACCGAGATTGCCATAGCGTCGACGCCGCTGTCGCGGGCAAACTTCGCGGCTTCCTCGGGATCCGTGCCGTTTGAGCCTTCACCGCCGGAATAGCCGACGAAGCCGATCTCGCCCTCGCACGAGATCCCGGCGGCGTGGGCCATTTCGGCAATCGCGGCGGTTTCATCGATGTTCTGCTGCAAGGGCTTGCGCGACCCGTCGAACATCAGCGAGGTGAACCCGCTGTCCAACGCGATCTTGCAATCCTCGAAAGTATAGCCGTGATCCAGATGCGCCACCAAGGGCACCGAGGCGTTTTCGGCCAGATACCGGAACATCTTGCCCAGGATCGGCAGCGGGGTGTGCTCGCGGCAGCTGGGTCCGGCTTGTAGGATCACCGGGGCGTTCTCGGCCTCGGCGGCGGCGACATAGGCGCGCATGTCCTCCCAGCCCAGCGTCACCAGGCCGCCGACGGCATAGCCCTGTTCATAGGCCGGTTGCAGGACGTCTTTGAGCGTAGCGAGGGTCATTTGAATTTGGCGATCATGTCTTTGATGCCCGGGATCGTTTCGATCTGATAGGCATGGGTGGGTTGGAAATACTGCACCAGCGACCGCTGGGTCAGCCCGCCGAGGATGGTGAAGTAATACATCTCGTATCCCGGCAGCACGCAGCAGGGGTGATAGCCCTTGTCGATGCAGATCGTGGAGCCATCGACGATGTGATAGGCATCGCCCGGTTCGTTGTCCTCGCGCTGCAGCATCTGCAGGCCCGAGCCCCAATTGGGTTTGAAGCGGAAATTGTAGGTTTCGTCATGTCGGGTCTCGTCCGGCAGGCGGTTGGTGTCGTGCTTGTGGCTGGGAAAGCCCGACCAGCCGCCCTGACCCACGGTGAACAACTCGCTGACCAGCAGGCGGCCGACCTTGTCATGCTGCTTCTGGCCCAGGATGTGCTTGATCTTGCGATGGGTCTTGGTGTCGTCGCTGCCATATTGCACCAGGTCATGCTCGCGCACGTCGAAGGGATCCAGCACTTTGTCATACTTTGCGCCGGCCACGAACACCTCGGCCGTCTCTGACACGCAGACCATCTGCGCCGGTGCCCCCGACGGGACATAGGCGCCCTCGGGCTCGCCATCCCAGACATCTTCGCCCCGGTTGCCTAGATGGGCAAAGCGCACGCCTTCGACATCCACGTCGACGCTGCCGGTGGCGGGCACGATGCAGGTTTCGTAACCCGGGATCTGGTACTCGAAGGCCTCGCCCTTTTTCAGTTTGACGATGTTGAAATAGTTCAGCGGAACCGTTGGATCATCGGCGTCTACGATGGGTTTGTTCTGATTGTCATAGGGTGCGATATGCATGGTACTCTCCTATGTGGTCGGGCCGGGATGCGAAGCGAGAAACGCGTCCAGTTCTGGTGTCGTTGGCATGGCGGGTGCGCAACCGGGATGCGACACCACGATCGACGCGCAGGCCGAACCGCGCATGACCGCGTCTTTCAGATCGTGCCCGGCCGCGATCGAGGCCAGCAGCCCGGCCATGAAACTGTCGCCAGCCCCGTTGGGTTTGACGGCCGTAACCGGGTAAATACCGGTTCGCAGCTCTTGCCCGTCCACAAAGGTGACAGCACCTTTTTCGCCCATCTTGTAGATGACGATCCGACCCGGTTTTTGGGCAAGTTCCTGCGCCTTGGCAAAACCCTTTTCGATGCCGCCGGCCATGAATCCGAACTCTTCGTCGTTGCCGACGATCAGGTTGCTGGCTTCGCCAGCCCGGGACAGAACTTCGGCAGCCACCTCGGCCGAGGGCCAGCTGTATGGGCGGTAATCGATGTCGAAAATGATCGGCAGCCCTGCGCTTTGGGCGTTCTCGAAGGCCCGGAATGTGGCGCTGCGCGACGGTTCGGACGCAAAGACCGTTCCTGCCGAGATGATTGCCGAGAAAGATGAATAATCGACCCTGTCCATATCCTCTTTGGTGACCTGGAAATCAACGGCCCCGTTGCGATAGATCACATTCTGAAAGTCCTCGATCCGGCTTTCGTACACGGCCAGAGACATGCGGTATTCGCCGCCCAGAACGCGGATATAGGATGTGTCCACACCGTAATGCCGCAACCGGTTCAGACAGAACCGCCCAATCGCATCGTCCGAGACGGACGTAATCAGCGACGCCTCGCTGCCCAACTTGACCAGCCCGGCACAAATATTGGCGGAAGAACCACCCAGGTCGGCATGAAACGTGCTGGCATCCTCGCTTTTGACGCCGATTGGGTCGGCGTACAGGTCCATGCCTGCGCGACCCAGAACGGCGAAGCGGTTTCCTTTGATACCATCCATCAAAGCGCTCAAGTTTTGTCCTCCGGCAGAATGGGTCGGCAAAGTTTGGACCTTGCGTTGAATCGATTCACACGATACTGATTTTGCAACCGGTTGCAAATGATATGTTCGGAGCCGTTGCAGATGCCTGAAATCGGAATTGGAATCGTCGGCGGCGGCTATATGGGCAAGGCCCATTCCGTGGCCATGTCAGCGGTCGGCGCGGTGTTCAACACGGCATTGCGACCCCGGCTCGAGGTCATTTGTGCGTCCAGCCCCGAAAGCGCCGAACGTTACAGGACGGCCTATGGATTTGACAAAGCAACCGATGATTGGCGGATATTGGTTGAGGATCCCAGGGTTCAGGCAATCGTCATCGCCTCGCCTCAATCGACACATCGTCAGATTGCCGAAGCGGCGTTTGAATTGGGTAAACCGGTCTTGTGTGAAAAACCACTGGGCGCATCCCTTGACGACAGTCTGGCCATGGTTGCTGCTGCCGAAGCGTCTGGCGCGGTCAACATGGTGGGGTTCAACTATGTTCGTACACCTGCGACCCAATACGCCCGCCAGCTTATTGCCAATGGTGATATCGGGGATATCACCTGGTTCCGGGGGGAGCACACCGAGGATTTCTATGCCGACCCGCACGCTCCTGCCTCCTGGCGTACGACGGGTATGGCCAATGGCACCATCGGAGATCTGGCACCGCATATGGTCAACGGTGCATTGGCGCTGGTTGGTCCGATCGCGCAGGTTATGGCGGATGTTGAAACGGTTCACAGAACCCGACCGGGCGGTGAGGTGACAAATGACGACCATGCCCAGATGATGTGCCGTTTTGAAAACGGTGTTATGGGCAACCTGTATTTCAGCCGCGTCGCGACGGGGCGAAAAATGGGCTATGCTTATGAAATATCGGGAACAAAGGGCGCCATCCGGTTCGATCAGGAGGACCAGAACGCGCTGTGGCTGTATAAGCGGGAAGGGCCCGAAGCGTCCCGTGGGTTCACAAAAATTCTGACCGGCCCGGCGCATCCGGATTACGAGCCCTTCTGCCAGGGTCCGGGCCACGGAACAGGCTATCAGGACCAGATCATTATCGAGGCCAAAGATTTTCTTCAGGCCATCCACACCGAAAAAGCCGCTTGGCCGACCTTTCGCGACGGGCATGAGGTCAACCGGGTGCTTGCCGCCGCCTTGGCATCGTCAGAGCAGCGGCAGTGGAAAGACATCCGCGATTTCTGATCGCTCAAACAAAAAAGTTCTAATGAGAGACGATGACCATGGCTAAGTTGAGATGGGGCATGATCGGTGGTGGTGAAGGCAGCCAGATTGGCCCCGCGCACCGCTTGGGGGCACAGGCTGACGGGCTGTTTGAATTTGCTGCTGGTGCGCTGGATCACCGGCCCGAAGCGGGCCGGGAATACGCGCAGCGATTGGGCGTTGCCGCCGATCGTGCCTATGGCGACTGGCAAGAGATGCTGGCGGGTGAGAAGGACCGAGAAGACCGGATCGATCTGGTGACAATCGCCACGCCGAATTCGACACATTTCGAGATCGCCAAGGCCTATCTTGAAGCGGGCTTCAATGTCTTGTGTGAAAAACCGATGACAATGACTGTGGAAGAGGGTGAGGAAATAGTCAGCGTCGCCGAAGCATCGGGAAAGATCTGCGCGGTGAACTACTGCTATTCCGCCTATCCGATGGTGCGGCAGGCCCGCGCTATGGTGCGCTCGGGCGAGATCGGACGGGTGCGTCTTGTGGTGACCAATTTCAGCCACGGCCATCATGGGGATGCCACCGATGCGGACAATCCGCGCGTGCGCTGGCGCTATGACCCTGCGATGGCAGGGGTTTCCGGGCAGTTCGCCGATTGCGGTATCCACGCCCTGCATATGGCCAGCTTTATCTGTGATGACGAGGTGAAGACGCTTTCGGCTGATATGGCCTCAACGATCGCAAGCCGGGAACTGGAAGACGATGCAATGATCAACTTCCGTATGGAAGGCGGCACAGTCGGGCGTCTTTGGACATCTTCCGTGGCGATCGGGCGCCAGCATGGCTTTGACATACAGGTCTTTGGCGAAACCGGCGGGTTGCGCTGGGCGTCAGAGCAACCCAACCAGTTGATCTACACCCCGGTAGGAGGGCGCACCCAGATCATCGAAAAAGGCGAGGGGGGTCTGCATGATGAAGTGCGACGCCTGTCTCGGGTCGCCATCGCGCACCCCGAGGGATTCCCGCTGGCCGTTGCCAATATCTATTGCGATCTGGCGGATGCGATCCGCGGTGAAAGCCGGGATGGCCTGCCCAACGCAGCGGATGGCGTGCGATCGATCGCAGCGGTGCACGCGGCTGTTGCGTCGGGCAAAGCAGATGGTGCCTGGCAGGACGCCCGCCCGCCGATGTTCCGCTGATCAGGGGCAGGGCCGCAACGTGCCCCGCTCGACCACCCGACAGGGGAAAATCCGTGCCTCGGGGTAGCGATCGGGCGTCTTCAGCATCTCTTCGACCAGATCGACCGACGAGGTGATGATCTGCTTGATCGGCTGATGGATGGTCGTCAGGTTGATATATTCCCAGCGCGACATCTCCATGTCGTTCAGGCCGATGATCCCGATATCGGTGCCCGGTTTCAGCCCGTGATCGGCCAGCGCCGACAGCGCCCCAATCGACAGGATGTCGTCGCCGCAGAAATAGGCCTGCGCCGGCTCACCGGCCAGCAGGCGCAGCATCTCGGCCCGGCCGGCCTCGAAGGAATAAGCCCCGGCGAAGGAGTGGTTGACCGGAATCTGCGGATGGTTGGCCATTTCTTCGATAAAGCCCCGCTGCCGGTCCAGGGACGAGGTCGCATCCTGCGGCCCGCCCAGATAGCCCACGCTGGCATAACCCCGGGCGACCAGCTCGCGCGCGGCCATGCGCCCGCATTCCACATTGTCGATCCCGACCACATGCACCTCGGGCGAGGTGGCAGACCGGCCGAACGTGTGCACCACCGGTACGCCAGCATCGTGGAACGCCTTGGCAAAGCTGGGCGGCAAGGTCGACGAGGCGACGATCACCGCATCCACCGAGTATTGCCGCAGCATGCGTACGGAATTGGCTGGCTCGGTCTCGTCCGTCAGGTTCACGATCAGTGGTCGCAGGCCGCGTTCCTGCAAGGCGCGTGTAAACTGGTCGAAGACTTCCAGAAAGATCGGGTTGTGAAAGTTGTTCGAAATCAACCCGATCAGCTTGGTGCGCCCGGTCGTCAGAGACGAAGCCAGAGCATTGGGGCTGTAGCCCAGCTCACGGGCCGCCTTTTCAACCTTGCTGCGCGTTTTTGCGGAAACCGAGGCACCTTCGGTAAAGGTGCGCGACACGGCGGACCGTGAAACGCCAGCCAAGGCGGCCACGTCTTTCAGGGTCACACTCACGCTGCGGGACTCCGATAACAGCGAGGCAGGAAAGCAGGTAAGTTTGGCATTGCCCCAGCATTATGCATCATCGACCTGAACTTGCAACCGGTTGCAACGCCGCCACGTCGATTCAACCGTGTTTGAGCGTCGAAATTCAGAAGGTAAAAAGGTGGGTGAAGAAACACTCGAACTCCTGACATCTTCAGCGTAACCGAAGCGCCTTTTCCAATCCGCAGATGTACCCAAGCGCCGTCTTGCACTGCCGCCAAGCGCACAGGTTCCCAGAGATGCCTGGTGTTGTCAGCGATTTGAAGTTGCACAAACTGCGGAACGGTTCAAGGGCATATCCTTTCCTGCCGCTTTCAAGATCACGTCCGATCGAGCCGCAACAGGCATGCGTGACGGCGCATGCGTTGCCAAAAGGGCCATCGGGCAATTGCTTTTTCAACCTTTGGTATTGATCCATGAACGTGGCGCAAATCATGGCCATCCCTTGGTGGACATACATGAGAGAGGCAGTGGAACGCCAACCCGCCCATTCGCAGCGCAGTTGCTATCCAAGACGGAATTTTGTTGGCGTCACACCGGTCTGGCTTCGAAAAAACCGAGTGAAGTGGGACTTGTCGGAATAGCCAAGCATGAGGCCGATCTCGGCAACTGTCATTTTGCTTTCTCTGAGGTGCTCCTTGGCGACATCGACCCGCAGACGCCTTACCTCTCGGGGAAGTGTTGTCTGATGTTTCTGAAGTGCTTTCAGGAACCGCTCGGGCTGGATACCCAGCAATCCGGCCACAACCTCCGGCCCCAGCTCTGACTCATCCAGTTTTCCGCGCAGGACAGACCGCAAAGCGGCCACTACGGTGACGTCTTCATTGTGTCGAATCGTGTCTGTCGGCGTTTCGGACTCCTCTGCCGCATGGTGTAGAAACAACCATTCCACGGGAAAACTGATCTGCATTCCGGGGTTGGGTCCAAGGCCGACTTCGATACCTTTGTAACCGCGTGGCAAGCCAAGGATGTATCTGCTTTCCCATCGCACCCGGGACGGATCCCACGCGTTTCCGACCACGCTTTGCAACAGGCGCACATAGATGGCAGCTCCAAACCCGGTAACCTGAACGGGCGGAACGGTTGGTTCTTGTTGCCGTGCGATCCGATAGATCGCTTTGTCTGCTTCCACGACAAGACTGTGCCGGACGGCGTTGGACTCTTGTGGAACAAGCCTTACGAACCGGGCAAAAAACTCGAACAGAGTGTTCGAGGATTGCAGCGACCGGGCGAATGGCGGCCATCTTTGCAGGTCAAATGTCTCTCCTACATTCAGGCCAAGGTATCGATCCCCTGACAACTCTGAGAAGGCATTCAACAGACCATAGACCAGTTCTGAGTGGACATAGACAGATGGGTCGGACAGCAGGTCGGCCTTCAAGCCGACCTGATCCAAGGCCGGTTGCGGATTGATCCCGCGGTCGGTGAGATATTGCAGAAACGGGGCGGCCAGCGCGAGGCGGATAAAGCCTTCGCTATGCGCTTCAGAAGTGGAGCTGAGTGGCACGCCCGTCACCCTTGTTAAAACCGATGGTTTCGTTCAGTGGCCTTTTTTGCGGTCACATTCGCACATGTTAGTCCAAAAGTGGCAACCCGCCCAAGAGTTTTCGGGCTACGTTTGGTAAAACGTGAATGTGAAGGGAAGACCTATGACCAACATGCGAATGTCCATTTGCCCGGCGGTAGTGGTCGCGGCAGTTTTTGGTTTTTCGGCGGCTGCGCAGGCTCAGGATCAAGAAGATCCTCAAACGCTGTTTACCAATGTGCACGTCTTTGATGGCGTGAATGAGCAACGTATCGAGAATGCAAATGTTCTGGTCGAGGGCAACCTGATCAAGACTGTTTCAACCGAAGCGGTGGACGCGCCCAACGCCGTTGTGATTGACGGCGGGGGGCGGACGTTGAGCCCGGGCTTTGTCGAGAACCATGCCCATTTGATGTTGATGGGGCCTACGCTGCCAGCGATGGAAGCCAACACAACATGGGAGGACTTCGCCATTCACGGTGCACGAATGGCTGAGATGTATCTCATGCAAGGTTTTACCACGGTCAGAGACGCCGGGGGGGCCAATGGTGGGTTGCGCAGGGCAATTGACTCGGGGCAAATCGATGGCCCCCGTTATTACCCGTCTGGCGCATTTATAGGAACGCGAGGTGGTCACGCTGACTTTGCGAATTTCACCGCGCCGCCGGGTTCAGAGACCAACATGAGCCGCCTAAACTTGGCGCAAGAGGTTAGCGGCGTCGATGACGTTTATAAATTCGCGCGTAACAATTTCCGCATGGGCGCAACGCAGTTGAAATTCATGCAATCCGGCGGTGTCGTTTCAGCCTTCGATCCATGGCAATTGCTTGCTGGATCGCCCGAGGAAATTCGAGCCGCGGTACAGGTCGCCAATGAATATGGCAGCTATGTCATGGCGCATTCCTATCGTAAGGAGGCAATCCTTAGTGCGCTGGACGCGGGTGTGATGTCGATTGAACATGGTTTCTCGTTCGACTGTGACATTGCCCAGGTCATGAACGAAAAAGGGGCCTACATCACCACCAACCTGACGGCCTTCGACCCCGGATTGCTGGACATTCCGGCTGTGGCAAACGTGCCGTCGAGCCTGGCCAAGGCAAAATCCGCATCCGCCACTTTTGCGGGCTATATCGACAATATGAAGGAATGCCCGGTAAAGCGGGGGTTCCAGACCGATTGTGTTGGTTCGGTCGAGGCGTGCAATATCCAGATTGCCTACGAGAAGCACCTGAACAATGAATTTTTTGGGCCCTATCAGTCGATGGTCACTTTGACGTCGATCGGTGGCGAGATCGTGGCGCTGTCCGGCGATTTCATGAACCCGTATACGGACGGAAAACTGGGTGTGATCGAGGAAGGGGCTTATGCGGATATCCTGCTGATCGACGGAAACCCTCTTGAAGACTTTTCCGTCGTTGGAACCGGGGATCAATGGTTTGGCGCCGACCCGAGGCCGGAAAGCCCGGAAACGATCCGACTGATTATGAAGGACGGTGTGATATACAAGAACACACTGGACTAACCAAAAAAACGGTTGGAGAGATTTGATGTTCCCTTGGTTTCGCGCCGCAGTTTTCGCTGGCTTGGTCCTGAGCGGTCATTCCGCAATGGCAACGCCCCATGCGACGCTTGACTGGTCTGACCTTCCGGATCCGTCGGTGCAGGTGTTCGATGACCCTTATCGTGATCTGAGCCCTGAACAGTTTGACGATGTCCTATTCGTCGTGCGCTTGCGCGGCAGGTTGCAGCAGGATGTCGGCAGCGTTGAGGAAAGACAGAAATGGCAAGAGCTTCTGACCGAGACTGAAGACGCCTTGGCCGAGGGGGGCGTTGATGTCGACTGGCTGCTCGATCAGCGAGAGGATGTGAAAGAGCGGCGAAGAAAGGCAGGAACAAACGGAAATCCGCAACTCGATGGCCAGAGTGTTACGCTGACAGGCTTTGCCATTCCCGCGCCGAAAGATCCGGACGGGCGAGCGGTTGCATATTTGGTGCCAGAACGCGGGATGTGCAGCCACATGCCCCCGCCTCCGCCCAATCAGATGATCCGGGTGCGGTTGAACGGCGACTGGGCCCCCAGTTACTTCCATGAACCCGTTCGGCTCACAGGTAGGCTGACGATTGAACCCTCGGTTCAGAACATGATGGTCGTGGATGGGCTTGTGCCGATGAATGCAACCTTCAAATTGGAGACGGACAGCGTTGAAACGCTGGAAACCAAGGCCGACGGTCTGGAATGGAGACAGCGTGCAGCCGATCGCGTCCGAGCTGCTGGCAATCGTAAAACTGGCGGCGCAAAGGCGTCGGAATGATAAGGCGCCTTGTTGCCGCATTGAGTATTGCCTGCGCGGGTACGGCGTCTGCGCAGGGGTTGTCCGGGCCTTCTTCGGTCGAGGCCGAGCTGAAACCTGGCGATGGCCTGACCGATCCGCAATACCGTTCCGGATTTCCGCGCAACATCGCGCCGGGTTGGTTTCGGTGGAAAGACCGGCTGGCCGAGAGCGGATTTCGGTTCAACGTGGATTACCTGGCGTTGGGTCAATCCACGAACGCCGATTTGGGAACTGGTGAAGCCGCAAGTGGAATCGCTCGCGTCTACGGCAGTTGGCAGGCAACCGAGCGGGGTTCATTGACATTCAAAATCGAAGATCGGCACGGATACACCGATGTTGCCCCGCAATTCCTTGGGCTGGACGGAGGCGCATTGTCGATCACCGGGACTGCCTTCAACGACAATGGTTTGTTGCTGACCAACCTGTTCTGGACCCAAAGGGCCGAGAACGGCGCGTGGACGCTGCAAGTCGGCCAGATTGATGTGACGGACTTTGTGGATATCTATGGATTGGTCAGCCCCTACAGCGGGTTCCAAAACCTGTCGTTCAACACCAACCCGACAATCAACACACCCAACCAGGGAATTGGCATTGCCGGTGGGATAAAGCTGAACGAAAACTTCTACGCGGTTGCCAGCGTTGCAGACGCAAACGCCGATCCGTCTGATCCAAGTCTTGACGTGTTCAGCGACGGCAATCTCTTCAAATCGTTTGAGATTGGCTACACTTCGGGCTTTGATCGCATCTATTTCGACAATGTCCATTTGACCCTCTGGCATGCAGATGCGGCCGACGATGGCAGTCGTGCAGAAGATTATGGTGCCGTGTTTTCCGCGGCTTGGTTTGTCGACAACAAATGGATGCCGTTCTTTCGGGCAGGGGCGTCGAAAGGCACGGCAGCGCTGTATGATCGTTCGGTTTCTGCGGGGCTGGGCTATTACGGTCGAAACACCGATCTGGCCGGTTTGGGTCTGAACTGGGCCGAAGCAAGAAACATCGACGGCGATCAGTTCACGCTGGAAGCATTCTATCGCTTTTCGATCTCACCCGGTCTGCAAATCACGCCGTCACTACAGTTCATTTCCAATCCGCTGCTGAACCCAAATCAGGATAGTATCACGTTGTTCAGCCTGCGAACCCGGATCGTTTTTTGATGCGGCTCGAAAGCAGCAATTCACCCGAAGCCAATTTGGGAGGCTCAGTCATGAAAACTTTGTTGGCCGCAAGCGCCATTGCAATCGTATTCGGTGCCGCGCTGCACGCGAGCGAGGAAAGCAAGACATGGGATGCGTCAGATGAGGCGAAGCAGTTTGTGAAGGACACAATCGTTCTTGGCATGTTGGCCAGCCCCTACGGCACCGGCTGGACTGAAGACGAACAGCTGCACACTTACTTCGCGCGCGCTCGGGACAACGGAATAACAGGTCATGAGATGACGCTGGCCGCAGCGGATATGTCCTTTGAGACTTTTCTTGATCAGCACTACCGCTTCCGGTCGGCGATGGCGCAACAGCCAGAGAATTACCTGATCGTGAATGAAACCCGCGATATCGAAGCCGCCCATATTCAAGGCAAGACGGCGGTCATCTGGAACAGCCAGACGGCGACGATTCTGGATGGCGACCTGAGGAAGATGGCGTTGCTCAAGGATGTGGGGATCAAGAGTATGATCCTAGCCTACAACGATATCTTCCGCACCGGGTCGGGGCAGTTGGCGGCCTATAACGGGCGCGATATCGGTCTGACCCCTTGGGGCAAGTCGGTGATCGATGAAATGGTGCGTTTCGGCATCCTTCTGGACCTGAGCCACACGGGCTCCAAAACGGCCAACGACGCCATGGACTACATGGACGAAAACTATCCCGGCGTGCCTTATGTTTACACGCATTCGGTTCCTGCCGGGCTTTACGCAAACGAACCCGGTGCGACGCCACGCGGGTGTTATCGGGCCATTCCCGATGACGAGGCCCTGCGAGCGGCCAAATCGGGTGGCTATGTTTCTCCGACATTCACTGAATGGATGATGGACGGCGTTTGGCCTGAAGATATCTCACCCAAGCAAGCCGCCGACATGATCGACTACTATGTCCAACTTGTTGGGGTCGACCACGTTGGGATCGCAACCGACGACATGTTCTCGACTGAATTGGTTGTGCAGTTCGCGACTGCAAACGCAAGCATGTATGATGATGGCGGCTACATGATCGACGCGTTCAACAAAGGGGCGACCGGCAACGGTGAGCTGGCCAAAATCCTTGCGGCAATCACCGATGATCTCTGGGCCAGGGGTTATTCCGATGAAGACCTCGAAAAGATCTATGGCGGCAACAAGATGCGGGTTTACGCGCAAGTCTGGGAAGGCAAGCCCCCCGAACAATTTCTGAAAGAATACCCCGAGCGTCTGCGTCTCAGACAGGAACTGCGAGAAGGGTTTTATTCGCGATAGACGTTCAGGACCCGCATCAAAGATGTTTGGCCCCGGCCGGGGAAATGATCAGCAATTTTGGGGGAATGATGGTGGGTAATGAGAGATTCGAACTCCCATGCCTACCCAACAAAGAACCTATTTTATAGCGCTTTTTAGCCGCTGCCTTGATTGTTATGTGCTCCTCCAATGTACCGAAGGTCAACACTCGTCGGCTGGCCAGCATCAACAATCAAAAGCGCGTAACCTGACTAGATGAGGCGCTTAGGTGCAATGTGTGGAACGGAATACAGTTCCGAACCTGCTTAAAAGTGACTTAACTGAGGGTATTTCCAAGTGTCTTTGTGGCTCGATATTTGCTACCAAGTGTCCATTGCGACAAGTTGCTACTTGGCTCTACTCATCAACAATTGTTAGTCTCATTTCGAGACCGTTTGAGAGTTTTCGCGTCAGTGCTTACTTTCGGGTTTCAAAAAGCAAAAAACAAAAAATTTGATAGTGGAAAATGTTCAAGCGACTAGTTTTCGCCGGGGTATTTCTCGTGCTTTCAGGCTGCGCTGAGTCAATAATGCAATCATATGTCGGGCGAGATATTACAGACGTAATACTCGACTACGGTCAGCCAGATAACGTGGTCAAGCTCCCAGATGGACGTTTTGCGTTTCAGTGGAGCAACACGACGTCCCATACGGCATCAACGACAACAAATGTCTACGGCTACGGAAACAACGCTACCGCCTACACGTACGGTGGTGGAACGACTTATTCGGAGTGCCTGTACACCTTATTCGCGAAACCAAATCCACAAGATAGCTTTACAGTGATCGGCTATAAAAAACCGACTTTGATGTGTGCATAGTTTAACCTGTATCGCTAGAGCGGGACTGCCAAAGTTAGAGACGGTCCCTTTTAGCTTTGTGGCACTCCAAAATGAAAAATGTGTAGATATGACGGGTCGCTTGTGTGGCTGACGCTTGAAGCGCGTTGGGCGGACGCAAGCCGGTGCTACGGCCAATCAAGTATCGGAAGTATCGGTGCAAAGGACAGTTTCTAGGCTCCAAACTCAGTGATTTACAGCCAGAATGGGACTGTAGCAGCGAGAGCGATGCCCGAAGATCTCCCCCTCAGCAAGCGCTCTCGCGGTAACCGTTCTGTCTTAGCTGTAAATCGATGAGCCGGGAGCCTAAGAAATTGCGCCTGCGCTTGCGTTCGGCCCAACTTGCGCACCGCCTTCAAACGATTTGCCAGCTTTGACCGAAGCCAGACCAAAGGCTGTTTTGGGCAGGCTGTGTTCTTTACGCCAGACTTGGGTCAGGCGTCAATCGCGTACAAGATGGCCGCCATCCACATCCAGAACGGAGCCGGTTAAAAACCTGTTCGTCATCGCCATGATCACGGCTTGCGCGATGTCCTCGGCCTCTCCGACGCGTCCCACAGGCAGGCTGCCACCAACCTGCGCATACATGCCTTCACGTGCCTCTTCCGACATTGCGGCATAGGCTTCGGTTGCGACCATGCCGGGGCTGATGCAATTCACCCGCGCCCGTCCGGACAGCTCCAGCGCCAACCCCTTCGCCAACGCCTCGACCGCGGCATTTACGGCGCCGAGGCCCGTGGCCCCGGCGGATGGGCGACGGCTGAGCACACCGGAAAAGAATGTGATGGAGCCGCCTTTGACCAACACGGGCAACACTTCGCGCGCAGCCAAATAGGGGCCGACAAACTTGGCCTCAAACATGGCGCGCAGATTGTCTGTGGGCAGATCGGTGAACGCACCATGCGCAGCACTTGAGGCTGAGATCACCAGGTGATCCACCGGGCCCAATACACCAGCCCATGATTTCACGCCGGTCTCATCGGTTGTATCGACCGGTGCGATCTGCACCCCGCCGCCGATCTCGTCTGCCGCCGCATGCAGCTTGGCAGCACTGCGGCTTGCGATGGTGATCTTTGCCCCGAGGGCGGTGGCCATCTTTGCAGTTGCCTTCCCCATACCGCTGCTACCGCCGAGAATGACAATGTGCTTGCCTTTCAGGGCGGCTTCGAAAACCGTGCTCATTTCTATGGCTCCTTTTTTGTTGGATTGATCAGTCGATACTCAGCACCAGCTTGCCGGTGGTTTCACCGGCTTCCAGTCGGCGGTGCGCCTCGGCGGCTTTAGCAATGGGCAGGGCGGTGACCTGCGGGCGCAGAATTCCCGTCTCAAGCAGATCAAAAACTGTGGCCATATCTGCGCTAAACTGATCGGGGCGATTGACGAAATAGGTGTATATATCGCTGACACGGACCGAGACGGATTTCTGGAAGTGCTTCGCCAAGTCCTCGGCAAAACTGCCTGCGGGCGGACCGGCAAGAAACCCGAACAGAACTGCGGTGCCCAGAGGCGCCAGCACATCGAGATCTGATTTCAGAGACTCTCCGGAAATCGGGTTCAGTGTCAGGTCCACGCCGCACCCGCCGGTGATTTCCATCACCCGCTCGGTGACGTTCTCAGTGCGATAGTCAATGACGTGATCGGCACCTTGATCTTTGGCATACCCAACCTTGCCGGTGCTGGTCGAGGCGATCACCGTCATGTCCAGATGTTTTGCGATCTGTATGGCCATGGTGCCAACGCCCCCGGCTGCCGCGTGAACCAGTACGGATTTGCCGGCCGCAGCGCCGCCCAAGTTGACCAGCATGTGATACGCGGTCATTCCGTTGACAGGGATAGCGGCCGCGGTTTCGAAGTCCACCGTTTCAGCCAGCCGGGTGACATGGGGCGCAGCGATCACTGAATGGGTCCCGTACCCACCGGCACCAATCGGCCCCATCCATGCCACGCGGTCCCCCACAGAGAAGCCTTCGACTCCCTCACCCAGCGCCTCTACAATTCCGGCCCCCTCGACACCAGGTACATGAGGCAGCTCGGGCATCATGCCCTCGGGCATCTCACCGCGACGAATGATTGTGTCGATGAAGTTGACCGCCCCGGCTTTGTTGCGGATCAGGATTTCTCCGGCATCGGGGGTCGGGGTCGCCTTGTCAGTTTCGCGCAAAACGTCCGGTTTGCCGGTCTGGGTGATTTCAACGGCGAAAGGCATGAGCTGTCTCCTTCTGTTGCGCAGAAGGTAGAGGTCACGTCGTTGAATGATAATGGTTGAAATTGAGAGATATAATCCCAAAAATAGAATAATGATTTATAACGACCTTGCCCTGTTTACTGTCGTCGCGAAACATCTCAGCTTTTCCAAGGCTGCGGACCGTTTGGGCATACCGCTCAGCCGGGTCAGCAGAAGGATTGCAGAGTTGGAAGACCACCTGGGCACCAAACTGTTCGAGCGGACAACCCGCCAGGTTCGCCTGACGGAGGAGGGCCGTCGTCTTCTGGACCGATGTCAGAACCCGATTGAGGCGCTGCAAGGTGTTGCGGGATTTACCGACGATACCAGACGCCAGAGCATCCGAATTACGGCGCCTCCGTTGGCCGCGCGCACGACCGTTGGCCCTCGGCTGTTGGATTTTGCGGAGCAGAATCCGGATGTGGCACTTGAGGTGACCACGACCAACATCATGTTGGATTTCTTTCGCGACAATATCGACCTGGCCTTTCGGGTCGGCCCGTTGACAGATTCCAACCTTGTCGCGAAACGGCTCTGGTCGGTTCCCTATTGCTTTTGTGCGGGACAGGGCTTCATTCGGGAGCGTGCGTTGGACGGGCCGATATACAGACCGGACTTTCTTGCTTTGCCCGCCCTGACAGCTGGTCAGCCCTGGGTGCTTGAGAGCGGGGAAACTCTGCAACCGAAGCACACCGCGCACAGTTTAACGGACCTTGATGTCATTGCTCAGGCCGCCCGCCGCAACCTGGGTGTCGCGATGCTGCCTTTGGATATGGTGGACGGAGACCTGCAACGGCTTGAGGTTACGGGCACTATCCCTTTGACGCGGGATATGTTCGCAGTCTATCCCAGTCGTCGCCTTTTGCCCGCGCGGGTCAGGAAGCTGATTGGTTTTATGGCACCCGGATAAACCTACCAATCAATCGCAACGCCGTCGCGAAAGAACCCTCCGGTCGGGCCGCCTTTCGGCAAGGTCGCGGCCCAGACAACGCCCTTGGCACCCTCAGAAATCGGACGTCCTCCGCCGCCCATATCTGTTGCGACCCAACCGGGGCACACGGCGTTAACGAGAATGCCCTGGGGTTTCAACGCGGCAGCGGTCTTGAGGGTTAGCGCGTTCAAAGCCGCTTTGGAAACGCCGTAACCGGGTGCGCCGGCGGACATGCTGTTCAGCGACCCCGCGCCAGATGAGACGTTGACGATCCGGGCATCCGTGCCTCGTTGCAACAGTGGCACCGCCGCAATCGTGGTATCCCAAGGGCCGAAGAGGTTCGTATCAAAAGCGCGGCGAACCCGATCCAGATCGGCGAGGTGGACCTGTTGGTCGGTGTCATAGTCCACACCCGCATTGTTCACCAGAACATCGAGACGACCGTAGATAGGTTCAACCATCAAAAAGAAGGCGGCGGCGACAGAGTCCGGATTTGAGACATCCAATTCCAAGGCTTCCGCCCCATATCCGATTTCATCCGCAGCAGCCTGCCCTTTTGCCAGATCGCGCGCACCCATCAAAACCTTCATCCCGTGGTCTCGGGCCAATTGCTGGGATACTTCTTTACCAATACCGCGATTGGCGCCGGTCACGAGTGCGATGCGCTGGCTGGTCATGGTCGCTCCTTCAGTTCGCCTCGGCCGCGCTCTGGCCGGCAAGAGCCACAAGCCCACGGTCACCAGATTCCCAGATTGCCGTCATGGTCATCGATGTGACAACCCAGCGGTCGTCTGATTTCGTAAGCTCATACTCATAGCGGCCACCCAGCACCCACAAGCCTTTATCAAGGCGATGGGTTGCTGTGAAATCAGCCTGTGCCGTGGCGGATGTATCGGACAGAGAGATGATCGTGTGATTGGTCACCATATGATGCGTCGCGTCGAAACCGGGCAGAAAGGCGGACCAACCCGCCACAAGCTTATCTGCGGGTTGTGTAACCGGGTCTCCGCCCCAGAGGCTGGTGTAATCCGTCGTGACTGTATCGGCAAACGCGTCGCGCACGCGGGCCCAGTCGTGGCGGTCTGCGCCTGCCGCGATATCGGTGATTGCGGTCGAGATGCCTGCCTGTGGTTCGGCGAAAGCGGCGGTTCCAATCATGGAGACGGCAGCAAGAGTCGATGTGAGTTTTCTACGCATGGGGATGCTCCGAATAGATGAGGGTGGACGCCGAACGACTGCTCGGTGTCCAGACAGGGCTTAGTTGCTCGAACCGGCGCGGAAGTGGTCAGCGACGGTATCGGCCGCCCGGGTGACATCCTCGGGGTTGTCGTAGAAATCGAACTGCGTGACATCCTCCAACCATTGCGCGGTCGCATCGCCTGCGAAACCGGCAAGAAAGGTCTGAACGCCTTGTGGGATCGCCGCGCTTTCCGAGTGCACAATGGCCAGTGGCTTATCCAAACGCTGCGGATTGTCGGCTGGGTGATAGGTCAACCAGCCTTCCCAGCCCGCATTGTTCCACTTGTCGTCATATTCCGGGATCGCGCCACGGTCGGCCTCATAGTAGTATCCGCCGATCGGCATCAGAACGCCCTCGGCGCCCTCGGGCCCTGCGGCAGGAATGATCTGACCCCCTGCGGCCTCGGCGGCGTGGGACACCTCGATCAGCCCAGCAACACCGTCTGCGCCGCCATAGACCGCCTCGACGATCTCTTCATTCTGCAACCATGGTGCAACCAAGCCCAGCCGCTGAACCAGCGGGTTGCCGGAGACCGCATCGACCATGTAGCCAGCCGAGGCGCAGATTCCCAGACCGTTGATGTGATCGGCGTCCACTTCGGGAAGGGTCGCGACGAAATCGATTGCGGCTTTGATGTCCGATGTCTTGGCCTCGGGGCTTTCAACAAAGCGCACGTTGTTCGGCAGATCGCCCGATTTTCCCCAACCGCGGAAATCAAAGGTGAAGGCGGCAAGGCCGCGCTCGGCCATCTCGCGGGCATAGTTGGCGGGCATCTGTTCCTGAACCGAGGTCCAGGCCCCGGTCACGACGACCGTCGGCAGCGGTTCAGATCCGCGCTCTTCCGGCAGGTACAGCGTGCCGGACAGGGTGGCGCCTTCGTTCTCGAATGTGACGGTGCGGGTTTCAACCTGCGCGACGGCGGCCGTCGACGCCATAAGTGCTGCGGCGGTGTTCAAAGCGAGGGTGTTCATAGCGATATCTCCCAAAGTCTTTCTGGATGGGCACAAGCCCGATGACACCTGAGATACGCTGTCGACGGCAGGCATACTTGTACCGGACTGCCGCGTTTTTGAAAGATTCTGCTTCAGACAGCATTTGCCGCACGAAATGCGCGGGGGGTCTGCCCTACTACCTGTTTGAAACTGCGCGTGAAATGCGCCTGATCTGAGAACCCACAGGCCATGGCGATATCCCCCAGAGGGCGCGCCGGGTCTTCCATCATCTTCATCGCCTGCTCGACCCGATAGGCCATGACATATTGCATGGGAGTCGAGCCCAGCGTCTCCTTGAAAACCCGCGCGAAATGCGAGGGGCTCATGCCCGCCTCGGACGCCATCTGATCGACGGTGATCGTCTGATCCAAACGGTCCTGAACGTAGGCCAGCACCCGTTGATAGTGCTGAGAGGTAAAGCGCGCGGACAGCTCGACCTCTTCAGCGCGGCGTTTTCCATATTTCTGCAGCAGTTTGACCAGAAATACCCGGCTCATGGCTTCGAACATCACTGCCGAGGACATATCGTCGGCTTCAAGCGCGTCGCGCAAAATGACGCCTGCAGCACATAGGTCAGGGTCGTAAAACTGCGGCTGATCGTGAAACTGCTCCGGCGCCAACAGCATACCGAGTTCCGACTGCGCAAAGCGCTGGACTTTGTCGGGATGCAAGGTGATCACGATCACGTCGGACTGCCCGTACCATCGCCACCCCGACCGCATGCCTGCCGGGGTCACGATGACTTCATCTTTGCAAAAGGTAAAATCCCGTAGCGTGCCGTCCCGCCAGTTCTGAACACGATGCCCCTTTTCCTGAAGGTTCAGAAGGACATGATGTTCTGCAAAAACTTCCTCGGGCATCCGATCAGGTTCGGCCCGAAAATACCGCACTGACATCAAACCAGCCGCCGAAGGGCGCTGCATCGCATCGCTGTTCAAAAGCGGTTCTGACGGATAGATATCAGCGTATCTCAAAGGCAATGAACGGCTCCGGCTGGCAACATAGATAGATTTGCAGGTATCCGCATCGCGGACAACATTCGATAAGTTGGGCCAACTGGTACAGGATCAAACACCTTGCTGGCGTTATATGTGGTCGTTGAACAGCCTACGCGACATCATTGATCAGCACTGACGGGGGACATACATGAAAAAAACGGGTGTGAGACTCTGGTGGTCGTCAGGAACGGGTTTATGTCTGAAAGTATAACACCGGCGTCTAAGAAGAGCGCTAGCTTTGTTCCGCCAGGCAGTCTCTCGTACGCCCTCCACTGAACGGCCACAACTCAACCATATATCGCTTGACCCAACATCGGTTTTATCGACGTGGGCGGTTTGTTATGACGCGGAAAATTAGCCGACGGATGCGAGGCCAGCCGTTCAGAACATAGTCCGGCAACAACCGCAATGCGCAACGAAGCACCAGTTCGCTGCAGCTGCAAAGAGTACCCTTTGATATTGAAGAGTTTCGGGCTTCTAAATGCTGGAAACGACTTACAGGGCTATGGGAAGCTCAAGTGTAACGCTCGCTCCTTTTTCCACTTGGTTGATTTCAACCACTCCTCCATGGCGTTTTGCCACCGCTGAGACAATTGACAATCCAAGGCCGCTGCCTTCCGAGTACTCTAGCTGCGAAAACCGACTGAATGCTGCTTCGCTTTGGGCGGGAGAAAGACCAGTTCCGTCATCGGCCACAGTAAGTTTGACACTTCTTCCGTCACAGAGCAGCACAATTGAAATTCGGCTCAACTTAGCGCCACCATGTTTAACTGCATTGTCCAGCAGGTTTTTGATGGCCTCAGTCAAAAAGATCTTATCCCCTGTTACCATGATTGCAGACTCCGGCATCGTGACCTCAAATTCGATCCCATTTGCCAGAATTTGTACGCCCATCTCTGCACAAGCTTCTTCAACGACCAAGCGGAAATCAATCTTTTCCATCTGATCCTGATGCGTAGGTTGCCGCAGCCGTTCCAGTGACAACAGCTGTTCCGCCACAGTGGCCGAGTTCTTTGCTGCTGCCACAAGCTCGACAATGCGTTTGTCCCTGTCTTCATCCGTTTTTGCATCTCGCAGCGCCTCGGCCATGGACTGGACTGCGGCTGCTGGATTTCGCAGTTGATGCGCAGCTTCTGAGATAAACACTTGATGGGCGTTTATACTGTCTTCGACCTGCCCAAACAGCCGGTTCAGGGTCTGAACAATGCCATGGACTTCGGTCGGGACCGGGCGTTTTATCTTGCTGAGGTCGTCGGGCGAACGCAGGTCAATGGCGTCCTGCAAATCCAGCAACGGTCGCAGGCCGCGCGCAACGCCGAACCAGACGACAAAGCCAAGGGTGGCCATTAGGATGCCCATAAGTATAGCTGCTCGGATCGACAATTCGTTGGCAAACGCGTTGCGATCCGCGATGCGTTGCCATGCGGTGACCGTCGCATCTCCTACCAGGTTATCCAGTGTGACCCGTTCGGTCATTTTCAATACGCGCACCGGCTCGTTACGATAGACAGCTTCGAAAAACTGGGGTTGGTAAACGTCCTGTTCTGTCGGGTTTGCCGAGGCAGGTGGATATGCGTAACCGGTTACGTAGATACCGCCGGGTCCGGTCACGTGGTAAAAAATCTCTCCCCCCGATGCATCGCGGATTAAGCTGCGGGTGGTGGGCGATAAAGCATCGCCGTCTGACACCGCCACATCGCGCGAGATCGCCAGACCAGCAGATAACAGGCTGTCGTCAAAAAGCTCTTGCGCCGTTTCCCGGGCAACCGTGTAGCGCCAATATCCAAGCAGAATCGCGAGCAACACCAAGGGTGTCAGGATCAGAATGAACAGCCTAAGCCGGAGCGAACCATGCCTGATCACTTCTGCACCTCAAGCAGATACCCAAGACCGCGGGCGGTTTTGATCCTAATGCCAAGGTTCTGAAGGCGTTTGCGCAATCGCGATACATGAGGTTCAACGGCAGAGTCTTCGACATCCGCACCCACGCCATAGACATAGTCAGTCAGTTGGCCCTTGGGGACAATTCTGCCGCGCCGTTCCAGCAGGCATTCAAGCACAGCCATTTCTCGGCGTGGCACGTCAAGCACCTGTCCCTTTACGCTGACCTGCCGCGCGGTGCGGTCAAATTCCAGTTCTCCGATGGTCTCTTGCGAGCCGTAATCCAGTTGCTTGCGACGAGACAGGGCGCGGATGCGCGCCTCGAGCTCGTCCATCTCGAAAGGTTTGACCAGGTAGTCGTCAGCGCCCATATCCAGACCAGACACTCGGTCACTGGTCTCGGTGCGCGCGGTCAGCAGAATAACCGGGGCGCTGTCACCCCGGTTGCGCAACGACCGCAAGATTTCAAGCCCTGACCGACCCGGAAGGTTGATGTCCAGAACGATCAGGTCCGCGCCTTCCTGCTCTAGATACAGTTCGGCTGCATCGCCGTCTGTCAGTACATCAGCAGCATGGCCCCGATCCCGCAGGCGATAGGCAATGGCGTTGGCGAGGGTCTCATTATCCTCGACGATGACGATCCGCATTCGGGCTCCCGCAAGTTTCGCGCAAGGTTGGCGCTCCATGATTGCCAGATGGGAGGGGGAATCAACCCCACAGTTCTATTTGCGATCACGGTGGCGCGGAGGGCGCCGACGTGGTTGTCTGGTCAACAGGGAGGAACCAATGGCCATTTCCAACTTCACCCGTCGCGCCGTCGTGGGGCTGATCGCCGCCGCCGGTATCGCAGCACCCGCCGCAGCCGAGGTCGATTTCTCGGGCAAGACCATTGAATGGGTCATCCCGTTTTCGGAAACCGGCGGGTCTGCCAAATGGGCCAACTTCTTTGCGCCGCTTCTGTCCGAGGCGCTGCCGGGTCAACCGACCGTGGTCGTGAAATTCATGCCGGGCGCTGGTTCGACCAAGGGTGCGAACTGGTTTCAGGAGCAAAGCCATGATGACGGTACGCTGCTGTTCGGTACCTCGGGTTCAACTCAATTCCCGTATCTGCTGAACGATCCGCGCGTGCGTTATGAATATAACGACTGGATTCCGGTCATGGCATCGGGAACCGGTGGCGTCGCCTATCTGAACGCAGAAGATGGTGCCAAGTTTGATGGATCGGCAAATGCACTGAAAGACACAAATTTCATCTATGGCTCTCAAGGCGCAACCCGTCTGGACCTTGTGCCGTTGCTTGCATGGCAGATGCTAGGCATGAACGTTGAGCCTGTCTTTGGCATCAAAGGCCGTGGAGACGGACGCCTGATGTTCGAACGTGGAGAGGCCAACATCGATTATCAAACCTCCTCGGGCTATCTGGGCGGTTCGGCGCCGCTGGTCGAGGCTGGTCAGGCCGTGCCGATGATGACATGGGGTGCCTTGGATGCAGACGGCAACATCGTGCGCGATCCGACTTTCCCGGATATCCCGACTTTCAAAGAGGTCTGCGAGGCGACCGATGGCTGTGAAACCAGCGGTGAAGCATGGGACGCATGGAAAGCCTTCTTCGTGGCGGGCTTCCCGGTTCAGAAACTGGCCTTCTTGCCCGGTGACACGCCACAAGAGGTCGTCGATGCCTACACCGCGGCGTTCCAAGCTGTAACCGAGCGTGGTGACTTTGCAGACATTTCGTCCAAACGCGTAGGCAAGTATCCGGTGTTCGTCGGCGACGGCTCAAAAGCTGCGCTGCAAACCGCGACCAATGTGGATGACAATGCCAAGCAATATGTCCTGAACTGGCTGAAGGAAGCCTATGGTGTCGAGTTGAACTAAGCCGACACGTCGTCGCGCGCCCAACGAAGGGCGCGCGCTTTTCTACATACAAGACAATTTATGAAAGGCGGCCGCTATGGAGGTTTTCGCCACCGCTCTACCTGCGCTTGGTGATGCGTGGGGTCTGATCCTGCAACCCATCGTTCTGGGCTATCTCGTGCTCGGCGTCGTTATGGGGCTGGCCGTAGGTGTTTTCCCGGGGCTTGGAGGCATTGCCGGCCTGTCGCTCTTGCTCCCTTTCATGTTCGGCATGGACCCGATCCTGGGTCTGGCCCTGATGATCGGGATGGTGGCGGTGGTTCCGACCTCTGACACTTTCGCATCGGTTCTGATGGGCATCCCCGGCAGTTCGGCATCGCAGGCCACAGTGCTGGATGGCTTCCCCATGGCCAAAAAGGGCGAGGCCGCGCGGGCGCTGTCGGCGGCCTTTTCCTCGTCCCTGTTCGGAGGGCTGGTCGGCGCGACCTTTCTGACCATGTTCATTCTGATCGCGCGCCCAATCGTTCTGGCCTTTGGACTGCCCGAGATGTTGATGATCACTATTCTCGGCCTGTCGATGGTCGCCATTTTGGCAGGACGTATCCCACTGAAAGGCGTCGCCGCCGCCGGTCTGGGCCTGATGGTCGGCACAATTGGCGAGGCCGATGCTGGTGGATCGCTTCGGATGGCGACCTATGACATTCCCTATCTGACCGATGGCTTGAAACTTGTCATTGTCGGTTTGGGTATTTTTGCGGTGCCCGAAATCGTCTCGCTGCTGCGGCAGGATCGGTCGATTGCGAAAGGCGCCTCGATAGGTGCTGGATGGCTGGACGGCGTCAAAGACTGGTTTGCGAATATCTGGCTGTCGGTCCGCTGTTCGATCATCGGGGTCGTCGTCGGCGTCATTCCGGGCCTCGGCGGTTCGGTCGTTGACTGGATCGCTTATGGTCATTCGGTTCAAACCACCAAGGACAAAAGTAATTTCGGCAAAGGCGAAGTGCGCGGGGTCATCGGCCCGGAAAGCTCGAACAACGCCAAGGAAGGCGGCGGTCTGGTGCCGACGCTTCTGTTCGGAATTCCGGGCTCGGGCTCGATGGCAATCTTCATTGGTGCGGTTGCGTTGCTGGGGTCGGGAGATATCGAAGTCGGTCCGAGCATGCTTCAGGACAATCTCGACATCACCTATTCGATCGTCTGGCTGTTGGCGCTGGCCAACGTGGTGGGCACCATCCTGTGCATCGCGGCCTCGGGCGGGATCGCCAAGCTGACCACGATCCGCTTTACCTATCTGGCGCCGTTCCTGTTCATGTTGATCAGCTTTGCAGCCTTCCAATCCGGTCAGAACTTCGAAGACCTGCTGGCCTTGTTTGTGATTGGTTTGATCGGCATCTTCTTGCGTCGGTTCGACTGGTCGCGCCCGGCTTTCCTGATCGGCTTTGTTCTGTCGAACCCGGTTGAAAAGTTCACCAATCAGGCCTTCCAGATAGCATCGTTCCGTTTCCGAAAGAGCTTTGGCGAAGGGATGGAATATGTCTTCAGCCCCATCGTCATTGTCTTGATCGTCGTCACGGTTGCCTCGGTTATTCTGGGCATCCGGCAAGCCAAGATGATCATGGCCGAGGGTGAGGTTCAGGCAGGTACAAAGCGTGCGCCATTGGTCTTTCTACTGGTGATCATGGCCTATCTGATCGTGGCTTTGGTCAATGCTAACATGATCCCTGACTACAACATGACCGACAAAATCATCCCCCTAGTGATCGGCTGTATCTCTTTGTTCTGCTGCGTGATCCTGCTGATCCAGATGATGCGGCGGCCCGAGGGCGACGCGATCTTTGCGGACAAGGAAATTGCGGGTGAGGACGCCAGTGCCCCCCATGGATTGTGGTCCACGCTGGCTTGGTTCGCTGGTCTCATCGCGGCGACATGGGTGGTGGGGTTCATCCTTGCATTGCTGGGTTTCCTGATGGCGTTTTTCCGCATTCGGGCGGGGGCCAGCTGGCAGATGGCGCTGATCCTGACCGCCTGCGGTATCGGCTTTATGTGCCTGATGGCGGGTGCTCTGAACCGCGATTTCCCACCTGGACTGTTACAGGACATGGTCAGTTTGCCTTGGCCATTGAAATGAGCAGCCCGATGACATCGCTCGGCCTGTGTACCGGGCCGGGCAGAAGAAACACCACTCAGTCTTGGCCAGGGGGGACCCGATGACCCAAACAGCAATCCCATATGTATTCATGCGGGGCGGAACCTCTCGGGGCCCGTATTTCCGCCGCTCGGATTTGCCCGAGGATCTGGACACTTTGGCCAAAGTGCTGATCGCTGCCCTCGGGGCCGGGCAATCGCTGAACATTGATGGCATCGGCGGTGGCGCGGCGGTCACGACCAAGGTCGCGATGCTGTCGGTCAGCGAGGATGACTGGGCCGATATCGACTATTTCTTCGCGCAGGTTGCGGTCGAGGATAAGTTGGTCGACTTCAAACCAACTTGCGGCAACATCCTGTCCGGTGTCGCCCCCGCTGCAATCGAAATGGGGTTGTTTGAGCCCCAAGGCGATGAAACCGAAATCCGTATCCGGGCGGTCAACACCGGGGCACGTGTAGTGGCCCGGATTCAGACACCCGGGGGAAGGCTGACCTATGAGGGTGATACAGGTATTGCCGGGGTGCCCGGTCAATCTGCACCGGTGCAGCTGAGTTTCATGGGGGTGGTTGGGTCAGCAACCGGTGCTTTCCTGCCCACCGGCAACCTGCGTGACACAGTACAGGGGATAGAACTGACTTGCATGGACGTCGCCATGCCAATGGCCATTGCCTGCGCCGCCGATTTCGGACTGACGGGTTATGAAAAAGCCGAGGATCTCGACGCCAACCGCGCCTTTTTTGACCGGATGGAAGCCGTTCGGATCGAAGCCGGGGAACGGATGGGGATGGGGGATGTGTCCAAATCCGTGACCCCCAAATTCGGCCTTGTAGCTCCTGCCAAAGCGGGCGGAACGCTTGCGGTGCGGTATTTTATGCCGTGGAAGACCCACCCGACCATGGCAGTTACCGGTGCGCAGTGCATGGCGTCCTGCGCTTTGACGCCCGGCACGGTCGCGGAAGGTTTGCTGGATCGCCCGACGACAAGCCCGGCTGAAGTCATATTGGAACATGCCTCGGGCACGATCGACGTATTGGTGGATTTCACCACTGAGAATGGGTTCACTGTAAACGCAGCAGGCTTGGTTCGTACCGCGCGCAAGTTGGCAGACGGCCATGTGTACGTTCCACAATCCGTGTGGAAAGGGAGTTGATTGGGCATTTCCAAATTGGTATACCTTTGTATACAAAAAGGAGGGGTTATGATGGACGACTACTCGGAATGCCTCGATATCGCGCGTCAGGAGCTCCGGTTGGCGCAAGCTGCCTTGCGGCGGGATATGGCCGAATACCCCACGCCAATCGCGGGGTGCGACGAGCAGTTTAATCATCTGTTGGACCAAAGCGAACGCGTCCGAAACGCGCTGGCAGCACTTGACGTGCAGCATTTTGTGCCGACACCCAGAAAACTGACCACCGAGCAGAGTATAGAAAGCCGATGAAAGTACACATTCTGGACGATTGGTTCGACACGCTGCGTGGGCTGCCATGTTTTGAGAGACTCAACGCTCATGAAGTGACGGTGTGGACGGATCATGTCGAGGATCTTGACATCTTGGCCAAGCGTTTGCAGGAGGCTCAAGTGCTGGTGCTGTTCCGAGAGCGGACCAAAGTCACGCGTGCCTTGCTGGAAAAGTTGCCGAATTTGCAGCTGATCAGCCAGCGCAGCGTCTATCCCCATGTTGATGTGCCGGCCTGTACAGATCAGGGTGTTTTACTGTGTTCGAATATGCATAGCGGCACGCCGTCTTATGCTGCGGCGGAACTCACATGGGCGCTGATCATGGCTGGGATGCGGGATTTGCCCGCTCAGATGGCCTCGGTCAAGGCAGGGCACTGGCAGGCAGGGGTAGGCAAGACGCTACGCGGTCGTCAATTGGGGCTCTATGGTTACGGCCGTATCGCGCGTGCGGTTGCGGGTTATGCCGAGGCGTTCGGAATGAATGTCGTTTGGTGGTCGTCCGATGAAGGTCGGTCGCGTGCGCAAGCGGATGGCGCTAGGGTCGCGCCGAGCCGCGAGGCGTTTTTTGCCGATAGTGATGTTGTTTCGATCCATGTGCGCCTGAAACCGGACACGCGTGCGATCATTACCGCATCGGATTTTGCGCAGATGCAGCCCGGGGCGATCTTCGTGAACACTTCACGGGCCGGGCTGATTGCTCCGGGCGCTTTGCTTGAAGCGCTCAACGCCGGTCGTCCCGGCAAAGCCGCGATTGATGTATTCGATTCCGAGCCACTGACTGACGCGACCGATCCATTGCTGGCACATCCCAACCTGCTCGCGACGCCGCATATTGGTTTTGTGACCGAGGATGAGTTCGACCTGCAATTTGCCGATATCTTCGATCAGGTAAATGCTTACGCCGACGGCGCGCCGATCCACATGATCAACCCCGAGGTTTGGACCACCGTAGAATAAGATTGGCGGCGATGGGCGCGCCGATGATCACCAGCACAATCCTTGTCAGATGGTGAGTGATCACAAAGCCCAGGTCCGCGCCTGAAACGATGGCCAGAACTGTCATCTCGGCCTGCCCGCCGGGCGCGAAGGCCAGAAACGCCTCGACCGGCTTGCCAAGCCCTAACGTGGTGACAACAGCAGTGAAGGCCGCCGCCAACACGGCCAGGACAACCACATAGGCGCAACCCGCTGCCACGACCTTGCGCAATTCCACCCAGGTGACACCGACAAACTTCACTCCGATTCCGCAACCGATGAAGAATTGCGCGGCCAGGATGGCCTCGCGCGGGGGGCGGGTATGGATGAAGTCCCCAAGTGACAAAGCAGCTGTCAGGATCATCGGTCCCAGGATCGACGCGCCGAATAGACCGATGCGCTCGCCGCCCTTCCAGCCGATAAAGGCGGCCAACACCATCAGGGCCAGTTCGTGAACGGGCAGGGCGTGCGCGGGTTCACCGATTGGGTTGGTCAGTTCAGCGCCATAGAAAACAGTCAGAAATAGCGGGGCCAACGTCACTATGATCAGCACGCGTGTGCCGTGGATCAGCGACAACGTGCGCGGATTGGCACCCGCCTCGGATCCGAAGATGATCATGTCCTGCAACCCGCCGGGCATGGCCGCATAAAAAGCGGTTGTAGTATCGAAGCCCCAAACCTTGCGGAAGAATGGCACTCCGACCAGTGCGATCAGCAGGATAAAGAACGGAACCAGCGCAATCGACGCGGCCATTTTCGGCAATTCGGCAAACAGGGCCGGAGTGATCGATGCTCCGACGGCAACGCCCAGGATAGTGCGCGCCGCCACCGAGACCTGCCCGAATCCCTCCATCGGCGCATGCGCCAGGGCTGCAATCAGACAGGCGCTCATTGGGCCGAACAGGAAGGGCAGGGGCAAATTCATTAACCAGAATGCTCCGGTGCCCAACACTGCAAGCGCGAAGGTCACTGCACGTTTTTTCGCTGAGGAGGGTGCGTTGATCTGGGTGGACAAAATGTAGATTCCGGTGCGGTTGACTTAGTGTGTATCCAAATGTATACAAGTGGACGCAATAACACAAGTGAGCGCGTGATGACCCTGCAGGACGACCCGTTACAGCCTGGCCCACAAGGCAATTCCGCCTATCAGCGCCTGCTGGATGAGATTCGCGAAGGTAGCCTGCCGCCCGGCGAACGCCTGCGCGAGATTGAGTTGTCCGAGAGGTTGGGAGTTAGCCGCACGCCTGTGCGCGAAGCGATCCGACAGCTGGAAGCGGATGGCTTGGTAACACATATCCCCCGTCAAGGCGCGACGGTACGCAGTCTGGATTACGCCGAAGTGATGGAGCTCTATGAGATGCGCGCTGTGCTCGAGGGAACTGCGGCCCGTCTGGCGGCAAGGGCGGCGTCCGATGTCGAACTGGATGAGCTGGATGTGCTGAATGACCGGCTGGCCGAGGCAGGCACCGGTCCGGAGGCCGCGCGGATCAATCGGATTTTCCATGCGACGCTTCTGGATGCGGCCAAGAACCGGTTTCTGGCTAAATCCATGTTGTCTTTACAAAAGGCGTTGCTGATCCTGGGCCCGTCGCAATTGTTGGACGGCGACCGAGCCGAGGCCGCAGTAGCCGAACACCGCCTTATCATGGCCGCCTTGAAAGCCCGGGATGGCGCGGCGGCTGAAAATGAGATGCGCGCTCATATCCACGCAGCACAACGCATGCGCATTCGCGCCTTGCAGGAGCGCGACCGAACAACGGACCAAACTCAATAGGCGGAAACCACATGGCCACCCAAAAGGAAGCCTACGATATCGCTGTGATTGGCGGAGGTAACGCCGCCCTGTGCGCTGCGATGACCGCCGCCGAAGCAGGCGCGCGCGTTCTGATCCTTGAAACGGCGCCCAAACCCTATCGTGGCGGAAACTCGCGCCATACCCGAAACTTTCGCTGCATGCATTCCAGCCCTTTAGGCCCGCTGGTCGAGGAATACAGCGAAGACGAATACCTGTCAGATTTGCTCAAGGTTACCGGGGGTAAAACCGACAAAGATCTGGCGCGCCTCGCAATTCGCACGTCTGAGGAATGTCTTCCCTGGATGGAGGAGCACGGGGTTCGGTTCCAGCCCTCTTTGTCGGGGACGCTATCGCTGGCGCGGACGAATGCGTTCTTTATGGGCGGCGGTAAATCGCTGGTAAATGCCTATTACCGGACAGCAGCGAAGCTGGGCGTCGAAGTCCTGTACGAAGCCGCCGTCACGCATCTTGAATTGAACGGAGACCGGATTGAATGGGTAGACTTCACCTGCGAAGGCCAATCCCATCGCATAACGCCCAAAGCGGTCATCGTCGCTTCGGGCGGCTTTCAGGCTGACACCGATTGGCTGACGCGTGCGTGGGGACCTGCGGCACGCAACTTCCTGATCCGGGGCACACCCTATAACCGGGGTGTCGTGCTGGCCGATCTTCTGGATCAAGGCGTTGAGAGCGTTGGAGACCCGACCCAATGCCACGCCGTTGCCGTCGACGGGCGTGCTCCGAAATTCGATGGCGGCATCGTCACCCGCCTGGACTGCGTTCCATTCTCAATTGTTGTCAACAAAGATGCCGAGCGGTTCTATGACGAGGGCGAGGACGTCTGGCCAAAGCGTTACGCGATCTGGGGTCGCTTGGTCGCAGCCCAGCCGGATCAGGTGGGCTATGTGATCATTGATGCCAAATCGCTGAATCTGTTCATGCCGTCGGTTTTTCCGCCGTTAAAGGCGGACACGCTCGAGGAACTGGCCAAAGCGATGGGTCTGCCCGCCGATAAACTGACCACGACCGTCGCAGAATTCAATGCCGCCTGCGGTGACACAAGTGGCTTTCATCCAACAGAATTGGACGGAGTTTCAACTACCGGCCTGACGCCACCCAAAACCAATTGGGCGCGCCCGATCACCGAACCTCCTTACTATGGCTACTCGCTGCGCACCGGTGTGACCTTCACATATCTGGGGCTCAAGGTGGATGAATCTGCGCAATGTTCATTGTCAAACGGCAAAATCCAGAACCTCTGGGCGGCAGGCGAAACCATGGCTGGGTCGATTTTGGGGCAGGGTTATCTGGCCGGGTTCGGCATGACCATCGGAACCGTCTTCGGACGCATTGCAGGACGAGAGGCCGCTTCTTATGCGAACTGAACTGATACAGGAAGCCCGCCGTCAGGCTGAGATCTGCAATGCCTGCCGGTATTGCGAAGGCTATTGCTCGGTCTTTCCGTCGCTTCACGCTGAACGCGCATTCTCGGACGGCGATATCACGCAATTGGCCAATCTCTGCCATAACTGCAGAGGATGTTACTATGCCTGCCAATATACGGCGCCGCATGAGTTCGACCTCAACCTGCCGAAGGCTCTGGCCGAGGTCCGGCGCGACAGTTGGGAAAGCTTCGCCTGGCCGCAACCAGTGGCGCGCTGCTTCCATAGCCATGGTGGAGCGATCGCCCTGGCTCTGGTCGTCGGCTTCGCGCTTATTTTTTGGGCCATTCGCGCGATCGGCTCGACCGGAGGCGAAGGCTTCTACTCTGTCCTCTCTCACAATGCGATGGTGTTGATTTTTGCTCCGGCATTCCTTCTGCCGTTGTTCAGCATTGGCATCAGCTTGCGGCGCTATTGGCACGCAGTTGGAGGCCAGCCGATCCAACCGGGCGACTTGAAAGCCGCGCTAAGTCGAACGGCCAAAATGCAGGACCTGGCTGCTGGCCACGGGGAGGGTTGCAATTTCGAGGACGAAGACCGTTTTAGCCAGGCCCGCCGCCACGTGCATCATGCGATAATGTACGGGTTTCTGCTGTGTTTTGCTTCGACTTCGGTGGCGACGATCATGCATTATGGGTTCGATCTGCACGCACCTTACCGGTTCTGGTCATTGCCGAAGCTGTTTGGAGTCACAGGGGGCGTTTTGCTCACTGTTGGCTGCTACATGATGGTCCGGCTGAAACACAAGTCAGACCGCAATCTCGGCGATGTTTCAGCTTGGGGCGGAGAAATCGGATTTATACTACTGCTTGGGTTTGTAGCGTTGAGCGGGCTTGTTCTTTACGCTTTCGGTTCATCCGCAGTAATGCCTGCGCTGCTTGCCGTCCATCTGGGGTCGGTCCTCGCGTTCTTCCTTCTTACGCCTTACACAAAAATGGCGCACGGTTTCTATCGGCTTGCTGCCCTTGTCAGGGATGCACAACGAAAAAGAGATGTGTCGGTGGTCCGCTAGCAGCCCGCATTTCCTGAGTGAGGCAAAGGAAAACGCATTTATTATCGAAGGACGCGGTGTCGCGGGTGGCAGCCAACGTCCCGAAGGGTTCGCGTGAATATTTCTCAGCGGCACTGAAAGATACCGCCACGAAAGGTGCGGAATTGATGGAAAAGCTTGGAGTCGCGCGTGGTAAAGCCTTTGCGCCAATCGAAAACAGAATGACGAAAAATCTATGAATTAGGTGCCTCTGAACGGCAGAGCCGATGACAGGTGTCGACAGATTGGCATCTTCGTTCTGAGCGTTAATTCCTTTCTGGAATCATTAACCCCCCCTTCTTCACTAAAAGGTCGACAATTGCGCCGACTCCTTTTTTGTGACGAAGGGACGTGAACAAAAAGGGCCGCCCTTTGCGCATTCTGGCTGCATCTCTATCCATGACCTCCAGTGAAGCGCCAACATGCGGCGCCAGATCGGTCTTGTTTATGACCAGGATGTCGGATTTCGTTATTGCCGGTCCGCCTTTTCGCGGGATTTCCTCTCCTGCTGCGACGTCGATCACATAGATTGTAAGGTCTGCGAGTTCTGGACTGAATGTAGCCGACAGGTTGTCGCCGCCACTTTCGATCAGAACGATGTCAAGATCGGGATGCCGGTTTCGCATTTCAGCGACCGCTGCAAGGTTTATCGATGCATCCTCACGGATAGCTGTATGTGGGCAACCGCCCGTTTCGACACCGATGATCCTGTCTCTTGGCAAGACCTGCAAGCGCATCAGCGCCTCGGCGTCTTCCTGAGTGTAAATATCATTGGTGATAACGCCCACTGAACAAACATCGCGCAGGGTTTCAGATAGGGCAGCCGTCAAGGTGGTCTTTCCGGCTCCAACCGGACCACCGATGCCGACGCGAAGAGGGCCGTTCATACTGCTCATGTTCGGAATATCCTTGAATACTGTGTTTCGTGTCTCATCGACGCGATGTCCGTCAGGAACGCAGTCGAACTCAATTCGTTCAAGCCTGCCATTTGCGCTTGTTCAGCGATACGAGCACATAGCGGTGTCAAATTACGGATCAGCTTTTGAGCGTTGGTTTGCCCCAGCGGCACAAGGCGCGTTGCGCACGCGACCAAGTTGCTTGCAAACGCTTGTAGATACAGCTGTGTCGTTAACAGTATGGGAAGGCTCTGCAGATGCGCGGCGTAGCCCACAGACACTGGGTAGGAAAGCTGTTGGATGTCTAAATCCCAGACGTCTCCTGTGACGGTCCCGAATGCCTGTCCCAGCAATTCGGTTTCCATTTTTCTTTCCGATGAAGCGCAGATCGCCCGTGCCTTGGTATCAACGCTGATAAGCTCATCATTGTTCTGCGCGTTGTAAGCGGACACTACGAACAGAGCGTCATTCCATCCCGACCCATGTTCCAGCACATCAGAAATCCAGGCTTCGGCGTCTTGTGAACTGGCGATAGCCCCCTCGTCAATTGCGGCTTCCAGCCCATGAGAATATGCAAAGCCTCCCACAGGATATGCCGGAGACAACCACTGGGTCAGCGTCAGGATATCAGCTTCAGTGGGCGTGGCCATGTGTCCTGCCGTGGCCGTAGGCCCCGCCTTCAGGGGTGAACGGTTCGTGCACCTCACGTACTGTGGCCCCGATCTTCAAAAGCATGTCTCGGATCACATGATCGACCTGGATCAACAGACGATCCTTTTCGATCTGGCAGGGCGTGTGGCGATTGCCGATATGCCATGCGATACGTGTCAGATCAGGAGCCGAGACCTCCAGCAAGGCTTCGGGCGCGGCCTGGATTTCAACCGCGCGCCCATCGTCCAGGATCAGCGCGCCGCCGTGATCCAGTGAGGTTGTCTGAGCCAGGTCGACCAGAATCTGTTCGCCGCTTTCGCATGTTAAAACCTTTCGGCGCAAAAACCGATCGTCATAGGTCAACGACAGGCAATCGGCAGTGTCGTCGTGCATGTGATCCGAGTAACGGCGTGCGGTGCAGAGCAGGGCGGTCATACCGTCGCCTCCTCTGGAGCAGAAATGGTCAGAGCCAGATCGAATCCGAAAACACCCGATGCACGATCCGTTCGCGTGATAGGCCGCGTTTTTTCAACTCTTCGTCGCTGAGCGATTGCAGGAATTCGACTTGCCGCACGCGCGATTGAGCTTCGGCCACACTGATCAGAGCCCCGTAGATTGATGATCCGATGGACGCGATCAGACCGGGCAGCGAAAAGCCTGCGTGTGATTGTGTTGCTGAGTGTGCCATTTGGACCCTCGTAAACGTTGGTCCTCCCTTGAGCATTAATATCTGTCATATCGGCCTCACGTTGAAGTGGGTGTTTGGTCATTTCTGCCTTGCGCACGGTGCAATGCAGCATAATTTTTAGTCAGAACATAAAGTATCGCTGTGCCATCGGCAGCACTTCGGCCGGTTGGCAGGTCAGCAATTCACCGTCTGCCCGGACCTCATAGGTTTCCGGATCAACTTCGACATGCGGCGTCGCGTTGTTGAGCAAAAGATCCTGTTTGCCAATCTCTCGTGTGTTTTGGACAGCGACAGTCTGCTTCGCCAAGCCCAGTGTATCACCAATTCTGTCGGCCTGTGCGGCCTCAGAGACAAATGTGATTGCCGAATGCTCGACCGAGCGGCCATAGGCTCCGAACATCGGGCGGCTATAGACTGGTTGCGGTGTGGGGATCGACGCGTTTGGGTCACCCATTTGGGCACAAGCAATCGTACCGCCCAGCAAAACCATCTCGGGTTTCACACCAAAAAAGGCAGGGTTCCATAAAACGAGATCGGCACGTTTGCCTTCTTCGATACTGCCAATCTCGTGGCTCAGGCCATGGGCAATGGCCGGGTTGATCGTGTATTTGGCGATATAGCGTCTGACGCGCAGGTTGTCGTTTTCACCTGTTTCCTCGGGAAGGCGCCCGCGCTGTTTCTTCATTTTGTCGGCGGTTTGCCACGTACGGATCAACACTTCGCCCACGCGGCCCATAGCCTGACTGTCGGACGCAATGATGCTGAACGCGCCCATGTCGTGCAGGATATCTTCAGCCGCGATGGTCTCACGCCGGATGCGGCTTTCAGCAAAAGCCACGTCCTCGGGGATGGATTTGTCGAGGTGATGGCAGACCATCAGCATGTCCAGATGTTCCTCGACCGTGTTTACCGTAAAAGGCCGCGTGGGGTTGGTAGAGGAGGGCAGGACATGGTCCTCTCCGCAGATTTTGATGATATCTGGTGCGTGGCCGCCGCCCGCGCCTTCAGTGTGGAAAGCGTGGATAGTCCGACCCTTTATCGCGGCAACCGTATTTTCAACAAACCCGGATTCGTTGAGCGTGTCAGTGTGGATCATCACCTGAACGTCCATCGCGTCAGCGACCGAAAGGCAGCAATCGATGGCCGCCGGGGTCGTACCCCAGTCCTCGTGCAGTTTCAGGGCACAAGCCCCGGCTTTGACCTGTTCCTCCAAAGCAGCGGGAAGCGAAGCATTTCCCTTGCCTGCAAAAGCAAGATTCATGGGAAAAGCATCCGCCGCCTGCAACATCCGGCCGATATGCCACGGGCCGGGGGTACATGTGGTCGCCAGAGTGCCATGTGCCGGGCCGGTGCCACCGCCAAGCATGGTCGTCAGGCCAGAATGCAGCGCGTCCTCGATCTGTTGCGGGCAGATGAAGTGAATATGGCTGTCGAACCCGCCAGCCGTCAGGATGCGACCTTCGCCCGCGATGGCTTCTGTGCCGGGACCGATGATGATGTCTACGCCGGGTTGCGTATCTGGATTTCCGGCCTTGCCGATCTTGGCGATGCGCCCGTTCTTCAGACCGACATCCGCCTTGTAGATACCCGAGTGATCCACGATCAGAGCATTGGTGATCACAGTGTCCACGGCACCTTCGGCACGCGTGGTCTGAGACTGCCCCATCCCATCTCGAATGACTTTGCCGCCACCGAACTTGACCTCTTCACCATAGACATCTTCGCGGTGGCCGGTTTCACTGAAACGCGCAGTTGTTGCGCGCTCCACGATAAGGTCTTTTTCTACCTCGATGATCAGATCGGTATCTGCCAATCGTACTTTGTCGCCGACCGTTGGGCCGAACATGGAGGCATAGTCACTCCGACTGATCTTGCCCGGCATCTTTCAGAGCCCCCATGATATGCATATTGAAACCGTAAATGTGCCGGCGCCCTTCAAATGGCACCAGAATAACTTCGCGAGTTTGGCCTGGCTCAAATCGCACCGCGGTACCCGCCGGGATGTCCAGCCGCATACCCAAAGCTGCATACCGATCAAAATCCAGGGCCGAGTTTGCTTCAGAAAAATGGTAGTGGCTGCCGACCTGTATGGGTCGATCGCCGGTATTGGCGACAATAACAAGACGGGTGCTGCGTCCCGCGTTCAACGTCAGAGAGCCTTCGGCAGGAATGATCTCGCCCGGAATCATTTCGGCAGCTTCAAAATCACGGTTATGGCGATGACCCCAATCAAAGCCAACCCAACTGCAAGCGCGGTGTAATCGCTGCCATGGGCGTGAATATGGGTATCCGAATGGGCCGTGGCCGGACCAGCCAGAATGAGAGCGGGAAACAGCATGCGGATCATGGGTGACTCCTTTGGAAATTAGCGAATGGGGTTGTGGACAGTCACAAGTTTTGTGCCATCCGGGAAAGTGGCTTCGACCTGCACCTCGTGGATCATCTCGGGCACGCCTTCCATGCAGTGTTCCCGAGAGATCACTTCAGCCCCAGCTTGCATCATGTCGGCGACCGAACGGCCATCGCGCGCGCCTTCGACCACGGCATCGGTAATCAACGCAATGGCCTCGGGGTGATTCAGCTTGACGCCACGCGCCAGCCGTTTGCGAGCGACCTCGGCGGCCATGGCCACCAGTAGTTTGTCTTTTTCACGAGGGGTCAGGTTCATGTCAAAGCATCCAGCATCGGGGTAATGTGTCGTTGTTCAGCCGGCGCAGAACCGGCATCAATGTGCGGCGCAGTGCAAAGCTGTCGCCGGCCAGAATGCGAATGACCAGTAGGTCTTTCCGGATCAGAGTTGCCCCGGCGGCGTCCGGTAGCAATTCCCTGACAGGCTCCAGATGACCTTCGGCGGAACCCGACATTAAGACGATCAGGGCCATCGCCCCTGCGCCGTTTGCAATATGCCGCTTAGCCAAGTGAGTGTGCCAATCACCAGCAAACCTAATCGCATCGAGAAACACCGGCGTTCCTTCGCGCCAAATCTCGATTTGATCGCGCAAGCGGATTTCAGTCAACGTTTCACCCATTGCGACGCGTCCAAAAACAAGCGGTTCCACCATCAGCATTTCGGCATCCGGTGACAGGTCGATCCTGAGGCGCCGGTCCAACGCACTGCCATTGTAAAGAATGGTCTCTTGCGGCAACCAGTTCAGCCGGGCTCCAGCCTCTACCGTCAAATGATTTGTAACCTGGCCCCATTCTTTGGGCTGGGCCTTGTAAGCGCGCTCGCAAGCTTGCGTAGTCAAGTTCAGCGCCGTGCCTTTTGCTGCGTTGCAAGAAAACCGAAATGAATCTCCTCCGGTCACTCCGCCTGCCGAGTTTAGCAGAACCGCATCAAGTTCAGGTGTCGTGGTTCTGGGGAATAGGCATTTGAAAGACCCAGATTGGCGAAACTTATTCAGCACGGTCCTGTTGCCCAATTGCTTGGTGCTTAAGCTGACGGTGCCTGCTGCGCGCGGTGGTACTGCGCTGTGCGCGGGTAATATGGTTGCAACTTGTGTAATAGGGCACCTACAGCGCTTCGGTTTGCTGCCACCTGTTTCTCTGTTGAAGTATCGGAACACTAACTTGCAGCGTCGGAATCTGCTTAATTTCCCATCATATGATTAAACTTTAGACAGCAACCATTGGCTTGGATGAAAAAATATGCGCATCTCGCCGATTTCCCAAATTGGGTTAAAGGTAAGTTGGGGAGGCTTCGTTTTCCTGAAGGATGGGCGGAAAGCTGAACTCAGCTATCCGCACGATTGCCACAGTGCGTCTTCCCGTTCGCAGGCTTTCATCAGCTTCAGGTAAACGCGCAACACAGGCTTCATTGACGCGCCAGCAGCGAGCTCAGAATGAAATCCTCCATGCTTCCAGCGATTTTGCTCATGGGCGTTTCCGACAGGACGCTGCGATACGCGCTTCCTTCCAGAACCTCTATCACCAATTGCGACGCCTGTAGCGGATCCGGAACAGCGCGCAGATCTCCTGCGTCAACTCCGCGTTTCACTACTTCTTCAAGCGCCTCGGTCAGTCTGGCTCGGTTTTCGACGAACAGTCGCGCGATATCCGGTTGACGAACGGCTTCGCTCGAAATCTCCAAGGTGAGGATGACGTTCTCCGGCGCAGCCAGATAGTTGGCGTAGGCCTTGATGAACTTTTTCAACACTTTGGGTGCGGGTGCATTTGAATTCAGGACTTTCAGAAACGGCTCCAGCTCGCGGCGTTCAAGCATCGCGATTTCCACAAGCACGTCATGCTTGCCGCGAAAATGGTTGTAGAGGTTTCCAAGGCTGACGCCCGCCCGCGATGCGATATCGCGGACGCCGGTCTGATGATAGCCGCGTTCGAGAAAACACATAACGGCGGCCTCCAAAATCTGGTTGCGGCGCTTGGCTGTTGCCTTTTCCCGGGTGGACCCTGGTTTTTTGGTGTTTTCGGGCATTTTGGTTTTTTCATATTGAACGAACGATCGTTCATAATATATGACATCCAATCGTGCCCCACAAGGCGCAATGGTTCAGGCGGCTCAGGAAAAACAGGACAATGACAGACAAAACCTCAGAAGCTCAGCGAAGACCAGCCCGACGATGGCTCTGGATTGGATTGTCGCTGATGCTGTTTGTGGCGGTCGTCATCCTGTTATTTGACGCGGAAGATACGGTTGATGTTCAGGCAGCAAACACCTCACCTCCGCCACCGACCGTCTCTGTCGTAACTGTTGTTCCGGAAACCGTGCAGGCGCGTGTTTCTGCATTTGCCGAAGTTCGGCCTCGTTGGGATGCCGAGCTGCGGTCTGCTGTGTCCGGGCGCATCACCGCAGTCCATGCCGGCGCTTTGGCCGGGACACAGGTGGAAGGGGGCGACCCTTTGTTTTCAATCGAAAATGCCCCCTATCAAAGCGCCGTTGCAGCCGCCGAGATGGAGCTTGAGCGAGCGGAGCTTGCACTGTTGCGCGCGCAGAACAACGTAACCGTCGCGAAACGGCAGTTCGAACGAGACGGGGTGGAACCGCCAAACAAATTGGCCGTGAACCTGCCGCAATTGCGCGTCGCCGAAAAAACCGTTGCAGCGGCGCAGGCACGCCTGAATGCGGCGAGAAATGACCTGAAGGACGCAGAAATTGTTGCCCCGTTTTCAGGCTTTGTCACCCGTCGTTTTGCCAGCCTTGGCCAGACGGTCAACCCGGGCGATCCCCTGATACACCTGTCGGACAACCGGCAATTCGAACTGGTTGCCGGGTTCAGCCAAGCGGATTGGGCGCTGTTCGATCATCCGATCTCTGGCGTTGCTGCTGACCTGACGCACCGTTCGGGCGAAAACCTGGGTCAGGCACGCGTCCGGCGTGGAGGCGGTTTTCTGGATCAGGACACACGACAGGTGCGCGTCTTTTTGGATGTCGCAAACCCCGGTGACGGCATACTCGCCGGAGACTTTCTGAAAGTGCACATTCCCGGACGGCGAATTGCTGACACCGTGACCCTGCCGGAAAGCGCCCTGACGCGCGCGGGGTACATTTGGATAGTGGATGAAAACGACCACCTTGAGAGGTTCAGCCCGAACATCCTGTTCCGCAGCGAAGGTGCTGTCACGATACAGACGCCCGACGGGAACGGCCCATGGCGCGTGGCCAAGACACCTTTGGCCTCGTTTCTGCCGGGTCAGCGCGTCACGCCGCTGTCGGATGGGGGTTGAGCCATGCACGCGCTGACATCCTGGTTTATCCGCAACCCTGTCGCCGCCAATCTGATGATGGCGCTGATCCTCTTTCTAGGGGTGCAGACGCTGCTGAATATTCGGATCGAGGGCTTCCCTCGCATACCTGCGGAAAGCGTTACGATTTCGATCGAGTTCCCGGACGCCACTGCCGAACAGGTCGATGAATTGGTGACCCACAAAGTTGAGCAGGCGCTGGAAGGGTTGGAGGGCGTGCGCAGTGTGACTTCGCGATCCCAAAACGATCTGAGTGTCGTGACCGTCCGCCGCGCGGGTGGCCAGAAACTGCAAGCCGTTCTGGATCGTGTCCGCATTCGCATCGATGGGTTGACCGATCTGCCCGATACCGCGCGCCGCCCTGTGATCGAAGCGTCGGGTTTCGATTTTCCAGCGCTCTATCTGAACCTTTACGGCGAAACAGACCCGGCCACATTGCAGAGCCTGGCGCAGCGCCTGAAAGAAGAGCTGCTGGCGCAACCGGAATTGTCCCGGCTGCAAATCTGGGGTCTGATCCCGCGGGAACTGCGCATCGAAATCGACCCTGCGCTGCTGCGCCACTATGGCCTGACCGTCGCGGATGTGACCCGCGCAATCGAGGAAAACTCGGTGGCATTTCAGGCAGGCCGTTTGCGGACCGAGGGCGGCACGATCTATCTGCGGGCCGATGATCGCGCAAAATACGCTCCTGAATACGCGGCCCTGCCGATCATCGAACGTGACGACGGGTCTTTTGTGCCCTTGGGTGATATCGCCAAGATCGAAGACGGGTTTCAGGACGGCGAGTACCTGTTTCGGCTGAACGGCAAGCCAACCGTCGGGATGGAGGTTCTGGTCGGGCAGAAAGAGAACCTGCTGACGATCAGTGACGTTGTGCGCCGCACGGTGGATGAGTTCAGCCGCCAGTTGCCGTCGCAGGTTCAGGTCGAGGTCTGGGGCGACAGCGCCGGCTATATCTCGGACCGGCTGGCGCTGTTGCGGTCCAACGGGGTGCAGGGGCTGATCCTTGTGACCTTGATGCTGTCGGTGTTTCTGAACGTGCGCCCGGCCTTCTGGGTCGCCATGGGCATTCCGGTTTCGGTCATGGGGGCCATAGCCGTTTCGGGTTCAAAATGGGTGGATTATTCTCTGAACGATGTCACCACCTTTGGTCTGATAATCGCCTTGGGCATTCTGGTTGATGACGCCGTTGTGGTTGGTGAAAGCGTTTTCGAAGAACGCCGCAATGGCAAAGACCCGATAAGAGACACGGAACGCGGCGTGCATCGCGTGGCGGTTGCGACTGTCTTTGGCGTGCTGACCACAATCGCGGCCTTTTTCCCGATGCTGTTAATCGACAATCCGCTGGGTAAGGTGCTGGCCGGGTTTGCGGGGATCGTGATCCTGACGCTGATCTTCTCGCTCATCGAAAGCAAATTCATCCTGCCCGCCCATCTGGCGCAGGTTTCGATGGGGCAAGATCGTAGGTACCTTTTGACCCGCCTCTGGGGTCAGGTACAGGATATTGCACAGGGCGGCTTGGACTGGGTGCGGGATTGCATCTACCAGCCTTTACTCGTTGCGGCGGTGCGACAGCGTTACGCCGTACTGATCCTGTTCATTGCCGCTGCAACGTTGGGGCTTGGCCTTATGTACAAGGGCAAAGTCAAGACGGTGTTCTTTCCCGAGGTGCCCGGACAGGTCATCACGATGAATCTGGAAATGGACGCCCGCGCGCCCTTTGCTTTGACCCGCACTAATGTGGACCGGATCGAAGCTACGTTGAATGGCCTGAACGCCGAGCTTGCCGAGGACGCAGGTATGGCCACGCCACCCGTTCAGACGGTGTTCAGCATCATCAACAGCGCTGGTAGCGCGCAAATATACGCCGAGATGATCCCGGTGGCCGAACGCCCGGACGTTCCGATCCTGACTGTTGTTCGTGAATGGCGCGACCGGGTTGGTGCGGTCGAAGGCGCGACCGAGTTGGAGTTCACCGGATCGGAAACGCTCGCCGGGGGCTTCCGCATACGGTTGGCGTCAAAAGACGAAGACCTGCTGCGACAAGCCAGCGTCGAGATGAAAGACTTTCTGTCGAAAATCGAGGGCGTGGCGAATGTGCGGGATGGGCTGGCGGGCGGCCAGCCCGAGCTGAAACTCCGCCTGCGCCCGGACGCACGGCATCTAGGATTCAATGCCGAGGCTCTGGCCCGACAGATTGGCTATGGGTTTGGCGGGGCCGAGGTGACCAAGGTCAGGCGCGATTGGGCCGAAGTTCGCGTGGTCGTACAGAACGCGCGGGAAAACCGCGATACTCTGGCCGATCTGATGCAGACCCAATTGCGCAGCGCATCCGGTGCTTGGGTACCGCTCGAGACGGTTGCTGAGATCGAAGGCGCCTACACTTCTGGCACTGTCGATCGCCGCGACGGCAAGCGCATGAACATCGTGGCCGCGTCCATCGACCGCGATCGTGTCGCCCCCGAAGAGGTTGGTCAGGCGGTGTTCGATCAGCTGGTTCCGAAACTCCGCGCCAAGTATCCCAGCCTAGCAGTCCTGCCTGCCGGCGAACTGGAAGAGATGGCTGATATCAGCGATGGCCTGAAACGTGCGCTGCTGCTGGCGGCGGTTCTGATTTATGTGCTGATGGCCGTGCCGCTGAAAAGCTATTGGCAGCCGTTCGTCATTCTAGCCATTGTCCCCTTTGGCTTTATCGCGGCCGCCGTCGGGCACCTGATCATGGATGTTTCACTGTCGCTGTTTTCGTTTTTCGGCATGCTGGCGCTGACCGGTGTGATCGTGAACGACAGTCTGGTCATGATCACCCGATACAATCAGGCGCGCGAGGAAGGCCAGCCCGTGGATCTGTCCCTGAAGAGCGCAGGTATTGGACGTTTCAAGGCAATATTTCTGACCACCGCAACGACGGTGATCGGCCTGCTGCCTTTGCTGACCGAAACCTCCGAGCAGGCGCAGTATCTGATCCCTGCCGCCATTTCTCTGGCTTTTGGGGAACTGTTCGGCACCGCCCTCATGCTGCTGCTGGTGCCGGTGCTGATTGCCATTACCGAAGATGTCCTTGTCGTCTTCAAGCCAGCCCCGCCGCACCCTTCCGGAGAAAGGACACAGTCATGACACGTAGCATTCTGGCCCCCGCATTCGCCCTGATGGCGCTTGCAACGCCTGCCGCATCTGATGGTCTGAACGTGATTGTGGAGGGTATCCGCAACGCCAAGGGAAACATTGTGATCCTCGTTTTCGACGACGCGCGCGCCTTTGACGGTTTGGATGTCCAGAGCGCGATTGACTACGCCCAGGTTCCGTCCCGCAAAGGCAGTGTCAGCCATGAGTTTCCCGACCTGACGGCCGGCCCTTATGCTGTGCTGCTGTTTCACGACGAAAACAAGGACGAAGACCTGAACATGACCGAGACGAAGCTTTTGGAGGGGCTGGGTTCAACCGGCGCCCCGAACCCTCAGGACTTGCCTGATTTCAGGGCCGCCTCGGTCTGGCCGGGCGATGTCCGCGTTCGTGTCCACTATGATCCGTGATGCCGCATGCTGAGGAATAGAAAACTGACTATAGGCACGTTGCTGAGCGTGTTTCGGTGGCGTGTCGGGATCACCTGGTTTCTGATACTGTCGGAAACTGCATTAACCGTGTTGATCCCGCTGTTCATCGGCTTTGCCATCGATGGATTGCTGCGCGGACAGTTTCAGCCCTTTGTGCATTTGGGCGCTCTCATGGTCGCCCTCACGCTGATCGGCGTGATCCGGCGGATATACGATACGCGCGTCTACGGAACGATCCGCGTCGAGCTGGGCAAGGCGCTTGCTGCGCGTTTTTCAAACCTGCCGATTTCTTCGTTGAACGCCCGGATCGGAATGGGGCGCGAACTGGCCGACTTTCTGGAAGAGATCCTGCCTTCGGCAATTTCAGGAATCATCCAGTTCGTCGTCTCAGCAATATTGCTGTTTTACTTCTCGCCGGTGCTGGCTCTGTCAGCCTGCGGGGTGCTTGTGGGAATGATATGCATCTACGCCCTGTTTCATTCGACGTTCTGGCAATGGAACCGGGCCCTGAATGAGCAGATGGAACATCAGGTCAGCATTCTGGAGCAACGCCGCGTCCGCCCGGTGCTTGTCCACCTGACGAAACTGCGTCGTTTCGAAGTGAAGCTCTCGGATACCGAAGCCTACCTGTACGGTGTGATCTTCGTTCTGCTGATAGGTCTGATCCTGTTCAACCTGTGGTTCGCGACGCAAAATCTGGATGCGACACCCGGAATGATCTTTTCGATTGTCAGCTACTCATGGGAATTTGCTGAAGCCGCGCTTGCTTTGCCGATCACGTTCCAATCCTGGTCCCGGCTGTCCGAAATCACGGTCCGATTGCAGAGAGGATGATCAGATTTTCAAACTGCAAGTTGCGTGGAACAGGTGTTGCAATCAGGTGTTGGTCTTCTAGTGACCGCCGTTGAACCACCCTCCGGCATGCGGCAGGGCAGCTCTTTGTGGCAAATACCCTGTGCGATTGCTTTGCGGCAAAACTGTCAGAGACCTGTATCGCGGGAAAAGCAGGTTTCGAAACAATGGCAGTGTCTCTGCGCAGGTCAGAGTGTTGAATGGAATGTCGTACAGGCTGTAGCTTTGCCAAGACAGCGTCGGCGGGATCTTTCCGGTAGGGAAGGATCAGCCAAGCCAGCCCATTTGCAATTGCTTAGGTTCAGGCTGTATAACGCCTGAGAACGTTATGCGTGATTTTCTGAGTGGTGCGGTCCTTCCGCTTGAGACATAGGAACCAATAGATGGTGCCCGCGCAGAAGGCCTCGCCCTTGCCTTCGATCAGCTGCGCCCAACCAGTTTGCGAAACCGTGTCATAGCGCGATACGATGTATTGCTCGGCCACCTTGGCGCCTATGCTGGGCGATGTGATACGGGCCGCGTTCGGATCAATATCTTTGTTGAAAGCGCTGACCTTGATTTCGATCCCGTCTCCTCGACGGCAGCGGAACTGTGAGGAGTACCCGATCAAAGGTCATTCAAGCACCGGTTCGGACTGTCGGGCCTCAACCTTGGTTGTGACGTTGTTGCAGGCAGCGCCCAGCATAGCAGGCGATGCGGCCACGCTCACGGAGGCTTTCAAAAAGCCGCGGCGGCTAAGGTAGTCAGTAATCAAAGCAGAGGTTTTTTGGGCACGGTGATTTGTCCAGCTGGGTTGGAATGCGGTTGGCACATCGGTCAAATGATCCGCAAAAAACCACATCCGCTCAAAGCCTAAAAAGCCAGTTGCTACCAGATTGAACAATATCAGGGCAAACACTGGCGCCGATGCGTTCAAAGACTGCCTTAGAACATTACCTTCCTCGGCATTCCATTGGCTTGTGCCACGCGGAATCTTGTCCAAGCATTGGGGAGTGGCCCAGTGTTGTCTTGACTGCATAGGTTGTCGTTGGCGCGCGGGCAGGTTCCGCGCGCCATCAAGGCTTCACTCTTGCCAGCTCATGAAAACCTGCCGCGCCTTTTCGCTTTCGGGGCGTAGGTTCTCGATGCCGCCATAGGGGACGTCTTTACCGATTTCCGAGTTCGGATACTTGGCGATCATCTTCTGATGTCGCTTGATCATGTCCTGGAACGATGCGCCGGCCCAGAGGGAGTACCCGACCAGCGGATGCAGCTCGCGCGGGTCGCGATAGATGTTGTACGTTGGCGCGGCGGCTCCGGGTGCGCCCGGAGCAGGCAGGTGCATCTTGAACTCCTGTTTCACGACCGAGCGAAGAACCGGGCCCTCGTACACATAAACGTAGTCTCGTCGCCCATTGCCTTCGCCTTCCAGCAGCAGGGCCGTCTGATCGATCCCATCGATCACCCGATCACGCGGGATATAGTCGGTGGCGCCAGCGATACGCGCCATCGTCGTGTAGATATCCGAGACATGAAAAATGTCACCGGCGGCGCTGTCAGCCTCGATCACACCGGGCCAGCGAATGAATGCATCAGTGCGCACACCCCCTTCGAGATGTTGGGTCTTGCCGCCGCGATAGATCAGTTGGTTCAGCCCGGATGTTCCTTCGTAATGGTACATCAACCCGTTGTCGGCCATGATCATGACGATGGTGTTGTCCGCCTCGCCGGTCTTCTCCAGCGCGTCGAGAACTTCGCCGATCCAACCGTCCAGAAGCTGCAACTTGTCCGCGTGGAAGCCTCCGTTACGTGACAGCGCCTGATCGGGATAGACAAAGTTCAGCGGATAAAGCGGCCAGTATTGCAGGAAAAACGGCTCATCCAAGGCTGCGACACGCTCGAGCTGTTCAATTGCCTGCGTCTGGTAGCGCTCGTTCATCTCTTCGTATTTGGCTTGGGTCCATTCTTCACCTGCGGCCATGTCGACTTCGCGGGCTTGCCCTCCTGCCTCGGCTTCGACACCTGTCACCAAACCATAGGGCTTGAAACGCTCATCCAGCAGAAGGGCATTGTTCTGTCCCGACGCGTGGTACCCCAACATGTTGTTCGCCTGCATCGCCTCGCGGGTCATCAGGCTCAGCTGAACCTGCTGATGCAGCGGGAAGGCCGCCCAGTCAAAGCCCTGATTGTGTGGGTAGGCCTCTTCGATATCGCCCTGATGCCATTTGCCGACATGCGAGGTGTTGTAGCCCGCCTGTTTCAGGATTTCCGGCAGCGTCACTTCGCTGGCAGGAAGCCCTTCCCCTACCAAAGCCACTTTCACCTCTTCCACGCCGGCCCGGATCGGGTGGCGCCCGGTCAGCATGGCCGTACGAGTGGGTGTACATGAGGGCTCGGTGTACATCCGCATCAACGACATGCCTTCGCTGGCAAAGTCATTGATATTCGGGGTTTCAATGCCCATCACATAGTTGAGTTTGCGTTCGCCCATCTGGCCAAAGCTGATGTCATCGATGAGGATGTACAGGAAATTCGGGGGTTTGCCGCCGTTGGCTTCCCGAAGTTCAGCCAGCCTCGCATCAATCTCGACGTCCTGCGCATCCCATTGCTCGCCAAATTGGGCGCGCAGGAACGCAAATTCACCGTCATGCACAATCGCGTCTTGTTGTGCGGCCGATTGTGTGGTGCTCAACGCTGCTAGCAAACAGGCTGCGATGCCAGTCCTTTGGACAACATTAGTCATTCTGCGTTCCCCCTTTGGTGCTCCTGAAGCTCATTGCCTGAACAATCAGGTCGCGACACTTTGCTGAAAGAGATTGGTTTGAATGATGCGCCAGCTCAGATAACCGCTGGTGTTCTGGTGGCGTTAGAAACGTCACCACGCGCTCTGATCGGGCATCGGCCTCAGGAAGCCGTGGTCGGCCCATGGTGGCGAGGTTTGGAGTTTTTGCTGACACTTGACTCCCCGCGGTTCGAATTCGCTACATTACCGGTAAAGTGTCAGGCTCTGGGAATGGACCACATCAAGAATTCGCCAAATTCGCAAAAGGGTGTCCCTTCCGTATCAGACGGGGTTACGCCCACAGCCGTGCTGAATTTCGAACACCCCAACAAAATCGGGGAAATTACGCCGTGGGAGATAGACTTCCGACAGCTCGATCCCGGTCGATTGTCGACGTCCATAAGGGTGCGCTCAGGGCGATCGGTCTCCGCTCTCAGCATCGCGATGAACCAACGCGTTCATCAACGTGGTGTTTCGCCCAAGGGCTGGATGACGTTCGGGATTCCGTCAAATGGTGCGGTCGACAAATGGCAGGCAAAGGACGTAACCGATAACGCATTCCTGTCCTTCGGTGACAGTGATGGGTTTGACGGTATTTCGACGGCCGGTTTCACGGGAAATGTCATTTCCTTCCAAACCAAAAGATTGGAGAATTTTGCAGAGTCCTGCGGATTTCACCTGGCGCGCGACAACCCGGATGCCCACAGACTGAGGTCCAAAGCAGGTTTGGCCAGCATGGCGAATCTGGAGGGTCGCGTAGCCGGGCTTCTTAACAGTGGTGATGCGCAGTGGTCTGAGGCGGCTGAGCAGGCCCTGATGCTTGAAGCCCTGATTATTCTGACCGACAACGAAGCGCATTTTGACAGGAGTCAGGCGGGCACCAGGCGGCGTGCCCTGGATCGCGCAACCGATCTTATGGTTGCCACTCTGGAAGACCCGATTTCAATTGAAGAGATTTGTAAAGAAAGCGGGGCGTCTTGGCGAACTCTGGATCGCGCGTTCAAGGAACAGTTCGGACAAAGCCCCAAGTCGTATTATATGCGTCTCAGGTTGAACCGTGTTCGCGAGGACCTTCTTTCAGGGTCTTTCAGCGGAAGAATAACCGATGCTGCAAACCGGCTCGGATTTTGGCATATGGGCCAGTTCGCGCGCGACTACAGGCTGTTTTTCCGAGAGCTGCCGTCTGAAACAAGGGGCGTGCAGAAATAGGTTTCCCATACCAATTCCGCTCTTCAGCACCCGGAAGTATCAGGGGCAGGGGCCAGCACCTTCCTGCCCTGAGCTGGCGTCAAGCGCATATCGGCAGGAGTGTTGTTGCCAGTTTCGAGCAGTATGGTGTCGTCCGGTACAGAGTTGAGATGCGCCAAGACCCGTAGGATCACATCTTGCCCAACGAATGGCGGCTACTTGTTGCGTCCAAATTTACAAGGTGCAGTTCTACCTGTTCCGAAGCAAGCCCGGTGGCCAATCTTTGCAGGACCGTCTCATTTTGATCTTTGTCAAGGTTGGATGCGGCCCAACGAGATACAGTCACGGGTGTATCAGGAGGTCTTGCATGGAAAGACTGGTCGAAATTGGGCGGACATTTGTTCAGGCGATGCGTGATCGCAATGGCTTGGCAAGTGTTGACGAGATGTATGCGGAAAACGCTCAGTCCATAGAGGCGGTTGTGCCTCCGGTGCGGCAATTTCGGATTACAAAGGGGCGCGACGCCATCAAGGCAAAGCGGGAGGATTGGCTGAAAACGCATGAAATCCAAACGCTTACGGCAGATGGTCCTTTTGTTCATCCGCCCAATCGCTTTGGCGTGCGTTTCAATGCCGAGGTCGTGCAGAAAGACACCGGACAACGAATGAACCTTAGCGAGATTGCCATTTATTCCGTTGAAGATGGCAAGATTGTACTGGAAGAGTTCTTTATGTTGCCAAAATAGCGAACGGTGCCTGGCAACACGGGTTCCCAAGCGCTTGCGGCCATTTCAGGAAGCCTCGCCAGGTCCGGCGCTGCAATCAAGTACGTCCAATCAAAATGGGCGGTTGACTGGTCGGTCCGGGGCTTGATGGACAGATGGATTAAGGCTTGCAGCATTTTAGCACTCTGCCCGGATCGGAGAACCTAGATGACCGAACTCTCACCTGACAAGCTGTCTGCCGAGGCCGGGGTTTGTGCGGCAGATACCGACGAGAATGCCCCGCCACACCCCTATGAGAAACTTGACCGCGCAACGCGCGCGGCCCTCGCCCGTGCCACCGCCGGTGTTTCCCCGCATTCGATAATGGCCACCTGGATGGATTGGGCCCTGCACCTGGGTCGTTCACCCGGACGCCAGCTTGAACTGACAGAACGCGCGGCACGCGATGCGGCCAAGCTCTGGGTCTATGCCAGCGAGATGGCGACCGGCGCGAAGGCCACTCCGCCTTTTCAGCCACGCAAGCAGGATCACCGTTTCAATGCACCCGGCTGGCACAAGGCGCCATTTTCCCTTTGGCAGCAGGCTTTTCTGAGCGCACAGGATTGGTGGCAGGCCGCAACTGACGAAATGCCCGGCATCGCCCCCCGCGACGCCGAACGCGCGCAATTTCAGGTTCGCCAGGCACTTGATCTTGTCTCTCCTTCGAATTTCCCGTGGTCAAACCCGGAAATCATCAATCGAACGTTCCAGACCGGCGGTCGCAATTTGATGGAGGGCGCCGCGCACTTTCTTGAGGATGTTGCCCATACCATAACGCAACAGCACGAACCTGCCCCTCAGGGGTATGAAATCGGTAAAGACATTGCCGCGACCCCCGGCAGGGTCGTTTATCGCAACGCGCTGTTCGAGCTGATTCAATACACTCCACGCACCAAGCGCGTACAGGCCGAACCGATCCTTTTCGTGCCTGCATGGATCATGAAATACTATGTGCTCGACCTTTCTCCGGAAAACTCCATGGTTCGGTATCTGGTCGAGCAGGGCTTTACCGTGTTCATGATCTCCTGGGTCAATCCCACCGCTGATCAGGCTGATCTCAGCCTCGAGGATTATCGCCTGAACGGTGTCATGGCCGCGATCGAGGCCATCGAGAAAATCGTTCCGGGTAAAAAGATCCACGCCAATGGGTATTGCCTGGGGGGTACACTTCTGGCGATTGCAGCTGCGGTGATGCAACGCGATGGTGATGACCGGCTTGCAAGCGTTACGCTGATGGCGGCGCAGGTTGATTTTGCCGAAGCCGGTGAGCTTTTGCTGTTTATCGATGACAGCCAGGTCGCTTTTGTCGAAGATCTGATGTGGTTGCAGGGCTATCTTGACCGCCCTCAGATGACGCGAACTTTCACGACAATCCGCGCCGAGGATCTGATCTATGCCCGGGCTGTGCGCCGCTATTTTCTGGGTGAAGACGACCTGCCTACGGATCTGACCGTCTGGAACAATGACACGACCCGGATGCCGGCGCGAATGCATTCCGAATATTTGCGCGGTCTGTTCTTGGAAAACCGGCTGAGCGCTGGGCGCTTTTCTGTCGAAGGTCGGGTTGTTGCGCTCAAGGACATACGCGTACCCATGTTTGTGGTCGGAACGGAATCCGACCACATTGCTCCGTGGCGATCAGTGTACAAAATTCGGCTGTTTACCGACGGAGACCTCACCTTCGTGCTGACCAACGGTGGTCACAATGGCGGCATCCTGAGCGAGCCGGGGCACAAGCACCGCCACTATCGGTTGGGCCACAGGCCGGCCGACGCGCTGTATACCTCGCCGGATGAGTGGTTTGAGTCGGCCAAGGAAAAGCAAGGTTCCTGGTGGCCCGCGATGGTGGATTGGATCAAAGACCGTTCATCGGGCGAAACTGCGCCGCCGCCGATGGGCGGAAAACTAAGGGGGGCTGAAAACCTGCCCAAAGCGCCGGGCAGCTACGTTCTTCAGACCTGAAACCGGTGGCGTGGGTCAGACCCGTCAGTGCCCGGTCGATCTCCTTTGGACATCCTGCGCAAGCCCTTCAGGTGAAGTTGAGATTTTAATCGCTCGGTCAGATCTGGGACTTTGCGATGGATCAAGCCTTGCTGCGGCGCAGGTGTGCTATCGTTCAGGTCTTCGAACCCGGTGCCACATTTGCGGTTTTGTCGAAGGCCGAGCCCGCAATTTGAAACGAAAAGAGGCAATACACAGATGATTTCGGGCGGATGTATCTGGAGAGTTGAGCCATGACACGCGCAATGGTTTTGAACGAGGCCGGCCGCGCGCTGAGACTGGAAGACATCGAACTTCCAGCGCCGGGACCTCATGATATCGAGATCCAGATCGAGGCTTGTGGAGTCTGCCGCACGGATCTTCACATCGTCGATGGTGACCTCGAACATCCTGAACTTCCACTGGTTCCGGGCCACGAAATCGTTGGGCGGATCGTTCGAAAGGGGGATGCCGTAACAGGGCTGGATGCCGGTCAGCGTGTGGGCGTGCCTTGGCTTGGGTCCACTTGTGGTAAATGTCCGTATTGCCGCCGCGCACAGGAAAACCTGTGTGACGCGCCGGTGTTCACAGGATACACGCGAAACGGAGGATTTGCCGAAGCCTGCGTTGCGGATGCACGGTATGTCTTTGCCCTGCCAGAGATTGCCGATCCGGTTGCACTGGCGCCGTTGTTATGTGCCGGGCTTATCGGGTTTCGCTGTCTGCGAATGGCCCAGGATGCCAAGGAAATCGGCTTTTATGGCTTCGGAGCTGCCGCGCATATCCTTGCACAACTGGCCGTCTGGCAGGACCGGAAAGTATATGCACTGACCCGGCCCGGCGATATCGAGGCGCAGGAGTTTGCGCGTGAGCTTGGCGCGGTATGGTCTGGTGGATCCGACGAACGACCACCGGCGGAACTGGATGCTGCAATCATATTCGCACCTGTCGGAGCCCTTGTGCCCAAAGCGCTGCAAGCTGTCCGCAAGGGCGGCCGCGTGGTTTGCGGCGGAATTCACATGAGCGATATTCCTTCCTTTCCCTACAGAGATCTTTGGGGGGAGCGTCAAATCCTGTCTGTCGCAAACCTGACGCGTCAGGATGGTGAGGAGTTTTTTGCAATGGCTCAAGCCGCAGGCATCCAGACACGGACCCAAAGATATTCACTGAAAGACGCCAACACAGCCCTCGCGGATCTGGGCGCCGGACGATTGCAAGGTGCAGCGGTTTTGGTTCCCTGACCAATGGTCTGTCGCGCCCCGCACCGGCTTGACAAGTCACAGCGGACGTCAGCATCCGAAATTAGGGTGGTGGCTTAGGCAAACGGATCCTGATCGAGGAACGGACGGAACACCGGAGCACGAAAGACCGCTCGGCGCACTGGGATGCCGCCCACCCGTGCCGGGCACGATCATACCGGCAAACCCGTGGACGATCATGCGCCAACAATCAAACTGGACCGTCAGATGAGCGAAGAGCTTGTTTCCATTCAGCGTGCTGAAAATGCTGGCTTTGTATTGCAAATCGGCTTTTGGTGCCGCAGACAACGAATATTGGTGTCATGCCCGACAAATGTGTCACCGATATTTACATTTAAATATATGAAAAATATATGTTTAAACGTAAGAAAACGAAAAAGCTTTTCAAACGATCTTCATTTTCGTCAAGACGTTTACAAAATTTTGTTTCAAATCCAGTAATTTGTTGTGAAATTTTCCACCGCCTTTCCATTATTGAAATGCACATAAGTGCGCTTTCGTCTGCTGGAAGAGGAGCCAGACGACGAGAGAAAGGGAAATGGGAGGAATTAATGACCAACAAATCTGTCACACGCCGCGGCGTGTTGAAGTCTGGTGCCGTTGCAGGCACCGGTCTGGCCCTGCCTACGATCTTCACGGCTTCGTCGGCGGCCGCTTACACCAACGAACCAACCGGAGGGTCCGTGACCCTGGGCTTCAATGTTCCCCAGACCGGTCCGTATGCGGAAGAGGGCAATGACGAGCTGCTGGCGCAACAGCTGGCGGTGGAACACCTGAACGGAGAGGGTGACGGCGGTTGCCTGAACACCTTCACGTCCAAGGCGCTGAAGGGCAATGGCATTCTCGGCAAGAAGGTCGAGTTCGTCACAGGTGACACCCAGACCAAGTCAGACGCCGCACGTGCGTCTGCAAAGTCGATGATCGAAAAAGACGGTGCGATCATGATCAACGGCGGGTCGTCCTCGGGCGTGGCCGTTGCGGTTCAGGGCCTGTGTCAGGAAGCGGGTGTGATCTTTATGGCGGGTCTGACCCACGCCAACGACACGACCGGCAAGGACAAGAAAGCCAATGGTTTCCGCCATTTCTTCAACGCCTACATGTCGGGCGCTGCGCTTGCGCCGGTGCTGGCTGCCGAGATGGGCAATGACCGCCGCGCCTATCACCTGACAGCGGACTACAACTGGGGCTGGACCCAGGAAGAGTCGATCGTCGCCTCGACCGAAGCCCTGGGATGGGAAACGGTCAACACCGTCAAAACGCCACTCGCGTCAACAGACTTCTCGTCCTACATCACTCCGGTTCTGAACTCGGGCGCGGACGTTTTGGTTCTGAACCACTATGGCGGCAACATGGTGAACTCGCTGACCAACGCGATTCAGTTCGGCCTGCTCGACAAAGTCGCCAACGGCAAGGACTTCAAGATCGTCGTGCCGCTGTACTCGGAACTGATGGCCGCCGGTGCTGGCGAGAACATCAAGGGCGTGCTGGGTTCGATGAACTGGAACTGGCAGTTGCAGGATGAAGGCACCAAAGCCTTCGTGAAATCCTTCGGCGAAAAATACGGCAAGCCGCCGTCCAATTCGGCGCAAACCTGCTATGCCCAGGTTTTGCTATATGCTGATGCTTGCGAGCGTGCCGGTACGTTCAACCCATGCGGTGTCGTTGAAGCGCTGGAAGACTTCGAGTTCGACGGCCTGGGCAACGGCCCGACCTGGTATCGCGGCGCGGATCACCAGTGCTTCAAGGACGTACTGGTCGTGCGTGGCAACATGAACCCGACCAACGCCTATGACACGCTGGAGATCGTCGAGATCACCCCACGCGCGCAGGTTGAATACGATCCGGAGCATCCGATGTTCGCCGGTGGCGCACTGGGTGAGTGTAACCCGGGCGCATAAGACCGCGTATCAAAGTCTGGCCGCCAAAATGGTGGCCAGACATCTACAGCAGGGTTGATCCTGTTGTGCCACTCAATTCACACTGACCAACCCTGAGGTGGGCCAATGGACGCCATCCTATTGCAAATTCTGAACGGTCTGGACAAAGGGTCGGCTTATGCGCTGATTGCGCTGGGGCTGACGCTTATTTTTGGGACGCTCGGCGTTGTGAACTTTGCCCACGGGGCCCTGTTCATGATCGGTGCGTTCTGTGCCGTCACTTTGCAAAAGCTCATGAACCTGAGCTTTGTAACCATCGACGAGAGCCAAACCGACTTTCTTGGCAACCCGCTGAAGGTGGAAACACCTTATGTCGAGGCGTGGTTCGGCCCGGAGTTCGGGGCGACGATCATCGACTGGTCCGTTCCATTGGCCATCCTGTTTGCGATCCCGATCATGCTGGCGGTTGGCTATGTGATGGAACGCGGGCTTATCAAGCATTTCTACAAACGCCCCCACGCGGACCAGATCCTTGTCACGTTCGGGCTGGCGATCGTGTTGCAGGAAATCGTAAAGTATTTCTTCGGTGCCAACCCCATCCAGACCCCGCCGCCCGACGCGCTGAGTGGCTCTATCGATCTTGGCACCATGATCGGGTTTGATCCCAACGCGATCATCTACCCGATCTGGCGCCTCGTCTATTTTGGCTTTGCGGTTGCCATTATCGGTGCCGTCTTCTCATTCCTGCAATTCACCACCTTCGGCATGGTTGTGCGTGCCGGCATGGCGGATCGCGAAACTGTGGGCTTGCTGGGGATCAACATCGACCGGCGCTTTACGATCATGTTCGGTATTGCTGCCGCGGTGGCCGGTTTGGCGGGCGTCATGTACGGGCCGCTCAACCCACCAAACTATCACATGGGGATGGATTTTCTGGTCCTCAGCTTCGTTGTGGTTGTCGTTGGGGGCATGGGGTCTCTTCCCGGTGCCGTGCTGGCTGGCTTTCTGCTGGGCATTCTCGAAAGCTTCGCCTCTACGACCTGGGCCACGACGACGATCCCGGGCATCAACCAAATCATCATCTACCTTGTTGCCATTATTGTGCTGCTCACACGCCCGCGCGGTTTGATGGGACGCAAAGGCGTGATGGAGGAATAATCGATGTTGAGACTGAACAAAAAAGACACCAGCCTGCTGATCATCGTCGGCATCCTTACGATGCTGGCGCCCTTCATCCTGAATCCGTTCCCCGAAGGCAGCGCCATGGCGCAATTCAACGCGGGCTATCCGGACCTGATGCAACGTTTCGTGATCTTTGGCATCTTTGCCATCGGCTTCAACATCCTGTTCGGCCTTACCGGATACCTGTCCTTCGGTCACGCGGCCTTTCTGGGCGTTGGATCCTATTCCGCCGTATGGATGTTCAAGCTGCTGAGCTACAACATCATCCCGGCTATCGCACTCAGCGTTGTGGTCGCCGGAGTGTTCTCTTTGCTGATCGGGTTTGTCAGCCTGCGCCGGTCGGGTATTTATTTTTCGATCCTCACGCTGGCTTTCGCGCAGATGAGCTTTGCGTTGGCTTATTCGGTGTTGTCCAACCCCAAGTTCAACCTGACGAACGGGGAAACGGGATTGCAGGTTTACGCGGATGATCCGCAGATTCTGCAAGGGGCGAACTCGCCGGACCTGCCGCATCTGTTCGGGTTGCCGATGCGCGCAACCTACACATTAGACGTGGGTGCGTGGAGTTTTGATTTCAACGCGGGATACTATCTGTGTGCAGTGATTATGATGGTGGTGTTCTATCTGTCCATCCGAATTTTCCGTTCACCTTTCGGGATGATGCTGCGGGCCGTCAAATCAAACCAGCAACGGATGAACTATACCGGCCTGAACTCGAAACCCTACACGCTGGCAGCTTTTGTCATCTCTGGCATGTATGCCGGCCTGGCTGGTGGGCTGATGGCCGCAATGGACCCGCTGGCAGGGGCCGAACGTATGCAGTGGACCGCATCGGGCGAGGTCGTTCTGATGACGATCCTGGGCGGCACCGGCACACTGATCGGGCCGGTGCTGGGTGCGGGCTTCATCAAGTACTTCGAAAATATCTTCTCGAAGATCAACGACAACGTGTTGCACAGCTGGTTTGCATTCCTGCCTGACGGGCTGGAGGACGCGGTGGTTTTCTTGATCCATCCGTTTATCGGCAAGGGCTGGCATCTGACGCTGGGCATTCTTTTCATGCTTGTCGTTATCTACTTGCCGGGTGGTCTTGTCGAAGGTGGTCAGCGTTTGCTGAACCGGCTCAAGCGCAAGAAATCAAAATCCGACGACGCGACGTCGGGCAAAACGGAACCGGCGGAATAAGGGGCGAGCCATGGCAATTCTAAGAGTCAAAGACGTCAGCAAGCGCTTCGGCGGCCTCAAGGCGCTCACGGACGTGAATCTCAGCGTCGAGGAGAATTCGGTCCACGCAATCATCGGGCCCAATGGGGCGGGCAAGTCGACCTTGCTGAATTGTCTGGTTGGCAAGCTCATGCCAGACACCGGGTCCGTATTGTTCGACAACGCGTCGGTCTTGGGGCTTGAACCCTTCCAGATCAACCAGATGGGCATAAGCCGCGTGTTTCAAACACCCGAGATTTTTGGTGAATTGACAGTGATGGAGAACATGTTGATTCCGATCTTCGCCATGCGGGATGGGGCGTTCCGAATGCATGCATACGAGACCATCGCCAACGAAAAGGCTGTTGTTGAACAGGCCGAAGCGATGCTGGAAGAGATGAACATGGCCGACAAGCGTGAGATGCACGCGGCTTCGCTGTCGCGCGGTGACAAGCGCCGGCTCGAGATCGGCATGTGCCTCAGCCAGAATCCGCGGTTGTTGCTGCTGGACGAACCGACGGCGGGGATGGCGAGGGCGGATACCAACAACACGATCGACCTGCTGAAACAGATCAAGGAAGAACGTGATATCACCATCGCGATCATCGAGCATGACATGCATGTTGTCTTCAGCCTTGCCGAACGCATCACTGTTCTGGCACAGGGGACACCCCTGGTTGAGGATACTCCTGAAAACATCCGCGGAAACCCAAAGGTTCGCGAAGCCTATCTGGGCGAGGCTGCGTAAGGAAAAGCTATGAACGAGAAACCTGACTTTTCGAAAAACGCCAATATGGCCAGCACCGCCCCTGCGTTTCTTTCCGTTTGGGATATGCACTCCTATTATGGAGAAAGTTATATCGTGCAGGGTGTCAGCTTCAATGTGCATGAAGGCGAGATCCTTGCTCTTCTTGGGCGCAACGGTGCGGGCAAAACCTCGACACTGCGCTCGATTGCAAGGGTTGGAGAACCCGAAGTAAGACATGGCGAAATCTGGTTGGACCACAAACCGCTGCACAACATGACAAGCTATGAAGCAGCAGCGGCTGGCCTTGGTCTTGTACCGGAAGACAGACGCATTATTCCCGGCCTGACAGTTGAAGAAAACCTGCAACTTGCACAGATTGCTCCTCCGATCGGATGGTCCCTTGAACGGCTTTACGAGCTGTTTCCGCGTCTCGGTGAGCGCAGGAAGCAGGAGGGGATTACATTGTCGGGAGGCGAACAGCAGATGCTGTCAATCGCCCGAGCGCTTGCCAGGGACATCAAGGTGCTGCTTTTGGATGAGCCGTATGAAGGTTTGGCGCCTGTGATCGTCGACGAAATCGAAAAAACCCTCATACATGTCAAGCAGCAGGGCATGACCACGATCATCGTTGAACAGAACGCTGTACGCGCTTTGGAACTGGCGGATCGCGCGATCATTCTTGACACCGGTACCATCGTGTTCGACGGAACGGCAAAAGAAGTGCTTGAGGACACCGGTCTTCGTGAGGAGTATCTGGCGATCTGAGCGTTATTCTGATCGGGAATTCGACCCGAAGGGTATGCCCAGTTCGTGGCCCACCAAGACCCGCGTTCAGGGCAGATACTGCCCCATGCGCGATCAAACCTGTTTCACCTCAAAAAATGATGGTCGTTGGCTCAAACCCGAATGCGGGTTTGCGGCAACAGGTTCTGTCGGGGCTGTGCCGAATGCACGTCTTGTGCAACGGGCCCCAAAGGACGAGGGGGCAAGTTTGCAATGCTTCGTGACATCCGCCACTGCGCCAACCAGACGATTGCGCCGCGGTGTTCCAGGTCGTTGTGCGATGGATAAGAAAGTCAGGCTCTGGCCCTGGGCTGCCAGTGCCTTCGCCGCAGGGGCCTGCAAGCCGAACCTTCCCTAAATCATTTCGGGCAACCGTCTTGATCGTGTGCCCATGGTTTCAATCGGCCTGAAAACGCGCCGACGAAATCTGTGCCCGGAATAGGCCAGTGTGTCTCGCTTCACTTCCGGCTTGTACTATCCGGCCGGCCCATTTCGGCGTCCGGTTCCCAGCACCTTCACTTCCAGCCAGTGGAACATCAGGGCAATAATACCGGCCACGAGAATGTAGAAGACGGCCAGCAGGATGAGCGGCTCGTAGATGATGAACGTGTCGGACCGCACCCGGGATGACACGGCATAGATATCCACCACCGTAATCGTGGCGACCAAGGGCGTCGCCTTCAACTGGAGGATGGTTTCACCGCCCAGGGTGGGCAGAACGTTGCGGATTGCCTGTGGCAGCCAGATGCGGCGGAACATCGTCAGCCTAGGCATGCCGAACGATTTGGCGGCCTCCAGCTGGCCCTTGGCGACGCCTTTGAAGGCTCCGCGCATTACCTCACCTTCATAGCCGGCATAAGAAAGCGTCAAAGCCAGCACCGCATAAGGCCAGGCCTGACGCAGATACGGCCAAAGCTCGGATGATCGTATCCATGGGAATTGAGGGAACAATGAGCCGAGGCCATAGTACAGCAACCAAAGCTGCAAAAGCAGGGGTGTGCCCCGAATGATGGTGCAAAACGCCTTGGCGGGGGCCGCAAGGTACCAGGGCCCAACGGCCTGGGCCAACCCCAGTGGTACGGCCAGCAGAAACCCGAGAACGACGGTGACAACAAGCAGCCAGAGCGTGGTCCAGATTCCCTGCAACGCAAGCGGTGCGTATTTTGGCAACCAGTCCCATCGCAAAGACATGGCACACCAGATCACGATCCCGGCAAAGATCAGCATCATCACGATGCGATGGGGTTGCATCAAGGACCTGAGATCGATCATCTGCCACCTCCTTTCAGAGAAGGTTGACCGCGACGCGCCCATTTTTCGATCCGCGCGAAGATGGCGCCCGAAAACAGGGTGACCATGAGATAGAGAAAACCCGCCGCCAGAAAGAAGGTGAAATAGGCGCGTGTGCTGCTGGCGGCCTGCCGGGTTTCCAGTGTCAGTTCGTTGAATCCCACGACCGCGAGCAGGGCGGTGTCCTTGGTGGCGATCAGCCACAAGTTGGCCAGACCGGGTACGGCAAAGCTCATCATGGCGGGGATCGTCACGCGGCGCATGGTCATGAAGGCGGGCATCCCGTAGGATTTGGCGGCCTCGATCTGTCCGGGTGGAACCGCCTGTATGGCTCCGCGTAGAATCTCGGTTGCATATGCGCCCTGAACGACGCCCAGAACCCAGATGCCCGCGGCGACGCCATTGACCTCGACCCGTCCTCCGCCCATTGCAGCAGAGATTTTGTTGATGATGTCAGATCCCACATAATAGAGGATCAGGATCAGGACCAGTTCCGGCACGGCCCGGATCACGGTCGTGTAGATGGCAAGAAGATCGCGCGTGACCTTCCCGCCGTAAAGCTTGCCATAGGCTCCGAACAATCCGATCACGAGGCCGAGCGCATATGCACCAAAAGCGATCTGCAATGAGTGGGACAATCCGCGCAGCAGATTGCCCCCCCAACCCGGTGGCGACAGCGACAGAAGCTCTGCGCTCTGCGCCAATCCAAGCGATTCCAACAGTCCGGTCACGGCAGTCGCTTAGTAGATGCTGGCCGAGAAATAGTTCGAAGTGATCTTCTCGTGCGTTCCATCGGCAAGAATTGCCGCGATGCCTTTGTTCAGCGCTGCAAGCAGGTCATCGTCGCCCTTGCGAACACCCGCACCAACGCCCCGGCCCAGGATGGCCGGATCATCTGCGACGGCGCCTTTGATTTCACAGCATGCCCCGGCATCCGAATTCACAAAGTCCGCCATGGCGATACTGTCGGCCTGAGTGGCGTCAATACGACCTGCGAACAGGTCCTGGTTGGCCTCATCCTGAGTTTGATAAACCTTCAGTTCGGAATCCTTGAAATATTCCTGCGCATAAGCCTGGTGGATGGTCGACGCCTGAACGCCGACAACCTTACCGGCCAGCGACTCGGGGGTCGCTTCGATATCCATCGATTTGTCCGCGACGATGACGGCAGGTGTGTTGTAGTAAGGATCGCTGAAATCAATGGTTTTCAGCCGCTCTTCGGTGATCGACATAGACGCCATGATGGCGTCGATCTGCTGTCCTGTCAGCGACGGGATGATACCATCCCAGGCGACCGGCGTGATGATACAGTCAAGTTCCGCTGCGGCGCAGACCGCATTGATGACATCGACTTCCCAGCCGACCCAATTGCCTGAACTGTCCAGAGACGCGAATGGCGGATACGGTTCGGCCGCGATGCCGATCTTGACCTCTTCTGCACTGGCGATACCAGCCGAAAGGACAGCGGCGGCAAGGCCGGACGCGAGCAGTTTCTTGACGTTCATTTTGATACTCCCTTTTGGTTCATTTTGTTTTGCTTTTTTGGTTCAGGCGACCGAGCTGAGGAACTGCTTCAGGCGCTCTGATTTCGAGTTTCCGAAGACCTCGGCAGGTGGGCCCTGCTCTTCGATGCGGCCCTCGAAGAGATAGACAACGTGGTCTGCGACTTCGCGTGCGAATTTCATTTCATGGGTGACAAGCAGCATTGTGCGCCCTTCGGCGGCAAGATCGCGGATCACGGTCAGAACTTCGCCAACAAGCTCGGGATCAAGCGCTGACGTGGGTTCATCGAAAAGCATCACCGAAGGATCGACCGCAAGCGCCCGGGCAATGGCGGCGCGCTGTTGCTGACCACCCGAAAGATAGGCCGGATAGGTGTCGGCCTTGTCGCCAAGACCCACCCGCGTCAGCAGCTCATGCGCCCGCGCGATCGCCTGGGCTTTTGGCACCTTGAGCACATGCACCGGCACTTCGATCACGTTCTCCAGAAGCGTGCGGTGTGTCCACAGATTGAACTGCTGGAAAACCATGGCCAGGCGCGTGCGGATACGTTCGATCTGGCGGCGGTTGGACGGGCTGCCATCGGCGTGCATTTCAACCGGTTCCCCGCCGATGATTATCTTTCCGGAACTCGGCGTTTCCAGAAAGTTGATGCAGCGCAGCATGGTGGATTTTCCAGAGCCTGACCCCCCGATAATGGCGACAACATCCCCCTTGTTTGCGGTCAGGGATACGCCTTTCAAAACCTCCAGCGTGCCAAAGGATTTGTGCAGATCCTCAACCTTGATCGCCTCGTCAGACGTGGTTGTTTCGGGTGCGGGTGAAACTGCTTTGGCTGTGTCCATATCCAAGAATCTTCTGATTTCAGCTTGCAGTAAGCCCCGAATCTCGCAATTATGCAAGTGTATAATAACCTCGTGCCATGGATGAACCTGACGTGCAGGACGACAGCCGCAAATTCAAACGTGAGTCTGCCGAGTTTCGCCGCGAGGCGCTGATTCTGGCGACTTTGGACCTGATCGCCGAGATGGGCGTTCGGGGTGCCACGGTGCGCGAGATCGCAGCCCGCGCGAATGTGACCCAAGGTTTGATCCGGCACTATTTCTCATCCAAGGACGAACTGGTTCAGGCGGCGTATGAGCACCACATGAATACGCTGACGGACCAGACAGCGGCGTCGTCAGGAACCGGAAGCGCGGTGTCTCAGTTGACCAACTTCGTCGACGCGTCACTGCGACCGCCTATCGTCGATCCAAGCGCCGTGGCGTTGTGGGCGGGTTTCCTGAACAAAGTGCAGCATGACCCGAAAATGCAGCGCATTCACCAGCGAACCTATGACTATTTCCGGGATCACCTCGAGAAGCTGATCGTCGCGGCATTGCAGGAAACCGGGCGTTCGGTTGATGCGTCAGAGGCAATGCAACTGGCCATCGCCTGCAACGCGGTGATCGACGGCCTGTGGCTTGAAGGGGGCGCGCTTCCGGATGCGTTTTCCGAAGGCCAACTGGCGCGGATCGGTTTGGATTCCGTCAGCGCCATCGTCGGGATTCCATTGACCAAAGAGGTGGAGCAGCCATGAAGACCACATCGGTGACAGAACGGTTGGCGGGCTTGGGCGGTGCCAAATGGGGCGTACATCTGAAAGCCCGCGACCTGATCAAGGCCGGAGCGGACATCGTCGAAATGACGATAGGAGAACCGGACGTGCCGGTGCCGGACGCGCTGGTCGAAGCCACCGTTGCCTCATTGCGGGCGCAGCGGACAGGGTACTCTAACGGGCGCGGTGAAGCCGGGCTGCTTGACGCGCTGGCTGCGCGCTATTCTGCCTCTCGCGGGCGGGCTTTCGAGCCCGGGAATTTTCTGTGCTTTCCCGGCACGCAAACCGCCTTGTTTGCAGCCATGGCCGGGGTCGCCGAGGCGGGCGACGAAGTTCTTGTCGGCGATCCGATGTACGCGACCTATGAAGGTGTTGTTCGTGCATCCGGGGCCGAGATGGTGCCCGTACCGCTGCGGCCCGAGAAAGGGTTTCGCATGCAGGCAGCAGATATCGCGGCCCGCATCACTCCGCGCAGCCGCGCCATTCTTCTGACAACGCCGCATAACCCGACGGGCGCGATCCTGACCGCCGCGGACATTGCCGAGATCGGGCAGCTGGCGATTGCGCATGACTTGTGGATCATCTCGGACGAGGTTTATGAAGAATTGATCTTTGACGGTGCCCGATTTGTTTCACCATTGGCCGATCCGGAACTGGCGGATCGTGTCATTGGCGTATCATCCATTTCGAAATCTCATGCCGCTCCGGGGTTCCGCAGTGGCTGGTGTGTCGGGCCCGCCGCGTTCTGCGAAGCGCTGCTGCCCTATTCCGAGACCATGCTTTTTGGCAATCAGCCTTTCATCGCGGACATGACCGAAAAGGCGATCCGTGACGGGTCCGAGGTTGCCCCCGGTATGGCCGCCCGCTTTGCTGGCCGCGCGACCCTGTTGGCCGATCGTCTTGAAGCTGAAACGGATCTGATTGTTCACCGGCCCGAGGCGGGAATGTTCGCACTCATCAATGTCTCTGCCACCGGGCTGGATGGCGAAGCCTATGCCTGGGATCTGCTACAGGCCGGGGTGGCCGTCATGCCGGGATCCGCCTTTGGTGACAGCCTGACGGACTGGGTGCGGGTCGCTTTGACGATCAATGACACGGACTTTGGTACCGCGGTTTCCCGTATCATCGAACACGCCAACAGCAAATCACGCGAGGTCGCATGAGCGGTATGACAATTGGCGAAGCTCTGGTTGCCGGGCTGCGCCAGCGGGATGTGACCTGCGTCTTCGGAATTCCGGGCGTTCACACAGTGGAACTGTACCGAGGGCTTGCCGCTTCGGGCATACGACATGTGACGCCCAGACACGAACAGGGGGCGGGTTTCATGGCCGACGGCTATGCCCGTGTGTCGGGTAAACCGGGTGTTGCCTTTGTGATCACCGGCCCCGGATTGACCAACACGCTGACGCCGATGGCGCAGGCGCGGGCCGATTCAATACCGATGCTGGTGGTGTCCGGCGTCAATAAAACCGGATCGCTTGGCAAGGGTTTGGGGCATCTGCACGAATTGCCAGACCAAATCGGGCTGGCGAAAACGGTTGCGTTGGTGTCTGAACAGGTCACCGGCCCCGGCGCTCTGGACCCGGTTTTGGAGCGCGTTTTTCACGGCCTCAGCAACGGTCGCAGCGGGCCGGTGCATATCGAGGTTCCGTTGGATGTCGCAGCGGCGGAATATCAGGAAACAGCAGTCGAGACGCCTGACCCTGATCCTCCGGTCGGCCCGGCATTGATCAGGCAGGCCGCAGGGCAACTGGCTGAGGCAAAGAAAGTCGTCATTCTGGCGGGCGGCGGCGCGAAACGTACCGAGGCGGGATTGCAGGCACTGGCCGAAGCTCTGGATGCCCCTGTTGTGCAAACCGTCAACGCGCGCGGCCTGATGCACGGACATGCCCTGACCGTTCCGGCCAGCCCCAGCCTGAACGCGGTGCGCGCATTGTTGGAAAGCGCCGATAGCGTTCTGGCCTTGGGAACCGAGCTGGGGCCAACCGATTATGACATGTATGCCACCGGTCAGATTGCGAAACTGCCAAACCTGATACGGGTTGATCGGTGCAGCGATCAGCTTTCACGGCATAATGCAGCGATTGCCATTCAAGGTGACGTCGGCTTGGCTGTGCCAGCGCTGTGTCAGGCTCTGCCGCAGAGGGCACGGCAAAGCGACGGTGCGGACCGTGCCAGAAAAACGCGCGATGCGGCCTGGCAGGAGATTGGTCCGGATTATCGCCAACAGGTGGAGATACTCAATGCGATGCGCTCGGCGTCTCCGAATGCTCTGATGGTCGGGGATTCCACTCAGCCCATTTATGCCGGCAATCTTTACTATGATCACGACCGGGCTGGTGGCTGGTTCAATGCGGCGACGGGGTATGGTGCGCTTGGTTATGGCATACCCGCAGCCATCGGCGCGTCGATTGCCGATCCAACGGCGCGGGTAATATGCATCGTCGGCGATGGCGGGGCGCAGTTTTCAATGCCGGAAGCAATGGCCGCGGTAGACGAAAACCTGCCGGTCACGTTCGTGATCTGGAACAATCACGGGTACCGGGAAATCGCCACATCGATGCAGGATGCAGGCGTGACGGTCATTGGATGTGACCCCACACCCCCCGATTTTGCAGCAACGGCCAGATCCTTTGGCATTCCGCATACCAGGGTTCCCGACAAGCCGCAGGCCATCGCGCACGCGTTACGCGAAACCGCGTCCATGGGCGGGCCCGCGATGATCGAAGTCACCGCCCGAAAATTCGAACTTCAGAGAGATTGAAACATGTCAGACCCAACTTTTGAGTTTTCCCGCGCCATCACCCGCCGCCCGGCATCGACCATCGCTGACGGATTGCGCGCAGAAGATTTCGGAAACCCGGATTTCGATGGGATGACGGCCGCGCATGGGGCTTACGTGGCAGCACTGAAAAGCACCGGGGCCGAGGTGATCGAGCTTGATCCCCTGGATGCGTTCCCAGACGCGCAGTTTGTGGAAGATACGGCCCTGTGCCTGCCGCAGGGTGCTGTGCTGATGCGGCCGGGCGCGCCTTCGCGAATGGGGGAAGTGGCCGAGATCGCCCCGGCACTGCGGGCCTGCTATGAAACGGTCACACAGATCAATGGTCCCGGCCATATCGAGGGTGGAGACATCCTTGTAACCGGCCGCGAAATTCTTGTGGGCCGGTCAGACCGCACTGACGCGGAAGGTGTTGAGGAACTGGCAAAAATCACCTCGGAATGGGGTCACAAACTGCGGGAAGTGTTCACGCCCGAGGGCGTTTTGCACTTCAAAACGGATTGTTCTCTGATGGATGCCGAGACAATTCTTGCGACCCGGCGATTGGACGCTTCGGGCTGCTTTGAAGGCTACCGGGTGCTGCATGTTGCTGACGGAGAGGAGGCAGCGGCAAACGCGATCCGGTTCAACAATCTGGTGCTGATGGCCGCTGGTTTCCCACGCACCGCAGAGATGCTGGACCGCGAAGGCTATGAGGTCGTTGAAATTGACAATACAGATTGTGCAAAGCTTGATGGTGGCATGTCCTGTCTTTCATTAAGGTTCTGAGGGGCAGCTGCCGGGTTCAGGCCCCAGTGAATTCGGCAGGTCGGCGTGTTGATGGTTCGAAAGACAGGCGGTGAACAAGCTTGATTTCTTCCGGTTGACCGGCGCGCAGGTAGCACTGTTTGAACCCTGTTTCCCAAAGCCCAATGGCTAGGCCCCGCGGCAAGGGTCGGCGGGCCCTGAGTGGGATTGTCTTCCTTGTTCGCATCGGATCGTGCACCGCCGCTGCCATCGCTGCACATTGCGCGCGCACCGGTGTCTGGCCCATCTCTAATGGCCCGAATTCGGAAGCGCCAGAACACTCGTGAGTGTTGCCGTTGTCGCCAGCACCACCAACACCATCAATGCCTCAACCTCGATGGAGCGGGCGAGGCGTTGCGCTGCCTTGACCTCTCCACCTTGCATGGCCGGAACAAATCGGAGCTTGTTTGCGGCGGCAAGAAACAACAGCAGCGCCACAAAAAACACTTTGAGCAACAACGCCTGCCCGTAGCCAGTGAACAGCAGCCCTTGGAGATTGCCGACAAGCAACCAGGCCATCCAAAGACCCGCCACGATTAACGCCGGCACAAGCCAAGTGGCAGCTTGCCCAAAGACATGACCGAGTTCAGAAGCATCCTTCAGATGTTCAGGAGCAAGGGCCATATTCCGCAGCGGGCTGAAGATGCCCACCCAGAAAGCTACACACAACAGGTGCAGCAGGAGCAGGAGCTGGATACCAAAGCTCTCCAGTTCCGGCACGTGCCCGATCTGTGCAAACGACCACAAAGCGATCGTGCCACCCAACAGCGCGATCCACTGACCAAAGCGAGGAACGGACAGCCCCACAAGGATCAACGCTGCGCCTGCAAGGCGGTAAACAAGTGTGTCGCCCACGGATGTCTGCCACAGCAGGCCAAGCATCTGCGGATCGACCATGCCGTCAACCCCGCCTGTCAAGGCGGCTCCACGAAGCAAGAAGCCAACTGCAGTCGCGACAAGAGCAAGCCATGCCAAGGCCCTGGCCTGGCGCGTCATCGCAAGGTTCACCGGCGCGACAAGGCCGGAATAGAGGCATCCAACAATCACAAGCCCGGCAGAGCCCGCAAAGCCGATGTAGAGCACCAGCTTTGCGAGGATCGCGGCAATCGCCCAGATGTCTGGCATGCTCATTCCACGGTAAAGGAAAACTCGCCCTGCATCGCATGGCCGTCTTCACCCAAACCCCGCCATTCGATGACATAGGTGCCCGTTCCATTGCTCGGCAGTGGGATCGTGAATGCCTGACCAAAACTTGTCTGGTCGCCCAAATCCAGGCTTACTGCCGAGTGTTCTTCATGGGCCATCTCTATCCGTGTCAGCCGGATGTTTTTCGAGAAGTTGAGGCCAATTTCAGCGGGCGCAGTGGTTATCGTGGCGCCGTTGGCAGGGGTTGTTTCTTCAATTTTGGAATGCGCCAGTGCGCCGTTGGCAAGCGCAACCATAAGCGCGAATGTCATGATCTTCTTCATTGGGTTACCCTCAGTTTATTCCGTTGGCGCGCTGGATTTCGCGAATGTAGGCGATCACCATGGCAACGTCACCTCGTGTCAGGCCCTCCACGGGGGGCATGTCGCCAAACTGCCAATGGTGGCTTCTTACACCTTGTGAAACCGCCCTGTGAAAGGCTTCATCAGCGTGGTGACTGGGTTCGTAAATTTTGTGGATCAGAGGCGGCCCCGCACCCTCTACGCCGACCGCATTGGCGCCGTGGCATGACGCGCACGAGACCTCAAAAACACGCTGGCCGATTGCGGCATTGCCTTCGATGGCCGGCATCTGAATTGCGACCATGGCGTCGCCTTTGCGTGTTTCATGCGGTGTGGTCTCTTCAATTGCGCCGGGGCGAAGAGTTGCGAAGGCGGCGACGGCAGCGACAGCGCATGCGCCGATCAGCAAGTGACTTTTTTTCATGGATTGGTCCTGACATTTTGGAAGCTGGTAGCGCTGCGGCACATCGCGAACAGCCACACGTGCTGGTCGCTTACATCCGCAGGGATTTGTGCTGCTTCAAAGGTCAGGGGGCCTGTAAAGGACGTCTGGTTCACTCAGCTTGACTTGGGTTCCAACATGGAACTCCGGGTCAGTATCACGCCGACCCTTGGCAACTTCACTGACTTGGAACGGCAATGCAACGGCTTGGCAGATAAAGGGATTGCACTTTCCGGTTTCGGAACTCTCCGGGTCATGATGATGACCTGAAGCCGAGACGTCACCGCTGGTTGCCAATGCTGAGTGTACGGAAGGTTGCATATGGTGCTTACAGTGAAGGTCCACGCAGCCCTTCGACAGCGCGTGCGCAACACCGCCAATGCCGGTCAGGATGACCAGAACGCCAACTAATAGAACAAGAGAGTATCGCCGGATGACCATGGTGCCGGACGTTACTGCACGCAAGCGCACGATACAACGCCACACAATTCATCGCCCCGAAACAGGGTCGCTCAATTGTGGTCTGCGATGCAAAAAAAGCAAACCGTGACTGCGATGCGGTTTTGTGCGCTGCATTCTCACCATAGTCTTCATGGCCCAATTCGCAGTATCGGATGGTATCAATCATGCGCTCCCTCTGAGACTCACTGAAAGGGCTGAGTTTATCCCGTGCGCCTTTGTCCTTGCCAAAGCAATCTTGAGACCCCGGGCATCATTGTGCGCAGTTCATGCCCGACTGTTATTTGTGCTTTATTATTGTGTCGCCGCACACTGCAAGACGCCTTGCCAGTGTACCAGCCTCTTTAGGGCATCTTGTACGCAAAGACATGCGAAGGGTCCTACGTGTGGTGTTTGGTCTAGTGTGGGGTTTTGGTTTTGTGTCGGGCAGGGGCCGACGGAAGTATTAGATCCCATGTCTGGACAGTGAGAGATACGCATACAGCTTCATTTTGTGTCACACCGTCACACCTGTGTGTCACACCGCTCTAATGCTTGCTATCTAGTTGTTCTGTTAGGTTTTGGTGGAGCCTAGGGGAGTCGAACCCCTGACCTCTTGCATGCCATGCAAGCGCTCTCCCAACTGAGCTAAGGCCCCATCCAGGTACCGCTGCTGCGGTGGACGGACGTTTAGGAGACAGTGACGACGAGTGCAAGTCCAAAAATGGAATCGAACGCGAATTTCCGCACTAATCCGCACTAAGCTGTCCGTGGAACGAAAAAGGCGACCCTGCGGTCGCCTTTGACTTGATCAGTTTTCGTCTTCCGAAGACATGTCGGTGATATCATCCAGCGAAACGTCATCACTGGTGTCATCATCGTCATCCAGCAGATCATCATCCAGTTCAACGTCGACAGAGTCGTCGTCATCCAGTACCAGCTCCTCATCCGACGCGTTTTCACGCGCTTTGACCGAGGCGGCATCTTCTGCATCCGCCGCGATCATGCGGCTTTTGGATGTTTCAAGCTCCACGATCTCGCCAGTGTAGGGGCTGATGATCGGGTCCTTGTTCAGGTCGTAGAATCGCTTACCGGTGGTCGGGCAAACGCGCTTTACGCCCCATTCTTCCTTGGGCATGTCAAATCCCCTTGATATCAGGTGAGTCGTCTAAATGATTCAGCTCACCTGCCACAGGCAGAGGGCACTGTCAAAGTCTTTGCGCAAGAGAGGTCGCGATATGGGAGAGCACGCATTGCCAGGGACACCGCCGGTGCCACTGAGGCTGCGCAAATCCGCCCAGGCGCGGCGCATAAGTTTGCGAATTTCTCAGCTGGACGGCCGGGTTACGCTGACCTATCCGGTCGGTGTGCCTGAATCCGAGGCGCTGAGTTTCGCACGTACCAAGGAAGAGTGGATTCGTCAGCATTTGCAGGACAGGCCGGAAACGGCCGTGGTGCAGTTCGGACAGAAGATACCGATTGAAGGCGTTGTCCGGCGAATCGTGCCCGCCAAGGGTCGGCGCGTTCAGTTGATGGCGGACGAGGTCGCAGTGCCAGAAGGGGCCGAGGCGCGCAGATTGGCCCGGTTTCTGAAGGAATTGGCGCGAGACCGATTGATTGGCGCGTGTGATGATTACGCGGCAATGCTGGGGCGGTCGTACAGCACGCTCAGCCTGCGCGACACGCGGTCACGCTGGGGATCATGCAGTTCGCAGGGTGGCTTGATGTTCTCGTGGCGGCTCATCCTCGCGCCGTCCGAGGTGCTGCACTATGTGGCCGCGCACGAGGTGGCGCATCTTGTCGAGATGAACCACTCGCCCGCGTTCTGGGAACAGGTGGAACGCATTTTCGGCCCCTGTCAGCAGCCCCGCCGCTGGTTGCGTGACAATGGGGCAGAGTTGCATCGTTACAGGTTTGACGCAAAGCCGAGTTGACCTTGCGCAGATTTGTGATCACATAAGCGGATGTTGAGCACACGCCCGTCTGACACCCAAACTGCCACTCATGACCGGGTGTACCGGGTCCTGAGATCTCGAATCATGCATGGTGAGATGGCGCCGGGACACGCGCTGACCTTGCGTGGCATCGGCAAGGAATTCGGCGTCTCGATGACCCCGGCGCGGGAGGCCGTGCGCCGTCTGGCCGCCGAGGGCGCTTTGTTCCTGTCCAATTCCGGCCGGGTCTCGACACCTGAATTGACCAACGACCGGATAGAAGAATTGGCGGCGTTGCGCGCGTTGCTGGAAGTCGAGCTGGCCAGCCGGGCTTTGCCCCGGGCGCATATTGCGCTGATCGACCGGTTGCAGACCATCAACATGACCGTTGCCGAGATGGTGACCAAGCGGGACGCGGTTGGGTACATCCGTTCAAATCTGGAATTTCACCGCACCCTTTACCTGCGGGCTCAGGCGCCCGCGATGCTGGCCATTGCCGAAACGGTCTGGCTGCAACTCGGGCCGACGATGAGGGCGCTTTACGGGCGTCTCAGGCGCACTGAGCCACCGCATTATCACAAGCTGATCATAGCTGCCCTCAAGGCCGGGGACGAACCGGGCTTGCGCCTGGCGGTCCGTTCGGACGTGACGCAGGGATTGCGCTTGCTGGTGAGCTGAGCGGCATCCCGCCGACATTCCCGCGCCTGCTGCGCAAGGTTTCACCGTTCTGGCCTGTTCAACCCGACTGGGTTACTCTTGATGCAAATCACAAACAAGAGCAGACCACAGCCATGATCACTCGCCGGACTTTTTCCATTTGCCTTGGATCAACATTGTTGGCCGCCTGCACGGGTGGCGGTGCGCCATCCAGCGCGCCTGCATCGCGTATGCGAGCTGTTCCCAACGCGGGTTGGGATGCCTGGGTTGCCGGATTCAAGGGCAGGGCGGCATCGCAAGGTATTTCACAATCCACGATTGATCGCGCTTTTCAGGGGGCAGGGTATCTGCCCGATGTGATCGAGCGTGACCGCAATCAGGTAGAGTTCAAGCGTTCGCTCGAAGACTACCTGGCCATTGCCGCCTCGGACGAACGGATCAGCACCGGCCAGAAGATGCTGCGGCAATACAACGGGACGCTGTCGCAGATCGAGGCGCAGTACGGGGTAGACAAGGAAATCGTCGTTGCAGTGTGGGGGTTGGAAAGCCGCTATGGCGCGCGTCGGGGCGATGTGCCCGTTGTATCAGCTCTGTCGACGCTGGCCTATGACGGGCGGCGTGGTCAGTTCTTTGAAAGCCAGTTGATCGCGGCGCTCAAGATTCTTCAGAATGGTGACACCACGCCTGACAAGATGACCGGCAGCTGGGCCGGTGCGATGGGGCACACGCAGTTCATTCCAACCTCTTACCTGGCCTATGCCGTGGATTTCACCGGCGACGGGCGGCGCGATATCTGGTCGGACGATCCGACGGATTCTCTGGCTTCGACCGCTGCTTACCTGTCACGCGCAGGCTGGGTGCGGGGGCAGCCCTGGGGGGGCGAGGTCGGAACCGTTTCCGGTACACCGGTCGCCGTGCTGCAACCACAGAAACCCGGGCCGCGCATTGCCGTCTTCCGCAATTTTCAGGTCATCAAGCGCTATAACAATTCGGACAGTTACGCGATCGGGGTCGGTCATCTGGCGGACAGAATCGCCGGTGGCGCGCCGTTTCAGGCCTCGTTCGGGCCAGATGCAAACGGTCTGACACTGGACGACCGCAAGGAATTGCAACGTCGGCTGACATCCCAAGGGTATGATACGAAAGGCGCGGACGGGGTGATCGGCAAAAACACGACGTCTGCCATCAGCGCGTATCAAAGCGCCAATGGCCTGGCGGTCACCGGAGAACCCTCGGTTGCGTTGTTGCGCAGGTTGGGCGGCTGACGGTTACGCCGCCAACCCTTTCGAGCCGATGTCGAGGAATTTTTGACGGCGGTCCTGTATCAGGGTCGCCGCGTCTTTGCCGTCCAGTTCCGCCAGCATATCGGTAAGAGCCGCGCGAACAGCTTCGACAGCGGCCGGACGATCGCGATGTGCGCCGCCCTTGGGTTCAGGGATGATCCGGTCGCAAACGCCAAGCTTGTGAAGATCCTGAGCGGTCAGACGCAGCGCCTCGGCCGCTTCACGCATCTTTTCTGCATCTTTCCAAAGGATCGATGCGCAACCTTCAGGCGAGATCACTGAATAGACCGAGTGTTCCAGCATTGCCACGCGGTTGGCGGTGGCAAAGGCCACGGCCCCGCCCGAGCCGCCTTCGCCGATGATGACCGACACCAGGGGCACGCCGATCTTCAGACACATCTGGGTCGAGCGGGCAATCGCTTCGGATTGACCACGTTCCTCGGCGCCTTTGCCGGGATAGGCGCCGGCGGTATCGATCAGGGTGATCACCGGCAGGCCGAACCGGCCGGCCATCTCCATCAGGCGGACCGCCTTGCGATAGCCTTCGGGGCGGGCCATGCCGAAATTGCGTTCGATCCGCGATTTGGTGTCGCTGCCTTTTTCATGGCCGATCACCATAACGGGTTGATCGTTGAAACGTGCAAGCCCGCCGATCACGGCCAGATCATCGGCAAAATTGCGATCTCCGGCCAAAGGGGTGAATTCGGTGAACAGGGCATCGACGTAATCGCTGCAATGCGGGCGTTCCGGATGGCGGGCGACCTGGCATTTCCGCCATGGGGTCAGGTCGGCATAAAGCTCATCCAGAAGCTTGGCGGCTTTGGCGTCCAACGCGGCGGCTTCTTCGGTTACGTCCATCTCTTCGTTGGTTCGGGCCAACGCACGCAGCTCTTCAGCCTTGCCTTCAATTTCAGCCAGCGGTTTTTCGAAATCCAGATACTGGGTCATGACGCCTCTCAACGCGAAAGTTCCCTGCTATATGGCCTGACGGTGCTCCGGATGCAACTCGGCAAGATCCGAGTGGTGAAGATGTTCGATTTCAGATGGGTGAATGGAAAATCGGATACTGATGGCCGCCGCTAAGAAAGACCCCGCGCTGCGCGCTCTGGCCTGCACCCACCACAATCTAACGCGGCGTCTGACCCTGTACCCACCCGACACCGCGCCCGAGGATATGTTGGCCGAAACCTGTCTGGGTCAATTGGGCCAGAGAACGGGATAGAGCGAGGCCACAAGCAGCACCGCCATTGTCCAGTTGAACGCAACCAGCCTGCGCGGGTTCGTCAGCACCCGCGACATCTGCTGTCCTAGAAAGGTCCATGTGCTCACCGATGGCAGGTTGACCGCCCCGAAAACCAACGCCACAAGCGCAATCGCATGCAGGGTCTGGCTGGGCGTGTAAGCGGTTGTGGCGGTCAGGGCCATGGCCCAGGCTTTGGGGTTCACCCACTGAAAGGCGGCGGCTTGCAGAAACGTCATGGGTGTCCCCGCTGCCAAATCGCCTGCGGCTGGCGCGGCATGCGCGATCTTCCATGCCAGATAGAGCAGATAGATCACCGACACGACCTTCAGCACTGAATAGCTGACCGGGTACCGGTCAAAGACCTGAACCAGCCCTGCACCGACCAGCAGCACCATGAGCGTGAAGCCAAGGCCAATGCCCAGCATATGCGGGATCGAACGCCGAAAGCCGAAATTCGCACCCGATGCCATCAGCATCAGATTGTTCGGCCCGGGCGTAATGGATGTCACGAAGGCAAAAGCGATGAGCGCCAGAAGGATGTCGTAAGTCATGCTGCGAAGTATCGTCTGACCGGCAGCAAATGAAATTGCTTTTTCGTGCGCGTTTCCGCTATTTCTGCAACTTATGATGAAGAATGATCAGATAAATCGCCAGATATTGCAGGAACTGACCCGCGATGGGCGCATCAGCAATCTGGAATTGGCCGAACGGGTCGGGCTGTCTCCGTCCGCCTGCCTGCGTCGCGTTCAAGAGTTGGAAAAGGCCGGCGTGATCACCGGTTATCGTGCGGTTCTGAACCCGGCCGCGATGGGTGTCGGCTTTGTCGCCTATATCGGGGTCGGTCTTGGTGAACACACGAAAGCGGCGCAGGAGGGGTTTGAGCGTGCCCTGCAACAAGCCCCCGAAGTGGTCGAATGCCACAACATCACCGGTACGATCGAATACCTGCTGCGCGTCGAATGCGCCGATCTGCCGTCCTACAAGACCTTCCATACCGAGGTGCTGGGAACGCTGCCTCATGTCACGTCGATCACATCCTATGTGGTCATGGGGTCACCCAAGGATCTGCGTGCGTAGCCACTGGAAATGTGAAGCCACACTCTCTTGCAGCGCAAATTTTCAGGGCCTAGTGTCTTTGTAATGACGCTGCCAGGGGATACGCCCAGCCAAAACGGCACGCAAACAGGGAGATTACGATGAAACTCGTTCGAACAGTGGCGACCGCAGTTGCCATGTCGGTCATTGCCGGGGCCGCTTTGTCTGCCCCGCTGAAACTGCAACCTGCCAATCCGCAGCCGTCTCCGAAGGCGGGTTTGAATGTCAAATACTTAGGTACAGGCAATCAACACAAGAAGATCCGGGATTTGAGTCAGGCAAAAAGCATGCTGTCTAAGGCGAAGCCCGGAAAGCCGTTGCGCGGGTTGGATTACAGGGACACCAGCAAGGGTGAGGATGTCTTGACCTTCGACCAGGCCTACAACGTTGCCGCCGAGGTCACAGGCTATATGCGCTTTGACTCACCTGGCGTTTACGAGCTGGAAACGTGGTCGAATGACGGGATAGAGGCTTGGGTTGGCGGTCAGCAGATTGGCCGGGTAAATGGCATTCAGGGCTGTGAAGCCAATCAACGCACCGAAGTGGAAGTGCCCAAGGCGGGTTGGTATCCACTGAAGATCGTCTATTTCCAGAAACTGGGAACCTCTTGCCTGATGATGAAGTCAGGAAAGAAGGGGGAACGCTTCACATGGACGCCCAATGACGTTTTTGGCCGTTGAAGAATTCATGAAAGGGCGCTCGATCGAGCGCCCTTTTTTGGGGGCTTAGCTGCCCGCCGCAATCAGTTCGGCCTGCGCCACGATGACTTCGGCCTGCTTGATTGAGGCGATGTCGACAAGGCGGCCTTTATAGACGGTTGCGCCCTCACCGTTGGCTTTGGCCTGTTCCATTGCGGCCAGGATTTCGCGGGCCTCGGAAACGGCCTCATCCGACGGGGTAAAGACCTGATTGGCCAGTGCAATCTGTTTGGGATGGATCGCCCATTTGCCGACCATACCCAGCGTGGCCGAGCGTTTCGCCTGAGCGATGTACCCTTCATCATCGCTGAAATCCCCGAATGGCCCATCCACTGGCAGCACCCCATGGGTGCGGCACGCTGCAACGATGGTGGCTTGGGCCCAGTGCCACGGGTCAGACCAGTGTTTTTCGCCGTCACGCAGCATATAGTAGTTTTCCTGTGTGCCGCCGATGCCCGTGGTCTGCATTCCCATCGAGGCCGCAAAATCTGCGGCTCCAAGGCTCATCGCCTGCAAACGGGGAGAGGAGGCTGCGATCTCTTCCACATGCGCGATACCGGCAGCGGATTCGATAATGACCTCGAAGCTGATGGGTTTGGTTCGGCCCTTGGCGCGTTCAATGGCGGTGACAAGGGCATCCACGGCATAGACATCCGATGCGCAGCCGACTTTGGGAATCATGATCTGGTCCAGACGGTCGCCTGCCTGCTCCAACACGTCGACAACGTCACGATACCAATAGGGGGTATCCAATCCGTTGATGCGAACGGACATGTATTTGTTGCCCCAATCAACAGTGTTCAGGGCTTCGATGACGTTGGCGCGGGCGATGTCCTTGTCCGAAGGCGCAACCGAATCCTCGAGGTCAAGGTTGATCACATCCGCAGCAGAAGCTGCCATTTTCGGGAACAGTTTGGTATTCGATCCCGGACCAAACAGTTGGCAGCGATTGGGTCGTGCAGGCGCGGCGGGTTGGATGCGAAAGCTCATCTGGACCTCGTGTGGGTAATGAAATTGCGATTTTCTCGTCCAATGAGGTATTAAATTGCGCAACCTGGCGCAAGGGAGATTGTGCATCTGCGGCAATGCGGTTGCAGAATGCTGCGTGTCAACAGTTGAGAAGTGGTGATTAAAGTTTAATCACTTTGGAAACTTCGAATAATTTTGCGCCATTTGTGTCAATGGTGCAAGAAACTCGCGTACCCGCCGTGTTGGGCGGATCAAAACGCGAAACGCTCGTTTAAACGCTTCTCTAGCTTGGGCCGGAATCAAAGGAGTGACCGCAATGATCGAGACACCGTACCTGCTGTTTTTGGGCGATGCGCCCGACCAATTGGCGGCCAAAGTGGCTGTGGGCATCAAGGATTGGCGCCCGGAAAACGCCGTCGGCCAATATCGTATGGACGGCTGCAAGGCTGATCTGGGTCTGAAGGATATGACCCTGACCGAGGCCAAAGCGGCCGGCGCAAAAACGCTGGTTATCGGTGTCGCCAACCGTGGCGGCGTCATCAGCCAGGAATGGAAAAAGGTTCTGGTCATGGCGCTTGAGGAAGGGTTTGACCTGGCCTCTGGCCTGCACAACCTGTTGCGCGACGAGCCCGATCTGGTGGCGGTGGCCGAAGCAACGGGGCGAAAGCTGCACGACGTGCGTGTACCCGAGGTCGATTACCCGATCGCCAACGGGATCAAGCGCAGGGGCAAACGTTGTCTGGCCGTCGGCACCGACTGCTCTGTGGGCAAGATGTACACGGCAATGGCGATGGATGCCGAAATGCGCAAGCGTGGTATGAAGTCGACCTTCCGCGCGACCGGCCAGACGGGCATTCTGATCACCGGCGATGGCGTGCCGCTGGACGCCGTTGTTGCGGATTTCATGGCTGGCTCGATCGAATGGCTGACACCGGACAACGATGACGACCACTGGGATCTGATCGAAGGTCAGGGATCGCTGTTCCATGTGTCCTATTCCGGCGTGACCATGGCGTTGATCCACGGCGGCCAGCCGGACGCGCTGATCCTGAGCCATGAACCGACCCGCGCGCATATGCGTGGTCTGCCGACCTATCAGCTGCCGACGCTCGAAACCTTGCGCGACACCGCGCTGGCCCTGGCCAAAGTGGCGAACCCCGATTGTCAGGTCGTCGGCGTTTCGGTCAACACGCAGCACATGTCCGAAGAGGACGCGACGGCATATCTGGCCAAGATCGAAGCAGATATGGGGCTGCCGGCGACCGATCCGTTCCGGTTCGGCTCGGGCAAGTTGGTGGACGCGTTGGCCGCGATGTGATCCAACCGGCCCGCCGGTGGCGGGCCGGTTCCGCCTCTGGCGGGAGTATTTGGGAAAAGATGAAGGAGCAGGTGCGTGCAGATAGAGGTCTCTCGCGGTGTGTTTCAGTTGGCGCAGGTGTTTACCATTTCGCGCGGGTCACGGACCGAAGCAAAGGTGCTGACGGTGCGGGTGTCGGACGCAACGCATCAGGGCTGGGGCGAATGCGTTCCTTATGCGCGTTATGACGAAACGCTCGAGTCGGTCGAGGCCGAGATCGCCGGCTTGCCTGCTGAGTTCAGCCGTCGGTCGCTGATGGATCTGCTGCCTGCCGGTGCCGCCCGGAACGCCGTGGATTGTGCTTTGTGGGATCTGGAAAGCAAGCGCGCCGGCAAGCGCGCCTGGGATTTGGCGGGCCTGCCGGTGCCCGGACCCGAGATCACGGCCTATACTCTGTCGCTGGATACTCCGGAGGCAATGCAGGCTCAGGCGGCCGAGAACGCGCACCGCCCGCTTCTGAAGATCAAGCTGGGCACGCCAGATGACATGCCCCGGCTTGAGGCCGTGCGCGCCGGTGCGCCGAACGCCAGGATCATCGTGGATGCAAACGAAGGCTGGTCGGCCGAGGTTTACGCCGACCTCGCCCCGCATCTGGTGCGTTTGGGCGTGGCGCTGGTCGAGCAGCCATTGCCGGCCGGTGATGACGATGCGTTGATCGGAATGGCCCGCCCGGTGCCCGTCTGCGCCGACGAGTCCTGCCATGATCGCGCCAGCCTGCCCGGGCTGAAGGGGAAATACGATGTCATCAACATCAAACTCGACAAGACTGGGGGCCTGACCGAGGCGCTTGAATTGCGCAAAGCCGCAATCGCGGAAGGGTATGACATCATGGTCGGCTGCATGGTCGGCAGTTCGCTTGCCATGGCGCCCGCGACACTGTTGGCGCAGGGTGCGATGGTGACGGACCTTGACGGCCCGCTTCTGTTGGCCGAAGACCGCGACACCCCGCTGATTTTTGACGACGCCGGAGTTCACCCGCCCGAAGCGGCGCTCTGGGGCTGAGGAGACAAACATGACCCGAACCGTTTATGTGAATGGCGAATACCTGCTCGAGACCGAGGCCAAGGTATCCATCTTTGACCGTGGCTTCCTGTTTGCAGACGCGGTTTACGAAGTGACCAGTGTACTGGATGGCAAGCTGATCGATTTCGAGGGCCACGCGGTGCGCCTGAAGCGGTCTCTGGACGAGCTGGAGATGGCCGAGCCCTGCACCAAGGAAGAACTGCTGGAAATCCACCGCAAGCTGGTTGATCTGAACGGCATCGAAGAAGGGCTGGTCTACCTTCAGGTTTCGCGCGGCAGTGACGGTGACCGGGATTTTGTCTTCCCTTCGGCCGATACCAAGCCAAGCCTGGTTCTGTTCACCCAGAACAAGCCCGGGCTGGCTGACAGCCCGGCGGCACGGAAAGGTGCCAAGATCATCTCGATCGAGGACATCCGTTGGGGTCGCCGCGACATAAAGACCGTGCAACTGCTTTACCCTTCGATGGGCAAGATGATGGCCAAGAAAGCGGGCTGCGACGATGCATGGCTGGTCGAGGACGGCTTTGTGACCGAGGGCACCAGCAACAACGCCTATTTCGTCAAGAACGGCAAGATCGTGACCCGCCCGCTGTCCAACGACATCCTGCACGGGATCACTCGCAAGGCCGTGCTGCGCATGGCAGCCGAAGCACAGATGGAAGTTGAAGAGCGGCTGTTTACCATCGACGAAGCCAAAGAGGCTGACGAGGCGTTCACGACCTCGGCCAGTGCTTTCGTGATGCCGGTAGTGGAAATTGACGGAGTCACGCTGGGTGATGGTACACCCGGTCCGATTGCCAAACGCCTTCGTGAAATATACCTGGATGAAAGCCGAAAGGCCGCGATCTGAAGAACCACCACGTTGGACAGCGTTGCAGCAGGCTGCTGCGGCGCCGTGCCAAACTCAGTCGGGCCCCGGGGCAGGACGAGGAATTTCGCTGTAGATCCCGCCGAGCATGAGCAGATCACATGCGACTTTCTGGCGGGACACCGGTCTTGTTGTGGGACCAGTTCCTGCTTTGTAACAGGAATATGGTTGAAGGCGGGGCTACCCGACCTTGAAAGGGCTCAGGCTTTCCTGAAACTGTTCGATGAATTCCAGCGTTACCAATGACGGTTGCTTCAGAATTGGACGCACCAACGAAAGGGTATGCGTCAAGGACGGCTTGAACGGCCGATAACTCAATCCCCTCGACGTGTATTGGACGGCATCCAGTTCGCTTACGACCGAGACTCCGACACCTTCCAGCGCCAATTCACATGCTGCCGTGAACTGCCTGACCTCGATATGCGAGTTCAATTCGACATTGGCATGTTGAAACACTTTCGAAAGCCGCCCGAAAAAGTCGCTGTCGCGTCGGGTGTGGATGATTTTGCTATGTGCGAGATCCGCCGGCGTAATTTCGGAAAGGCTTTCCAACTCGTGCCCGGTGGGGAACACGCACACCGTGCGAACGTCGATGTCCCTGCTTTCTACTGCCGGATGACCGTGAAAGCTGTCAGTGATTCCGAAATCATACTGCTCACCGATCATCCATTCCAGAATGCGTTCAGGTCTGTCTGGTTCGATCGTCAGGGTGACACCGGGCCGATCCTTCAGGAAACCGGCGACGACTTTGGGCAAATGGCTGGTGGCAAATCCCGGCAGGCAAGCGACACGGATGTGCCCTGCTTTGCGTTGTGTGATATCCTGACTGACATCCGAAATTTGTCTCATCAATTCGAGAACGCGCTCGACGCTGGGCAAGAGATAGCGAACCTCCTGCGTTGGTACTAATCGGCCTTCCCGACGGTCAAAAAGCTGAAACCCGAGCGACTTTTCAAGATCGGACAGCAATCTGCTGACAGCTGGCTGGGTCACGCCCAGATCAGCCGCAGCGGCCGTGACAGACCCATTGGTGGTCACGGCCATCAGGGCCTCCAACTGCCGAACTCTCAGAATTTGACTCATTGCTGATCCCGATCTGCTGCGCCATTTCATAACACTATGTTATTTTTTCACCAAGTAGATAGGCCTTGAATTATATTTTTGTAACGTTAACGTCGTGAAATCGTCATGTGTGCCGTTTACGCGTTGCGGTCGGTATTCAACGAAGCATCAACCCTGATGCATGGGAGGAATCATGAAAAAGAATCTGCTTGGCGCGATTGCCATCACCACAGCCTTGTCCCCCTTGGCGGCAATGGCGCAAACCGAAGTCCAGTTCTGGCACGCCTTCACCGGTCGCCTAGGGGAACTTGTCAAAGGACAGGTTGAAGAATTCAACGCCAGTCAGGATGAGTTCGTCGTGGTCGAAAGCCACAAGGGCAACTACTCGGAAACCCTGAATGCCGGGATTGCAGCATTCCGGGCCGGTGAACAGCCACATATCCTGATGGTGTTCGAAGTCGGCACGGCGACAATGATGTCAGCCAAAGGGGCGATCAAGCCGGTCTATGAAGTGATGGCCGAAAGCGGCGCGTCTTTTGATCCCGACGCGTATATTGGCGCCGTCAAAGGCTACTACACAACCACTGACGGAGAGATGCTGTCGCTTCCCTTCAACTCCTCGACGCCGGTCCTGTGGGTCAACCGCGATGCCATGCAAGCAGCAGGCGTTGATCCGGACACGGATCTGTCCACTTGGGAAAAAGTCGGCGAAGTGCTCGAGCAGCTGAAGGCAGGTGGCGAAGACTGCCCGCTGGTGACAGCATGGCAAAGCTGGATTCACCTTGAAAACCTTTCAGCTTATCACGATGTTCCGTTTGCCTCACGGGACAACGGATTTGCCGGTCTGGATACCGAGCTGATGCTGAACGGTCCGGTGCAGGTTGCACATCTGACCGCGATGGGTGACTGGGCCAAGGACGGCAAGTTCATCTATACCGGCCGCAGAAACGAAGGTGGTGCGAACTTCCGGTCAGGCGAGTGCGCATTGTTCACCGAAAGTTCGGCCGGATACGCCGGCATCAAGGCAGAGGCCGAGTTCGATTTCGACGTGCGTCCGCTGCCCTATTGGGAATCCGTTACCAGTGAGCCGCAAAACACCATCATCGGTGGCGCGTCTCTTTGGGTAATGGAGGGTCATGAGCCCGAAGAGTACAAGGGCGTCGGAGAGTTCCTGAGCTTCCTGTCATCACCTGATGTACAAGCGGCATGGCACCAGAACACCGGTTATCTTCCAATCACGACAGAAGCGGGTGAGGTTACGCGTGCCGCAGGTTTTTATGACGAAAACCCGGGTACCGACGTCGCAGTGATCCAGATGACCGCGAAAGAGCCGACCGCAAATTCGAAAGGCTTGCGTCTGGGATCGTTCGACCAGATCCGGGGCATCATCGACGAAGAGCTTGAGGCGATCTGGTCCGGTGAGAAGACCGCTCAGGAAGCGATGGACAGCGCGAAGGAACGCGGTGATGCGTTGCTGCGCCGGTTCGAATCCGCCAATCAATAAGTCGTAACGTTATGCGGGCCCTTTCGGGGCCCGCATTTTCTTTCTTCGGTGGGTTTTCAGGATGGAAAAACGCGTCACCTTTCGCGGCTGGCTGTTGCCATTGGCGTTGATCGCCCCTCAGGTCATCATTTCCGCTGTTTTCTTTTTCTACCCCGCCGGTCAGGCCATCTGGCAGTCGCTGTTCATACCTGACCCGTTCGGGCTGTCGTCCCAGTTCGTGGGGCTCGGCAACTTTGAATTTCTGCTGAGTGACAAGTTTTATCGCGCCTCTTTCGTGACGACGGCGGTGTTTTCCACGTTGGTCACGTTGTGCTCGATGATCCCTGCCTTGTTTCTTGCGGTTATTGCGGATCGATTGATCAAAGGGTCCGGGGTCTATCGGACTTTGCTGATCTGGCCCTACGCTGTTGCCCCTGCGGTCGCGGGCGTTCTGTGGCTTTTCATGTTCAACACGCGCGTCGGCGTCGTGTCATGGTATCTTGGCCAACTTGGATATGACTGGAACCACGTTCTGAACGGCACCGAAGCCATGGGGCTGGTGGTCGTTGCTTCTGCCTGGGGGCGCATAAGCTATAACTTCCTGTTCTTTTTCGCTGCCCTGCAATCCGTTCCAAGATCCGTGATCGAGGCGGCGGCGATTGACGGCGCGCATTTCTGGCGCCGATTCTTCACGATCGTACTGCCGCTGCTGTCGCCGACGGCGTTCTTCTTGCTGGTGGTGAACGTCGTCTATGCCTTCTTCGAAACCTTTGGCGTGATCCACACGATCACCGGCGGCGGGCCGCAACAGTCGACGACAATCCTTGTCTACAAGGTATTTTCGGACGGGTTTGTGGGGCAGGACCTCGGCTCGTCTTCGGCGCAATCAGTCATCTTGCTGATCGTCGTGGGACTGTTGACGGTCATCCAGTTCAAATACGTGGAAAAGAGGGTGCATTACTGATGGCGGCCCAACAACACGGAATGGTCCAAAAACGCGGCGCGGGCATCTGGTTGTCCCATGCCCTCATGATACTCGGTGTCCTGATCATATTTTTCCCGATATGGCTTGCCTTCGTGGCTTCGACCGTGACCCAGGCCGAGATCGTCTCGCCACCGATGCCTGTCGTGCCCGGCGATCAGTTCTGGGTGAACTACAAGGCGGCGCTGTTCTCGGGGGTAAATGTGCCCGTTGCCACGATGCTGTTCAACAGCCTGGTGATGGCAATCGGAATTGCAGTCGGCAAAATCATCATCTCTCTGCTGTCGGCTTTCGCGATTGTCTATTTCCGCTTTCCCGGGCGAACGACGTTCTTCTGGCTGATCTTCCTGACCCTGATGCTGCCGGTCGAAGTCCGCATCGTTCCGACGTTCGAAGTTGTCGCCGGGTTCGGCATGCTCAACAGCTATTACGGGCTGATCTTTCCCCTGATCGCCTCGGCCACGGCAACCTTCCTGTTCCGTCAGTTCTTTCTGACCATCCCCGATGAGCTTGCCGAGGCAGCCCGGGTCGACGGCGCGCGACCGATGCGGTTCTTCATCGATATCGTCGTCCCCATGAGCCGGACCAACATCGCCGCACTGTTCGTGATCCTGTTCATCTATGGGTGGAACCAGTACCTTTGGCCGCTGCTGATCACGACCGATCCCGAAATGAATACCATCGTGATGGGTATCAAGCAGATGTTCCCGTCCGGTGACGACTTTGCGCATTGGCCGACGATCATGGCGACGTCCATTCTGGCGATGATCCCGCCGGTCATCGTGGTGGTGTCGATGCAAAAGCTCTTTGTCCGTGGCCTTGTCGATAGCGAGAAGTAAGAAATGGCAACAGTTACTCTAGAGAATGTCAAAAAGAGCTTTGGCCCGACGGATGTGATCCACGGCGTTGATGTCGATATCGCCGATGGAGAGTTCATCGTGATCGTCGGCCCGTCAGGCTGCGGCAAGTCCACATTGTTGCGGATGGTGGCAGGGCTGGAAACGGTCACGTCCGGGGAAATCCGGATCGGCGGTGAACGCGCCAATGACAAAGAGCCCATGGATCGCGACATCGCCATGGTGTTCCAGAACTACGCGCTCTACCCACATATGTCCGTGCGTCAGAACATGGGGTATGGCCTGAAGATCGCGAGGCTGCCCAAGGCTCAGATCGATCAAAAGGTGACCCAGGCGGCTAAGCTGTTGCAGCTTGAACCTTTGCTGGATCGCAAGCCCAGGCAGTTGTCCGGCGGTCAGCGCCAGAGGGTCGCGATGGGCCGGGCCATTGTCCGCGAGCCCGCTGTTTTCCTGTTTGACGAGCCGCTCTCGAACCTCGATGCCAAGCTTCGTGTTCAGATGCGTCTGGAAATACGCGAACTTCAGGAAAAGCTTGGGATCACGTCACTTTACGTCACGCATGATCAGGTCGAAGCAATGACGATGGCGGACAGGATGATCGTGATGAACGGCGGCATAGCCGAGCAGATCGGCACGCCGCTCGAGGTCTATGAAACTCCGCAGACGCTGTTTGCCGCGCAGTTCATCGGCAGCCCGGCAATGAACATATTCGAAGCACGGCGCGAAAACGGGGCGGTCAAGATCGGAGAAATCGAAGTCGGCCCCTCTGGGGGTCCGGACTGCGCCGTGAAGCTTGGTATAAGACCAGAGCATCTGTTGTCGGATGACAATGGCCCGCTTGAAGCCGCGATTCAGATGGCTGAACCGCTTGGGGCCAACACGTTGCTGCACGGTCACCTGTCGGGCTCTGAAAGCGCAATCACGGCAAGCCTTCCCGGTGTTCACCCGATCGAAGGACGCCATCCGATTATGCGGTTCTCGGTGGCACCGGAGAAAATGCATTTGTTTGACCACGCGACAGGCAAAAGGCTGGAAGGCTGATGGCGTTTCAACAGGTTGAGGCCTTTCGCGGTGGGGAGAACCTGATCCGGGTCGTGGGGCATCGTGGGGCACGGGGCGTGTTGCCTGAAAACAGCATGATCGGCTTCGACTTTTCACTTTCCATTGGCGTCCCGCTTCTTGAATTTGACGTTGTCCTGACAGCCGATGATGTGCCGGTCATTACGCACAATCATCGCCTGCATTCGGCCAGTTTCCGCGATGGCAATGGCCTGTTTCTGACCGGGGAAGAGCCGAAAGTATCCTCGCTGACTTACGAACAGATCCGACAATTCGATATCGGGCGTCTGGACGGGCATTCCGCCTATGGCCAACGCTTCCCGGATCAGGCGCAAATAGACGATGTTCGTGTTCCAAGGCTGTTGGATCTGCTCGATTTGGTCGATGACCCGAAATACCGTGATGCCCATCTGATGCTCGAGCTGAAGTCGGACCCCGACCTGGCCCATGATGCACTTTACCGAGAGAACTTTGTCCGCAGAGTACTTGGGGATGTTCGCGGCAAAGGGTTATCTTCGCGCGCGGTGCTTCACAGTTTTGATTGGAACCTGTTGGCGGAGTGTCAGAGGCAAGCTCCGGATATGCCTTCATCCTACCTGACGCAACTTCCGGACAATGCCGACGATGTTGGCGAGGATTCCTCAAAATCCGTTTGCCCGGACTTTCGTGGCCGTCGCGACGAAATTCCAAACTTGGTAAAGCAGGCCGGCGGTTCGCTTTGGTGCCCGTACTTTGCGGATGTAACGCCCGAAAACGTCACGCGCGCAAAAGAGCTGGGCCTGTGCGTCGTCGTGTGGACAGTCAACGAACACGAAGATATCGGCAGGATGATCGATCTGGGCGTGGACGCAATCGTATCCGACTATCCCGGGCGGGTTCAAAGACAATTGTCGGAGTCAGGCTTCCGTTGGCAGTAGCTCACCGGTGATCCCGGCACCTCGAGGGTGACGTGGATGAATTTCTTACGCCATTTGAAATTTGCCTCAAAAAAAGGCCCTTCAGCCCGTTGACGCTCAGGGCCCGCGTGTTTTTGCGGCCTGATTTGATGAGAGCCTTATCTCAGGAAACCGTTCTTGGGCGCGCGGCTGACGGAAATCCGGAACACTGCCCCCATTGCTCTGAGCGTTGTACCCGCAGTTGTCGGGACAGCGTTCCACACGTTCTCCGATGAATTGGAATTGATATCTGGCATCGGTTTCGGCCATCGCTGACCACAACCGTCATCGACGGGCCGTCACGCCTGACGGATGGCGCCAAATATTGAGTCACATTAACAACAATCTTGTGATTGCTGCAGTTCTGTCTCTTTTCCGCCGGAATTTGTGCTGATAAGGATAAAATTAAGTGTTGGGGTGTTGTAAGTGCGAGTGGGCAGATGAGAGCCGGAACAAACGGTCAAATAGCTATTTCCTGGTGTCAGACGGAAATTGACGGGCTTGAAGACGCTCCTCTTTCCTGTTTGGCGATCGGATCGGCATGGTCATGGCGTGGTCAAGCAATCGTCATGAGCGAGGCTGCCGAGCAAAGAATCGGAAGAATAGGAAATGTCGGGGGCGCTGCCAGCCAGGTGAACAGCCACTTTCCAATTGTCCGTGACATTCCAGGCCACGTGGCCGGAACCCTTACCCTTACCAACGGTGCGCAGAAGTTCTCTGCCAAGCTTGTTGCCGATGGCAACGATACGTCGCGGGCTCTCGTGTTCGAAGGCGCTTGCCCCCCACGGGACGAAGAGTTCTGGATTGTCGAAGTGACCGAGCTTGCGATGATTCCAAACCCCGCCGCGAAAAGCGGCGCGACGGTAGTTTCTTTCCCGGTCTCAAACTAGGATTTCAAGGCGCCGCCAGACGGTTTCGGCGCGCTGCCGGGTCCGGTGGCTGTCTGCCCTGATCGTTTTTCTGACCTTTGCGGAATGCTGTGTTGACTCCGCCAGCATTGCGGATATAAGCGCGGCTTCATTGGTGTTGGTGGCCCCCGCAAGGGGATGCCTGTCATGGGGGAGACCTCAAGAGGACAACGCCCTTCATAGTGGCCCGTCGGGGCTTCGACCTAACGAAGGAGATCAGCCGTGACCAAACGCACGTCTGCCAAGTACAAAATCGACCGCCGGATGGGCGAAAACATCTGGGGTCGTCCGAAATCCCCGGTCAACCGTCGCGAATACGGCCCCGGCCAGCATGGCCAGCGCCGCAAGGGCAAACTGTCGGACTTCGGTCTGCAGCTGCGGGCCAAGCAGAAGCTGAAAGGCTACTACGGCGACCTGACCGAGAAGCAGTTCCGCCGCATCTACGCCGAAGCCGAGCGTGTGAAGGGCGACACTGGTGAAAACCTGATCGGCCTGCTGGAGCGCCGTTTGGACGCTGTGGTCTACCGTGCCAAGTTTGTCGCAACTGTTTTTGCTGCACGCCAGTTCGTGAACCACGGCCACGTCAAAGTGAACGGCAAGCGTGTCAACATCCCGTCCTACCGCGTCAAAGAAGGTGATGTGATTGAGGTACGTGACAAATCCAAACAACTGGCTGTTGTCTTGGAAGCCGTTGCGCTGGCCGAGCGTGACGTTCCTGACTACATCGACGCCGACCACTCGAAAATGACCGCGACGTTCGTGCGCGCGCCGGGCCTCAGCGATGTGCCTTACCCGGTCGTCATGGAACCGAACCTGGTCGTCGAATTCTACGCGAAGAACTGATCTTCGCCGCAATCGAATTCTGAAAGGCCGCGCTTTTGGCGCGGTCTTTTTTTATGGTTTGTCCATGGCGAAGCCGTCATCGCGACATTGCCCGCGACTCCTTAGGGTGTTTTTGGGCTAGTGTTTTTGGGCAAATGACGTGCGTGTCAGATCGGCAGGGGCCTGCCTTCGGCGATCGCTTCCATCGCGAAATACGAGGTTACGCTGTCCAGCTCGACCTTTTCGATCAATCGTTGATAGACCTTGTCATATGACGACATGTCCTGCGTTACGACTTTCAGCTGATAGTCGTAATCCCCTCCGATCCGATGAAAATCCACGACTTCCGGGATTGTCAGAACATGGCTCCGAAACGCCTGAAGCCACTGGGCAGAGTGGTGTCGGGTGCGGAGCATGACGAAGACCACAAGGCTCAACCCCAGTTCTTCTCGTGCGATGCGGGCCGTGGATCCGATCAGCACACCGTTTTCGTTCAGGGCCTTCAAGCGCCGCCAGCAGGCATTCTGGGACAGGCCAACCCGATCCGCCAATTCCCGCTGTGACAGGGTGGCGTCCTTTTGCAGCTCTTTCAGAATGCGTGTATCAATTTGATCTACTTTTGATGTCATAACTGATCATATGACACAAATTTTTTAAAATACACGCAAAGATATGTGAAGTCTACTCGGGTCAGAAATATCACATTGGTATGGCAGTAAGGAGCCAATGTCATGACCCTGTCCAAATTTCGTGCGGAACTCTGTTCCACCGCTCACAATTCAAATCTGCGCGATGGGCTGATCGGCGAGAACGTTCTGATCCCGGGTCTGCTTGGAGACGTGCCGCTTGTCTATGCGGATTACGTCGCTTCGGGCCGCGCGTTGCGGCAGGTCGAGGATTTTGTGGCGCAGGACGTTTTGCCGTTTTACGCAAACAGTCACACCGAGGCCTCCTACTGTGGGTCCTACATAACACGTCTGCGCCGCGAAGCGCGGGCGGAAATAGCCCGCATTGTTGGTGCTCGGGAAGAGGACGCGGTGATCTTTACCGGGTCCGGCGCCACTGCGGGGCTCAATCGGCTGGTCAGCCTGCTAGGGGTGGCAGAGGCTGACCAGCCGATTGTCTTGATCGGCCCGTACGAGCATCACTCGAACATTCTGCCCTGGCGCGAAAGCAAGGCGCGTGTCATCGAAATCCCCGAAGCCGAGGGCGGTGGCGTGGACCTGCATGCGCTGAAAGCCGCTCTGGAGGCCCATGTGGATGCCGATTTGGTGGTCGGATCGTTTTCTGCCGCGTCCAACGTAACGGGCATTGTCACCGATCCTGATCCGGTCACGCGGATGCTCAAGGCGTATGGTGCCTTGGCCGTTTGGGACTATGCCGGTGGTGGGCCCTACCTGCCGATGGACATGGGGCCCGAAGGGGCCCGAAAGGATGCGATCGTGGTTTCGCCGCACAAGTTTCCCGGTGGCCCGGGCGCGTCAGGCGTTTTGGTTGTGAACCAATCGGCCGTGAAACGGACGTGCCCCAGCTGGCCCGGCGGTGGAACCGTCAGTTTCGTGTCACCGTGGCGGCATGACTACAGCACCGATCTATCCACCCGGGAAGAGGCCGGAACGCCCAACGTGATCGGAGACATTCGTGCGGCGCTGGCCTTCATCGTCAAGGATGTCGTCGGAACGGACGAAATCGCCCGGCGTGAGGCGCAGTACAATCAAATGGCGCTGGACGGCTGGCAAAACAACCCGAACCTGACCCTGCTTGGGGTCGAGAAAGCGCACCGTCTGCCGATCTTTTCCTTCCTGGTGCGCGACAATGCGGGCCAGCCCGTGCATCAGCAGCTGTTCACGCGGATGCTGAGCGATATCTACGGCATTCAGGCACGGGGCGGCTGTGCCTGTGCCGGACCCTACGCCCACCACTTGCTGGGGATCGATCGGACAACGTCTGAGGCGCTGCACGCTGCCTTGTCCGCCGGGGAAGAAATGAAAAAACCCGGCTGGGTGCGTCTGAATTTCTCATATCTGATGAGCGAAGAGACGGTTCAGTTCATCATCGACAGCGTCAATGACCTGTCGCACCGGACCGAAGAATTCACGCCTTACTACAACGCTGACCCGGCAACAGCGCGCTTCAAGGCCGCATGAGGGAATTGCCGCTTTTCTCAACCCTTTGAGACAGGTATGAGAGGCCCATTCAACGGAGCCTCTCATGACCAAGATCACCCCACAACCCGGCATTATGGACATCGCGCTGTATCAGGGCGGCCAGTCGCATGTGGCGGGAGTGGAGCATGTGATCAAGCTGAGCTCGAACGAGAACCCCTTTGGACCCAGCCCCAAGGCAATAGAGGCGGTGCGCGACAGCGCGGCCATTCTGCATCGTTATCCCAGCACCGACCACGCGAGCCTGCGCGCGGCCATCGGCGCACGCCATGGGCTGGACCCAGCGCGGATCATCTGCGGTGTCGGCAGCGACGAGGTATTGCAATTCGTCGCCCAGGCCTACGCGGGGCCGGGGGACGAGGTGATCTATACCGAGCACGGGTTTTCCATGTACCCGATCATCGCCCGCATGGCCGGCGCGACGCCGGTCATGGTGGCCGAACGTGACCGCAAAGTGGATGTGGATGCCATTCTCGCCGCGGTGACGGGGCAGACGCGGATCGTGTTTGTCACCAACCCCGGCAATCCAACTTCGACCATGATCCCGAACGACGAACTGGAACGTCTGGCGCTGGGTCTGCCCGACACCTGCCTGATGGTTCTTGATGGCGCTTATGCGGAGTTTGTCGAGGGGTTCGATGGCGGGGCGTCGCTGGTTGACGCCCATGAGAATGTAATCATGACGCGCACCTTCTCAAAAGTGTACGGGTTGGGCGGTATGCGTGTCGGATGGGGCTATGCGCACCGCCCGATCATCGACGTGCTGAACCGGGTGCGCCAGCCCTTCAACCTGTCAATGACCGCATTGGCGGCGGCTGAAGCTGCGGTAAACGATGTGGAATTCCTGACCTTCTGTCAGGCCGAAAACGCGCGCCTTCGCGTGTGGCTGGCCGATCAATTGGCCAGGACAGGCGTGCCGTCGGACCCGTCTTGCACCAACTTCATCCTAGCGCGCTTCGCCGATCGGGCCGAGGCCGAGGCCTGCGATGACTACCTGAAAACGCAGGGTTTGATTGTCCGGCGGGTTGCAGGCTACAACCTGCCGAACGCCTTGCGGATCACCGTGGGCGACGAAGAAGCCTGCCGCCGTGTGGTTGCGGCGATCACTGCATTCAAAGAGGGCGCAGCATGAGCCAGATTTACGACCGCGTTGCGCTGATCGGGCTGGGCCTGATTGCTTCGTCCATGTTCTGGGCGATGAAACGTGCAGGGCTGGCCGGGGAAGTGACGGGTTATGCCCGGTCCGAAAAGTCCCGTGAAACCGCGCGCAGGATCGGATTGTGTGACCGTGTTTGCGACACGGCACGCGAGGCGGTTGAAGGCGCCGATCTTGTCGTGCTCTGCGTGCCTGTGGGGGCTATGGGCGCAGTTGCAGAAGAAATTGCACCCGTGCTGAAACCCGGTGCCACCGTTTCGGATGTGGGTTCGGTCAAGCGGGGCGTCATTCGGGCGGTGCAACCGCATATCCCCGACGGTGTGCATTTCGTTCCCGCGCATCCCTTGGCAGGGACCGAGCATTCCGGCCCTGAATCCGGGTTTGCCGAACTCTTTGACAATCGCTGGTGCCTGTTGGTCCCGGTCGAGGGGTCGGACCCGGATGCCATTGCCCGTCTGCGCGCGCTTTGGGAGGGCATGGGGTCGAATGTCGATGAGATGGATGCGGATCACCACGATCTGGTTCTCGCCGTAACGTCCCATGCGCCGCACCTGATTGCCTACACGATGGTTGGCGTGGCCGACGACCTGCGACGGGTAACCGACAGCGAAGTCATCAAATATTCGGCCGCCGGCTTCCGGGACTTCACCCGGATTGCCGCGTCCGACCCGACCATGTGGCGGGATGTGTTCCTGTCCAACAAGGATGCGACGCTGGAAATCCTGGGCCGGTTCACCGAAGAGCTTTTTGCCCTGCAACGCGCCATACGCACCGGGGACGGCGATCATTTGTTTGACTACTTCACCCGCACCCGTGCTATTCGTCGCGGCATCATCGATGCCGGGCAGGATACGGATGCGCCGGACTTTGGGCGGGGAAAGGCAAGTTCATGAGGCTGTGTTGGGGGCACATTCTGATCGGGATCGTGGCTTTGGCCGCCGCGCCGGTTCAGGCCGCGCCCCTTGATCAGTCTTTGGTGCCCCTCATGCGCCCTTTGACTGTTCAGCAGGCTGTCAGCGCGCCTGCCCCTTCTGATATTGCCAACCTGCGTCCGGTTTCGCGTCCGGTTTCGCCGCAAGTCACAGCTGCGGCGGCGCGCCCGTCGGAGCTGCCACTTCTGGGGCCGGATACGTCCTTGATGCCTTATTTGCGGCCCGAGTCCGTCGAGCAGCAGGTGTTGTTCAAAAGGCGCAAGCTGCGCAAAGGGTCTGTTTGCGGGGATATTGCCATTCAGGGCAAACCTGTTGGCCGGGTGGGCAGCAAGAATTCAGCCTGTGGTGTCAAGGATGCGGTACAGATCACCTCGGTTTCGGGAGTGATGCTCAGCCGCCCCTCGACGATGGATTGTGGCACCGCCATTGCGTTGAACAAGTGGGTCGACAAGACCGTCAAACCCACCTTCAAACGCCGCGGGCCCGTGGTCGAGCTGCAAATCGCCGCCCATTATGCCTGCCGAACCCGCAACAACCGCAAAGGCGCGCGGATATCCGAACATGGCAAGGGTCGTGCGATCGATATCTCAGGTTTCAAAATGGCCGACGGTGAGGTGGTGACCGTCCTGAACGGGTGGCGCAAGAACCCGTCTCAGAAACAGCTCAAGAAGATCTGGCGCGGAGCGTGCGGCCCCTTTGGTACCGTGCTGGGGCCGAATTCCGATCGCTATCACAAGGATCATTTCCACCTTGATACGGCCCGCTATCGCAGCGGACCCTACTGCCGTTAACGCAGGATCAGGCGCGGGGCAGGGCCCAAAGGCAGCGGCCCGAGCGCCACGAAACCATCGCGGAAATTCAGTTGCAGATCCAGCGCGTTGGGGTTTCCGCCCAGCCCTGCCAGAAAGTTCAGCCCTCGGGTGACGGGATCTACGGCCTGATCAGGAAGGGCTCCTGCCGCGTTTGCCATTGCGATCATATCCCGCCAGTTTTCGGCTTTGACGGCAATCTCTCCGGTCGGGATACCTTGGGCGTCCACATCCAGATCGCCTGTCGCGAACAGGCGCAGCTCACCCCATTTGATCTCGGCCAGACGCAGATCGATGGCCACGGGCTGCGGACGGCTGTCTTCGAGGGCGGACCGGCTCCAAACCTTGTCGAAAGTGGTGACCATATCCAGTTCCAGCGTCTCAAAGCTCTGCGGTAACGAACTTGCGGAATGCATCAGGGCCCGCAGTTTTTCCCCCGGTGTAAACCCATCCGCGCGGGCCGTGATGGAATAGGCTTCTGAAATTGGCGTTTGTTCCATGATCAGGCTCAGCGTGTCACCCGAGGCCAGCGTGGTGGAGTTTTCCGTCACCGACCAGGCCCCGGCCGTCAAAGCCATTTTCTCCAGCACGAGCGAGACGCCGGGCTGCAATTGCAGCTCGGCAAGCAAGTCGTCGGCCACAATTGTTGATGTCTGGTCGAAATATGACAGGCGTTGCGGTGTGTCCGCGAACCGCAATATCTGACGACCGGGCCAGATGGCGGGGCTTTTGAATTCGATCCAATCCGCGCTCCACGCCGTGCCGTTCACCGGATCCGCCAGCGCCGGATTGTTCAGACGGGTCATGTGGTGGGTCGGATAGCCCGCTGTCGCGACATTCGAGAAATCCGCTTGCCAGCCGCGCGCCTCCTGCTGTTCGAACCAACCAGTGATCGCAGAGCGCAGGCCGTATCCGGCCACGAACCAATAGGCGCTCCATGCCAGGGAAACAAAAATCAACACTCGTATCAGACGCATTCGAAAGGCCCTTTTTCCCGCCTTGGAATTGATGTTTATAGGCCGAAACAGGCAAGGACCAGTGCAATGACGATGTGGGTATTCGGATATGGATCGCTGCTGTGGAATCCGGGCTTTCCGGTGGCACGCAGTGAACGCGCGACACTTCATGGTTATTCCCGGTCCTTCTGCATGAGCTCGATCCACCATCGCGGGACCGAAGAAAAACCCGGCCTGGTGCTGGCACTGGACGAACAGGCGAACGCCAGTTGCACCGGTTTGGCCCTTGCGGTCGAGGCGGGTCACGAAGACCGTACGCTGCACGAGCTGCGCGAGCGCGAGCTGATTTCCTCGGCCTATGTTGAACGTATGCTGGATGTGCACCTGGAAAACGGCGAAATCGTCAATGCCGTTACCTATGTGATCGATGCCGACCACGTCCAGTATTGCGGCGGGATGCCGTTGGAGGAACAGGCCCGGATCATCGCCCATGCGGTTGGCGGGCGCGGTCCGAATGACGAATATCTTTACAACACCGTAGAACATCTGGCCGAGATCGGGCTGCGTGACCATGATCTTGAGTGGTTGGCGCAACGGGTGCGCGACATCACCGCATAAACTCTTGGCGTCACGCGCGGAATCCCGCTAGATTCGACGCAAAGCAGGCAAATACCGGGAACCACGCGCATGGCGCAGGCACATCAGGGCGCGAGACCCCATTTCTCGCATCCCATTCGACAAATTCTGTTGATGTTGATGGCGATCGGCTTGTCCGGGCTGGGCGTGTTTCTGGCACTGCCTTACGTATTGCCGGTTTTCTACGCCAATCCGTATCTGAATGGTTTCATTCTGATCGTATTTCTTATCGGCGTCCTCGCTTGTTTTTATCAGGTTACGCAACTGATCGGGTCCGTGCGCTGGATCGAGGCCTTTGTCGGGGGCGTCGTTCGCGAAGATGCGCGTACACCGCAATTGCTGGCGCCTTTGGCTTCGCTGCTGCGCGAGCGAGGCGCGCGCTCGCAGATCAGTTCCACCTCAACCCGGTCCATTCTGGATTCCGTGGCCGAGCGTGTCGAAGAAGAACGGGAAATCACGCGTTATATAACCAATGTTCTGATCTATTTGGGTCTGCTGGGTACGTTCTTTGGCCTGGCGACAACCGTTCCAGCCATTGTCGACACCATCCGCAGCCTGAACCCGCAGGAAGGCGAAGAGGGGCTGGCCGTCTTCAATCGCCTGATGACGGGGCTCGAGGCGCAGTTGCAGGGGATGGGGGTTGCGTTCGGGTCCTCTCTGCTGGGTTTGGCGGGATCGCTGATTGTTGGTCTGCTCGAAGTGTTTGCCGGGCACGGGCAGAACCGCTTTTATCGCGAGCTCGAAGAATGGCTGTCCTCGATCACCCGCGTCGGATTTGCCGGTGGTGAAGAAGGCGGGGCAGAGATCGCCGTACTGACACCTGTGCTGGATGCCATGTCCGAACAGATGGATGCGTTGCAGGATCTGTTTGCCGCTCAGGAAAGCGAGCGGGCTGAGGTTTCCGCCAAGCTGGGGCAACTGGTCGATGTGATTGCCGAGATGAACAATCGCCAGGCCAATACCGAAAGCGTCACTTCGGCTCTGGAGCGTGTCGCGCTGGGGCAGGATGCGTTGCTTGACCACATGCGCGAACACGGTGCAGGCGATGGCATCGATGCCGAAAGCCGGATGCGCCTGCGCTCGATGGACGTGCAGTTGCTGCGCATTCTTGAAGAGATTTCGGCGGGTCGTCAGGAAAGCATGAACGAATTCCGCAAGGATATCGAACTGCTGGTCAAGGCCCTGACCCTGCCCCGAGGCGCGGTGCGCACCACGCCGGAAGGAGAGTAGTCCATGGCGCTGTCCCGCCGCACCGGTCAACGCTTCCAGGGCTCGGTCTGGCCCGGATTCGTGGACGCGATGACCGGGCTGCTGATGGTGCTGACATTCGTTCTGACCATTTTCATGGTGATTCAGTTTGTTCTGCGCGAGACCATTTCGGGGCAGGAAGACGAACTGACGACACTGGCAGACGAAGTTGCTGCGCTTGCGGGCGCACTGGGTTTGGAAGAGCGTGAAAACAGCCGCTTGCAGGCAAGGCTGGGTGCGTTGAACACGACGCTGTCGCAGGCCGAAGACGATCTGGCGCAAGCGCAGTCGCTGATCGCCTCACTGACCACCGAACGCGACCGTCAGGCCGCCGCGCTGGATCAGGCGCAGACCCGTATCACGAATTTCGAAGCACAGGTTGCGGCGCTGCTTGCCGAGCAGGAACAGGCTTTGGGCGACATCGCAGCGCTTGAGACTGAGCGCGAGCAATTGCTGACGGAACAAGAGGCGCTGAACCTTGCCCTTGCACAAAGTCGCGAGGAAATCGATGCGCAGACGGAAGCGGCCCGATTGGCAGCCGCCCGCCGCGAGGCGCTGGAAGCAATGGTTGCGGATCTGGAGCAAAGCGGCAAGGAACGCGCGGCGGAAATTGCCACCCTTGAACAGCAACTGAGCGATGAAGAAGCCGCCCGCCTGGTCGAAGCCGCTGCTGCCGAGGCATTGCGAAACCGTCTTCAGGATGCGGATGCCGAACTGACGGCCATGACGCTCGCGTTGGAGGCACAACGCAAAGAGGCCGAAGACACGCTGACTCTTCTGGCCGCCGCGCAAGCCGCGCGGGCTGAGCTTGAGCGACAATTCGGCGACGTGAATCCTGATGAATTGCGCGCCCAGCTTGAAGCCGCCCTGGAGGCGCAAACGCAAGCGCAGGCGGATGCTGATGAACAACGCACCTTGGCCGAACAAAGGCAGGCCTTGCTGGCTCTGGCCGAATCGACATTGTCGGAAGAGAAAGAAATCTCAGCCGAGGCCCAGCGTGAGGCGGCACTTCTCAACCAGCAGATTGCCGCCCTGCGCGGGCAGTTGGGGTCATTGCAGGCCCTGTTGGATGATTTCGAAGAGCGCAACGAGGCCGCCGAAATCCAAATCCAGACTTTGGGTCAGGACCTGAATGCCGCGCTGGCCCGTGCCGCTTCGGAAGAACGCCGCCGCCGCCTGCTGGAAGAAGCCGAACGCCTGCGTCTCGAAGCCGAGGCCGAAGCACTGGCCGGTCAGAATGAGGAACTGGCAGCGCAGGCGGAAGATCTGCAACGCTATCGTTCGGAATTTTTCGGACGTCTTCGGGATGTCCTTGGCGATCAGGAAGGCGTGCGGATTGAAGGCGACCGTTTTGTCTTTTCGTCCGAGGTTTTGTTTCCGACAGGATCAGCCGTGCTGTCCGCGGAAGGGCAGCAGGAGGTTGCGAAAGTTGCCAACATCCTGCGCAGTGTCGCCGCCGAAATTCCACCCGGTCTGAACTGGGTGATCCGGGTCGACGGCCATACCGACAACGTTCCGCTGGCAGGTTCGGGCCGATACCGGGACAACTGGGAACTCAGCCAGGGTCGCGCGTTGTCTGTTGTGCGCTATATGGTCGACGCGCTGGGCATCCCGCCCAATCGTCTGGCGGCAAACGGGTTTGGTGAGTTCCAGCCGGTCAATCCGGCTGACACGCCCGAGGCGCGGGCGCAGAATCGCCGGATCGAGCTGAAACTCACGGAAAGATAGCAAAACCCTTGCCTCTTGCCTGGGTAATCTGCGTGATGGGGTCAAACCGATTACCGTCTGCCAAAGCGAAAGCTTTGATCCGGAGTGCCCATGAAACACCGGGGTACCACGGGGTAATCCTCGGTCAGAAAATACGCATAGGTTCCTGAAGGGTATTCTGCTGAAACGGTGAAGGCGCCGTTGCATTGGTCCAAATTGCCGTGACCCTGAACAAAAACGTAGTCTTCGTTGAAAGTGCCGTCATGCCGCCCGCCCGGCGCAGCGCCACCCGGCCGGTTGCCGGTTTTCAGACGATAGGACGACGTCATTTCGGTCACTTTGCCCCCTACGACGCCAGTGACGGCATATATCGGGAAACCATCTGCCGCATAGCCGATCAGAGGTGAATGCTCGGACGGTGACCATCCCAGCAGCTTGACCAACCCTGTCGGTACACCGTGATAGTGATATTTTCCATTCGGCTGTACATGGGCAAAATTGGCGTCCAATCCCAAGGAAACAGCGCCACCCAAGGCATTGTAGGACCACCCGGATCCGGGGTCGCCATGCCAGAACTCGGCCGCCAGCGGGTCGAACACAACCCCGTTGAGTGACACGCCAAAGTTCCACCCCATTTGCAGCGGTGTGATTGCACCTTTGGCCGTTGGATTTGCAGGCAATTTCAACCTGACCTTCTGCTGTTCGATCTGGTGCGGATTGCCTTGGTTTGGAAACCGGCCAACCAGATGATCAGGAATACCATTGCCCGTCACTTTGATTTTTCCGCCTTTTTCTTTCACCGAGGCGCTGCTTTTCCCGGGGTTTTCGGTTGCGGGCACCAACCTCAACGGTTCTGCGGTCGTTTCGTCGTGATAGCGAAACCTGTGCTGTGCAGTTGCCACAGCGGCAACGGCGGATAGGGCAAAGGCGGCGCCCCAGAGGATTGAAATTTTGCTCACGTGTCGATCCCTGTCTTGCGTTCATCATTGAAGATGACACGCAACAGACGTCTTTTTCCGTCGCATTTTATTGTGCCGCCACTTAAAAAGCCCGGCGATGGGGATCGCCGGGCTTTGAAGGAGTTGTCTGTTTTCCGGTCAGTCTGCCGTCAACAGAGGTGGCTTGTCTCCTGAAATGCGCCGTTGGTCCGGGCCAAGAATTTCAAGATCCAGTTCGCCTTTCTTGACCGAGACACGCACCACGCCGCCCTTGGCCAGCTTGCCGAACAACAGCTCTTCGGCCAGCGGCTTCTTGATGTGCTCCTGAATGACACGACCCAGCGGGCGTGCACCCATCTTGTCGTCATATCCCTTGTCGGCCAGCCACTCGGCAGCTTTCGGGGTCAGGTCGATGGTCACGCCACGATCCAGCAGTTGTGCCTCAAGCTGTAGGACGAATTTCTCGACCACCTGCAAAATGACCTCTTTCGGCAGCGGTGCGAAGGAGATCACGGCATCCAGACGGTTGCGGAATTCCGGTGTGAACATGCGCTCGATCGCGGCCGTGTCTTCGCCTTCGCGCCGATCGCGACCGAAGCCGATGGCGGCCTTGGCCTGTTCCTGCGCGCCCGCGTTCGAGGTCATGATCAGCACCACGTTGCGGAAATTCACCGTGCGCCCGTTGTGATCGGTCAGCTCGCCATGGTCCATCACCTGCAACAGGATGTTGAACACGTCCGGGTGGGCCTTTTCGATTTCGTCCAGCAGCAATACGCAATGCGGATGCTGGTCGACACCGTCGGTCAGCAGACCACCCTGATCAAACCCGACATAGCCCGGAGGGGCACCGATCAGGCGGGAAACCGCATGTTTCTCCATGTATTCCGACATGTCGAAACGCAGCAGTTCTACACCCAAGGTATCCGCCAGCTGTTTCGCCACCTCGGTTTTGCCAACCCCCGTCGGACCGGCAAACAGATAGTTGCCGATGGGTTTTTCAGGTTCGCGCAGACCGGCACGGGCCAGTTTGATCGCACTGGACAGCGCCTCGATGGCCAGATCCTGACCAAACACCACCCGTTTCAGCGATGCTTCGAGGTCTTTCAGCACCAACGCATCATCCTTGGTGACGTTCTTGGGCGGAATACGCGCGATCTTGGCGACAACCGCCTCGATCTCTTTGACGCCAATGGTCTTGCGCCGCTTGCTTTCCGCGACCAGATGCTGCGCCGCGCCGGCCTCGTCGATCACATCGATGGCCTTGTCGGGCAGCTTGCGGTCGTTGATGTAACGCGCCGACAGCTCGACCGCCGTCTTGATCGCATCGGCGGTGTATTTGATGTCATGATGCTCTTCGAAATAAGGCTTCAGCCCGCGCAAAATCTTTACGCTGTCTTCCACCGAAGGTTCGTTCACGTCGATCTTCTGGAACCGGCGGCTCAGCGCTCGGTCCTTTTCGAAGTGCTGACGGAACTCTTTGTAGGTGGTCGAGCCCATGGTGCGCAGTTTGCCGCCCTGAAGCGCAGGCTTCAGCAGGTTCGAGGCATCCATAGCCCCGCCCGAGGTCGCCCCGGCACCGATCACGGTATGAATCTCGTCGATGAACAACACCGCGTCCGGGTGATCCTCCAGTTCGGTCACAACCGCTTTCAGACGTTCTTCGAAATCACCGCGATAGCGGGTTCCGGCCAGCAGCGCGCCCATGTCCAACGAATAGATCGTGGTATTGGCCAGCACATCGGGGGCCTCGCCACCGACGATCTTGTGCGCAAGGCCTTCTGCGATGGCGGTCTTGCCCACACCCGGATCCCCCACCAGCAGCGGGTTGTTCTTGCGGCGGCGGCACAGCACCTGGATGCAGCGTTCCACCTCATCCGAGCGTCCGATCAGCGGATCGACATCGCCAGCTCGAGCCTTGGCGTTCAGATCCACGCAGTATTTTCCCAGCGCGCTTTCTTTCTGTTCGGCTTCGCCGGATGCGGTCTGGGCGTCTTCTTCCACCTGATCCGCACCGGATACCGAGCGGCTTTCGCCATAGGCAGGATCCTTGGCGACGCCATGCGCGATGAAATTGACCGCGTCGTAACGGGTCATGTCCTGCTCTTGCAGGAAATAGGCGGCATTGCTTTCGCGTTCGGCGAATATGGCGACCAGAACGTTGGCGCCGGTCACTTCGGTCCGGCCCGAGCTTTGCACGTGGATCGCGGCGCGCTGAATGACGCGCTGGAACGCTGCGGTGGGTACGGCTTCGGATCCGTCGATATCTGTTACCAGATTCGAAAGATCCTCGTCGATGAACTCCACCAAAGTGCTGCGCAACTCGTCCAGATCGACACTGCACGCTTTCATGACGCGCACGGCATCGGGTTCTTCCAGAAGGGCCAGCAGCAAATGCTCCAGCGTTGCGAATTCATGGCGCCGTTCATTTGCAGCCGCCAGGGCCGCGTGGATGGCTTGTTCCAATGTGCTCGAGAATGAAGGCACGCGGGTGCTCCTCTGTCTTGGGTCAGAAGGGGGCGGTTTCTTGGCCGGAACCCCATCCCAACCATGTCCTCATAATACTAGAGTTTGGTTGATCGTGGCCCGGCTTCAAGGGTTTTCTTTCACTTGACAGTCACATTTGTTGTGACCGTGGCCCTGAAGAGGAGCAAATAGGCATCAGAACCGGTCTTTTCTAGCCCGAATTTCGGCAAAAACGGCCTCGGGGTCAGCGCCCACCATACCCAATTTCGCCTGAATCGCCGGATCGGTGGCCCGCAGAAACGGATTTGTGGCCTTTTCGAGGGCCAAAGTGGACGGAACAGTGGCTTTTCCGGCCGCACGCGCGCGGTCGATATCCGCAATGCGATCTTTCAGGGCCTGGTTTTCGGGATCGACTGTAATCGCGAATTTGGCATTGGATTGTGTATATTCGTGCCCTGAACAGACCAAAGTGTCGTCCGGCAGGGCGGCCAGTTTGTTCAAAGAGGCCCACATTTGCGCGGGTGTGCCCTCGAACAGGCGCCCACAACCCAGCGCCATCAGGCTGTCGGCGGTGAACACGGCGGAACTCTGAGGCATGTAGAACGCGATATGGCCATCCGTATGCCCGGAAACGTCCAGAACCTGAACCGGTTCGCCGCCGATCTCGAAACTGTCCCCCTCGGTAACTTGCTGATCCAGCGGCGGCAGGCGATTTGCGTCAGCGGCGGCCCCGATGACTTTTGCCGGCTGTTTGGCCAAAATTCCCGCAAGCCCGTCCACGTGATCCCAGTGATGATGGGTCAACAGCACATGTGACAGTGTCCACCCCCGATCATCCAGCGCCTTCAGGACCGGTGTGGCCTCGGGCGCGTCGATCAGAGCGGTCTGGCCAGTGACGGCGTCATGCGCCAGAAAGGCGTAATTGTCGCTGAGGCACGGGATTGTAACGATTTCAAGAGGCATGGCCTTTTGCCCTTTCATTGCTAGACTGCGCCCAGCTAAGCCGATTGACCGGATGTCCGCAATGCATCTTGATGTACAGGATCTGAGGAACTTCTATTACCGCAGCACATTGGGGCGTGCGGCGCAGGCGGCTATTCGCGGGCGTCTGATCGAGCTTTGGCCCGAAGCAAAAGGGCAGACAGTGGCGGGATTCGGTTTTGCGGTGCCTTTGCTGCGCCCTTACCTGTCGGATGCGCGCCGGGTCATCGGGTTGATGCCGGGGCCACAGGGCGTGATGCCATGGCCGGCAGGCATGCCCAACGTTTCGGTCCTGACCGAAGAAACCCTCTGGCCGATCGAGACCGGCCACGTGGACAAGCTTGTGGTGATGCATGGGCTGGAAACGTCGGAACGGCCAAACCAGTTGCTTGACGAATGCTGGCGCGTGCTGGGCCCCGGTGGCCGGGCCGTCTTCATAGTACCCAACCGGGCGGGCCTGTGGTCACGGTCGGACAAGACCCCGTTCGGGTTCGGGCGCCCGTACTCGGCAACTCAGTTGGAAAACCAGCTCAAGGCGCATCACTTCCTGCCCGAGGTGCATTGCTCGGCCTTGTACATGCCTCCGTCGTTCCGGCGATTCTGGTTGAAATCCGGCAACCTGATCGAAAAGACCGGCCAGCGGATTCCGACGGTCATGGCCGGTGGGGTGCTGATGGTCGAAGTCAGCAAGCATATCCGCCCGCCAAGCGGCAGCGTGACCAAGGACGCGGTCAAAAAGCCGATCAAGGCACTGGACGGCTTGCTGAAGCCCGCCTGAGACCCCTGCAATTCCATGCGAAAAATTGAGGAAAAAAAGTCACAGGAATCGCAAAAACCTGCATATTCGTAACATTTTTCAACTGGGCCAATGTGTTCAAACCGTCGCACTTGCCGTAAGTTAATGAAAAATAACAATTTGTGGATAAATCTGTTACCGCTATAGCGTATTGCTTGGTTGGTTCGGCTCTGCTACATCCCCGGTGATTTTGATCCCCGACCGTCTGGCCGGGGTTTCTTCACGCCCCCGGGGTAGCTGCCGCACGCGAATTCGGGGCCCAAAATATCGGAAGGGTGGACGTGTCCGAACCAGCTTCGATTTCCACTGGCATCGCCGAGCGCTATGCCACCGCGATCTTCGAGATCGCAAAAGAGAACAACGACCTTGCAGGTCTGGAATCCGGCATCAATGATCTGGCAGCCGCGCTGGACGACAGTGCAGAGCTGCGCGACCTGATCGCATCGCCGCTGGTTTCCCGCGCTGAACAGGAAGGCGCGATCACCGCGATCGCAGACAAGATGGGTCTGAACCCCATCCTGCGCAACACGCTGGGTCTGATGGCGCAAAAGCGCCGCCTGTTCGTCGTGCCGCAACTGCTGAAGGTTCTGCGCGACATGCTGGCCGAAGAGCGCGGCGAAGTGACCGCCGAGGTTGCCTCGGCCAAGGCGCTGACCAAGACCCAGATGGAAAAACTGTCCAAGACACTGTCCGAGCGCGTGGGCAAGACGGTTACAATCAACGCGACCGTGGATGAAAGCCTCATCGGCGGTCTTGTCGTTAAAGTGGGCTCGAAAATGATCGACAGTTCGATCCGTTCGAAGCTGAACTCCCTACAGAATGCAATGAAAGAGGTCGGATAAATGGGAATCCAAGCTGCAGAGATTTCTGCAATCCTGAAGGACCAGATCAAGAATTTTGGTCAGGAAGCCGAAGTGGCCGAGATCGGTCGCGTGCTGAGCGTCGGTGACGGGATTGCCCGTGTATACGGTCTGGACAATGTGCAAGCCGGTGAGATGGTCGAATTCCCCGGCGGCATCATGGGCATGGCGCTGAACCTGGAAAGCGACAACGTCGGTGTCGTTATCTTCGGTTCCGACCGTGACATCAAAGAAGGTGACACCGTCAAGCGCACCAACTCGATCGTGGACGTTCCGATCGGTGACGAGCTGCTGGGCCGCGTTGTGGACGGTCTGGGCAACCCGCTGGACGGCAAAGGCCCGATCAACGCAACCAAGCGTGGCGTTGCAGACGTAAAAGCGCCCGGCATCATCCCGCGTAAATCGGTTCACGAGCCGATGGCAACCGGCCTGAAATCGGTTGACGCGATGATCCCGATCGGCCGTGGCCAGCGTGAGCTGATCATTGGTGACCGTCAGACCGGCAAAACCGCCGTTGCTCTGGACGCAATCCTGAACCAGAAAACCTACAACGACGCAGCAGGCGACGACGAGTCGAAGAAACTGTACTGCGTTTACGTAGCGATCGGTCAAAAGCGTTCGACCGTTGCACAGCTGGTGAAGAAACTGGAAGAATCCGGTGCGATTGAATATTCGATCGTTGTTGCTGCGACCGCTTCGGACCCGGCTCCGATGCAGTTCCTGGCACCCTACGCCGCAACTGCGATGGCTGAATACTTCCGCGACAACGGCCGCCACGCGCTGATCATCTATGATGACCTGTCGAAACAGGCTGTGTCTTATCGTCAGATGTCGCTGCTGCTGCGTCGTCCGCCTGGACGTGAAGCGTATCCTGGCGACGTTTTCTACCTCCACTCCCGTCTGCTGGAACGTTCGGCGAAGCTGAACGAAGACTTCGGCGCGGGCTCGCTGACTGCTCTGCCGGTTATCGAAACCCAGGGTGGTGACGTTTCGGCGTTTATTCCGACCAACGTGATCTCGATCACCGACGGCCAGATCTTCTTGGAAACCGAACTGTTCTACCAGGGCATCCGTCCTGCCGTGAACACCGGTCTGTCGGTTTCGCGTGTGGGCTCTTCGGCTCAGACCAACTCGATGAAGTCGGTTGCCGGTCCGGTTAAACTGGAATTGGCTCAGTACCGCGAAATGGCTGCTTTTGCGCAGTTCGGTTCAGACCTCGACGCCGCAACCCAGCAGCTGCTGAACCGTGGTGCGCGTCTGACCGAGCTGATGAAACAGCCGCAGTACTCGCCGCTGACCAACGCTGAAATCGTCTGCGTCATCTTCGCAGGTACCAACGGTTACCTCGACAAGATCGATGTTTCCGATGTTGGCCGTTACGAAGCTGGCCTGCTGGCACACCTGCGTGGCAAGCACGCGGATCTGCTTCAGTGGATCACGGACGAAGACCCCAAGATCAAGGGTGACGCTTCCGACAAGATCAAGGCTGCGCTGGACGAATACGCCGCAACCTTCGCTTAAGGGAGAGGCGGGCATATGCCAAATCTTAAGGACCTTAAAAACAGGATCGAGTCGGTCAAATCGACCCGCAAGATCACCAAGGCCATGCAGATGGTCGCGGCTGCAAAACTGCGCCGCGCCCAGGAATCTGCCGAAGCCTCGCGTCCGTATGCCGAACGGTTCAATGCCGTGATGGCAGGGCTGGCGGCTTCTGTCGGGGGCAGCGACAGCGCCCCCAAGCTGCTCCGTGGTACGGGCAGCGATGATGTCCATCTGCTGGTTGTCATGACAGCTGAACGCGGCCTCTGCGGCGGCTTCAACTCGAACATCGCCAAGCTGGCCCGTGTCAAAGCGGAAGAGCTGCGCCTGAAAGGCAAGACAGTCAAGGTTTTGACTGTCGGCAAGAAGGGCCGCGACGCGCTGAAGCGTGATTTTGGCGATCTGTTCGTTGGACATATCGACCTGAGCGAGGTCAAGCGTCTTGGCTATGCCAACGCGCAGGACATCGCGAAGGACATCCTGTCTCGTTTCGACGGGGGAGAGTTCGACGTGGCCACGATCTTCTACTCGAAGTTCGTCAACGTCGTGACCCAGATCCCGACGGCACAGCAAATCATCCCTGCCTCGTTCGAGGACGAAGCGGCGGGTGACGACAGCGGTGCCATCTTCGACTACGAGCCCAGCGAAGAAGCCATTCTGGCCGACCTGCTGCCCAAGGGGGTTGCGACCGCGATCTTCTCGGCTCTGCTCGAAAACGGGGCGTCTGAACAGGGTGCACGGATGTCCGCTATGGACAACGCGACACGCAACGCGGGTGAGATGATCGACAAGCTGACGATCCAGTTCAACCGCTCGCGTCAGGCCGTGATCACCAACGAGCTGATTGAAATTATTTCCGGCGCCGAAGCGCTGTAAGAAAACCGGAGACGAAACATGGCGAATGCAAAAGGCAAAGTCACACAGATCATCGGGGCCGTCGTAGACGTGCACTTCGAAGATCAGCTGCCTGAAATTCTGAACGCGCTGGAAACCACCAACAACGGCAAGCGCCTGGTGTTGGAAGTTGCTCAGCACCTGGGTGAAAATACTGTCCGCACCATCGCGATGGACGCGACCGAAGGTCTGGTCCGCGGCGAGGCCGTGACCGACACCGGCGCACCGATCTCGGTTCCGGTCGGCAACGCCACCCTGGGCCGCATCCTGAACGTGGTCGGCGAACCGATCGACGAAAAGGGCCCGGTCGAAGCCACCGAAACCCGCGCCATCCACCAGCCCGCGCCCGAGTTCGACGAACAGTCGACCGAGTCGGAAATCCTGGTGACCGGCATCAAGGTTGTTGACCTGCTGGCCCCTTACGCCAAAGGCGGTAAGATCGGCCTGTTCGGCGGTGCCGGCGTTGGTAAAACCGTTCTGATCATGGAACTGATCAACAACATCGCAAAAGTGCACTCGGGCTTCTCGGTGTTCGCGGGTGTTGGTGAACGGACCCGTGAAGGGAACGACCTGTACCACGAGATGATCGAATCGAACGTCATCAAACCCGACAACCTGTCGGAAAGCCAAGTGGCCCTGGTTTATGGTCAGATGAACGAGCCTCCGGGTGCGCGTGCACGTGTTGCTCTGACCGGTCTGACCCTGGCGGAACAGTTCCGCGACCAGTCCGGTACCGACGTTCTGTTCTTCGTCGACAACATCTTCCGCTTCACGCAGGCGGGTTCCGAGGTGTCGGCTCTGCTGGGTCGTATTCCTTCGGCGGTGGGCTACCAGCCGACGCTGGCCACCGACATGGGCGCCTTGCAGGAACGCATCACCTCGACCAAGTCGGGATCGATCACCTCGGTGCAGGCGATCTACGTGCCTGCGGACGACCTGACCGACCCCGCGCCGGCAACCTCGTTTGCGCACCTTGACGCGACCACCGTTCTCAACCGTGCTATCTCGGAAAAGGGTATCTACCCGGCCGTTGACCCGCTCGACTCGACCTCGCGTCTGCTCGACCCGGCCATCGTTGGAGAAGAGCACTACAAGGTTGCGACCGACGTTCAGCAGATCCTTCAGCGCTACAAGTCGTTGCAGGACATCATCGCCATCCTCGGCATGGACGAACTGTCGGAAGAGGACAAACTGACCGTGGCCCGTGCCCGTAAGATCGAACGTTTCCTGTCGCAGCCGTTCGACGTGGCCGAAGTCTTCACCGGTTCGCCCGGCGTTCAGGTTCCTCTGGATGTGACCATCGCGTCGTTCAAGGCCGTTGTGGCCGGCGAATACGATCACCTGCCCGAAGCGGCCTTCCTGATGGTTGGCGGAATCGACGAAGTGATCGCCAAAGCGGAGAAGATGGCCGCAGAAGCCGCCTAAGGAGTATCCCTGATGGCAAACACGATGCAATTCGACCTCGTCAGCCCCGAGCGGAGCCTTGCTTCGCTGCAGGCGAGCGCGGTCCAGATTCCCGGCGCGGACGGGGACATGACGGCAATGCCCGATCATGCCCCCACCATCACCACGCTGCGCCCCGGTCTGCTCAAGGTCGAGGCACCCGAAGGGTCCAGCGAATACCTGGTCACCGGCGGGTTTGCCCAGATCAACGGCGACAGCCTGTCGGTTCTGGCCGAAAAGGCCATCCCGGTGGCGGAAGTAACCCGCGCGCATCTGGATGAGCTGATCGCCGAGGCGCGCGCCTCGCACGAGGTGGCGAAGGAAAACGGCGAACAGACCATTGTCGACGATGCAGCCAAGCTGCTGGCCGACATGGAAGCGCTTGGAACGCATATGAGCCTGTAACGGGCCCACTGGTGAAAAATTTGAGCGGCCTCGCAATTGCGGGGCCGTTTTTTTGTCGTGCTTTTGCCGAAATGCCGGGGTAAGTTGCGGGAATTCAAGAATAATGATGATAAGATGAAAAAGTTCCTAACCCATCCTATTGGAATTGCGCAGGGTGAAGATGTCCTGTTCTCGGAGTTTGCCGACGGCGGCGATATGTGGACCGGGCAGGGGCCGCGCGAACGCCGCACCCCCATTCGATTCAAAGAAGCATTTCGAACCCCGCCCATGGTGCAGATCGGGATCTCGCTGTGGGATGTCGACACGTCCTCGGCGCTGCGCGCAGAGGTTCAGGCCGAACATATCACCGCCGAGGGTTTTGACGCAGTATTCCGGACCTGGTCCGACACTCGGATTGCCCGCATTCGGGCAAGCTGGACCGCGATAGGAGAGGTGGCACACCCGGACGACTGGAATATTTCCTGATCCGGGTCCGCCATGTTTTCAGGCGTTTGAACGATTGATTGGGCTCAGTCGTCCTGCGCTTCGATCATGTCCACGCGCGTGGCGTGGCGGCCGCCTTCGAATTCGGCACCCAGAAACGCGTCAACGATGTCCAGTGCCAGACCTTCGCCGACAACCCGCGCGCCAATCGACAGCATGTTGGCGTTGTTGTGCTGGCGGATCATGCGGGCCGAGAATGTGTCGGAACAAACGCCGCAGCGGATGCCGGGCACTTTGTTCGCAGCCATCATGATACCCTGTCCGGTGCCGCAGAGGACGATACCCAAGCTGCAATCGCCCGAGGCAACGACCTGCGCCGCGGCCTTGCCGTGCTTGGGGTAATGGGTGCTTTCCGGGGTTGTCGGGCCGATATCAACCACGTCCCAACCTTGTTGCGCGATGTGTTTGGCCACGGACAGGCGCAGCTCGATTGCCGCGTGATCGCTGGAAAGAACAATACGTTTGTTGGCAGTCATGGGGGTGTTTCCACTTGTGTCGCCGATCGCGCCCCATGGTCAGATACCTGCGCAATCGGTATTCCGGAAATCAGGCGGCGACATGTTCGGTCGCCTCCTGTTGCTCAATCCATCTGATACATGGATTCGTAGATAGGGGTCAGCGTCTTGTCTTCGAACAGCGAAGACACACTGGTTCCGTTCCAGATGTTCAGGATCGCCTGGGTGAAGATCGGCGCAGTCGGAACGATGCGGATATTCTTTGCCTTCAAAATCTCTTTGGTCGGCTGGATCGTATCGGTCAGCACCAGCGACTTCATGACCGAGTTCGTCACCCGTTCGACCGCGGGGCCGCTCATGACGCCATGCGTGATGTACGAATGAACTTCCTTGGCGCCATTGTCCAACAGGACCTGCGCGGCCTTGCAAAGTGTTCCGGCGGTGTCACACATATCGTCGACGATCAGGCAGATCTTGTCCTTCACATCCCCGATAACGGTCATTTCCGCGACTTCGCCTGCTTTCTCGCGCCGCTTGTCAACGATCGACAAGGGGGCATTGATGCGCTTGGCCAATTCACGTGCGCGCGCCACGCCGCCCACGTCGGGTGAAACCACCATGATCTCATCCAGATTGTCCTTGAACTGGTTTTTGACATCCAGCGCAAAGATCGGCGAGGCGTACAGGTTGTCGACGGGCATATCGAAAAAGCCCTGAATCTGCGCGGCATGAAGATCCATCGTCAGAATCCGCTCGATCCCTGCGCCGGTCAGCATATTGGCCACCAGCTTGGCGCTGATGGGCGTGCGGGCCTTGGTACGGCGGTCCTGACGGGCATAGCCGAAATAGGGGATCACGGCCGTGATCCGTTGCGCCGACGAGCGGCGCAGTGCGTCGGCGATGATCAGCAGCTCCATCAGGTTGTCGTTGGCCGGGTTCGAGGTCGGCTGGATAATGAACATATCCTCGCCGCGAACGTTCTCGAACACTTCGACGAAGATCTCGCCGTCATTGAAACGTTCGACGCGCGCATCGACCAATCCCTGGTCGACACCGCGATACAGGCTCATGCGGCGGGCGATGGTTTCGGCAAGTGGAAGGTTGGCGTTCCCAGCGATAAGCTTGGGTTCGTGAAGTGTCGGCATCGGCTGAGGTCCCCGGGCAGCAATGGCAATGTGACAGATTCGTGATGTTGACACCGCTTAGCATGGCCTTACCGTCCCGCAAAGGTAACGCAGCGGAGAAAGTGAACATGACCCGGATTGACTACTTTTTTGCGACAATTTCGCCCTACAGCTATCTTGCGGGGAACCGGCTGGAAGAGATTGCGGCGAAACACGACGCAACGATCAACTACAAGCCGCTGGACATCATGGCCCTGTTCGCACGCACCGGGGGCACGCCGCCGAAGGACCGTCATGTATCGCGCATCGAATACCGCGCTCAGGAGCTGCTGCGCCAATCGAAGAATCTGGGGATGGAGTTCAACCTGCAACCGGCGCACTGGCCGACCAACATGGCGCCGTCTTCCTATGCGATCATCGCCGCGATCAAGGATGGTTCGGGCGACGTGGGCAAGTTGTGCCAGTTGATCCTGCGCGCCTGCTGGGCCGAAGAAAAGGACGTCGCTCAGGATGATGTGATCAGGGACTGCCTGGCAAATGCCGGGTTTGACCCGGACCTGGCCAACAGCGGTCTGCTGGTCGGGGCCGAAACCTATGCCGCCAATCTGGAAGAGGCGGTGGATCGCGGCGTGTTCGGCGCGCCGTTCTACATCACGCCGGATGGTCAACGCTTCTGGGGGCAGGATCGCCTGGACGATCTGGATCGGCATCTGTCCGAGATGAATGGATGACAGCCCCGACGGCGATGCAATCCGGTTTCGTGAGACGATTGGGCGACGGAGGGCGCAATTTGCTTGCCCTTCATTGCACCATTGCACATTCCGGCGCGTGGTCCGGCCTGGCCAAGGCATTGGATGGCAGCGTGTGTCTTGTTGCACCGGACATGCTGTCTCATGGGCGCAGTCCGGACTGGGACGGTCAAAGCGATTTCTTTGACGCTGTGACAGGGCTGGCGGCGGTCGAATTGACCGAGCCCACGGATCTGGTCGGCCATTCCTTTGGGGCGATCGTTGCGCTCAGACTGGCCATGGAGCACCCGGACCTTATTCGAAGCTTGACCCTGATCGAGCCTGTGTTCTTTGCCGTGGCAAAACAGGACGCGCCCCATTTGTACGATCAGCACCTGCGAGAGTCCCAGCCGATTGAAGCAGCGTTCCAAGCAGGCGACAAGGCGCTGGCCGCGCGGTTGTTCAACCGGATGTGGAGCACTGACATCAGCCCCAAATGGCCTGACCTGCCAGAGCGGACGCGCGCCAGCATGGTGCGTGGGATTCATGTTGTTCCCGCGTCTTATCCCGTTCTGTACGATGACCGCGCCGGGTTGCTTGACCCCGACGGATGCAAGCGCGTATCGATGCCAACCCTGTTGCTGAGCGGATCAAAGACCCACCCGACGATCCCCGCAATCTGTAAAGGATTGCAGCGCCGTCTGCCGAACGCACGCCATGAGGTCGTTCAAGGTGCGGGGCACATGCTGCCCATTTCGCACCCCGGTGAAACCAGCGTGCTGCTTGAGGATCTCTGGAAAGCTGGCCAAGAGACGGGTGTTACAACAGGCTGAGAAACTGATCGATCTCGGCTGTCCCGATCGACCAGTCGCAGACCAGTCGGCATGCAAGGCTTTCGTCGCCATCATCACCTTCCAACTCTGCCCCCCAGAGGTGGTAGATCGCCCCGGCCTCATGCAGCTGTTTGTGCTTTGCGCGTGAAAAAGCGGCAAAGATCATATTGGCCTGTGGTTCGTGCAGGAACTCGGCGCCTTTTGCACGCAAGCCATCGGCCAGCCGGGCACAGTTTGCATTGGCCTGACGCGCCAGCTTCAGCCACAGATCATCCTCAAGATAGGCCGCCATCTGAGCGGACAGGTAGCGATGCTTGGAAAACAGATGCGCCCCGCGTTTGCGCCGCAGCTCGAATTCCCAGGCCTTGCTCTCGTCAAAGAACACCACCGCTTCAACGCCCATCAGGCCGTTTTTGGTGCCGCCGAAGCTGACCGCGTCCACCCCAGCTTTCCATGTCATGTCAGCCGGAGAGCAATTCAGGGCCACCAGGGCATTGCTGAACCGGGCCCCATCCAGATGGACCGGCAAGCCATATTCCCTTGCGATCCCACACAGCGCCTGCAACTCCTCCAGCGAATAGACCGATCCGCGCTCGGTGACCTGGGTGATCGACACCGGCCCGCGCTGCGGCCCGTGAACACCGCGGGTTTCTTCGCCCAGGATGGACCCGCGCAGCGCGTCCGGCGCCATCTTGTCGCCGCCGGGAACAAGGGTCAGCTTGGCGCCGGTGAAAAACTCGGGCGCGTTGCACTCGTCTTCGTGAATATGGGCAACCGGAGAGCAGAAGATCGTTTCCCAAGGGTTGGACAATGTGGCAAGGGCCAGCGAATTTGCCGCTGTCCCCGTCGCCACCAGATAGACGGCCGCCCCCGGAGCTTCAAAGATGCTGCGAATGCGGTCACGCACCTCGTTCATCATCGTGTCGGCGCCATAGGCCATCTGGTAGCCCTGGTTGGCCTCGGCCAGTTTGGCCATGACCTGCGGGTGAACCGGCCCGGAATTGTCAGATGCGAAATACATCAGCTAGGCTCCTCGATAATGTAGTCTTCCCACTCTTCCATGGGGGTTTCGAACTCGGACACCGTGCGCCCTCGGACCGACACGCCTGCGGCGTGCACGGTTTCCGGCGTACCAGACAACAATGGGTGCCAGTCGTAAAGCGGTTTGCCCTCCCACAGCAGCCGATAGGCGCAGGTTTGCGGCAACCAATAGGCGTGTTCGTCGATATTGTCGGGTGTCATGACGATGCATTCCGGGACAAATTGATGCCGGATGTCGTATTGCGTGCAGCGGCAGCTTTCATCGTCCAGCAGGCGGCAGGCGACGCAGGTCAGGGCAACCTCACCGCTGTCCTCATCCTCCAACTTGTTCAGGCAACATTTGCCGCAACCGTCGCACAAAGCTTCCCATTCGCGCTGGTTCATCTTGCGCAGGGGTTTGCGTTCCCAGAACCGGGCGGGCAGGCCAGTGCGTTGAATCGGATCAGCGCTCATAGGGCGGCCAGAATGTCCCGGGCCTGTTCACAATCGGCATTCATCTGCGCGATCAGACTATCCAGCCCGTCAAATGTCATTTCAGGGCGCAGGAATTCGATCAGCCCCACCGACAAGGTCGCCCCGTACAGGTCGCCGGAAAAGTCGAACAGGAAGGTTTCGATATTTGGCACTTCGCCATGGAACATCGGGCGCACCCCAACCGAGGCCGCGCCGTGATAACTGCCCTGATGCGGGCCATCCAGCACGTCGACCAATACCGCGTAGACACCGAATTTCGGCGGGTGGAGCCCTTCGATGGACATGTTCGCAGTTGGGAAACCCAGTTCCCGCCCGCGTTGCTCGCCGCCGATCACCTCGCCTTCGATCCTGTGCCAATGGCCCAGCATCGCGGCTGCATCCTTTGGGCGACCCTCGCTCAATGCGGTGCGGATGGCGGTTGACGAGACCACGTTTTCAGACCGCTGCATCAAAGGGGCAATCGTCACGCCAAATCCCATATCTTGCCCGAAGCGAACAAGATCGTCAGCCGTCCCACTGCGGCCCTTGCCAAAACAGAAATCGGCCCCGACCACGACATGGGACAGACCCAGACCGTCGCAAATCACGTTGCGCGCGAATTCATCGGGGGAAAGCCCAGCCAGCGCCGCGTTGAACGGCAGTTCATACAGTTTCTCCACACCCAGCTTCTCAAGCCGATGCGCCCGCGCATTGCCGCGCATCAGGCGGAACGGAGGAGAGTCCGGCGCAAAGTATTCACGTGGATGCGGCTCGAATGTCATGACCCCCAGTGGCGCATCCGGGGCCGCGTCGCGGGCCAGTTCGATGACCGACTGGTGCCCCAAATGGACGCCATCAAAATTCCCGATCGCAACGCTGGCGCCGCGATCTTCTGGCTCGACAAACTGGAAATCCCGGATGATGTGCATAGGCGATTGCGTAGCGTTGCGTTGCGATTTGTTCAAGCGGCAGTTTGAATTCAAGGCGCGCGTCCTGGCGAAACACACCAAAACCATTCGTCAGACTTGATTGCACACGGGGCATCCCGGAATGCTGTGCGACATTCGGCCAACTGCTTGATCCAAAAAAAATACTGGGTGTAGACTGGGTTTCCGGCCCTCGGACCACGCTGGGGGGCGGACGATGGCCCGGCCAGGTTCAAATGAACCCAGCATAGGAGGCAGACCATGTATCGATTGCGACTGTTCGCGATTCGCAACGCCCGTGCGTTCGAGTGGATTTACAAATGTGTCGAACTGGGCATGGTCGCGATGGATCCGGTCTTTGCTAAGATCGGCTACAACCGCGTTGAACGCCCCATAGCGCTGGTCGAAAAAGGCGTCAAAAGTCTTTTGTTTGATTGCAAGATGTGCGGACAATGCGTTTTGTCTTCGACGGGTATGTCTTGCCCGATGAACTGCCCCAAGCAACTGCGCAACGGCCCATGCGGCGGCGTACGTCCCGGTGAGTTCTGCGAGGTGAAGCCCGATATGAAATGCGTCTGGGCTTTGGCCTGGGACGGGGCCAGCCGCATGCAACACGGGGGCGACAAGATAAAAGAGGTTCTTCCGCCCGTGGAACACACGTTGAAAGGGTCATCATCCTGGCTGCGGGTCAGCCGCGAGATCGCTGCACAGGAACGCGAGGCCCGGGACGCTGCCCGCGAAACGCTTGCGCAGGCGTTCCCGGAGGCGCGCGAAAACGAACCCTCTGCGGCACCTCTGGCTGCTGAACCCCCCAACGCGGTGAACCGGGAGCTGAAGAAATGAATGATGCCTATCGCAGCGAGGTCGAGCCGATCGGCTATGTGCCTGTTCCCGAAGGCTATGTTTCGCACAGTCGATTGGAAAGAGTTCTGCGTTCGGGCCGCTTTGCGGTGACCGCTGAACTGAACCCGCCAGACAGCGCTGACCCCGAGGATGTTTTTCAGGCGGCGCAGCCGCTGGGTGAAGTGGCGGATGCGATCAATGCAACCGATGCGTCTGGTGCCAACTGCCACATGTCTTCGATAGGGATCTGTGCGTTGTTGACCCGCGCGGGGTATTCTCCGGTCTATCAGATTTCCTGCCGAGACCGGAACCGGATCGCCATTCAGGGGGATGTTCTGGGGGCTGCGGCGCTGGGCGTCAGCAACGTGCTGTGCCTGACGGGCGACGGTGTCGGAGTTGGGGATCAACCGGGGGCAAAACCGGTGTTCGACTTCGATTCCCTGACCTTGCTGCGGACGATCCGAACGATGCGCGATCAAGGAAAGTTTCTTTCCGGCCGCAAGATCACGCGCCCCCCTCAACTGTTTTTGGGTGCGGCGGAAAACCCCTGTATACCGCCCTATGACTGGCGCCCGGAACGTCTTGCAAAGAAGGTCGAGGCGGGCGCCGAGTTTATTCAGACCAACTATATCTACGACATTCCGCTCTTTGAAAGGTTCATGGATCGTGTTCGGGATGCCGGTCTGGACAAAAAAGTATTCATCATCGCCGGTGTGGGGCCCATCGCTTCGGCACGCGCGGCACGCTGGATGCGCAGCAATGTGCCCGGAATTCACATCCCGGATCATGTCATCGAGCGGATGGAAAAGGCCGAAAAGCCCGCGGAAGAGGGCAAGAAGATCTGTATTGAACTGATCCAGCAGATTAGGGACATCGTCGGTGTTTCCGGGGTTCATGTGATGGCCTACAGGCGTGAACACGTGGTGTCGGAAATCATTCTGGAATCAGGTGCGCTGAAAGGGCGAAAACGAACTCGTTCTTCCTGACGACCTTGTGTGCAGTTGAGTGCCCAAACAAAAAAGGCGCCGGTCCGGCGCCTTTTGCAAAACTGTGTTTGCCAGTCAGTCGAACTTGCGCGACGGGGCAAGCACCATGGCTTCGCCGATCAGGACCTTCTTGCCCTCGACCGAACAATGGCAGTCTAGCTTGACGCGGCGCTTGGCAAAATCGATGTCGATCACTTTCACCTCGGCATAGACCATGTCACCCGGACGCACAGGCGCCAGGAACTTCAGTGACTGACCCATGTAAACGGTACCGTGACCCGGCAGTTGTTCACCAATCACGGCCGAGATCAGACCCGCCGTCAGCATTCCGTGGGCAATACGGCCTTCGAAGATCGTATCGCGGGCATAGTCGTCGTCCAGATGCACCGGATTCCGGTCGGTCGAGACCTGCGCGAACATTTCGATATCTTCATCCGTCACCACTTTGCGCAGGTGGCGGGACATGCCCATTTCGATGTCTTCGATACAGATCGTTCCGCGCGGAAGATTGTCCAACATGTTGCCCTCACTCGAAATCGGCCGTGAAAGAAAAAACCATCATTTGGCCAAGGTTGGCAACTTTATTACTTCGCAGTTGCAGAAAATCAAGTCTTTTCTTGCTACCTCAAGCGCCCGATCGTGTAGGTTGGATTGATCTTTTCCCTTTCAATATAGGCGGTTAGGGATTCGTGATGCGGATGATGCGACGTTTTTGTTTCTGCCGCGGCCAATCCGCCCGAGATGAACAGAGAATCAATGCCCTCTCCCATGCCGCCCAGAATGTCCGTGTGGGGGCCGTCGCCGATCACCAGAATGTCACTGTCGGGGATATCGTACCCCAGTTCCTGCAACCTGCGACGGGCCAGATCATAGATCGGGGGATGCGGTTTGCCGAAATACAGGCTCTCGCCGCCCATTTCGGTGTACAGCCTGGCCAAAGCACCGGCACACCATTCGCGCACCTCGCCGCGGTCCACGACAATGTCAGGGTTCGCACAAAGCAGTTTCATGCCCATCTGCTTGGCGTACAGGAAATCCGGCCGGTTCACATCCGGGTCGGCCATCGGGTCGAACGGGCCGCAGCAGACAATACCCTCGGCTTCCTTCAGCGGCACACGCTCGATATGGATGGGGTGATCCAGCAGTTTCAGCGGTTCGAAAAAGCCCGCATCGCGCTGCCACTCGCCCATGAAATAAACCTTGTGCCCCACAGCACCCCGGAACATCGCAGATCGCGCGGAATCCCCGCTGGTGGCGATGGTGTCATACGCGTCGGCGGGGACGTTGAATTGCACGAGTTGCTCTGCCACCCCGGCGCGGGGTTTGGGAGAGTTCGTGACCAAGACCACCAGTCCACCCTTGGCGCGATAGGCCTTCAGCGCTTCGACGGCCTCGGGGTAGGCCGTGATGCCGTTGTGAACACAGCCCCAAAGGTCGACGAACAATGCTTTGTAACGGTCCGAGATCTCGGAAAGCGAGGAAACGATCTGGGTCATGGGGGCCTCTGGGTCTGATATCGCGCTGGCGACAGCTATGGCAAAGCTTGGGCCCGAACACCATCCCGCATTCCCGTTTGCGCGAAGGAACGGGTGAAACTGCTACTCGTCTTCGGTAATTTCCGTGACGTCCGGGGCCTGCTGAACGTTTTCCGTTCCCAGGATGATCTGGGCCCCGATACGCGGCTGATACCGGATAATGGCTAGGTATCCGGGTCCAAGCTCCTCTTCCAGCACCCCGACCAGAGGGGTCTCACGCAGCTTGGGTGGCAGCAAACCGGCAATGGAAGAAACCTTGAACTGCGCTTCGGCGGGCAGATCGACGATCAGCCAAACCTCGGCCCGCTTGCGCTGAGCGTTGACGTCGATGCGGATGATTTCCACGGAAACCGGATCGGCCCATGCGCGAATGGCATCGGCCAGTTGCGCCTCGGTGCGCGTCTCCAGATAACGGTTGTAGGTGGACTTCCCAAGTTGCAGGACGACGACGACCAGAAACGCGATCGCGACAAAGACGCTGGCGGTAAAGTTCAGCTTGCGCTTTCCCTTGCTGAAAACCACGGACCGCGCGGCATAGACAAGATAAACCGCGCAGGCTGACAGAATGATCGCGCCAAGGTTCGTTGCGAAAAGCAGCCCTGCCTCATAGGCTTCGGCGGGTTCGTCAAAATACAACAGAATGCCCGAAGCCGACAGCGGGGGAACAAGCGAAACGCCGATGGCCGCGCCGGGTAGAAGGCTCAATTCGGATTTGTTGATCTGGACATAGGCCCCGGCCACACCGGCAGCGAGCGCGACGATCAGGTCTTCGGTGCCGGGATCGGTGCGCGCCAGGACCTGGTCGGGGATCAAAATGCCACGGGGAACATCGGCGACATAGACCAGAAACCATGCCATCATCACGCAGACAATGGCAGCCAGGCACACCGTAAACGCCAGCGTCACCGCGCGTTTCAGCCATCCCATGACCATCGCGGCGGCCACCCCGAGGATCGGGGTCATCAGCGGCGCCACAAGCATGGCCGCGATCACGACAGCGCCGGAGTTGCGCAGCAACCCCATGGTGGCAATCACGACCGACAGCGTCAGCAGCATTGCAAAGCGTCGCCAATACGCCGCCTTGTCGGCACCTTCAAAAAGAAGAATGCTGCGGGTGGTGCTCAGTTTTCGTACGACCATTGCATTTACCTGACCTGGGATGGGCTTTTGACCCCCGGTCAGACTAACAACCGACAACGCGTCCGCAAATGGCTGTCAGCAAAGAAAAAAGGCGCCCGAATTGGACGCCTTCAGATTTGGGTCGTTTGAGGATCAGACCTTCAGGTTCGGAATGATCTGCTTTTTGCGGCTCATGATACCGGGCAGAACGACGGCGTCGCCGTCCACGGTTGCGCCAAAGCTTTTCTCGGCCACGGTTTTGACCAGATCATTGGGGACCAGCAGCGTGGCCTCTTCGTTCAGGATATCAACCACGAACAGCAGCACCTGATCGACGCCGTCTTCCTTGGCAACGTCCACCATCGAGTCCGCCAGGCTGGCCTTGCGGTCCAGAACGACGCCGGGGGCGGTGGTTTCCAGAACCGAGACCCGGAATTTGGTGCCGTCGACCTCGTATTCTTTGCTGTCCATGCGGATCAACTCGGCGTCCGAGAAGGACGAGACATCCGATTTCGCCGCGAACATGTCTGCCGCATATGCCGAAATGTCCAGCTCGAGCTCGGCCGCCAGACGTTCTGCAACCTCGCGGTCATGCGCCGTGGTGGTGGGAGAGCGGAACTCCAGAGTATCCGACAGAATGCAGGTAAGCGCGGCGCCCTTGATGGCGTCGGGCATCTTGGCCGCATCTTCGCCCATCAGATCAACCATGATGGTGGCGGTGCAGGCCAGGGGGCGCACGGTGATGTCGATCGGGCCTTTGGTTTCCAGGCCACCGACCAGCTTGTGATGGTCGATGATGGCGCGGATGTCCGCGTCGTTGATGTTGGCCGGCAGTTCGGCGGGGTTGTTGGTGTCGACGATAACCACCGGAGTTTCCGCAGGCAGGTCCTCAAGGATCCGCGGCTTGGGCAGGTCCCAGTTTTCCAGCATGAATGTTGCTTCGGTGTTGGGTTCACCCAGCAGCACGGGTTCGGTCTGCTCACCCTTGACCTCGTTCAGGTACCACGACCACAGGATCGGCGAACCTGTGGAATCTGTGTCGGGGGATTTGTGGCCAAATACTAGCGTCGTCATGTCAGTGTCCTGCGGAATGGAAATTTGCGCGCCTTATAGGGCGGCTAAAAGCCGTTGTCACGCCGCTGAGCACTGTCTGCGACGCTTGGTCTGAAAACCGCTGGGTCCGTTCAGAATTCGGCGCGTGTCAGAACGTATCCGGCTTCTTCCAGTTGGTTCAGCAGGCCGTAATCATCGCTCAGGTGTCCCGCGCCGACCGCAATTACAACTGTCTGATCCCTGATGTCCAGAATCTGCGCCATCCAGTTGGCATTTCGCTGCACCAGCAACTGCTGCTCGAAATTTTGCCATTCCGCATCAAAGGCTTCGGGGCTCAAGCCCGACTGCTCAAGCCCCTGTAGGCGGGCAAGCTGTATGATCTCGGCGTGCTTTTCTTCCAGATACGCGTTGGCCATGGTGGCCAACTGGTCTGCATTGCCCTGCATCGCCCCGGACAGGCGCACAAGCGACTCGACCTGTTTCTCGAGCGGATAACTGTCGAACATGGCCATCAGGTCTTCGATTCGTTCCAGCGAGTGCTGCGGAATACCTTTTTCAACGGCCAGATCGTTCAAGCGGGCGTCCATTCCGTAAGTTGAATTCGGGTCCTCGATCATGCAGGGCGGAATGCTCAGCATCATGGTCAGGAACCACGGACGCATCTTCGCAGCCATCCAGCCGGGGATGCCGCGCTGGGCCAGGGCTGCGGACAGCGCATCCCATTCGTCTTCCGCCATCAGATCGATCAACGTAGGGCCCGAGGTAATCATTACCGCACTCAGGTCGTTGGCCATGGTCTTTTCGAAAGCGTCCATGTCGCGCTGAGTGACTTCGAAAAAAAAGGCGTCCGCTTTGCTGAGTTCGGGCGAAAGGCGGTCAATCACGTCTTCCATGCGCGGATCGTAACTGTGCAAAGTGCCGATGATGTGCAAAACCGTGTCGCCCTTGCGTGCAATCCAGTGATTGCCTTCAGGATAAGCGATCTGGGCCACTGCACTTTGCAATTTGGTCCGGGTTTCCTCGGGCAGTTGTGGCCGCAGATCCACCCCCTCGCATGCGGCCTGAGCCGAGATCGGAAACAGAAGGAACGCAAGAAAAGTGAGCAAACGCATGGGGCCAGCCTGAATGGTGTCAAGAAGTTGAACCCAGACTTAGCCACGCCACCTGCCGATGTTCAAGCCGCCCGTCTGGTATTCCCCGACAATCTGCGTAGCATGGCCACATGAACCGCGAGCAGGATCTCTATCCCCCGGTCAAGGCGCTGCTGGAGCGTCAGGGGTACACCGTCAAGGGCGAAGTCGGCGCAGCCGACATCGTTGCGGTGCGCGATGGGGATGCGCCGGTGATCGTCGAACTGAAACTGCGGTTCACGCTGTCCCTGTTTCATCAGGCGATCACCCGGCTGAAACTCACCGATCTGGTCTATGTTGCCGTCTGCAAACCCACGGGCCGAACGGCCCGGCGGGCGCTCAAGGATAATCTGGCACTCTGTCGTAGGCTTGGCCTGGGCCTGATCACCGTGCGGGCTGATGGCACGGTCGAGGTTCAGTGCGACCCCGGCCCCTACGCGCCCCGTAAAAACAAAGCCAGGGCCGCACGGTTGCTGCGCGAATTCGACCGGCTGCAAGGCGACCCGAACGCTGGGGGCGCGACGCGCCATGGTATCGTGACGGCGTATCGGCAGGATGCGCTGAAATGTGCGGCCTATCTGGCCGAGAATGGCCCGTCCAAGGGGGCTGATGTCGCCAGATCGGTCGCGGTCCCGGTCGCCACCCGGCTTATGCGGGAAAACCACTACGGGTGGTTCGAGAAGGTTGAAAAAGGCATCTATGGGCTTACGTCAGAGGGCGCAGAAGGGTTGAAGCATTGGGCCTATAGCTGGGAACAAGCTGACTGATCCATTTTGCAAAAAAAATCTCTCACAAATTGTTGACTCGGACTTTTAGACTCCCTAGCTATGCGTCGTTATCACTCACACACCCCGAGTGCTAACGCCTCGTCGGAAGGCGGGGGGAGGATAGATAAACTTTGAGCCCAAGGAGCTACAAAGATGGCATTGAAACCGCTTCATGACCGTGTGCTGGTTCGCCGCGTAGAGAGCGAAGAGAAAACCGCAGGCGGCCTGATCATCCCTGACAGCGCAAAAGAAAAGCCGAGCGAAGGCGAAGTCGTCGCAACCGGCGAAGGTGCGCGCAAGGACAGCGGCGAACTGATCGCAATGGCTGTCAAAGCTGGGGACAAGATCCTGTTCGGCAAATGGTCAGGCACCGAAGTCAACGTCAACGGCGAAGAGCTGCTGATGATGAAAGAAAGCGACATCATGGGGATCATCGAGTAAGCGCGCGCTTTCTCTGATCTTCATTTCAAACTTATTTCTCAAGGAGAAACGACATGGCTGCAAAGGACGTCAAATTCGACACCGATGCCCGCAATCGTATGCTGAAGGGTGTGAACATCCTGGCCGACGCGGTTAAAGTGACCCTGGGCCCCAAAGGCCGCAACGTGGTTCTGGACAAATCTTTCGGCGCGCCGCGCATCACCAAGGACGGTGTTTCGGTTGCCAAGGAAATCGAACTGGAAGACAAGTTCGAAAACATGGGCGCGCAGATGGTGAAAGAAGTCGCCAGCCGCACCAATGACGAAGCCGGCGACGGCACCACCACCGCAACCGTTCTGGCACAGGCGATCGTAAAAGAAGGCCTGAAGCAGGTTGCAGCTGGCCTGAACCCGATGGACCTGAAGCGCGGTATCGACCTGGCAACCGCCAAGGTTGTTGAAGGCATCAAAGAAGCCTCGCGCGAAGTCAAAGACTCGGCAGAAGTTGCCCAGGTTGGCACCATCTCGGCCAACGGCGAAGCCGAAATCGGTCAGCAGATCGCAGACGCGATGCAGAAGGTTGGCAACGAAGGCGTCATCACCGTCGAAGAAAACAAAGGTCTGGAAACCGAGACCGACGTTGTCGAAGGTATGCAGTTCGACCGCGGCTACCTGTCGCCTTACTTCGTCACCAACGCAGACAAGATGATTGCAGAACTCGACGACTGCATGATCCTGCTGCACGAGAAGAAACTCTCGTCGCTGCAGCCGATGGTTCCGCTGCTGGAACAAGTGATCCAGTCGCAAAAGCCGCTGCTGATCATCGCGGAAGACGTTGAAGGCGAAGCGCTGGCAACTCTGGTTGTCAACAAACTGCGCGGCGGCCTGAAAATTGCTGCTGTCAAAGCACCTGGCTTCGGCGATCGCCGTAAGGCCATGTTGCAGGACATCGCAATCCTGACTGGCGGTCAGGTTATCAGCGAAGATCTGGGCATGAAGCTCGAGTCCGTCACCATGGACATGCTGGGCACCGCCAAGAAAATCGAAATCACCAAAGACGAAACCACCATCGTCGATGGTGCTGGCGAGAAAGCCGAGATCGAAGCACGTGTTGCTCAGATCCGCACCCAGATCGAAGAAACCACCAGCGACTACGACCGCGAGAAGCTGCAAGAGCGCGTTGCCAAACTGGCAGGCGGTGTTGCCGTTATCCGCGTCGGCGGCATGACCGAAGTCGAAGTGAAAGAGCGTAAGGACCGTGTGGACGATGCTCTGAACGCAACACGCGCTGCCGTTCAGGAAGGCGTTGTTGTGGGCGGTGGTGTTGCTCTGGTCCAGGCCGGTAAAGCACTGGAAGCTCTGAAAGGTGCAAACGCCGATCAGGACGCAGGTATCAACATCGTTCGCAAGGCAATCGAAGCGCCGCTGCGCCAGATCGCCGAGAACGCGGGTGTCGACGGCGCGGTTGTAGCCGGTAAGGTCCGTGAATCGTCGGACGCAGCGTTCGGCTTCAACGCGCAGACCGAAGAATATGGCGACATGTTCTCGTTCGGTGTGATTGACCCGGCCAAAGTGGTTCGGACTGCTCTGGAAGACGCTGCATCGGTTGCTGGCCTGCTGGTCACCACCGAAGCAATGGTTGCCGACAAGCCGGCCAAGGAAGGCGCGGCACCTGCCGGCGGCATGCCCGACATGGGCGGCATGGGCGGCATGATGTAAGCACGCCGAATTCGCCTCTGGCGAATTCTGGCGACCCGACAGGCGCTTGGCGGTATCGCCAAGCTGCCGAGGGGGGAGCCTTGGAGCTTGAGAACGGGGTCGCCTTCGGGCGGCCCCGTTTTGTGTTGACAGTTCTGTTTTCAAGGCGTGTTTAGACGCTGCTTTGTCCGCGCCGGATGTCTGTTCCCACAACCTTCGCGAAAGTGAGTGTGCAAATCCCGCCCGAACGGCTATGCGGATGGCATGAGATTGTTTTTGCTCACCGCCCTGACCATGTGTGCCTTTGCGGCGAACTCCATTCTGAACCGGCTGGCCATCGACAGCGGAGCCAGCGATCCGACCGGATTTGCCATCGTTCGGGTTTTGGCGGGGGCCGTGGTCCTGGCCGCTCTTGTGCTGGCACGCGGAGGGCGCCTTCCGCTGCGCAATCGAAGGCGGATCATTGGCGCGGGGTCGTTGACGCTCTACATGATCGGATTTTCAATCGCCTACCTGACGCTGGATGCAGGCTTGGGTGCATTGATTCTGTTCGGCGTGGTGCAAATTACGATGTTTTCTGTGGGCGCATTGACGGGCGCGACTCCGACCGCCCGGCAGGTGGCGGGGGCAGGGGTTGCGCTTGCTGGTCTTGCCTATGTGCTGTGGCCGACTGGCGCCGTTCAGGTCGACTTGGCTGGCGCGGCTCTGATGGCCGCCGCCGGTATTGGTTGGGCCCTCTACTCGATAGCGGGTCGATCAGAAACAAACCCGCTGGAGGGAACGGCCGCAAATTTCATTGTCGCATTGCCGTTGACCGCCCTGGCGATGCTTGCCGGCGGCAGCGCCTGGCAGATGAGCGGGGCGGGATATCTGCTGGCCGTCCTGTCCGGCGCGGTAACATCCGGGCTTGGTTATGCTTTGTGGTACCGTGTTTTGCCTCAACTGGCCCCGTCCGTGGCGGCTGTCGTTCAACTCAGCGTGCCGGTGATCGCAATTCTCGGCGGTGTCGCCTTTCTGGGCGAGATTGCCGGAGCACGGCTGATCATCGGGGCCACGCTTGTTTTGGGCGGTATTGCGCTGGCCGTGCTGCGACGTCACCGGGGCTAGGGCTTTTATCAAAGGCTGATAGGCTTTATCTGGCGGTTATGAAACTTTTGATTGCCTTGCTCTTCTGCCTCGTTCCCGCCGCAGCCAGTGCGAAATGCGTGATCCTTCTGCATGGTCTCGCGCGCACCGAGGCCTCGTTCACCGTGATGGAGCAGCTGTTCAAGGCGCATGACTATACCGTTGTGCGCCACGGGTATCCATCGACCGAAATCGGTATTCCGGAACTGGCAAGGCAAACCATACCGGACGCGCTTGCGGCATGTGGCGATGACAAAGCCAATGTCGTTGCGCATTCCATGGGCGGTATCCTGTTGCGCTATTGGCTCAAGGACCATCGGCCCGAAAACCTGGGTCGTGTCGTCATGCTCGGCCCGCCCAATCAGGGCAGCCAGTTGGTCGATGAGCTGAGCGCATGGGAAGTGTTCGGGTATCTGAACGGCCCGGCGGGCCTGCAATTGGGCACAGGTCCCGAAGGCATTCCGCGCCGCCTGCCGCGGGTGGATTTTGAACTGGGGGTGATCGCGGGTGAGAATTCGCTCAACCCGCTGTTTTCATCGCTGATCGACGGGCCGGATGACGGCAAGGTTTCGGTTGAAACCACCAAGGTCGAAGGGATGAAGGATCATCTTGTTTTGCCGGTGACCCACACCTTCATGATGAACAACCCACGCGTTATGGCACAGGCGCTGCATTTCATCGAATTCGGCCGCTTCGATCGACAGATCACCTGGCTGGACGGGGTGATGGAGATAATCGATGAGATCTGCATCGGGCAGGATTGCTCGGAACCTGACTCGGAGCCCACACGATGACCTCTCTGGATCTGACTTTGACCGGCGCAGAGGTCCTGTTGCCGGGGGATGGTCTGTCGCGCTGCGATCTCTCGATGGCGGAGGGCGTCATTCAGCAAGATCGGACCGGGCGCAAGGTTGACCTGACCGGTTATCTTGTCCTGCCCGGTATCGTCGACCTGCACGGGGACGGGTTCGAACGCCACATCGCCCCGCGCCGGGGCGCAATGAAGCAAATGAGCGAAGGCATTCTGGCAGCCGAAGCCGAACTGGCCGCCAATGGCATCACCACCGCCGTTCTGGCCCAGTTCTACAGCTGGGAAGGTGGCGTGCGTGGCCCCGAGTTTGCCGCGCAGGTGTTTCAGGCCATCGCTGCGGTCAAGAACAGCACCGTCACGGATCTGATCCCGCAATTGCGGTTCGAGACTAACATGCTAGGGGATTACGAGGGTCTGGCCCATCGCATCGCCGAATGGCAGGTGCCCTATGTGGTGTTCAATGATCACCTGCCGCATGATCGTTTGGCGCAGGGCAAAAAGCCGCCGCGCCTGACCGGGCAGGCGTTGAAGGCCGGACGCAATCCGGATGCGCATTTTGAGATGCTGCTCCATATGCATGCCCGTAGGAACGAGGTTCCCGCTGCCGTCGAAGCACTCAGCGCCGAACTTGTCTCAATGGGGGTGCGTTTGGGCAGCCATGATGACGCGACCGCCGAGACTAGGGCATGGTGGCACGACCGGGGCGTGCGCATTGCCGAATTCCCCGAAAAGCTTGAAGCCGCCGAAGCCGCGCGTTCCGCCGGGGATCACGTTATCCTCGGCTCTCCCAACGTTGTGCGGGGCGGATCACACAAGGGGAACGCAAGCGCCGTCGAACTGATCGCCATGGGGCTCTGTGATGCGTTGGCCTCGGATTATCACTATCCCAGCCCGCGCCGCGCAGCGTTGATGCTGGCCAAAACCGGTCTGCTGGATCTGGCCGGTGCCTGGGCGCTGGTCTCGTCCGGCCCCGCGCGGGTGCTGGACATGCAGGACAGGGGCACGCTCGCGCCGGGAAAACGCGCGGATCTGGTCATCCTGGATGCGGACACCCATCGCGTTGCAGCCACCTTGGCCGGTGGGCGCGTCAGTTACATGTCAGGCGACATCGCCGCCCGGTTTCTGGGTTAGGCCCCGAAAAACCTTTATCTTTTCCCAAATTCTCTCGCCGAAGGCGTCGCGCGCAGGCGCGACAGCCTCAACGTTTGATGCGGTTGAAATGCCCCATCTTGCGCCCGGCCTTTACCTCGGCCTTGCCATAGAGATGCAGCGCCACATCCCGCTCGCGGGCCAGCTCAGGTACACGGTCCATGTCGTCGCCGATCAGGTTCTCCATCACGACGTCGGAGTGGCGTTGCCCGTCCCCCAAAGGCCAGCCCGCCACCGCACGGATATGCTGTTCGAACTGATCCACGGCACAGCCGTTCTGCGTCCAGTGCCCCGAATTGTGAACCCGCGGAGCGATTTCATTCACGATCAGGCCGCCGGGCGTCACGAACAGCTCAACACCCATCACGCCAACATATTCGAGAGCGTTCAGGATGTTCGCCGCCAGCAGGATTGCATCTGTGCGCTGGGCCGGGGACAGGCGGGCGGGGATGGTGGTGGTGCGCAGGATGCCATCGTGGTGCTCATTCTCACCCGGATCGAAACAGGCGACCTGACCGTCCAGACCACGGGCCGCGATGATCGACACCTCGTGCGAGAAATCCACGAACCCTTCCAGAATGGCTGGTGCCCCGGCCATATCGGCCAGAGCGGCCTCGGCATCCTCGGGCTTGCGCAGCCGGGCCTGCCCCTTGCCGTCATAGCCGAAGCGGCGGGTTTTCAGGATGGCGGGTGTCCCGATCTGTTCGATCGCCGCATTCAGGCTGTTCAGGTCGGCGATATCCGCAAACGGGGCCGTCTTCAGGCCCAGCTCTTGCAGAAATGTCTTCTCGGTCAACCTGTCCTGGCTGACCCGCAAGGCCTCGCGCCCGGGGCGGATCGGGCGGTGCGCTTCCAGAATGTCCAGCGCTTCGGTCGGGATGTTCTCGAACTCATAGGTGATGACATCGACCGCATCGGCAAAGGCTTTCAGCGCATCTGCATCGTCATAAGCAGCAGTGGTGACGCGATCCGCAACCTGCCCCGCCGGTGGGTTCGCACCCGGCTCATAGATATGGCTGACAAAACCCAGCCTGGCGGCTGCCACGGACAGCATCCGGCCCAGCTGACCGCCCCCCAGAATCCCGATCACTGCACCTTGGGCGAGCATTTCCGCCATCTTCAACTCTCCAAACGTTTGCCAATTGCCCCAAGCGCGGACCGCAGCGCCTCGTGCGCGCCCCCGTCTTTCAGGGCGTCCGTCATTTGCAGGCTCAGCGTGCCCTCGGTCGCCAGGGCGTCACGCTCCTGCGCCAATCGTCCGGCGGCGCCTTTTTCCATCGAGGCCAGAAAACCCGCCATCAACTGCGTTGTATAGAACTCGGCCCCGTCCGCATCACCGGTTGCGTCACCCAGCCATTCGGCACCGGTGGCCATCAGGTCCAGAATGCCGGGAACCATGGCACAAATGGCGAAATGCGCGTTCAGCGCGGCTTCATCCGCAACCTTGACCACGGGGTTTTCCGGTTCAAACAGATCCGCCAGCAGGCGATCATTGCCAAAAGCCGCCATCGGGCAGCCGCCGGTTTCCAGAAAGCCCAGCGGGATGGTCTGCACGAAATCCGACGCCGGGGCGCAAAGCGCGGCCAGATGCTCGGCCGAAACCGCCGCCATGACCGACACGATCTGCTGATCGGCGCGGAATGTCAGCGGGTCCAGAACGTCGGCCGCGATATGCGGGCGCAGGCACAGGAACACGATGTCCGAGGTGTCAATCACGGCCTGAGGCGCAGCTACGGTTACGCCCAGTTCCGCCTTCAATGCGGCTGAAACCTTGGCGTTGCGCTCGGTCACGCTGATCTGGTGCCCCTTGGCGGCCATCAGCCGCGCAATCGGCGCGGCGATATGGCCGGTTCCGATAAAGCCGATCCGGTTCATCCCTGCGGTTCCTGGGGGATCGAGGCTGACAACGCGTCACGCCAGCTGTCCAGCCTTTCGGCCAAAGCATCATCCTGCAATGCAAGAATGCCCGCCGCCATCAGGCCGGCATTGGCCCCGCCGGCGGACCCGATCGCCATGGTCGCCACCGGAAACCCTTTGGGCATCTGCACGATGGAATACAGCGAATCCACGCCCGACAAGGCTCGGGTCTGCACCGGGACGCCAATCACAGGCACCCGCGTTTTCGACGCCATCATGCCCGGAAGATGCGCAGCCCCACCTGCACCTGCAATGATCACCTGCAACCCACGCGAAACGGCGGTCTTGCCATAATCCCACAGCCGGTCCGGCGTGCGGTGGGCGGATACGATGCGCGCTTCGTAGGCGACGCCCAGTTCGTCCAGAATATCCGCGGCTTCCTTCATCGTGGGCCAGTCCGACTGGCTGCCCATGATGATCCCCACTTTCACATCGCTCATCCGCATACGTCCCCGCGCTCAGAAAGAGCGCGCACTATAGCCAAATCCGGTTGGCTGGCAATGCGGTACAGGGCGTTCAGGCGATGATATCGGGCGTCAGGCGGTCTTCGATCAGGCGGATGATGTCTTTCAGGCGCAGTTTCTCTTTTTTCAGGCGCCGCAAGGTCAGTTGATCGGCCGTTCCCTTGTCATGCAATGCCTGAATCGCCTCATCCAGATCGCGGTGCTGTCGGCGGAAGACCTCAAGCTCAACACGCAATACTTCATCTGTTTTCATCGAAAGATCGGTAGGCGCGTTCATTGGCGACTCGAGTTGGTTGTGGTGCTTGGCCAACAAGATAGTGTGTCAGACGTTATCGCGCCAGACCTTGTGGACATCCTGGTTTCTTCCCATATTCTATTGCAGGCGGTTGCCAGAACGGGGCCGCACACCACGTCGCTTTTACAAAGAAGGACGAAAATACGTGTCGAAACTTACTCTTGGCTCATACCCGCATCTTTTGGGGTTCGAGCAGTTGGAACGCCTTCTGGAACGGTCTGCAAAGGCCGGAAATGAGGGATACCCGCCCTATAACATCGAACAGACCTCGGATTTTTCCTATCGCATCACTCTTGCGGTGGCCGGGTTTGCCGAAGAGGATCTGTCAATCACGATCGAGGATCGCCAGTTGGTGATCCGGGGCCGTCAGCGCGACGACAGCGAGGGGCGCATCTTCCTGCATCGCGGCATTGCGGCGCGTCAGTTCCAGCGCATGTTCGTGCTGGCCGATGGCGTCGAAGTGGGCGAGGCGATCATGGAAAACGGTCTGCTGCATGTGGATCTGACCCGCGCCGTGCCGGAAACTGTGGTTCAGACGATCAACATACGGAAGGGGTAAGAGCAATGAATACACCGATTGAAATCAACGCCCAAGGCAACCGTATTGTCTATGTCAAAACGGTTGAAGTATCTGAATTGCCTCGGGAAGTTCGTGAACAGGCCGGCGATCTGGATCAGCTTTACGCCGTCCACGATTCCGACGGGCAGCAACTGGCGCTGGTCGCCGACCGCAAGCTGGCCTTCGTGCTGGCGCGCGAACATGACCTGTCTCCGGTGGCCGTTCACTAGGCGGCCTGAAACTCTGCTGAAAAGACGTGACATTTTCTGCCTATGCAGTGATCGTGCCACAAATGCTAAAGCAGGAGTGGCATTATGGGCTGGTTTGACTTTGACTGGGTGGACGCCTTCAGTGATCGCGCCTTTGGTGGCAACGGATGTGCCGTCGTCCATGAAGGTGCGCGCCTGACGCAAGAGGTCTGCATGGCCTATGTGCGCGAAACCTCTCTGGTCGAATGCACCTTTACCGGGCCGTCCGACGTGGCCGACATCCGCGTCCGCTACTTTCTGGCCAGCCGCGAAATTCCCTTTGCGGGGCATCCGACTATCGCCACCGTCGCGGCGATGCGATCCCGCGGAATGATCTCGCGCGATCGTCTGACGCTGGAAACCGGTGCCGGCCTGGTGTCGATCCGTTTGCAGGGGGATCAGATCGAAATGACTCAGGTCGCACCGCAATTCGGTACGCGCGTCCCAGCGGAACTGGTGGCGGAAGCGGTCAGCCTGCCACCGGAGGCCATCATTTCTCCGCCTCAAATGGTTTCAACCGGCTTACCGTTCTGCATCACCGTTCTGCGGGATCATGCGGCCTTGCGGGCCGCTCAACTGGTTGAAGGCCCGTTGCGCAAAGTGGCTGAAACTGCGGGGTATTCCGGCTCGGACATGGCCGAGCCGTTTCTTGTCACGCTGCAAGGGGCAACCGATGAGGGGGATACGTTTTCACGCCTTCTCTTAGCACCGCCCAGCCCGCCCGAAGATCCGTTTACCGGGTCTGCCACCGGTGCGATGGCCGCCTATTTGTGGAAACATGGCTTGATGCAAAAGGAAAGCTTCATCGCCCAGCAGGGTCACGATATGGGCCGCCCCGGGAAAGCCATCGTCACGCGTGTCGGCCCGTCTGATGCGATGACGGGCATCAAGGTTTCTGGTCAGGGGCATATCCTTATGCGCGGGCAGGTCGACCTTCCGGAAATGCCGATAAACTAGGCGGGAGCCGACCAAGGGCTGACCCGCGAAACCCTGGCCGGATGCCACGGGCTACATCCAGGCCAACCGCAGAATCGGGGCCGTACTTGGTTCGATCCCGTGTCGTTTACACAACCTGTCCAGATATGACCCTGAAACCGGCAGCCCGGCCATCCGGTTGGCCATCAGTTTCTTCTGATGGCCGTAGATGTGTACCGAATGCACGGCTTCGGTTTCGATTTCGTTCGTCGCGATGCGCGGATCATGGAGCTTCCACAATTCCTCCTGGGCCAGCGGATAAAAGGTTTCGGCAGCCATGGCATGGTGGTCTTCTGCCGTCTGGCGCAGGAAATGGCCAAAGGCTTTGGGCCCCGAACTGGCCCAGGGCAGGGCTTCGATGCCCCAGCGTTCCCCTCTGGCGGTTCGTTCCCGATTGTGGCGCTGCAATCTGCGTCCACGCCAGGGTTGGGACGGGTTAGACGACATGACAAATTTCAGCATCTGTTCCAGGGTCGCCGATCTTGTGGGCAGGCGCAGCACACCAGTTAGGAAGTCACCCCGCCTGGAGCGACCGAACACGAAATCCGTCGAAAATTCAAACGCCCGTACGCAATAGGCATCCAGATCGACCCAGATCATCTCGCCTTGCCGCATCAGGTGCAGCCGGAAAATATCCGAGAAGACGGCAACGCCCTGTCTGTCTTCGGCCTTGACCACAAAAGGCGGGGGCCAGAAAACGTCTCTGGCAGGGCAGGTTTCGACGCCTGCCGGAATGCCTTTTACCTCGTGCGCGACATACAGGACGAAGCGGTGGCCATGATCCAGAAAGGACTGAAGGCAGAGTTGCTCCAACCAACTCAGATCGGATCCAAACCAGAAACTGGCAATGGTCGGAGACCTGTTCGTCATCTCAGTTTCACACCCGCCTTGAGGTCCTGAAAACCATCAGGACCAGCGGCAATTGTCAATCGAAGACCAAAAAAAGGAACGGCCCCCGGAATGACCGGAGGCCGCCAAACAAAGTCTGATGAGACCGTTATCCGTTTGCTGCGATCAGGCCCATGCTTTCCAGTTTCAGCAGCACCTGATGGGCGCAGTTGTCGACCTCGACATTTTCGGTTTCGACGCGCAGCTCGGGGTTTTCCGGAACATCGTAAGGGTCCGAGATGCCCGTGAACTCCTTGATCTTGCCCTCGCGCGCAAGCTTGTACAGACCCTTGCGATCGCGGCGTTCGCATTCCTCGATGCTGGTGGCCACATGCACCTCGCAGAAGGCTCCGAACTGTTCGATCTCTTCCCGCACGGCACGGCGTGTGGTGGCATAGGGCGCAATCGGGGCGCAGATGGCGATGCCGCCGTTCTTGGTGATCTCGGACGCCACATATCCGATGCGACGGATGTTCAGGTCGCGGTGTTCCTTCGAGAAGCCCAGTTCCGAGCTGAGATTCTTGCGAACGATGTCGCCATCCAGTAGCGTCACCGGGCGGTCGCCCATCTCCATCAGCTTGACCATCAGCGCGTTTGCGATGGTCGACTTGCCCGAGCCCGAAAAGCCAGTGAAGAAGACGGTGAAACCCTGCTTGGAGCGCGGCGGGAAGCGGCGGCGCAGTTCCTCGACCACCTCGGGGAACGAGAACCACTCGGGGATTTCCAGCCCTTCACGCAGGCGGCGGCGCAGTTCGGTGCCCGAGATGTTCAGGATCGTGACGTTGTCCTTGTCGAGAATCTCGTCATTCGGTTCGTACTGGGCGCGTTCCTGCACATAGACCATGTGCTTGAAGTCCACCATTTCAACGCCGATTTCGTCCTGGAACTGTCGGAACAGATCCTGCGCGTCATAGGGGCCGTAGAAATCCTCACCTTTGCTGTTCTTGCCGGGGCCCGCGTGGTCGCGGCCGACGATGAAGTGGGTGCAGCCGTGGTTGGCGCGGATCAGGCCGTGCCAGACGGCCTCGCGCGGGCCAGCCATGCGCATGGCCAGGTTCAGCAGGCTCATAGAGGTGGTCGAGGCGGGGTACTTGTCCAGCACTGCCTCGTAACAGCGCACGCGGGTAAAATGATCGACGTCGCCCGGTTTGGTCATGCCCACGACCGGGTGGATCAGCAGGTTGGCCTGTGCCTCTTTGGCGGCGCGGAAGGTCAGCTCCTGATGCGCGCGGTGCAGCGGGTTGCGGGTCTGGAAGGCCACGATGCGGCGCCAGCCCAGCTTGCGGAAATAGGCGCGCAATTCATTCGGGGTGTCGCGGCGCCCACGAAAATCGTAATGCACCGGTTGTTGGATTCCGACCACCGGTCCGCCCAGATAGACCTTGCCGGCCACGTTGTGCAGATAGTTCACTGCCGGGTGGGCATCGTCATCGGCGCCAAAGACCTTCTCGGCCTCGCGCGACTTGTCCGGAGTCCAGCGGTCGGTCACGGTCATGGTGCCCAAGATCACGCCTTCCTGATCACGCAGAGCGATATCCTGCCCAAGTTCGATCTGATCCGCGAAGTCTTCGCTGACATCCAATGTGATGGGCATTGGCCAAAGCGTTCCATCGGCCAGGCGCATATTCTCGACCACATTGTCGTAATCCGCTTCGCTCAGAAATCCCTTGAGCGGGTTGAACCCGCCATTCATCAGCAGTTCCAGGTCGCAGATCTGACGCGGGCTCAGATCCCAGCTGGTCAGGTCGGCCGCTTCCACCTTCAGCTTCTGCGCCGAATCGTATGACACATACAGTTCGGGGATCGGGGCCAGATTGCTTAACATCGTCATTGGAATTCTCTTGTCGCAGTGTTGATTTGCCAGTGGATATCAGGCGGTTTCGAGGCGTTTGCACCGACTGACAGGCGAAGTCCACAGGCGTGAATGTAACAAAGGAGGATATGCGCCGAATATTTTTGAATTGGAAGGAATTTCTAATTCACGGGTCAAATCGATGATCTGATCCTTGCGATCAGAGGTTATTGGTTCATGCAGAGAATTTCTGTTCCTGTTTTGTGGCGTTCTGCTCAAGTGTGGACGCACGGGTGACGGGCAGGGCGGGAATCGGTTCAGACACGCCGCGCAGCTGGAACAATCTGATGCCGTTCTGGGGCACGACGACACCTGCGGCCTTCAGCAACTCTTCCGAGACCAGCAGTTCGACCTTCAGCGCCTTGGTTTCGCTTTCCAGACGGCTGGCGACATTGACGGCGTCGCCGATTATGGTTTTCGACGCATGGCCCGCAGCTCCGATCTCACCCACCACCAGATCCCCAAGATGCAGACCCATCCCGATGCGAATGCCGGGGCTGCCTTCGGCCTCGAGCTGTGCGTTGAATTCATCAAGGGCGTGACTGATGTCGATGGCGGCTTTCAACCCGGCACGGGCGGACGCCGCCGCATTCGGCTTTTCAAAAACGGCAAGCAGCCCGTCTCCCATATATTTGTCCACGACACCGCCTTCCTTGGTGATGGCAGGCACGACGGCGTCGAAAAACCGGTTCAACAGGAACACGATGTCATAAGGCAATTGACCGGTCGTGCGCGCGGTAAAGCTGCGCATGTCCAGAAACAGCACAGCCAACTGACGTTCCTGACCCTGGCTGGCATGTCCGCGTATGCGCCCGCCATCTGGCCTGAAAACCCGAAAAACGGTGGTGGGTTCCGTAGGGCGTATCTGGCAGGCCAATCGCGTCTGCGGCGAGGCGCCCACAGCGGCAAGGCTGCGTGCTTCGACGTCGCCGGGCGGCGGCAGGGCGTCGCTGCCATCCTCGACGATGACCCGGCATGTGGTGCAGCGCCCCTTTCCACCGCACAGGGCGGCGTGCGGCACGCCGTTCACCTGCGAAATCTCAAGCAAGGTCATGCCTTTTTCCGCGACCACCTCGGGCCCTTTGGCGTAATTCACGCGCACTGAATGCCTGCGCCGCCACAGTTTGCGCCCGATGTAAACCAGACCCGTCACCCCCAGAGCCAGCCAGAAGATCAAAAGGCCATAGTCTTTTACACTGAACAGGGTCTGGAAGGCTTCGGGTGATGGCCAGTTGTAATGCTCGATATATTGCTCGCGCAGGAATTCATCAGCAAAGTCTGCCCAGATGCGACGCCCTTCGGTCAGCAATCCGGCCAGCGCGAAAAACGGAACGAAAACTGCAACGCCGATCAGATAGGGTTCGACCCGCGGCCACCACCGGGTCAGCCGCAACCACATATGCAAGCCGATGCAGCCGTGTATCCAAACGATCAGCAGCAAGGCGCTTTGCATCCATACGGCGATACTGGGCCACATCAGAATGATGATATATCCCATCTCGTCATTGACGTCATAGATCTCGTGCGCGACCCGCGTCTGCACGATGTGCGAGATCAGTTGCAGCGGAATCAACAAGCCCAGAACGACCTGCAATGCCGTGCTGAAGGGCATGCGCAGGGTTCTGCGTTGCGCGATCGATGTCAGGGCCAGACCTGCATGCGTGAACAGGGCAGCGTAAAAAAGCACGCTCATGACATCGTGGCGTGTGACGGCCTTTCGACCATCCTGCATCCCGTGCAGGTAATCCGTGTGAAACAGGCCCAGGCCAATATTTATGAAGTGAAAGAACGCGAACACAAACAACACAAGACCACTGACGATCCTGAGTCGGGTTGACCACCCGCCGCGCCAAAGAGCGTTGTTCAAATGTTCACCTGTTTTTCGCTTTTCCCTCGGCAATCCTGATACGCCGCCGGCTGGGGGTCAAGGGATTGGCGGTCGGCATCGGCCGTTGATCAGGGATCGCGCCGCAACCTGTGCCCTGCGGCGCCCCCTGCAACCCCGGGGGGCTGCCGCGAAAAGGCTGGCGATCTTCGGATCTGAATTCACCGGGGCAGCCCCGCAACATTCAGAATTCGCGTTATTCGTTTTCCGCCAGGAACCGTTCGGCATCCAGTGCCGCCATGCAGCCCATACCGGCGCTTGTGACCGCCTGACGATAGACGTGATCGGTCAGATCGCCCGCTGCGAACACGCCCGGAACCGAGGTTTCCGTGCTGCCCGGTTTGGTGACGACATAGCCACCCATATGCGTTTCAAGCGTGTCCTTGACCAGCTCGTTCGCGGGCGCGTGGCCGATGGCAACAAACACGCCTTTACAGGGGATTTCAGTGATCTCTCCGGTTTTGACATGCTTGACGCGAACGCCCTCGACGCCCAGCGGCGCGTCGGTGCCGATCACTTCGTCCAACTCGTGGAACCACAGCGGCTCGATTTTGTCGTTCTTCATCAGCCGGTCTTGCAGGATCTTTTCCGCGCGCAGCTCATCGCGGCGATGGATCAGAGTCACCTTGCTGGCGAAATTGGTCAGGAACAGGGCCTCTTCCACGGCCGTGTTGCCGCCGCCGATCACCACGATTTCCTGTCCGCGATAGAAGAACCCGTCGCAAGTGGCGCAGGCTGAAACGCCAAAGCCCTTGAACTTTTCTTCCGACGGCAGGCCCAGCCACTTGGCGCGCGCGCCGGTCGCCAGAATGACGGCGTCCGCCGTGTAGGTAGTGCCGCTGTCGCCCTTGGCGGTGAAGGGGCGCTGGCTGAGGTCCAGATCGTTGATGATGTCGCCAATCACTTCGCAACCCATGGCCTTGGCATGATCCTGCATCCGGATCATCAGGTCCGGGCCCTGTACCTCGGTGTCGCCGGGCCAGTTCTCGACCTCGGTCGTTGTCGTCAGCTGGCCGCCGGGCTCGATACCCTGCACCAGGATGGGTTCCAGCATGGCGCGGCTTGCGTAAACGCCCGCAGTGTATCCTGCCGGCCCCGATCCGATGATCAGAACCTTGGTGTGTCGTGTGTCGGCCATGGTAACTCCGCTCGAATTGCCTGAATTGGGCTTTTGGCCCGTCGCCCCGATATAGCGACCGACAGACCCGGCTTAAAGCCCCTTACTGTTCAAGGCCGTTCAAGCCACCTTGCGCAGGGTCAGGGCGAAATGAGAGATTTGAAAACAAAGAAAATTGCGCATGTACGAAACATTATTGCGCGCGCGTGGGGGGCTGATATAAGAACCGCAATAATCAGGAGCATTTGATGGTCACGACTCGGCTGGATGATATCGACCGCAAGATTCTGGCGGAACTACAGGCAGACGGTCGTATGACCAATGTGGAACTTGCCAAACGGGTCGGAATTTCGGCGCCGCCCTGTCTGCGCCGGGTGCGCACACTGGAAGAATCCGGCTATATCACCGGTTACCACGCCGAGGTGAATTCCCGTGAGTTGGGATTCGAGGTGCAGGTGTTCGCCATGGTCGGTCTTGACAGTCAGGCCGAGACCGAGCTGCGCGCGTTCGAAGAACGCTGCCGCGAATGGCCGCTTGTCCGTGAATGCCACATGCTGAACGGCGAGGTGGACTTCATTCTGAAATGCGTCGCACCCGATCTCAGCAGTTTTCAGCAGTTTCTGACCGGTGAACTGCTGACCACGCCAAACGTGGCCAGCGTCAAGACTTCGCTTGTTATCCGCGGCGCAAAAGACGAACCAGGCGTGCCGTTCGACGTTCTGGAAGAACGAATGAACCGGACGGCGTAACCCCCAGACGTTTTGCAGGTGCGGTGTTCGGTGGCAGCATGGCAGCCACCGCCAAGGATAGAATCCAACTTAGTAACAGCTGCATGATGCCCCCCATAATGCAGTAATCGCTATCGTACTCAGGCTGTCATCGCGTCGATTTCTCCGTCCCCGGCACGCGGCATCAGCAGCGGACCAAAATCGTTGAGCGACTCGATATGCGCAAACAGGTTCAGATAAACCGACCGCAACGAGTGGCTGATCATCCGGACCGCGTTCACACCTGGGTGATACGTTTCGAACTGTAAACCATCTACCCGAATAACGGAATGCCGTTTCAGACAAATGTGAAACAGTTCAACTGGCGTCGGCGGCATTGTTTCAATCACGCCCGTTCCATCCTGAAATTCGGATACAGGTGTCAGAATCGGGTCATTTCCGTACAAATGCCGTAAATGTGTCGGTGTGCCCACGATCCGTGCCGCAGGCCCGGCGATTACACCCGACATCGGCTTTTGCATCCCGAATGTATCTGCCGTGACGCGCGTAAGCGGCCGTGTGCGGCCCCGCGAATCCGGACGTCCCGGGATCAGAGTGACAGATCCCTTCCAAAGCACGGTTTCCGACGCGCCATCCTGCGTCAGGACAGTATCCCCTGGCATCAGGTCTTCGATGGCCATGGGCCCATGTTCCGTTTCAACCAGCGATCCGCGCGTGAAGGCACAAAAAGCGTCTTCGAACATTGGCAGAGCGGGCGCGATGTGTCTGGTCTGAACCACGTTTCCGTTTTTCAACAGGCTGCTGACTTCATACCGGCGCAGCTGAGCCTTTGGTTTCGCAACCGGCCGCGGTGCTTCCCGCAGCATGGCTGTCGTTTCGATCGCATTTCTGGCCGCACGGGCCAGTGAACTAGGAATAGTCATAAATATTCCTTCCCCTCAAATTGTCCGGTCAGGCGCGGCGTATCCCCGTACAGGCCAACCTGGCGAACTGGTTCTTTGTCTTGAAACAAATGGTTGACCCTTGGGCGGCGGTCGGTCGGACCCCGCATTGCGACAAAATCTCGCTTTCCAATGGTCAACACATTGACCCCCCAGACAAACTCGTACTTCACGGGCGAAAATTGCCCGCACACACACAACTCCTGAATTCGTCTCGACCCCCTCAGATCGCGACGCACCACACATCGGGCAGGAGCAAGCCCAAAGCGCGTTCACCCAATCGAGACCGGCAGCTTGGCCTCAGGGTGTTTCTGTCTCAGCGTCGTGCCGCGATGCGGCTGGCGACCCTGACAGAATGGCTTGATACCCGCTTCCACGGCATTTCCAGCTTCTGGCTCCGCGTGGCGGCAACCATGGCTTTGAGAAAGCGAGATTTGGTTTTCATTTTCTGGTCCTGCTCTGAACGGGTTTGTTTCCCGCATCCGTTATGAACCTTTTGTGACGCATGTTTGCGGCATGGATAAGGCTTATCCGGGATGTTTTGCAGACAAGAAATTTATACTCGGTCCATCCTTCCACTCAACACGCCAGCGTCCGAAACAAGGACGTCAGAAGACCATCTGATAGCTGGCAAAACTCGTTACGATTCTGAGTCCGATAAACACAACAAATGTGGCGGAAAAGTGGCGCGACGCCTAAATCTGGGCCAAAATCACAATCTTATGACCGAGATCAGCCGCCCGTAATCGGCCTCGTTTGCATGTGTTGTGCGGCGGTAGGAATAGAACCGGTCCGGGTCGGAATATGTGCAGTGCCGGGTCCATTCCGCCTGCCCGACACCGGCCTGCCGCAATCGGTGCAAGCCAAAGGCGGGCAGGTCGAATTGCAGCCGGTCATCCTGTCCGTTTGCAAAGAACCGGGTGTTGTCTGGAGAATCGGCGATAAATGCGTCCAGAAACTCGGGGCCCACTTCGTAGGCGCGTTGCGAAATGCTGGGGCCGATGACGGCGTTGATATTCCGGCGTGTTGCGCCAAGCGCTTCCATGGCGTCCAGCGTCGCCTCCAGCACACCGTCAAGCGCGCCGCGCCAGCCCGCATGGGCTGCTCCGATCACATTGGCCGCGGGATCGGCAAACAGAACTGGCTGACAATCTGCCGTCAGAATCGTCAGCGCCAGACCGGGTGTCGCCGTCACGACCGCGTCCGCGCGCGGTTTTTCACCTTCCAGGGGCTGTTCAACCGTCAGAACTGTTGGGGAATGAACTTGATGCACGCCGATCATCGCCTCGGGCGCGACGCCCATCGCATCGGCAACCCGCCGGCGGTTCAGCGCGACAATTTCGGTTTGATCTGACGATCCATAACCGCAATTCAACCCGTCGAAGATACCAGAGGACGCCCCGCCGCGACGGGTGAAGAACCCGTGCCGAAATGGGGAAAGCAAGTCCGAAGTCAGAATTTCCAGTGTCATGGCTCTAATCCCGGCGGTGGTGCAGCATAGGCCGGATAGAGGCCCATCACCTTGAACAGATTTCCCATTTCGGCCGGATGCGTCAACCGGCGATGCGCGGCAGCCAGGGCATCCAGCTCGGAACCGCTCAGCGACCGGGACAAAGCCTGCGCCCGGGCGGTTATGCCAAGCCGTTCCAGAAACACGCCCTGCGGTGTCAGGCGTGTGTGCCTGGCTCCGCACGCGCGGGTCACGATGGCCAGAGGCTCAAAATCCACATGTGCCGTCAGGTCGGCCTGACCGGGTGACGCCAGCGGATCGGCGGGCTCGTGGTTTTGCAGGGCTTGCAGCGTATCACCCAACGAATGCCAGTCGCCATAATCGACAATCAGCGCGGCACCTCCGTGGCTGGCGATCCGACCGGCAATCACGGTCAGAATGGGGATCGCTGCCGCACACAGCTCGACCAGATCACCATCCTTGGTGTCCGAAAGCCTGTCTGCCAGCGCCACCTGCGGCCCGTTGGGGCCTCGGCCAAACAGCAATTCGCCGTCGCGTTCGCCGACCAGGCGTTCGCACCAGCCGTCACCGTCGCGCAGGAACTGCCGGACAGGCAGCGCGTCGAAGAACTCGTTCGCCACCAGCAGCAGTGGCTGGTCCGGCAACTCTGCGACACTGTCGGCCCAGTTCGGTGTGTAGTCCTTCAGCGTGTCCGCCTGCACCTGCTTCAGGGCAGGCGAGGCCTCGACCAGCACAATCCGGGCAGCATCGTGAAATCCCTGCACGGTTCGGGTGGCACGCAATATGTCACTCATCAGAGTGCCGCGCCCGGGCCCCAATTCGCACAGGGTGAATGGCGCGGGACGGCCCTGATCCATCCAGCATTGCGCAAGGCACAGCCCGATCAGTTCGCCAAACATCTGGCTGATTTCCGGTGCCGTGGTGAAATCCCCGGCCGCCCCCAACGGATCACGCGTCGTGTAATAGCCCAGCGTGGGATGCAGAAGGCATTCGGCCATGTAGTCGGCCACGCTCATCGGTCCATCCTGTCGGATGCGGGCGATCAGGCGATCGGTCAGGCTCATTTTGCCCGCCCTGCGCGAAAGACAAACCACAGGCCAAGCGCGATCATGGGCAATGACAGGATCTGGCCCATGGTCAGGCCATATCCGCCCAGATGCCAGGCCAATCCCAGCGGATTGCCGGGCGACACGAACTGCGCATCCGGCTGGCGGAAGAATTCAACAATAAAGCGCGATGCGCCGTAACCGGCCAGAAACGTGCCCATGATCAGGCCGGGTTTCTGAAAGGCCCCCCGGCGATAGACCAGCCACAGCAACAACGCGCCCAGCAACACGCCTTCCAGCGCCGCTTCATACAGCTGCGAGGGGTGCCGGGCGCACATTCCCGCAACCACGCCGGGGCAGTCCTGCGCGGCAAAACCGGGAAAGATGACGGCCCAGGGCAGCTCGCTCGGGCGGCCCCACAGCTCGGCATTGACGAAATTGGCAAGCCGCCCCAACAGCAGGCCGGGTGGCACGGTGTAGGCGACCAGATCACCCAGCGACAGGGCGGGGATCTGATGGCGGCGGGCAAACAGGTACGAGGCCAGGATCACGCCCAGCAGTCCCCCATGAAACGCCATACCGCCCTGCCAGACCTTCACGATCTCAAGCGGATGCGACAGGTAATAGCCGGGTTGGTAAAATAGCACGAAACCCAGCCGCCCGCCCAGGATCACGCCCAGAATGATCCAGGTGACCAGATCCTCCAGTTGGTTCGGTTTCATCGGCGGGCCGTCCGTAGACCACACGGCAGGGCGGCGCAACGCCATGACTGCCAGCCGCCACGCAATCAGGATGCCCGCGATATAGGCCAGCGCATACCACCTCAACGCGAACTCCATCCCGAACAGCGAGATCGAGAACAATTCGGGCGACAGATCGGGGAAATTCAGAACAGCCTGCATGTGCGTCTCATTGCCCGGGGTTTGCAGGGCAAGTCAACCTTGAGCCTGCGGCATTCTTTCCCCATATAGAGATCAACCGCGATACCGGAGTAGTGATATGCAAACCCGCAACAAGATACTGGACGACATGTCCCAGCTGATGACCAACGCCATGGGTGTCGCGCAGGGCGCGCGGGAAGAGGCCGAGAACGCGATGAAGTCGATGATCGACCGCTGGCTGGCCGACCGTGATTTCGTCACCCTCGAAGAATTCGACGCCGTCCGTGCCATGGCCCAGAAAGCGCGCGAAGAAAACGCCGCACTCGAAGCCCGCATTGCCGCGCTCGAGGCGAAACTGGACAAGTAACGCCGCGGGCGTTCCCTGAATTCACAGTTTTGGACAAAGTCTGACGCCGCGCAATCCGACCGGGATTGTGCGGTGTCGTGCATTCTGACGCATTGCGGGATTTAATCAAGACAAAGCTGACCCGGCAGCCAATATTTTGATCCCCGTTGCCTTCTGTCCACAACTTATTGCTGTTATCCCCAACAAATAGGGTTGCCAGAACACACGCCACATCGCACCATATTTAGTACAGGCCTATGGGGGAAGCCCGGTTTGTAGAGCAGGCAACTAGCGCTGGGGCGCTGCCAGCCCCAAAATGCTAGAGATTAGTGAGGTGGCATTATGGCCCTTTCCGAGCAGTATCTCGAAGAAGACATTCATCCGATCGACATTGTTGAACATCTGGCCGAACATCACGACTGGGATTTTGACCGCATTGGGGACGATCAGATCGCCATGGCTGTCGAAGGCCAGTGGCGGACGTATTCGATTACCCTCGCCTGGTCCAACTATGACGAAACGTTGCGGATGGTGTGTTCGTTCGAAATGGAACCACCGGCCGAGCGGGAAATGCAGCTCTATGAGCTGCTCAACAAGATGAATGATCAGTGCTGGGCAGGTGCCTTTACCTATTGGGCGAACCAGAAGCTGATGGTGTACCGGTACGGGTTGGTCCTTGCCGGAGGGCAGACAGCCAGCGCCGAACAGATCGATACGATGATCACCGCCGCCGTCATGAGCGCGGAACGGTACTATCCGGCGATTCAACTGGTCACCTGGGGCAATCGAGAGCCAGAAGAAGCCATGCAAGTGGCCATTGCAGAGGCCTACGGCCGGGCGTAAAGCTTTGCCCCGAACCGATATGTAACGCGGGAGGGGCAAATGGACATGACGCGTGTGGCCGAACAGGGGCTTGTGCTTCTGGGGTGCGGAAAGATGGGGTCCGCAATGCTGGCGGGATGGCTGGAACACGGCCTCCCGCCAGCGTCCGTTTGGGTAATCGATCCGCACCCGTCCGACTGGCTGAAGGCGCAGGGCGTCAATATCAACACACCCTTGCCCGAAGCCCCCGCCGTGGTTTTGGTTGCGGTCAAGCCGCAGATGATGGGCGAGGCCTTGCCCGCCATTCAGGCGCTGGGCGGTGGCAGCACGCTGTTTGTTTCGGTCGCGGCGGGCACCTCGATTGCCTCGTTCGAATCCGTTCTGGGCGGCGATACTCCGATCATTCGCGCAATGCCCAACACCCCCGCCGCCATTCGTCGGGGCATCACCGCGCTGATCGGCAACGGCCACGCCTCGGCCGAGGATCTGGCTCTGGCCGAAAATCTGCTGTCGGCGGTGGGTGAGACGGTGCGTCTTGAAGACGAGACGCAGATGGATGCGGTCACCGGCCTCAGCGGATCCGGTCCTGCCTATGTGTTCCATCTGATTGAAACACTTGCCAAAGCCGGCGAGGCACAGGGTCTGCCGCGTGACCTTGCGATGAAACTGGCCAAATCCACGGTGGCCGGGGCCGGCGCACTGGCGATGGCCGCTGATGAGGATCCGTCTCAACTGCGGATCAATGTAACATCGCCGAACGGCACGACCCAGGCCGCGCTTGAGGTGCTGATGCATGAAGAACGCGGCTTCCCTGACTTGCTGCACCGTGCCGTCAAGGCCGCAACCGACCGATCCAAGGAGCTGTCACGTGAATGAGATTTCTTTCGACGATTTTCTCAAGGTCGATATCCGCGTGGGCGAGGTGATCCGCGCCGAACCTTATCCCGAAGCCCGCAAACCCGCGATCAAGATGTGGATCGACTTTGGCGATGAGATCGGCGAGCGCAAGACGTCGGCCCAGATCACCGCGCATTATGATCCGTCGACCTTGGTGGGCAAACAGGTCATGGCCGTGGTCAATTTCCCCCCTCGCCAGATCGGCAGGTTCATGTCCGAAGTTCTGGTGCTGGGTCTGCCCGATGAAAACGGCGAGATTGTTCTGATCGGTCCCGACGGCCGAGTTCCGACAGGCGGGCGGATGCATTGATGAACCTGCTGATCACACGCCCGATGACGCCGGCAGTCGAGGCCCGCGCCCGCGCCGCGTTTGACGTCGAGATTCGAGAAAATACGGCGCCCATGTCGGGGCAGGAAATGCTGTCGGCGCTGACGGATTTCGACGTGGTCGTGCCCACGCTGGGGGATCAGTTTTCGGCTCGGATTTTTGCGGATGCAGGCGCGCCTCGGTGCAAGCTTCTGGCCAATTTCGGCGTCGGCTACAACCACATTGATGTCGAGGCCGCGCGCGCAGCGTCGGTCGAGGTGACCAACACGCCCGGCGCAGTCACCGACGCCACGGCGGATATCGCCATGACCCTGCTGTTGAGCACGGCCCGACGCGCGGGCGAAGGCGAACGGCTGGTCCGCGCAGGCCAATGGCAAGGCTGGCATCCCACGCAGATGCTGGGCCATCATGTAACGGGCAAACGCGTCGGTATCGTCGGGATGGGCCGTATCGGGCAGGCCATCGCGCGCCGGTGCCATTTCGGTTTCGAAATGCAGGTGGCCTATCAATCCCGCAGCGCCAAGCAACTGGACTTTCCGGCCGAGTTCACACCTGAACTTGAATCACTCGCCGCATCGGTCGATTTCCTTGTGCTCGCCGTTCCCGGCGGTGCCAAAACCCGACATCTGATCGACGCGCAGGTTCTTCAGGCGATGAATCCTTCGGCCATTCTGGTCAATATCGCGCGGGGCGAGGTCGTGGACGAAGCGGCCCTGATCGCGGCGCTGCAATCGGGTCAGATTGCCGGGGCCGGGCTGGATGTCTACGAGTTTGAACCCAAAGTGCCCCGGGCCCTCTGTGAAATGGACAACGTCACCCTGCTGCCGCATCTGGGCACGGCCACCGAAGAGGTACGCAGCAGCATGGGGCACATGGCGCTGGATAACGTGGCGGCCTTTGTGGCGGGCGAGGCGTTGCCCAACCCGGTCTAGTCGCCCACCGCCTCGCGCCAGTGTTTGCGGCACAGCGAAACATAGGTCTCGTTGCCACCGATCTGAACCTGGGCACCTTCGGTGATGGCATTGCCGTTTTCGTCCTGACGTATCACCATCGTGGCCTTGCGTCCGCATTTGCAGATGGTGCGGACCTCGCGCATCTCATCAGCCAGGGCCAGCAGCGCGGCTGATCCGGGAAACAGCTTGCCCTGAAAATCCACCCGCAGCCCGTAGGCCAGCACCGGTACGTCCAGATCGTCGACCGCCCGGGCCAGCTGCCAGACCTGAGCTTCGGACAGGAACTGTGCCTCATCGATGAACACGCAGGTTACCGGCCCGTCGTCCAGACGGTTTCGGATCATCGCGAAGACATCGTCGCCGGGCGTGAAGGTATCGGCCTCCTCCGAGATGCCGATGCGCGATGCGATCCGTCCGGCACCCGCCCTTCCGTCAATGGCCGCGGTCATCAGGTAGGTCTGCATCCCACGCTCGCGGTAGTTGTGCGAGGCTTGCAGCAACACGGTCGATTTCCCCGCGTTCATGGTTGAATAGTTGAAATACAGCTTTGCCATGACGCGGGTCTAAAACGCTTGGGGAAAAGGAACAAGATATCAATCGTTTTGATGGAGCGACGTCGCCGTTGCGTTCGCAGAGGCCGAGCTACGCTCTAGGGGATGGAACCCCCACATCTGCAACAGCGACGCCGTCGGCCAACATGTGGCCAAAACGCAGCAAGGTTTAACAATATCACCCTGCAATCACTCGTTACCGGCTTGAACTGCCGCCACTCACTCACAAAATCCCCCGCATATCTGAGGGATAGCCAATGTATGACATTTCAATTATGACTTAGTTATGGGAAATTTACCCACGCTTTCCCCCGTTTGGACATCGGGCAGGCGTTTGCAGGTAACAAAGGTAAAACAATGGCAGATATCGGGGCCTATCTGAAAAAACACACAGAAGCGCTGGTCAAGGATGTTGGAATCGAAGCCGCGTGTGAAATTACAGGGAAATCCAAGGCCACTTTAGGACGATACTATTCCGACAATGCTGAACACGAGGACCGGTTCATGCCAGTGGACGCGGTGGCCCGCCTTGAAAACGCGGCGACGTATCCGCATGTGACGTCGGCTTTGGCGGATCTGAAGAACATCACCTTGTCTTATAGCGATCGCAACACCTCTACCCCCCGCACCGGTGGTGTCAATTCGGATGTCATTGCGCTCAGCCAGCGGTTTGCGATGTTGATGACCGAGTATCAGGCCGCAATCGAAGACGGAATCATCACCGTCAACGAAGCAAAACGGTTGCTGAAAGAAACCAGTTTGCTGCAACAGGTTCTGATCGAGATGAAGCTGCATCTGGAAGAAGAAAGCGTCAGCTAGCCGGGGTCGGGAACCTTTGCGCCCATGACTGGCCAGTTTTCGCCTGTGCGGCGTACCTCTTTTCATGCTCGAAAAGACAGAAACGCTGACCGTGCCTGTTGCCTCAATTCAGTCACGTCTGTCCTGTAAGGTCCGTCGCGGGCAAGAACGTCAAGGGCAGTGGACCATGCAGAAATCGCAGGGAACATACAGCATTTTCGCAGACCGGGTGGTGCTGCGTTTTTTTGTATGCGCCTATGCGGCACTTCTGGTGTTGATGGCCCTAAGTGGTCATCAGGAAGGCTCTGATGACGTGATGCGCTGGGTGGTCGTGCAGGATCTGTTGCAGGGGCAGGACTGGTTCGACAGCCATCAGTATCGGCTGGGCCCCGAGGGCGGTACGCTGATGCATTGGTCTCGATTGATCGACGCGCCGATTGCCTTGCTATACGGAACATTCGGGTTGGTTTTGCCGCCCGATATGGCCCTTCAGGTGACGGCATTCGTCTGGCCCTCACTTTTGGCGGGTCTGACCTTGTGGGCCTTTGCGGTGACGGGCAGCGTTTTGGGCGCGCGGGAAGGCGCTGTTTCGGCGCTGGTTGTGGGTGTGTTGGCGCTCGAACACTCGCGGAAGTTCGACTATTTTTCGTTTGATCACCACAATGCTCAGATTCTTCTGTTCGCCACGGCCCTGATGTTGTTCGCATTGCGCAGGGACAAACCATATGCCGGATGGTTGTTGGGTGCCTGCCTGGCGCTTTCGGTATCGATAGGCACCGAATCGATATTGCAGATCGCACTTGTCGCCGTGTTTTTTACCATTGACTGGATCGTAAACGGCGAACCGACCCGTCGCCGGACCATGGCGTTTGGTATCGGGTTGGTCCTGACGCTTGTGCTGACCAGCCTTGCAACAACGAGACACGAGGCCTTTCTGTTTCCAAGCTGTGACGCCCTGACTCTCAGCGTGGCATTGCCGGCGAGCGTTGCCGCGGCAGGGCTTTGCATTGCGGCCCGGATCGGGTCTGGCTGGTCACTTTGGGGTCGCATCGGCGCATGCGTTGCGGTTGGTATGGCGACATTGGCCTGCGCTTACGGCTTCGCCCCGCATTGTCTCAGCAACCCGATCGAAGCCCTGCCACAGGACATGCGCGGCTATTGGCTGAGCCAGGTGGCGGAAGCCCAGAAAATCAACGTCATTCTGCAACTGCACCGGGGCGAAGCGCTGGCCCTGATCGCGATGTCGATCCTGTGCATGGCAGCCGCCCTGATCTTTGCAGTCAGATCGCCTTTCAGACTGGAATACGCCCTGTTTCTGGCTCTGATCGTGACCGGCCTGGTGGTGTTCCTGTATCAGTCCAGAATGATGACATTCCTGGGTGTTTCGCTGGTGGCTGTCCAGGCGCAGATCCTGCGTATCCTGTACAGCTCTTATGCAAGCCGTCGCCGCGCGTTGTCAGGGTTTGCGATGGTTGCTTTCATCCTCTGCATCTCGCCGAAAACCGGCGCCAGCATCGATGAGCAGCTGGGGCGTTTTGCCGGGCCGTCCCTTGCCGCTTCCGCGATGCCGGCCCGACAGTCACAGCAGAATTCGGGGGCATCCTGCAAAACGCCCGAAGCCTATGCGGCCCTGCGTGATCTTCCAGCCGGCAGGGTCCTTGTTGATTTCGACTTTGCCGCAAACGTGCTGCGCCATACCGACCATTCCGTTCTGGCGGGCAATTATCACCGGAATCAGGCTGGAATTCTGGCGCAGATCGAACTGTTCCGATCGGACGCCGACCAGATCGGATCACGTCTGACCGAGCTGGACGTGGATTACGTCATGCTCTGCACGTCCGCGCCGCGCGCCGAATTCTGGTCCTGGGCGTCACAGGGCCGTGGTTTGCAGTCGCGATTGATTGCGGGTGAAATCCCGGCCTATCTCGGGCGGATACAAGCTGCGGAAGGCGCAGCCTTTCAGGTCTTTCAAGTGGCTGGGGCAGGCTAGGCCAGACAAGATCAACCGTCAGGCGTGGCGCTTCACGATCACCGACCCGACCGAATACCCGGCGCCGAAAGAACAGATCAGGCCCAGATCACCCTCCTGCAAGTCGTCGGAATACTTCGAAAACGCGATGATCGACCCCGCAGATGACGTGTTGGCATAATCCTGAAGGATGTTGGGTTGCTCGCCCGGCTCGGGTTCGCGGCCCAGAACTTTCTTGCCGATGAAGTCGTTCATCGTCTTGTTGGCCTGATGCAGCCACAGGCGTTTCAGATCAGAGTTTCCGACCCCTTCGGCATCCATGTGGTCGCTGATATGCTTGCTGACCATCGGCAGTACTTCCTTGAATACTTTCCGACCGTTCTGCATGAACTGCATGTCACGCCGGTCGGCCAGCCCGTCAGGGCGCGAGCGGCGCAGAAAGCCGTTGTTGTTGCGGATATTGTTGGAAAACGCAGTGGCGCAGCGCGTCGACAGGATTTCGAAATGCGGCCCTTGTGCGTCTTCGATCCGTTCGATCAGCGTAGCCGTCGCCACATCGCCAAAGATGAAATGGCAATCGCGGTCGCGCCACTCCAGATGACCCGAGCAGATTTCGGGGTTCACCACCAACGCCGCCCGCACCGATCCCGACCGCACCATATCCGCCGCGGCCTGAATGCCGAACGTGGCTGACGAACAGGCGACGTTCATGTCAAAGCCGAACCCGTTGATCCCCAGTTCCTGCTGAATTTCGATCGCAATCGCCGGATAGGCGCGCTCGTGGTTCGAAGCCGCGCAGATTACCAGATCAACATCCGCCGCCGTGCGCCCCGCCTGTGCCAGCGCCTTGTTGCAGGCATCCACCGCCATTTCGGTCATGATGCCGGGTTCATCATCGCTGCGCTGCCGCAGCAGTGGATGCATCACGTCCGGGTCCAGCACGCCGCTCTTGTCCATCACGTAGCGGTTTTCGATCCCCGATGCCTTGACGATGAACTCTTCCGATGAATGCTGCATCGGCTCCATCTGACCGGCGGCGATGGCTTCGGCATTCTTGGCGTTCTGCTTGTCGGCATAAGCGTTGAATGCCTCGACAAGCTCGGCATTGGTGATGACGTTCTGAGGCGTGAAGACACCGGTTCCGGTGATGGCGGGGGTATACATGGCGAGCCCTGAATGTTTCGGATTTGCCCAAAATGCAGTCACGTTGTGATTTGATCAAGGTATGTTGACCTAAGGGAATGTGCGCAAAGCCGCAACTTCATATCTTGAATAGTTCAGAAACTGAAGTATATGACCCCTCCAAACGCGCGGAGATCCCCGATGCCCGACGATATCAGCACCAGGCTTGGCCGCCTCAGCCCCGAGATTCAGGCGATCATGGGGGTATATGCCCTGTACTGGAAACTGGAAGAGACATTCGACAGCATCGAAACCGACCTGAGCCACCCCGAATGCCACATGCTGATCAAGCTGGATCAGCCGAAACGCATGGGGGTTCTGGCTGCGGATATGCTGAGTGTACCGTCCACAATCACCGCCACGGCGGATTCGCTGGAAAAAGCCGGCTATCTCACGCGCGAGCGTGACCCCGAAGACCGCCGCGCCTGGTTGCTGGTGCTGACCGAGCGTGGCGAAGAATCCCGCAACATGCTGGTGGCCGAGGCCGGAGACCTGTTTCACAGGGCCTCGGGCCTGAACGACGAAGAAACAGCCGAATTCGCGCGACTGGCGCGCAAAATCCGTGACAACGTTTTGAAAACGGGAATTCCCGAGGGACTGAAGAAATGAAACTCCTGACCTCTCTGGGCCTTGCACTGGCCGTTTTGGCAACTCCGATTGCCGCTCAAGATACTCCGAAACCGGTCAAGCTGATGCAGGTGCACGAAACGACGCCCGGCTTCACCCGCCAGTTCTTCGGTCGTGTTGCCGCGCGGCAGACGGTCGATCTTGCCTTTCAGGTCGCCGGTCAGATCGTCGAAATGCCGGTCAACGAAGGGTTTGTCATCCCCAAAGGCGGCCTGATTGCGCGACTGGATCAGGAGCCGTTCGAACTGCGGCTCGAACGGGCGCAGCTGCAAAAGGAACAGGCCGACCGCACCGTCGCACGCCTGTCGCGTTTGCGGGGTACTACGGCCAGCCAGGTGGCGGTCGATGACGCAGAGACCGAAGCGCAACTGGCCGCGATCGCACTGCGCGATGCCGAATACGAACTGGAACACGCGACTCTGACCGCGCCATTCGACGCGCTGGTCTCCAGCCGCGCGGTCGAGGCTTTCACCACCGTATCGGCCGGCACGCCGATCGTCCGCATCCACGACATGTCCGAATTGCGCATCGAGGTGGATGTGCCCGAGATCCTGTTTCAACGCTCGGGCCAGAACGACGACATCACCATCACCGCCAAATTCCCCGTAAGCGATGAAGTCTTCCCGCTGGAAATCCGTGAATTCGACGCTGAAACCTCAAGCGTCGGGCAGACCTTCCGCATTCAGTTCGGCCTGACCCCACCCGAGGGGCTGCAAATTCTTCCCGGCTCGTCCGTCACCGTCAACGTAAAGGTCCAGGACGAGCGCACAGGCATCATCGTGCCGGCGACGGCCGTCATCGCGGATGCAACAGGTGAGCTGAGCGTCATGGTGTTCTCTCCGGCTGGTGCGGATGAAGGCACGGTCCGCCGCGTTCCGGTGACAATCGAACCCACGCAGTCGGGCGATGTTCGGGTGTTGAAAGGCTTGTCCGACGGTGACGAAGTTGTTGTGGCTGGCGGTGCTGTGCTGACAGACGGTCAGCCCGTGCGCCGTTTCACCGGCTTCGCGAACTGAGGGGCAGGCAGATGAACATCGCGCGCGCCTCGATTGATCGACCGCTTTACACATGGCTGATCATCCTCATTGCCCTCTTTGGTGGCATCTGGGGATTCACGTCGCTTGGTCGTTTGGAAGACCCGGCTTTCACCATCAAGAACGCGGTCATCGCCACGCAATATCCCGGTGCCACGGCGGAACAGGTGGCGCTTGAAGTGTCCGAACCCCTTGAATCCGCGATCCAGCAGATGGGCGAGGTGGACGTCATCACCTCGGTCAACCAACCCGGACAATCGCTGATCGAAGTAGAAATCAAGTCGACCTACGACGGGACCGAACTGCCCGATATCTGGACCCGCCTGCGGGCCAAGGTGCGCGATGCCGCCCGCGGGCTTCCGTCGGGTGTCAGCCAACCCTATGTGAATGACGGGTTCGGTGATGTGTTCGGCCTGTTCTATGCGGTGACCGCCGAAGGGTTTTCGGACGCCGAAAAGCATGAACTGGCAACGTTTCTGCGTCGCGAACTGCTGACCGTGGACGGCGTCGCCGATGTCGAGGTTCAGGGCCTGCCGGACGAGGCGATTTTTGTAGAGCCCGATCTGGCGATCTCGGTGAATCAGAACGTCCCGCTGCAAGCGATCAACGAAGCCATAGCCAACGCGGATTCGGTGAATTCCTCGGGGTCTTTGCGGTCTGAAGATGCCCGTACCACCATTCTGACGGCCGAGGGTTCGGACAGTGTCTCGGCCATTGCGGGCCTGTCTGTCGGCTCGCAAGGGCAGGTGATCAACCTGTTCGACATGTCCGATGTCTATCGCGCCCGTCAGAACGATCCGGACATCATGATCCGCTATAACGGGACCGAAGCCTTTACCCTCGGCATCGCCGGTCTGGCGACGGAAAACATCGTCGAGGTCGGCAAGCGGGCTGACGCCAAATTTGCCGAGCTGGATGCGAATATCCCCTTCGGTGTCGATATTCTGCCGATCTACCAGCAACATGTGGTGGTCGAGCAGGCCTCGAACGACTTTCTGGTGAATCTGGCCATGTCAGTGGCCATCGTGGTCGCCGTACTGGGAATCTTCATGGGCTGGCGCGCGGCCATCGTCGTCGGTTCGACCCTGTTGCTGACCGTAGTCGGCACGCTTCTGTTCATGTCGCTGTTTTCGATCGAGATGGAGCGAATTTCACTCGGGGCCCTGATTATTGCCATGGGGATGTTGGTGGACAACGCCATCGTGGTTGCCGAAGGGATGCAGATCGCGATGTTGCGCGGCAAGTCCTCGCGCGATGCCGCTGAAGATGTGGCGTCGAAAACCCAGATCCCGCTGCTTGGGGCCACCGTAATCGGTATCATGGCCTTTGCAGGCATCGGTCTTAGCCCCGACGCAACGGGCGAGTTTCTGTTTTCCCTGTTTGCGGTGATCGGCATTTCGCTGCTGCTCAGCTGGATACTTGCCATCACGGTCACGCCTTTGCTTGGGCACTATTTCTTCAAGCAGGGCAAGGAGGGTGAGATCGACGCCTACGGGGGCATCCTGTTCCGCACATATGGCGCGATCCTGCGGTTTGCGCTCCGTTTCCGGTGGCTGGTTGTTGCGGGTCTCATCGGCGTAACCGTTGCGTGCTATGCCGGGTTCGGGTTGATGAAACAACAATTCTTCCCCAACTCGAACACGCCTTTGTTCTTTGTGCATTACAAGCTGCCTCAGGGCACGCCGATTGCCCGCACGGCACAGGACATGGCGGTGTTCGAAGATTGGCTGACCCAACGCGATGACGTGGTTTCGGTCACGACATTTGTCGGTCAGGGGGCAACCCGGTTCATGCTGACCTATTCGGCAGAGAAACCGAACCCGAGCTATGGTCACATGATCATCCGCACGGAAAGTCTGGATGACATCCCGGCCTTGCAAGCGGATCTGGAAGCGTTCGGGTCGGTCCAGTTCCCCGAAGGCGAGTTCGGAACCAAGCGCCTGGTGTTTGGCCCCGGCGGCGGCGATCCGATCCAGGCCCGGTTCTCGGGCAGCGATCCGGTGGTACTGCGACAACTTGCGGACGAGGCCGTGCAGCGCATGGCGGCGGCGTCGCCCAACGCCCTGCTCGTTCATCATGACTGGCGCGAACAGGAACTGGCGGTGCAGCCGATCTATGCCACGGAACGGGCCCAAACCGCGGGCGTCACGCGCGAAGATATTGCGGCCACGCTGCAATTTTCGACCGATGGCATCACGGGCGGTGTGCTGCGGGAACGTGACCGCCTGATCCCCATCATCCTGCGTCGTCCGGCGGACGGAGATTATTCCATCGTCGATCAGGTGGTGTATTCGGACCAGTCCGGGAAATTTGTACCAATCGAACAGATGGTCGATGGATTCGAGTACAAATCCCTCAATACGCTGGTTCATCGCCGCGATCGTGTACTGACCATCACTGTCGGCGCGGACATCCCGCCCGACCTGACGGCGGCTCAGGTACACGCCGAAGTTCGGGACGCCATCGAGGCCATCGAACTGCCACCGGGCTACAAGATGGAGTGGGGCGGTGAGTTCGAAAACTCGCGCGACGCGCAGGAAAGCCTGGGTAAACAGTTGCCGCTGAGCCTGCTGATCATGGTGCTGATCTCGGTCCTGCTGTTCAACGCGATCCGTCAGCCGATCATCATCTGGCTGCTGGTTCCGATGTCGGTCAACGGCGTCGTCATCGGCCTGTTGGGAACTGGGCTGCCCTTCACCTTTACAGCCCTTCTGGGCCTGCTCAGCCTGTCGGGCATGCTGATCAAGAACGGCATCGTGCTGGTGGAAGAGATCGACCTGGTTCGCGCCACGGGCAAACCCCTGCGCGAATCCATCGTCGAAGCCTCGGTCTCGCGTTTGCGCCCGGTGATGCTGGCTGCGATCACGACCATTCTGGGCATGGCGCCGCTGCTGACCGATGCGTTCTTCGTCTCGATGGCGGTGACGATCATGGGCGGGCTGGCTTTTGCGACCGTCCTGACAATGGTCGCCGCGCCGGTGTTCTACCTGCTCTTCTTTGCTCGCGATGAAAAACGCGAGGCGCTGGCAGCCTGAACACTGGCCTCTTGTGGGTCCAGCTGAAAAGCTGGGTCCAATCAGGTTAGATCAAAGGAACAAACGGCACGTCACAGGCGGCCAGTGCAGTGAAGATTGCGAGAACCAGAAATGTGCGCATTGTTTCATTCTCCTTATGCCTGAACGAAATGCGCGCCCGTTGAGTTCAGGTCAACGGGCGCGCCTCTTTTCGTTCACTGATGAGCCAATTGTGGCTCAGGCGGGTTAGCCCTGTAACGACTTCACCTCGACATCCCCTTCGGCCTGCGCCTTGATCGCCAGAGCGGCAGCATGACTTGCGGCGGCCGTGGTGTAATACGGGATCTTGTCATAAAGCGCGATGGACCGGATGGCCTTGCTGTCCTCGACGGCCTGCGCGCCTTCGGTGGTGTTCATCAGCAGTTGAACCTGACCGTCTTTCAGCATGTCGACCACGTCCGGGCGGCCCTCATAGACCTTGTTGACCACGTCGCATGGCACACCCTGTTCCGCCAGCCAGCTTTGCGTGCCGCGGGTGGCGACCAGCGTGAAGCCTTGTTCGACCAAAACCTGTGCGGCCTCGAGCATCGCCGCGCCCTTGTCGGCATCCTTGATCGAAATGAAGGCGCGGCCCGAGGTCGGCAGCACCATGCCCGCGCCCATCTGCGCCTTGAGGAAGGCGCGCGGAAAATCGCGGTCCCAGCCCATGACCTCGCCGGTCGAGCGCATTTCCGGGCCCAGGATGGTATCGACGCCCGGAAAACGGGCGAAGGGCAGGACCGCCTCTTTCACCGAGAACCATGGCATGTCCGGGTCGGCCAGCGTCATCTGATCTGCGATCTTGGTGTCGTCCACGGTCTTGTAGGGCGGACGCTGCGGGAAGCTCGCCAGCTTTTCGCCTGCCATGACACGCGCGGCGATGGACGCAATCGCACTGTCGGTGGCCTTTGCCACGAACGGCACGGTGCGCGAAGCGCGCGGGTTGACCTCGATCAGGTAGATCTCGTCATCCTTGATCGCGAACTGAACATTCATCAGGCCGACAACGTTCAGCGCCTTGGCCAGCTTGAACGCCTGATCTTTGATCTGCGCGATGATCTCTTTCGACAGCGAATAGGGCGGCAGCGAACAGGCCGAGTCGCCCGAGTGCACGCCGGCCTCTTCGATATGCTGCATGATGCCTGCCACATGCACATCGGTGCCGTCGCACAGCGCGTCCACGTCCAGCTCGACCGCGCCAGCCAGATAGCTGTCCAGCAGAACGGGGCTGTCGCCCGAGACCACCACGGCCTCGTTGATGTAGCGTTTCAGCTGGTCCATGTCGCGCACGATCTCCATCGCGCGGCCGCCCAGAACGTAGGACGGGCGGATCACCAGCGGAAAGCCGATCTCTTCTGCAATCTCCAGCGCCTGCGCGTCGGTCGAGGCGATGCCGTTCTTGGGCTGTTTCAGCCCCAGTTCGTTGACAAGTGCCTGGAAACGTTCGCGATCTTCGGCCAGGTCGATCGCGTCGGGCGTGGTGCCCAGGATCGGGATGCCCTCGGCTTCAAGCGCGTTGGCCAGTTTCAGCGGAGTTTGACCGCCAAACTGAACAATGACGCCGTGCAGCGTGCCGTTTTCCTGTTCCTTCGTCAGGATTTCCATGACGTGTTCAAAGGTCAGCGGCTCGAAATACAAGCGATCCGAAGTGTCATAATCGGTCGAAACCGTCTCGGGGTTGCAGTTGATCATGATGGTTTCATAACCCGCTTCGGTCAGCGCGAAGCAGGCGTGGCAGCAGCAATAGTCGAACTCGATGCCCTGACCGATGCGGTTTGGGCCGCCGCCAAGAATGACGACCTTTTTGCGGTCGCTCGGGCGCGCCTCGCATTCGACCTCGCCCATCATGGGCGCTTCGTAGGTCGAATACATGTAAGGTGTCTGCGCCTCGAACTCGGCCGCGCAGGTGTCGATGCGTTTGAACACCGCTGAAACGCCCAGATTGCGGCGCGCTCGGCGGACGTTGTCCTCGTCACGGCCCGTCAGCTTGCCCAGACGCGCATCGGTGAAGCCCAGCATTTTCAGCTTGCGGATGCCGTCCTCGGTGACCGGCAGGCCGTCCTTGCGGAGTTGACGCTCGGCCTCGACGATCTCGCGGATACGGGCCAGAAACCAAGGGTCGAACTTGGTGACGCCGAAAATCTCGTCATCGCTCAGGCCATGGCGCATCGCTTGCGCAATGGTGCGCAGGCGGTCAGGTGTCTGCTGGCTGATCGCCTTGATCGCGGCGGCCTTGTCGTCGGCCTCGTCCCAGAGGCCCACGTTCAGGCCGGGGATTTCGACCTCATCAAAGCCGGTCAGGCCCGATTCCATCGAGGCCAGTGCCTTTTGCATCGATTCGTGGATCGTACGGCCAATCGACATCGCCTCGCCCACCGACTTCATCGCGGTGGTCAGGTAGGGCTCGGAACCGGGGAACTTCTCGAAGGCGAATTTCGGAATTTTTGTCACGACATAGTCGATGGTCGGTTCGAACGAAGCCGGTGTGACCTTGGTGATGTCGTTGTCCAGTTCGTCCAGCGTGTAACCCACGGCCAGTTTCGCAGCGATCTTCGCGATCGGGAAACCGGTGGCCTTGGATGCCAGCGCCGACGAGCGCGACACGCGCGGGTTCATCTCGATCACGACCATGCGGCCATCGACCGGATTGATCGCCCATTGCACGTTTGAGCCGCCGGTTTCGACACCGATTTCACGCAGCACGGCAATCGAGTGATTGCGCATGATCTGGTATTCTTTGTCGGTTAGCGTAAGGGCAGGGGCCACGGTGATCGAGTCACCCGTATGCACGCCCATCGGATCGACGTTTTCGATGGAACACACGATGATGGCGTTGTCGGCAGTGTCGCGCACCACCTCCATTTCGTATTCTTTCCAGCCCAGAAGGCTTTCGTCGATCAGGATCTGACCTACGGGCGAGGCATCCATACCCGAGCGGCAAATATGGATGTAATCCTCGCGGTTATACGCCACGCCGCCACCGGTGCCGCCCAGTGTAAAGGCCGGGCGGATGATGGCAGGAAGCCCCACGGTTTCAAGGGTTTCAAGGGCCAGCGCCACACCGGCATCCAGGTCTTTCTTGCCGCTCTCGTCCTTGGGGGCGGTAACGATCTCGGCCTTGGGGTTTTCGATGCCCAGCCGGTCCATCGCCTCGCGGAACAGGGCGCGGTCTTCGGCCATTTCGATGGCATCGCGCTTGGCGCCGATCATCTCGACGCCGAATTTTTCCAGCACACCCATTTCTTCCAGTGCCAGCGAGGTGTTCAGGCCGGTCTGTCCGCCCATGGTGGGCAACAGGGCGTCAGGGCGTTCTTTCTCGATGATCTTGGCGACCACTTCGGGTGTGATCGGCTCGATATAGGTGGCGTCGGCTAGACCGGGGTCGGTCATGATCGTCGCCGGGTTCGAGTTCACCAGAATGACCCGGTATCCTTCCTCTCGCAGGGCCTTGCAGGCCTGAGCACCGGAATAGTCGAATTCACAGGCCTGACCGATAACAATGGGGCCCGCCCCAATGATCATGATCGACTGGATGTCGGTTCTTCTCGGCATGGCCTTGTTCCTTCGATTGTCCGCGAGTCAGGGCACCGCCCCAGCGCCCAAATTGTCCTGCGTTATAGGGACCGCGCAAAAAGGTGCAAGAGGTATCGGAAACAGGGGCGAAATTGCCGCTTTCCCCTCTTTCACTTGGCAGAGTATTCTCTATACGGCCCCTCACGGCAAATGAGGATGCAAGTGCGTATTCGTTTCGATCAGGGACCGGCCGGGCGAGGAACCCGGTTTCAGCGTCCGTCTCAGGTGATCTGCGCGGATGTGGCGGAGGACGTGCCCCAGGCTCTGGCGGCATTGGACGAGGCGCGCGCAGCTGGTGCCTGGCTGGCAGGGTATGCCAGTTACGAGCTGGGCTATGCGCTTGAACCCCGGCTCAACGGTCTTTTGCCGGAAGAACGACGCCTGCCTTTGTTGTGCTTTGGGGTCTATGATGCACCGGATCGGGTCGCCCTTCCGTCGCCTGCGGGCGAAGTGGGCGCATTCCGGCCGCGATGGGATGAAGCGCGATATGGCAAGGCCTTCAGCGCCGTGCATGACGCCATTGGTGCCGGCGACATCTATCAGGCCAACCTGACCTTTCCGATTGATCTGACCGTCTCGGGCAACAGCGAAACGCTCTATGCCGCGCTGGCGGCGGGGCAGCCGGTGGGCCACGGAGCACTGGTGCAGCAGGATGGGCTGCCCGATCTGCTCAGCCGCTCGCCGGAGTTGTTTTTCCGCACCGATGAGGGTGGGAGGATCGAAACCCGGCCGATGAAGGGCACGCAACCGCGCAGTGAAGACCCGGATGAGGATGCGCGCCGCCGGGCTTTTCTGAGCGCGGACGAAAAGAATCGGGCCGAGAACCTGATGATTGTTGATTTGCTGCGCAACGATATCAGCCGCGTCGCGCTGCCCGGATCCGTTCATGTGCCTGACCTGTTCCGGGTGGAAACCTATGCCACCGTACATCAGATGGTCTCGCTGGTGCGGGCGCAGCTGCACAAATGCGTGGGGTTGGGTGAAATACTGACAGCACTGTTTCCCTGCGGGTCGATCACCGGAGCCCCCAAGATCCGCGCGATGGAAATTCTGGCGGAACTGGAGCCATGGGCGCGCGACATCTATTGCGGGACGATTGGCTGGGCCGCGCCGGATGGTCGGTCCGAGTTCAACGTGGCCATCCGCACCTTGATGCTTGAGGATGATCAGGCCACTCTGAACGTAGGCGGCGGTGTCGTTTGGGACAGCACCGCCCCGTCAGAGTATGAGGAGGCGTTATGGAAAGCCCGCTTCGCCCGCCAGCTGAACCTGATTTCAGCCTGATTGAAACACTGGCCTTCTGCCCGGATCAGGGCTTTGTCAGGCTGGACCGCCATCTTGCACGAATGGCCCGTACTGCGCGGGTGTTCGAGATTCCTTTCAACCCCGATGAAGCGACCGCCCGACTGAATGGCGCTGCTTGTGACACCCCGCTGCGTTGCCGCCTTACGCTGGATGTGTCGGGCTCGTTCGATCTGTCGACCGGCGAACTGGTGGACAATCCCAGAACCTGGCGCGTCGCTCTGTCGGATCAGCGTCTGGCTTCAAATGACCTGTGGTTGCGTCACAAGACCACGCGCCGTGCGCTCTATGATTCCGCGCGCGCAACGCTGCCCGAAGGGGTGGACGAACTGTTGTTCTTGAATGAACTGGATGAGCTTTGTGAAGGCACCATCACGAACCTGTTTCTGGAAATGCCTGATGGCCGGGTTCTGACGCCCGCTTTGTCCTGTGGGCTCTTGCCGGGGATACTGCGCGAAGAACTGCTGGAAAACAAAGCAGTCACCGAAGCCGTGCTGACCTTGACCGACCTGAAAAATGCGCAAACTGTGCGGATCGGAAATTCACTGCGCGGACTGATCGAGGTGGAGCTGATAGACGGGTGACAAAAAACAGCATGATGATCGGACCGCCGGTTGCATTGCGACGGCTGCGGCTGGAATTTGGCCTGTTCTATATTGGCTTGCCGCTGCTGATCGCTGTTCTTTTCCCTCCGAACTGGATGTTTCCGGCGCTGTTTGCGCTGACCGGGCTTGGTATCGTGCTGCTGCACCGGACGCCCGGGTTTCAATGGGCCGAGCTTCGTTATGACTGGGCCAACTGGACCCTGCGCGAGGTGGCTCTGTTTTCTGCTATCGTGGCTGCCTTTTGTGTTGGGTTGATTCAGATCACGCGCCCGGAGGCCGCGTTCTTCCTGCTTGTGCACCGGCCCGAGATGCTGGCGTTCATCTGGGTCGGCTATCCATTGCTGTCGGCCCTGCCGCAAGAGCTGCTGTTCCGCCCTTTGTTCTTTCGCCGCTATCACGCGATCCTGCCCGAGGGGCGCGCGGCCTATCTGCTGAATGCGGCCATATTCTCGTTCGCGCATCTGATGTATTGGAGCTGGATCGTCGCCCTCATGACATTCGCGGGCGGGCTGCTGTTCACATGGGCCTACCGGCAGCGGGGCTCCTTCTTTTATGCGGTGCTGCTGCATGCAATAGCGGGCAATATCATCTTTGCGGTGGGGCTGGGCGTCTATTTCTACTCAGGCAATGTGCAAAGGCCGTTTTGACGGGGCGACCCGCCTTGACTTTCCAAGCCTGACAGGGTGTATCGGCGCGACGAATTCTGCGCCCGAAGGGATATGATCCATGCACGCCTATCGCAGCCACACCTGCGCCGCTCTGACCGCCGCCAATGTCGGTGAAACCGTCCGCCTGTCCGGTTGGGTGCATCGGGTTCGAGATCATGGGGGCGTGCTGTTCATCGATCTTCGCGACCATTTCGGCGTAACCCAGATCCTGTGCGACGGCGACAGCGCCGCCTTTGCCGAGCTGGAAAAGGTGCGGTCCGAATGGTGCATCCGTATCGACGGCACCGTCAAAGCCCGTGACCCGGACCTGGTGAACCCGAAACTGCCCACCGGCGAGATCGAGGTTTACGTACGCGAACTGGAAGTTCTGGGGGCCGCCGACGAATTGCCGCTGATGGTATTTGGCGAACAGGAGTACCCCGAGGAAACCCGCCTGCGCTATCGCTATCTGGACCTGCGCCGCGAGGCGATGCAACGGAACATGACCTTGCGCTCGGACGTGGTTGCGTCCATGCGTAAACGGATGTGGGATCAGGGCTTTCGCGAGTATCAGACGCCGATCATCACCGCCTCGTCGCCCGAAGGCGCGCGCGACTTCCTGGTGCCTTCGCGCCTGCATCCGGGCAAATTCTATGCCTTGCCGCAAGCCCCGCAGCAGTTCAAGCAGCTGATCATGGTGTCGGGCTTCGACAAGTATTTCCAGATTGCACCCTGTTTCCGGGACGAAGATCCACGGGCAGACAGGTCGCCCACCGACTTCTACCAGCTGGATCTCGAGATGTCCTTTGTAGAGCAGCAGGACGTGTTCGACGTCATTCAACCTGTTCTGACCGGCGTGTTCGAAGAATTTGGCGGCGGTCGCAAGGTTGATCAGGACTGGCCGCAAATTTCCTACAAGGACGCGGCGCTGTGGTACGGCACCGACAAGCCGGACCTGCGGAACCCCATCAAGATGCAGGTGGTATCCGAGCATTTCCGCGGTTCCGGTTTCGCGATCTTCGCCAAGCTGCTTGAACAGGAAGGCACCGAGATCCGCGCGATCCCCGCGCCGGGCGGCGGCAGCCGCAAGTTCTGCGACCGCATGAACGCCTTTGCCCAGAAAGAGGGTCTGCCAGGCATGGGCTATATCTTCTGGCGCGATCAGGGTGAAGGGATGGAGGCTGCGGGACCGCTGGCCAAGAACATCGGCCCCGAACGCACCGAGGCAATCCGTCAGCAACTGGGTCTGGGTGTCGGCGATGCAGCCTTCTTCCTGGGCGGCAAGCCAAAAGCCTTTGAAAAGGTTGCCGGCAAGGCGCGTGACGTGATCGGTGAGGAATTGAACCTGACCGAAAAAGACCGTTTTGCCTTTGCCTGGATCGTGGACTTCCCGATCTATGAGCAAGACGAAGAAACCGGCGCGATCGACTTTGAGCACAACCCGTTCTCGATGCCGCAGGGCGGTATGGAGGCGTTGCAGGGCAACCCGCTGGATGTGCGCGGCTACCAGTATGATCTGGCGTGCAACGGGTACGAGCTGGTTTCAGGCGCGATCCGGAACCACAAGCCGGAAATCATGCTGAAGGCCTTTGAACTGGCGGGCTATGGCGAGGATGAAGTGAAATCCCGCTTTGGTGCCCTGTTCAATGCCTTCCACTACGGCGCCCCGCCACACGGTGGATGCGCGGCTGGTATCGACCGGATCGTGATGCTGTTGGCAGATGAGGCCAATATCCGCGAAGTCATGATGTTCCCGATGAACCAGCGTGCCGAAGATCTGATGATGGACGCACCTTCGGACCCGACCTCGGATCAGTTGATGGAGCTGGGTCTTCGCATTATCCCTCAGGACCAGTAAAAAAATCCGCCCGCGTATCGCGGGCGGTTTTTTTTGCACGCAGGCAGCCTGTGTCAGTCCAGCGGATCTTTCAGATTGGTTCGGTTGACGCGGATGGAACGCGCGGCCTGCCGTGTTTGGCGGTACAGCCAGATGCACAAAAGGGTTGCAGTGATGAAATAGGCTGTCACCATTTCAAAGCGCCTCTCGCTGTTCCAGTCGGTTCTGCACCATCCCGGCAACCTGCGCCGCCTGCGCCATGATCGGCGTCCCGTTCGCGCGTGACAATGCCAGCTTTCGCGCTGCTTCCGCCAAGGGCCTGTCATTTGCCTCGCGCGCGACGCCGTGCAGGAACTGTGCGGCGTAGTCCAATGTGCGGTGATCGTTGGGACCAGCGAGCACATCGGCGATATGGGCCATGTCGTCCTGATAGGCCAGAGGGTCAGGGCGGATGATTTCATCGCGCACGGCATGAAGCCCGCTGGGCCGCCGGTCCTCTGGCAGGCGTTCCAGAATGGATTTTTGAAAATGTGACATTGATTTTAGCGGCTTGGACAAAAACCCATCCGCGCCGGCCGCCAGAGCCATGTCTTCGCTGCCGTCATCGCCCGAAAGGCCCATGATGACACTGATACGGGGCGTGGCCTCGGCCAATTCGGCGATCAGGTCGGCGCCGGAACCGTCCGGCAGGCCCATATCGACCAGAATGACCGAAGGCCGATAGATCTGTAGATGCCTTCGGGCCGATTTCAGGCAATCCGCACGGCGAATGCGCGCGCCGCTGTGTAGGCACATCAGGCGGATGGCATCGCAAGCGTACCGGCTGTCTTCGACAACCAATATGGTCTGACCCAGCAAGGGTCGAGTCGCGGTGGGCGCGGCGGTGGTGGTGGCAAGTAGGCCCGAATCGTCCATGGCAGCTCTCCTATGCAGCAGATGCTTCACGCTAGGAACTTCTGGCTAACACGACGTTAACGCGCGATTTGGCGCACTTGTCCTTTGGCGGATCAGCCCCCATAACCCATGCAACGCAGGACAGCAGGAGTGAGACATGATTGGACGTCTGAACCACGTCGCCATCGCCGTACCGGATCTTGATGCGGCGTCCGAGCAATACCGCAACGCGCTGGGCGCCAAAGTCGGCGCGCCGCAGGACGAGCCGGATCATGGTGTCACGGTCGTGTTCATTGAACTGCCCAACACCAAGATCGAACTTCTGTATCCGCTGGGTGACGACAGCCCGATCAACGGGTTTTTGGAAAAGAACCCGGCCGGCGGCATCCACCATGTATGTTACGAGGTCGAGGATATCATCGCGACCCGTGATCATCTGAAAGCGACCGGAGCCCGTGTTCTGGGATCAGGTGAGCCCAAGATCGGTGCGCATGGTAAACCGGTTCTGTTTCTGCACCCCAAGGATTTCAACGGCTGCCTGGTCGAGCTGGAGCAGGTATAACCCCCAGCCCCGGAGGGCCTGAAATGACCATTACTGCCGCGCTGGTGTTGTTTGCCGTCATCTGGTTCATGACGTTGTTGGTGGTGCTGCCCATTCGCATCAAAACCCAGGGCGATCTGGGTGACATCGTTCCCGGCACGCATGCGGGCGCGCCGGAAGTGCATCACATGAAAAGAAAGATGTGGATCACCACCGGTATCTCTGTGGTTCTGTGGGCGATCATCTCTGGAATCATCCTGTCGGGCGTGATCTCGGTGCGGGATTTCGACTGGCTGAACCAGTTGGAGCCAAGGTAATCCCCGTCAGGCCTTTTGGCCTGACAAGGCATGATAGATATGGGTGAACGTGGCGGCCCCGATGATCGGGATCACCAGGTTCACCAGCGGCACTGAAAGCGGAATGGCCATCAATGTGCCCGCCACCCAGATCGTCGTTGAATGTTTGGCCCGCAGCTTGCGCGCGCCATCGCGCCCGATCCTTCGCATCGCGGCAAGGGTAAAATATTCACGCCCCAGCAAGAATCCGTTCATCGCCCAGAAGATGAAAGGCGCAAGCGGGGTGAAAATCGCATAGAGGATCAGCGCCAGCAGGTTTGCCACAATCAGAACGCCAAGGAAGCTGAGACCGTCCATAAGCGCCTCTGAGGCCGGGATGCGCTGTGCGGGCGGCAACGCCGGAAAATGCTTGTCCTCAACCGCCTGTGCCACCTCGTCCAGAAAGATCGAGGTGATGGCCGACGCGACCGGCACCATCAGAAAAACGGGCAGGATCAGGACGAGCACGATACCGGAATAGTTCAGAACGTCGTTCAGCCACGGCACAGCCCCCACAAACGGCAGTGAGATTTCGCTGCCTGACAGCCAGTTGATCAACCAGATCGCACCTGCACAGGCCAGAACCAGCAGCAGAATGGTCAGACCCACGCCGCGCAGCAATACGGCGCGAAACCTGGGGTCTCCGGTCTGGCCAAGTGCGCTGAAAAAGGCGTTCAGGATGATCATTCCGTAACCCACTCTGTCAACGCGGCCACGTCGGGCCGGGGGCGTTCCGGAGGGGTCGCTCCCTCGGTGGCGATATGAATCAAACCGGCCACGCGTTCGTTTTCGGCAAGCCCGAAAGCATCGACACAGAATTCGCGATCATGTGTTTGCCAACCCGACAGCCAATTGGCGCCCCAGCCCGCAGCCAGCGCGGCATTCAGCAGCGCCAGACAGACCGCGCCAGCAGAGTAGGATTGTTCGATGGCCGGAATCTTTTCGGATTGTTTGCGAACCTCGATGACCGCGACGGCCAGATGCCCCATATCGAACTGGCTGCGCGCCTTGGCGATGTCTTCCGGGCTTTTGTTCAGCCTTTGTCCACAGACCTCGGTCAGGGTCGCCAGGCGTGGCATGGCGCCCTTTTCCAGAACGATAAATCGCCAGGGCTCCAGTTTGCCGTGATCGGGGCTGCGGGCTGCGGCCGTCAGCAACGGCAGCAACTCTTCCCGGGTTGGGGCCGGAGCAACCAGTGTCTTGGCCGGCCGGGACCGGCGCGACTGCAAAAACTCCAGAGCGGCGGGGTTTTTCAGGGACATATGTTAACTTCCTTTACATCGGGACTCTGTATCTTGGTCGGTATTCTGCCCGTTTCAAGGGCACGCCAATGGATTGCGTGGATCAATTTCATTACGACGTGCTTCGTGCAAGACTTTGAGAAAAAAAGAGGAGACAATGGCGAAACCCAAACTGCGCGATCTGCCGGATCTCAGCGCGATGGCGCAGGCCGGGGCCGTGTTCAAACTGAAGGTGACGCCCAAGGCGGCCCGCGATCGGGTGAGCGTCGAAGACGGGCAGATCAAGGTATCCGTTACGGCCCCGCCGGAAAACGGCAAGGCCAACAGGGCCGTGCAGTTGCTGCTTGCAGAATGTCTTGGCGTCGCGCCCTCGACCCTGACGCTGAAGCAGGGGCAAGCCGCACGGATAAAGCTGTTTTCCTATGACCCCTGAGGTCCGGTTTCGCGAATTTGATAAACACCTTCGGGCAGATCCAGCGCGGCCGCCAGATCCCGCACCTGCTCGGGCGACAACGTGATCTTCTGTATTTGATCGGTGCGGGGATCAAGTTGTTCCAGCGTGACGCATTCCGCGAAATTGTTGATCACCACATCTTCCTGCAAAGGTTGTTCACCTTCGTCCACAAGCGTAATGACCGTCGAGTCGAATTCATGCTCAATCGTAAACATGAGGCCAGAGTGCAAGCCGCCGGGGCGCAATGCAAGCCGTTCGTTGAACCGGCGGTGTGGTTTCGCCGGCACGGGCGTACTATGTTGAAATCACGGCCATTCGGTCTCAAAGGATATGACATGCACAGATGGTTTGTTTTTTTGCTGTCCCTGCTGCTTGCGGCATGTGGAGAGGGGGCCTTGCGCGTCCAACCCGCCGAGGAATGGCGGGGGGATGAGCCAGAGGCCGAACCGATGGTGCAAACCTTCCGAGAGGTCAGTCGGGCCGTTGGGGCGGAAGCCCGCAGACAGTGTCTGAAACAGACGACCGGGCAGAATTGCGACTTTCGGATTCTTGTCGACTTGAACCCACAGGCTTCGGTCAATGCATTCCAGACGCTGGATGAAAACAAGCAGCCGGTGATCATATTCACCCGCTCGATGATCGAATCCACCCAGAACGCGGATGAACTGGCGTTTGTCATGGGGCATGAAGCAGCCCACCACGTGTTGGGACACATCGCCAGGCAGAGTGAAATCGCCAGCGCCAGCGCGGCTGAGTTCGGGCGGGTGGCAGAGTTGCGCGGCGGGGACGCCGCCGCCATTGAAGAGGCGCAAAAGCTGGGCGCGCAGGTCGGCGTTCAGGCTTATGTGAAAGACTTTGAGCTGGAGGCAGACCAGTTGGGAACCATCATCACGTATAATGCGGGATACAATCCGTTGGTCGGGGCAAGGTTCTTTGATCGCATCCCGGATCCCGGTGACAGGTTTTTGGGAACCCACCCACCAAATGCACAACGTGTGCAGATTGTGCGGGAAACAGCAGAGCAGTTGGGTTTGTCCCAATGACCGAACTTACATGCTTGGGTGTTGTCATGACGGATCGCGGCTCGAAATACGCGGTGTCCGGGGCGCAGGTCACGACGCGGGCTGAAATCGACGCCGTTTTGAACGATTTGAAATCCGACAAGAGCTATGCCAAGGCCACCCACAACACCTGGGCTGCGGTCTTGCCGACCGGCGCGTTGAAAGCTGATGACGGAGAAAGCGGCGCGGGCATGGTGATCCTTCGGATGATCGAACGCTCCGGGCTGAAAAATCACGTAATTATCGTGACGCGCTGGTATGGCGGCAAGAAACTGGGCGGTGACCGCTTTCGCCGCGTTCAGGATGCCACGCGGGCCTATCTGGATCACATCGGCGTCCAATCTTGACCTGAGTCAATGTTTGCCTTCGCGGATGCGCTACCCTTTGGACACAGCGTGAAAGCGAAAGGAAACAGCATGCCCACACACGAGACCCTTCGGCTGCATGCCGGATTGGTGGACGATATGGCCAGAATGCTGGACATTGATCTTGAGGAAGCCGCCATTGATGGTTCCGTTTCCGTGGACCAGATCTCTGATGCTGTTTTGCGCTGTACCGACTGCCCGAACCCGGATCACTGCAAAAGTTTGCTGAACGATCCCGGATCTGCTCGGCGTACGCCCGAATACTGCCGAAATCAGGAATTGCTTCACAATCTCCTGCCTTGACACAAAGGTCTGCCATGACACATCTGGGCGAAATCATGACCCATCTGCGCTTGGTGTTGCGTATGGGGCAAGCAACCGGAACCGACTTGGCCGCGGCCTATCGGAAAGGTCATCTGAAACAGGAAGAATGGGCTGAAATCGTGCAGCAGTGTCGCGGCTGTTCCTGGGCCAAGGACTGCCCGGAATGGTTGGAACGGCGTGAGCAGGTTGAACAGGCGCCGTCGACATGCCCGAATCGCAAATACTTTGCAGCCCTCAAAACCAAGCAGGTGGGGAACGCTTGATGTCTCAGGTCGCGTTAGGGGAAATCGAAAAGCACTTTTGGCTTACACGCTCGGTTTCACGCTGCATGGGTATTTCAATGACCGAAGCGATGGCCGAAGGACGTCTTTCACCCGAAAAATACGCCGAGCTTGTCACACGGTGCCGCGCTGCCGGATGTGATGTGCAATGCGAGTTTTGGCTTGCCCGGCAACAGGGCACAGCGACCACTGCCCCGGATTTTTGCCCCAATGCCGAGATACTGAATGGGTTGAAAACCTGATCAAAGCCCGCTGTGCGTTCCGTCGCACAAAGGCGGTTTCGAACTGTGTTTGCAGCCACAAAAGAAGACCTTTTTGCTGCTTTCCGCTGTATATTTCACGGGCTCTGACCCGGTGCCTTTGTGCGATCCGTCGCAAAACGGCTGGCGGCTGGATTTGCCGCAGGCACACCAGAAATAAGTTTTCCCTTCGACGACCTCGACCGGAAATGGCGATTTCTGGGCAACAATGGGCGCGTTTGACATATGGCTTCTCCGTCTTTAGCTGAATTCGCTGCAACAGTTTAGGGCGCCGGAGTCAGAAGAATAGGTTTCACGCCTCAAAGAACATCATTGCGCCATTTGATTGGCATGGATTCGCTGTGACTCACGAAGACGTGATCGATTCAGTTGCCAGATTGCCGTTCAGCCCGTATTCTTAACCTGGCCCCGAAAAGCTGGGCAATATCAGAAAAGTAATAAAGGATTGACGGACATGAAACTGAAACTCGCTGCCGTTGGCGCATTTGCACTGATCCTGACTGCCTGTGCGCAGCAGGAAGAACCGACACCTGTTTACGTTCAGCCCAGCTATGACAAAGCCGGCACACCCAGCTGTCCGGGTGGTTATCAATTGGCCACAACCGAGGCTGGCCAGACGGTCTGTGACCCAATCACTCAGTAAGCCATTCGCAGGCGGCCCGGACCCGGACCGCCTGTACGCTTTCGGGAAAGACCGTCACCAGTTGTGGCGGTTTTTTCTTGCCTGCGATTTCGCGGCTATCGGACAATTTGCGTTCTTCGCGTTGCGCGAACCCTGTTCAGTGCCTTTTTAGGCCGTAGTTATGCTTGAACTTGAATGACTTGAATTTCTGTCGCTTGACCGACCCGTAGGGGATATGCCCGATGACACGCCGTTTGGGGGCGGTGTATCGATAAACCGGGGCCGGCTTTTTGTTATGCGCCTTGGGCCGCTTGGCATATGACTTGGCCTTCGGGGCCACGTAATACCGGTTTATCTTGTGACGGCCGTTTTTGTGAAAGCTTAGATGTTTGCCGCCAACCGCAATGACTCCGGCAGAGCCGACCTGTGTACGCTGGGCGTAACCGGGAGTGGCCACGAAATGCGCGGCCATCAGGAAAACCACGCAGTTCAGGCCAGGCTTGAAGATACGGGACATGAAAACCTCCATGATTGGCTTTCAGTCCAAGATCGGGTCTGACCGCGTGTTCGGCCAATAAACTCGGTTCACGCTTTGCCCATATGCCGTGTGCTCGACGCGGTGTCAGACCTTAGACGGGCTTGCCCCACAAATCGTATTCTCCGGCCTCGTCCACTTCGACCGTGACGATGTCACCGGGCTTGAGGTTTTCGAACCCCTCATCGATGAACAGGTTGCCGTCGATCTCGGGCGCGTCTGCTTTGGTGCGGCAGGTGGCGGCCTCGTCATCGACCTCGTCCACGATCACCTCAAGCGTCTGTCCGACCTTCGCCCGCAACTTGGCCTCCGAGATCGCCTGTGCCTTTTCCATGAAGCGATCCCAGCGTTCCTGCTTGATTTCGGCCGGAACGTGATCGGGCAGGTCATTTGACCGCGCGCCATCGACGTTTTCATACTGAAAACACCCGACCCGATCCAGTTGAGCCTCGTCCATCCAATCCAGCAGGGTCTGGAATTCCGACTCCGTCTCACCCGGATAGCCGACGATAAAGGTCGACCGCAGGGTGATATCCGGGCAGATCGCGCGCCAGGCCTTGATTTCATCCAGCGTTCTGGCCGACGCGGCCGGGCGGGCCATGCGTTTCAGCACATCCGGGTGGGCGTGTTGAAACGGGATATCCAGATAAGGCAGCACGTTGCACCCGGCATCCGCCATCAGCGGAATCAGGTTCCGCACATGCGGATAGGGATACACATAGTGCAGCCGCACCCAGGCATCGAGCTGCCCCAGCTCGCGCGCCAGATCGGTGATATGGCTGCGCACTTCACCGTCTTTCCACGGGTTGATGTCGTATTTCCGGTCCAGCCCATAGGCCGAGGTGTCCTGCGAAATCACCAGCAGCTCACGCACGCCGTTTTGCACCAGCTTTTCCGCCTCGCGCAGAACCGCATGCGCCGGGCGGCTGGCCAGCTTTCCGCGCATGTCGGGGATGATGCAGAACTTGCACTTGTGGTTGCAGCCCTCGGAAATTTTCAGATAGCTGTAATGGCGCGGCGTCAACTGTACGCTGCTGGCGGGCAACAGATCCACGAACGGATCAGGATCGGGGGGCACGGCGGCATGCACCGCATCCAGCACCTGCTCGTATTGGTGTGGGCCGGTGACAGCCATGATGCGGGGGTGATGTTCGCGAATGTAATCCGGCTCGGCCCCCAGACAGCCGGTCACAATGACCTTGCCGTTTTCCACCAGCGCCTCTCCGATCGCGTCCAGCGATTCCGCCTTGGCGCTGTCGAGGAATCCGCAGGTGTTCACAATGACGGCATCGGCCCCGGTATAATCCGGCGAAATGCCGTATCCTTCGGCACGCAACCGGGTCAGAATGCGTTCACTGTCGACCAACGCCTTCGGGCAGCCCAACGACACCATGCCGATGGTTGGCTGGTTCGATTGGGGTGTCTCGGTGATCCGGGCAGAAGGTGCCAGGTCGGGGCGGAGGTTCGGCGGGTTTGTCGTCATGCGCGGCATATAGTCGGGAAAGCTTGCCCTTGCAAATGTGATGCGTGATTTGAATGATCACGGCAATGACAAGCCAAAAGGCGGAGAGCAGAATATGAAATGGCTGATGCGCATCCTGTTTATCGTTGTCGCCGTGATCGCGTTGATCATTGGCGCACTGTTGCTGATGCCGGGGGAAAAGCTTGCCGCGATTCTGGCCGAGCAGGTCAAGGCCCAGACCGGGCGTGATCTGACGCTGACCGGTGATGTGCGCATTTCCTTCTGGCCGGTGGTCGGGATGGAAACCGGGCCGGTGCGTTTCGGCAACGCAAGCTGGGCCGGACCGGAGCCGATGCTCAGCGCGGATAGCCTGGCCGTCGGGGTGGACGCTGCCGGGCTGTTGAACGGGGATCTGCGGATCAAACGTGTTTTTGCAAACAATCCCGTGTTGCGGTTGGAACGATCCGATGGGCGCGGCAATTGGGAATTGAGCACCCCGACAACAGCGACAACTGCGGCCACGACCGGGGGCACCACGCCCGCTGAACCATCGGGGCAGGTCACGCTGGATCAACTGGAGCTGACAAATGCACGGCTGATTTACGTGGAAAATGGCGTCACGCAGATGGACTTCTCGGGCGTGACACTATCTACAAGCTGGCCCGAGGTGACGGCCCCGTTGGTGATGGAGGCCGCCATGCCAGTGCCCGGAGGTGCGGTTCAGGTTGATCTGAAAATCCCGGATTTACCGGCTTTTGCGGCCGGGTCAGTGACTGATCTGGAACTGGCGTTGACGGCTCCGGGCGGCGAGATCGGATTTGAAGGACGCGTCAATCTTACGGGTGAAATGGATGGAACCATCAAGGTCGTGACGCGGGACACTGAAAGAATGCTTGCCGCCTTCGGTCAGGCTGGCACATCTGTACCGCCCGGATTGGGCAAAATCGCCGACATTTCAGCGCATATGACGTATACGCAGGACGGTCGGATTTCCATGCGGAACATGGTTGCGCAATTGGATGACAACCGGTTTGTGGGCGAGGCGGATATCACGATCTCGGACCCGCCGCGTATCGTGGCCCGTCTGGAAGCCGGTGATTTGGATCTGTCGCGGATTTCCGAAACCGCTTCTGCCTCAGGCGGCACGTCTCAGGCAAACGCTCCTGCACCTGAGGGGTGGTCGAAGGACCCTATCGACGCGTCTGCTCTGGCATTGGCGAACGGTAAGATCCGCCTGACGGCGAACTCGATCGCCGTGCCCGGGATGACGTTCGGCAAAAGCGATCTGACCCTGTCGCTGGATCGGTCGCGGGCCGTTCTGGAAATGCACCCGGCCACGCTGTTTGCGGGTCAGTTGCACGGTCAGGTGGTGGCCAACAACCGCAACGGCCTGTCGGTCGGCGGCAACGTGACCGCCACCGGGATCGATCTGAAACAGGCACTGACCACGATGGCCGGGGTCAAACGCCTGTCGGGAACCGCTGCGGGAGCGTTTGAGTTTCTGGGCGTCGGCCAGTCCGAGGATCAGATCATGCGGTCCCTCAGCGGCAAAGGAAATCTGGATGTCGGTCCCGGAGTGATTTCCGGGCTCGATCTGGACCGATTGATGGGGCAGGGCACCGGATCAGGCGGAACCACCGTGTTCAACAGCCTAACGGCCAGTTTCACCATCGACCAGGGCGTGTTGACCAACAGCGACCTGCTCATGTCACTGAAGAATTTCCGCGCAGATGGCACCGGTACAGTGGATCTGGGAGCTCGCAACATCGACTATCTGTTCACGCCCGTGGCGCTGCGTGCCAATTCCGGGCAGGGGATATCGGTTCCCGTTCACGTCAAAGGCCCCTGGAGCGATCCGGCGATCAAGCCGGACCTGACCAAGGTGATCGAGGCGGCCGCGGATGTGAAGGTCAAGGAACTGGAAGACGACGCCAAACAGAAGGTTTTTGAAAAGGTCGGCAACGAATTGGATACGACGATCACCGACAGTGATCAGATCGAAGACGCCATCAAGGACAAACTTGAAGAAGAGGCAAAAAAAGGTCTGCTCAAATTATTCGGCGGCGACTGAGCAACCATCGTGCTTGGGGCATCGGGATATGCCCCAAGCAGTTGTGTTCAGATGGTTTGGTCGTAATCGCCGACACCGGGCTCGGTTCGGATGACGGCGTCTAAGTCCGCGAAGATGGCGCGCATCTCAGCCTCGCTTTCGCTGCTTTCACAGACAACGACCAGATTGGGGGTATTGGACGAAGCCCGCACCAGGCCCCAGCTGCCGTTGTCCAGAATCACGCGTGCGCCGTTCACCGTGACCACTTCTTTGATTGCACGGCCAGCGAGTGTTTCGCCCGCATCTCCCTTGGCGACCAGCTTGTCGACCAGCCGCTGAAGGATTTCATATTTCTCGGTATCGGCGGCGTGGGGCGACATCGTGGGGGTGGACCAGGTCTTGGGCAGGGCCTTGCGCAGGTCCGACATGCTTTTGCCCGGGTTGCGGTCCATCAGTTTGCAGATTTCGACTGCGACACGCATTCCACAGTCGTATCCACGCCCGATCGGTTCGGCCAAAAAGTAGTGGCCTGATTTTTCGAACCCTGCCAGTGCCCCGATTTCCTTGACGCGGCGCTTCATGTGGCTGTGGCCGGTCTTCCAGTAATCGGCATTGACGCCCAGGGCCTGCAACTCGGGGTCGCTGGCAAACAGACCGGTGGATTTCACATCCGCAACAAAGGTCGATCCGGGGTGAAGCTTGGCCAGATCACGCGCCATGATCACGCCAACCTTGTCGGCAAAGATCTCCTCACCCTCATCATCGACGACGCCGCAGCGGTCTCCGTCACCGTCAAACCCAAGCGCCAGATCGGCACCGCTGGACTTCACCGTGGCGGCCATGTCGTGCAGCATCTCCATGGCTTCCGGGTTCGGGTTGTAGTTGGGGAAGGTATAGTCCAGCCGGTTATGGCTGGGCACGACCTCAACCCCGATCCGTTCGAAAATCTCGGGCGCAAAGGCCGAAGCCGTGCCGTTGCCTGTTGCGCAAACCACTTTCAGCGGGCGGGACATTTTGAAATCGCCGACCAGATCGTCGATATAGGCCTCTTTGACGCCATCGACGAACTCGTACGAGCCGCCTTCGCGCGCGACGCCCTCGCCGTTCAGTACGATGTCCCGCAGTTCCGACATTTCATCCGGGCCATGGGTCAGCGGGCGGTCAAATCCCATTTTGACCCCGGTCCAGCCGTTCGGGTTGTGGCTGGCGGTGACCATGGCCACTGCGGGCACATCCAGATGGAACTGCGCAAAATAGGCCATGGGGCTGAGGGCCGGGCCGATGTCTTTGACACGGATACCAGCCTGCATCAGGCCCAGCATCAGGGCATTCTTGATCGCCAGTGAATAGTCGCGATAGTCGTTGCCGACTGCGATCACAGGCTCGATCCCGCGCCTGTGCATCTGTGTGCCAAGCCCCAGCCCAAGTGCGGTCATGCCGGGCAGGTTGATCTCTTCAGGATATTTCCAACGGGCATCGTATTCACGGAACCCGGTGGGCGTGATCATCGCGTCGCGCAGAAAGTTCCAGCTGTTGGGTGTTACCTCGGTGAGGGGTTTGATCATAACAAGTCTCAATCGTTAAATCTGTATCGGATTCGCTTTAGCAAGCGCATCAAATCGCATCAATGTGTCAACAAGTTGGGGCATCTGGTCGAGCGGGATCATATTTGGCCCGTCCGATGGGGCCGAGTCCGGGTTCTGATGGGTTTCGATGAACACGGCCCCAACACCCAGAGAAACGGCGGCGCGGGCCATTACCGGTGCAAATTCGCGTTGTCCGCCCGAAGACCCGCCCTTGCCTCCGGGTTGCTGCACGGAATGGGTGGCGTCCATCACCACCGGATACCCGGTTTTCGCCATTTGGGGCAGCGCACGCATATCGGCAACCAGCGTGTTGTAGCCAAATGAGGTGCCACGTTCGGTCAGCAGGATATTCTGATTCCCGGTACTTTCGATTTTGTCGACGATGTTGGTCATTTCCCAAGGTGCAAGGAATTGCCCCTTTTTCACATTGACCGCTTTGCCGGTGTTACCGGCCGCCAGCAGCATGTCCGTCTGACGGCACAGGAATGCCGGAATTTGCAGAACGTCCACCGCCTCGGCGGCGATGGCGCATTGCGCTTCGGTATGAACATCGGTCAGAACCGGGATACCCATCGTTTTGCGGATGTCATCCAGTACCTTCAGCCCCGCATCGATGCCCATGCCACGCTTGCCCGACAGGGATGTCCGGTTCGCCTTGTCATAAGACGCCTTGAAGACGTATTGCGCCCCGGCTGCGTCGCAGGCTTCTTTCATTTTGCCCGCAATCATCTGCGCATGGTCTGCCGTTTCAAGCTGACATGGCCCAGCTATGATGGTCAGCGGAAGGTCGTTGCCGACTGTCAGGTCGGAGATTTTAACATGTTTCATGAGTTTTATGAGGATACCTGTTCACGAAGGACCGACGCGGTAAGCGAGATCATCAGGTAGATACCAGCAAACAACAGGAATGCCAAAATCGTATTTTCGAACTTGCGCGGATAACTGGGTTCCTGACTGGGAACGGGGTTGACCGAGACGGTAAGATAGCGCACCTGCCGGTTGGCTTCGGACCGGGTCGCTTCCATTTGCTGCATTGCCGTTTGCAGCATCATGTCACGCGCCGCCAAGTCCGCCTGCGCGATCTGGATACGCACGCTCAGCCGCGCCAGCGAGTTTTCGCCGTCCGAGGCATCCTGCATCTCGGCATTCAGTTCTCTCAGAACCTTTTCCAGACGGGCGATATCTGCCTTGACGCCATCAACCTTTGCCTTGTTCGGGCGCAGGTTGTCCTGAAGCGCGGCGAGCTCAAGCTCTTTGTCCTGAACCAGTATTTCGATTTCGTTGATGCGGGCTCGCAGGCTGGCAATGACGTTTTCGGGGTCAAGAACCGCGCCCTGAAGCTGAAGCTCGATCAACTCTTCCTGAGCCTGCCTGCGCGCTTCCTGCGCCGCTTCGAAACTTTGCAGCGCGTCGCGCATCTGGTCTTCACGTTTTTTTCCGGACAAGGCATTCACCCTGTCTTCGGCATAAGAGATCAGGCGCTCGGAAAATTCGGTCGATGTCTGCGCGTCGGGGGCGGCAACCTCCATCCGAATGACCCCTTCGGTCGGGTCATAGCCGATGGTGATCATGCGTTTGAACAGCTTATAGGCGTCTTCAAGCGAGGCGTCCGACGCCAGTCTTTGAATCGGGTCGATCCATTCCTGCTTGAAGACATCAGAAAACCCGGCATCGCGGTCCAGCAACAGCAAAGCTTCTTTCGACTCCAGGAAGGACTGAACCGAGATCGAATCCTGCGTGGTGGCGAATTGCGTACCGGCAAGAAGACCGCCGATATTGCCCGGTCCGCCATCCGCTTGCAGGATCAGGAATTCGGAATCGCTGGCATACATCGGCGTGGCGATGCGGTAGAAATAGAAGCCGACAATGAAGGTCGGCAGGAACACAAAGGCCGCCAGACGCGCAAACAGTCCAAACAATTTACGCTTGCGACGACGGGCGATGTCTTTTTGGATTTGGCCAATTTCAAAATTGCGCCGCTCAGCCGGGCTGAGCTCGGGCCCGGGCAGGTTTGTTTTCTCTGCACCCATGGCCTGCGGCAGTTGAACGTTGATCCTGTCCTTGGGTTTGTCACCCTCGTCCGACGGCCTTGCGGCGGCAAGGTCCAGAAGATTGGTGCGCTGGAAGGGGTCGATGCCCTTTTTGCGCAGCAATCGCACCGCGTCATAGTCCGACGTCGCGGCCAGACCGTGTTTCTGCGCCAGACGTCGTGCGATACGCAATTGACGGCCCGTCAGGCCTTCGCGCTTGATGTCATCCAGCTGCGTGCCGGGCTGCGCTTCGCCGGCGGCCTCGGGGCCCTGCGTCGCGTTGCGAATACGCGAGATGGCGTCCGATCGCGCCTCGGCCGAACTTTCCGTCTGGCGTCTGCGGCGCCAGTTGTATTTTCTAACCTTGGGTTTCGTAGTCATAAAGCTGCTTTGCCTCTTCCAAGGAGTCAAACATATGCAATTGCCCGTCCAGAAGTACGGCCGCTTTCTGGGCGAATTTCTCCAACACGGACGGGCTGTGCGATACGATCACCAAAGTCGTCGTGCGCAACCTTTCCTTCAGGATCGCCCCTGCCTTTTCGTTGAATTCGACATCTGTTGTCGCCGGCATCCCTTCGTCGATGAGATACATGTCAAAGTCCAGCGCCAGCATCAAAGAAAAGGTGAAACGCGCCCTCATCCCAGAGGAGTAAGTGGCAAGGGGCTGGTCGAAATATTCGCCCAGACCGCAGAGCCATTTGCAGTAGGCCTCGATATAGTCGGGGTCCATACCGTAGATCTTGGCGATGTAGCGCGCGTTCTCAAGCGCTGACAGTTTTCCCGACACGCCACCGGTGAACCCCATGGGGAAAGAAACCCGGCATTCGCGACGGACCACGCCTTCGTCGGGTTTCTCCAGGCCGGCCATCATGTTGATCAACGTGGTTTTTCCGGTTCCGTTCGGGGCCAGAACGCCCAGTGAGGTACCCAGTTCGACCCGAAACGAGACCCGATCCAGAATCACCTTGCGGCGCGTTCCGGTCCAGAAGGATTTGCTGACGTTGTCGAATTCTAGCATTCGGGGTCTGCTGCTCGTTTCGTTTGTGTTTTCGCACTTGCGGGCGGCCAGAAAGGGTATTTTTTACCGGCCCATGTTGGCTACATTATGTCGAATTATGAAACAAATGATCAATGCGGTCCGGTTGCGCGCATGAATGTATGATTGGGTGCAGCAAAGGTTATCGGTGACTTGGTGCCGCGTCAGGTCGTTATTATCTGTTTTGGCAGCCAACAACAGACCGGATGGGCAGGGGCCTTCACGATCAGATGAACGCTTTACGTCAGGAAATCCGCGCCTGCCGCTTGTGTGCCGACAGGTTCGCGCAAACAGAAACAGCACACGAGCCGCGCCCGGTGGTCTGGTTCCGCCCCGGAACACCGATCCTTGTCGCGGGTCAGGCACCGGGCGCCCGTGTGCACGAGTCGGGGCGGCCCTTCACCGACCCGTCCGGCGACAGGCTGCGGCACTGGCTGGGGATTGATGAGACGGTTTTTTACGATCGCGACCGTGTTTCGATCGTACCGATGGCGTTCTGCTTTCCGGGGTATGATGCGCGCAATGCTGATCTTCCGCCACCTGCGATTTGCCGCAAGACCTGGCATGACCGGGTGATGCAGGACCTGGGGTGTGTGCCGCTGACCGTTTTGGTCGGAGGTCATGCACACAAGTTTCATCTTGGCGCGCGCGGGTCGGTTACGGACACCGTCCGCAATTGGCGGGACCATGCGCCGCGGGTCTTTGCCTTGCCTCACCCGTCCTGGCGCAATACGGCATGGTTGAAGAAAAACCCGTGGTTCGAGGCTGAACTGCTGCCTGTTTTGCGTACACGGGTCCAAGAGGTGCTGAATGACTGAATCCACGGCGTTGGACACCGCGCATGCCGCGATGCAGGCGGACCCGACAAGTGATGCCGCCCGTCTGCGTTTCTTTGAACGGCTTGCGGATAGCGAGCTGTTTCTGATGCTGACCGAAGAAGCGCGGGACGAAAATATCTCGCCCGAACTGTTCGATGTGGCTGACGGGCGCTTTGTTCTGGCCTTTGATCGTGAGGACCGGCTGGCGCAGTTTGCCGGGCGGCCCGTGCCTTATGTGGCGCTGTCGGGGCGGGTGCTTTCGGGGATGCTGTCGGGGCAGGGCATCGGGCTTGGTCTGAACCTAGAGACTGCGCCATCTTCCATGCTGGTCCCGGCGGAAGCCCTGGAATGGTTGGCTGAAACGTTGCAGCACAGCCCGCAAGAGGTCGAGGAAGAGCTTGCCGAGTTTTTGCCCCCGGCCGGCCTGCCGCAGGCCCTGCTGTCCGCGCTGGATGCGAAACTGGCGACGGCGGGCGGACTTGCCAGCGCAGCCTATCTGGTTGCCACCAAGTCCAAATCGGGCGCGCAGGGCCATCTGTTGGGGTTTGTCGATGCGATTGAAGGGGCCAAGCCCGCTTTGGCCAAGGCCGCGTCCGAGGCGCTGACCTTTTCCGGGATCGAGGCAGGCGCGATGGATGTTGGGTTTTTCACCGCAAGCGAGGCCGCCGCCGCGCTGTTGGCCAAGGTGGGCCTTCGGTTTGATCTGCCCCAGCCGCAAATTGCCGAAACGGTCCGCGAAGCCCCCGGCAGCAATCCTGACAACCCACCCATTCTGAAATAACCATCCAAACGCGAACACGCGGCGCAAGCTGCACCGCGTGTCGTTGCGCCTGGGATATGTTTATTCCGCCGCCGCTTCCAGCTTGTCCTGCGTGCGGGTTTCGAAATCGCTGGCGTCGTGGCGTTCCTGAAGCTGCGTGTGCGGCTCGCCAAAGGCGCGGTTGACCATGCGGCCGCGCTGAACCGCCGGGCGCGCGTCGATTGCCTTGGCCCATCGCATGACGTTCTTGTAGGATTCCACGTCCAAAAACTCTGCCGCGCTGTAAAGGCGGCCCAGAACCAACTGGCCATACCAGGGCCAAATCGCCATGTCGGCGATTGAATAGTCTTCGCCCGCGATAAAGGTTTTTCCCGCCAGTTCACGATCCAGAACATCCAGTTGGCGCTTGGTCTCCATGGCGAAACGGTTGATCGGGTATTCCCATTTCTCGGGTGCATAGGCGTAGAAATGCCCGAATCCACCGCCCAGATACGGCGCGCTGCCCATCTGCCAGAACACCCAGTTCATCACCTCGGTCCGCTCGGGGCCGGATGCGGGCAGAAACGCGCCGAACTTTTCAGCCAGATGGAACAGGATCGAGGCGCTTTCAAAAACACGAACAGGTTTGTCGCCCGACCGATCCCAAAGCGCGGGGATTTTCGAGTTCGGGTTGGCCTCGACAAAGCCCGAGCTGAATTGATCGCCTTCTCCGATGTTGATCAGCCAGGCGTTGTATTCAGCGCCTTCATGACCAAGTGCCAACAGCTCTTCCAGCATCACCGTGACTTTCACGCCATTGGGTGTCGCGAGCGAGTAGAGCTGAAGAGGATGCTGTCCAACGGGCAAGTCCTTGTCATGGGTCGCTCCGGCGATCGGCCGGTTGATGTTGGCGAATTGTCCGCCACTTTTACTGTCCCAGGTCCAGACCGCTGGAGGGGTATACGAGGATTGGTCGCTCATCTCTTGCCTTTCTTGCCTATGTCAGGGCTGCCATACAGCTAATATTGCAAACCGCCGAGTCCAACCCCACTCAACTGGCGTATTCTGTAACAATCCGCCGCCAAACTCTCACGTTTTCTCGTGTCGGGTCACAGCGGCGTTAGGGGGACTACGCACCGCTTGGGAATCGCATATTGTCCTGTCAGACCTGCCGCAAGGCATCACGGATTTAGTTGACCCGAAAAGGATGAACGACATGAAACGCTTTGCATTGACACTCGCTGCGGCCATAGCGCTGGCGGTTCCGGCTTTGGCCGGCCCTCAATATATCGACGGCACAGGTTTTGCTGTTTCGGGTTATGATGTCGTTGCCTATCGCAGCCTGGATCAGATGCCGGTGGGCCAGTCGCAGCCCGAAGGTGTGCGCGGAAATGCCAACATCACCGCCGAATACAACGGTGCGACCTGGGCTTTTGCGACCGAGGAAAACCGCGACAAATTTCTTGAAAACCCAGCATACTACGCGCCGCAATATGATGGGCACTGCGCTTACGGCGTGTCGCGTGGTGGCAAGGTTCCGGCAAATCCGAACCTGTGGCGGATCGTGGATGACAAGCTGTATCTCAACATCACCGACGTGGTCGTCGGATTTTTCGAGGAAGACATTCCAGGCAATATCAATCTTGCCGAAGGAAACTGGCCCGGTATCGAACCAAGCGACGCTTCTACCAATGTGATCCCGAAATTTACGTCTGAAGGCCCGATCGCAAACTGATCCGGCATCAAAAGAACCAAGCCCGGCTGGTCCAGCCGGGCTGAGGCCGTTACCCCGCAAGCCAGAATTGATCCCGAATATCCTGATCGGCATCAAACCTGATCCGCACGCTCTTGGCCCCCGGAAACTTCCGTTCGCGGATCGTATCGGGGATGATGACTTCTCCGGCGCCGGTGTCTTTTGACTGAAAGCTCAGAATTTCAGCCTCGGTGTGACGCGCGTTGGTCAGGACGGTCGTTGGCAAGGCCACGCGATTTGCCCCATGATGCACGGGCGTGGTGACAAAATAGGTCAGATGCCGCCCGTAACACCCGACCGCGTCGGGAACGTGATCCGAGACACATGCATCAGATCTGTCCTGAACATCCGCTTCATCCGGCATTTGTGGCAACCTCTGGTCGGGATTCAGCATCGCCTTGCAGGCGGCGATATCCTCCAGCGGAAGTTCGATGATTCGCTTTTTCAAGCGGGGTCGGCGTGGTTGCGGAGGGCCGGAACTGGCACCACCTTTTGTAACCAACCCTTCCTTGCGCAGAAAATCATATGCCGCTTTGGCGCGCGAAAAACCGGAACTGTCCCCATCCGTATGATCGGGATGTGAATGGAAGGCGATCTGCCTCCAGGCGTCCCTGATCTCTTGGGAACCGGCGCAGGGACTCAACCCCAGATCCGCCAACGCATCCGCGCGCGCCCGCACTTTATCGACAGGTTCCATACTCAAAACACTCTTTACAAACTACACAGAACCAGTGTGGTCACAGTCATAGTTTTGTCAAATTTCAGGGATGATTTGCCGGGCTGGCGACAACAATCGCGATGCTGAGATTCAATTGTCCCTCAAAGGCACTGTTTTAGGGGCGGGGTTGTGAAACAGTACACATCTTCTGAAACGACAAACGCCCGGGCGTAACCGTAACCCGGGCGAATCATTGGGTTTTTTGAAGGTCAGGCGACGTTTTCCAACTCAACGCTCGGTGTAATGCCCAGTGCAAAGCAGACATCGCGCGTCAGTTCGGGACGGTTCAGTGTATAGAAGTGCAGCTTGTCCACGCCGCCTTCGATCAGGTCTGAACACAGCTCTGTGCAAATTGCCGTGGCCAACAGATCCTCACGCCCATCGCGCACCGCCTTTTCAAACGCCTGTTCGACCCACTGGGGAATATGCGTGCCACAGCGCTTGGCGAAGTTGCGAGCACCTGCCCAGTTCTCGATCGGCAAGATGCCAGGCACGATCGGTTTGTCGATGCCGGCCTTGGCGCAAGCATCGCGGAACCGGAAAAAGGTCTCGGCTTCGAAGAAGAACTGTGTCAGCGCTTCGTCTGCGCCTGCGTCCAGCTTGGCCTTCAGCCAGTCCACATCCGCAGCCATGTTTGCAGCCTCGGGGTGGGTGTCGGGATAGGCCCCGACGCGGATGCTGAACATTTCGGTTTCGGCCAGTGCCTCGATCAGTTCTACTGAACTGGAAAACCCGTCGGGGTGCGGCACAAACTTGTCCTGACCCTTCGGCGGGTCGCCGCGCAGGGCGACGATGTCCTGCACGCCGGCGCGGGCAAAGGTGTCTGCGATCTCCAGCGTTTCCTGCCGCGAAGCATCGACGCAGGTCAGATGAGCGGCCACGTTCAGGCCCGATGACTTGTGCAGGGTCGAAACCGCGTCGCGCGTCAGTTCACGCGTCGTGCCGCCAGCGCCGTAGGTGACGGAAACAAAGCGGGGATCCAAAGGGGCCAATGTCTGGACCGTGTCCCAAAGGCGGAAAGAGGCTTCCAGAGTTTTGGGTGGAAAGAACTCGAAGGAAATTTCAGGTTTGGACATCGTGGCCTCACTGGATCAACTGAGCCTCTTGTGCCATGGCAAGCATTGTGAAACAAACTCATATTACTCAACAACAACATGAACGCTGTTTGAAATGCATATTGAATTCCGGCACCTGCGCACCATCAAGGCGATCCATGAATGCGGCGGGTTGGCCCGCGCCGCGGATCAGTTGAACATCACCCAGTCCGCATTGAGCCATCAAATCAAAGGGTTGGAGGATCAGGCCGGGGTCGAGCTGTTTCTGCGCCGCTCCAAACCCATGAAACTGTCGGCTGCCGGTTTGCGCCTGTTGCGATTGGCCGAGCAGATTCTGCCGCAGGTCGAAGCCGCCCAGAATGAATTTTCTTCGCTGCGGGACGGGCGCACAGGGCGGATGCATATAGCCATCGAGTGCCACGCCTGTTTCGAATGGCTGTTCCCGGTGCTCGAATCTTTCAGGAAATCCTGGGGTGACGTCGATGTCGATATCCGCCCCGGTCTGGCCTTCGACGCGCTTCCGGCCTTGCAGAAGGAAGAGGTCGATCTGGTGGTCTCGTCCGATCCCGAAGACCTGCCGGGCGTCGAATTTGTCGAACTTTTTGATTATAACGCTGTGTTTGTGGCCGCTTCGACCCATCCCCTGGCCAAGAAAGACTATATCGAGGCCGAGGATTTTCGCGGTCAGACCCTGATCACCTATCCGGTGGAACGCACGCGTCTGGATGTGTTCAGCCAGCTGTTGATCCCGGCGCGGGTTGAGCCTGCAACGATCCGGCAGGTGGAACTGACCGCCGTCATCCTGCTGCTGGTCGCATCGAACCGGGGCATTTCAGTGCTGCCGGATTGGGTCGTGCGCGAGGTCAAATACAACTCGGACTACGTTACCCGACCCTTGACGAAAGAGGGCATTACACGGCGTCTCTATGCCGCCGTCCGGTCGGAAGATCTGGAGAAACCCTTTGTGCAGGAACTGGTGAAACTGGCTCGGGAAGAAGCGCGCAAGCTGCAATCCCAGTAACGGCGTTTCCTGCGGGTCTGTTATGCGCATCATTCCTCTTGGCAAGGGCGCATTGCGGCAGTATACGCGCGGTTTGACCGGACAGGAGCCTTTTGACAATGGTTGGCAGCGCAAATCTCAACATCATGATCAAGGCCGCGCGCAAGGCGGGGCGTTCTTTGGTCAAGGATTTCCGTGAAGTCGAGAATCTGCAGGTGTCGATGAAAGGCGCCGGAGATTTCGTCTCGAAGGCCGACATTGCCGCCGAAGCCATCCTGAAAGAAGAGCTGCTGGGCGCACGGCCGACCTATGGCTGGCTGGCCGAAGAGGGCGGTTCCATCGATGGCGAGGATCCGACCCGCCGCTGGATCGTCGACCCGCTGGACGGCACCACCAATTTCCTGCACGGCCTGCCGCATTGGGCGATTTCCATAGCCCTGGAACACAAGGGCAAGATCGTTGCCGGCGTGATCTATGACGCCGCCAAGGACGAGATGTTCTTTGCTGAAAAAGGTGAGGGCGCCTGGATGAACGACACCCGTATTCGCGTGTCGGGTCGTCATCGCATGATTGAATCGGTCTTCGCGACCGGTCTGCCCTTTGGTGGCCGCTCGGACCTGCCTGCGACTTTGCAGGATCTGGCGCGTCTGATGCCCGCCTGCGCCGGTGTGCGTCGTTGGGGCGCCGCCGCGCTGGACATGGCATATGTGGCCGCGGGCCGGTACGAAGGCTTCTGGGAGCGCCGCCTGAATGCGTGGGATCTGGCCGCCGGTGTGATCATCGTCAAAGAGGCTGGCGGTTTCGTGCAGGCGCTGAACCCTGAAGGCAACGTGCTGGACGATGGTGAAGTGATCTGTTCGAACGAACCGATCTTCGATCAGTTCGCCAAGGTGATCCGGGGCTAGGCGCCCTTTGAACCGGCTTTAGCGGCGCGGAACGCGCGGAATGCGGGATTGTGACAACTTGTACTTCGCCTCCGGGTGGGGCGGGTGTCCATGGGTGCGATCCCAGAACTGAATTCCGCCGCGTCTCAGCCACAGCGGTATGCACAGGATCAGGCCAACGGCAAACCCCCCGGTATGGGCCCAATAGGCGATGCCGCCTTCGTCCGGATTGCTGGTGACGCTGCCAAAGAACTGTATCGCCAGCCAGACGCCCAGCATGATGAAGGCGGGAATGGTAAAGACCCTGAAATAGACGATCAGGATCAGCAGGATATCCACGCGTGCTTTCGGGAACAGCAACAGATACCCGCCCATCACGCCCGCAATCGCGCCCGAGGCCCCAACAGTGGGAACTTGGGACTCGGGCCCGGTGATGACGTGAATCAGGCCCGCGCCGATTCCAGCTGCCATGTAAAACAGCAGGAAGGGCAGATGGCCCATCTCGTCTTCCAGATTGTCACCGAAGATCCACAGAAACAGCATGTTGCCCGCCAGGTGCATCCACCCCCCGTGCAGGAACATGGATGTCACCAGGGTTTCCAGCCCGAACCCGTCGCTGACCCGCGCCGGGATGATGGCGTAGTCGAAAAACAGCCTGCCGATCCGTGGGCCATCATCCATGATCCCGGCATAGCTGAGGAAGATCAGGATATTGGCCGCCAGCAAGGCATAGACAACATAAGGTGTGCGCCCCGAGGGGTTATGGTCGCGGATCGGAAACATGCCTTGACGCTGGGCTTTTGTGCGCCCAGCGTCAAGGCAAGCTTATGCCGCACCTCCCAACAAAGCGGCGTTTCCGCCCGCCGCGGTCGTGTCGACGCAGACATGGCGTTCACCCAGAACACGCGCGCGGTCGGGCTTGCCGGGTATAAGCGGCAGAATCGGGCCGTCGCGGCGCGCCAGATGCTGTTCGATCTGCCGGGCTGTTTCGTCGTCTCCCCACCACAACACGCCCGAAATGCCGGTCAGGTTTTCCAACCGGTGCAGGTCAAGCATCCCGGTCGCCTGAATGGCGGTGCCACCCAGCGCGTGTACAGCATCGGCCTGCGCACGCGCTGCGGCCTCTCCGGGCCCCATGCACAACAAGGGCGGGCGTGGGTATTCGCTCAGGCGGTTCGATTCACCGGTTGGGCCGGGCAGGGACCGGGTATTGACCGGCGCAGGTTGACCTTGTGCCGCAGGCAGATCAGCCACGGCGCCCCAGGTATCCGCCGTGCTTTGACGGTCGGGAGCGCAGAACCGGATCATGTAGTTCGGCCCGCCCGCCTTGGGGCCCGTGCCTGACAATCCTTCGCCACCAAAGGGTTGAGACCCGACGATGGCGCCTATCTGGTTGCGGTTCACATAGATGTTGCCCGCATGGATCGCCTCGGTCACATGCTGCACGCGGTCGTCGATGCGGGTGTGCAGGCCGAAGGTCAGGCCGTATCCGGTGGCGTTGATATCGGCGATGATCTTGTCGATCTCTTGCGACTTGAACCGGGCGACGTGCAGCACCGGGCCGAACACCTCGCGTTCCAGCGCGGCGATGCCGGGGATCTCGATCAGTGTCGGAGCAACAAAGATACCTTCGGGCGGCAACGGAAGCTCTTTCAGCACCCGCCCTTCGTGGCGCGCCTTGGTCACGTGCTCGGCGATGCCCTGACGGGCCTGTTCGTCGATCACCGGTCCGCAATCCGTCGACAAAAGCCAGGGATCGCCGACCGACAGCGCATCCATCGCTCCTTTGAGCATGGTCAGAACGTCATCGGCGATATCTTCCTGCAAATACAGGCAGCGCAGGGCGGAACAGCGCTGGCCCGCCGACTGAAAGGCGCTTTCGATGATCGACTGCACGGCTTGTTCAGGAAGGGCGGTGCTGTCGACGATCATCGCATTCAGACCGCCGGTTTCCGCGATCAGCGGCCTACCGAGGCGCATGGATCCGGCCATCGCCGCCCGGATTTTCAGCGCGGTGGCTGTTGACCCTGTGAAGGCCACGCCCGAGATGCGCGGATCCGACGTCAGCGCCGCACCCACGGCGGGCCCACCCGGCAACAGTTGCAGCACATCGCGTGGTACCCCCGCCTCGTGCATAAGCTGAATGGCACGATGTGCGATCAGGGGCGTCTGGGGCGCAGGCTTGGCCAGAACCGCGTTTCCGGTTGCCAGCGCAGCAGAGATCTGCCCAGAGAAAATCGCCAGCGGGAAGTTCCACGGGCTGATGCAGGTGAAAATCCCCGCGGGTTCGGCATCGGGGATGTTGGCTGCATAGTAACGCAGGAAATCCACCGCCTCGCGCAGTTCGGCCACCGCATCGGGCAGCGACTTCCCGGCCTCACGTGCCAGCAGGGCAAACAACTCGCCATAATGGGCTTCGTAAAGATCGGCTGCGGCATTGAGGATGCGGGCGCGTTGGGCAGCGGGGGCATCCCAGGGGTTGGCCGAGGCCAATGCCATTTCCACATCCGCCGCGCTGGCTGGGGCCACCGCGCCGGGCCTGTCCTGCGGCCGTGCCGGATTGATCACCGGCTCATCCGCATCGGGTTTGGCCGCATCGGCCAGCAAGGGTTGCGCATACCAGTGATGGGCGCGGAACTGATCCCGTGCCGCATCAATCTGATCCAGGGTAGGTGTGTGATGCAGGTCAAAACCCTTGGAATTCGGTCTTTCAGGCTGGAACAACTCCGGCCCGGTCGGCAGTGCGGGCGGAGGGGTCCGGACCGCAACAAACGGATCGGCAGCGACCACTTCCGGTGGCACATCCTCGTCCACAATCTGGTTGACGAAGGATGAATTCGCGCCGTTCTCCAACAAGCGCCGAACCAGATAAGCCAGCAAGTCGCGATGTGCCCCCACAGGTGCATAGATGCGGCACCGGGTGTTCTGCTTTTCCATCACGATCTGATGCAAGGTCTCGCCCATGCCGTGCAGGCGCTGGAACTCGAACGGTTGATCTTTGGCCATGTGAAGGATGGCGCTGACCGTGTGCGCGTTGTGCGTGGCAAATTGCGGATAGATCCGATCGGTCAGGCCCAGCAGTTTGCGTGCATTGGCGATATAGGAGACGTCGGTTGCCGCCTTGTGCGTGAAGACGGGAAAGCCATCCACCCCCTCGACCTGCGCGCGTTTGATCTCGGTATCCCAGTAGGCGCCTTTGACCAATCGCACCATAATCCGGCGATCGTGACGTTCGGCCATGCCATGCAGCGTATCCAGGACCAGGCCAGCGCGCGGGCCATAGGCCTGAACCACGATGCCAAACCCGTGCCATCCGGCAAGGGCCGGGTCGGACATCACCGCCTCGATCACCTGCAACGACAGCGACAGACGATCCGCCTCTTCTGCATCGACGTTCAGGCCCATTCCGGCCGCCTTGGCCAGCAGGGCCAGCGCCCGCAGCCGCGGCACCAGCTCGTCCATCACACGCTGTTCCTGTGCCAGCTCATAACGGGGATGCAGGGCGGACAGTTTTACCGAAATGCCCGGGTTGGCGCGGATATCGTCATGGGTGCAGGCCTCGGCAATGGCCGAGATGGCGCGGGAATAGGACAGGTGATAGCGCGCCGCGTCCGCTTCGGTCCGGGCCGCTTCGCCCAGCATGTCGTAGGAATAGGTATAGCCTTTCTCCTCCATCCCGCGTGCGCGGTCCATGGCGGACTGAATGGTTTCCCCCAGAACGAACTGCCGGCCCATCTCTTTCATCGCGCGTGCCACGGCAGTGCGGATCACCGGCTCGCCCAGCCGCTTGATCGCACCGCGCAGCGCCCCGACCGGAGACGCCTTGCCCTCGTCCAGCACCTTTCCGGTCAACATCAGCGCCCATGTCGAGGCGTTCACCAGCGAGGACGAGGATTGCCCCAGATGCTTGCCCCAATCGGAGGGCGCGATCTTGTCTTCGATCAGCGCGTCAATTGTGTCGGCATCCGGCACGCGCAGCAACGCTTCGGCCAGACACATCAGGGCGATGCCTTCGTCGGTGGATAGGCCATATTCGGCCAGAAACACCTCCATCAACCCCGGAGAAGTGCTGGACCGGATGTCGCGCACAAGCTGCGCAGCCGCGGCGCCAATGGCGCTGCGATCCGTGTCCGTCAGGCTGGCCTGAGAGATCAGTGTCTCAAGAACTGCCGACTGATCGGCATAGGTGGAAGTATCGATGAGGGTGCGCAGGCTGTGTGACATATGTCCTCCGGTCTTTGCGATAATATAATGTGGAAAAATCAGGACAACGGACTGAGTTTGATGTAATTGAAGGAGAACGATCTGAATTTTTGGTAGCGGACAGTTCAAATGAGTTTTCCTGATCTTGATCGGTTTGACCGGTCGATTCTAAGGATTCTGGCCGAGGACGGCCGTATCTCGGTGGCCGATCTTGCGCGCGAGATCGGGCTGTCGAAATCTCCGACGCAGGCGCGGCTCAAACGGCTGGAGGCGAGCGGAGTGATCACGGGCTATCGGGCGATGCTGGATCCGATCCGGCTGGGGCTGGATCACGTCGCGTTTGTCGAGGTGCGTTTGACCGATACCCGCGAAAAGGCGCTGGCCGAGTTCAACGCAGCCGTCCGCAAAACCGCCGAGGTCGAGCAGGCGCATATGATCGCGTCCAATTTTGACTATCTTCTGAAAGTGCGCACCGCCACGATGTCGGAATACCGCCGTGTATTGGCCGAGAAGATCTCGTCTCTGCCGCATGTCGCCAATACCTCAACTTTTGTTGCGATGGAGGCCGTGAAGGAAACCGGTATGCTGGGCGGTTTTGAACATCAGCCTTGACGCGGCGGAATTATGGCCCACCCTTGTTTCGTGATGCGAACCTATGCTGCAACGTTTATTCTGATCGCGTGTTCATGCTCGGCCATGGCCGAGACATGCCCCACGGCTCCGGATCATATCGAAGGGGTGGATGCGCTGATCAAGCAGGTCCAGAAGGCGCAATCGCAAAGCGACGCCCGGGTCATCTCGAATAAAATGTGGGAACTTTGGACGGACGCGCCGGATGCCCGGTCACAGACATTGCTGGATCGGGGAATGGCGCGACGAGAGGCGTGGGATTTGTCGGGCGCATTGGACGATTTCAACCAACTTGTCGAATATTGCCCGGATTACGCCGAAGGTTACAATCAGCGGGCTTTCGTAAACTACCTGAGGCAGGATTTTGATGCGGCATTGCGCGATCTGAATGTCACGATCGAAATGTCGCCAAACCATATCGGTGCGCTGAGTGGGCGGGCTTTGTCCCTGTTGGGGTTGAGGCGCCTGGAAGACGCGCGCGCAGCACTGTCCGAGGCGCTTGAGCTCAACCCGTGGCTGTCCGAGCGGGCTTTGTTGGAGCCGGGCGGCCTTCTGGAACCGCCCGGAGAAGATATCTGACAGCCGGATCGGGCAAGTTTGGAAGCCGGTCGCAAATCGCCAAACAGGTGCCTTCCGCGGCCGCCTCGGGGACTGGGCCGCCGTAATCAGAAGGGCAAATGGGTCACAAAGCCGTCAGCGTGACAGTATCCGACGCTTTTCGGCCATGGCTTCGCGACGCCGCTGCTCGATCCCGAGTTTGAAAGATTCTTCAACAAAGTCGATGTGATCCTTTGCCGCTTTTTCGGCCCGCTTTTCATCCCCTTCGATCACCGCGCGACCAAGTTCGAGATGTTGTTGCAGCAGCTTTTCGCCGGTCCCGTCAATCGTGCGCAGGAAGTCACGATTGTAGAAAACGCCCTTGCGGGTGAGTTCGTAGATCGACGCCATCATGTGGATCAGGGTCGCGTTCTGGCTGGCATCCACAATGGCTGAATGCAGCGCAAAGTCCGCCTCTTGCGAAGCCTTGGCGTCCTGCTCCTGCCAGGCACGCTCGTTTTCATCAAGGATCTCGGAAATCCGTTCCTTGTCTGCCTTGGTGGCGCGACGTGCGGCAAGCCGGGCCGCGAAACCTTCCTGCTCGCGGCGATACTCCAGATAGTCGAAGAAAGCCGGCTCGTGGCGTTCGTACAAAGCAAGAAGCGCGGGCATCATGGCTTGTCCGGTCAGGGCCGCGACGAATGTCCCCTCACCGTGTTGCGTTGTGACCAGACCGCGTTCTTCCAGCACCTGAAGGGCCTCGCGCAGCTTCGGGCGCGACACGCGCAACATCTCGGCCAGATCGCGCTCGGAAGGCAGTTTTCGGCCCTGCTTCAGGATGCCCGAAGCGATCAGGTCCTCGACCTGTGAAACCACCGCATCAGCCAGCGATTCGTGTCCAACCGGTTCAAAAATCGCCGTGGTGTTCATGAGATGCTGCCCCGTGTGACGCTAAAGTAACAAGAATAACTGGTAAATAAAGATAACCATATCCGTTCAAATTTCAAGCGCGAGGCTATTCTCCCCGGATGTGAATTACGTGTTTGTTTCTGAATGATTTTTGGAGAATCTGTTGGTTTTTGATGCAGTCATATCGGGATTTTGCAGGGCTTGTAGAAGGCGAGATTCCAGTTTCGGTTAGCGCCAGTGGTAAACAAAGTTATTGACTGGTTTAAGCTGGTAAAGTTAGTTTACCACCGGAGCGGCGCTGGAAGAGCCTGCGCCACTGATCGGAGAAAACCCGACCAACCCTGGAGGAGATTTCATGAAGAAGACCCTGACAAGCCTGGCCGTGGCCGCCAGCCTGCTGGCGGCCCCCGCAGTTGCGGCGGACAAGCTGCTGCTGAAAACACCGATTGCCTTTTCGACCGAACTGCCGGGCCTGGGTTCGCCTATTCCACGTGTGGCTGATCAGCTGGAACTGATGTCCGGCGGCACGCTGAAGATGAAGGTGTACGAGCCGGGAAAACTGGTGCCGCCCTTCGAAATTCTGGACGCCGTGTCCACCGGCAAGATCAACTCGGGTTACACCACGGCCGGTTACTGGGCCGGAAAAATCCCGGCTGCGCCGCTGTTCTCGGCCGTGCCGTTCGGCCCCGAGGCGGGCGAATACATGGCTTGGCTGTATTATGGCAACGGCATGACCCTGTATCAGGAGATGTATGATCAGGCCGGTTACAACGTCAAAGTACTGCCCTGTGCCATCATCGCGCCGGAAACCTCGGGCTGGTTCGCGTCCGAAATCAATTCGCCCGAGGACCTGAACGGGCTGAAGATGCGTTTCTTTGGTCTGGGCGGCAAGGTGATGCAAAAACTGGGTGTGGCGACCTCGCTGCTGCCAGGTGGCGAGATCTTCCCCGCATTGGAAAAAGGCGCGATTGACGCGACCGAGTTTTCAATGCCTGCCATCGACGCGCGCCTGGGCTTCCACAAGCTGGTCAAGTTCAACTATTTCCCCGGCTGGCATCAGCAGGCGACCGTGTTTGAACTGCTGATCAACAAGGACGTCTGGAACGAAACCAGCGATCAGCACAAGGCAATCATCGAAAGCGCCTGCAAGGCTTCGATGGCGGACAGCTTTGCCGAAGGCGAAGCCATCCAGCACGCGGCCCTGATCGACAACGTTGAAAACAACGGCGTCACCATCAAGCAGTGGTCGCCCGAGATGCTGGATACCTTCCGCGCGACCTGGGAAGAGGTTGCCGCAGAAGAAGCCGCCAATGATGCCTTCTTTGCCAAGGTTCTGGCCGACATGAACGAATTCCGTGACGGCTATAACCTCTGGAAGACGAACGCCTTCCTCCCACGTCAGTAATCTCTCCCTCACTGACGTTGCCGGGGCGGCCCGATCCGCCGCTCCGGTTCCTGCTTTTCGATCTTCGGACTTTCTAACCTTTCACTGCCCGTATTCCGGGTTGCTGAGCGAGGAATGACCATGACCACCCAAAAGAACCTCAACGATCCGGTCGAAGCCTATGAAGGCATCCTGGAACACCCCGATTCCGACCGCCAGAAAATCGCCGTCGCGATCGATGCCGGGGTAAAGGCTGTGGGTCATGTCGTCATGTGGGCCAATGTCCTGCTGATGGGCGCGATCTTCGCACAGGTCTCGTTGCGCTACCTGCTCAGCCAGAACTACCCGAAACTGGATGAGATCCAGTGGCATTTCTATGGAATCGTCACGATGATCGGCATCTCGTATGCCTTGATCACCGACAGCCATGTGCGTGTGGACGTCCTGCATATGCAGCTTTCGCGCCGCGCGCAGCGGATCATCGAGGTGATCGGCATCCTGACCCTGCTGACCCCGTTCATCTATCTGATGGTCGATCAGGGCTATGATTATTTCTACGAAAGCTTCCGCGTCAACGAACGCTCGGACAGCCCAACCGGCCTGCCTGCGCGTTGGGCTTTCAAGGCGGTCATTCCGATCAGCTTTGTGCTGTTGGCGCTGGCCGCGTTGGCACGGTTGATCCATGACGGGCACGCGCTGATCTACGGGCCGGCCTCAGAACGTGAAGGCGCGCCGCTGCGCCGTATTCTTCTGGTACTGGCGGTATTCGCTGCCGTCTGCGTCGGCCTGACCTTCCTGGTCGAAACGACCGAGGAAAAGCTGGTCATCGCGATGTTCCTGACCTTCATCGCGCTTTTGTTCACCGGTTACCCGGTGGCGTGGGTGCTGGCCGGTGTCGGCGTCGCCTATTGCGGTCTGGCTTATCTGTTCGACAACGATCTGATGCTGTGGACCGGGTTGGAAAGCACCTTTACCGGGCTTGATTACCTGACCCTGGGTGCTGTGGTGAACCGGGTCTACGCGACCATGTCCAACGCGGTTCTGGTTGCGCTCCCGATGTTCATCTTCATGGGGCTGATGCTGGACGAATCCGGAGTGGCCGAGCGTCTGATGTCCTCGATGCAGCGCCTGTTCGGGACGGTGCGCGGAGGACTGGCCATCACCGTGACCCTGATCGGGATCATTCTGGCGGCCTCGACCGGCATCATTGGTGCCTCGGTTGTTCTGCTGGGCGTGCTGTCGCTGCCGTCGATGATGCAGCAGAAGTACCAGCCGACGCTGGCGGCGGGCGTGGTTTCGGCCTCGGGGACATTGGGCATCCTTATCCCGCCCTCGATCATGCTGGTGATCATGGCCGATCAAATGGCCCTGTCAGTCGGTGACCTGTTCATGGCCGCGGTTTTCCCGGGCGTGATCATCGGCGCCTTGTATCTGACCTACATCTTCATTCTGGCTCTGGTGAAACGCGACGCGGCCCCCGTACCCGAAGGCGCGAAAGCCCCCGACTGGGCAGCCGTGAAGGACGTGCTGATCGCAGTCATCCCGACGCTGATGCTGATCCTTGCCGTGTTGGGGTCGATCTTTGCCGGTCTGACCACGCCAACCGAAGCGTCCGGCATCGGTGCCTTGGGTGCGACCCTGCTGGCGCTGGGCTATCGCAAGCTGACCTTTGCCAAGCTGTGGAACGTGCTGGTGTCGACCTTCAACACCACCGCCTATATCTTTGCGATCTTCCTCGGTGCGACCGTGTTCTCATACGTGCTGCGCGAGTTGGGCGGGGATGAGCTGATCGAACACGTGGTGCAATCCACCGGCTTTGGCGCCAACGGGACAATTCTGTTCATCCTGTTCATCGTCTTCCTGCTGGGCTTCGTACTGGACTGGATCGAGATCACGCTGATCGTGCTGCCCCTGATGCGCCCCATCGTGAACGGTCTGGGCATCGACATCCCCGGCTTTGGCGTTCTGGATGAACCGGCGCTGGTGTGGTTCGTGATCCTGGTTGCGGTGACGCTGCAAACCAGCTTCCTGACGCCGCCCGTTGGCTTTGCCTTGTTCTATCTCAAAGGTGTTTGCCCGCCCGAGATCAAGCTGACGCATATCTACAAGGGCATCATCCCATTTGTCCTGCTGCAATTGACCGGATTGGCGCTAGTGTTCCTGTGGCCGACCCTCGCCACCTGGTTGCCCTCGGTCGCCTACTAAGGAGCTTATCGGATGCGTCTGAGCCAATGTCATAACTTCCACGACTTCCGGCGGCTGGCCAAGCAACGACTGCCGGGGCCGATCTTCAACTACATCGACGGTGGCGCGGATGATGAGGTGACGTATCGGGAAAACACCAAGGCGTTCGACCGCTGCGACCTGTTGCCTTCGGTTCTGCGTGGGGTTTCGGACGTGGACATGTCCGTCACGGTGATGGGGCAGAAACTGGACATGCCTGTCTATTGCTCACCCACCGCGTTGCAGCGCCTGTTCCACCATCAGGGTGAACGCGCCGTCGCGGCGGCGGCCGAGAAATACGGAACCATGTTCGGAGTTTCCTCTCTGGGCACCGTCTCGCTGGAGGAGCTGCGCCAAAAACACAGGAACCCGCAGGTCTATCAATTCTACTTTCACAAGGATCGCGGGTTGAACGCCGCCATGATGCAGCGTGCCAAAGAGGCCGGTGTCGAGGTCATGATGCTGACCGTCGACAGCATCACCGGCGGCAACCGCGAGCGTGATCTGCGCACGGGGTTCTCGATCCCGTTCCGCTTGACGCTGGGCGGCATGATACAGTTTGCGATCAAGCCGATGTGGGGGATCAACTATGTCACCCATGAAAAGTTCCGGCTGCCTCAGCTTGAGGAACATGTGGATATGGGCGGTGGGGCCAGTTCCATCGGTGGGTATTTCACCGACATGCTGGATCCGTCGATGAACTGGGATGACGTGGCGCAGATGGTGCGCGACTGGGATGGTCAGTTCTGCTTGAAGGGGATCATGACCGTCGAGGATGCCAAACGCGCGGCTGAGATCGGTTGCACCGGCATCATCCTGTCGAACCACGGTGGCCGCCAACTGGACGGATCGCGCACGCCGTTCGATCAACTGGCCGAGATTGTCGATGCCGTTGGCGACAAGCTGGACGTGATGATGGACAGCGGCATTCAGCGTGGCACCCATGTGCTTAAGGCGCTGTCGATCGGGGCCCAAGCCGTGGGTATCGGGCGGCACTACCTGTATCCTCTCGCTGCCGCGGGGCAGGCTGGGGTCGAACGGGCCCTTGGGCTGATGCGTGCCGAGATCGAGCGCGACATGAAGCTGATGGGTGTCACCAGTGTTGGCCAGCTCAGCCGCGAAAATATTCGTTTCCGCAATCCCTAACCCGAAACGGGGGCCGATATGACCAATGACGCGTTGATCAAACATTTCCGCTCTATCGTCGGTACGCGTCACGTGCTGCTTGGAGAGCGCGCGACAGAGCGCTTTCGGCGCGGTTTCCGCTCGGGTGAGGGTGAGGCGCTGTGCGTCGTTCAGCCGGGGACCCTGCTGGAGCAATGGAAGATCCTGCAAGCCTGCGTTGCAGCCGACAAGATCGTCATCATGCAGGCGGCCAATACTGGCCTGACCGAAGGGTCTACGCCGTCCGGCACCTATGACCGTGACGTAGTTCTGATCAACACGCGCCGGATGGATACTCTGGTGCCCTTGAACGACGCAGAGCAGATCGTCAGCTTTCCGGGCGCCACGCTTTTTGCGTTGGAAAAACTGTTGGCCCCGTTCGGACGCGAGCCGCATTCGGTGATCGGTTCGTCCTGCATCGGCGCGTCGATCGTGGGTGGGGTATGCAACAATTCCGGCGGTTCTCTGGTAGAGCGCGGTCCGGTTTACACGGAACTTTCCGTCTATGCGCAAATCACCGAACAGGGTGAATTGGAACTGGTCAACCATCTGGGCATCGATCTGGGCAGCACGCCGGAAGAGATCCTTGCAAACCTCGATGCAGGCAGGTTCGAACGCAATCCCGGGGCAACCAACAAACGTGCATCGGCCAGCGACTACGCACAGATCGTGCGGGATGTGAATGCGGAAACGCCTGCGCGGTTCAATGCGGACAAGGCCAAGCTTTTCGAATCTTCGGGCTCGGCCGGGAAGCTGGCCGTTTTTGCCGTGCGCCTTGACACCTTTCCCAAGAACGAAGTCGAGAAGGTGTTCTATGTGGGCACCAACAATCCCGACGATCTGGCGGACCTGCGGCGCCACATATTGTCAGAGTTCAAATCGCTGCCGGTTTCGGCCGAATACATGCATCGCGAAGCGTTCGATATTGCAGCACGCTATGGCAAGGACACGGTCGTGATGATCGACAAGCTTGGCACGGACCGTCTGCCAATGTTCTTTGCGATGAAAGGCGCCGTGGATGCACGCCTGCGGCGCATTCCGTTTTTGCGAAATTTCACTGATCGTTTCATGCAGGCAGCAATAGCTTTGTGGCCCCGTGTCCTGCCCAAACGGATGACGGATTTTCGCGACAAGTTCGAACATCACTTGATCCTGAAAATGAAGGATGACGGTGTGTCCGAGGCTGCTGCGTGGTTGCCGCGATTTCTGAGTGGCCGGGATGGCGGATTTTTCGAATGTGATGCGCGAGAGGCAAGGATCGCGGGCCTTCATCGTTTTGCGGCGGCAGGCGCGGCGGTGCGTTACATGGCGATCCATTCGGACGACGTCGAAGATATCATTGCACTTGACGTCGCACTGCGCCGCAACGACCAGGACTGGCTAGAGAAGCTGCCGCCTGAGATCGAAGACCAGTTGGTTCACAAACTCTATTACGGGCACTTCATGTGCCACGTGATGCATCAGGACTACATAGTCAAAAAAGGGGCTGACCCAAAAGCTCTGAAGGCCGCAATGTTGAAACTGTTTGACGAACGCGGCGCGGAATACCCTGCTGAACATAACGTGGGGCACCTTTACAAGGCCAAGCCGGACCTGGCGGCACATTACAAATGCTGTGACCCGACCAACGCGTTCAATCCGGGTATCGGCAAAATGTCCAAGGCGAAGAATTACCAATAGCCGGTTTTCCTGCGCGGCAGGGTGCTGTGAAAACGGCCGACAGATTCGTCGGGTTGTGATGAACAGGGTGTTGGTGCCCGACAGCCTGATATCCTGAGCGCAACCCCGCACGCATCTGCCGCGCAGAAGGCTGCTAGAACCGATTGAACGTCGCGTGCCAGGTGTAGGGAAGATTCGGAAAGCGCAGTCGGGGTCGACGGAGTCGGCAAGGAATCTCGCGTTGAGGCGCGGAATTCAGCCGCGTTTGGCGCAGATCGTTTGGTTTTGAGTATCACAAACACGCATTTGTCAGGCTGTCCGGGATTTGAACCGGCGGGTTCATGCGGTCAATTGACCGAGCACCGTTCTGTTCAGGTAATTTCAGGGTCGCGTGATTTCTGACAGGTTTTCCTAGGGTTACCCTTGGCTTGCAATCGGCTTGCAGATCATCCCTGCGAAGCTGCGGGCCAGAAGCCCGTCTTGCATGCGAAAACTTGCAGATGACCGGGGCCGGAAAAACGCCATTTATCCCTTATTTATCGCGTTTTTTGGGGAACTACGGGAAACCCCCAATTTCGCGCCGCAACAAACAGGGGTAAACGTAACTTACCGTACTTACCACACAAACACACACGGTATTAACTTTCCCCGATGAGGGGCTGGCCACACCCCCTCGGCCGGCCCCTCTTAACTTTTGGGGGGCATGGCAGTCGGGGTCAGTGGCCATGCTGATCGTTACGGGCGTCGAAGGGCGCGATGATCTTTGCGCCCGGCGTCAGCTTTTGATCAATTCGGCGACGAGGGCGGGCAAATCTTGTGATGCGCCATAGGCCACGGTGTGTGGAATTTCGGCGACCGGTGTTTTGCGGTATCCTTCTGTAAACAGCAAAAACGGGATCTTCGCACGCGCAGCCGTTTCCGCGTCAACTTCGCTGTCGCCGACGAACAGACGCGGGCCGGACGCCCTAAGCGCATCGAAGCTTGCGAACAGATGGTTGGGGTCCGGTTTTCGCGTCGAAAGGCTGTCGCCACCCAGAACCGCGTCGAAATACCTGGACAGGTTCAGTGCTTCCAGCACATGCCGCGCCGGTGTTTCGGGTTTGTTGGTGCAGACGCCCAGAACGCATCCCATTTGCTGCAATTTGGCCAATGCCTCTGGGATGCCGGGGTAGGGAACAGTCGTTTCGCTGGCCGCGGAATTGTAGTGTTTGAGGGTCAGTTGGGTCAGTTCCGCGTGGCGATCCAGCGGCAGCTCGCAATGCCGGATCATGCGTTCGACCAGCTTGGGTAAACCGTTGCCAACGAATCCTTTGATGATATCCGTCGCCAATGGATCATGCCCAACGTCGTTCAGCGTGCGGTTGGCCGCCGCCGCCAGATCGCCCAGGCTGTCCACCAGCGTTCCGTCAAGATCGAATACAACTGCTGCGGTCATGTTTGCTTGCCCTTCATCGCCCGACCCAAGACCTAACCCGCCCTGTACCGGGGGGCAATCGTCTGTTTCAAAACGATGCTTGACAATCCTTACTAAAATAATCAGATTAAGCGACAGGAACAGAAAGCCAGCCCTTTCGGGGTCAGCCAAATCAATTGAAACGCGATAGATATGGCACCATGCCGAAACGCTCTGGAGATGTCCCGATGAACGTACAGAACCCGACCCCAACCCAAGGTTACGCTGTCTCGATGCTTCCCGCGCACAAGGCCGAGGATCTGACCAAGGGCGGCAACCTGGCCCATATAGAACTTGGCGATCAACTCTATACCCTGCGCATCACCCGTGCAGGCAAACTGATCCTGACGAAATGAGCGCGCCTTTAAAGCGCGGCGGCGCAGCGGTTGGCCGCCTTGCCGATCTCGATCCCATCGAAGCGGGTGCCGTGATGTACCTGCGGATGTGGAGCGAAGGCGAGGGCGGTCGTGCCGACGCTGCAAGCGATTTCCAAGTCGCGCTGGGCGCGGATTGCGGGCGTGCGGCAATGCTGACTTTGGATCGCTTGTGCTCGCTATGCGCCACCCATGGCCGCCGCCCCCTGATCCGGCATGGTCTTGGATGTGCGTGCCTTGGCGCGGATGAGAATTGCTTTGCACAGATGATCGCGGCAGCGTCCGAAGGGGCGCGTGAAGATGCGATGATGCTGGCGTCTTTGATCGTACGTCCGGATTTTGCCCCGCGCTGGCATCCCTGTCGGAAGAACTGGGGCTGACTCTCAGACGTATGACCGCAGGTTTCAAAATGCCGACCACCGGCCACCAGACCCCCTCGGCCGTGCTCCACTGACCCTGTGTGTGAAACGGTTGAACCCCGGCGATGCGCCGGGGTTTTTTCGTTCAGCAGCACCCGCATCCGGCATGGTGATGGTCATGATCGCAAACAGGGGCAGGGGTAAAGTCGCCCACCTCGGACAACACATCCCGCAGCGCCCACAGGATCATGTCAACATCCTCGGCCTCGATGGTCAGGGGCGGGCGGATTTTCAGGATGTTGTCCTTGGGCCCTTCGCTGCCGATCAGGATGCGATGATCGCGCATCCGGTTTTTGACATATCTGCAAATCTCGGTGCCTTCGCTTCCATCGGGGTTGATCAGTTCCACGCCAAGAAACAGCCCCATACCCCGCACGTCGCCAACGCAACCAAAGTCGGCTTCGATCTGGCGCAGCCCCGCCATCAGACGATCCCCCATCCGGCGGGCATTGTCCTGCAACCCTTCGTCATCGACGATATCCAGCACCTCTTTGCCGATCCGGCAGGACAGGGTTGAACCGCCAAAGGTCGAAAAGAACTCGATCCCGTTGTTGAAGCTGTCCGCGATCTCGCGGGTTGTCACCAGCACGCCCAGCGGGTGCCCGTTTCCGATTGGCTTGCCCATCACCACGATATCGGGAACCGCGCCCTGGTGTTCGAAGCCAAAGTAATACTCACCCAACCGTCCCAGACCTGTCTGCACCTCATCGGCGATGCAAACACCCCCCGCAGCACGTATTTTTTCGTAAACCGCAGGCAGATAGCCCTTGGGCGGAATGATCTGTCCGCCGACGGACGGGAAGGTTTCCGCGATGAAACCGGCCACGCCCTGTCCCCGATCCCGAAGGGCGGCAATCGCCGGATCGACAAGATCAGCAAATTTTTGTGCCCGGTCCGCATCGTCACGCCTGAATGACCCGCGATAGTCATCGGCAACCTCGACCAGTTCAACCCAGTCGGCTTTCCCGATGCCGCCCGGTTTGTTGAATTTGTAAGCCGAGATCGCCACCGCAGCGTTCGTGTTCCCGTGATAGCCGTGATCCGGCGTCACGATCCCCTTCGCGCCGGTATGGGCGCGGGCCAGCCGCAGGGCCAGTTCGTTTGCCTCGGTTCCCGAATTGACGAAGAAGCAGACCTGTAGGTAATCCGGCATCTTCGACAGGATCTTGTCGGCAAATTCCACCTGTGCCGGATGCAGATAGCGGGTGTTCGAGTTCATCTGCTTCAACTGGTCCGCAGCCACGGCCTGAATGCGCGGATGGGCATGGCCCACATGCGGGACGTTGTTGTAGGCATCCAGATAGGGGCGTCCCCATTCGTCGAACAGGTGATGCTTCCAGCCGCGCACCAGCATGACCGGATCGTCATAGGTCAGGGACAGGTTGCCCCCGAAATGCGCCCGCCGTTTGTGCAGGATGTCCGCTTTGTCAGTGGGGTGATAGAACACCTTGTCATCCGGCAGGTTCAGCAACGCCGCCGGGTTCGGGCACACCGCGTGCCACAGCTCCAGTTCGTCCGGGTCTCCGACACCGGGCCAGTCCGCTTCCATGCCATCGGTGGTCAAGGCCAGCTGGAAATGCACATGCGGGGCCCATCCGCCATTCTGGCCGGCATCGCCCAACCGCGCAAACGCGGCCCCCTGTGCCACCGGGTCGCCGGGTTTCAGCCGATCACAGCATTCCGGATCCAGATGGCCATAGAGCGTATAGAACGGGTCGCCTTCGGGCGTTTCGTGATGCAGGATGATCACCCCGCCGTAATCAAGGTGCTGGTCGCGGTTTTCGACCACTTCGACCCGCCCGCTCATCGGTGCATGCAGAACCGTCTCGGCAGGCGCGAACACATCCACGGCCAGATGAACCGTCCGCCTGTCCGAGGCTTTCCAGGGGCCCTTGCGGAACCCCGGCTCGGCATAGATCAGGCGGGGCTCGTTATAGTAACCCAGCCACAGGTCCTGCCCGTATTCCTCGCCAACTCGCGCGGCCTCGGCCAAAGGCATGTGGAATGGGTCTTGGGGCCAGACGCAGTTTTCGACCGAAAGCGAGCCCATGGGCACATCGCCCAGGTCCTGGCCGAACATGTCGGCAAAATGTCCCCGGTGTTCCTGAAGATAGGTGTGGATGCGTTCAGCCCCATCAACCACGGGCAAGCCGCAAGCCGCCCGCAACCGGGCCGACATCAGCCCGCCATTGACTGACGTGTTCTCAAGGAACCGCCAAGCAGGCGCCTGAGAGATCGTCACATAGGGATCATCCGGATTCTCGGCCGCCATCAGGGTCGAGTTGACGACCGACACGGCAAGCCGCATCTTCAGCAACGGCCAGATCAGGTCAACCTCATCCGCCCGCAGCCGGTTGGCCGCGTGATAGCCCTTTACCAATGCAGCCAGCGCCCGTTCCGGCTTGGGGTGATCCAGCACGACATACGCGCCGGCAATCGCCAGATCGCAGATGCGCGGCGCGGCGCACATGTCGCCCAGATCGATCAGGCCCGAGATCCGCCGCCGCTCGCTCAGTTCTCCTTCGACCAGAATGTTGTAGTCATTGGCGTCATTGTGGATGGCGTGTTTCGGCAGATCCGCAAGGACATCCGCGATTGCAGCGAACCCCTCACAGATTTCCGTCAGCAGCGTCCGCCGCGCGGGGTCAGAGATCGCGTTTAACTTGTCAGCAATCCAGCCCGCCTGCATCAGGTCCCATTTGAAATCGGCCCGGTGCAACCCTTCATGCTCAAACCCTTCCAGGGCCCGGTCGGTTGCCCCCAATACGCGCCCCAGTTTCAGGATCAGCTCTTCGGATTTTGGAGCGGCCTTCGCGTAACATTGGCCCGGCAGGCACTCCAACAGCCAAACCAGCCTGCGCTGTCCTTCAGAATCGGCAATCTCGGGCAGCATTGCGCCGGTCAGATCAGGGAACACCTTGGGAAACGGCAGCCCCGGTGCCTCAGAAGCGATATGTGCCAGCGCCTTGATTTGCAGATCAACCAGATCCGCATCGCATCCGGCCCGCATTGCCTTCAGCACATAATCCTGACCATTGGTGGCGTGCACCCGAAAGTTCAGATCATACTCACCATCCAACCGCGTCAAACGGGCGTCCAGCCCCCAGAGCTGCCGCAGCGCGGCCGTCCAAAAAGCACTCAAATCGTCCATTCCCGTCTCCGCTCCGATCGCGCCGGAGCCCTCTTCATCTGGCCAAAAATATCCCCGGGGGGAATCGCGCCTTGGCGCGATGGGGGCAGACAGCCCCCCGCGTTACCCCATGGCCCGCAGGCGCTTGATCAACGACGAGGTGTCCCAGCGGCCACCACCCAGTTTCTGAACATCCTTGTAAAACTGATCGACCAGAGCGGTGACGGGCAGGGACGCACCGGTTTCATTGGCGGTATCCAGACAGATACCCAGATCCTTGCGCATCCAGTCGACGGCAAAGCCATGTTCGAACTGATCATCCAGCATGGTCTCATACCGGTTTGCCATCTGCCAACTGCCCGCCGCGCCCTGGCTGATCACCTCGACCACGGCCCTTCCGTCCAGCCCGGCCTTCTCGGCGAAGTGCAATGCTTCGCTCAGGCCCTGAACCAACCCTGCGATGGCGATCTGGTTGCACATCTTGGTCATCTGGCCCGCGCCGCTGTCCCCGATCCGGCGGCAGATCTTAGCATAGACCTGCATCACCGGTTCAGCCGCATCATACGCCGCCTGATCTCCGCCGCACATGATTGACAGAACACCGTTTTCGGCGCCTGCCTGGCCGCCCGAGATCGGCGCGTCCACGAAGGCGATACCCTGTGATTGGCCGGCAGCGTACAATTCCCGTGTGACTTTTGCAGAAACCGTGGTGTGGTCGACGAAAACAGCCCCGTTGGACATGCCGCGAAATGCGCCGTCCTCGCCCGTGCAAACCATGCACAGATCGTCGTCATTGCCGACGCAGGCCATCACAAATTCGGCGCCTTCCGCCGCGTCTTTCGGGGTGGCCGCCATCGATCCGCCATGCTGCTTTACCCAGGCTTCGGCCTTGGCAGCTGTGCGGTTGTAGACGGTGACGTCATGACCTGCGGCGTGAAGATGCCCAGCCATGGGATAGCCCATGACGCCCAAGCCAAGGAACGCGACTTTTGCCATTTTGTGATCCTCTCCGCTGTTCGGTCGGCTTCAGCGGTGCGTGCCTGGCCGAAATGTTTGCGAAGACAAAGCAAAGCTGCGCCCAAAGGGCAACCCCAAGTCAGCCCTTCCCGCCCAGATCCTGCAGGATCGGGCAATCCGGCCTGTCATCCCCGGCGCAGGCGTCGATCAGGTGGCTCAGCGTCTCGCGCATCGCGTTCAGGTCGGCGATCTTGGCTTCGATCTGCGCCAGATGGTCCCGCGCGACCTGTTTCACATCTGCACTGGCGCGGGTTTCATCCTCGTAAAGCGCCAGCAATGTCCGGCAATCCCCGATGGTGAATCCCAGAGCCCGGGCACGGCCCAGAAAGTTCAGCTTGTGCACATCCTGATCGCGAAATCGGCGATAGCCGTTGTCGTCGCGCAGCGGTTTGATCAGATCGATGTCTTCATAGTACCGGATCGTCTTTGCAGGCAGGCCGGTGCGGGCGGACACATCTCCGATATTCATGCGGGCACCTCCTTGGCAGGCTGGATCGGGGTTTCCGGCACGCTGGCTTGAACGCGACGCAGACGCAGCGCGTTCGAGACGACAAAGACGCTCGAAAGCGCCATCGCACCCGCGGCCAGCGCCGGAGACAACAGATGGCCTCCGAACGGGTACAGCGCACCAGCGGCGACCGGGATCAGCAGGACATTGTAACCGAATGCCCATCCCAGGTTCTGGCGAATGTTCCGCATCGTTCTGCGGCTGATCTCGGTTGCATTTGCTACCCCGCGCAGATCGCCGGACATCAGAACGACATCAGCGGTTTCGATGGCCACATCGGTGCCCGTTCCGATGGCGATGCCGATGTCAGCCGTTGCCAGCGCCGGGGCGTCATTTATGCCGTCGCCGACGAAAGCCAGCGTTCCGAACTGGTCCCGCAAGGCGGTGATCGCATCCACCTTGCCGTCGGGCAGCACTTCGGCGGTGACGTGATCAATCCCCAGCCGATCAGCCAAGGCCTGCGCGGTGCGCGCGTTGTCTCCGGTGACCATGGCCACGGTCAGACCCATTTGGTGGAGCCGCTCCAGCGCCTCTTCCGTGCCGGGTTTGACCGGGTCGGACACAGACAACGTGGCTGCGGCCTGCCCATCCAATGCGACGAACAATGGTGTAGCCCCTTCGGCGGCGCGGGCCTCTGCCTCGCTTGCCAGGGGGCCAAGGTCGATCCCGCGTTGTTGCATAAGCCGGTGCGACCCGATCAACACGTTCCGGCCTTCAACCAGCCCCTGCATGCCAAGCCCGGTAAGCGACAGGACGTCCGTCGCCTGTGGCAGCGTCGCAGGCCCGGCCCGGGTGATCGCCGAAGCTATCGGGTGCTCCGACCGCGCCTCGAGGGCGGCGGCCAGCCGCACGACCTCATCCCTGTCAAACCCGGACGCCGTCAGAACATTGTCCAGTTCCGGACGGCCCAGTGTCAGGGTCCCGGTCTTGTCCAGCGCGATGATGCGTGCCTGCTGAAGCTGCTGCAAGGCATCGCCCTTGCGGAACAGCACCCCCAGTTCGGCCGCGCGCCCGGTGCCGACCATGATCGAGGTCGGAGTGGCCAGACCCATGGCGCAGGGGCAGGCTATGATCAGCACGGAAACCCCGGCAACAAGCGCCAGCGGCAGGGCGGGGCTTGGGCCGAAGATCAGCCAGGCCGCGACGGTGATCACGGCGACCAGGATGACCGCCGGGACAAAGCGATATGTGATCCGATCGACCAGGCCCTGGATCGGCAGCTTTGCCCCCTGCGCCTGCTGCACCATGCGAACGACCTGGGCCAGCACCGTGTCGCCTCCCACGCGCGTCGCCCGAACCCGCAAGGCGCCGGTGCCATTCACGGTGCCTCCGACAACAGCCGCGCCAGCTGATTTTCCAACGGGTATCGGCTCGCCCGTGATCATGCTTTCATCGACGTAAGAGGTGCCCTCGAGCACTTCGGCATCCACCGGCACACGTTCGCCCGGGCGGATGTGCAGGATGTCGCCCACCGCAATCTCGGCGATAGGGCGGTCTTCTATCCGGCCATCGATTTCGACCCGCGCGCTTTTGGGCTGAAGGCCCGCCAGTTTACGGATCGCGGCCCCGGTTTTTCCCTTGGCGCGCGCCTCCATCAGCCGGCCCAGAAGGATCAGAACGACAATCACAGCCGCCGCTTCGTAATAGACGTTGGCAGTTCCCATCGGTAATGCGCCGGGGGCGAATGTGGCCACGACCGAATACAGATAGGCCGCACCGGTTCCCAGCGCGACCAGCGCGTTCATATCCGGCGTGCCCCTCAGCAACGACGGGATGCCCTTGCGATAGAACACGCGACCGGGTCCCAGCAACAGGGCCGTTGTCAGGGCGAACTGAATCAACTGGCTGGTCTGCGTGCCGATGGTGGCGTGTACCCAATGGTGGAAGGCGGGGATCATGTGCCCGCCCATCTCAAGAATGAACACGGGCAGGGCAAGAGCGGCCGCCAGCAAAGTGGCCCGGGTCAGGCCTGCTGTTTCAGTGTCTGCGCGGTCTTCGGGTGTCGAAGCGGCTTGAGGCCGCGCCGGGTATCCGGTGTCGGTGACCACCTGTGCCAGCGCCTGAGGCGTCGTTGTCCCCGCAGCGTAAGTCACCGCGGCAGTTTGTGTCGCCAGATTGACCTGCGCTTCGATCACACCGGGGCTGGCCGTCAGCGCGCGCTCGATCTTGGCCACGCACGAGGCGCAGTTCATACCTTCAATGATCAGATCCGCCCGGCTGGTTTCGGCCGGATACCCTGCCGCGTCCAATGCCTTGGTCAGCGCCAAAACCGGCCCGTCAAAAGCCACCTGTGCGGACTTGGTTGCAAAGTTGACCGAGGCCGTTTCAACCCCGGGCACATCACGCAGCGCCTCTTCAACGCGTCCCACGCAGGATGCGCATCCCATGCCCGTGATTTTCAGCTCTGTCAGTGCTTTTTGCGCCATGCGACTCGCCCATGCAGTTTCCTTGCTCACCAGATGGGGGTTCCAGTGACGGGAAGGTCAAGGGCCTGGGGCAGTTTTTTAATACCCCGAGCCGCGCATGTTTCGTTCCATCATGCGCTGATAGAGGCGCGGTGACAGACGGTTGAGCCACCAGGACAGGCGCGCCACGCGGCCAACCGGGATCATGGGCTGCGATTTGTCCAACCCGCGCAGGATCGTTTCGGCGGCGGCCTCGGGGCTCATCTCGTCCATCCCGTCCTTCGCCGATCCGGGCCGCGCTGTGCCATCCGCCTGCTCTTGTGCGTTGCCGGGGTTGGTGGCCACAAAGGACGGCGCAGCGATCAGAACCTCAACGCCATGAGGGGCTTCTTCCGAGCGCAGCGATTTGAAGAACCCCTCCAGCGCGTGTTTCGAGGCAGCATAGGCCGTCCGATGATAAAGCGGTGCAAACCCGGCCACCGATGAGATGGCCAGATGTGTCCCCTTTGACGTCCGAACCGGGTGCAAGAACGCGCGGGCCATTTCAACGGCCGCAAAATAGTTGATGTCAAACAGAGTTCGGTGACTGGCCGCGTCGGACATTTCAAAGCCCCGGATTTGCGTGACACCGGCGTTGTAGATGACCAGATCGATACTGTCGCTGGTCGCGATGACCTTTTGAGTTGCCCTGGCAAGCTGGTCGGGATCCGTCAGATCGCAGCCAACAGGCAACTGGTTCGGCCCGGTGTCCAGACCTGATACATCGAGATCCAGCAGCACCACCCGCCACCCGCGACTTTGCAGAGCATGGCTGAGGGCCCGCCCCAAACCGCCCGCCCCGCCGGATATGACAGCCGTCTTCATAGCCCCGCCTGCTTTTGCCAGAGCGCGAATACCTGGGCGCTGGTTTTTTCCGGAGTGTACCCAAAGTCGGATTTCAGGGCGGTGTTGTCCAGAACCGGTCGATATTGCAGAAATCGCACCTGTTCCGGCCCATAACGGGACAGACCCAGCGGACGCGCAGCGGCCAAAGCCGATTTCAGCGCCCAAGCGGGCAGGCGCAGAACCGGTTTCCCCATGGCGCGGGCCAGATCGGTCACGCCCATCGCGCCGTCCCCGGCGACGTTGTAAACGCCAACCGGCCCGTCGGTTGCCGCGCGCTTCAGGATGCGTGCCAGATCATGCGTCCAAATGAACACAAACGGGCTTTCGCTGCCGACCACGGCCAGCAGGCGGGGTTTGTGAAACAGGGCGGTGATCTGGTTTTCGGACCCGGCCCCCAGAACCGTGCCCACGCGCAGCACGACCTGTTCCAGATCGGGAGCGGTTTTGCGAACCTCGGCCAGCATCTCTTCGACCTGCCTTTTGTGATCGGAATACGGGAACTCGGGGTTGCCACGCAGCGGATCATCCTCGCGCAGGGGTACGGGGTTGTCCGGGTGATAGCCATAGGCCGCACCCGAGGATGTGACCACCAATCTTCGTACTCCGTTGGCAAGGGCCGCGTTCACCACCTTGCGGGTGCCCTCGACATCAACCGCATATGCCGCCGCCCGTTCCATTTTGGGCGGTGGCGTCACGATGGAGGCCAGATGCACAATGACGTCAGGCTTCACGTTGGAAATCACGCGAGCGGGCGCGTCGGTCGTCACATCCATGGGCAGATAGTGGACGTTTTCCGGCACGCTGTCGGGGCGTTTGATATCCGTTGCAAAAACATCGTGCCCCTTGAGTTCGGGCAACAGTGCCTGCCCGACCATACCGGCGGCGCCCGTGATCAGGATACGGCTCATCGCGCGGCCTCGGTTCGGGCCATGACCGACGCCAGGGCAATCCCAGAGATCGCGTGCCAGATGCCCCAGAACGCGGCCACGACGGCCATGCCGCCCAGCCCGTGGAAAAAGGCAAAGATCAGCACCAGCCCAAGGCCGGAATTCTGAATGCCGGTTTCGATGGTGATGGCGCGGCGATCGAAAGGGGACAGCCGGGTCAGAGTGGCCACAACCCAACCGCCCCCCAGCGCCAGGGCGTTGTGAACGATCACAAGCCCGGCAACAGCCCCGGCAAAGCTGAGGAAGAACCCCCAGTTCGCGCCCAGGGCAAGTAAGATGAAAGCCGCAAAAATACCCATCGACAGGTATTGCAGCGGCGCACGCAACCGTGCGGTCAGGGCCGGGCGGCGCTGGTTCAGAGCAATGCCCAGGACCAGAGGCAGGATCAGCATCAACCCGACAAGGATTGCGATTTGCACCGGGTCAATCTGGGTCTGTTGCAGGATCGCGCGTGTCGGCGGATACAGCCCGCCCCAAAGCGCAATGTTGAAGGGCGTCATGAAAATCGCGCCAATGGTGGCAAAGGCGGTCATCGACACCGACAGCGCCGCATTGCCACCGGCGCGGTGCGTAATGAAGTTCGAGATATTGCCCCCCGGACAGGCTGCGACAAGGATCAGCCCAAGCGCAATTGACGGTCGCGGGGCCGTCACCCACACAAGCGCAAAAGTCAGCGCCGGCAGGACCAGGAATTGGGATACCAGCCCCACGATCACTGGCTTCGGCGCGCGTCTGAGGCGATCAAAATCCCTTGGTGTCAGATCGATCGCAATCGAGAACATCACAATCGCCAGTATCGCATTCAACAACGTCAGAGAGGCCGGGCTGAAATTCAGCGTAATTTCGTCGATACCACTCATACGGCGGCTTTCCGCAGCCGTTCGTTCCACCCGGTGACAGCCTTTCTGTAGGTGGCCTTGTCCACGTAGTAAGCCATTCGCGGCAGATCGATATAGCTCATGCCTCCGGTGGCGCGCGTATAGTCTTTTTGCTTTTCGGATTTCAGATCGGCCGCCACCGAGCAGCCCTTTTGAAGACCTTTGATATAGCGCGCCACCATTTCGGCCTGCTCGTGCCTGCCCTGCCAGCCCAGACCCGTGGCCTCGACCATGCCCAGCACAAAAAGATCGTCCCGTTCGGGGTGCATCGCGTTCAGGTACAGATGTGGGGCATCGCCCTGCCAGTTCAGCAGGGCCCGGTCGATGAACGGATAGTGCAGCTTGTATCCGGTTGCCGCGAGGATCATGTCGTAGTCTTCGCTGGAGCCATCCTTGAAATGAACAGTGTGACCCTCCAGCCGGTCGATATCGGGACGAATGCGCAGATCGCCATGGCCCGCGTGATACAGGACCAGCGAATTCACCACCGGATGGCTTTCGTAAAGCTGGTAATCGGGCTTGAGAAAACCGTATTTCTGCGGATCACCGACAAACCAGCTGAGGATCAGGCCGTCCACCTTGCGCTTCAGCCACATGGGCAGGCGGATCTTGCCGCCCATCGTGTCGGCCGGTTTGCCGAAAACGTATTTGGGCACGAAGTAATAGCCGCGGCGCATGGACAGATCGCAGCGTTCTGCGTGATGGATTGCGTCAACCGCAATGTCACAGCCGGAATTGCCCGCGCCCACGACCAACACGTGCTTGCCGTCGAACTGACTGGGGTACCGGTATTGCGAGGCGTGGATCAACTCGCCGTCAAACGTGCCGGGAAAGCTGGGCATATTCGGTTCCGACAGGGTGCCGTTTGCAATCAGAACCCCTGCGAATTCAGCCTGATGCTCACCTTCGGCGTCCCGCCATGCAACACGCCAACCGTCGCCGGATTTGCCCAGCGGAGTGATCCGGGTGACTTCTGCATTGAAATTGTAACTCTTGCGCAGGCCGAAACGATCGGCAAAGGCCCGGAAATAGTCGCGCATCGCCCGGTGCGAGGGGTACTCGGCCACCGCCTCGTCCATCGGGAAATCCTCGAACTCGGTCATGCGTTTGGAAGAGATCAGATGCGCCGATTCATACATGGTTGATCTGGGGGCATCGATATCCCACAGACCGCCCACATCCGAATGCAATTCGAACCCCTGAAAGGCGATGCCCTGTTCCTTGAGCACCTTGGCTGCGGCCAAACCCATCGGCCCCGCCCCGATCAGGGCGAATGCGTTGCGTGTCTGTGTCATGAACCCTCCCGACGTTCGCGATGCTTAACTTGAACGAACGACCAAAATAAGGCAAGATGAAATTCATGAGTCCAAAAAACATAGAAAAACCAAGGCAAAGAGCACCGTCCAAGCGATCGCTTGAAACCAAGGCGCGGATCATGGATGCGGCTGAAACCGTCTTTGCCGAACGGGGATTCGAGGGTGCGTCGATCCGGGATATCGCGGCCTTGGCGGGGGTTCAGATTGGTCTTGTGCACCATCATGGTGGTGGCAAGGAGGAGTTGTTTTACAAAACCGTGGCGCGGCGCGCGGACGCGCTGGCGCAGCTTCGGATCGACGCGTTGAACAGGGCCAAGGCCGCCGCTCCGCTGACGCTTCACAGCATTCTGGACAGCTTTATCCGACCCTATGTGGACCTGGCAGAAACGGGTGGGCCCGGGTGGATGGCATATGGGCGGTTGGTGGCCCACGTATCGGTTGACCCCAGGTGGCGCGATATCGCAGCGGAGTGTTTCGACCCTACCGCCCAGCTGTTCATCACCGAGATCGCCACGCTTTACCCGGATGTCGATCCTGCGGTTTTGGCAAGTGGCCAGGTTTATTCGGTCTCGGCGATGCTGGCCCATCTCAACAGTGGATGGCGGGTCAAAGCCCTGTCGCAGGGCGGTGACGTATCAGGCATGGACCGTCTGGTGGACTTTTGCGCCGCCGGTATCGAAGCAATGGTCCGATCCGGTCGCAAATGAGCCCTCACTCGGCGCCCGGTTGCGTGTTCAATCGTTCAGATGGCGCCTTGTATCCGAAGTATCTGTTTCCAAAAGTTAGACAATTGGCGCAGGCCAGATGATTGTGTCCTTTTCGGCGCTCTTTGCGGCGTCATTCGCCTTGATTGAGGTAAAAACGTGGCGTCAATGTGGCGCGTGAGCTAGAAATATGATTCTGTTGTGCTACTCTTTTCCAGAGTGGTTTGTAACGAGTATTCATACGTAAGGTGGGCACATGACATTCATACGAAACATAGCTGCGATCGCTGTTGCAGGTGTGATGACTGCAAGCGGTGCGTCGGCGCTGACCATTTCCAGCATCTCGCCCTCTTGGCAAAACGTAAATCCAAGTTCCGGCGTTACTGAAAGCACCTCTGGTTCTACGATTTCTCTTCGCTGGGGAAGTGGCAGCAGCTCGAGTGGTTACGATTTCACGCCAACTGGCACGCCAATTTCAGGTCTGATGCCTGGAACTGCTTTTGCTCTGGGTCAGTTCTCGCATCTGAATTTCCCGATCACGGGAACAACCCTAAGCTCCGTCGACCTTCTTGTTGACATATTGATCAGCGGTGGCCCTTTGGTGTCTTCGTCGTTTGCCCTGACGCATAACGAGACATTGAATCGCCCAGCGAACTGTCCGGCGGACTCTACCCCTTGTGATGACATCGTGACCATTACCAACAATTTGGGCTCTCAGAGCTTTAATTTTCGTGGACAGAATTATGTGTTCTCGGTCCTCGGTTTCTCTCAGGACGGCGGCAGCACCATTTCGAACGGCTTCAGCACAACGGAAAACATGCAAAACGTCGCAACGCTGTATGGGGAATACACGGTAGCCCCCGTGCCGCTGCCCGCAGCTGGCTGGCTGCTTCTTGGCGGCATCAGCGGTTTGTTTGTGATGGGGCGCCGGAAAAAGCGCAGCACGGCCTGATCTGGCTTATTTATGCTCTCACCATTCTTGGTGGTGAGAGCAGACCTGGAACCGGGCCGCTTTTTGGCCAGGTTCTTCAGCCTTTCAGCCTAAGCGCCCCATGAGCCCGAGTTGATGGCATTGGCTTGAAACGACAAGCGCGCTTGCCGGGTTCCTGCCGCAGTGACGCTCGGTCATCATTCTTGCTGCAAATGTTCGAACAAAATCTTGCTGAATACCGATGGCGGCGACGTTCGTACGGCGCTGGGCGAGACGAAAAAACCGAACATGATGATCAGAATGATCAGGGCAGTACCGGCAAGGCAAGCCGCCGAGAGGTGAAAGACCGAGCGAACCATTGCGACGCTCCCTTCTCTTGAAATCCGTAAATTCTGTGAGGGCTGAAACGTCAACCTGACTTTGCCAATTGCTGTTTCAGCCTTTGGTTTTCCGCCTGCAACTCTGCCAACTGCTGCCCCAGCCTGTTCAGATGAGGGCGCAACTCTGCTTCGGTGAAGCGCGGCGTGATGTGGCTTGGGCAGTTCCAGTCCAATGCCTCGACGCGGATGATCACGGCCCGTTCGGCCGGTCCCTCGGCCTCTTCCGGGTAAAGGGTGGCGGCCGCTGTTTCGCCTTCCGTGAACTCTACGCGCCCAAGGATCTTGAGGCGGCGTCGGTTGGCGTAATCCATCAGGATCATTGCAATACGATCATTGCCGTCCAGATTCCCGCGCGAGATATACTGTTTATTGCCCGAAAAATCCGCATATCCGATGGTCTGAGGGCCAAGTACCTTCAGAAATCCTGTCGGCCCGCCCCGATACTGCACATAGGGCCAGCCGGTCTCGGACACTGTGGATTGATAGAACCCGTCCCGCGCCTGAATGAACTCTTTCTCGGGGTCTCCGATCAGATGGCCTTGCCGCGGGCCACCTGCAATGAACTTGGCATAGGTTCTGGCCGATCCCATCCTTTCTTGATGGGCGCGGACAGCGGGTGTGAAGGTCAGTTCGGAAAAAGCGCGGGGCATTGGAAAATCCTTTCAAAGACCCAATTCGGACAACCCGGGGTGGTCATGAGGGCGTTCGCCCAAGGGCCAATGGAACAGCCTGTCATCTTCAGCTATCGGAAGATCGTTGAGCGAGGCATGGCGATGTGACATGCGCCCGTCATCGGCGTATTCCCAGTTTTCATTGCCATAGGATCGGAACCACTGACCGCTGTCGTCGCGCCATTCATAGGCATAGCGTACGGCAATGCGATTTCCGGCAAAGGCCCACAGTTCCTTGATCAGACGATAATCCAGTTCCTTCCGCCATTTGCGGGTCAGAAAGGCGTGTATGTCGGCGTGGCCGGACAGGAATTCAGCCCGATTCCGCCATTGACTGTCATCCGTATAGGCGGGCGTCACGCGGTCGGGATCGCGACTGTTCCAGGCATCTTCCGCCGCGCGCACTTTTTGAGCGGCAGTTTCCAACGTGAAGGGGGGCAAGGGGGGTCTGGACATTCCGCAAAGGCTTTCAGGTGAGGGAGGCGGCAAGAAGAGCCATGGTCAGAAGGAAGGGGACGTACTGAGGTGGAAAAATGCTGGCGCGACGTTTCATCGGTCAAATCCTCGGGTGTACAGATCAGTTAACTTACAGGTAAAGTGTACCGATCTGTAAACTTTTTCAAGTGGAAATTTCATGGTGAGACAAGGCGCCTGGCAAAACTATTTCAAAACAATGCCTTGGCCTGGGGTCATTGTGCTTCACGCTTCATGATAATATGTACAGAACGGTACACCATGGAGCCGAATCATGCGTCCAAACAAACGGGATGAGTTGGTCAGCAAGGCCCTGAAGGTCTTTTACCGCGACGGGTTTCACGCAACCGGCATGGACAAGCTGGTTGTGGAAACGGGCGTGTCCAAGACGTCGATGTACAAGCATTTCCGCACCAAGGAAGACCTGATCGTCGCCGCGCTGCGCTTGCGGGATGAGAACTTTCGCAACTGGTTCTTTCAGCGCATCGACGAGATGGCGGAAACTCCGGCCGATCAGATCATCGTCAGTTTCGATGCCCTGAAAGAGTGGTTCGAAGAGGACGGGTTCCGGGGCTGCATGTTCATCAAGGCCGGGGCCGAGTATCAGGACAAGGATCACCCGATCCATGTGCAGGCCGCCGAACACAAACAGCTTTTGCTGGAACACTTCACGGCCATAGCCCAACAGGCCGGCGCGCATGATCCGCAGAAGCTTGCGAGTCAGATCGTGTTGTTGCAAGAAGGAGCAATCGTTTCCGCCGTTCTGCTCAAGAATTGCGATCCGGCGGAAGACGCCAAGGATGCGGCCAGGCACCTTGTGGCCAAAGCACTGGCTTAACCCCGCCAGTCAAAAGGTATTCTCTGACGTCGCAGGTCGAGGAACGTTGCGTTGTTCCTCAAAGGGACGCCGCGTCACAAGGATTGGCGTGAACCGAACACGGCGCTAGCCTTTCCCCAAGAGACCGATTGGAGGGCGTACAATGTCACTTTTCACTTCGACTGCGGCATGGGTCACTGATGAACACCGCATGTTCGCGGAAATGGCGGGTCGGTTCATGGATGACGAACTGTCGCCCAATATCGAAACCTGGGTTGAAAACGGTGTTGTGGATCGCGATTTCTGGCGCAAGGCCGGCGAAACCGGGCTGATGGCGGGTGCGATCCCCGAAGAATATGGCGGTGTCGGCGGCGGCATGGGTTTTGACGCCATCACGGCCTACGAACAGGGCGCGCGGGGTGATGCGGGTTGGGGCTATGGCATTCAGTCGATCGTGACCCACTATCTCACCGCTTATGGCAGCGAAGATCAGAAGAAGAAGTGGTTGCCCAAACTGGCGTCGGGTGAATTGGTCGGCGCGCTGGCAATGACCGAACCCAGCACCGGTTCGGACGTACAGGCGGTGCGGACGACGGCCGAGAAGGACGGCAATTCCTACCGGTTGAACGGGTCCAAAATCTTCATCACGAACGGACAGACTGCGGATCTGATCATCGTGGCCGCCAAGACCGACAAGACCGCCGGCGCACGCGGCGTTTCGTTGATCGTGGTGGAAACCGACGGGTGTGAAGGTTTTCGCAGGGGGCGGAACCTCAAGAAACTGGGCATGAAGGGCAATGACACTGCCGAGCTGTTTTTCGAAGATGTCAAAGTGCCGATGACAAACCTGTTGGGCCCCGAGGAAGGGCAGGGTTTCTATCAGCTGATGAAACAGCTGCCGTGGGAACGGCTGAATATCGCGATCATGGCGCTGGGCGCGATCGATTTCGCCATCGGCGAAACCGTGAAATACGTGCAGGAACGCAAAGCCTTCGGGAAGCGGGTGATGGATTTTCAGAATACCCGGTTCAAACTGGCGGAATGCAAGACCAAGGCCGAGGTTCTGCGCAGTTTCATCAATGATTGTATCGGGAAACTGGAAGCAGGCGAGCTGGACGCGGCAACTGCTTCGATGGCCAAATACTGGGGATCCGAGGTGCAGAACGAGATCATTCATGAATGCCTGCAACTGTTCGGCGGCTACGGGTTCATGATGGAATACCCGATTGCGCGTCTTTACGCGGATGCCAGGGTGCAGATGATCTATGGCGGCACCAATGAGGTCATGAAAGAGCTGATCGCGCGATCGCTTGACGTCTGAGCCCACCACGCGGGCTCTCCCGCCCGTCGTTATCATTCCTGACGGAATGACTCCTCCGGTTGGGCCCGGCAGGCCCGGGCAAAGCCCGTTCCTGCCGGGACTGTTTCGTTGTCGCAGCACGGGTCAAAAGGCCGCTTGCAAAAGGGGGGGTGTCGGTATGATGATCCGCCGACAGGACTCAGAGGCCCGACGTGAACGATCCCGAACAATCACTTTGGCAGACCACCTGCACCGAAAAAGTCCCCGCACCGCCCCTGACCGCTGACGCAGCGGTTGATCTGGCTGTCATCGGAGGTGGCTACACCGGCTGTTCAGCGGCATTGACCGCAGCCCGCGCCGGCGCGTCGGTTTGCCTGCTCGATGCGCAGGAGATCGGGTTTGGCGGTTCGGGGCGCAATGTCGGTCTGGTCAATGCGGGGCTGTGGCTGCCGCCGGACGACATCCGGGCGCATATCGGTATTGAACCGGGGAACCGTTTGATCGACTTGCTGGCCAAGGCGCCGTCGGATGTGTTTGCCTTGATCGATGAATATGGCATTGCGTGTGAACCTGTGCGCAACGGAACCCTGCATTGCGCCCATTCCGCGTCGGGTTTGAAAGACCTGCGAACGCGTCATGCGCAGTTGAGCGAAGCCGGAGCACCGGTTGAGCTGTTGTCGGCGGACCAGGCCGGTGAGCGCACCGGCAGCCAGGCCTTTCACGGTGCCTTGTTCGATCCACGGGCAGGAACCATTCAGCCTTTGGCCTATGCGGTGGGTTTGGCGCGCGCGGCGTCACAGGCCGGGGCGCGCATACATACGCAAAGCCCGGTGCAGACCATGACATATGAGGGCGGGCACTGGGTTCTGGTGACACCGGGCGGGGCGGTTCGGGCAAGATCGGTCATTCAGGCGACGAATGCCTATCATCTTGCGCTGCCGGATACCGCGCCTGCCTATGTGCCGGTCTACTATTTCCAGTACGCCACGGCCCCGCTGACCGACAATTTGCGCGCCAGTATCCTGCCAAGGAAAGAAGGGTGTTGGGATACCGGGCTGATCATGACGTCATTCCGGCTGGATCAGGCGGGTCGGATGATCATTGGCGGCATGGGGGATCTGGAACATGCCGGCCGGGTTGCACATTCCGGTTGGGTCCGGCGCAAGCTGGCCGAGCTCTATCCGCAATTGGCCGACCAGTCGTTTGAACACGGGTGGCACGGGCGGATCGCAATGACATCGGATCATATTCCAAAGATCACGCAGATCGGCCCCAACGCCTTGGCCGCACATGGGTATTCCGGTCGCGGCATCGGCCCGGGCACGGTGTTCGGTCGCATGATGGCCCAAAGCCTTCTGGCCGATGATCCCTCGCTTCTGCCGGTTCCCGCCGTGTCGGAACACCGCGAAAACTGGACGCGCGTGCGCCGCGCCTTTTTCGAATCCGGCGCGGCGCTGACGCATCTTGTAAAGGCGCGGTTCTAAGCTCAGACAGACCGGGTGATACCGCCGTCCACCCGGATATTCTGTCCGGTGATGTAACCGCCGCCCTCCGAGGCGAGCAGAGCGACGACCGAGGCGATCTCGTCATAGCTGCGCCCATAACGACCCATCGGAATGCGGCTGCGGAATTCTTCTTTCTCGGGCAGGCTGTCAATGAAGCCCGGAAGAATGTTGTTCATGCGGATATTCTCGGCGGCATATTTGTCCGAGTACAGCTTGGTGAAGGCCGCCAACCCGGCGCGGAACACGCCCGAGGTCGGGAAAACCGGATCCGGCTCGAACGCGGCAAAGGTCGAGATGTTGATGATCGAGCCTCCCCCCTGCGTCTGCATGATCGGGGTTACAAGCCGGGTTGGCCGCACCGCGTTCAGGAAATAGACATCCATGCCGGTGTGCCAATCCTCATCCGTCAGTTCAAGGATCGGGGCGCGGGGGCCGTGACCGGCAGAATTGACCAGAACGTCAATTCGCCCCCAATGGGCCATGGCGGCATCGACAAGATTCTGCAAATCCTCGGTGGACTGGTTCGAGCCGGTAATGCCGACGCCGCCCAGCTCTTTTGCCAAAGCTTCCCCTTTGCCCGAGGAGGACAGAATGCCGACCTTGAAACCGTCCGCCGCCAGCCTCCGGGCGGAATCCGCCCCCATGCCGCTGCCGCCCGCCGTGATAAGTGCTACTTTTTCCATTTGACATCTCCGTTTTCAGTTGATCCCAAGATGGCCGTCGGACAGTGGTTTGACCAATCAGTTCTGCTGCCTCTATTCTGTAGAAAATCTACAGGATAACTGCATGACCGCCCTTCCACCCCTTAACGCCTTGCGCGCTTTCGAGGCTTCTGCCCGTCACTTGAACTTTCGACTGGCCGCCGAAGAGCTGGGCGTGACGCAGGGCGCCGTGGCGCAGCAGGTGCGCGGGCTTGAGGCGCGATTGAACGAGGTTCTGTTCGACCGCCTGCCGCGCGGGTTGCGCCTGACGGATGCCGGGCGGCGGTTTCACGCGCCCCTGCGGCGTGCTTTCAGGTTGATCGAAGAGGCTGTGGCCGACCTGTCCCAGGACCGGCGGATCACGTTGTCGGTCACGCCCAGCTTTGCCTCGAAATGGTTGGTGCCGCGTTTGTCGGGCTTCACGGACCTGTATCCGGACATCTCGGTTCAGGTGGATGCGCGCGAGCGTCTGGCGGATTTCAGTTCGGATGGCGTCGATCTTGCGGTCAGGCAGGGTCGGGCGCCGTTTGCGGCGGAACTGGAGGCGGCGCCTTTGTTCTCGACCGAATTCATCCCGGTATGCAGCCCTTCTGTTGGGGGCGGAATCAGCAACCCTTCTGACTTGATGAAACAGGTATTGCTGAACGATACACACGGATTGTGGCCCTTGTTCCTTGAACGGGTGGGTGTCAGCGGAAAACCCAGAATGATGAGCTTCAGCCAGACCAGCCTTGCGATCGATGCCGCAGTTTCGGGGCAGGGGATAGCACTGGCCAATGCGCCTCTTGTCGCGCCCGAGGTGGCCTCGGGCCGTCTTGTTCAGCCGCTTGCGGATGTCCTGCTTGCAGATCTGGGGTTTTACGTGGTTGCGCCCCGCAAGCCGCGCCAGCCGCAACTGATCAGGATCATGCGCGACTGGCTGTTGTCTCAGGTCTGAAGAGACGCGGCGATCGCCTCGATCCGGGCCCGCACCCAGCGATGGGCCGGGTCATTGGCCGACCTTTGGTGCCAGACCATGTAGATCGACACCGGCGCGCATTCAAACGGCAGTGGCGCGCAATCCAGCATGGCCAGCGGGCCCTGTTTCATCAGCGCCGTGTCGGTCGAGATCAGGTCGCTGCCCAGAATGAAGGCCGGGATGGCGTTGAAATGCGGCAAGGTCACCACCGCTGGCCGGATCTGGCTTTGATCGACGCCACGCATGACGGCGCGGGCATTGCGGCCATCGGCAAAGCGAACCTCGACATGATCGCAGTTGCAATAGGCGTCCCAACTGTCCGGTGGCGTGCGCTGTGTGGCGTCATAGAACAGCATCAGCGGGCTGGTCATCAGGCGTTTTTGAAAGATATCCGGCCCATCCGGTGGCAACGGGGTCAGCATCAACTGGCATCTGTCACTGCGCAGAAGCTCGGGGTCGGGAACGCCTGAAGGAATGAATTCCAGCCGCAGACCTGCGTCTTCGGCACGTGTTTCTCGAAGCAGCTGCGGAAAGATCAACTCGCGTGGCATGTCATTGGTGGCGATGCGGATCCTGATCTGTTCAGACTGCGGGTCGAACGGCCGCCCTTCGGTCAGCGCCCGCATTCCGTCCAGCACCTTTTGTGCGGGCTCCTTCAAGGACAAGGCGCGCTCGGTCGGGGTCAGGCCCTGACCGGACCGAACAAACAACGGGTCGCCCAGCACCAGCCGGAGCTTGGCCAGAGTGTGGCTGATGGCCGATTGCGTGACGCCCAGCCGATCCGCAGCTTTTGAAACCGAGCTTTCCTCGAGAATGGTCAGAAAGGTGCGCAGAACCCTGCCGTCCAGATCAGTGAAATCGATTTTCTTCATACCTCTTATGATTATGCATGAATGGTTTCGCTGTCCATGACGGGGTAGGGGATGGATGGCAACAGGAGGCGCATAATGGGAATCCGCTTTTTCTCGGACAAGAACCGGCCCGTTCACATGGGGCGATACCCGTTGGAGCGTTTGACCCGACAAGATACCATGCCGGATTTGTCGCGCGTGCCCGCCATGGGCGAACTGAGTTTCCACCGGCCGGAACGGCCAGACAGCATCGTCAACGCCATGGGCGAGTTTCAGGCGATGCTGGACGCGATCCGCGACGGGTTGGTGAACCCGATTGCATCCGAGATCCCCTCAGATCCGCAGGAGCGCGCCAACCATCTGAAGGCATTTGGATATTTCAACGACGCATCGATGATGGGCTGCGGGCCGTTGCCGTCGGGTGCACTGCTGGACGAACCACGCCGCAACCCCGATATCGACCGGCTTGCCCACGCGCTGCGCACGCGCCAGACCAAAACGCTGGCCTCTGGGATCGATCTCATCATGGCCGATCTGAAAGACAGTATGGAGGCCGCGCCCAAGCCGATTAACGACCACCGTCACGCCATCGTCTTTCTTTATGAACATAACCGCGAGCCCGACCCTTCCGAACCCGGTGCGGACTGGATCATCGACGCGCAGGATCATCGTTCCTGCCTGCTGGCAACCGAGAATGCCGTCGTCATCGCCAACTATTTCCGACTGCTGGGTTTTGACGCCCGCGCGCACAGCGTGATGTCGTCCGAGGTTGATCTGGGCAAGCTGGCCGTGGCCGCCGGTCTGGCCTCGGTCGAGGGCGACCAGCTGGTTGCGCCTTGGCTGGGCACCCGGTTTGGCCTTGCAGCCGTGACGACCGAGATGCCCATCGCGCATGACCGGCCGCTGAGGCCCATGGCGCAACAGCCGTGGTTTCGAACCCAAGGTCCGGCATGGTGGCTGGGCACGGGATTTGCCAAGAACGCCCTCAACCGTGACCCATATGCCAAACGACGCTATGTGGACGGGGCCCATCCCTTCGAAAAGCTCAAACGGGTCGAGGCTCCGACAACCTATATCGACGAAGAGAATGTTGCCCGCGTTCCCAAGCGCGCCGATATGTTCGCCCGCGCCCAGTTCGGCGACATGGGCAAGTCATTGCAGGACGCCGCGAAAGGCGGGTACTACGTGCGCAAGGCCGCGCCCAGCTTTGCCCAGCGTCGCGCGCTGGGTGCATTCGTTCTGTTGCAGGATGGTGAAAGCGCCGAGGTCGCCGGACCCACCGATGCCGAGCGCAATGCGGCGAACATCAAGGCGGCGACCTATTTCCTGGGGGTCGATGCGGTGGGACTCAGCCGCTGCCCGGAATGGGCGTGGTATTCTCATGACGCCACGGGCGAAGAAATCGTGCCGCCTCATGATCAGGCCATCAGCATGATCATCGATCAGGGCTATGAAACGATGGAAGGTGCCAGCGGTGACGACTGGATCAGCGTCGCCCAATCCATGCGCGCCTATCTACGCTTTTCGCTGCTGGGCGGCGTGATCGCCCAGCAGATCCGCAACCTGGGCTACAAGGCCAAGGCGCATACGGTGATGGATGGCGAGGTGCTGCAACCGCCGCTTTTGTTGCTGTCCGGCCTGGGCGAGGTCAGCCGGATCGGAGAAGTAATCCTGAACCCCTATCTGGGCCCGCGCCTGAAATCAGGCGTGGTGACGACCGACATGCCGATGGCGCATGACAAACCCATCGATTTCGGCCTGCAAACCTTTTGCGCATCCTGCAACAAATGCGCCCGCGAATGTCCCTCGGGCGCGATCACCGCCGGACCTAAGCTGATGTTCAACGGTTACGAAATCTGGAAATCCGACAGCCAGAAATGCGCCACGTACCGTGTGACGACCCCGGGCGGTGCGATGTGCGGGCGCTGCATGAAGACCTGCCCGTGGAACCTCGAAGGCATCTTCGCCGAACGCCCGTTCCGCTGGGCTGCGATGCACATCCCCGCCGCCGCGCCCGCGCTGGCCAGGCTGGACGATGCAGTCGGCAATGGCGGGCTGAACGACATCAAGAAATGGTGGTGGGATATCGAGTTGCAGCCCGACGGCGCCTATCGCTCCACGACGCACCCGTTGAACCGGCGCGATCTGCAAAAGGATCTGGACCTGAAATACGAGGATCAGACCCTGGCCGTCTATCCGGCTTATCTGGCTCCGCACCCCTGGCCCTATCCCTTTGCAATGGACCGAGAAGCCGGGATTGCAGCCTATGAGGCCATGGTGACGGCCGACGAGTACAAGGCCCGCAAGGCAAGCGGGGACATGTCGATCATCCATCGCTATCAGATCGCCGGTGATGCACCTGTGATGCGGGTCGCCGTGACCAAGGTTGAAAAGATGACGGCGGATGTCACGAAATACGAATTTGCATCGCTGGACGGTGCGCCCCTGCCGGGATGGACAGCGGGCGCACATCTGGACGTCCTGGTCGCGCCTGAATTTCTGCGGCAATATTCCATGTCCGGAGACCCGTCGGATCGTAAGACCTATCAGATCGGCGTGCTGCGCGAAGATGACGGGCGTGGCGGGTCCGCGCTGTTGCATCGCATCTTTACCGAGGGCCGAAAGGTTTTCGTGTCCAAACCGATCAACCACTTTGAATTGGATGAAACGGCAACCAGAACATTCCTCATGGGCGGCGGCATCGGAATCACCCCGATGATCGCATTTGCCCATCGCCTGCATGCGCTGGGCCGCGAGTTCGAATTGCACTATTCGGCCAGCACACGGGGCGGGGCGGGGTATCTGGATGATCTGGCCTCCATGCCCTGGGCGGATCGAATACATTACCATTTCTCGGATGAAGGCACCCGCGCTGAACTGAATGTGATTCTGTCCGGTTACCAATATGGATGGCATGTCTATACCTGCGGGCCGGATCGTTACATGGACGGCGTGATTCAGGCGGCCGAGAAGCAGGGCTTTCCCGAAGAGGCACGTCATCTGGAATACTTCTCGGTTCCTGAAACGCCTGAATATGAAAACCACGCGTTTGAGCTCAAGCTTGCGCGTTCGGGCCGGACACTGCCCGTGCCCGCGGACAAGGACGCGGCGCAAGTTCTGAACGAATCCGGTTTTCATGTGGATGTGAAATGCGCTGACGGCATCTGCGGTGTCTGTAAATGCGGTGTCATTTCGGGCGAGGTTGAGCATCGGGATTTCGTTTTGTCCCGCAAACAGCGCGAAGGCGCCATGATCCTTTGCCAAAGCCGCGCGGCGGAACCTGATGGGGTGATCGAGATCGATCTCTGAACCCTGTCCAAAAGCGACATTTGGAAGTTGAATTTTGGTCGCTCGGCCCATGGACGCCGGACGAGGGGTGAATTAACGTCGCCGCGAACCCAGATATTCCTGACCAACAGGTACGAGGTAGCTTCATGGATTATCACAGCCCCGCCAGCTTTGCCGAAGCTTCGGCTTTGGCCGCGAACGCGACGGGCATCACACGTTTTCTGGCGGGCGGTACGGATGTACTGGTGCAACTGCGCTCGGAACTGGTGACGCCCGATACGCTCATCGACATCAAGAAGATCGACGGCGTGCGTGACATCACCCGCAATGCCGACGGCAGCTGGACGATCGGCGTGGCCGTCACCGGCGCCGAGATGAGCGAGCACCCCGAGCTTGGCCGCGACTGGCCCGGTGTGGTCGAGGCGATGGACCTGATCGGTTCAACTCAGGTTCAGGGCCGCGCGACGTTGACGGGCAATCTGTGCAATGGCTCACCTGCGGCTGATTCCGTGCCCGCCATGGTGGCCGCAGGTGTGACCGTCACCGTAACCGGCCCCGACGGCACGCGTGACGTTGCGGTCGAGGACATCCCGACCGGGCCCGGCAAGACCTCGCTGGCGAAGGGCGAGTTGATCTCGGCCGTCAACATCCCTGCCCGTGGTGCGAATGGGGGCGACGCCTATCTGCGGTTCATCCCCCGTACCGAAATGGACATTGCGGTGGTGGGCGTCGGTGTGAACCTCCGTCTGGATGGTGACGTCATCACCGAGGCGCGGGTGTCGCTGGGTGCCGTGGCACCGACCGTTCTGTTGGTTGAAGACTGTGCCAACGCGATCATCGGCAGTAGTATGGACGATGCCGCCCTTGACGCACTGGCCGCGGCCGCGTCGGCCGCCTGCAATCCGATCGATGATAAACGAGGTACGATCGCATTCCGTACCGAAGTCGCCGGCGTTCTGGCCAAGCGCGCCGCAAAGATCGCCTATGCCCGCGCGAAGGGAGAAAACGCATGAGCAAGCTCCACGTATCCACCACCGTGAACGGGGACGCAGTCGAATACCTGTGCGACCCGCGCGAAACCCTGCTGGACTGTCTGCGCGACAAGCTGAACCTGACCGGCGCCAAAGAGGGCTGCGGCACCGGCGATTGCGGCGCGTGTTCGGTCACCGTCGATGGCCGCCTTGTGTGCTCGTGCCTGATGCTGGGTGTCGAGGCCGAAGGCAAGCAGATCGAGACCGTCGAAGGGATTGCGGATGGTGACATCCTGCACCCGTTGCAGAAGAAGATGATCGAATACGCCGCGCTTCAATGCGGCATCTGTACTCCGGGTATTCTGGTGGCGGCGAAGTCGCTGTTGGAGAAGAACCCCAATCCGACCGAGGAAGAAACGCGCTATTGGCTTGCGGGCAACCTGTGCCGCTGCACCGGTTACGACAAGATCATTCGCGCCGTGATGGACACGGCGGCTGAGATGCGGGAGGCGTCATAATGGCTCTGGACGATCGCAAAACTGATTTCACCTTCGTTGGCACCCGCCCCGATCGCCCTGACGGTCTGGACAAGGTGACGGGCCGGGCCAAGTTCGGTGCGGATATCTCGGCCCCCGGCATGTTGCACGGCGCGATTCTGCGCTCACCCCATGCCCATGCCCGGATCGTCAGGATTGATACCTCGAAAGCCGAGGCATCGAAGGACGTCAAAGCCGTCGTGACCCGTGCCGATTTCGCCGATGTCCCGTTCAAGCCCGGGCTCGAAGGCGAATTCTGGAATGTGCTGGAAAACGTTATGGCGGGGGAAAAGGCGCTCTATGACGGGCACGCGGTTGCTGCGGTGGCGGCCACATCTGCCTTGGCGGCACGTGATGCGCTGAAACTGATCGAGGTCGAATACGAGGTGCTGCCGCACGTCACCGATGTGGACAAAGCGATGGCCCCGGATGCGCCGGTGATCCGGGAAGGTGCTGCGGATTATTCGGTGCCGGAAGGGATGCACCCGAATGTCGTGCGCTATCACGAAAGCGGTCACGGTGACGTCGAAGCGGGCTTTGCCGAGGCCGATCTGGTTATCGAAGACAGCTTTGTCACCGAGGCGACCCATCAGGGCTATATCGAACCGCATGCCTGCCTGGGCATGCTGGGCAATGACGGCAAGGGCGAGTTGTGGTGCACAACCCAAGGTCACTGGATCGCGCAAAAGACCTGTGCGGCGCTGCTGGGAATCGAAACCTCTCAGCTGCGCGTCACGGCGTCTGAAATCGGCGGCGGTTTTGGCGGCAAGACCACGGTGTTCATCGAACCCGTCGCGCTGGCGCTCAGCCGCAAGGCCAACCGTCCGGTCAAGATCGTGATGACCAGGTCCGAGGTTTTCCGTGCCACCGGGCCGACCTCTTCGGCGTCAATGGACGTGAAGATCGGCATGAAGAAAGACGGCACGATCACGGCGGCGCAGGGTGTCTTCCGCCTGCAAGGCGGGGCCTTCCCCGGCGCCCCGGGCGACATGACGGCCATGTGCGCCTTTGCGCCCTACAACCTGACCAACGTCAAGCAGATCGGTTACGATGTGATGTCGAACCGTCCGAAACAGGCCGCCTACCGCGCGCCGGGTGCTCCGATGGGCGCCTTCGCCGTTGAATCCGTCATTGATGAGCTCTGCAACAAGCTGGGCCTTGATCCTATTGATGTGCGTCTGAAAAATGCCGCGCATGAAGGCACGAAGGCCAGCTATGGCCCGACCTACGAACGCATCGGTCTGGTCGAAACCCTTGAGGCTGCCAAAGCGCATCCCCACTACTCGGCCCCGCTGAAGCCGGGGCAGGGGCGCGGGGTTTCCTGCGGTTTCTGGTTCAATCACGGGGGCGAGACCAGCGTGTCACTGGCACTGTCCGAGGATGGTTCGGCGCAGCTGATGGTCGGCACGCCTGACATCGGCGGGTCGCGCGCATCCATGGCCCTGATGGCGGCCGAGGTTCTGGGCATTCCGTATGAAAACATCCGCGTGACCATCGCCGACACGGCGACGCTGGGCTACAACGACGTGAGCCATGGTTCGCGCGTGACCTATGCGTCGGGTCTCGCGACGATCAAGGCCGCAAGACACGCGGTCGAGAAACTGTGCGAACGTGCGGCGGCCAAGTGGGGCATCCCGGTCGATGCGGTGAAATGGGAAGACGGCTGCGCGGTGCCCTCGGGGCCCAATGCAGGGGATTTCGACCCGATGCCTCTGGCCGACATCACGGCGGATATGGGATCGACCGGAGGTCCGATTTCAGGCCATTTCGAAGCAACCCCCGAAGGCGCGGGCGTATCCTTTGGCACCCATATCGTCGATGCCGAGGTCGATCCGGAAACCGGCAAGACATCGATCACCCGGTACACGGTCATTCAGGACGCCGGCAAGGCGATCCACCCGACCTATGTGGAAGGGCAGTTCCAGGGTGGCGCCGCACAGGGCATCGGCTGGGCACTGAACGAGGAATACATCTATGGCGAAGATGGCCGGTTGCAGAACTCGATCTTTCTTGACTACCGGATTCCCGTTGCCAGTGACCTGCCGATGATTGACACGGTGATCGTCGAAGTGCCCAACCCGGGCCACCCGTTCGGGGTGCGCGGCGTGGGCGAGACGGGCATCGTGCCGCCCCTGGCCGCCATCGCCAATGCGGTGTCCAATGCGGCGGGTGTTCGGATGAAGCAACTGCCGATGTCTCCGCCGCGCATTCTGGCGGCCCTGAAGGAAAATGGTTGAGGTCCACCTCTGGTCCGGCCTCCGGTCACTGACCGGGGGCCAGCAAGTGGTTGAGGTCGAGGCCAAAACCACCGGAGAGCTTTTGCGGGCTCTGGTCCGGGCCCACCCGCAGTTGCAGGCCCCCATTGACGCGGGGGTCTCCATCGCGATCGACGGGCGTGTCATTGCCACAGGGCTTGCCGAGCCGATTCCCGAAGGCAGCGAAGTCTATCTGATGCAACGTCTCAGGGGCGGTTAGGCGTCAGGTGACCAGGGCTCGCGCCCGACCATCCGGTCAGCTTCTGCCGTGATGTCGTTCATGTGCTGCTCCAGGCTCAGGCGCAGGGTCTCGATTTCCTCTTCGCTGGCCTTGCGGGGCACTGTTTCAGCCCATTCCCGGCACAGAAACACGCCTTCATTTCGCCAGGGGCGGGGCATCAGAAGGTGATCCCAGGTTCCCGCTTCGCGACCATGTTTCGTGGAAAAGGTGATACCGAATACGCGCTTTCCCGAGGTGCGCGCCCATACCAGCGGAACCGTCGACAGAACCCGTTCCGGCCCGCGCGGTCCGTCTGCCGCGATCCCGATAGAGATACCCTGCTTCATCTTGCCCAGAACCTGACGTGACAAGGCGACGTGGCGTGTCTTGCTGGCCATGGCGATCGTGTCCATGCCAAACAGCTTTTGTACGCGACCCACCATGCTGCCCGCCCGGGCAGAGGAGGTGATCGAACAGATGCGCCCCTTGTCCAGCGGGAAGAAATAGGGCGACTGCGCCAACCGTTGGTGCCAAAGCACAACGATGACAGGTTCACCTTGTTCGACCAGCTGATCCAGTTCTTCGTATCCGATGCGCTGCCAGCGTGTGTTGCGGTTGACCAATCGAATGTAAGTGGCGATCCGGCGGGCCACCCAGTTCAGCACGGCTTCGCTGTCTGCGATCTTCTTGCGGAGGTTCACACGGGGTTCCTTTTGCTGACCGGACCTTGTCTTAGCGCACTGCACATTTTGCGCAACTTGTTTGTCGGCTCAGATAGTGGTGTGGAATTCGAAAAAGCCTCTTGAGTCCGCCGCGCGGCTGTCATATCTGGGGCTCACCACAGGGGTATAGCTCAGTTGGTAGAGCGACGGTCTCCAAAACCGTAGGTCGCGGGTTCGAACCCTGCTGCCCCTGCCATCCGCATCAAAACATCAATCGGCAATCGTGCCTGGCGCGTTTCCAGCGCGCGCGGCTTTCGACTATGGCAGGGGCGAACCGGCAATCAGGACGCATGCAGGCATAGTGAGCCGCAGTGCAACCAAACCCTATATGCCATCAAAAAATTCCGGCCCAGAGTGTGAACAGCGTCACTGACTGACATCGGGAAGTCTGGTTATCTGAGGATGTCAAAGAGTTGGCGTTCAGGTTCTGCACAGAACGCAGGTTTTCAGTTTCTCCCTTGTGACTGGGGCGCGCTTGTGGTCGAGCGCGCCCTTTCCGTTTCTGGTCAGCAACGCATACTGACGATATCAGAACGTGCAGAGAATCTGCCCAAAGGCGGTGCTTGAGCAAAACCCTAAAAATCGGGCTTTGCACCAGAGAAAGGCGTGTGGCGGCCGGTCAGTCAGGCCAGCAGCGCCAGATCCCCGATATTTGTCTTGTGCCGGGTCGGCATCGTTTTTGCCGAATGGCCGTCGATCGTCAGGGCGAGGTCCTCATAAAACCCGCCGCTGTCGAACCACCAGCGATGCGACTTCATCATCTTGCGCTGCCCTTTGGGGACGTCTCGTTGATATTGGTGGTCACAGAAAATATCCCAATGCCCTTTCGAGGTCAGCTTCGGCATCCCGACACGGCCCGCCCGCGGCCGCCCTCCGTTTACAATCCCGCCGGCCAGGGCCAGCACCTTGTCTTTCCGGCTGTAGTAATTGGTGAATCGCTTGCACCGTTTTTTCAGAACCAGATCGCCCCATGCGCCCTTTTCCAGCCATTCTGAATCGATGTCCGCTGACGCGAACATGACCTGATCCGCCGACCATATCTTGTTGCCGGGCCCGGCCGAATCCCCGAAGTCAGAGAATGCGCGCAGTACCACCAACGCTCCCATGGAATGAGCGATCAGATGCACCTTGGGGCGCGGCGACATTCCCAACAGCGGCAAGATCCCGTCCCCCACCAGATGCGGTGCCACCGCCTTGGCATCGGAGCGGTCCGAGTCATAGGTGTGCACCGATCCGTCGCTGGGCCAGTCAAAGGCAACGACCGCGCCCTGATACCCGTTGCCCCTGAGATTGGTTTCTATTTTCCCCAGCCGGTCCAGCATGCCCTTCTGGTTGGTGTTGAACCCGTGAACATAGATCAGGACGGCCGAATCCCCGCCCTCCTGTCGCACGAGATCCAGCCATTTGGCTTTTTTGACAATACTTCCCTTACGAATTTTTCCACCGGGGCTTTGCTGGGTGATGTGAACATATCTGGTCTTTGCCGCCGGCTTTAACGTGAACTTTTTCTTCTGCGCGTTATAGGTGCGGCGTGAAAAAAACAGTGCCATTATCCAAACTCCATTCTAATCAATTCGTAAAATGTGCCATGAGCCGCTGTTTTCACAAAGCGTAATCTCCCGGCCCTTCTGATGCCAAAACGGGGATGTGCGATGAAGCCGGTATGCGCCAAGGTTGCATACAGGCGCATCCTGACGTCCAATGCCTGTTTCCTCTGCCGGCTTAATGCCCTAGTGTCCGCTGCAAACGAACACACGCACGAGGCCCCATGTCGCGTTTTGATGGATATTTCCTGCGGCAATTGCTGATTCTGTTTGGCTTTTTCACCCTGGTGCTTGTCGGTGTGTTCTGGATCACCCGGTCTGTCAGCCTGTTTGACAGGGTGATCAGCGGTGGGCAGTCGGCAATGGTCTTTCTGGAATTCACCGCGCTGACTTTGCCGACCCTGATCCGCACGGTCATGCCCATGGCCGTGTTTGCCGCCGCCGTCTATGCCACAAATCGCCTGAGCCGCGAAAGTGAGCTGACGGTTATGCTGGCCACCGGATCCAGCCCTTGGCGGCTTGCCCGGGCGGTGCTGCTGTTCGGTGTGATTACCGGGGTGATGATGGCGATCATCAGCGTGTTCCTGCGCCCGGCCTCGGTGGAACAGCTGGAAATCCGGCAGGCTGAAGTGGCCGGAGATGTGACGGCTCAACTGCTGAACGAAGGCGAGTTTCTGCACCCCGCCGAAGGTGTCACGGTTTACATAGGCAGCATTGATCTGGACGGCACACTCCACGAAGTGTTCGTGTCTGACCGCCGCGATCCTGAAAACGCGGTCAGCTATTCAAGCGTAACGGCCTATCTGGTCAATAATGATGCGGGCATCCACCTTGTGATGGTTGATGGGGTTGCATTGCGCCTGAACAAGGAAGGCAAGGTGTTGTCATCGACCCTGTTCCAGGACGCGTCCTACGACATCTCGGAACTGACGAATACAAACCCGATGGCCCGGCGCAGCCTCGAAGCCATTCCAACGGCGGACCTGATCCGCAACCGGGATGAGGTTTCAGCCACGGAAGGGTTCAGCCAAGGCAAGCTGATCGAAGAGCTGCACCAGCGGTTCTCGTGGATCGCGATTTGCATCGCCGTGGCGCTGGCCGGGTATTCAACCCTGATGCTGGGCAGCTTTTCCCGGTTTGGATTGTGGCCTCAGATATTGGGCGCCTTCACCATTCTTGTGCTGCTTGAAGGTGTGCGCGGGTTTGTTTCCCCGGTGGTGATCGATGACCCGGAGCTTTGGTTTCTGCTGTACCTTCCCGCAATCATAGGGGTGCTGATCTCGGGCCTGTTCCTGCTTGTTGCTGGTCGGCCGCTGATGCGAAAACGGCAGCGCGCGCCCCAGATCATGCCGACGCCGGCCTGAGTTCTAGCCGCGAAGATCCACCAAACAGCTGTGAATGTTGTCAAATTCCTCGCGATCACCGCGGGTGACCAGATACATGGGCAGCGGCAAGCTGATACTGTCCTCGACCCGCTCCAGAGCACCCGAGGCCAGATGTTCGGAAATGACGTAATCGGGGAAATAGCCGTTTCCGCCTCGGTGCAGAACATATCGCAGCGCCATCATGCAATTGCCAAGAAACACTGTCTGACCCGACGCCCGTCGCGCAGCCGATCTGACGTGGTCCTGATAGACCTCGCCCAGTTCAAGGTTGACGAAGATCATGTCAGCGTTCGTGCCGTCAGTCTTTGGCGTCCGGACCAGGGACAAAAGCTCGGGTTCAAGCGCGTACCACGTGACACGCCGGTCCGCCGGCTTTTCATGTGTGATCGCCGCGTCCAGAACATGGGTTGCCACCGCTTCGACCATGTTCAGGTCGTGGTCATAGTTCAGCGTCAACAGCAATTTGCCGAAGCGCTGTTCGAACCGAACCGCCAGGTCCACCAGCAACGGATCCCAGATGCTGAGCTGGCCTCCCAACCGCAGCGCCGGGCGGTTCTGTGCCTGTACCGGCAGGTCGCGCGACGCAAAGCCCCAAAGGGACAACATCTGTTCCGCATAGGGTTTGAACTGCCGGCCGAACTCGGTCAGCGCCGTTCCGCCGGCACCGCGCGTGAACAGCGCCCTGCCGGTTTCCTCCTCGATCAGGCGAATACGCGCGCTGACAGCGGTTTGCGTCACGTTCAACTTGCGGGCGGCGGCGTGAAAGCCACCGGTTTCGGCCACGCAGAGAAAAGTTTCCAGAGCTTTGAATTGCATGTCGAAAGTATTTTTTGATCATTGTGATAAAATCAATTCATTTTTTTTGGAGGTTGGTTTCGAACTACGCTTCCGTTCAGGACACATGCCAAAGGATCAGCCATGCTGGACAAAAGCCACAAACCCACCTGGACCAGTTTCGAAACAGCCACCAAGGCCGACTGGGACGCCGTGATGGAGTATGAAGAGGCGTATAATGCAGCCCTGCCAGACCGCATCCTCGATGCCATCCGCTCGTTGGACGAAGAATGGACGCCCTATCCGGTGAACCGCTACCAGCACAGCCTGCAAGCCGCGACCCGTGCTTACGAGGACGGTGCAGATGAAGAACTGGTGGTGGCTGCGCTGATCCACGATACCGGCGATATCCTGTCACCCTACAATCACGGAGAGCTGTCAGCGGCGATGATGAAGCCTTACGTCAGCGAAAAGACGTATTGGATTCTCAAGCATCATTGCGTGTTTCAGGGGTACTACTACAACCACCATCTGGGCGGCGACCGCAACGCGCGCGACAAATATCGCGACAGTCCTTATTGGGAAGATTGTCGCTATTTCTGCCATGAATACGATCAGAAGGCGTTTGACCCGAATTATCCGACCAAACCGCTGGAGTTCTTCGAACCCATGTTGCGCCGCGTTCTGAGCAGGGGCGAAGGCCATATGGAGCTGAACGAAACCGCCGATGACGGCAAAACCGGCTAGGAACCGGATCAGGCGGGCCAGCCCGGCCCGCCTGCCTGATCAGCAGCTTGCCATCAAGCGATAGACGATCTGCGCCGCGGTGAAATCCCAGGCGGCATTGCCGTCGGGGGCCAGTTCGACCACGTCGAAGCCGACGCAGCGGCGGCCCTTCAGGGCGTGTTCGACGAGGCGAAGCGCCTGATAGTATCCAAGCCCGCCCGGAACGGGCGTGCCGGTCGCGGGCATCTGCGCCGGGTCCAGCCCATCAACGTCAAAGCTGACATAGACCAGTTCGGGGAAATCCTCGGGCAGGTCGACGGCATGGATGTTGCCGGTGACCAACTCTTCGGCATCCACGTGGAAGACGTGGTTTCTCAGGCGGCTTTTTGCTTCCTCGGTGGAAAAGGCGCGCACGCCGAACTGGGCTAGTGGGATACCTTCCTCGGCCAGCAGATGCATCACCGAAGCATGAGAGTGTTTTTCGCCCTGATAGGCGTTGCGCAGATCGGCATGGGCGTCGATCTGCACGATACCGACGGGCTGACCCAGGGCGCGGGTCACCCCCATGACCGCGCCATAGCTGAGCGAGTGTTCACCGCCCAGCGTGACCGGCACCTTGCCGGCGCGGATGGAGGCCTCGGTGCGCTGGGCGAGGCGCTCCATGACGTCCGGCAGCGGCCCGTCGCAATCCAGGGGGGCTTCGGTAAAGATGCCTTCGAAGCAGGGTTCGGCGTGGCCGGTGATGCGTTCGAGTTCGTTGCTGGCCTCGATGATCGCGGCGGGGCCGTTTGCCGTGCCCGAGCCGTAGGAGACCGTGCGTTCCAGAGGCACAGGGATCACACGGAACCGGGCGTCTTCGCTGCGTTCGGCGTCGGTCAGTTCGCTGTCGAGGAAAATGCTCATGAAAGCCTCTCTTTGAAGTCGTCATAGCCGAATTGCCTGATGATTTTCAGATCGTCGGTTTCGCTGTTCCACAGGGCGATGGTGGGCAGGGGCACGCCGTTGAACGTGTTGGTCTTGACCATCGAGTAATGCGCCTGATCGAGGAAGGCAAAGCGCTGCCCGATCCGCAGCGGTTCGGCCCAGGTGTAGTCGCCGATCACGTCGCCAGCCAGGCACGAGGGGCCGCCCAGTCGGTAGGTGTGGCCGGTTTCGGCCTCGTCCATCAGGGCGGGGCGATAGGGGGCCTCGATCACGTCGGGCATGTGGCAGGTGGCCGAAATATCGGTGATCGCCAGATCCATGCCGTTGTGCGGCAGGTCGAGGATTTCACCCACTAGGATGCCCGCATCCAGCGCCACGGCCTCGCCGGGTTCCAGATAGACCTCGACGCCGTATTTGGCACGGATGGCCTTGATGAACTCCACCAGCCCGTCGCGGTCATAGTCGCTGCGGGTGATGTGGTGGCCGCCGCCGAAATTCAGCCATTTCAGGCCGTTCAGGAAAGGTGCCAGTTTCGGTTCGACCGCCGTCCAGGTGCGCGCCAGCGGCTCGAAGCCTTGTTCGCAGAGCGTGTGCATATGCAGGCCATCCACGCCCTCCAGCGCCTTGGCGTCCAACTGGCTGACCGGGGTGCCGAGGCGTGAACATGGGGCGCAGGGGTCGTATTTCGCAACCTCGCCTTCGGAATGCTCGGGGTTGATGCGCAGCCCGACCTGCCGCCCGGCGGTCTGAGCCTTGGCACGAAAGCGGTCTTTCTGCCCGGGGCTGTTGAAGATGATGTGATCCGACAGTGCGAGGATTTCGTCGATGTCGGAATCCTTGTAGCCCGCGCAGAAGGTCGCGACCTCGCCGCCGTATTCCTCGCGGCCCAGCCGGGCCTCGTAGATGCCGCTGGCGCAGGTGCCGCCGAGATACTGTCGCACCAGAGGGGCCAGCGCGAACATCGAGAAGGCCTTGAGCGCCGACAGGACATGCGCGCCAGAGCGCTCACCGATATCGGCCAGAAACGCCAGATTTCGCTCCACCGCCTTTTCGTCGACGACGAAGCAGGGGGAGGGGACGCGTGTCAGGTCGAAGTGGCGGAAGGCGCCGGCGTCTCCGGCCTGTGTGGTCATCATGTCGGACATTTCGGGCGTCTCCGATTGTGAAAAGGCCGGGGGGCCTGCCCCCCGGACCCCCCGGGATATTTTTAGCCAGATGAAGCAGGGCGGTCGCGCGGACCGCCCTGAGGGATCAGAACTCGACGGGCCCGTCGAGTTCGTGGACCTGCCACGGCAGGCCGTGTTCGTTCAGCATGTCCATGAAATCGTCCGGGTCGAGCTGTTCCATGTTCCACACGCCCGGTTCGCGCCAGTTGCCTTTCAGCACTTGTGCGGCGCCGATCATGGCGGGAACGCCGGTGGTGTAGCTGACGGCCTGGCTGCCGACCTCGCGATAGCATTCCTCGTGGTCGCAGATGTTGTAGATGTAATAGGTTTTCTCGCCCGAGCCGTCCTTGGCCTGACCCGTGGCGATGTCGCCGATGCAGGCCTTGCCTTTGGTTTCGGCGCCCAGATCGCCGGGATCGGGCAGCAGGGTTTTCAAAAACTGGATCGGGATGATCTCGACCCCGTTATGCACCACCGGGTCGATGCGGGTCATGCCGACGTTTTCCAGCACCCTGGCATGGGTGATGTAGGCGTCGCCGAATGTCATCCAGAAGCGGGCGCGCTCGATCTCGGGGAAGTGGGTGCTGAGCGATTCCAGTTCCTCGTGATACATCAGGTACATGTTCTTGGGGCCGATGGCGGGGAAGTCAAACTCGACCTTGTGGGTCATGGCGGGAGAGTGTTTCCATTCGCCGTTCTCCCAGTGGCGTACTTCGGCCAGGACTTCGCGCAGGTTGATTTCTGGGTTGAAATTGGTGGCGAATTCCTGATCGTTCTGGCCGCCATTGGCGTCAAGCACGTCGATCTGGCGGATCGTGTCCAGCTTGTGTTTCTTGAGCCACTTGGCGAAGACGGATGTAACACCCGGATCGAAGCCCGAGCCGAGGATCGCCGTCAGGCCGGCCTGTTTGAACTTGTCTTGATAGGCCCATTGCCAGTGGTATTCGAACTTGGCCTCGTCTTCGGGCTCGTAGTTTGCAGTGTCGAGATAGTGGCACCCGGCCTCGAGGCAGGCGTCCATCAGCACCAGGTCCTGATAGGGCAGGGCCAGGTTCACCAGGATTTCCGCGCCTGTTTCCTTGATCAGCTTGACCGTATCTTCGACTTTGTAGGCGTCAAGCTCGGCGGTGGCGATGTCAACGCCCACGCGCTCTTTTACCGATTTGGCGATGGCGTCGCATTTTGACTTGGTCCGGCTGGCCAGTGTGATTTCGGTGAAGATGTCCGAATTCATCGCCATCTTGTGCACGGCGGCGTGGGATACGCCGCCCGCGCCGACAACCAGTGTTTTTCCCATGGGGCAATCTCCTCTCACAGGGGGTTATTCGTAATAGGTGTAGCCGTTGATCGAGTCGCGATAGGCGCTCATCAGGGTTTTGCGGTCCTTGGCTTTCAGAGTACCGGTCGAGATCGCCTCGTCCACCATTTTGCGGAAGGCGGCGACGCAGTCGGTGGGGTCGAATTCGACATAGGACAGCACCTGGCTGATCGTATCGCCCTCTTGTTCGTGCAGCAGGTCGAACCCTCCGTCAGCGCGCAGGTCGATGGTGACGACGTTGGTGTCGCCAAAGAGATTGTGCAGATCGCCCAGCGTTTCCTGATAGGCGCCGACGAAAAAGACGCCCATGAAATATTCATCATCTTCGGGCAGGGTATGCACCGGCAGACTGGGTGAAACACCGTCGGCCAGGATGAACCGGTCGATCTTGCCGTCGCTGTCGCAGGTGATGTCGGACAGGACTGCGCGGCGGTCGGGCGTTTGGTTCAGGCCCTGCAAGGGCACGATCGGATGCAGCTGGTCGATGGCCCAGACGTCTGGCAAGGACTGGAACAGCGAAAAGTTGCAGTGATAGATATCGGCCACTTTCTCAAGCTGGTCGTCCACGTCGGTTTCCAGATCGTCACTGGCCGCCAGCGCCTTGAGGCGGGCCATCAGCGACAGGTAGATCCGTTCGGCCCGGGCCATCTGGCGCAGGTCTACATATCCACGGCGGAACAGGGCGCGCAATTCGTTGCGATAGAAGGTGGCGTCGTTCCAGCATTCCTGAAGACGGTCTTTGCTGAGATAGCCGTGCACCGCGGCAAGGTCTGAAACCATGTGGTGATCGTCGGCTTCAACCTCGGGGCCGTTGGGCGCATCATAGAGCGTGCTTTCCAGCACGTTGAACACCAGCATCGACGACGTCGCCACCACCGCGCGGCCGCTTTCGGTGACCAGCGTCGGGTGGTCCACCTCGGCCTCGTCCATCGCATAGGCCACGGTTTCCACCACGTTGGCGCAGTATTCCTCGACAGTGTAGTTGATCGAGTTCTCGGCCGCCTTCTTTTCACCGGTATAGTCCACGCCCATTCCACCGCCGAGGTCCAGATGGGTCAGCGGCACGCCCTCGCGCGTCAGTTCGGTGTAATAGCGGCAGGCCTCGCCCACCGCGCGGCGCACGTCGTTGACGTCCTGCACCTGAGAGCCCAGATGCGAGTGCTGCAACTTCAGGCAATGCAGAAGGCCCGCGTCGCGCAGCTTGTCCACCGTGGCCACCAGTTGATCGGTGTTCATACCGAAAGCCGAGCGGTCGCCCGAGCTTTCTTCCCATTTGCCGCTGATCTGGTTGGTCAGTTTCACCCGCACGCCAATAAGCGGTTCGACCTCCAATTCTTTGTAGACCTCGATCACCGTGTCAGCCTCTTTCGGGCTTTCCAGAACGATCACCGTGTTGAACCCGATCTTGCGGGACAGGATGGCCAGCTGGATGAACTCGGCATCCTTGACGCCGTTGCAGACGATCAGCGCTTCGCTTGCCAGCCGATGTGCCAGCGCGATCACCAGCTCGGGTTTGGACCCGGCCTCGAGCCCATAGTTGTACTTCTTGCCGAATTCGACGATCCGGTCGACGACCTGGGCCTGCTGGTTCACTTTGATCGGGAACACACCGCGATAGCTGCCCCTGTAACCGACGCGGGCGATGGCGTCGCGGAAGCTTTCGTTAAGATGCGCGATCTCGTGTTCCAGATAGGAAGACACGCGCAGAACCATCGGGGCCTTGATGCCGCGGTCGTCCAGATCGCTGAGAATACCGGGCAGGCTGATCGCGCCAACCTCGGGAGCCAAGGGATTGCGCAGACCGATTTCGCCCTGCTCCGTCACCTCGATGAGGCCTTTGCCCCATTTCTCAACTCCGTAGATGGAATGCGGTGCGTCGGGCGTCTGTTTCAATCAAGTCGGTCCTTAACGTAGGGGTGCCAGTTTCGCGCCCGCCAATACGGCAGCTGTTTGATTCTTCCAAGCCTAAACTATGTGACGGAAAAATCCGAGTTTCATGCCGGTGGGGTGATCCGGACCAGATGATTGTCCCACTGGCACTTCGCGCGGGTCCGGATCTTGGGGTGCGCAGTGGTCAACGCGCCGAACACACCGGTTCCGGTGGTGAAAACCAAGCCGCTGCCGGATCCAAGCCCGCAGACATCCTCAAGCTCGAACGCATCCCTGAATGTGCCACTGGCCACGTCGAACCGATGCAGCGCGTTGCCGCGCGGACAGGTGATGGCAACGGTTGCGCCATCCGCCGAAAACGCGATGCTGCCCGCATAACCCTGTAGCGTGGCTTGGTCCTGCTCAGGCGCTGACAGAAGGTGCGGGGTTTCCCCCTGACGGTGCAGGCCCAGCAAGGGCGGATGTTCGGCCTTGCTGCCCTGCCACTGCATCGCAAAGCCCACCAGCCCGTCGCGACGGACCGCCAGATGGCGGATCGAGTTCTTGTGAAGGGCAGCCGCCAGCGACACCTGTTCCTGAACCAGACCCGACAGGGAAAGGTAGGTCAGGTTGGGCTCCATCGTCGGCAGGTTCAGCTTCGTGCGCCCGGTTTCGGGATGGGTTTCGATCCCGCCATTGGCAATCACAAGCGTTTTCCCACCCGGCATCAACCGCATGTCATGCGGCCCGACGCCGCCGGACGGGAATTCACCCGAGCGCGCAAAGGTTTCGGCGTCCCAGACGCCTATGATACCTTCTCCGGCCTCGTAATCGTTTTCGGTGGCAAAGAAAATCGCGCCATCGGCTGAAAAAGTACCGTGACCATAGAAATGCCGGCCTTCCGGCGCCGTCAGCCGCGCGATCGGTGATCCCGTCACGCAATCAATCACCACGGCAAAGGTGCCCGGACGGCGCGCAAAGGCCACGGCCTGTGGTTTGACCGGATGTGCCGCCGCCGCATGACCGCGCGCGGGCAGGGGCACGGAAAACAGCAGCGTTCCCTGTGCATCCAGCCCGGCCAGTCGATACGAACCATCCGGAAACAGCGCTGCGGCCAGAAACTCCGGCCTGCCCACCGAGGCCCATCCATGGATCGGAGGCAGAGAGGTTGCAGCAAGCCCTGCAAGAAAACGGCGGCGCGATGTCATGGGTCAGTCCCCGTCCAGTGAATTGAAGCCTGCGCTGATGCCCAGCGTCGGGCCAAGTTCAGTCGACGCAATGGCGCGAATATCGTGGATGGACTGTTGCAGGGCCTCGATACGGAACCGGGCCTGCGGATCCGAAACGCCCGCCAGCGCCGGGTCGTCAATGGCCTGGGCATTCTCGATGGCGCGCGCAAAGGCAGCGTCCAGATCCGCGGCGATATCGGGATGATCAAAGGCCAATCGCGATGCAAGATCACGAAGGGCCATCAGTGAAAGCTCGACATGGCGCAAGGATCGCTTCGACCGCCACGCTTCGGCGCGGTTCGGGCGCGGGCGGTCGAACGTGCCCAACGGGCGACCAAGCCGTGTGTCGGCCGTGAATTCAAGACCCGTGGACAAAGCCTTGAACAGTTCCTGCATCGCTTCGTCCTGCGTTCGGTATCGGCCGTTCTCGCCGGGCCGGGTCAGGCCGGGGGCATAGCTTTGCCAGTCATCGGCCATCGCCCGCGCGTTGGCATCAATATCCGCCGCGATCGCCTGAATCAGCGCGCAGCGGTAATCCGCATTGCCCTGCTCTGCAAAGGCGGGATCGAACAGCATCCGTTCGAGCGCAAAGAACCCGCGCCCCGCTATGGATGTCTCGGCATAGGCTTCCGGGTCTTGCACGGCGTCATCCTCGGTCGCGATATGCTGGGACAGGGCTTTGGTGGTGAATCCTTTGGTGTCGGGCCAGAACGCCATGGCAAATGCACGGTCATCGACCTCGGTCGGACCGAACCGCAGGTGGCTGGCGGAAATCCAGCTGTCGAAGGCCGCATCATAAGCCGCGCGCAACGCCGGTGAGGTCGGATCGCAATCCACCCGCGAAGCACTGAGCAGAGCCCGGGTCGTTTCCGGCAGCTTGTCGAACCTGGGCAGGATATGTGTCTCGGCAACGTCCATCAGGATCGGTGCGCGGTCCTGCGCCTGTGCGGCAAGCGGCATCATCAACGCGGCAACAAAGGTAAGAATACGCATGGGTCAGAGGCTCTCCAGAAAACGGATCAGGGCGTCGCGGTCAGTTTTCGGCATCGACACAACCGCATCGCGCGCGGCCTGGGCTTCGCCGCCGTGCCACAGGATCGCCTCGAGCAGATTGCGTGCCCGCCCGTCATGCAGAAACTGCGTATGGCCCGAGACGCGTTCGGTCAGGCCAATGCCCCACAAAGGCGGCGTCCGCCATTCGCGCCCCGTCGCGCGGGCCTCGGGGCGGTGATCCGCCAGACCTTCGCCCATGTCATGCAGCAGCAGGTCGGTATAGGGCCAGATCAACTGAAAGCTGTGCTCGGGCCGGTCTTCCAGCCGGTGGGTGACATGGGCCGGAGTATGACAGGATGCGCAGCCGATCGTGTGAAACACCTCTTTGCCGCGCAACACCTCGGGGTCGTCGACATCACGGCGGCCGGGCACGCCCAGATTGCGGCTGTAGAAATCCACCAGGTCCATGCCCTGCTGATCGATCTCGAACGCGCGGGTATCGGTGTCGCCATGCGGGGCCTCGACGCAGTTCACCTGCAAATCCGTGCAGTCCCCCTGAGGTGCCGGGTAAAGCGGGCTTGAAATACCGATATCCCCGGCAAAGGCCGCGGCGGATTGCTCCATGACCGTCGGCATGCCTGCCTTGTGCCCGGACCGGCCCATCATCGGGGCGCCGTATTCAACAGACCAGACGATGTTCGGGCGGCCCGAGATGCCATCCCCGTCCACGTCATCGGGATCAGCCCGGGCCAACAGGTCTTCGACCGGGATCGCCTCCAGCAGGCCAAGCCCGATCATCTGCGGTGCGACCCGCGGGCTCAGCATCGCATCCGGGTGCAGCGGGCCATAGCCCAGGTCAGCGGCCCTGTAAGACGGGCGGCGCAGTGACGCGGTCTCGCCGTCAGAAAGTTCAACGGGGACTTCTTCGTAAGAGATATCCAGCCGATATTCCGCCGGATGTCCCGCAAGCGCGAAATCCTGCATCTGCCCGCCATAGTTGGGTTCGGGCCGGGTGGCGATGTAGTCTTCGATTCCGGCAGACCCGTCTTCCGGCGTACCGGGGATCGAGACCCGAAGGAACATCGAGACCGCGTTGTCGTCAGGGCCGTTGGGTGTGTGCCCCCGCCCATCCTTGATATGGCAACGCTGGCAGGATCGCGCGTTGTACAGCGGCCCCAACCCGTCAGAGGCCAATGTGGATGATGGTGACGACACCCAGATTTTCTTGAACAACCCGTTGCCGACCTTGAAATCCAGCTCCTGCTCGAAGCTCAGATTGCCCGAGGGTTGCGAAAACGCATCCGCGTCGTTGCGGACCCGGACAGTCGCCGCTCCGGCAGAGAGTTCTTCGAACGGCTGCGACACGCCGAAATCCTGCGGGGGCGCGGTCACGGCCGCAATACGGGCGCGTTCCTCGTCGGTGCGGGGGGTGAATTTCAGATGCAGGTCCCGCAGCTCGGCTGACAGGGAGGGGGTGGCCGCCAGGGCGACCACCGACAAGGCAAGAAGGCTATTCGCCTTCGTCCATTTTCGAAGCGTTGAGTTGCGCATAATTGGCTTCGCCGATCCTTTCATACAGGTCGAGCTGCGTTTCGAGGAAGTCGATGTGACTCTCTTCATCGGACATCAACTCTTCGAACAGCGACATGGAGACAAAGTCGCCGGCCTCCCGACAATATTCGCGCGCTTCCTTGTAAAGTGCCCTGGCGTCGATCTCGGCCGCCAGGTCGCATTCCAGCGTTTCCTTCGGCGTCTGACCGATCCGCAACGGGTCCAGTTTCTGAAGGTTGGGGTGACCTTCCAAAAAGATGATCCGTTCGATCAGCTTGTCCGCGTGGCCCATCTCTTCGATGCTTTCCTCGCGGCTTTTCTTGGCCATATGGCCAAGACCCCAGTCTTCTTGCAGGCGGTAATGCAGCCAGTATTGACTGACGGCCGTCAGCTCATGCCGCAGAGACTTGTTCAGATATTCGATGACCTTCGGATCGCCCTTCATCAGCCTTCTCCTGTGTTGCTCCGGCACGCAAAGTGCGGAGTTGCATGGGGACTTCCAGATTACCGCTGACCCGCATTGTGTCTAGGAACAGTGGCATGCACCCGCCACAATCCGCCGACTTGCCAAGGGCATGGTAGATTTTGCCGGGGGTGATGATGGTCCGCGGATCCGCCGTGCGCATCCAGTCGATGGCGGCACGGATGTCGTGATCGGATATGTTGGTGCAGTGGCAGACAATCATTGGTCTTGGCTCGTTTCGCCGCCTTTACAGACGATCAGTAAGGTTTGCAGGGGCCGGAAAGAAACCCTCTCCGGCCCGCTTGAAGATTAGTGGAAGACGGCGTCCGGGTTATCCAGGCTGTCTGACCCTTCAAACGCAACCCCGTCCAGCTCCAGTGCGGTTACGATGCGCTCGATCGTTTTGGTCTGATCGATCAGGCCGTTGACGCCGCCCATGATCAGGGCCTCGCCGCCTTCGTTGCCGCGCTCAAGCATCTGGTCATAGGCAAATCCCGCCTCGGCCGTTGTCTTGATCTTGCCCAGGGCCTGCATGGTGGCGGCCAGTTTCGCTTTCATCTCGGTATCCAGCGCCGGATCCGTGGCGATGACCAGATCGGCCAGAGATGCGCCCGAAACCGGGGTGCCATCTATGCGGGTATAGCTGCCCAGATAGACGTTCTGGATGCCCAACCCGTCATAGTAATGGCTGTTGTGGGTGTTGTCAGAAAAGCAGTCATGTTCTTCTTCGGGATCGTTCAGCATCAGGCCAAGGCGCATCCGTTCGCCGGCTTGCTCGCCATACGAGAGAGAGCCCATGCCGGTCAGGATCGCGCTGATGCCTGCTGCTTCGTTCTCCATAAGGGCTGCGCGCGCCGCTCCACCGTCTTTCCACTGATCCGCCATCCAGGCCAGATCGCTGACCAGCAGTTCGGTCGCAGCGCTCAGATATTGCGCGCGACGGTCGCAATGGCCGCCGGTACAGTCCTCGCCCTGCGCATAATCGGTCGCTGGGCGGTTGCCGGCACCGGCGCCATGGCCGTTCATGTCCTGACCCCACAGAAGGAACTCGATGGCGTGATAGCCGGTTGCCACATTCGCCTCGATACCGTCGGCTTCGTGCAAGGTGTCGCTCAGCAGTTCGGGGGTGATTTCGCTGGCATCAATGGTCTCGCCCGACATTTGGAAGCTGGGGTTGGCGATGACGTTCAGCACGGCAAATTCGTTTTCGTCCGTCGCACCGCCATAGGCCGCGTCGACATAGTCGATCAGACCTTCGTCCAAGGGCCAGGCGTTCACCTTGCCTTCCCAGTCATCAACGATGGCATTGCCGAAGCGATAGACTTCCGTCTGCTGATAGGGGACACGCGCAGCAACCCAGGCCGCGCGCGCCGCGTTCAACGTTGCGTCCGAGGGATCGGCGATCAGTGCGTTGACCGCATCCTGCAATTTCCTGGCTGAAATCAGGCTGTCCTCAAATTTGGCTTCCGCAATATCGGCATAGGTGTTCAGTACATCTGCCTTGGTGTGGGCATCACCCGAGATTGCGGCGGTCGCCATGCAAAATGTCAGGGCGCTGGCAGTGGTGAATAACTTGGTCATAGGAGTTCGGTGCTTTCCTGTCAGAACTGTCGGATCGCGCGGGGATGTACCGCGGGTTTCGCGAAGAAATAACTGAGTGATTTAGTCGGCAATGTCAACCTGAGTTTTATTGTCGGATATAGACAATGATGGTTGAATCCCACGCTCCTCCCCAAATCTGGCGAGCTCCGATCCGAGGGTTAACGTTGCGTAGCAGGTGATTCGCGGTAAAATCACTCTTGTGATTCTGTTAAAGGCGGTTTTTGGTTAATGAAGTGCTCTGTTCTGGCGTTGTCTCTTTTTCCGGCAGCTCTTGCCGCTCAGGCGACGCAGATCACGCCCACCCATCAACATGGGTCCGGTCAATTGGAAATCGTGTTTACGGGCACGGAATTTACGCTGTCCCTTAGGGTTCCAAGCATTGACATCATTGGGTTCGAGACCCCGGTGGCAAGTGATGACGAGCGTACGCGTGTCGCCATCGCGATTTCCGAACTGTCCAAACCACTGGATCTGTTTGTCGTCCCGCCCGAGGCCGTGTGCTTTACCGCATCTGCAAACGTGATCCTGACGCATGATATTTCGGGGCAGCAGGATAACGCGGGCGAGGGGGGCACGTCATTCGCAACGGGCGAACATTCGGAATTCCAGGCTGACTACGTTGTTCAATGTCAGGATATGGATGCGCTAACCACGATGGAATTTGCGTATTTCCAGCGGTTCAGCGGGACAGAGAAGCTGAACGTTCGCGTCGGATCAGGCGCGGCGACCAGCGCCCATGAAATCACGCGCGCCGCGCCCAGTCTCGATATGACGCAATTCCGCTAGAGATGGTGCTTGTACGCCCGTTTGGCGTTTTGAAGCGCGCAACCGAAGCAGTTGAGCCAAGATTGCCTTGCCCATGCCTGGGGCTGCGCAGAAAACGAACACGCTGGATTCAAGGCGGAAAAACTGCTCCTCAATGCGGTCCTTGAATGCAGCAATGAGCGAAACCCAAAATTATTTTTTCACAAGTGGATATGGACTTTGAGGTTGCCGGACTTCGCTGAATCAAAAGTCTCCAATTGAGGCAAAGATTAACGAATAAGGGCACAAGAATCGCATGTATGACAAGTTCTCGCAAAACTTATGCCAATATCCAATTCTAATGGTACATCATCCTGCCGATCTGTTGACTAGTCCGGTTTTAATGAGGGGGTATCTCGGCAGGGTTAGGGGGATGCCCGTTCAGGCCCGTCATGGGCCGACAAAGCGCGGCATCCCCTGCCGTATCGATTTCGGCAAGTCCACTACCCGATACTGTCAGTCGATCTTGTTGCGTTGCGCGTGCGGGGTGACGCCAAAGCTTGACCGGTAGACGCGCGAAAAATGGCCCGGGTTTTCAAAGCCACAGGCCACGGCAACCTCGGTGACGGATGCTTCGGTCTGAAGCAACAGTTTCTGGGCGCGCTCCAGCCGCATTTCCATGAAGTATTTCTTGGGCGACGTGTTGAGGTATTTGCCAAACAACCGCTCAAGCTGTCGGGTTGAAATGCCAAGCTCTTCTGCAATGAACGAAGGCGAAACCGGGGTTTCGATACTGTCCTGCATGATGGTGATCGCCTTGGCGAGGTGCGCATTGCGCATTCCGTTGCGTGATTGCAGGGAAACCCGTTGTTTGGCCGTGGCATTGCGTACCGCGTTGTAGACCATCTGATCCGCCACATCGATGGCCAGTTCCTCACCGTGATCGCGTTCGATCAGGTGCAGCATCAGATCCGCCGTTGCCGTTCCGCCGGATGCGGTAATGTGCTTTTCATCGGCCACGAACACGCTGCGCACCAGGTTGACCTCGGGAAAGGCTTCCATGAACGCGTCGTGATATTCCCAGTGGATCGCTGCCTGCATTCCGTCGAGAAAGCCAGCCTCGGCCAGCACCCATGCCCCCGAGCACAGGGCACCGATTTTCGTGCCGCGCGCGCGTTCGCGGCGCAGGGTTGCAAGCAGGGGGCGGGTGACGTGGTCACGCATGTGAATGCCCGACAGAACAAACAGCTGATCACATTTGGCCAGGCCCTGAAGGCCGGAATGCACCAGCGTTATGGATCCGTTCGAGCACACGGCCTGCTCGCCATGTTCGGACACAAAGGACCAGCGGTACAGTTCTTCGCCGCTCACAAGATTGGCGATCCGCAAGGGTTCGACCGCGCATGAAAACGCAAGGTGCGAGAACTCCTCGACAAGGATGAAAGTGATGTGCCGCGTCTGAGGCATGAGCAGTACCGTTTGCAAGCTGGGACAAAGCCCGGAACATGAGTCTATTTCGCAGGCTCCCATGCTGCACGAATTTTTATTGTATACAAGTTGTATTTTTACAGAATACAAAACCGTGACCGCACGCGATTCGACCGCGGTCGCCGAACAGAAGGATGAGGCCAAAGCATGAAAGACGAAGCCAAGTCTCGTAAAAGCGCGCTGAGAGAGCACCTGAAAGTGTCCATCCTTACGCTGCGCCTGCGCCCGGGTGCCGATCTGGACGAGGCGCATTTGTCAGAGGAATTCGGCTTGTCGCGCACGCCGCTGCGCGAAGTGTTTCGACAGTTGGCTGGCGAAGGCTATCTGGATCTGCGGACAAACCGCAGCGCCCGGGTTTCCGAGATGTCCTATACCACCCTGCGCGACTTCTTCCTTGCCGCGCCGATGGTATACGGAGCGATCCTGCGTTTGGCGGCTTTGAATGCGTCGAATGCCCAGATCAATGATTTGAAAGAGGCTCAGCAGGCGTTCAAGGCGGCCCTTCGGTCCGGGTCCGGCGAGGACCGGGCCTTGGCCAACAACCGCTTTCATGACGTGACCGGCGAAATGTCCGGCAATGTCTACCTGCTGCCGTCTTTCAACCGGTTGTTGATCGATCACGCCCGGATCGGCATGACGTTTTACCGGCCACAGACCGGAGAAATGTCGGAAAACCTGTCGCTGGCCAGCCAACAGCATGATGCGATCATCGCAGCCATCGAGGCGCGCGATGAAGCGACGGCGGCCAGGCTGGCCGAAGATCACTGGAACCTGTCACGCGATCAGATCGAGATGTTCGTGATGCCTGACGCGCTGGATGTCCCGATGGGCGTCCCGCCCCTTTCGAAACCTGCATGAGGACGGAATGAACCCGATTTTCAAGTTTGAGGGGATCTATACCCCTGTGGTCACGCCTTATCACGACGATGGCAGCGTGAATTGGGACGCCTTGTCCGACGTGATCGAATACCTGATCGAAAACGGCGTGCATGGCCTGATCTCGGGTGGTTCGACCGGTGAGAACTATGCCCAGACCGTCCACGAACGTGTGGAACTGGCCCGGTTCACGCATGAGCAGTTGAAGGGCCGGTTGCCATTGGTGGTTGGCACAGGCGCGATGCTGACGCCGGATTCGATTGCCCTTGCCGCCGGCGCGCGCGAAATCGGCGCCGATGCGATCCTGCTGGCCAGCCCGCCGTATTCGGTGCCGACTGATCGGGAAAACGCGCTGAATGCGCTGGCCATCGACAAGGCCGCCGATCTGCCTGTTATGCTGTACAACTACCCGCACCGCACCGGTACGATGATGGGCGAAGAGTTCCTTGACCGTGTGGGCCGCAGCCGCAACTTCTGCGGCATCAAGGAAAGCTCGGGCGATATCAACCGGGTGCATTTGCTGGCCCGCGACTATCCGCATATCCAGCTTGGTTGCGGAATGGACGATCAGGCGCTCGAATTCTTTGCCTGGGGTGCGCCGTTCTGGGTGTGCGGCGGGTCGAACTTCCTGCCTGCCGAACATGTGGCTCTGTATCAGGCCTGCGTGGTCGAAGGGAATTTCACCAAAGGCCGCCGGATCATGTCCGCGATGATGCCGCTGATGCGGGTGCTGGAACAGGGTGGCAAGTTCATCCAGACCATCAAGCATGGCGTCACCATGAATGGAATTGATGCCGGCGCTATGCGACCTCCGCTGAAGGGCCTGAACAAGGACGACAAACGCGCGCTGGAACAGGTCACGCGCGTGCTGAAAAAGACAATCGCCGACATCGTGGCTGAAGGGTAAGAGACATGGATCTGCTGACACAGGACGAATACAAATCCATCGCCGCAGGCCTGACCCTGCCGACCGGGGCGTTCATCGACGGGGCATTCCGCCCGGCGATCTCGGGTGAGACGTTTGCAAGCGTGAATCCGGCCACCGGCGACAAGCTTGCCGATATCGCATCCTGCGGCGCAGCGGATGTGGATTTTGCGGTCGAAAAGGCGCGTGAGGCCTTCGACGATGGCCGCTGGTCGAAACTGCACCCGTCCGAGCGCAAGGACGTGCTGATTCGGCTGGCCAAGCTGATTACCCGCAATGCCCGTGAACTGGCGGTGATGGAAAGCCTCGACAGTGGCAAGACCATCTATGACTGCGAAACCGTGGACGTGCCCGAAACCATCCACTGCCTGAAATGGCATGCCGAAGCGATCGACAAGATCTACGATCAGGTCTCACCTGCCAGCGACGACCATATCGCCATGGTGGTGCGCGAACCGATCGGTGTCGTGGGGCTGGTGCTGCCGTGGAACTTCCCCCTGCTGATGCTGGCGTGGAAGATCGGGCCTGCCTTGGCGGCGGGATGTTCAGTGGTTGTGAAACCCGCGGCTGAAACCACACTGACCGCGCTGCGTATGGCCGAACTGGCGATGGAGGCTGGCCTTCCCCGCGGCGTGCTGAACATCGTACCGGGTGGCGGTGCCGACGTGGGCGAACCCATCGGGCGGCACATGGATATCGACATGGTTTCCTTCACCGGCTCGACGGTGACGGGCAAGCGGTTCCTGACCTATTCGGCGGAAAGCAACGCCAAGGAAGTGGTGCTTGAGATGGGCGGCAAGAACCCTGCCATCGTCATGGACGACGCCGAAAACCTCGACCGGGTGGCGGCGCATGTGGTGAACGGTGCGTTCTGGAACATGGGAGAGAACTGCTCGGCCTCGTCGCGCCTGATCGTGCACAAAAACGTGAAAGCTGAACTGCTGGACCGCATCGCGCATCACGCCAAACAGTGGAACATCGGCGACCCGCTGGATCCTGAAACCCGCATGGGCGCGCTGGTCAGCGAAGGGCATTACGACAAGGTCTGCGGATATCTCGATCAGGCCGAGAACGTGGTGATCGGCGGCAAGGCCGATAAAGGCTTTGTCGAGGCCACCGTCGTCGAAGTGCCGGGCAATGACTCGACATTGGCGCGCGAGGAGATCTTCGGCCCGGTCCTGTCGGTGATCGAAGTGTCGGGCTTTGACGAGGCCATCAAGATCGCCAATGACACCGACTATGGCTTGTGTGCCTCGATCTTCACCGCCAACGCCAAACGGGCCATTCGCGGCGCGCGGGCCATCCGGGCGGGCACCGTGACAGTCAACAGCTTTGGCGAAGGCGACATCACCACGCCGTTTGGCGGGTTCAAGCAATCGGGCTTTGGCGGGCGTGACAACTCGATCCATGCGCATGATCAGTACACCCAGCTGAAAACCATCTGGATCGATCTTGCAGACGATGCCGACGAGGCCGTCGATTGACACGATACGAGGCCAAAAGACTGCCGCGGCAGACCGGTCCGGCGGGGTGGAATGCCATCCTGCCGCCCCAGGAGCCTCTGCCGGTGCTCGAACAGGACCTGACCGCCGACATCACCATTGTCGGCGGAGGGTTTGCCGGGCTGACGGCGGCGCGGCGGTTGCACCAACTGGACCCTTCGCTGAAGATCGCCCTGTTGGAAGCGGGCCGATTTGCCGATGGTTCGGCGGGGCGGAATTCGGGATTCATGATCGACCTGCCGCATGATCTGGCCTCGGACAATTACGCAGGCGATGGGCTGGAAGCGGATCGCGCCGCCATTGCCCTGAACCGCAAGGCCATCGCTTTCGCGACCGAGGTCGCCGCCGATTGCGACCTGCCGCAGGAAATGTTCGACCCTTGCGGAAAATACAATGCGGCCGCCACACGGGCAGGAGACGCCCATAACCGCGCCTTCGCCGAGCATCTGACCAAACTGGGTGAGCCGCACACGCTGTATGACCAAAAGCAGATGCAAGAGATCACGGGCAGCCCGCATTATGTTTCGGGGCTGTTTGCGCCGGGGACGGTGATGATCCAGCCCGCAGCCTATGTACGGGCGTTGTCGGGCCAACTGGCTGGCCAAATCAACGTATTCGAGAACGCGCCAGTCATCAGCTTTGAAAAGCAGGGCGCAGGCTGGGTGGTCAACACCGCCAGGGCCAAAGTCAGCACCGGGCGGATCGTTCTGGCCAACAATGGCCATCTGGAAAGCTTCGGATTTTACCAACGGCAATTGATGCATATCTGCCTCTACGCCTCGATCACGACCTCGCTGACCGAGGCACAGATCAATACACTGGGCGGGCAACCGCGCTGGTCGGTCACCCCGGCGGATCCGATGGGCACCTCGGTCCGGCGTATTTCGGGCAGCTACGGGGATCGTATTTTGATCCGCACCGGATCCAGTTTTCACCCGACGATCGAAACCAGCCGGATGCGGTTGCGCAATGCCGGCTGGGTGCATGACCGGAAGTTCCGGGAACGCTTTCCGCATCTGTCGGATGTCCGGATGGAGCATCGTTGGGCCGGGATGCTGTGCCTCAGCCGCAATGGGTCTGCGGCCTTTGGCGAATTGGAGGATGGCGTGTTCTCGGCCTGCTGTCAGAACGGCCTGGGCATCGCCCGCGGCACCCTGCAAGGCATGGGCATCGCAGAGCTGGCGCTGCAAGGCGGATCAGAGATCGCGGATCACTTTCTGGCGCAGCCGGATCTTCCGCGTTTGCCGCCCGAGCCTTTCGCCTCGCTTGGGGCGAACAGCTATCTGATCTGGAAAGAATGGCGGTCCGGCAAGGAATGACGTGTGGGCGTCAGGGCAAGCTCAGCTTGGCCATGCGCCCACCGTCCACCGTATAGACCTGCCCGGTGATGAAACCCGCATCCCCGGACGCCAGAAACGCGACGAGCGCTGCAACTTCTTCAGGCCGTCCCGTTCGGGCCACCGGGTGGATCTTGGCGATGTCGCGACGGAATGCGGACGGGTCGGGCATGGATTCGATGAAATCCTCGTTCAATTCGGTATCGATCCAACCGGGCGCGACGGCGTTGCAGCGGATACCTTCGCCCCCGTGATCCACGGCTACGGCGCGGGTCAGGCCGTGCAACCCTGCCTTTGATGCGCAATAGGCGGCGTGACCAGGATTGCTGCCCAGGCCTTCGATGGATCCGGTGTTGACGATTGCGCCCTTTGTGTCGCGCAGATGCGGCAGCGCGGCTTTGATCATCAGGAACGGGGCGGTCAGGTTCACCGTCAGGTTGAGATGCCAGTCCTCAACGCTCATTCCCTCGACCGAGGCTTCCTGCATCATGCCGGCGTTGTTGACCAGCACGTCCAGACGCCCGGCTTTCACGATCACTTCGCCGACCACCTGTGCCGGGCTGTCGGGAAGGGTGAAATCCGCAGCGATGCCGTGGAATTCGGTGTCCTCTCCACGTTGGGCGGTAAAGACCCGTGCGCCTTCGTCGTGCAAACGCCGGGCAATGGCCTTGCCGATGCCGCTGCGCCCGCCGGTGACCAGTGCCACCTTTCCATCGAACCGCCTCATGATACCGGTTTTCCTCCGTTGACCTCGACGAGCGTGCCGCAAACATAGCGCGACGCGTCCGAGACAAGGAACATGATGACATCGGCGATGTCCTCGGGCTCGGCGATCCGGCCCAGCGGCACGGTCCGGCCCAGTTCGGCCACGGCTGTATCGGGGTCAAAGCCGCGCTTTTCAAAGCCTGATCGCAGCATCGGTGTATTCACCTCGTTCGGGCATACCGCGTTGATCCGGATGCCCTGATGGGCATGATCCATACCCATGCACTGGGTCAGGGACGCGATGGCCGCCTTGGTCATGCAATAGACCGCATGATTGGGGCCGGGGCGCAGCCCCCAGCAGGACGCGGTGTTGACGATGGTCCCGCCGCCAACGTCCGCCATGATCGGAATTGCCGCACGACAAATGCGGAACGGGGCTTCGACATTGACACCCAATGACAGAGACCAATCCGCATCAGTCGTATCCGTGACCGACCCGCGCGTGATGACGCCCGCATTGTTGATCACGATGTCAAGTCCGCCCAATGCGGACGCGGCTGCGCCGGGCAGCTGGTCTGCATATTCGGGATCAAGCAGATCACCGGGCAGATGTGCCTCGGCCTCGATGGCATCGACAGCCCGGTCGGCGACGGCGACCCGCGCCCCGGCGTTGCGCAGGCGTTGAACGATTGACGCCCCGATGCCGCCAGCCGCGCCAGTGACCAGAGCCGATTTTCCTTTCAGATTCATAACGTCATCCATTTTTTAGAATGATGCGACAGGTGTGCCGAGCAGGCTTTCATCAGGAACCACGCCCAGCCCCGGCCCGGTTGGCAGCGCGATATGCCCGGCCTCGACCCGGATGCCGTTTTCGGGATCGTAGTTGCCTTCGATATATGGCGCAGCCAGCCAGGCGCCTTCCAGCAGGTCGGGCCGAACGGTTGCACCGATATGGGTGCATGCAGCGGCGATGATGTCCCCGCCCCAGCTGTCATCGCAGGTATGGGGCAGGTTGCGCGCCTCGCAGATGTCGCGGAAGGCGCGCATCGGATGCAGGCCGCCGATGCGGGTGACCTTCATGCCGAACCCGTCGACCAGACCGGTGCCCGCCGCCGAAATCACGGTGTTCAGGCTGGTGCTGTTTTCATCCATATAGATGCCATGCGTGACCTGAGGCCGGATCTTTTTCAGGTCTTCGATAGTGTTGCAGGGCTGTTCCATGATGAAGGGGATTTCGGGGCACTCGCGGCTGACCCGCAGGGCGTCTCGTGTGGTCCAGCCCCGGTTGCCGTCGACGGCCAGACGCATACCCGATCCTTTGACCACGTCCCAGACCTTTCGAATGGTTTCGATGTCGATCTCGACCGGGCGACCTCCGACCTTGATTTGCAGACGCGGGTAGCCTTCGGCCATTTTCTCGGCAGCCAGTTTCGCGATGTCGTCGGGTGCGCCGACGCCCGTGGCATAATAGGACGGCACCTTTTCCGAGACCGCTCCACCCAGCAAATCGGAAACCGGAACACCCAAGTGATTGCCAAGCAGGTCGTGCCCTGCAATGTCGACGGCCGCCTTGGCATAGCCATGACCGTTCAACAGCCCATCCATCCGGCGATGCAAGGCCAGAGGCAGGACTTCTGTTCCGATAAGGCCCGGGGCCATTTCGACCAGAGCGGCGCGCGCCCCGGCGGCGTGCGCCTCGGCATAGGTCGGGCCAACCGGGCAGGTCTCGCCCCAGCCGATCAGACCGTTGTCCGACACGATTTTGACCAGCGTGGTGTCCAGCGCCCAGACCCGAGCGTTGGCCATGGTATAGGGCCCGTTTTTGACCGGCAGGTCGTGGCTGTAGATATGCAGTTCGGCGATCTTCATCTTGGTTTACGTGTCTTGACCGGAAAAAAGGGCCCACCCGGATGACGGGTGGGCAAGTACGGGGAGTGTGGATCAGTATGTTTGGTTCAACTCGTCCGCCGCCGGGATTTCCCTTTCGCGACGCGCGATATAGTCCAGAAGGGCCTCGTTCCTGGCCTCGTCCAGCTTTGGTTCTTCATATTCGGCCAATAGTTTCCGTGCATGTTTCAGGGCGCGTTCGGTGATCTCAACTTCGCCTTCGGCGACCCATTGTTCGATCGAGTTGTTGTCGAACAGCTCCGGCATAAAGAACGCGGTTTGAAAGTTGTCCTGCGTGTGCGGATGACCCAGATAATGCCCGCCGGGCCCCACATCCGGAACCGCTGCCAGGGCCTGATCGAAATCGTGCCACTTTGGACCTTCCGCCATCCGGCAAGCCATCGCGCATTGTTCGGCGTCGACGATGAACTTGGCGACCGAACAATGCATGCCCGCCTCGTTCCAGCCTGCCGAATGCCAGATATAGTTGGCCCCGGCGTGAATGACCGCGCTGAGCGTCGTGGCGGATTCGTACCCGGCCTGTGCATCAAAGGTCTTGGCCCCACCCAGAGTGTTCGAAGTGCGCCACGGTACGTCGTAAAAGCGCGCCATCTGGCCGATCATGAAGTTCATAAGGCTGATCTCGGGCGTGCCGGCCATCGGCGCGCCGGATTTCATCGATACGGTCGACAGGTAATGTCCCCAGATCGCCGGGCAGCCCTTGCGGATCACCTGCGTATAGGCCAGTGCCGAAAGCGCCTCGGCGGTCAGCTGCGCCACGGTCGCGGGCACCGATGCCGGGGTGTTCGCGCCACCCAGAACGAAGGGCGAGCACAGAACCGGCTGATTGCGGCGGCAGAAGGCCCGCATCGCACCCAGCATGGTTTCGTCCCACACCAGAGGGCTGTTGCCGTTACAGTTGCCGGTGGTAACCGGATGATCGTCAATGAACCCTTCGCCGAACAGGATATCGCACATATCCATCACATCCTCGGCATTCCTGGGCGAGGTGGTCATGCCCATGAAGGTCTTGTCCGAGTATTTCATCGACGAATAGGTGATGCGCAGGTGCCGCTGGCTGATCGGGTGGTCGTAGGGTTCGACAATGTGATGGGCCGAGCTGTGCAGCGCCGGCATCATGTGCGACAGCTTGTGGAACATCGCCAGATCATCCAGCGTCGGGTTGCGGCGTACATCGTCCAGATCGCGCAGGAATGGCGCGCCGGTCATCGGCACGAAAATCGCGTGCTTGCCCCCCAGCGCCAGGTTCTTTTTCGGATCGCGCGCATGATAGGTGAACTGCGCCGGAATGGTCGAGATCAGCTCGCGCACCATATTGCGGTCCAGATAGACCAGTTCGCCGTCAACCTTGGCTCCGGCTTTTTTCCAGTCTTCCAGCGCGATGGTGTCGCGGAACTGAACGCCGACATTTTCCAGAATGTCCATCGCCGCATTGTCGATGCGCTCAACCTGGGTTGCGTCCATGACTTCGCAAACGGGAATGCCTCGGGTCAGGCCCGGCAGCATGTCGAAATTTGGAGCGGTGCGTTGGGCTCGGCGGGCAGAACGTCCGCCGGAACGCGTGGCAGTGCGAGTGGTCAAGGGGCAATCCTCCAATTTTGAAACAAACTGACGGATTCGCGGCGCAACCACCTCTCTGATTGCGATATGTGCTTGCAATAAGCGACACGGGTCATTCCAAATAGTTTTGTCCCTGCGTAACGAAAAGACGCCGGGTCATTGTTACCTGTGTGACCTACTTCACAGCCAGGCAAGTGCATACATCTGCAACAGATAAACGCAGGGTTGTTTCAGAAGGCACTCACTCATGCACCACAGAACACAGATGCTGATCGTCGGCGCCGGGTTTGCCGGGCTGACGATGGCGCTTGAGGCACGCAAGCGGGGCATCAAGGATATCGCGATTCTGGAAAAGGCCGATGATATCGGGGGGACATGGCGCGAAAATACCTATCCCGGTGTCGCCTGTGATGTGCCGTCGCATCTGTATTCCATGGCGACCCATCTCAACCCGCATTGGAGCCGCGCATATGCCGGTGGCGCGGAAATCCAGGCTTATCTGCAAAATGTCGCGCGTCAGGAAGGGTTGTATGACCTGTGCCATTTCGGGCAGGAGCTGAAATCGGCCAGGTGGGATGGAACGCGCTGGCAAGTGGAAACGATGGATGGCCAGCACTGGTCGGCGCGGTTTCTGGTCTCGGCCATTGGGGCACTTCATTATCCCAGCATCCCGGACATCCCCGGTGCCGACAGTGTTTCGGGACCCAGTTTCCACTCGGCCGAATGGAATCACGATGTCGATCTGACCGGCAAGCGCGTGGCCGTCGTTGGAACCGGCGCATCCGCCGTTCAGTTTGTACCCGAGATCGCCAGGATTGCAGACCACGTCACGATCTTTCAGCGCAGTGCGCCTTACGTGATGCCGCGCCCGGACGGTCCGATTGCGCCCTGGGTGCGCAGCCTTTACGCTTGGCTTCCCATTTTGCCCCGCATTCGGCGCAAGCTGATATTCATGATCTTCGAATTTCGCCACCGCGTGTTTCGCGGTGAGGAACGCGCGGTGAATTTTGCCATGAACATGTGGCGAAAGGCATTGGAGCGCGCCATCACCGATCCGGCCGAACGGCGGATTCTGACCCCCGACTACCGGATCGGTTGCAAACGTATCCTGAGTTCGAACGATTGGTACCCGACCCTGGCCAGCGACAATGTCAGCGTTGTTCCGAAGGGCGTCGCCTGTATCGAAGGTGACACGGTCATCGCGGCGGATGGCACCCGGACCAAGGCGGATGTCTTGATCTGGGGCACCGGGTTTCACGTAACCGACGTGGTCGAGCGTCTGGACATTACCGGAACAGGCGGGCTGACGCTGCGCTCTGCCTGGTCGGATGGCATGTGCGCGCATCTGGGTACCGCAGTTGCGGGTTTTCCAAATTTCTTCCTGCTTCTGGGGCCGCATACCGGGCTGGGGCACAACTCGGTCGTGCTGATGATCGAAGCCCAGGTTGGCCATATCGGCCGGGTCCTGAGCGAGATGCAGCGCGAAGGGCTGTCCGCGATCACTCCTGACGCCGCCAAACAAGCGGCGTTCATACGGGAAATGCACGACCGCCATGCAGAGGGCGTGTGGCAGGCCGGGGGCTGTACATCCTGGTACATGGATGCGGAAGGCCGCAACACGACCCTGTGGCCAGGCACCGTTGCCGAGTTTCAGAAACGCATGGCACAATCAGGGTTGGAGCAATACAGACCCGCCGCCCTTGGCAATGGAGAAAACTGAATGACAACCGTTCTGATCGTAATCGCCGTTTTTGTCGCCTTCCTGTTTGTCATGAACCTGTGGACACGGAAGATTACGCGCCGCGGTCTTGAAACCGTGCCGCAGCTGGGTCAGATCACACCCATTCATGGCGGCAGCATCCACTATGTGGAAAAGGGAAACCCCGAGGCGCAGACCATCGTTATGATCCACGGCCTGGCCGGGCAGTTACAGCACTTTACCTATGTGCTGGTGGATCTTCTGGCCGACGACTACCACGTTATCGCACTGGACCGGCCGGGATGTGGGTATTCAACGCGCGATACGGCCGAGCTGGCGCAATTGCCCAACCAGGCAGGCATGATTGCCGAGTTTCTGGACAAAAAAGGCGTGGACCGCGCCGTTCTGGTCGGCCATTCGCTGGGGGGTGCGGTTTCACTGGCGATGGCACTGGACCACCCGGCCCGGGTCGCCGGTCTGGCGCTGCTGGCGCCGCTGACGCATAAACTGCCCGAAACCCCGGCGATCTTCAAACCGCTCGAGATCCGCTCCGAATGGATGCGCAGCCTGATCGGCAACACGCTTGCCGTTCCCCTTGCGTCCAAAACCGCGCCGCACACGTTAAGTGCCGCGTTTGACCCGGAAACCCCGCCTGATGACTTTCTGGACCGGGCAGGTGGCGCGCTTGGCCTGCGACCTTCCGCCTTTGTCACGGCCTCTCAGGACGTTGCCGGCGTCGATGCCAGTATCAACGCGCAGGTCGCGCGCTATCCGAATCTGACCGTCCCCGGGGGCATCTTGTATGGCCGCCAGGACGCGATACTGTCGCCGCCGCTGCACGGGCCGACAATGATCGAATTCGGGCTGAGTTACGAAGAGCTGGACGGGTTCGGCCACATGATTCCGATCACAGAGCCCGAAATCTGTGCCGCCTTCATCCGCAGGATGACCGAAGCGACCACATCCCCCCGGACATCCTTGCAGGACAAGCCATATGAGCGGGCGTAAAAGAAATCTTGAGGTTGGTTGATTTCCCTCTTGACCCTCCCGGGCCCCTCGCTTAAATCGCCTCTCACTCAAGGCGGAGTAGCTCAGTTGGTTAGAGCAGCGGAATCATAATCCGCGTGTCGGGGGTTCAAGTCCCTCCTCCGCTACCAAATCTCTCAAGTCCAAAATCTGATTTCAGAAGCAATTCATGTTCTGTCTTTAGGTTGCCCTGCAATCATTACCACCACTTGGGTTTTCAAAACCAATTGGAAGGAAAAATGATTCAAAATGGATCACTTAAGGAATCCAGTAGCGTAGTGCTCGGTGTGGATTATCAAGCTGCTGGTTTGGCGGTAGCGCTGGACAACGCGATTTTCCTCGACAACTGCAAGCTGCAAGACGTACACCTCCAAGCTTTAGAGGCCTCGGACGGCATAGAAAAAGCGTTGTACAGATCCACGGACGTGCTCCTCGACCAGATATGATCTTTCGATCTGGCAATCTATTGGGCAATGACAACTGATGAACGTCCACAACTGGTGAAGAACGGATAGAAGAAAGAGCCCGGACAAAGCCAAGGATAACTCGCGGCGATCTATGAATGAGCACAAGTTTTGTCGGCCCATTATCCGTGCGGCAGGACTTATTGAAGTTTTTCATTGCTGAGATTGACGCAGCCGCTGCGAAATTTCACCCTGTCCGCGCTTTCCCTTTTCACCCAGCGGAACTGAACGTCCGAACTGTGCCGTCTGCGACTTGCTGCGCGAGGATGGAAGAAAATGTCGCAAAGGCAGTTAGTGGCTCATCCCGCCTTACACACAGCACTTCGGATGGGTGGGACGCCAACATAGCTTCAGTTTCCTCAACGATGGTGATTGGCCTTCAGTCTTCGCAAGAGCAAGAAGACCGAGTGTTGTCAGCGCAGGAAAACCCGAGGGGAAAAGAACCGTTCACGCGAGTGTCAACCGCTCTCTTCCTCGGATCCTCTTACTTGTAGTCTTCAGTATCGTAGCAAGGTAATGGTCTGGCAGGGTCTTTGCGCGAAACTAGTCACTTTCGTATTCGAGAAGATCTTCATAAGAGTAAACCGATGAGATTTCCCCTTCCAAACCCGGAACGAAACCAGGGTCTTTTGGCAAGCATCCGATATCGCAGATTTGTCTCACTTCCATTCGCTCCGTATCGACGTACCACAAACGTCCACCCGGAGTTGACACAAAGCCGTCGATGCCCTCGTCTTCATCGGCCTCAATGTCTGCAACGCTTGGAACTTCCGAACTATATTCCGGGTCGAACCTCCCGTGCGTGTGGTAAGACAAAACAAGCACCAAACCATTTTCTGCTTGATCCCAAACGCAGCTTTTGTTGTCGCCACGTTGAGCAGGAGTAGCAACAAGTTTCCCGGCTGGGTCATATGCAAGGTAGCCGCAATACTCTGTGTTATTGTTGAAAGAAATACCCTGTAGGCTAGACAGTGTCGCTTTCGCTACGCTGATTTCTTCCTGTGATTGGGCCAGGGTGGTCGCGGGTGGCCAGAGTATCAAGACAACTAAGGTATAGCGAAGGCGGCGTGCGGCTTCACATTTGCCTTCTGCGAGACCAAGTTGATGAGCCGAAAAAAGAAGGCAAAGTCCTGACAACGCAATAATGCTAAACTCGATCATGTTTTGCTCCTTATTATGAACTTATTAAAGCAGCGCTAACGCTGTAGGGATAGCCTGAAGAAAGGTGCCGACTGCGACCAAGGCAATCCATCCATCGCTGTTGCAAACTCCTGGACGTCGTTTTGTGCCTTCCTAGGGTTTTCCAGTCCGCCTTATCGTTCGACACTAATCTATCTGCGTTGTCTTCGGTCGCTTGGGCCGCTGCGTGTACAGCGAATAAGCCGCTCTACCTGCCGCTATCAACGTTACCGTGGAACCAAACAACGTTAACAACGGCGACCTGTTTCAACCATAAATCTCAAGCCGTTTCGCTCCGTTAGTCTTTTCGAAAGAACCGGTGCAGCAGCATAGGCCAACAACACCCAACACAACCAATTGCTCGCAACCTGTGCGTTTCAGGGACAGCCAAACAAAAAACCGCTATGAAGGCGAATGCGAGCAGACAAACAAACGCGGCCACCCAAAAAACATCAAGTAAATCCTGCATCTAAGTTGCTCCAATTCTTTGCAAACGGAAGTACTATGCCGATGATCCGGTCTGTCGTGTCGCGCAAAGTGTTTGCAAGATTGATCCGATCAGCCAGCAGCGACGTAAACCTGTCACCCCGAACACTTGCCCCGCGCTTGCTCTTGTCCCTCAGCAGCGCGGGTTTTTTCTTGCCTGCGGCGCTACGACACGGGGCCGGTTCAGGCCACAACGCTACATCCGTTTTACTACCACCCTTCGGGGGGCCCGCGTTGCTCTTGTCCCCTCTAGCTTGCTTGCAGCGCGGGTCTATTTCAGGCGTGGTGTGAACTTGAAGTATAGAATTGTTAGACAGCCAGCCTGTCGCTTAGGCCCTCCCCATTAATCACCAAGGTCTCTATCGCCCAAACTCTCTGGGTCTGGTATGCCTCCGGCGTGACCCAGATTTTCTCGATTTCGGTTAAGCAGTCTCCAAATCTCTTGGCCGGTTTTCGGTTCAAAGCGAAAGACCCCAGTTTTGAACAGCAGAATTACGCAGTTCATCCTTTGGCAAACCACCAGCACACAAGGAAATCACATCAAACTCACGGTCGCCAAATACCCGAAGTCAAATCACTCGTCATTGCCTGTGCTGGACCTAGTAAGCAGGCGTTCTCGGATGGTGCGCCAAGAGTCTGGAACAAGAAACGCAGTTCCGTTGGGAGTTAAATTGTAAATCCGGTACATTAACGCCCTGGGATTCCCTACTGATTTGCGAGCGACTAAATCGAATGCAGCTGGTTCATTGAGCGCTACGCCCTCGTCACCAACGTGAGGCACAGTCAAGAAGTTGTGCGCAATTTCGTGGGAAACTAAGGTGCCGAACGAATTGTCCATTGGAGGGTCCACATTCAGAGTAACACCCGCGATGCTCCCGTTTGGTCCAGATTGGGCACTTCCGCCAAGCGGCATTTCTCCGGGTTGTTGAGTGCGTATTGTCAGGACATGCTCGGCCCGATCCGGCCTGCCAGCAGCAGACTGCTCCTGGTTAAATGCGGCGAGGCGCTGCGCAACGGGAGTCCGATCAGGCCACGCGAAATCAATTGGTATCGGCTCAATTCGGTAGCGCAGCCCGGCTTCCTGATCCCCATCCAGAGGCGCCAAACCTGATCGAATGGGAAAAATTCGAGACAAGTCCTCCAGAGCCTGAAAGAGAATTTCCCATTTCTCTGCAGGAAAGGGAAAGATCTCAACGACAACAAGAATTCGCAGATCCTTCGTCGGATGAAACTGTGGTTGCCCAAGAGACTTTTCGCCGACAAGAGTACCGTTGCGATAAAGCCGTGCAGTAAAACGATACCGTCCAGGCTTTGAGATTTCCCGACCGCGGATATAGAAGTTGATATTGTCGTCTTCGGAGAAACTCTTGGTATCATTTGAGAATACGCCATCACCAATATCACCTGGAATAACTGTTGTCCCAGATGGGCCGGAAATCTCAAGTTCGGCATAATCAATCCGGGCTGGATTGAAGGGCAACGAATGGATTGGAAGGGAATTCAGATCAAATCCGAGGGCTTTAGACGAATAGTCAGAGTCCGCGTCATCCAAAAGTTCTGATGCCATAACAACTACGGGTGGGCGGCGACCAACAAATATTCTTGCAAGAGTATCTTTACCCGCGACAAGCTCGTAACCAGGGATACCTTGAGTCACCTCAGAACCGAAATCTGACATATCCGCCGGAACTTGCGGCAATGGGGGCCCGCTCTCCTCACACGCCTTAAGAGCCCCCCTTTTTCGCTGAAGCAGTGACAGCGACTGCTTTCTAAATCGAAAAAGCGCAGACTTTTGTATTGGGTCAACAGTGTTTTGAATCTGAATATCGAGAATTTCAATACTTTGCTCAAGCGTCTCAATTTCATCCCGAATACTTTGACAATGCGCAGACATACGGCCACCTGAGGAGGTTAGTGTTGAGTAGAACTTGTTCAGAAAATTACTCTAGCACGAAAACCAAAAAAGAGACGAATCTGGCTGGTCGAGAAATGTACTTGCAGGAATAATTCGTTTGTTTGGCAAGTTTAAAGCAATGAAAAATAAGCCAAAACAAAAACTTCCCGAAAGACAGGCCTTTGTAGCAGGCACAACGCGTGGAGCGTGACAAAGGTATTTTCTGTACGATCCGGATCCAAGGAGCAGGCATTAGAGGCAGGCTTTTGCTGCGGTTTCAAACTGTTTGCGGTTTTTCGAGCCAGAGAAACGAAAATCCGTTTAACTCCAGATTTGAATTTCCTTCAAATACCTAAAGAATGATTGATAAATCGGCCATTACGCCGCTTGAACGGCTTGGTGGCTTCTCCTGCTGCGAATTCAAACTCCTTTCCGACCGGCTTGCCAGATGCGTTGAGTTCGCGACGTTCTCGATTGCAGGCGCGGATGAACCCATCGATGCAGATTGGCTTTGACAACTCTTTCCCTAGTTCCCCTGGCAGGGCGTGCCCGTTCTTGTCGATGCAAACCTTCCCATTGTTTTTGCAGGAGCCTCTCTCTTCGGTCGTCGAGCAACGGATGGCCGTCACCGTCAGGATCAGTTTGTCCAAGGTCTGATTTTGAAACTGCGCGTTTCAGCCGTTCGCTTTCATTCTTAAGCGGTTCCAGTTCCTTATATTGATCAACACCCATTCCACCGTTCTTGTTACTTCAGCGGTGGTGGGGCTGTTAAGCGCCGACAATCTGCCTGATTGCATCAAGACGGGACATGCCGTGCCCCAGATTCCTCAATGCAACCATGGACCAGATCAGTTGGGTAGGCTCAGTCAACTACGACAAACTATTCCAAACAGCGGCCGTTCAGAAAATTATAGATTGGAACAGGTTTGCCCACAAAGTGGCCGGTTGGCGTTTGTGCAGAGTCTCTAAAAATAAGATGTCTTTTCCATGCAACGCGTTATGCGTTACGAATAGACATGAACGGGAACCGCAGACTTTCCGCAGTACTCTCGGCCGATGTAGTAAACTACTCGGGTCAGATAAAGGCGGATGAGAACAGGACTCTCAGCGAACTCCGTGTCCTGCGTCGAGAGTTGTTCGATCCATTGGTAAGTGATCATCGCGGCAATATCGTGAAGAGGATGGGCGATGGATGGCTGGTCGAGTTCAGCTCGGTCTCGGACGCAGTGCGGTGCGCCCTCGATCTTCAAAGCCAAGTGTCAGCCCAGTCATCGCTTAAACTTCGCGTGGGCGTTCATCTGGGAGATGTCGTATTTGACGAAGATGACATCTTCGGCGATGGGATCAACATAGCCGCGCGGCTACAAGAGGCTTCCAACGAAGAGGCTGTGTTAATTTCCGATGTCGTCCATCGCAGCCTTGATGAGAGGCTCGCCGAGCGATTCCACCGCGCTGGCGAACGGCAGTTCAAGAATGCCCCGTCACCAGTGGAAGTGTTCCAATGGTCGCCACCCGGTTCCGCCCCACCGCGAGTGACTCCAGCCAGTCACTCGAAGTCATTGCTGATCGGCGTTCTACCCTTTGACAATCTTTCTTCCGACCCCGATCAGGAATTTTTTGCCGATGGCATTACCGAAGAGATAATTACCACTCTGTCAAAACTCCCGAACTTACTGGTCGTCGCGCGCAACTCTACGTTCGCCTATAAGGGGCGCTCGGTAGACGTGAAACAAGTCGGACTGGAGCAGGGCGTCGATCTTGTTCTCGAGGGAAGTGTCCGCCAAAGCGGTAGTCGAGTGCGAATTACCGCGCAGCTAATCGATGCGAAGTCCGGAATGCACATTTGGGCAGATCGGTTTGATCGCCTGATAGAAGACGTATTCGAGGTTCAGGATGAAATTGCCCTGAGAATTGCGACTGAACTTCAAGTCGAATTACTGGCGGGCGAGATGGCCCGCTTCAGAGGTTCGGGGACTAAACATCTGGATGCCTGGACTGCTCAGCTGCAAGCTGTGGAAGCCTCGCGCAGAATAACTAAGGAAGCACAGGCTGACGCTCGTCGGTTTGCTCAACAGGCAATTTCCCTGGATCCTGGCTACTCCGCGCCATATTGCACTTTGGGGTTCATTTGTACTGTCGAAGCAAGGCACGGTTTTGTAGCAGACCGAAATGCGGCGCTGGCAGAGGCCCGCGACTGCGCTCGACGTGCTCTGGAGATAGACAGCTACAACCCAGAGGCTCACGCAATTGCGGGTTTCGCGGATGCAATCGACGGTAAACTGGAATCTGCTATCGGGAAGTTCAACAAGGCACTGCAGCTAAATCCAAACCACGCTGATGTGGCTTCAAGGCTGTCGATTACATTGGCATTCAATGGGCAGGCAAAAGAAGCGATCCGCGTGGCGCGGCAAGCCATTACTCTCAACCCTCACTATCCGGGCTGGTATGCTGGCGTATTGGGTTTGGCACTTCGGCTCGACGGTCAATATGAGGAAGCCAAGAAGGCATTCACCGAATACGGTCAAAGAGTTGAAGGCTTTGGGCACCTCGACCTCGTAATCGTACACATGGAAACGGATAACGTTGAGGCCGCTCGCGATGAGGCGCGGAATGTGATGAAATACCGCCCTCAGTTTTCCATATCGGACTGGGCAAAAACTCAGCTTTTCTCTGATGCAGAACGATTGGAGAAAGACTGCGCGTCTCTGCGTTTGGCCGGTTTGCCCGAATAAGTGCCGCGCGGATTTCCGGCAAAGCGATTTTTCCTGGAAAGTGACACCCAACGCATCGGCTATGGGTTCGAAGCTAAAGCCCGACAAATATGACCGATCACCCCCTCTGGGGACAAACCTGCAATCCAATGTTTTACGCGATTGCCCGCTTTATGCGCTTTGCGACGGCAGCTAACACAACAACAGGGCAGATAAACTGCTGCACGACTACTTCTTCGCCGAACAAAGTTTGACCAATGGTAACCTTTTGAGTCCGTTCAGAATTATACGCATAAGCATACTCATCGGTTCCGCTCGTAGATCAGGCTTCAAGCTAGGACCTCCCTAGCTGAAAATGCTGTCGCCTTGCTCATCAATGACCTGTTTCGCCTTTGCTATACTAAAGCTTTCGGCCTGTTCCCGACTGTCGAAGACATCCGCCCTGATCACCGTATGTGTCTTTCGATCTCCGCCGATGGTCTTTTCGATACGGGCCATCAGGCGAAATTTGCTGCCCTCGGCCATCAGGTCGGGGAATATCTCGAACCCTTTGTAAGAAACCGGATCTGGCTTGGACTTCTCAACGCCGCCGAAGAGTTTTGAGAAGAGGGACATCGGGTGGCTCCTTTCAGCGTTGTTCAGGGCAGAGACTAGCGCCGCTCAAGGCCGGAGTGAAGGGCGTTGCACGGTCAGGTCACTGGTTCCAGGGTTCGGAAGCGCGCACCGTTCAGAGTCACAATGCCCCAAAAAAAGCGGCGAAGGATCCGCCCTTGAAAAGCAACGGCAAACACCGCGCTTGCGTTTCAACAAACCAGCCGACATGTCAGTTTCCCCGATTTACCGATTTGACCTCTCTTAGATGGCATCCGAGCATTAGGAGGCTTGGCCAGAGCAAATAGGTTTGAATCTCAACGTTTTCTCCAAAAGTTAGGAGGACAATGGTAAGCAGTAGTCCCAGCGGAAGCTTGCCACGTTCACACTTTATTGCGTCCAGCGTGACGACCCAGAAATGAACTGACAAAGGCACAAGGAAAGCTGTAAATCCTGTCAGACCTTTGACGAATAAAAGCCCGTACCAAGTGTGGTGACTGCCGATCGGCATGTATTCAACAAGATGCGCTCCGGGTCTGACTGTGCCATGCCCGAAAACCATTGCATCCGATTGCCACCGTTCATACGCAATGCGCTGCAGAGTTTCGCGCACGCGGGTACTGTCGGCGCGCGCGGATTTGAAGCTGTAGAGGGCTCTGTTCCCGAACTCGACAAAGGCGACACCCCGAACGGCAACGGCTGTTGTGACTGACGACAATAAGACCCACCCCAAGCTGCGGGCGACAAGGGGCAAGAGGCGGGGTGACATTGAGCAGAACACCAATCCGACTAAACCCATACGGGACTTGGACATCAAGATCATCAGAACACCCGCAGCCAATCCGATGATCTTCCACCTGGGGTGTTTTTCCTCCAACGCAAACAAGACCAAGCAGACACCAAGCAGGGCGGCGAAAGGAGACCAGGGCGCAAAGAACTGCCAGCGCGGCGTGCCGCTGGCTGGGTCAATTGTATAAAGGTAGACCGAGAAATATTCGGGTCCCGGACCGCCTACTGCTTTCAGCGGGGACGTAAACAACAGGTGCGGTAGGCCCACATAGGGGGCGACAGCGAGCAACGGCAAAAGGCACAAGGTCCAGAGGCCCAGAACGCTTTGCCCTCTGACCAGAAGCTCGCGTCGGATTGGCAACACTGCTCCGGCAAGGATGAACAACGGTATCAGCGCCCAGCCTTTGGCCCATCCGATGCTCGATTTGATCGTTTTGGTTGTGCCTAGGTTCCAATCCGCATGGCCTGCCCAAAGTGAGACCAGCATCACCAGCATGCCTGCGCTCCAGACCCAAACCACGGCAGGCACAGGGCCCGTTGCTTGCATATCCGAGCGGATCACCGGACCGAGATAGAGCGACAACCCGGCCATCGCAGCCAGTGTCCAACCCAGAACCGGGCCGACGACATAAAGCGCGCCAAGCCCGTAGAGTGGCCATGTCCAGATCAGTGTATGCCAGACGATTTTTTCGGCTGGGGTTTGAGGGGACACGTGCATTATGCAGCGGCCTCTTTCTGGTCCTTCAGCAGCTTTGAAATCAATGGGTTTCGGATCCAGGCCAGCGTCAAACCCATCAGCAGCATAAGGCTCGCAGCGATTCCGGCGGCAATCGATATTTTCTTGTTCGGTGAAGATGGGTGTGTCGGCAGCGAAGGATTCTCGAGCACTTGGATCAAGGGGTAGGAGGCATAGACATCGGTCTTTTTCGACTCGGATCGGGCTATGGCAGAGGCGAACACGGCTTCCGCCACGGCGAAATCTCTTTGCCGGTCTTCCAATTCGGCGGCGATGGGTGCGAGGTCTGACAAGCGCAGAGTATCCAGACGGACTTGTTCACGCAGCGTCGCAACATGCTTCTCCAACCCGGCACGCAAGGCGTCTTCGCGCACCAATTCACTTAGCAATTGGGCTCTTTGCCCTTCCGGCGCACGATCCAACCCGCCGAGTTGCTCGACCGCCAGACCAGTCACGTGCGACGCTCGTTGCAAAGCTACTGATCGCGCGCCTTCATAGTCGTTCTGAGCATTCACATAGATCGGGTGGCGTGCTCCGTAGGTCGCATCGGCTTGTGCCAGCTTTGCAGCCCCCACCGACACGTCCTCAAGCAAGGATAGGTACTGAGCATCGGCATAGAGCTTAAGCGTTGCCGCCGCTGCATCAGACGGCAGATCCAACGCGACCTGAAGCGCGGCGACACGTTCAGATTGCCGTGCGAGTTCGCTCTCCTGCGCACGCAATTGCTGCTTTGCACTGTCATTTGCCGCGACCTGCTCTTGGTATTGCGCGACTGATATCAGACCGCTTTGCGACTGCAGTTGCTTGATCTCGTGTCGCGTCGTCTGAATTGCACGGGTGTAGTCTTCAATCGCGCCCGTATTGCTGGCCTCGCGCGTGGCTATTTCGTCGGCGCGCAGGGCGTCAATCTCAGCGAAAAAGGCGACCACTAAGGCGTCACCATATTGCTGTGCATCAGCAGGAGAGGCCGCTTGAAGCTCGATATGAATCAGGCTGGTTTGATCAACCAGTTGTACCCGCGGCTTGCCGAACGCATCCCGATCAGCATCCACAGCCTTTGCAGCCGCATCGAGGATGCGATCTGCCGACAACAGACGTTTGTACGTCTCGGTTGGGCTGATCGACCCATTGGCAAAGGCTGAATTCGCGTAAGAGGACGCCTGACCGATATTGGCCAGATTGACCGATGCCGATGCGCCGGATCCGGGCAGGATAAGTGAGGCGTGGGAGGTGTATTTGACAGGCGCGGTTGCCAGATATCCGCTGATCGGGGCCCAGATGCAACTTGCCCCCAAAAGGAACAGCGCCACATAGCGCGGGAGGCGGCCCGCATCGCTGAGACGACCGCCTTTTACGATGCGACGCCACCCGGGCGATCTGAAGTTGGATCGGGATATGCGCGCCCAATTCAGAAATTGCGTGTCGTGCGTGGATTCAGAGGTGTTCGAAATCTGTTGCGGCATAGAAAAACCCTTTCTTGAAAGGGTGATACACCGCATCCCATCGCTGTTCAGTTGCCCAGCGGGCTAGGGGGTGAGGGGATTGGGAGCGCACCCTATCCCTTCGGATAACGAGGTTTAGAACAATCCAGCTTCGCGCGCCGCCAGGGCGGCCTGTGTTCGGTTGCTGACACCGACTTTACGATAGAGTGTTTTCATATGCAGTTTGATCGTCGGCTCGGACAGGTCCAGATCACGGGCGATTTCCTTGTTGGATTTGCCCTCAGTCAGCCCTTTCAGAACCTGCCGTTCGCGCTCGGTCAGCTTTTGGGCCATGGGATGTGAGTCTTCCGGCTGCTCCGCGTTCATGAACCCCGCAGGAAGGTACTGTTCCCCCATTGCCATAAAGCGGATCGCATTCACCAGGGATTTTGCCGGCAGAGTTTTGGGGACGAAACCAGCAGCCCCAAGTTCCAGCGCGCGTTGCGCTAGATCGCGCGAAGTATCGCCGGTAAACAAGGCCACGTGCTGGGCGCCGTCCAAGGCGATGCAGGTTTCAAGCCCGCTCAACCCGTTCATGCCGGGCATGTTGAGGTCCAGAAGGACCAGATCAAAAGCTCCGTCGTTCTCAATCAAAGATTTCGCGGCGGGAAAATCCGGCGCGGTCTCAACTTCGATCCCACCTGCGGCATCTATGAAGGCGACGAGCGTGTCCAAAATAAGCTCGTGGTCGTCAGCAATAAGAACTTTCATCTCAAATCTCCGTCTTCCCCCAACCACACATGGATGCGTTAATAAATCATTGAACGCATGGTATGAAGCCTGCCTGAAGGACAGGTAAATATCCAATCGGATAGGTCATAGGGCCGTTTCCTCCACGCTATGTGCTGCGGGGTCGTTTGGATAGACCTATTCTCCGATCCCTCTCCGGATGCTCGCCTATCGGTTGCGCGATCACATTGGCAGTCTGATGACACAGATTGTTATCGTTGATCGGAGAGTTCCATGCAGTTCCTGTCAGTCCAAGATATGTATAAGGGCGCGCAGCCAGCACCCGGACCAACCCTTGAAAAAACCGCGATTTTGGGTTTGCCAGTTGTGAATGCCCAATCCGGGCAGGTGATTTCAAAACTGCTGGACGGGACGCGCCAGACGGTGTTTTTCCTGAATGCTCATTGCGCAAACATCCGGGCCCGCAACCTTACCTACCGAGCAGCATTGGCCCGTGCAGATATGATCCTACCTGATGGAATTGGGGTAGAGGTCGCGGCAAAGTTGCAAGGTGTCCGGCTGACCGAGAACCTGAACGGCACTGATTTTGTTCCCAATCTATTGAAACGGGCCGCGCGTCTGGGGCAGTCGGTCTACCTGTTGGGGGGACGTCCCGGAACAGCTCAGACGGCAGCGGCCCGGTTGCAGCATATGATCCCCGATTTGACCGTGGCTGGTGCGCGCGATGGTTACGAGGGGGCTGCGCGAGTTGATGAGGCGATCGCCGATATCAACCAGTCGGGCGCTGACATTCTGTTGGTTGCAATGGGCGTCCCGCTGCAAGAGCTGTGGATCACGCAAAACCGGCACCGGCTAGACCCTCGTATCGCGTTGGGAGTGGGTGCTTTGTTCGACTTCCTGGCCGGCAATGTGCGCCGGGCACCGCGTATCGTTCGCCGCGCCCGGATGGAGTGGGCATGGCGGTTGGCGATGGAGCCGCGCCGTATGGCCCGCAGATACATACAGGGCAATTTTGAGTTCCTCGGGCGTGCCGCACACAATTCTCTTTCTAAGGTCACAGCATGTCGTTTGCTGGACATCACTTTGGCGGCGGTCGCGCTTTCTCTTCTGGCCCTGCCCATGGCAGCAATCGCGGCATTGGTGCGATTGGACAGTCGCGGCCCCGCCTTTTTTCGACAAACACGGATTGGTCGAAACGGGGTACCCTTCACAATGTACAAGTTCCGCTCGATGGCGCAGGACGCCGAAGCGCGGCGTGCAGATCTGCTCGCCCACTCAGATCGTGAGGGCGTGTGCTTCAAAGCCAAGAATGACCCGCGCGTAACCCGCGTAGGGCAGGTTCTTCGCCGGTTTTCGCTGGATGAACTGCCGCAAATCCTCAACGTTCTCAGAGGCGACATGTCGCTGGTTGGCCCGCGCCCGGCTTTGCCCGAAGAGGTCGCCGCGTATCCTGAACAGGCGCTGGAGCGCTTGCAAGTGCGCCCTGGTATCACCGGCCTTTGGCAGGTTTCGGGTCGTGCGGGCGTCGGATTTGACCGCATGGTCGAGCTGGATACGGCCTATGTCCGCTCTCGCTCGCCGCTATTGAACCTCATCCTCATCGCAATGACCGCGCGTGCTGTTGTGTCGGGCAACGGCGCTTACTGATCAAACCCAGGAGCATTGAAATGACACGTATTCGCAAAGCCGTTTTTCCGGTCGCTGGATTGGGCACAAGGTTTCTGCCCGCGACCAAATCGGTGACCAAGGAGATGTTGCCACTGATTGACCGGCCGTTGATCCAATATGCGGTCGACGAGGCCCGCTCGGCCGGAATTGATGAGTTCATCTTTGTCACCTCAACCGGCCAATCGACGCTTGAGTCTTACTTCGGGTGCAACTCGGTGCTGGAGCGCAAGCTGAAAGATGGGGGCAAAACCAGCCTGCTAAACCGCTTGCGCCAAACGAACCTTGAGGATGAGACATACAGCTTTATCCAACAAGACAGCCCCCGCGGATTGGGTCATGCTGTATCTTTGGCGCGCGATGTCGTCGGTAATGAACCCTTTGCGGTGATCCTGCCGGATGATGTGATCCACGCGCAGCGCTCGGTCCTGGCGCAAATGGTAAAGAACTTTGAAGGCAGCCACATGATTGCGACCCAAGCCGTTTCATCCGATCGGATCAGTGCCTATGGCGTAGTCGATATCGCGCAGAAATCAGGGCAGGTACAGCACTTGCGGGGTTTGGTTGAAAAGCCTTCCGCCGATCAGGCTCCGTCAGAGTTTGGTATTGTCGGGCGGTATCTGCTGCAACCTACGATCTTTGATCGTCTGGATGGCCTGGCACCCGGCGCGGGCAACGAAATCCAACTAACGGATGCGATAGCTGCGGATATCGGGGGGGTGGGATGCAATGGCTTTGCCTTTCACGGAGAGCGCTTCGATTGTGGTTCGGTCGCTGGATACCTTGAAGCAACCACTGTCTTTGCGTTGGAGCGTGCCGAACTGCGAGACGGTTTCCAATCCATGTTGCGTCAGCGCATGAACCTCCTTTCTGTCGCCGCATGAGATCCAGGCACCTATCCGTTCGGATAGGTGCTTATCCCCATGCCCATCTGTCGCCGCCGACCTCTTTCTGGTTTCTTGGGGTCAAAGAGATGGAGATTAAGATGCGTCTGTTTTTTGCGATCATTGCAGCGGCTTTCACCTTTTGCCTTACGTCTGCTCAGGCCAAGGAACTGGTGACCCCGACAGGGGAGGTCGTCTTGACCATTTCCGGCAACATCGCGCAAGCCGGACCCGATGGAACGGCGCAGTTTGATATGGAAATGCTGCAAGCACTGCCGCAACGCAGCTTTGAAACCTCGACGATCTGGACCGAAGGCAACGCCAGTTTTGTCGGCGTCCCTCTGTCGGTCTTGATAAAACGGGTCGGGGCAGAGGGCTCTGCGATCCGGGCAACGGCGATCAACGATTATGCGGTTGAGATCCCTGCGGACTCAATCTCGGCGCAGGATCCGATTGTCGCCTATGAGATGGACGGCGCGGCGATGTCCCGACGGCAGAAGGGGCCGCTTTGGATTGTTTATCCGTATGACAGTGACACCAAGTACCAGACCGAGGTGATCTACTCTCGCAGTATTTGGCAACTCGACAGGTTGGAGATCGTTAAATAGCGTGGGGTTACAATAAAGTGTGAAGTGGTTGTTGCAGGCGAAACATTGACAAGAGAATTCCAAAACCACTCGCGACGCCGGTGGGCCTTCTGGCTCATCGGTATCGCCGTTTTATGCGCCCTTGTTTTGGTCGTCTTGCTGTCGGTCAAGGTGATGTCCGACCTGCGCGACCGGCAGTCTGCCCGAACCGACAACGTCCAATGGACGCTGACGCAAGTTGAAGTTGAGTTCCTGTCCTATCTCAACGCGCTTGAGGCAGGTGTATCGGATGCGGAGTCAAAGCAAGAAACGCTGGACATTGTCCGCCGCCGTTTCGACCTTTTTTACAGCCGCATCGATATTCTGAGTACCTCGCGTCTGTTTGAAACGCTGCGTGCTGATCCGAAATTCGCCGAGCCTCTGGCGCAGGTTTCTGATTATCTTGAAGCATCGGTTCCCACAATCGATGCGGCAGATGCGAAACTGAAAACCGGGTTGCCTGATCTCTATCAAGGCGCCCGAGAAATATCTACGCAGGTGCGTGAGCTTTCGGTCTCTGCGATCTCTTACTTTGCAAGCCAGTCAGATCAGCGCCGTGAGGAAACCGCGCTAAGCCTGTTTCAACTGGCCATTTTGTCCGGTGGGTTGTTCCTGACTCTCGCCGCAGTCAGCGCCTATCTTTTGGCGGTCAACCGCAAGGCCGAAAGGCGCGGGCGGGCGATCCGGCAGGCCAACCAACGTATGAATACGATCCTCTCGACCTCATTGGATGCAGTCATCGTGGTGGATGCCGCCGGCAAAGTGCTGGAGTTCAACGCTGCTGCACAAGCGATTTTTGGATATTCCGAGGATGAGGCCAAAGGGCATTTGATCGGTGATCTGATCGTGCCCGCGCATCTTCGCGACGCTCATACCGCCGGAATGGAACGTATGCAGCGCGGAGGTGATCGCCACGTCGTTGGCAAGGGCCGTGTTCAGCTTGAGGCGATGCGCAAAAACGGTGATGTCTTTCCTGTCGAACTCGCCTTGCAATCCGCCCAGGCAGGCGACGAAGAAATTGTCATCGGCTTTGTCCGCGATATCTCGCAAAGCGTGGCGGATCAGAAAGAGCTTGTCTCGGCCCGCGACCGCGCCCTTGCCGGGGAAAAGGCCAAGTCGGATTTCCTGACCGTCATGAGCCATGAGATCAGGACACCGTTGAACGGGTTGCTGGGCAATCTGACCCTGCTCAAAAACACACGCACGACCAGGCAGCAATCCCAGTTTGTCCGCAACATGGAGATCTCGGGACAGATTCTGCAAAACCATGTGGATGCGGTGCTGGATATCGCCCGGTTTGAGGCCGGTAAGCTGTCTATTGCGCGTGAACCGACTGACCTGAATGCGATGCTGCAGGACTTGGTGGATGGCCAAAGCGGCAATGCGGCCTCGCGCGGCAACTCGATTTCGTGGCAATGGGTGGGCGGAGCGTTTCCGAATGTCGCAACTGACGCACAGAGGCTACGGCAAATTTTGCTGAACTTAGTAGGCAATGCGATCAAGTTCACCGAAAACGGCCGAATATCGATTGAGGTTGAAAGATGTGAAGCTGCGGATCAGGGAAAGGCACATATCTACGAAGTGCGTGTGATCGATACCGGGGTTGGCATCGCCGAGGATGAAATCGACGCCATTTTTGATGACTTCTACACCAGCGATCCCTCAATCGGTCGCACGGCCGGAGGGACCGGGCTTGGCCTGGGGATCGCCCGTCGGTTCGCGCAGGCGATGGGTGGCGAGCTTGGGGCAGAAAGCACATTGGGCGCCGGCAGCGTTTTCTGGTTGCGGTTGCCATTGCAGTCGTCGGCGCCCGACCAGTTGCTTGACGCTGCTCAAATCAGTACCAAGACCGTTCGCCCCCTGAACCTGCTGGTTGTCGAAGACAACGAGATCAACCTCGAGGTTATCTGCAACATGCTGGCGCTGGACGGTCACTGTGTGACGACAGCAAAAAACGGGCAGGTCGGCGTCGAAAAGGCCAAGGGACAGCGCTTTGACGCGATCCTGATGGATATCAGTATGCCAGTGATGGATGGGCCAACCGCTGCGCATCATATTCGTTACGGTCAGGGGCAATCGGCAGATGTGCCGATTATTGCGGTGTCGGCCAACGTTCTTCCAGACGCAGTTGAGGCCTTTCGCGCCGCTGGAATGACGGCTTTCATCGGCAAGCCAATTTCTATTGACGCACTGCGCAGGGCGCTTTCGATGGTAACGCAACCCGAGATGCAGGTTTCGCAGAGTGCGCAGCCTGATCCATTGGCAGAATTGAAAGACAGCGTCGGGCCTGAAGTCTTTGCCCGCCTTCATGCCCAGTTTATTGCCGAAGGGGATGAGTTCATTGGATGGCTCGAAACCCGAGCATTTGATCGGTCAGATTCGAATGAGCTCGCACGGGCCTGCCACAAACTGGCCGGTAGTGCGGCGACCTTCGGAGCGGAAGAGTTTCGAGAGGCGTTAGTTGCGGTAGAGATTGCAGCAAAAGAACACAAAGACATCACTGACAAGCTCGCTGCAGTCTCCACCGCTTGGGAGCGGGCGAAATCATCGCCCGCTCGGGATTGATTTACGGGGCCAGCAGCGCCGCAGCACCGACGATACCAACCGCACGGGCAACCTCGGTCAAGCCGGTCACCTTACTGTCGTAGCAGGCAATGGCATCACCCGGCAGAACATAGGGGTCATAATCATCCCGATCCCCGCGCCGCAGCAGTTTTTCGATATTGCGTTCAATGACGATCGAGTTGCCTGTCATTGGGTTGCGGGTGAACAGGACCGCGCTGCGATTGGCATTGGTGGTCTTGGCTCCGCCGACGCAGTTGGTGTCGACAACTGCCTGAAGATAGCGCGTGCCATAGGGAACTTCGCGCACGTCGCGTCCGATGGCCGATTCCGCGTTTCCGGTGGCTGGTTGAGTGAGGTTTGACATGTACAGCGTTACACCGGGCGGGCTGATCGGACTGGGACGCATCAAGTCATCCTGGAAACATCCCCGGCTGTTGACCACGATCTTGTCCCCGGTCAGCAGCATAATGTCGGTCGGGTCGGTGCCTTCGAACACACCGCGCAGATCCATACGATAGATCGTGCCATGACGGTGCAGTTCGACCGCTGACAGATCAGCATCCGGGCGTACGCCTCCAGCGGAACGAATGGCAACCGACAGGTTGCGCGCCTCGGTCGAGGCCCCCAACACACCCTGACGTCCTCGATCCAGCGCGTCGCCGGGGATGCCTCCGATCTCAACCGAGTGGGGTTCAAACACTGCACCTTGCACGCCGACAGTAACCGAGGCGAAGTCGCTAATGCGCGCCGTTACGCGCGGCGTGCTGTCATAGAACTGCGCCTCCACCAGAACACGGGCCACATCCCGCTCCACCTGTTCGGTTGTTCGACCCTGCGCGCGCACCGGTGGCAGGTAGGGCAGCTTCAGGTCGCCATCGCGAGACACAACGTAGGTGTCGCTGAGAAGTTCGTCACCGTCGATTGTGATCTGCACCATGTCATTGCGCGAAAGCTTTTCGCCCAACAGCGGACTAAGAGCAGGCTGTGACCATTTGGCAAAGGCGCTTGCGCCTTGATCCCCGGCCTGAGACCGACATGCGCGCCCGTTCATATGCTCCGATTGCAGCAAAGGCGCGTTTGCAAGGCGCCGCGATGGGGACCGGTACTGGGCTTGATAGCTTTCGCCCTTCGCGACGGATTCGATGTTGCGCGGGGTCTTCATGCTACTACAGCCCGACAGAGCAATTGCGCTGACGGTTCCTAAAACCAAAACTTTGAAATGTCGTATCATTTTCAACTCTCCTGAACTGCATCCACAGCTACAGCAGTGCTTTCCTATGTGTCAGACCGGCATCGGGATTGCCGCCTATCCCATTCGGATAGGTCGCTCACCGGATGGTTCGTTCGGCTGTCCACCCGCGTCTGGGACAGAGACTTCGCCGCCAATTAAAACTGAGCTCAACACTGTTTTTGGACATCTGGTGAGATGACTCAGCGATTGGCACATTCCGGTTTCTTGCAGCACCTGCTGGCTTACGCGGCGTCTGAAGTTGCGGCAAAAGCCTCGCGTCTTGTTGTGGTCGTCGTAGTGGCCCGCAATCTCAGCCCCGAGGCGATCGGTCTGGCTGCTGCTGCCCTTGCGGCGGGGGATATCCTCAAGGCGCTCACCGAGAACGGTGTGGGTCAAAGGATCATCCAAGCCCCGCGGGTCGAGCTGGAACAGCGTTGCAACTCCGCAAATCGTATTTTCTGGGGCTGGTGTGGAGGACTATTTCTGCTGCAGGTGACTATCGCTGCGGTCCTCTACGCGATGGGGCATCAGACTTTGGCGCTGCTTCTCGCCATTCTGGCCGGAGAATATCTGTTTATGCCTGCAGGTTTGGTGCAGGCTGCGCTTGCGATGCGCGAAGGCAAGCTGCAACAGACTGCCGCCATTGCCGGAGGTCAAGTGGTTGGTGCGAATGTCATGGCGGCTCTTCTGGCGCTGCTCTGGGCCTCGCCGCTGGCCTTGGTGCTGCCCCGGTTGCTGGCCGCCCCGATCTGGCTGGTCTTGATGCGCCGCCTGCGCCCCTGGGCGTCGGACGCGAAACACGGGTTTGCCGCCCTGCGTCCCTTTGTTGGTTTCGGCTGGGCCGTTCTGGGGGTCGAGATTGTCAAAGTTCTGCGTCTACAGGCCGACAAACTTGTCGTCGGTGCGATGCTTGGGGCTGAAAGCCTTGGCATCTACTTCATGGCCTTCAACGCCGGGCTCGGTTTGGCGACTTCTTTCACGCAGGCTTTCTCGGTTGTTCTGTTCCCACACCTTTGCGCGGCTGAGGACAAGACCAAGGCGCTGCGTCACGGGCTCGGCACGTCCCTCCTGGTGCTGAGCCCGCTTGTTCTGCTGCAAGCTGCTCTTGCGCCGGTCTATGTGCCACTGCTGCTGGGCGCAGAGTGGCAGCAGATTTCACCGGTGGTCACTGTTCTTTGCCTTGCGGCTTTGCCCAGTGTCATCTGGTCCGCTGTAGCGGGTTGGCTGCGGTCCGAGAACCGCGCGATCACAGAGCTGCGGGTAAGCGCTGCACTTGCTTTTGCACTGATCCTCAACACCGCGGTCATGGCTCCTTTCGGGCTGATGCCGGTGGCGATCGGATACCTGCTGACCAGTACTGTCCTGATGCTGACGGCTTCTTGGGTGCTGCTGCCTCGGGATCACAAAACAACAGAAAGGTTCGGCTTCCAATGACCCGCTTTACCATCATCATTCCGTTTCACAGCGATGCGGACACAATCGCCGACACGCTGACCAGCATTCGCACGCAAAGCTTTCCGAATTGGGAGGCGATCTGCGTCGGCGACCGCCCCTCGAAGGCATGTTTGTCTGTGGTGTTGGATCACATCGCGCAAGACCCACGCATCCGGGTCGCTGGCAGCCCGCTTGATGGCCCAAGTGCGGCCCGCAACTATGGGGCCGAGTTGGCCAAAGGTGACATACTGGCGTTCTGTGATGCAGACGATCTGTGGCACAAGTACAAGCTGGCGCAGCTAAACGAGGCCTTCCAACCCGCCTCTACGGATGCAGTCTTTGGGCAGATCCGGTTCTTCGCCGATCAGCCCGGAGATTCTCAGACGTGCTCGACCGTTCCTGACGCACCACTGACCATTCAGGACCTGTTGGCCGAGAACCCGGTCTGCACCATGTCCAATCTTTCGATCCGCCGCGAAGTCTTCAACGCGATCGGCGGCTTGGACGCAAGAACGGTGCATAACGAAGACTTGGAGCTGTTGATCCGCCTCGCAGGTGAGGGCTTTACCATCAAAGGCGTCGACCGGTTTCAGGTCTGGTATCGCACCAATGCCGGTGGATTGTCCTCGAACCTTAATGCAATGCGCGCTGGGCGGGCCTACGCGGTAAAAACGGCTGCGTCATATGGCGTTTTCCCGTCGCGGTCGTCCGAAGCCGTCTATTTGCGATATCTCGCGCGCCGGGCATTGCGATTGGGGCATCAGAGCCAGGCTCTGTCCTATACACGCAACGGCCTGGGTTTGCATGCGCGTAGTTTCCTGCTGCCTCTGCGCCGGGGTCTGCCCACCGCGGCAGGGGCAACACTGGCCCCGATCCTGCCGCAAGTGATCAAACGCACGTTGTTTTCATGAGAATTCTGAAGGAGATCACCATGCCCACCGCATCTATCGTCGTACCTGCCTACAATGCCGAAACTACTTTGGCCGAAACACTCGCCTCGCTGCAGGCGCAGACCCATGACGATTTTGAAATTATCATCGTCGACGACGGATCCCAGGATACAACCCCGACGATTGCTCGCGCGCATCAAAGCGACCCGCGCGTACGACTTGTTCAGCAGGCCAATCGAGGGCTGGCGGGCGCCAGAAACACCGGCATCGCTGCCGCGTGCGGAACGTTCATCGGCTTTTGCGATGCCGACGATCTGTGGATGCCCGAGAAGCTTGCGGCTCATATTCACCATCTCAAGAAAGAGCCGGACGTGGGGATAAGTTACTCCGGCAGTGACTTGATCGACGAGGCGGGGTGTATGATAGGGATCAAACAAACACCCCGCCTGAAGAATGTGACCGCAGCCCATGTTCTGAACCGTAACCCGATTGGCAATGGATCGGCGGCCGTTATTCGTAAGACTGTGCTTGAGGCTCTGGCCTATCGCCCGACTTTTGAGACCGAGCGGGATTGGGTCTTCGATGAGACCTTCAGGCAGTCCGAAGACATCGAATGCTGGATGCGGCTGATGTTGACGACCGACTGGCAGATCGAAGGCGTTCCGGGGCTTATGACCCACTACCGGATCAGCGCGGGCGGGCTGTCGGCGGCTTTGGATCGTCAACTGGAGGCGTGGGAGAGGATGGTCGCGAAACTACGTCCGCTTGACCCTGAATTCTTCGCCCGGCACGAACACTCGGCCCGTGCTTATCAGCTGCGCTATCTGGCACGGCGGGCCATCACCACCCTCGACCGCGACATAGCTTGGGAGTTGTCTGAGCGCAGCTTCAACGAAAGCCTCCGCCCCGTGCTGGAAGAACCTTTGAAGTCGTTCAGTACTTTCGCCGCAGCCATTGTTTTGAAAACGTTTGGACCCGGCCCGATCAATCGAGTTGGGCAAATGAAATCCAAGCTTCTGTCGATCTAAGAAGGGCATCATCATGAAAAAGAAAAAGATTCTCCATCTGGTTGACGACACGACGGCGGGCGGAGTTATGCGGATGCTCGACCATCTTATGACGCAACCCGATCTGTCCGAGGCGGTTGAGCAAAAAGTTTTGAAGGTCAAACGTACCGCGTTTTCTTGGGGCAAACTGAAGGCGGATGTCATTGTATCCCATGTCGTGCCAAGCTGGAGAAGCCTGCCAGCGTTCTCAGCCCTTCGCGCCTTGCATGTCGACACAGAACTGGTCCATGTCGAGCACAGCTATACCCGGGCGTTCACCACCCTGAACGTCCCGCATAAACGTCGGTTTTTTGCGATGCTTCGCGTGATCTATTCCTTATTTGATAAGGTTGTCGCGGTCAGCCATACGCAGTCGGAATGGATCAAGGAACGTCGTCTGACAGAGCCGGAAAAGCTGGCCGTTGTTCCTCCTACCGTTGATCTTGAGCAGCTGGCTCGCAATACGACGCCCCCCAGATCCACGACCAAAATCGGTGCCATCGGGCGTCTGGAGCGGCAGAAAGGCTTTGACATCCTGATTCAGGGTTTCCGATCAACCTGCACGCCAGAGGCGCGTTTGTTGATTTTTGGTGAAGGCAGTCAGCGATCATACCTTGAACAGTTGGCAGGGGGTGATCCGCGCATTGAATTTCGGGGCCACGTGGATGACCCAGCAGAGGCCTATCAAGCAGTCGATGTCGTCGCGATCCCGTCGCGGTGGGAGGCGTATGGGCTTGTGCTGGACGAAGCGCTTGCAGCACAGCGGAACGTGATAGCCAGTAAAGTTGATGGCTTACGTGACCGTGAGGGAGATACGAGAGTCTCTTTCTGTAACCTTGACCCTCATGAATGGGGGCGTGCGATCAATGAATTCCTGTTTTCTGGTGGTATTGAGATAAGCAGCTGAAACAAAGCCTGAAATATAAATTTTTTGGGTTTCAACTGTTTTGGCATTCGAGGTTACAATAAATTTTTGAAGACAGAGGGGAAAATTCTGAAGTTTCAGCGATGGAAATTGGATGGTTTAGGTTTTGGGTTCGATCACCATTGGTACATGATTGTCTCAAATGATACGCAAGCCTGGCGAACAATCGCTCAGCCTGCTTGAGGGTTGCCGGGGGTGAGTGAGACGGGTTCGACTGCCTCGCCGAGTACGAAACCAATCATAGTTCAATAGTATTGTCTTGGCGCCGAATGCGTTGAGCAAACGAATCTTTTTGCGACTAAGCTTGCGCAGTGGTCGCCATTTGGTCGCCACACAATCATTTTACCACCAAATGCGTCGCGATTTTCTGAGAAGATGGTGCTGCTGGAGAGAATTGAACTCTCGACCTCTCCCTTACCAAGGGAGTGCTCTACCTCTGAGCTACAGCAGCGCTGTGGGCGGGTGATTAGACTCAAACGAAACGCGGCGCAAGGGTGTCTGGACGGTTTTTTTCGCCTCCTGTAGAGAAAGATCATGACGGATAAAAATTCACCCAAAAAACAAGGCAAATCCGGGGATGCGCGCGAAGAGCGGCTGAAAGCGGCGCTGAAGGCCAATATGGCGCGGCGCAAGGCGCAGGCCAAGGCGCGGGCGGCCTCTGGGGACAAAGCCGACAAGGACGAGGGATAAGAGCAGATGGATTCGATTCTGGTGACGGGCAACGGCCCGCTGAACGGTCAGATACCGATTGCGGGGGCCAAAAACGCGTGTCTGACGCTGATGCCCGCGACCTTGCTGAGCGAAGAACCGCTGACGCTGACCAACGCACCACGTCTCAGCGACATCAAGACCATGACGGCTCTGCTGCAATCGCTGGGGGCCGAGGTGTCGTCGCTGCAAGATGGTCAGGTGATCGCGATGTCGAGCCATAACCTGACCAGCCAAACGGCGGATTATGACATCGTGCGCAAGATGCGTGCCTCGAATCTGGTGCTGGGACCTTTGCTTGCGCGATTTGGACAAGCGGTCGTTTCTCTGCCCGGTGGCTGCGCGATCGGAGCCCGTCCGATGGACCTGCACGTGGAAGGGCTCGAGGCGCTGGGCGCCGAGATCGAGCTGAAAGACGGGTATCTGCACGCCAGGGCTCCGGGAGGGCTGAAAGGGGCGGTGCACGAGATGCGCTTTGCCTCGGTCGGGGCCACCGAAAACATCGTCATGGCGGCGACGCTGGCCAAGGGCACCACGGTGCTCAAGAACGCCGCGCGCGAGCCCGAGATCGTCGATCTGGTCGAATGCTTGCGCAAGATGGGTGCACAGATTTCGGGCGAGGGCAGCTCGACCATAGAAATTCAGGGTGTCGACCGGCTGCACGGTGCCACCCATCAGGTTGTCACCGACCGGATCGAACTGGGCACCTATATGCTGGCCCCGGCGATTTGCGGCGGCGAGGTCGAACTGCTGGGCGGGCGCATGGCGCTGGTTGAATCCTTCGCGGCCAAGCTTGACGCGGCGGGGGTCAGTATCACCGAAACCCAAAACGGCTTGAAAGTGGCGCGCAAGAACGGCCGGGTGCAGGCTGTGGATGTGGTGACCGAACCTTTCCCGGGTTTCCCGACCGACCTTCAGGCGCAGATGATGGCGCTGATGTGCACGGCCGAAGGCACCTCGGTTCTGGAAGAGCGTATTTTCGAAAACCGTTTCATGCATGCCCCGGAACTTGTGCGCATGGGTGCGAATATCGAGGTGCACGGCGGCACCGCCACCGTCACGGGTGTCGAAACCCTGAAAGGCGCCCCAGTGATGGCGACGGATCTGCGGGCTTCGGTGTCGCTGATCCTTGCCGGATTGGCGGCAGAAGGTGAGACAACGGTAAGCCGGGTCTATCATTTGGACCGCGGATATGAACATGTGGTTCGCAAGCTGGAAGGCGTGGGCGCAAAAATCGAACGGATCAAAGGCGAATGACGGACGCAAGTTTTGAAGACGGGCGCGAAGCCCCGCTGAATTTGGGGGCTGAGGATGCAGAAGATCTGAAGGTGATCTCGACCCTCGTGCAGGATGCGGTTTTTCCCGTGACCGAGATGAAATGGCAACCGTCGCACCGCCGCTTTGGCCTGTTGCTGAACCGCTTTCGCTGGGAAGACAAGGATGCCGCCGCCCGCCGTGACCGCCCGTTTGAACGGGTGCAGTCGGTGCTGGTCTTCGATTCCGTTCTGTCCGTGGCCAGCCAGGGCATTGATCGCAGCGAGAAGGACATGGTCATGTCGCTGCTGTCCGTCGAGTTCGAACCCGGCGAGGATGGCGCGGGCCAGGTCTTGCTGACCCTGGCGGGTGACGGCGCGATCCGCCTGAAGGTCGAGGCGTTGGATGCCACGCTCAAGGACGTCACGCGCCCGTATCGGGCCCCATCCGGCCGGGCGCCGCAGCACCCCGAATAGATGCAGAACAAGCGCGGCATTTCTCAGGCGTTTTCAAATGTGCCCGAGGGTATTGCCCTGCGTCCGGCGACGGTGTTCGATGTGTTCGACATCAGCCGCGTGCTGATCCGGTCGATCACGCAGCTTTGTGTGGCCGATCACAACAACGATCCCGACCATCTGGAACAATGGACCGCGAACAAAGACCCGGCGACCATCCGGGGCTGGTTCAAGCCGGGATCACAGATCTGGCTGGCCGAGCGTGAAGGGCGGGTGGCCGCGGTCGGTGGGTTGTTCGAAACCGGCAAGATCACCTTGCTCTATGTTGACCCGGATCACGTCGGCAGCGGGGTGGGGGCCGCGTTGCTCAACCGGCTGGAACGGCAACTAGCTGCGTGGGGCTGTACCGAGGTGCATCTGGACGGCACGAAAACCGCCCGGGAATTCTATTTGCGCCACGGCTGGAAGGTTACCGGTCAATGCAGCGACAGTCAGGATCTGACCTGCTTTGCCATGCGCAAATCGCTGCACCCCCAGGGCTGAGGGTTGAGGCCGCGCCCCGTGGGCGATATGTCCCGTGGCGCAACGCCCGGAGTGCCAGATCATGCCTGTTTTCCTTGACGCCACATCACCCGATTTCGAAACCGCCTTTCAGGCTCTGCTGTCCGCCAAGCGCGAGGACAGCCCGGATGTGGACGCGGTTGTGGCGCAGATCATCGACGATGTCCGCAACCGGGGCGACGCGGCGGTCATTGAATTGACCGCGAAATTCGACCGGCTGGAGCTGACGCCCGAAACACTTGCCTTCAGCGCGCAGGAGATCGCAGACGCCGTGGCGCAGGTCGGGGCCGAAGACCGCGCGGCGCTGGAACTGGCCGCCGCCCGCATCCGGGCCTATCACGAACGTCAGATGCCCAGCGATCACAGCTGGACGGATGAGGTCGGGGCCACCCTTGGCTGGCGCTGGTCAGCCGTTTCGGCTGCCGGGTTGTATGTGCCGGGCGGGCTGGCTTCTTACCCGTCTTCGGTTCTGATGAACGCCATCCCGGCCAAGGTGGCGGGGGTTGAACGGCTGGCCATTGTTGTGCCCACGCCGGACGGGCAGGTGAATCCACTGGTTCTGCTGGCCGCGCAACTGTCGGGCGTGGACGAGGTCTATCGCATCGGCGGCGCGCAGGCCGTGGCGGCGCTGGCCTATGGCACCGACACCATCGCGCCGGTCGACAAGATCACGGGCCCGGGCAACGCCTTTGTGGCGGCGGCCAAACGGCGGGTATTCGGCAAGGTGGGCATCGACATGATCGCAGGCCCTTCCGAGATTCTGGTCATCGCCGACAAGGACAACGACCCCGACTGGATCGCGCTGGACCTGCTCAGCCAGGCCGAACACGATGAAAGCGCGCAGTCGATCCTGATCACGGATGATGCCGCTTTTGGCCAAAGCGTCGCGAAGGCGGTCGAAAAACGCCTCGAAACCCTGCAACGCCGCGCCATTGCCGGGGCCAGCTGGCGCGACTTCGGCGCCATCATTACCGTTCGTGATCTGGATCAGGCTGCAATCCTGTCGAACCGTATCGCCCCGGAACATCTGGAGCTGTGCGTCGCGGACCCGGTGGCGCTGAGCGAAAAAACCATCCACGCCGGGGCCATCTTTCTGGGCCAGTACACGCCCGAAGCCATCGGCGACTATGTCGGCGGCCCCAACCACGTGCTTCCGACGGCCCGGTCCGCGCGGTTCTCGTCCGGGCTCAGCGTGATGGATTTCCTCAAACGCACCACGCTCAGCCGGATGACCCCCGAGGCCCTGCGCGCCATCGGCCCTGCGGCTGAACAGCTGGCGCAATCGGAAAGCCTCGAGGCGCACGGCCTGTCAGTCACGGCGCGTCTGAACCGCCTGAATGGCTGAAATGACGCAAAGATCGGACATTTATGGCGCTTCTCTGCGTTGCCGACGGGATTCCGTTGATATAGGTCTGTGCTGACACAAGGATTGTGACCGTAAAGATGACCCGCATTTCGCATATCGAACTGGATGACCGAAACCTGCCGCCGCCGACCCCTGAGATCGAGCAGGAACGCAAGGTTGCCATCTATGATCTGCTGGAAGACAACAGCTTTTCGCTGCCCAATCGGGATGACCGCGTCATTCCTGATGGGCCTTACCACGTGCAACTGTCGATCCGCGACAAACGGCTGGTCTTTGATATCGCGACCGAAGAGAATGAAAAAGCCGCCGAATTTCACCTGTCGCTTGGCCCGTTCCGGCAGGTGGTCAAGGATTACTTCCAGATCTGCGAAAGCTATTTCGACGCGGTCAAGTCGCTGCCTCCCAGCCAGATCGAGACCATAGACATGGCCCGCCGCGGCATCCACAACGAAGGCAGCCGCGTGCTACAGGAACGGCTGGAGGGAAAGGCAGAAGTGGATACCGATACCGCCCGGCGCCTGTTCACGCTGATCTGCGTGCTGCATTTCGGGGGCTGACGGGTGAAGCCTCTGCCGCAGTCGGTCCTGTTCTGTTGCGACCACAACTCGGTTCGATCTCCGATGGCCGAGGGGCTGATGAAGAAGTTTTACGGCACGGGCACCTATGTGCAGTCCGCAGGCGTGCACAACGATCTGGAAATTGACGGGTTCTGCATCGCGGCTTGCCACGAGGTGGGTGTGGAACTGTCCCGTCACCGCTCGCGGTCCTTTGACGAGATGCAGGAATGGGGCGACGATCTCAGCTCGTTCGATCTGGTGGTGGCGCTTTCGCCCGCCAGTCAGCGCCGGGCGCTGGAACTGACCCGGGTTTTTCACCTCGATGTCGATTATTGGCCAATAATGGACCCTACCGGGTTGGGCGAGACCCGCGAAGAAAAGCTACATCACTACCGACAGACCCGCGATCAGATCATCAAACATCTGAAAGACCGCTGGGGCGAACCTACGGAGTGACCATGAACCAGACCGTCAAAACCTATTTCGAAGCCTTCAATGCCGGTGACGTAGATGCCATGCTGGCTTGCCTGTCCGATGACGTGGCCCATCACGTGAACGAAGGCCAGATCCGCATCGGCAAGGACAAGTTCGCCGCGTTCTGCGCGCATATGAACCGCTGCTATAAAGAAAACCTGACCGACATCGTCGTGTTCGAAGCCGAAGGCGGCACCCGCGCAGCAGCCGAATTCATCGTCAACGGAACCTATCTGGAAACCGATGACGGCCTGCCGGATGCGCATGGCCAGACGTACCGCCTGCCTGCCGGCTCGTTCTTCGACCTGAAGGATGGCAAGATCACCCGCGTCACCACTTTCTACAACCTGGCGGACTGGACCAAACAGGTCTCGAATGGCTGAAGTCACCGCCGTCCGCCCCCTGACCGGAGCGGCACTGGAAGCCGCCCTTGATGACGTCGCCCGGCTGCGCATCAAGGTGTTTCATGCCTGGCCGTATCTTTACGATGGCGACCTGGAATATGAACGGAAATACCTGCAATCCTACCGCGACAGCGACAAGGCCATCGTGGTGGGCGCATTCGACAACGACCGTCTGATCGGCGCGTCAACCGGCGCCCCTCTGATCGACCACGCCGAAGATTTCGCGGCGGCCTTCGAGGGCACCGGGCTTGACCTGCATGACATCTTCTATTGCGCCGAATCGGTGCTGTTGCCCGACTATCGTGGGCAGGGTGTCGGCCATAAATTCTTCGACGCCCGCGAAGCCCACGCCCGCAGCTTGGGTTTCACCAAATGCGCGTTCTGCGGCGTGCAACGCCCGGCAGATCATCCGATGCGGCCCGACAGTTACCGCCCGCTGGATGCCTTCTGGCGCGCGCGGGGGTATGAACCATTGCCCGGTGCGATCGCACAGTTTTCGTGGAAAGATATTGGCGACGAAGGCGAATCGAAAAAACCTCTTCAGTTCTGGATCCGTGACCTCTGAACGCCAAACGCAAAAAATTCCCGAATCATGGTAGTGTTGGGTTTTCTGTGGGGGAAGTGCCATGAAACGCTATGTTATCGAACGCGATCTTCCGGGTGTCGGTTCCATGTCCGGTGACGAACTGTGCGGCGCGTCTGCGAAGTCGAACGAAGCGCTGGCGCAAATACCCGGCGTGCAGTGGGAGCATTCCTATGTTGCCGGTGACAAGACCTTTTGCATCTATCTGGCCGAGAGCGAGGACGCGATCCACAAGCACGCCGAGCTCAGCGGGTTCCCGGCCAACACGATCACCGAAGTGACCACGATCATCGATCCGACGACCGCAGGGTAATTGGGCTGTACTCCGATCCGCGTCCGCGACTAAGGTCATGCGAATTTGACCGCACGGGGACGCTGCCATGAAAGTCGCAACCGCCGCCTATGATCTCGACTGGCTCGACAGCTGGGCGCAATACGAAGACAAGCTGAACCGCTGGGTGTCTCAGGCCGCAGGACAGGGGGCCGAATTGCTGGTCTTTCCCGAATACGGCGCGATGGAGCTGTCGACGCTCGACGGGGCCGAGGTTGCCGGCGATCTGGAACGTTCGATCCGGGCCGTGTCCGACCGGATGGAGGATGTACAAAACCTGCACACCCGCCTCGCCAAGACGTACAAAACCTACATTCTGGGTGCGTCCGCACCGGTTGTTGATGGAACCGGGCGACCGGTGAACCGTGCCGCCTTCTACGCGCCGGATGGCAGTTTCGACCATCAGGACAAACAGATCATGACCCGGTTCGAACGCGAGGATTGGGACATCGCCCCCGGTGGTCCGCTCAAGCTTTTCGACACCGCGCTGGGCAAGATCGGTGTGTTGATCTGTTATGACAGCGAGTTTCCGTTGCTGGGCCGCGCGCTGAGCGAGGCAGACCTGATTCTTGCGCCATCCTGTACCGAAGCGCTTTCGGGTTACTGGCGCGTGCGGATTGGCGCAATGTCAAGAGCTTTGGAAAATCAATGCGTTACAGTCATGGCCTCGCTGGTCGGGAACAACGAATGGTCCGAGGCGGTGGATATGAACACCGGGACCGGAGGCGTCTTTGGCCCGCCCGACAAGGGGTTCCCGGCCACCGGTGTGCTGGCCGAAGGCACTTTGAATCAGCCGGGCTGGACCTATGCGGATGTCGACCTGTCAGCCATCGCCGAGGTCCGCGCAGACGGTCACGTGCTGAACCGAACCCATTGGGAGGAACAGGCCGCCCGAGTCGAATCGGTCACAATATCCGCTCTTTAGGTGATTCCGCCCTTGAAATAAGGCCGAAATAGGCTCATTTAAGCGCACACCCCCGCAGATTCTGCGGGTGCAACGCAATGATGGAGACAACATGGCCAAGGAAGATACGCTCGAATTTCCCGGTGTCGTGAAGGAACTCCTGCCTAATGCGACGTTTCGGGTCGAGCTGGAAAACGGCCATGAGATCATCGCACATACGGCAGGCAAGATGCGCAAGAACCGCATCCGTGTTCTGGCCGGCGACAAGGTTCAGGTCGAGATGACCCCATATGATCTGACCAAGGGTCGGATCAACTATCGCTTCAAGTAACGCCTGCCGCAATGGCGTTCATTCTCGGATCGGGCAGCCCAAGACGGCTGGACCTGCTGGCCCAGCTTGGCGTGCGGCCCGATGCCATTTGCCCTCCTGACATCGACGAAACGCCTTTGAAGGGCGAGCTTCCAGTTCCGTATTGCCACCGCATCACGCGCCAAAAAGTGCAGGCTGTTCAAGCGGATAGGGACGACGTTACCCTCTGTGCAGATACCACCGTGGCCTTGGGACGTCGGATTCTGGGAAAGCCCGAGGATGCGGGGCAGGCGGCGGAGTTTCTGCATTCCCTGTCTGGTCGCCGTCACCGCGTGATCACCTCGGTTGCGGTCCGGCGCGGAGACCGTGTACTACAGCGTGATGTCGTCTCACAGGTCAAGGTCAAACGTCTGTCGGATGTCGAGATCAACGCCTATCTGGCGACCGGAGACTGGCGCGGCAAGGCAGGCGCTTATGCGATTCAGGGCCCCGCAGGGGCTTTCATTCCATGGATTTCGGGGTCGTTTACCGGCATCGTCGGCCTGCCCCTGTCCGAGACCGCGGCCTTGCTGCAAGGCATCGGCTATCCACTGTATCGAGAGGCATCATGAAAGGTCGCACCATTGTTCTGGACCACATCCAAGGCCGCGAAGCGGCTGCGCTGATGGTCGACGGCAAGCTGGATGACTTCCTGATCGCCGCGGACGCCCCTGCGCCCGGCACCATCTACCGCGCCCGTGCTGACCGCCCGGTCAAGGGGCAGGGCGGAATGTTCCTGACCACGCCAGATGGCCCTGCGTTCTTGCGACAAGTCAAGGGCTTGGGTCCCGGCGCCCTGTTGTTGGTACAGGTCAGCGGGTTTGCCGAGCCCGGCAAAGCCATCCCGGTGAGCAATCGCATCCTTTTCAAAAGCCGCTATGCGATTGTCACGCCGGACGCTCCGGGCCTGAACATTTCGCGCAGTATCAAGGACGAGGACATACGTGATCAACTGCTTGAAATCGCCCATGAACAGATGGGTGACAGCGCCTATGGTCTGATCCTCCGCTCCTGTTGTGCAGGAGCAGATGCCGAGGATATCTCGGAAGATATTTCGGCCATGTTGGCGCAGGCCGAGCAGGTGATGAGTGACGACGGGTCCGAGCCGGAACTGCTCAGCGAAGGTGACAGCCCCCATATCCTTGCCTGGCGCGACTGGACCGACCCGGCCGAAGTCGTGACACAGGCGGGCGGGTTCGAAACCCACGGCGTTCTGGATGCGCTGGATACGGTGCGTGGAGCGTCCGAGCCTTTGCCGGGCGGGGGGCATCTTTTCATCGAACCCACACGCGCATTGGTCGCCGTGGATGTGAACACCGGAGCGGACACCTCGCTCGCGGCGGGCACCAAGGCCAATTTCGCCTGCGCCAAGATGCTGCCCCGTGCTTTGCGCGTACGTGGGCTGGCTGGTCAGATTACGCTGGACCTCGCGCCCATGCCAAAGAAGGATCGTCGCGGGTTTGAATCCGCTTTACGCGCCGCGTTCAGATCAGACCCAGACGAGACGATTCTTGCAGGCTGGACCCCGCTGGGCCACTTTGAGTTGCAGCGAAAGCGTGGTCGCGTTCCTGTGATGGAGGTCCTGAAATGAGCTGCCCGATTTGCGGTGCCGAGACCGAGCAGAAATTTCGTCCGTTTTGTTCCAGGCGGTGTGCGGACATTGATTTGGCCAAGTGGCTGAACGGGTCCTACTCGGTTCCGTCGCAGCGCGAAGAGGACCTTGAAGTTGAGGATGACACGCAGGACTTCACGCCAAAGCGACCACATTGAAAAAATGTGAAAAAGCCTCTGGACACCGCTGGTAGCAAGTCATAGAAGGCCCCCACCCAACGACGAACGTCGTTCCCGTGCCCGGGTAGCTCAGGGGTAGAGCAGTGGATTGAAAATCCTCGTGTCGGTGGTTCGATTCCGCCCCCGGGCACCACTCTTAAATCTAGAGACATTTAAGAACGAACAAAAAGCATTGATTTATCAATGTCTAGCGCTGATGCTGTGTCCAAAGCAGTCCAGTAAGATCCTGCTTAAATCAGTTTAGATGGGGGTATTATTGGGGGTATTTTCGTGAGGATGTTATTTTGCCGCTTAGCGATACAAAGATTCGGAACTTGAAGCCAAAAAACAAAACCTACAAGATTGCCGACCAAGGTGGGCTCTACATCTCAGTTCAATCCAGTGGCTCAAAGCTTTGGAGACTGAAGTACAGGTTTAAGGGTCGCGAAAAGACGATGTCTTATGGCCCATATCCTCTCATCTCTTTGAGAGAGGCTCGCGAGAAACGTGACCGAGACAAAAGGTTACTTCTTGATGGGCAAGATCCAGGTGCTCGGAAACAAATGCAGAAACGCGCTGCTTTCCTGGTGGAGGACGACACTTTTTCTGTGTTCGCAGCAGAACTCTTGGAGAAGAACCGCCGCGAGGGCAAGGCGGCTCAAACACTGAAGAAGAAAGCGTGGTTAATCCAACAAGCGAATGATCGGATTGGGCATCGGGCCCTCAAGACATTGCGCCCAGCTGATGTCTTCGCGACAGTGAAGCCGATTGAAGATTCAGGCAAACGAGAAACGGCTGGTCGAGTATTATCTGCGATAGGCGAGGTGTGTCGCTACGCAATTGCCACCGGTGTCGATGTTGATGACCCTACCTACGCTCTTCGCGGTGCACTCCAAAAAAAACAGGTGGTTCATCGAGCAGCCATCCTTGACCCTAAAAGGATGGGTGATTTGCTCAATGCAATTGATACATATGGTGGCCACATCCAAACGGCACTGGGAGCGCGGTTGCTTGCAATCGTCCACCTTCGCCCTGGCGAATTGCGTAGATCAAAATGGCACGAGTTTGATCTTGAGACTGCGATTTGGACCATTCCAAAAGATCGTATGAAAATGAGGCGAGATCATCGTGTCCCGTTACCAAGGCAAGCCCTTGAAATTCTAGAGCGCCTCGCGCCGTTATCAAAACCGGATGGGTACGTGTTACCCGGAGTGGCCGACTGGAGAAAACCGCTAAGTCCCAACACATTTAACAAAGCGCTGCGAACAATGGGTTTTTCAAGCAAAGAGGTGACCTCACACGGCTTTCGTTCCACCTTTATGACAATGGCAAGCGAAAGTGGTTTGTGGAGTTTTGATGCGGTTGAACGGGCACTTTCGCACGAAGAAGAGAACAAGACCCGTCGCGCCTATTTGCGAGGCGATTTCTGGGAAGAACGAGTGAGAATGGAACAGTGGTGGGCAGACAAGCTTGATGAATTGCAACTTGCCGCACGCGCTTCTTCCGACACATAACGCATCAGAACTGGCGTGCTGGTGGCGTGCCGTGATACGGCCCTGCCTTCATCAAGTTTCAATCTTCGGGAAATCCCAAAAGTGTTGGGTGTGAAATACAGGCGGCCCAGCTGCGTGCCCAGTTTCAAAGGAGTTGGCGAGGGACCTCGAGCCAGCTGGTGAAATCACAAGTGCCATTTTGTCAAAGTATCAGCCTGGCGATTCAAAGACTCGCGTACACCGCAAACCCACTATCGCTCATTCCTTTCGCGCTCGGCCGTGTTTCGATCTCGGAAGATAGGCAGAAGACGGGTCAAATTCAGTGCAAACACGGAAAATCTCGTATGGGGCCGTGCGGATACCAATCATGTAGCGTCCATCGGGTGCACGCCTCTTATCCCGCTTCAGCGACCATCCTCGAGACGAGACGTAGTCCACCAATCCCACAACATTCCGGATTTTCCCGCTGTCGAGTAGCTCCTGCAAAGCGACTTGATTGAGGTCATCGTTCGTGTTCGGAGGCCTGACAACCTCCTTCCCCGACCGAGTACGCTTTGACGGCTTTGGACTCTGCTTCCCTGTACAATCTGGATACTTAACACATCCAAGGAACATGCCCCATTTACCCTTTCGCTCAACCAACCATCCATCGGAACACTCCGGGCAGGCTGGAAAGGTGGCACCACAACTGCAGACTAGAGTTCCAGGATGGGCTTTGTCTTCAATCGGAAGGTCTTTGCCGCACTCGTTGCATGGTCGAAGCATCTCGCCACAGAGTTTTCGGTGTTCACACTGGAAGTACGGTTTTCCCTTCTTTGACGTTTGCGAGAGCATTCTGCCCCCGCATACTCCGCATCGGTGTTCGGAAATGCCCGCTTCACCGAGCTCGACCACTCCATAGTCGGGGTTTTCAACCAGCTCACGCGCGAAGACCGAAGGCCTTTGCCGATCTGCCAAAACCGTCACGGTTTTTCGTGCTCGCGTTAGGGCGACGTAAAACAACCGCCTTTCCTCGGCGTGGTCGTATTCCTCTGGTTTAGGAAGAACGAGATCCAACAAAGGATCATCCACAATCTCAGACGGGAACCCCATTCGGTCAGAAGCAGCTTTAAGTACCACCACGTGGTCAGCCTCCAATCCTTTGGAACGATGCACCGTCATGAACTTGAGAGAGAGGTTTGAATAACGCCTTTGCAGCTGAGGCAGTTCTTCTGGGCGCAGAAAGTTATAGCGACCAAGCAAGAGAACCGATGTTTCGCTTTCATTTGTGGCGGCTTCGATGTCTTCAAGTGCAGACTTGAGCGCATCAATCTCCTGACCCCACCCGTAGTGTGCAACCCTAATAGCCGGGAATTCGGATTTGCCTGCCGGAATAACCTGCTTTGTGATTTGCGACGGGTTCTGAAGAACGAATGTTCGAGCGGGTAAAGCGATTTTGTCGACGCTTCGAAATGTTCGCCCAAGATCAACCGAGCTGTGTACACCAGAAGTCCCAGCAAAGACGCCGCCAAACTCATCACCGAAGTCTCTCATCAGATGGATGTCTGATCCGGTGAACCTATAAATCGACTGCCAGTCGTCACCAACTGCAAAAACCCGGGCGTCCTGATGTTGCGCTTTGAGGGCCTTCAGTAGGCTGGCTCTTCCTTCGGATATATCCTGAAACTCATCTACCAGAAGGTGGCGGTAGGGGCTCTTGTACCGACCCGCATTCACATGTTCCGTCGCCCGAACAATCATGTCTTCAAAGTCGATGCGGTCGCCCAAGCGGTTTTGATAAGCTTCAAGTACTGGTTCGAAGATTTTTAAGAATGCAGCACCACGCGCCTTATCACGGGATCTGTTCGCCCGGCCTAGACAGTTCGAAATGCTTGTCCCAGAACTTTTGAAGTGCCGAAGGAAGGTGCCGAGGACTTGCGTAAAGGCGTCTACCTGACCCATCTCCGTCAGCTGTTCGAAGACCTGCTCAGTTGGGATTGGGTTGGGCGTCGCGTAAGGCGCAAGCTTTTCTTCCAGCGCCTCTGTCAGACGACCTTCAACACGTTCGTAGCTGAAGGTTTCGACCAGAGTTGTATCATGTTCGGCGTGGACCTTTCGTTTCCACTCTATGCCTTCAAGATATTCTTTACGGTCAACGTGAGGTGCCGTTGTTAATCTGGCTTCTCCGTTCGGTCCTTGGGACTTCCGAACGCCGAAATGCTCGATATAGACACCACTTTCATTAAGTCGGAAGTCCGGTTTGTAAGCAGTCCTGTCGTTCTCCGGAAGATCGTGTTCGTAGTCAGGCTCATACTCGTAGGCAATGCCGTTCAAGTAGAGCCAATTGGCGATTTCCCACTCTTCGAAGCTTTTCACCAGTTCGCCTTGGAGCGTCCGAAGCTCATGCGACTCAACGTACTGGTAATATTCATCTTTTGTCTTGAAGTCCCATTCGCTCTTGTAAGGCCAATAGAACTCCGAAAACCACTTCAGGAGTAGCCCTCCAAGCACCGGTAGCTTCGCAATGTCGTTGAAAAGAATGTCACGCAGAAGCACTGCAAATTGCTTGTCGTCGCTTGCATGGGCCGCTAACGCCGGAGCACTGCCCTCGACCTGGCGTATGATACTATTGCCAAGGGCGTGGAAGGTCAGCGCGTCTACCTTTGCACCCGCCCTCTCTTCGATGCGACTGGCCATTTCGGCGGCCGCATCTTTTCCGAAGGCCATTAGCAAGATTTCATCGGGCTGTCGGATCCCACTTTGTATCAGATATGCCGCTTTGGCGACGATCACGCTCGTCTTACCGGATCCCGCTCCAGCAAGAACAAGCGTAGCATCTTCATCAGCAACAACTGCTAGTCGCTGCTCTGGCGTCAGTGGATTTGATTCGATCGTGTTAAAAAAGTCTTCGAATTGGCCGAGCTCGGTGTCAGTAAAGGTCCTGATTGCGGCGTCGCGCAATCGCACTGGCTCTCTCTGAAACTTCCAAACCCGATCCAGGATTTTCTGTTGTTCAAGTGGCAGAACGCCTTTGGGTATCTCTGCTGGAAGTTTCTCAACCACTTCATTTGCGCGCTCTAAGAATGGTTGGAGAAGGCACGCTGATGGATAACGTTTCGGCCGATCCAACCGTCGAACTGCTTCAGCCAGAGCGCGGAGTTCTCCGTCAGAGCGGTCGACCTGCTCGACAAAGTGTCGCCGCCAAGCAGTGTTGGCCGATGTGACGAAGTCGGCCGCAACTGACTTCTTAAAACCGGCGACTTTGACCTCCTCACCGCCCTTGATGGTTACAATCACCGACGACTTACCAAAGGTCTTGGTTACTTGCAGGGGGTGCGTAATGTCAGTGAACGAAAATTGTCTGGGGGCTCTAGAAAGCAGCGTTACCCCAGAATTCGAAACCGCAATGCCTCTGTATCTGTGCCCCAGAAGGCCCAACACAAGGCCTGAAAGCCAGCTTCGCGCTATCTCTTTCTGCTCAGTTGGTTCCATAGTGCGAAATTGTTCCGGTTCCTTCCTGGGTAAGTTTCTACAGCAAAATCACAGAGTAGTAAGGCGTCGATCTGGAGAATCAAATCGAAAACCGAGCTCGCTATATGTCAAAAATCAGGTGCGTCAGACAAAGCGGCCTTTTTGGTCACCGCGGCGCTAACTGGCCGTTTACGAAGAATATCCTAAAAGACCGACGTTCAATGCGGCCAAATAGCAGGTCCTGAGTGCTCGCGACGATGGCAGTTCGGACAAAGCGCTACCGCGTTATCGACTGTGTCTGGACCGTCCTTTGACAGTGGAATCTTGTGATGAACTTCGAGATAGGGCGTCCCATCCAATAGCCGGTCGAACGGAGCTTGTTCAAGGCACGCTTCGCAGACGCCATTGGCTCGGTAAAGCACCTCAGCGATTACGTCAGGATTTCGCTTGAAAATCGTTGTTGTCGCCTTTTGCTTCTCCGGCTGACTGGGTGCTTCAGCCAGACGCCGCTGGCGCGCATCAGGGTCGAGCCTCAGCGACTGTTGAACTTCTTCCATCAAGGATGACTCTGCCGCCGCTTTAGATTGAAGCTCTCCCAAGCCGTTTGACCATTCAACAAGTTCAAACCACTTCGATCCGTCAGCCTCTGTGTGAATTGCATAGGGGAAAAAGCGGCCCCAGTAGGTGAAATCTTCCTTCTTTTTGTTGCGCACGAAGACAAGAACTGGGTTTTGTGGGTTGTTGATGATTGCAGCGTTGTCTTTGTAGATCTCCTTGAAACGCCCGCTAATGCCTTTCATGAAGTATTTCAGTCTTTTGCCGTTATCTAACCACTCATTGGGATAATCGCCGCCGCTTATAGTTGCCTTGATAGCTACAAACTTGGGCGATCCATCCTCTCTATATACGGGCAGGATTCCACCACTTCTAAGGTCATAGCTACCGCATATGGCGTGGATCATACGCGCGGGGTACGCTTCGCCAATTTGCAAACTATCCGGATTTAGACGATCGGCTAATTCATTTCGAAACCGAGCTTCGAAGTCAGATACAAGTTCGGTGATTGTCTTTAGTCCGAGTCTCGATTGGTTTGCGAATACTGTTGAGTCCGGAGATCCTTCAAGGAATTTAAGGAAGTCGAACAAATTTCCAGTATGCGTGAATGACCGCGCCCAGACTCGAAAGTTAATGGCAATGTTTCGTACTTTCTCGTCGCATTCTGGATGTTCAATCGTCGGATCGAAGAAAAACTCACAGACAAATTCGATGGCTTGGGAAACAGACATAGATGGCCCTCGTATGACCCTATTCGCATGAGCGGACTGACCATGCCGGCCAGCTGACAGAAAAATAAGCCGAAAATGTGGCCGTCGATCTACGTGTAGTAGCCGTGAAGCCGATTGTCACTGTAGATTCAAACGGATGCCTTAGGCTTCTGCGCCGAAAGTCGTGCGTAAGATCCACTACGTTAAGTTAGGCTCCACTGCACCTGGACACTTCCAACCGTCTCGCTCCCCCACCCCAAGCACGGCTACTGTGGCTGCAAGCGGCAGTCTCTGGATCAAAGCTGCACTCAAGGGTGAGAAGCCTCGACTTGTTTTGGCTTAGAGACGCCGGGATGACTGACCTCGACAACCTCCCAGAACCCGAACTTCTGGCTGAAGAGATTATGGAAAACCTTCGTTCAGCGCTCACGAGTTTTGAGGCGGTTTCAGGTCAAACTAGCTCTTGAATGCTTAAGGAATCTGGGGCTAATTTATTGATTCTTTAGAATTTCTAAAAATAGTGGTGCCGCTGAATGGACTCGAACCCCCGACCCCGTCATTACGAATTTTGAAGTCCAGGTGTAGGACATGACCCGACAGCACCTCCAATTCTCGGATAACACCTTAAGATAATTTGACTATCTTCAGAACGCACCTTTGACAGCATACGACAGCGCCGGAGAACGTTTGACGTACATCCCCTACTAATGACCCCACCCCATCGACGGGTCTCGAGACGTTCGGCCAAACTGGGTGTCCCGCTTCGATAGACTTGGAGGGCAACCTCGACGCTATCAGTGTTCGCCAGCACCCTCAGAAAAGAAGGCTACTGCAATCCGAGATGCTATTTCCGGTTCATGCCTTGCGGAGAGTTGCTCAGCTTCCTCGAGAACTGTGTGCATTTTCTCAAGGATAAGGTCACGATTTAAGTAGTCCGCCTCAAGCTTCTGAAGAACTTGTTCAAGAGCGATGTATCCCTGTGGAAGGCCTTCGTAGGCGAAACTCGTTCGTACTTCTTGCTTAACCTGTTCCCAAAATGGATCGATCAGTCGCCCCCAGCTCTCACCGATCATTTCGAGACTTTTCAGAGATAGATGTCCAAATAGCTCTTGGTCGGTTGATCCGATTTCGGCGCCCGCGACCAACTCGGGTTTGTGCCGAACAAGGAAAGCCGCAAGCGCCTTTAGCAGGCTCTCGAGCCGCGATGGCCGCAGGTCCCATTCCTTCAACTCATCAACATGAGATGCCAACGAAGCCAACGCTACAGTAATCTGTTTTTGGTCGGGAGTGTCGTTTTCGAGACCCAGGCTCAAAGTCCGCTCGTAAGCCTCTTCGAGTTCCTTCGCGCAAGCAATTTGATCACGAATGAGCACTGTCCCTTCTGAAACGCTTTGCCGGATCATTAGTAGCCGCGGAGGTAGGAAGCTGCCGTGGCTGTCTGCCCCCTTCAGATGCAACATAGTGAAGGCATCCCGACCCGAAATAAGTGCGAGTTCCGCTCCCCAGGTTCCTTCGATCTTCGCTTTTGACACGTCCGCAAGAGGCGTGGGGCGGATCTGCCTCGACAGCCTCGACAACAAGTCATGATAATTGTTGGCACGAAAAACTCGCGGTGCTCGGAGATATGAGATGACGCTTTCAAGAATCGCCTCTGTATCCTCAGTCTCTAGTCGGTCGAGCACCTCAGCAAGCTCTTCGCCGGAAAGAGCTCGATAGTTAGAAATGCGCTGTGAGATTTTCTCGTCTGACGCAAAATGGCCCACAGGTATATCTATAAGATGATAGTTTACTTCGTTAAATTGGCTATCGATCCGGTCAATGCGTCCGAGTCCCTGGATTAGTTCTTTGAGGTTGGAGGTAAGACCAAGCAGCACCAGCGTATCACCGGATTGTAGGTTGATTCCCTCGGCCATCTTGTAGGTCATAAAGATGGAGGCGGGCCCCTTCGGCGCTTTTCGACCACCTGGGCGGAAGTAGGATTCGACACTCCTACCATTTGCGATCCGTTCAAAAGACCCTGCCGCTTCGCCATATAAATCAGTGAGCGCGTTCATTTCACCCTTTGGGCGATTTCCTACGACATAATTCGTATGGCGACCCATCTTACTCATCTCTTCGGCAAAGATCTCAAGAGTGTCGGTTCTTTCGGCCAAGAATACCACGCGATCCTTCTTTTCTTGGATTTCGGCACAGGCACGATAGCGCTTGCGGTCTAAGTCCTTAAGCGGTCTGGATGCCAGCATCTTGGTAAGAGAGTCGCATTTTGGTGTCGGCGCACCATCAAGGGACAAATCATCAAACAATTCCAGCTGACCTGGAACGCTCTTCTTCTTTTTTACTGAGTTCCTAGCTTCAAAATCCCGAAGCCATTTCCCAATGACGCCGCTTTCCATTTCCCAGGCTGCTTGAGCGGAGTTTGCTCTCAGAATGTTCAACAGGTTGCGGATATAGAGCTGATCCTGGGTGTTCCGTCGGGTGCTGGTATTGCCAAACCGACTGCGTTCGACCGCCGTAATTGCCGATCCTGGTGCAAGTTCCTGACAAAGCTCTGCCACTTCCTCTAGACGTTCAATCTGAGCCCTTGTCGCCGTCATTGCTTTTGGGCGCCCATGGCTACGCAGCACCGGATATGCTTGTCTCCCGGGAACATTACCTTCACCAACGCAGTGTCTTTGTCTGCGAGTTAGAAAAGGCGCCATCATATCTGACAGCTCTCGTCTGGCAGATTGAGAAAGAGCGGTCTCTGGGCCCTCGATGGCTGTTAGTTGGTCGATAAGTGTAAATTCTTCGATGGGTCGCCGTGCCTCTCGATCGAATAGTTCACCCATACGCTGGATGTATTCCGGTGTCATGAAAATCGATGCCCGCTTCTCCTGCATGTGGGACAGCCAATCCACGTCACGATTTCCTAGGAGAGTGGCGCTCAAGCACACATTCCAACTTGGTGGAGCCAGTTCAATCGCAGCAGCCCGCTGCGATGCTTGTTCGAAACCCGGGGTAACGGTGTGGCTTTCATCGATGATCAGAACACCAAATTGATCGAGACGCAGACCATCCTGTTCATCGCTCCCAACGCCTCTAAGACTTTTCTTTGTAAGGCTGCTGTTCGCGATAATCGTCACTGCGTTCGTCTTACTCCTTTCCCAGCTTGGAACGACTCGAGGAGGAGCAATGACTGCAGCATTCTTTCTCGAAACCTTGTGGACAGGCGACGGAGGAACCACATCGCGAAAGGTATCCGAAAGCACCTCGCCCAAATGGCAGCCTATCTCCGTCTTCCCTGACCCGGTTGGCGCCTCTACGAATGCAAAACCATGTTCATAGGTAATGGATGAAGCTTCGTAGGTCAGCTCTTGCTGATAGTCGTAGAGCGAGTGGCCTGTGATTTCTGTTCGGTCGCCACTCAACCAAGGCGTAAATCCCTTTTGCTCGACAATCGTTCGGGCAACCGCTAGTTCGGCTGATACCGGCCGAATAAGTTTGTTCAAGATTTCCAGCGCTTCTTTGGTCCAGTCAACACTTGCTTCCCAAATCTGCTCAGCGGCTTTCTGGCGTTCTTCCTCGAGTTCATGTGACCCGGAACCCAGGCCATCTGCATATTCGATGTTTCTATATAACCCAGAACGCGAGAAGTTGGCTGATCCCGCAACAGCGCCGAGCGGGCTAGATACGATCTTGGCGTGCATTCTACGGTCGCCCGAGATTCCATAGAGCTCTTTTGCAAGGGCAGGGTCAAAAACACGAAGTTGTATTTTCCCTGCCGCTATTGCCTCACGTGCCAGCACAGCCATCAGATCAGAATGATCCTCGACCCTTAGGCCCGACCGCTCGAGCCAGAAGAGGCGCATTTCCTCGCTAACTGCGAGAGTGCGACCAATGCGCGACGTGTTCCCAGTGTCGACCCCGAAGGCGATCCGAATTCTAACTTGTTCCGCAGAATCACTCTCTAGAAGTTGAGGAAGTTCGGTCAGTAGTATTGAGAGTGACGAAAGGAAATCGTGATAGCCGGTTGCTATTAGACAATCTCCAGATTGGATGTGCGGTCGATATATATCGACTACTGGGCTATCTATGTTTGTTCCCACCGAATGAGAACTAGCAGCTCTCTCCACCGGTGCCTGCAATGGGTCAGAGACCTCGGATAATTTTCTTGGGCGCGTCAGCAACCATTTCGGCAGGTTAATCATTTAGGACCAATTAAAGGACGTTCGGAACCCTAATTTGTAACGCCCAATCACGTCGGCGCAAGTGAAAGGGAGGTGTCCAAGCCGATCAGTCAGCAGTAGTTTTTAGTCTCGGGTAACACGTTTGGCTTATGCCACCTTAGGTACGCGCCCTTAGGTTCTGTTGTGCTAATCGGCGCTACCTGCCGACCGGCCATTTAAACTTGCTAAGAAAGGAAAAGCGTAAGAGGCGGCTTTGGGCTGTATTTCGGGGGGTTTCTGTCTATAACTGCCTGAACGCGTGTGATTATTTAATTCTGTCGGAGAGCTTCATTTGGAGCAAATCAAGCGCTTAACACATATCGAAAAAGCTCTACTTGGAGACTGAGATGCGTCTGAAATCAGTTTGGATCAGTGAGAAAAAACCTAAACCCAGCAACCCAGCAACCCAGCAACCCCGCCCCATTGACGGCTCCTGAAACGTCAGGCTGGCAGTTCTCTCCAGGTCCACCCCTCTTTGAGAACGACCCTGACAACTCGGAGGAATCCAATTGCCCGGTACAACCGCATTGGATGATGTGTTACCTATTGCGTAACGAATCATAATACATTACCTAATAGGTAACACAGGTGCTACGATGCACATTGAGTTCTCGAGCAGTAAGCTCAAACGTCAGTTGGGATCTGCGGCAGCTATGCAGAAGGCGTACGGAAACCGGGCGAAGCGACTGCAAATGCGTCTCGGTGTCTTGAAGAGCGCCGCGTGCTTGGCTGATGTGCCAACCGATCCGCCCCCGCGCTGTCACCCGCTGTCTGGCGAGTATGACGGCTGCTACGCGGTCGATGTCACCGGAAACTGGCGCCTGATCTTTGAACCGGTCTCTCTGTCAGACAACAATGGAAAGAGCACTGCGATCAACTTGGCCGAAGTCACGGCCATAAAAATTCTCGACGTTGTCGACTACCATTGAAACGGCGCCGAGGGGAGAAGAAGCGATATGGCGAGCGCAATAGAGAAAAACGATACCTGGTCTCCCGATTGGGCTGTTCATCCAGGTGAACACCTTGCTGAGTACATTGAAACTCGTGGATGGTCTCAGGCGGAGTTCGCTCGTTTGGCGGGCCTAACCCCCAAGCTTGTGAGCACTATCATTCACGGAACCAATCCGATATCCGCTGAAACCGCGTTGAAACTTGAGCGCGTGCTCGGGATGAAGGCGGATATCTGGACCGGTCTACAAGCTGAATGGGATCTTCACCAGGCACGCTTCGCGAAAAAGCGAAAAGTGATAGAAGCGACTGAATTTGTCGGGCACTTTCCCTTGAGGGAATTGAAGGCACGAGGCGTCCTGCCGAAGACAAATGATCCGGTCGACCTATGCGACGGCCTATTGAGCTTTTTTCGTATCGGGGCACCACAGGCCTTTGATGCAAAGATGGCAAATCTGGCTGTGCACCATCGGCACTCGAAGAGCTTTGAGTCGAACGACTTCAGCGTTGTTTCGTGGCTCATGCTGGGCGAAGCCAAAGCACGGCAAATGAAGCTGCCAAGCTTTGACCGGAAGCAGTTCGAGGAAGCCATCATAGCAATTCGTGGGCTCACTTGCGAAAGCCCAGAAGTGTTTGAGCCACGCATGAAAGAACTCTGCGCTTCCTCTGGAGTTGCATTGGTTTTTGAAAAACCGCTTCCAAAAACCCGCCTGTTCGGCTCCGCAAGATGGATCGAGGGGGAGCGGGCGATCATCCAGATGTCGCTTCGCATGAAATCAAATGATCACTTCTGGTGGACGTTCTTTCATGAGGCTGGTCACATCATGTTGCACAAGGGAAAGGCCTTCGCCGATGACTACGGAGGAGAAGGCGATGGCTTCGAGAGCGAAGCCGACGCATGGGCCGAAGAGACGTTGGTGGGTTCAGACCGGTTTGAAGAATTTTGCAATACTGGGCCACGCTCGCAAGCTGCCGTTGTTGAATTTGCAGGCGAAATTGACCTGCATCCAGGGATCGTTGTTGGCATGCTCCAACACAGAGGAATTGTGAAATTTAGTCACCTAAATGGACTCAAAGAACGTTTCGAATGGGCCGTATGATTTTTTTGGAGGTTTTCTAGAATGGACGTTCATCGCAGCGCTGTTATGAACATATTTGAGGCAAAACAGCGCCTCGAGATCCCTCTTTTTCAGCGCCAATACGTCTGGAATGAAGAAAATCAATGGCTCCCACTCTGGGAAGATATCGAGCGAAAATTCTCCGAGTCATTGGAGGGCAACAATGATACTCCAAATCATTTTCTAGGCGCGATGGTCTTGGACCAGAAGCAAACGCCAACCGGGCACGTTATTGTCCGGCAGGTGATCGACGGACAGCAAAGGCTGACGACCCTTCAAATCTTTCTTTCAGCGTTCAGGGACTTCTGTCGCGAAGTCGACTGCACTGAAATTGCGGCCGAAGTTGAACAATCGCTGTTTAACAAGGGTATGATGGCAAACAAAGACGTTGACCAGTTCAAAGTCTGGCCAACCAAACTCGATCGCCAGCAGTTCACGGATGTTATAAGTGCAGGCACGAGGGAGGAGCTGCTCAAGCGCTACCCCACAACCCGCAGGAAGTATGCCAGGAAGCCCGATCCCAAACCACGCATGGTCGAGGCGTATTTCTATTTTTTTGACCTGCTAAAAGACTTTTTTCTAGGTGAAGAAGACACGCCACCTCTAGCTGCAGACTTTCCGATATCCGATCGGCTAGAACATTGCCTTCAAGTCCTTAAGAGTGCGCTTCTCGTTGTGGTGATTGACCTTGATCGGGATGACGACCCGCAGGTGATTTTCGAAACACTCAACGCGCGTGGACAGCCTTTGCTACCAGCGGATCTAATACGAAACTACATATTCCTACGCGCCAGGCGTGAAAACCTGGATACCGATGACATGTACGAACGTCATTGGAGCCAATTTGACAGTGAGTTCTGGCGGGAAGAAATTAAGCAAGGCCGCTTGAATCGCCCGCGAAGCGACATTTTCATCCAACATCTGCTCTCTAGCCGCCAGGCACGGGACGTCCCAATCAAACACCTATACGTCGAGTACAGGCACTGGAGCGAAAGCATTGAAGCGTCTCTGCCTGTTGCAGATGAGCTCAAGCTTCTTTCTGCGCAAGGTCAGAACTACAGGCGGCTTCTCGAACCTGAAGAGGATGATCCCGTCGCTCCACTGGCGCAATTCATCCGCACATTTGAGGTCAGCACACTATATCCGCTTGTACTCGCGTTCTTCGAAGCCAATCCAAACGACGACGAATGGAAGCGCCTCGCTGCCACCTTGGAATCATACATCATCCGCAGAGCAATCTGCGATCTCACCACAAAAAACTACAACAAGGTGTTTTTGGGAGCCCTCCGACGCCTTCGCAAGACTGGCTTTAGTGCAGACAATTTGTACGAGGATTTAAAAGCTCAAACCGGAGAATCGAGCCTATGGCCGGATGACGGGCGCTTTCGAGAAGGGTGGATGCGGACACAGGTTTATCGGCCGCTTGGTAGCAGAAGGCTTGTGCACATTCTTGGTAAGCTCGATGGCCGTTATGGAAGCTCAAAATCCGAGCAGTTGAAATTTTCGGAACAGCCAACCGTCGAACATATCATGCCGCAAAGCTGGGTAAAAAACTGGCCGCTGGCAAGTGGCGAGAAGGGCATGGATCCAATAGAATTGATGCTAGCGGATGATGACGATCAAAGGGCCAAGGAAACTCGCCACAGGTCTAATTTCATCAATCGGATTGGCAATCTCACGATTCTTTCTCAAGCTCTGAACGCCGCCGAAAGTAATTTGGCTTGGGGTGAAAAACGACCGAAACTGTTGGCTCACTCTCTACTCCCATTGAATCTCCAGCTTGGTCAATTGGAGCATTGGGATGAGGACTCCATTGAGAAGAGAGCGCGAGAACTCTTCGAGCACGCAAAAGGGTTGTGGGCTCGATGACAATCCATAGTCCATAGCACCATTTCGTTGAAAAACCGATCGAATGCTTGGCTAATCCAGAAAGAAGAGCAGCTGGCGCGGACCACGAACCGGAAATTGGAAAACGCATCTCTGTCGTCTTCTTTTTGGTGGGGGCGGGCGAAGACTGACCCCCATTCAGCGCATAAGCGCCCTTATGTTGAATTTTGGTTTTGCGCTCTGCAGGCGGCCGACCAAACCCTACAATCAAGGCAAACCCGGCGCGCAGAATAGTTCTGCCCCGCTTGGGAGCTGACTTCGACCATTCGCATCACTAGTCTTCTTGCCGGACAGGCCTACCGGTGAATTGGAATCTATCGATTCCAAGCATCACCCCGCATTTGGACCAAACTAGGATATCGCCCGATATCCAGACGGATCGATCCCTCCGTCTGCATGCAAGCCTTGAGTATCTGCCTCTCCATCACCAGTAGTGTCCCAAATTGAAGTATCCCACGACCCATCTCGATTTACGTCAGATACTACACCGTTTGGTTGTCCGTCTTGCTGATCATCAAAAACTATTCTGATAGGCTCATCCTCGTTATCGGGAACAATTAGCCAAGCGTCGGTTACCCCGTCGCAATTTCGGTCAAACTCTTGCATATCGGCCGTATCATCCGCAGAACGACCATCAAACAGAATTTCACCTTCGCACTTTTGGGGCGCAGCTGCTGAATTACTTGCCTCGTCTAAGAACGCGCGTACTTCATTGATTGCAACAGCAAAGTTCAAGGCTTGTCCTTCGCCATCTAAAAAGGAATTAACGCCGATCATTTCGCCATTGTCGTTTAGAAGAGGTCCGCCAGAATTGCCTGGATTGATCGGTGTTTGCGTCTGAATAACATCCGCTTCATGCTCAATTCCGCTTTCCGTAATCCATTGAAAAGTTGGCCTAAATGAGCTTACGTATCCTTTGGTATAGGTCCAGGCGTAGCTATGGGGATGTCCGATTGCGTGCGTATCGTCACCTATTTGCAAATTTCCAATTTCACCTAATTTCATCAACTTTGCATCAGGTGGTGGAGGGGATTTCAGCTTCAGCAAAGCCAGGTCTTTCGTTTCGTCCGTTACCGCCACTTTCGCAGGTAATACGACGTAATCTTCGGAGCTGGGCATTGTTTTAGTGGGGAAGAAAACCACAGAAACTTGGTCTTCACCCTCCACCACGTGCCAATTAGTTATGATTTCCCCAGCAGGACTGACTAATGAGCCGCTTCCAATACTTCCGCCATCGGTAGCAACCATTACGACTGCTGGTGCTCCATCGCGGAATATCCCCGCCTCCTTTGCTCCTCTGAATGTTATCTCTTCTGATCTGAAGTCAGAAACCAAAGAAGCGACAGTTGACGGCTTAGCACCAGCTATTACTTGTGCGCCCACCGACAAGCCAGTCTCGCTCGCTTGCCCAGCCTCCGGAACGACCGGGATTTCCGCCCTGACGGAAGCGGTTGACTGAAATAGAACTATTAGGCTCAGAATAGATGTAACGAAAAAGCTATGGTGGCTTTGCATCCGAGTTCCTTGGAGTTGACCGTGCGTTTCTTGAACTATGCAACATCAGTACTTGCGGTATGTCTATGCTTATTTGGTTCAAGGACCCTAGCTCAGACAAATCAAAGCGTTGCACTTATTGAACAAAATATTGAGGAACTTAGGAAATCTGGGCAATACATCGCCGCCCTTCAAGTCGCTGATGAGGCGCTTCAAAGTACCAACGACAACGTTGAACTTTTTATTTTGAACTTGAGTAAATTGAAAGTCTGTCGGGAAATCGAGGCATATAAGTGCTTTAGTGATCACCTCTCAGCAGCAAACAAGATCTTAGAAAGCCGATCAATTCCAAGCGAACTACAAAACCACTTTCTAAATCGGCTAAATATCTGGTTCAGCGTGGTAGACTGGTATTTCGATGACTACGAACAACTCGCAAATCGGGCTTCAACAATTGAGACCCTTGGCTACTACCAATTTGATCTAGAGGAATTCTTCGTAGCTCATCGTTTCGCCGCTGCAGGGTATCACTTATCGAACCGACCGTTCGAGGCTAGACGATCAATTTCCCGCATAGTTCAAGGATTGCTTGCCTCGCACACATACGCCGATGACCGGCCCGCGGCGGATGTCAACGCGCGCGGTTTCGCTCAGATCATCCATATGGCTCACATAATGGGAGATAATCTTTTTGCGCGGCGACTGATGTCATCGCTGGATGACTATATTCTATCGAACATCCCAAGAAACACCGTACCCCATTCGGATTACTTGGTTCACACGTCCGAAGTGTTGGCTCAATCAGACACTCGAGCGGACACGCAGGCTGCGATTGAGAGGCTTGATGAAGCCTATTCAATCGCCAAAGGCTTAGAGATTTCAGAGGAAGTTCGCCAGTTCAAACTCTCGTACATCAAAGTCCTTCAGACTGCCTACGCTCTACAAATCGGTGATACAGAAGCGGCACAAGCGTTTCATACCGAAAACCCGACAAAGTTCATTTTAGATCAGAAAAACACTGATCAAACGATAGAAAGCTCTTCCGAAGCTTTTCACGCAGTAGCAACAACCTTAATTTCCAAGCAGAAAGGTGAGCTGATTGACCTTCCTTGGATCAGGTTGTTTGCGAAGCCCACCAGCTTTGAGAGTGGTGGATCCCAAGACGACCGTTACTATAAACTCATTAGACTTTATGCCCTTGGAATAGCCAAAAACAGCAGAGACACTGAAGAGGGCTTAACTGAGATTTCTGCGGCAGTGCAGGAAGTCTTGAATTACGTAAACGATAGAGCTGCGGGTTTCTCAGGTCTGTTTCCACTTCCCAGGTTTGTTGATCGCTTTATCCTCGCGGACTTCGCAAAGAGTGCCTCGGGACGAGAAGACTTGATGCCGCTTGCTTTTCAGTCAGTTCAGCTCTTGCAACGTAACTCAAGGCATACAACTGGAGACTTCCTTTATGCGAAGTCGTTGCTCCAGGATGAGACTGAACGTCGGTTAGCGCATCAATGGCGTTCACTTAACCAGGGAATGCAAGAAGTAGAGATTAAGAGTCTTGTCCACCTAACAAAATCAGAGGGTTCTGAGGGACGCATAAAAGACTACAGATACGCGCACCAAGAACTGATAGAACTAATTGACATAAGCCGTTTTGGGCTCGAAAACCTAAACTCGTCGGAAAATGGAAAGAGCCTAATTCCGTCAATCAATGACGTTCAAGAAAGCTTGGAAACAGACGAAGCGTTTCTACTACAAACCCTGTACATAGATCAGTTGATTTCATTTTGCATAAGACAGTCGGGAGCCTGGTTGGCAACTCGAAAGTTGGAGCAAGAAGACTTTTTGGACTTCAAATTGCTGAGGCTATCGCTAACTGCCACGCACCCACCCAACCCTGAGCTGGACCGACAATTCCCGCTAGAAGCCAGTTTCAAGGCATACCAAACCGTCATAGCGGATTCCGCCCTCTGTCTCGCGGGGGCAACAAAGATTGCTTACATTCCTTCGGAACTCAGCTCCGGCGTGCCAATTGAAGTGTTAACAACGGCGCCGAGCTCATCAGAAAACGGTGAAAAGGGACTTAACGAACAACCCTGGTTTCTAAATCAAGCATCAGTAAGATATTCGGGCTCTGTTCAGGAATTCCTAGCTGGAAACCAAACAGCCAAGCCAATTGGTAATAAATTTCTTGGTATTGGCGATCCTCAATTAGGCGGCACTTATGAAGTCGCCAGCACAAGATCACCTGCCAAACTGAGTGCCGCCGTTAGCGAATTGGCATCTTTGCCTAACACACGGGACGAGTTGATTAGCGTCGCACGCTTTTTTGACCACTCGGAGTTGTTGCTTGGAGCGGACGCTACGGAGCAAAGTTTCAGGGATGTAACCACAACTGGCGTAGATGTAATTTCGTTTGCGACACATGGCCTTATTCCCGGCGAACTTACGGGCCTTGAAGAACCTGCTTTGGTGCTTTCACCACCTGTTAGTGAACAAGGGGGTGTATTTGCTGTAAACGACGGACTTTTGACTGGTTCTGAAATCGCTGCCCTAAACCTAGACGCCACACTTGCAATTCTGTCTGCTTGCAACACGGCCAACTACAACACCAGTGTATTTTCCAGTGGCCTCAGAAGCCTATCAAATGCGTTTTTGATTTCCGGAGTTGAGAGCGTTTTGGCTTCGTTATGGCCAGTGGAGACTTATTCGAGTGAATACCAAGTCACCCAATTCACAAAGTACGCACTCGCTGACGGTGAAGCTCTAGACGAAGCACTTCGACTAGCCAAGACTGAGCTAATGAACTCAGGTGACGGAGAATTTTCTCATCCTAGGTTTTGGGCTCCATTCGTTCTGCTGGGTAATTCCACTCGATCACGCGCCGAAACCCCATATGGACAACAATTGGAATTACACAGTCTAGACAGAGAGAATGATCCAGGCAGCGAGTTTTTGTATGTCGACGTAAGTGATGGAGGCGCGCTCGCAACTTCAAAGATCGGGCGATGGAACGGAACACGCTTTTCATCAATTTTCGAAGCATCCTGGCCAGGGAAAAATGCAGTCGAAATGGTATCAGATAAGAAGGGTGCCGGGACCGTTGCCATAACAGATCAGTTCCTCGCAACTGCAGGATACACCTCGGACGCATCAAAAACTACGACGGCCCACATAGGCCTTTACGACACCAAAGGAGAGCCTCTTTGGGACTGGTCAACATATCCTGTCCCAGGGAGCTTTTCCCATATACTTGACGCACAGATATTAGAGTCGGATGACGGCAGCCCACTGATTGCAACTTTAATCCGGCGCGGCTGTTGTAGAGACAGAAAGATCAAGGAGCTGCTGGAACTGTTCTGGTTGTATGATGGCGAAGTACTGCGCCAAGATGTCTTGGACGAGAAGGCAGTAGACTTTTCTCAGAGTTTTGGATGGGTATTTCAGAGACAAGACGACTTTTTGATCATTCATTCGCTAAGGTCTCCACCCGCCACAGAATTCGTTGGTTCTAGCGATTTGGCAGGGATTGCAGATCCTTGTGCAGGAAATTTTGAGACGCGTGTCTTTAGCATTCGCAGAGACGAGCATGCAGAAGTCGATTTGACTATTTCCCCGGGTATTCGGGTGAGTTCAGCCGTACAAAAAGGTGATAAAATATTGTTGGCAGGAGCCAGGTTTTCTCGGTGTGAAAGCACCAGCCAAGCATTCGTTGGTGAGATTCAAGACCATCATCGCGACATTCAATCACTTTGGATTGACCCACAGTTGGTAAACTCCAACGCCGTATATGCCAACGAAATCGACGATCAGCTCATTGTCGTGAGTGACTGGACAAGGAAATTCTCCAGCAACGTATTGGTTTCCGGAGAAAAGTCTCTAGGCTTCGACCCCAATCAGCCAAGGGCAGAGAATTCCTATCAATTCACTGAGACAGTAGTAAGTAGAATTGCTGATGGCGGCGGTATCGAACGCGCATTCATCTCCAGTGCGTCCTCAGTTCATCCGCTCGCAGCCCGTACTGAGGATGGAAAACTTTTCGTCTACGGAAGCTATTCTAACAGCGCGATGGTTGGTGAGTTTCGGTGGTAATTTTGGGGGTTGGCACGACGTACCGAAATTTGGACGGTGATTGAGCGTTAAAAAACATCGATCGTGTCAAATCACGGTAACAACATTTGGCCTAACCGTTTTGGTTCGTATCGGTTTGGTGTGCTGGCTGCCGCAGCCTTCAACAAAACTCTTTATGTACAGCATCAGAAGACAAATCCATGAAAAACATATGTTTCTGACTTCAAAGAACATACTTCTGGCAGAAAATCACAAGCACTGAAAACCGGGCAAACATAGTTCGTCACCAAGAAACTTCAGGAACTAGGTTATGCTAAACAATATTGGTCTTCCCGGCTTGATACTGGTCTTCATCTTCCTTGGACTACCGGTACTTCTGGCGTTTTTTGGCCATCGCAAACAGATTGGCACCAAAAAAAGCTTCTATACCGCCTTATTTGGGGGAATAGGCGCGAACGTTCTGTCTTCGATTGCATTTAGCGAAAGCAGCGAAGGCGCATTGGTATTTGGGCTTATCCTTTCAATTTCCTCGGTCGTTGGGATACTTGCCGCGTGGTTTTTTGCGGGCGGTATAGCTCGTCGAAACGGTCGCGAGTGGAACCACGTTCTATGGATGTTTATCCCCTTGGTCGGCTTCTTCTATCCTTACATCGCAGAGCGTACCGAGCCAAGCGCAGCAGTTGTTCCGCCTGAAAACAAGTCAAAAGATAAAAGATCTGCGGAGCTTGTAGAGCTGTCTTTGAAAGACCCTGCTTACAAGTACATTACACACTAGCAAGCATTCATGAGCCTGTCGCACTAATGTGCGGCAGATCTTAAGATCTCAAACATAATTTTCATTGGGGAGTTTCAGCAAATAACGTCTTAACTGCTCTCGATGTAAATTTTGCCTTCGGATGATTAAGTACGTTGCGTCGCGAATAAGAGTTTGGAGTACGAATTTTCATGACTGAAAATAAGGACCGCCTCACTGCCGAGGAAGCAAAGGGCCTTCGAACGGCAAGGGAACTCGAAAGTCATCTTGCTTGGTTAGATACGTTTACACCCGCAGCACTGGGCGTTCTGGCAATTGCTTCCGGTATCTACACCTACCTCGGCGTGTCATCGCTGCTCGAAGAAAACGGTGCAATCTCATTCTTCGCAGCCGTCGCATATTCCATCGCCGTCTCGGTCGGCATCTTCGTATTCTGGAGTTACATGCTCCGCCTACTACCCTCGATGCGCACCACCAGCGGTTTCATCGGCTTGACCATCTCCACGATGGTGGGCTCCGTCGCCATTATCGCCATGTCCAGCTGGCTTAACGCGGCTGCTCTCGCTGGCTCAGCAGCGGTTGAGCAGCATCTGGAAAACACGGTGCGTGACTACCAAGCCGCGCTCGAACAAGCTCACGACATAGCTTTGAGTGGCCAGGCACTTGGACGCGAGGTCGAGCGCGCCCGTCAGAGTTTTGAAGAACTGGCTGAACTTGAGCAATCTGGCGACCTTTCTGGTACTGCCGGTAGAGGCGCGGTATTCCGCGTCCTGACACAGAAGGCCGAGGAGCTTCGCAACCTCGAAGACCAGATCGCCGCCCAGCAGGAGCCTATCGAGGAGGCGTTCCAGCAGGGCAATGAAATCCTAGCTAAAATGCGTGAGCTGACCGTGGCTCCGGGCCCTGTGGATCGTCGATCGGTCCAGTTTTCTGAGGAAAGCGTAAAGCTTGCCGGTGTTATCTCACGCCTCAACCAATACAGTGTAGCACCACTTGTCGCTCGTGCGGCTGAGGATCTGCCGTCCTCGGTCGTACTACCAGAGCTCGACGGTCGCAGCTCTGACGTGCGGGACGCTCAGTCGTCCACCATTAACTCTGTGCTGAACGCACTGGACCAACGAAGTAAGACGCTCAAGAACGCCGCCGACGAGGTTCTCGACATGGAGCCACCCATAGAGACGGCCTATAATCCGATCTCTAGCGCCGATGCGGTCATCAAGTACGCCCACAACTTTGTCCCATCCTGGGCTGGTGCTATCGCCATCGACCTGCTGCCAGCTGTCCTGGTGTTCGTGCTGGCGATCACCCAAGCCGCTATCCGCAGCGGCAAGGACGGCATGAGCATTGAGGACACTCTGACCTTGTCCGACCTGCGAGCCGCAATGAACGCCATGAAGGACGTCGAGGCAACGATGGGAGTGGCAGACGCAGCGATCCTCGAACGCACTACACCCAAAAAAGACGACGCGTGATGGGCTTCCTGTCTCGTCTGGACCCTCGCGCAGGGCTGCGATACGTGCTGATATTTCAGTTCGTCATCGCTTGTTTGTTGATTGCATCTGATGTCGCTGGTGTTGTCTCCGTCCCCTTCAGGGAGAGGGTTGAGCTGCCCACCGGACCCGTGTCACCCGGCGACCAGCGTCGCGAATACCGAACCGACCGCACCGATCCGACGCTCTTGCCACAGGACGGACCACTGGATTTGCCGGTGCCAGAGAACTTTTCTGACAGGCTGGAGTTCACCGAGCATGAGCTCGATGGCCTGGGACAAGTTCTGCTGCTGAGCGGTCAGATAGAAGTGGGCGACGCAAGTCGTTTCGCCACACATCTATCCGAGATGCAGGACAAGCCCGACCTCGTAGCCCTTCATAGTCCAGGGGGTATCGTGTCCGAGGCGTTGTCGATCGGTAAGCAAGTCCGCGAAGCCGGGCTTTCGTCAGCCGTTCTCGCTGGTGCGGTTTGCTTGTCGTCGTGTCCATACATTCTGGCTGGCGGTCAGGAGCGCGTTGTCTCGCTCAGCGGTATTGTAGGCCTTCATCAGCATTACTACGAGCAGCCCCGCCTTATACCGGTCGTCTTCGCAGTCGAGGGCATACAGAAAGGCCAAGGCGAGACGATGCAGCATCTGATCGATATGGGCGTTGACCCAGCCCTGATGCTGTATTCGTTGAACACGCCGCCCGAGCAAATCTACGCGCTGATCGAGGATGAATTGGCGGATACCCGCATAGCCACACAAATTATCGATTGATACCTAATTCCGAGGACAGACCTTGCTCCTGCAAATCACAATTATCCTGGCGCTCGCCGCCACAGCAGCCACAGCAGCCACAGCAGAAGGCCTGCACGTTCGCGATGCAGACACTATTGTTGTCGACGGAACCCCGGTTCGTCTAAACGGTGTAGATGCGCCCGAACTCGGCACTCCATCCGGGCAGGACGCAAAGCGCTGGATGGTGAATTTTCTTCGAGGAAAGTCTATTTCCTGTGACTTGAATGGCGAACGTACTCATGACCGATGGGTAGGTGTATGTTTTGCTGATGGCGAAGACGTAGGGGCCGCTGTAATCGCCGCTGGACATGCGTTGGACTGTGCTAGGTACTCCGGTGGGCGCTACAGGCATTTGGAGACACCAGCGGCCAAGTCACGATTAAGGCGAGCAAATTATTGTCGTTGAACGTTTTTACGACTTTGTTTGTCGCTTTGAAGCTCCAACCAGAGACGACAGCTTAAGCCAGTTAAAAGTTACCAAAGTCTGCCCCGGCGTACCATCTGCCATCAGCAAAACAAAAGTATCCTCACCAAAGCCAGCGCTTTAGCAGCTGATGCCCTTGATCCACTTTGACACAGTTGCGGCCATAGAATCGATATGATCTGCATGAGTAAAGCCTGACACGCGTTTGCGGGGCTTCAGATCATGGTCTCCGTCTTCTAACCAACTCATCTGGATTGCTGGCGAAAGCTCGTAATTGCTGACTTCTTCCCTAGTACCAAATTGATCGCGCGTTCCCTGGCAGATCAAAGTGGGCGTTCTTAGCTTTTGTAGGTGCGCAGTACGAACTTTCTCAGGTTTTCCAATTGGGTGAAACGGGTAGCCTATGCAGAGCAAACCAGCGATGCGGTCTGAGTCAAATAGTTCATCAGAAATCATACTGGCAACACGGCCTCCCATGGATTTACCGCCTATGATAAGAGGGCCATCAACTTGAAGCGCTTCGATCGCGGCTTGGTACTCGTGGTTCAATTTGTCAGCGCGAGGCGGGGGTTTCCTGGTGCCCTCGGTTCGGCGATTGGCCATGTAGGAGAACTCAAACCGAATGACTCTGAGTTGTTGTTTCGCAAGTGCTTCCGCGATTGATGTCATTCCGGGAGAGTCCATTGGGGCACCAGCACCATGCGCTAGCAGAACGGTCGCACTGCTTGCGGCAGGGCCAAGCTCCAGGAATTCGATGGGCATAGTCTCTTTCACTACCATTCCGCTAGTTACTAACTACTCAAACACCTGACCACGAAGAGCTTCCGACAATTCTTCGACAGACGTTTCGTTATTCAGCGGAATAGAGAGTTCCATCTTCGCCAGATCCAAATAACGAAGACCAAAAATTCCACCGGAACTGATTTTTCGGATTTCAGTCTCAAACAGTGAGCCAAATAGATAGAAACGCATTGGTTCTTCCGTAAGATCGTAGTAGTCGGTTTCCGCAACCACGCGTTTGATCAAGTCTCGCTGTTCGTCGTCAACAGTGCCAAATTCTGTTGAGATTGTAAGCGCATCATCGCACCACTTCGTGACAGCTATTGCCGCAATCTCACCGATCAACTGCACACACTTGTTTTTGTAGATTCCTATAAACCGGTAAGCGCCCTTGCTTCGCCTGTTCGCCGGCTCGTAGTACAGTCTAAAACGCTTATTCTCTTCAAAAGATGTGCCGCAAGGAATAATTGGTAGCCTTTGATTTCTTGTCTCCAACAATTCCTCGTTCGCAAGGTAGTCCTCAAAGTCGTCAACAATCGCTGAAAGATCCCTCTCGTATGCCTCGCATTCGCTTGTAAGCACATCGAGTAGCTGTGAGAACGTGGTCGCCGAAAACACCACACCATTTTGCGCAGCCTTCGCCCGAAGCCGGTTCGCTTGCTCGGCTGGGATTCCTTCCTGCGTCAAACCAATTAGGTAATTGCCGCTTTTTTCGGGTGCATGCTGTTTGATGGTATCTAGGTGCCGCTCAATTTGGTCGTCGTCGAGCGCATCCCCACGCTTTGTTTCAATAAATAGGTTAAACGCCGGTTGGGAAATCAGTGCGTCTGGTACACTAGCGCTTCCGCTCACTTGTTGCTCAAACTGGAGGCCTATGCCGAGCTCGTCTTCTATCAATGCTGAAAGCACTCTCTCCAGTTTGAAAGGAGACTCATCGTAGAAACGTCGCAGGATAAGAAGCGTGTTGTTGGTCGCGTGGTTCTCGCGCTGAGAAAACCTCTGAAAATAGGAAACCTTTGTCAAAGTCTTGTGCCTCTACTTTCACTTTCGATAGGACCAGACCCTAAAGTACTTCTAAGACTCGGGTATCTTATCATTAGATAGAGCGACACTCCGCAGCAATAATTTCACTGGTATTCATCGCTTGTACAAAGCCGCTGAATCCAAGTGGTTGTCGCAGAAATGCATAGTTCTGGATAGTCTGGATAGCTGAATTCACTTGGGGACGCCGCAAAGATATGTCGCATAACAAAGTCGGGATTAGCCCCCATCTCTGACACATAATTTTCGATAAGATCGTAGACCGGATCGTCAAACGGTACTTCTTGTTCATTTGGGCGTGAAACTCTGTGAAAAGCTAATTTAGGATAAGGCGACCATATCGTCCGACGAACGCCACCCAGAAAAGCGAGTGGGCATGCTGAGTAGCAGTTCGCAGAAAGCGTTGTTGAAAGACCCTTTTCCCTAATAAGTAGCCCCGCCAGAATAGCGTCCCTAACACTTCCTCCTCCACTTCCCAGTATCACGCGTTGCACCTGAGGATTATCTAAAATTAACTGTTCAAACCGCTCATAAAAGCCAGGTTCAAAATCACCAAGAACACGAATGTCAGAGCCTTCGACAACTAAATTAGCCGAAGAGTCTTTAAGGCCAACAAACAAATCTGGTGGTATTCCTTGCTTGCCCACGCAGTCCAAATTCCAAATCTGTTGCCTATCCTGGTCACTAGCGTCGACCAAGCTTCTGGCTACGAAAACCCAGTTGCCTAGAAACTGCGAGTGATACATGAGATTCTGTATTTCATCTTCGGTAAGGTCGTCTCTAATCTCTGGGTCTTCGATTTTTTCAAGATGCTGAATGTAATCAGCGAATCCGAGCATCCTGCCCAAAATCGCGCACTTGTGTTGCGGTATACCGATTTCGTTGTACGCAGTTCCGAGCATTGTAAACGCGCCTCGGCTTTTGCCGTATTCCCAATAGAAGTCAGATTTCGTTTCGACTTCTTCGATGGCCTTATCCCAACTTTTGGCCAAAGCGGTGGAACCAAACCCACAGACAACCACTAGTGTGGCAAGTGCCCAATTTTGTGCCTTGAATAATAACTTTTTCATCGGTTTGTCGCTGTTTGCAAAAAGAGTGCATTGTGACAGGAACGAGGATCGCTCATGGTCGCACTCGGGATGTTTGATCAATTGGTGTCGGAAAACTAACCAAAATGCCAGCACCTACGACTGCGCTCTTGGTTGATAATCTGGAATATCCCGATCCGGCCATATACGTGCAACGGGATCATGGGGTCCATCGGTATTCTTGCGCAACCAAGCCGCAAAATCAGGCTCTATTAAAGGTAGTTTGCGGTAAGTGTCGATGTTGGGTGAATCCGAGTTTCGAAATAGCAACTCGTGCCATTTGTCTGGCGACTTAAAACGTCTATGCAGCGCCATGTGACAAGGAAAGCAAAGTCGAGCCATGGAAAACGGATCGAAGTAGTCCTCACCGTGAAAGTTCACGCGTTCGGTCTTGCCGCAAATATCGCACTCTTTCGGTCGCTCAATAACCCCGTTCTTCATGAGCACTTGCACGACCTGCATTCCACGCCGACGCTCTGCACCGGTGAACCCGTTGTAGCTATTGATACCGTCATAACTAGGTCTAGGAAGCCGCTTAATTGGAACATCGTTTTTGAAGTTCTTTGGCCGAAGCTTGTGAGACCACCGCTGACAAATCGAATGCAATTGAGAAAGATCATAATCGCTCATGCCTCGACTTCTTATGCCCAAAGAGGGCGGAAATAGGGCCGCGCAGGAGAAAACAAGTTCCTTCTCAAAAATAAGTGGTTGGCTGCCAAACCATTCAATTCCAGTGGTGTCGTCCTTCGGTAAGACGAATGTGGCAAAAGGTGAATTGCTACCAGGCATCTTAGCCACCCCACCCTATGACCGGCGATTTACTGTGCCCACACCCTTTGGGCTCGCCGTTCGATGGATCTAAGGCGCTTTGGTGGACTCACTGAAACAATGGTGACTGCCATTTTCGACGAAAGACTATTCTTAAAGTGGCCGATCATCTTGTTCCGCGCTCACGCATGCGCGCGTTCGATCAAACCGGACGAAGTATGATAACATCTTGAAAATGATTGCTTTTTCACGATATCGTGCTTAGGTTGAGTTGAGGCCAAAAGGAGGTCTCAATGCCTACTCTTCGTTTTACAAAACGCTCTGTCGCAGAGCTTCCCCATCCCGCAGTCGGACAAAAACTGTATCGCGATGAGATCCTTCGCGGCTTCGGTGTGCGAATAGGATCAAAGTCCAAAGTGTTTTTTGTTGAAGGGCAGGTTGCCGGGCGAACACGGCGAACCACAATTGGCCGTACCGATGTGGTGTCCGTTGATGAAGCAAGAAAACGCGCCCTTGGCATCCTGTCTGATATGGCCACTGGGGTCGATCCGAACGCCGAAAAGCGGCGTATTGCCCAAGAAAACATAACTCTTGCTCAAGCCTTTGAACGTTTCTTTTCCATTCGAAGCACCTTGGCTGAAAGCACCTGCGACCGTTACCAGCGGACGGTTTCTCTGTATCTGAAAGACTGGAAACAAACGCCGATAACAAGCATTAGCCGTCAAATGGTGCTCAAGCGCCATCAACGTATTGCGGCAGCACATGGTCAGGTGACCGCCAATACGGTCATGCGCCACTTACGCTCAGTCTACAATGTAACTGCTGCTGAACATGATGAGTTTCCACCAAACCCCGTCGCGATCCTTACTCAGGCACGCGCCTGGTACCCGGAAAAACGTCGTCGCAGTGCGGTTTCGGCACACGATCTTCCGGCCTGGTGGGCTGCTGTTATGGAAGAGCCTGAGTATTCACGTGATTTCCTGTTGATCGCGTTATTCACAGGTATGCGCCGGAACGAAATTGCTTCTCTTCGTTGGGAAAACGTTAACTTGAGAGAGCGGGCACTTCACATTCCAAAGACAAAGAACGGAGATCCGCTCGACCTACCTCTGTCAGACTTTCTTGTGGGCTTGTTTAAGGAACGTAAAGCGCAAGTGAAATCCTCGCCTTGGGTCTTTCCAAGTACAGGTCGGACGGGCCACATCGTTGAGACAAAGAAGTTTACGGCACGCGTGAGCGAAAAGAGCGGCGTGGCATTTACGCTTCACGACCTGAGGCGCACATTTATTACCATCGCAGAGAGCCTTGACGTGCCGCACTACGCGCTGAAACGTTTGCTGAACCACCGTCTGTCTGGGGACGTGACCGCCGGCTACATCGTCAGCGATGTCGAACGGCTCCGTGCACCGGTATCACTTGTTGCCGCCAAGATACTTGAACTTTCGGCGGGCTAATTTTCGCAGGAGAGTTCCATGACAGAAGAGTCTTCAAAATGGTGGGATGATTTCACCATTGAAAACTACGATTGGCGAGATGCAGATCCGCTCGCCAATACGTTCGTCGATCTTTTTCTTCTCGCTCTTATCCGAGCGCATCCCATGCAAACAGGGAATAAGCAAACAGACTTGGAACGCCTTCGTGACGCAAAGAAAGCTGTTTTTGGCATCAAGCCACGAGATGACCTAAAGCAGAGTCGCGACTTTCCTTTGTTGGTCGAAATGGCAAAGGAATACATAGCGGATCGAGGTGGCGCACAATACCTTCGAGAGGAAGGAAGGATCGTTTGGGGCGATCATGACGAAAAAGCCTGCAGAGGGAGGAAGACAATCGCACGCGATGTCCTTCATCGCCTCAAACACCAAGGCATAGAATTTTGCTCAATGGTCGAAGAAAACAGCGTCGTGGCCAGACTGGCGCGGAAGTTTGGCGAGAACAAAAACGAATTGGTCGAGCAAGTGGCGTGCTACGGAAACATTGAGACTGAATTTATGTCGGGCTGGATCGTCCAAGCTAAAGAGCTGTTTGGTCCGTTTTTTATTCCTGTTTCCGGTCCCGATGATCCTGTGCGGGATTTGAAACGCCTATTTTGAATGATTAGCGCCGGGTAGATTTGTGTGAATATTGGGAAACCTCTTTGATGAAAGGAGGTTTCCTATGGAAATCACAAATGAAGAACTTGTTTGCACAAAAGCTGCAGCAAAGCGCCTCGGCCTGAGCCACCAAACACTTGAAAAACGGCGCTCTCAAAATCGTGGCCCACGTTTCGTGAAGCTCGAGAACAAAATGGTTCGCTATCAAAAATCGGACTTGGACGCCTTTGTCGCAAAGGGGGTCCACAATGTCTAAGAACCATACTTCAGACTTTGAGTTCGGTCGCCTCTGCGCAGACGTGCCTACATCTCAGCCTGAGGAAGCAATGGCTTTCCTCGGCTGGATCAACCCTGAAGCAGATATTTACCTTGAGCGCATGGAAAGCCGCGGACGCGCATCGCCTGTTTCGAAGCGCTATCGCGTAGATAAATACCAAGCTGCCTTTAACTTTGTCGCAACAAACAATGGCACCGACTTTCGCCGCAATATTTACTTCGTGGCAAATGCCGAGCACTTGGTCGGTGAACGCAACAAACGGAATGTTAAAAAGGTTCGCTATCTGCATGTCGACCTGGACTTCAAAGACTATCCTGGCGATGAGTTTGATCAGTCCAACCGTCCTCAGTCGCTTTTGTTTGATCCAAAAACACGTCCTGAAGGGGTTCCGGAACCATCGGCGGTATGGCTCACGGGGGGCGGTTACCAGGCACTATGGCGCTTGTCTGATCCGATCGACCCAGACCAGGCTGAAGAGCTTAACCAGGGCCTTCTGCAAGCTTTAGAAGGTGGGCCAGGAACGCATGATATCAGCCGTCTGCTTCGTTTGCCCGGCACAGTGAACTGGTTAAACGACAAGAAGATGGCGGATGGCCGCAAGCCTGCAACTTCCGTGTTGTGCCATCCGCGTGATCTGTCGGTGCCACCAGTCGAATACAAATATTCGGATTTCGATCTGCCTAAACCGTTAGCATTTTCGAACGTAAAGGCCGATAAAAAGCCAACGACAGCCGATAAGGTGATATCCCCCACCGGCCTTCCAGACGACCCCTTGTCGGTGTTGCCGAATGATGCAGGTTGGAAGAAGGCAATTGAAACGGGCACCAACCCGCCAGGTCGCGAGTATAAGAGCCGCTCAGAGCTGGTTTTTGCAGCAACAATATGGATGCTAAGAAATGGCGTTTCGCCAGGGCACGCCGTTTCGTTGCTTCTGGCGCCGTCGTTGCAAATCGGTGCACACGTTCGTGAAAACTCGGATCCTGCTAAGTACGCCAGCCGCCAGGTTGCCCGGGCACAGGATGCAGTCAATGCACGCTTGGAAGCATGGCCAGCTGTCGACAAGAACCTGTCCCCACTAAAAGGGGATCCAAAGAACGTGCGCCATGCTCTTGCTCAGTTAGGTGTCACTGCTCGCAGGAACGATTTCACCCAGTCGGATGAAATCACAGGCGCCGGTGTGGATGATCGCGACTTGAACGATATTGATGACATCCTTTCAAGCAAGTTCAGTATAGAGCTTGATTTCAAGGCGTCGCCAGAAAGCGTGAACCGTGAACTTGTCGCACTGGCCCACGAAAACCGCTATCACCCGGTGATCGAATACCTAGACTCGGTGAAGTGGGATGGAAAATCTCGCCTCGATACGTGGATGATCGACTACTGCAACGCAGAAGACACACCGCTTAACAGGGAATTTGGCGCCAAAACACTGATCGGTGCCGTAAAGCGCATCCGCAAACCAGGGTGCAAGTTCGACACTATGCTTGTGCTAGAAGGTCGTCAGGGTACTGGTAAGTCCAGTCTTTTGAGAACCTTAGCGATAAACAGCGACTGGTTTGTGGAAAGCTTAAACCTGAAAAGCGATGAACGTACACGGGCTCAGATTTTGGACCGCGCGTGGATCGCCGAGTGCCAAGAACTCGAAGGTATGAGCAAAGTTGGCAGCCAAGAACTGAAAAAGTTCTTGAGCGAAAGCACGGATACCTACCGTCGCCCCTATGACAAGGTAGCTCGCAGCCACAAACGCCACTGCGTTATCATTGGTACGACCAACGAAACCGATTACTTGCGTGACCCAACAGGCAATCGCCGCATCTGGCCGGTCACTGTAGGCGCAATTGATTTGATTGGGTTTGCAGCGGTCGTAGACCAGCTGTGGGCAGAGGCCGCGGCGCGTGAAGCAGCGGGCGAAGCTCTCACGTTGTCTCGTGATTTGCGCAAGGCCGCTGCCGACACCCAAGCGCAACGCCTGGCAGAAGATCCATATGCTGACGATTTGATGTCTGCTTTCGAGGGTGTTGATGGTCGTGTTTCTGTAGAATCGATCAAAAAGCTTCTGGGCATCAAAACGGCGCGCATGAGTAATACTGACTCGCAGCGGATAAAGAGGTTAATGGGTGAGATTGGATGGGTGAGCGGCATCTATCAGTTCAACAACTCAACTTCCGGCAAACGTTGTGCACGCCGCGGCTTCAAAACTAAGGGCGGTAAAGCTGAAACCGAATTCGAAGTAAGACTTTCCGAAACCGGCGAACCCAAGCTCATGCCATACTCCGAAACGACCAAAGGTGTGGACACGCCGTTCTAGACTTCGATCTACGCCGCCGGCGGGCCTACCGCCGGCTGCAACTCAACTTACGTTAGTGGCGCGACCCTCCTAGCCCACGTGCCTGGGTATACCCACCCCCACCTATGAAGCAAAAGTTTAATCTACTGTGTTGTGCGTTGCGGACGCGTGGACTTCACAGTCACGCATCTCATCCAATCATTTTTTTATTTGGGCTGCATCACACTTTGACCTGAACCACGTTTTGATTTCTTCAAGTTCGGAAGAATTTGCTTGGTTAGGATCTATTTCATCGAGTTCGGCAATCGCGTCCTTAATCGTACGACCTGCCTCAACACCATCGCGTCCTTGCATTCGGTTATAGAGCCATGTCTCAAGACCTTTTCTTCGACTCGGTTCCAACGCATCCGGTTTTTCGAGAAAAACGAGCCTCCGACCAAGCTCACGCAAGCGACTATCTGCGAAGGTTTCGACCAGTTCCGCCCGCTCTTGCCATTTAGCTAAGTGAAAGGCCTGCATGCGATCTTGGTCGGCTCGCGTTGGGAACCCTTCATAAATCCGCGCCTCGACCACCTCTGCGGCCTGCCAGGGCGGGTAGCGTTGTTTAAGTGCTTGCCCAACACGCCCAGCGAACTGACCATCCTGGACGACCTGAGAAGCCCTACGGGCGATCTCGGTTTCAGACACACCTAAATTGGGTCCAAGGTTAATGTCGACCACTGCCGGCATCTTGTTCGACGTGACGATACGGATCGCCCTATCTGGTCCCTGCATGGCTTTCACCAAGTCGTCGACATCCATTCGTAGAAATGGTTCGGGGTCCTTGGTCAGATCGAAGACCCCAAGCATGGTGGGGTTGTCTGGGCTCTGACCGCAGCCCGCCACCGGCAATACGGTCGGTCGACCCATGTGATAGTGAACGAGGCATTGGGGCTGACCCGAAAGCACGCGCGCCTGTACCTCCAACTTGTCGACCAACGGCATCAGAGAATCCCACACTTCCGGCGCGCCGTCGCGGATCAGGCGGGCCATATAGATGGTTGCCTCCACATCCGCCAAAGCGTCATGGGCGTTCTCATGTGAAAAGCCATTCGCCGGGGCCAGCATGTCGAGTTTCAGTGTAGGCCGTTCGTTGTGGTTGATTGGGACCGTAATGGCATTTGGCGCCAGCGCCGCCGTTGCCTGCGCCAGACGAAGCACGTCTGCCCTCTGATTACCGTTCGTGTTGGTCAGGTAAATCGGCTGCAAGGTCTGATAGAACGCCTGACGCATCATCGGTTCGTCAAACGCTAAAGTGTTGTACCCTGCGAAGATCGCCGGGGACCATTCACGCAGCTTTTGGGCAATCGTCCATATGGCGTTGTAATGGGTCGGAAGGCTGGGGTCCGTCAGCATTGCCGGCGTCACGCCTGTCACCAACAGAGCGCCCGGTGCCGGAACGACATGGGGAAGCAGGCGGCACCGGATTTCGAAGCGATCCAATTCGTTCAGATCAGCATCAGTGAGGATAGCTGCGAACTGCAGAATCTGGTCAAACGTGGTATCAGTACCAGTGGTTTCAGTATCGTAGAAAGCGTATTTCATCGGTGCATGAGTCTTTCTCGAGATCGACTTCTTAACTGGTGTTTTCGGCTGGTAGATTTCATCTCACACGTTATGCTGACCCCAAAATACAACAGGCAACCCGCATGATTGCGGTCATATTGAAAATCAATAGAACAGAACTGACGAGCAATGATAGTTCCGACCTTTCAATTTACTGGTTTTATTAAACTTTCTAGATCTGGTTTAAAGCGAAACTACTAGGTATGTCGGTTGAAGCTAACAAGACTCCTGAACAAATTGCGAGAGACCGCATTGACGAGCGGCTAACAGCGTCAGGTTGGTTGGTTCAGGACAAAAATTCCATAGATTTCAATGCAGGCTTGGGTGTCGCGGTGCGTGAATACCAAACTGACATTGGACCCGCCGACTATGTCCTTTTTGCAGACAGGCAGGCTGTTGGTGTCGTCGAGGCTAAACCTGACAGCTGGGGGGTAAAGCTAACTTCGGTAGAAGAACAGTCGGAGGGCTATGCCAACGCAAAGCTCAAGTGGGTAGCTAACGCTGAGCCATTGCCTTTCCTCTACGAGAGCACGGGACAAATCACGCGTTTCACGAATGCGAGAGACACAAATCCACGTTCACGCGAGATATTTACGTTTCACCGACCTGAAACCCTAAAAGCTTGGGCGCAGGCACCACAAAGCCTGCGGGCTGGGATTTCTGCACTTCCAAACCTCATTCCCGAAGGCCTCCGCGACTGCCAGATCAAAGCGATCACAAACCTTGAAACATCGCTGAAGTCAGACAAGCCCCGCGCTCTTGTCCAAATGGCAACTGGGTCAGGTAAGACCTTCACTGCGATAACTCAGGTCTACCGTTTGCTTAAGCACGCCGGCGCCCGCCGGATCTTGTTTCTAGTAGACACCAAAAACCTAGGAGAGCAGGCCGAACAGGAGTTCATGACCTTCATCCCCAATGACGACAATCGCAAGTTCACCGAGCTCTACAACGTCCAGCGCCTCACCTCGCCCTCCATCGCGAATGACAGCCAGGTTGTCATCTCCACGATCCAGCGAATGTATGCCACGCTCAAGGGCGAGGAACTCAATCAAGGCGCGGAAGACCAAAACCCGGCCGAACAAAAGTGGCGCCGCAAGGAACCTCTTCCGGTTGTCTATAACGCAAAGCTCCCGCCGGAGTACTTCGATGTCGTTGTGATCGATGAATGCCACCGATCAATCTACAATCTTTGGCGCCAGGTTATCGAGTATTTCGACGCCTATTTGATCGGCTTGACCGCCACCCCTGACAACCGAACTTATGGTTTCTTTCAGAAGAACGTTGTCAGCGAGTATACCCACGAAAAGGCCGTGGCCGACAAGGTCAACGTAGGCAACGAAATCTACCTAATCGAAACCCAGATCACCCAGAGTGGAGAGACTCTCAAGTCTGAGCAGTTGGTCGAGAAACGCGAGCGTGAAACACGCGCAAAAAGGTGGGAGACGCAAGACGAGGACGAAGCCTACGCAGCCACCCAGCTGGACCGCTCCGTCGTTAACCCCGACCAAATCCGCACGGTTATACGCGCTTTCTACGAAAAGTGGCCCGAGATCTTTCCCGGCCGGAAGGAACTGCCGAAAACCTTGATCTTTGCCAAGACCGACAGCCACGCCGACGACATCATCCAGACCGTTCGGCAGGAATTCGGCGAGGGCAACGATTTCTGCCGAAAGATCACCAATGGGGCGAAAAACCCGAAATCCTCACTTTCAGCATTCCGAAACGATTACTACCCGCGCATTGCCGTTACTGTGGACATGATCGCCACCGGCACCGATGTGAAACCACTCGAATGCTTGATCTTCATGCGTGACGTAAAGTCAAAGAACTACTTCGAGCAGATGAAGGGCCGCGGCACCCGCGTCCTGAAACCCGATGACCTCAAGAAGGTTACGCCTTCTGCACAGGCCAAAACCCACTACGTAATCGTCGATGCGGTCGGCGTTACCAAATCACTCAAGACATCGAGCCAACCGCTGGATACCAAACCGTCGATCCCCTTCAAAGATCTCGCCATGGGGCTGATGATGGGCGATCGATCCGAAGAATCGGTAAGTTCGCTTGCCGCCCGTCTATCGCGGCTCGACAACAAGCTCGGAACCGAGGAGCAGGAGAAGATCGCCACTGAGGCCGGCAAGCCCCTTACCGCCATCGTGCGCGACCTATTCGACGCCATCGACCCCGACAAGGTGGAGGCTGACGCCAAGGCCGCGGGCCACCCTGAACCCGACGACGCCGACATGCAGGCAGCGCGCGAGGAACGGATCAGACAGGCTGCCAACGTCTTCACCGGCCCGCTTATCACCCTGATGGACACGATCCGCCGCGACAACGAACAGACCATCGACCATGAGAATCTCGACACGCTCCTGCGCGCCGAATGGGCGGGCGATGTGGCCGAGAACGCCAAGCAGATCGCGCAGGAGTTCGAGGAGTACCTGACCGAGAACAGGGACGAAATTGAGGCGCTGTCGATCTACTTCAACACTCCCGCCCGCCGGTCTGAGGTTACCTACGCCATGATCAAGGACGTGCTGAAGAAACTGGCGGAGGATCGGCCACGCCTCGCCCCGCTCACCGTCTGGCGCGCCTATGCGCATCTTGATGACTACAAGGGCAGCAACCCCGCCAGCGACCTGACCGCACTCGTGGCGCTGATCCGCCGGGTCACTGGGCTCGATGACACGCTCACCCGCCATTCCGAGCGGGTGCGGCGCAACTTTCAGAACTGGATTCTGAATCGCCATTCGGGCGCGGGCGAGAAATTCACCGAGGAACAGATGAACTGGCTGCGAATGATCCGCGACCATCTCGCCACGTCGTTCACCATCGAGCGCGACGATCTGGAAATGGCCCCCTTTGACAGCAAGGGCGGCATGGGGCAAATGTATGCGCTCTTCGGCGACGGCATGGACGCCATCATGACCGAGATGAATGAGGCGCTCTCCGCATGACTGATCTGCCGCCCACTTGGGCCAAACCACCACTTAGCGATTTGATTGCTTTCGACGGCGTTTTCTCCGACGGCGACTGGGTCGAAAGCAAGGATCAAGACCCAAATGGTTCTGTCCGGCTGATACAATTGGCTGACATTGGCGATAGCTATTTCGTCGACAAGTCATCTCGCTTTCTAACCCGCGACAAAGCGGATGAACTAAACTGCACCTTCCTTCGGAAAGGGGATCTGCTAGTCGCACGTATGCCCGACCCTCTTGGTCGATGCTGCATGTTTCCTTTGGAAGGCGAAGAGCGGTTCGTAACTGTCGTTGACGTCTGCGTAATAAGACTTGGGACCGCTGACATCGATAGCCGCTACCTAATGCGAGCCATCAACTCGCCCGAGGTTCGCTCCCAGATTACCGCATTGCAGTCCGGATCCACTCGAAAGCGCATTTCACGAAAGAATCTGGCCAAAGTCTCTATTCCAATTCCTCCGCTGAACGAGCAACGCCGCATCGTGGCGAAGATCGAAGCGATGGTCGACGAGATCGATAAGGGGGTCGAGAGCCTGCAAACGGCACGCGCCACCCTCAGCCTCTACCGCCAGTCCCTACTGAAATCCGCTTTCGAAGGCCGCCTCACCGCCGGCTGGCGCGCTCAGAACGCCGACAAGCTGGAAACCCCCGAAACCTTGCTTGAGAGAGCCGAGTACGAGCGGGACGGCTGGCATCGCACAGCATTCGAGGAATGGTCCGAAGTCGTTGAGGCGTGGGAAGCCGCTGGTTCCAAAGGGCCAAAACCGCGAAGACCTGAGGTCTACAAACCATCAGCGCCACTCACTGCGGAAGAACGCGCTGTGCTGCCGACGATTCCTGAAGAATGGATCTTCCTTAGGCTAAACGATGTGGCGGCGATAGGCTCCGGAATGTCCGTCAGCAAATCCCGCAAATTTGAGGACCCAATCGAAGTGCCTTACCTTCGTGTGGCGAACGTTCAGCGCGGTTATCTCGACCTCGAAGAAATCAAGACTATGCAAATCGAGAGATCCCAGGCCGATAGCTTGGGCCTTGCGACGTGGGATATCTTGTTCAATGAGGGCGGAGACCGAGACAAGCTTGGACGTGGATGGGTTTGGGAAAGCCAAATCCCAAAATGCATTACGCAGAACCACGTTTTCCGCGCTTCGCCCTACAGGCACGACCTGACATGGTCGCAGTTCATCTCGCATTGGGGTAACAGCTTCGGTCGCGACTATTTCGAGAAAGGCGGCAAGCAAACAACGAACCTAGCTTCGATCAACAAGACGGTTTTGAAGGCCTTGCCAGTTCCTTACTGCTCCCCCGCCGAACTATCTGAAATCATCCGCCGCCTCGACGCCCGTCTCGAAGCCGCCGACGCGCTCGAAACCGAGATCGACGCCGCCCTCATAGGCGCCGACGCGATGCGCCAATCCATACTGAAAAAGGCTTTCTCCGGCCAGCTCGTCCCCCAAGACCCGGACGACGAGCCCGCCTCCGACCTCCTGGAGCGCATCAAGGTTGAAAAGGCCGAAAGGGAACAAGCTGCCAAACGCGACCGAAAACCCGCGCCATCCCGCAAGCCTAAGGCAAGGAGGCCGACATTGACCGACCTAATCGAAGTTCTGGAAAAGCAGAAAGACTGGATCTCAGCCTCGAAGGCTGCTGGAGAGCTGGGAATTGGGGATGGTTCGTCATCAGACGATGTCGAAGCTTTCTACCTCCAGCTCAAAGAATATGTCGAAGGCAATTCAATCCAGGTTGAGCGACGCGGCGACGAGGATTGGTTGCGCCTTGCGAAGGCAGAGGCAACCTAATGCGCATCGATTGGCTTTGGGTAGACCAGTACAAGAACCTCAAGGACGTGACGATTGATTTTTCTCAGGACCACTTGATCACAGTACTGATCGGTCGGAATGGCACCGGTAAATCCAATGTTCTGGAAGCCCTAACTGAGATCTTCCGCGATCTGCTCATGGGGGCGGACAGGCACGGCAAGAAGAACGTACCATCGATCAAGTATCGTATCGCTTACGAAATCCAGGACCGTTGGGTCTTCATCGACGCTGACCCCGAACGAAAGGAAGCCTATCAAGCAAAGACCGTCAGCAAAGACAAGCATCCCGAGCCCTATCCGGTGGGCGCCTCCTTTGATGATCTAGAGGGAGCAACGGTCAGCAGAACGCAGCTCTTGGGTGAAGACTCCGAGCACCTGCCACGGTTCTTGTTCGGCTACTACTCTGGCGAAAGCGAGCGAATGAAAGAGGTCTTTCGCGCCTATCTCAGGAACTATGATGACAAGCTGATCAAGAACAATGATCCCGGCCTGAAGCGTATGTTCTTCGCTGAGCCCGTGCATAGCAACTTCGTTCTGTTGTCCTTCCTCGTGAACAATAAAGAGCGGACCAACACATTCCTTCAAAAACAGTTGGGCCTTGAAGAAGGCGGTATAGAATCCGTTCTTTTCGTTCTTAAGCAGCCTTACTGGTACAGTAAGAACGCGACAGGCGGCGATCATAGATTCTGGAATTCAAAAGGGATCGTCCGCGACTTCTTGGCCAAGCTATACGAAATCTCGCTCGCCCCGATCCGCATCAAACGCCGAGAATTGTATGATGTTCGACGGACCAGAACGCGTGAGTATTTGTATCTTTACGCCAAAGATATTGATGCACTCCGAGAATTAGCAAAAGGAAAAACATCAGCCGAGTTTTTCCGCGACCTAGAGAGTACGCATGTTTCGGACCTGATCGACGAAGTCCGGATCAGGGTTAAACTTAAGAAAAATGACGGGTCCGTGACCTTCCGGGAGTTGAGTGAAGGAGAGCAACAACTGCTCACGGTTCTAGGGCTGCTGCAGTTCACTTCTGCGGAAGAAAGTCTTTTTCTTCTAGATGAGCCCGACACCCATCTCAACCCGCGCTGGAGCGTCGAATATATTCAGCACATTCGAGATTTTCTCAAAGATGAGAACGACAATAGCCAATCCAGCCATGTCCTCCTTGCTACTCACAACCCAATTGCTGTCGCCGAGTTGTTGAAAGAACAAGTCCAAATTTTAAAGCGCGATGACGAGACTTTGAATATTTCTGCAGAAGAGCCCAGCATGGATCCTATGGGAATGGGCTACGCTGGTGTGATTACGAGTGAGATGTTTGACCTCAACGCTGCTGTGGACACCACAACTCAAAACCTTCTGGAAATTCAGCGAACGCTTTCTAGCAAAGGGCAACTAACAGATTCAGAAAAGGACGAGCTTGAAAAGGCTACGACTAGGCTTGAAGATTTTGGGTTCCATTACCAAATGCGCGATCCGGTCTATACAGAGTATCTGCGCGCGCGTGCAGAACGCACAGCATTAGAAACTGCTGACGCAGGTCAAGGCACAAAGGGGTTAGACCCAGAGGAAGCTCGCGAGCTTGTGGAAGCCGCTCTGATCAGATCATCGAGAAAGGCAGAAGAGTGAGGTTCATTGATCTTGCATTTGTTGGTAGACCCGACGACTTCGATGAGCGAGCGATTACGGCTCTTGCTGATGGGCCAGATAGAATCGAGAATCACTCAAGCGTGTGGCGGGACTGCAAAGACCACCTCAAGGCGGCCTCATACCAAAAATGCTTCTACTGTGAATCCAAAGACATCCGTTCCGACGGGGCTGTGGATCACTTTAGGCCCAAATCAATTTATCCTTGGTCCGCGTTTAACTTTGCGAATTTCCGGTTCGCTTGCACGTTCTGTAACAGCCTTCGCAAAGACAAAGAGACCGGAACTACCGGAGGTAAAGGAAACCAATTTCCTTTGTTTGAGGACGCCGCAAGAGCGACTTGTGATGCGGAGGAGTGTCACGAACGGCCGAAGCTGATTGATCCATGTAATGCAGGCGACCCTTTGGAAATTGACTTTTCTTCGGATGGCCGAGCAGTTCCAGCATACGCTGAAGAGGGAGATGAGCGGTGCGAACGCGGTAAGGTGTCGATAGTTGCATATCACCTGAACCACTCGGCGTTCGTCGAAGAACGCAGAAAGCACGCGATTATCTTGGAAGAGAAAGTGCTGGCCGCATCCAGTGCCCATGAAAGTTACGCTGCGGGCGATCTGGACGCAAAGACACGGCTCGACGATGCCATCTCAGATCTACATAGGGCGATCCAACCACAAGCACCCTATTCGGTATTCGCGAAGCGAGTCCTGAACTGGCATCGAGACAACCCACTTATCGAAGCTGTTCTAGCAACGGCATAGGACTGAAAATGAACACTGCACCAATTGTATCGAAAGTCTGGAGTTTCTGCACCACGCTGCGTGACGATGGCGTCGGCTACGGCGACTATCTGGAGCAGCTCACTTACCTCATCTTCCTCAAGATGGCAGACGAGTATTCGAAGCCACCCTACAATCGCGACATCGGTATTCCGAAGGGATACGATTGGACTAGCTTGACGTCCCAACGCGGTGCCGATTTGGAAGCGCACTACGTCAAGCTTTTGCGCAAGTTGGGCGAACAGAAAGGCATGCTCGGCCAGATCTTTACGAAAGCGCAGAACAAGATCACTGACCCTGCCAAGCTATTCCGGCTGATCGACATGGTCGACGGTACGAAATGGGTAACATTGGGCGCAGACGTTAAGGGCGACATCTACGAAGGGCTACTGGAGCGAAATGCCGAGGATACTAAGTCTGGAGCAGGCCAGTACTTCACCCCACGTGCCTTGATCCGTGCGATGGTCGAATGCGTCCGTCCCGAACCCAAGAAAACGATTGCCGACCCTGCTTGCGGGACAGGTGGCTTCTTTCTTGCCGCCCATGATTTCCTTACTGATCCCGAGAACTATGCACTCGATAAGGAACAGAAGGCGTTTCTGAAAAGCTCAACGTTTTTTGGCAACGAGATTGTCGCAGGAACCAGGCGTCTGTGTCTGATGAACATGTACTTGCATGGCATTGGAGAAATGACCGGCGAACCTTTGGTGTCCTCTACTGATGCGCTGATTTCTCCGCCTTCTCAGACCTTTGATTACGTGTTGGCTAATCCACCTTTTGGCAAGAAGAGCTCGATGAGTTTTACCAATGCAGAGGGTGAGCAGGAAACAGATGATCTGACATACAATCGCCAGGATTTCTGGGCGACGACGTCGAACAAGCAGCTCAACTTTGTGCAGCACATCCGGACGATGCTGAAGACAACGGGCCGTGCCGCCATTGTCGTGCCGGACAACGTTCTCTTTGAGGGTGGAGCTGGTGAAACCATCCGGCGCAAGCTTTTGCAGACAACCGACTTGCACACGATCCTAAGGCTTCCGACTGGGATCTTCTATGCACAGGGTGTGAAGGCGAATGTGATCTTCTTCGACAACCGTTCTGCAAGCCCCGACCCGCAGACCTCCAAGGTTTGGTATTACGATTATAGGACCAACGTGCATCATACCTTGAAGCAGAAGCCCCTGACTTACGCGCATCTTGAAGACTTCGTGTCTTGTTACAATCCGGGAAACCGTCACCAACGTACCGCCACTTGGACCCAAGAAAAGCCAGAGGGGCGCTGGCGCTCCTTCCAACGGGAAGAGCTGCTAACCCGAGACAAAGCAAGCCTTGATTTATTTTGGCTTAGGGACGCCACAATGACCGACCTAGACAACCTTCCAGAACCCGACCTGCTTGCCGAAGAAATCATGGAGAACCTGCGTTCGGCACTGACCAGTTTCGAGGCGATCTCTGGTCAAACAAACTCATGAATTCTTTTGGGATTTTTTGTCCAAATCATTGATTTTTAGAAACTAGTGGTGCCGCTGAAGGGACTCGAACCCCCGACCCCATCATTACGAATGACGTGCTCTACCAGCTGAGCTACAGCGGCTTCCTGGACCCTACTATGGCCCTACTAGTTCTACTCCTTTGCCGCGAACTCTTTGGTTTCACAAGCCATTTTCGCGGGGACCCGCTAATTACGAAGGACCTGCTCTACCAGCTGAGCTACAGCGGCTTCCTGGACCCTACTATGGCCCTACTGCCAATTCAGATCAGCTTGCGGTGCCATATGAATTCGGTACAACACCATAATTGCTTTATTGCGCTAGCTTTCAAATGAAAGTTTCGATCGCAGTTCCTCTATCTGATTTATGTCAATGTCGTATTCCTTAGTCAGGAAACTGAGCGCATGCCGCAATGCATACTCGGGGCTCGTCTCGCCCTCACAGTACCAAGGTGGATCTGACAGGTTGATCCCATATCGTAGTCGCGAACGAGAGTCGCGGTCGCCAATATGAATCTGCCCGGCGCGAGGTTGAAGGTAGCCTGGCGGGTAATGCGACTTGCCTGGTGTGAAGAACAATCGGGCATCACCAAAGTCAACCGTACCGCGACCTTCAACTAAAATTCGTACCATTTTGATCTCCAAATAATGTGTTTCGAGCGGCCTCAGTAAGCGTCGAGCGGCAGGTATTTGTTGAATTTTTCGCTGACCGAGGAAGGTACGGTGATGCTTTTCAAAATTTCAGCTAAGTCAAGTAAAATGTTATATATCAAACACTTGTAGCATTCAGCGAGTTGCGGACTTGAAACTCAAGTGTACTTTTGCACCTGGGTTCAACGTAGTTCAGCCTTAAAGAGGATGGAAATGAACCCGGGTTCAAAAAATACCGGCACACCATTGTACCGGTATCGATTTGTTAAGGTTGTCTAGGAAGTTCAAGTCGCGGTGTACCGTAAGTCGAAAGGGCTTTCTGAAGTTAGATCGTAGTCCAGAAGCGTCTCGACATAGTAATCCCACCATTCATCTAGATCGCTGGCCATGGAGTGACCGCCGAGTATTGCGCGCAACTTTGCACATGCGGAATATGGGAATTCCGACCCACGAAGGCGATCAACCTCAACTAGTTGGGGCAAAACTCGTTCAAGCTTGCTGAAAGCGGCCTCGGCTAAACGGGCGTCGGCAAGACCATCTTCACAATCGTAGGATATTTCATACCCAAGAAACTCGAATGCCTGACCAATATTATAGTCAATTTGGGTCAATCCGAGCGGCCCAGCGGGGCAGTCCTGTAGGAACTGAACTACTGCGCCTGTTATCTCCCTGCGACCTGCCTCAGACTTCGCGACAACGAGGATGTCATCGACGTAGACGTGTACGAACCCGACATTTTCGTCGATCGTCGGCAGATCTTTCCAGACCCATCCGAGGATAGGCCAAGAAGCAGGGGACCCTTGCATTAAACCCGTGGGCGCACCCGTATTGTTCATGTCCTCCCTATATAAGGGGGAGAGAATATTCTCGTCTTTTGCCTGGTTACAGATCTCCTTTCCGTATTTGATTAGTGGTGTCGCGAAGTTCAGGTTTTCATTTCGCAGCGAGTGGGAAACAAAACGTTGGTGGACCGGTAGACGGTCAAGAACACCTGGATTTATACTGGCAAAGCAGTTTTCGATGTCCAAGGTAGACGCATAACAGTGTCCATCATTAATTCGCCTAAGCGCGTCTTGGATCAAAGCATTTCGCCCTTGCCCTTTCCGTGAGTAGACGTTGTTCGAATGAATGGTTTGCGCGTCGATTAGCGCGCCGATCAAATGATGTGTCGCCATGAGAAATGTCCCGGGGACGCAAATCTCACGGTATCCTCCTTGCGGCTTTCGCTTACGATACCGTTGGATCGGTTCATTGAATGTCCCATCAAGGTCGAATTCCTCCGCAAGTGCGTTCAACACTTGTAAGGGGAGGTGATATAGACCGCTTTTCATAAGGCCAAATAGCTTAGAGTTGTGAGTTCTGAACAAGTCATATGTCTCTTTGCGTGCGCGGCCCCTGTGACCTAGAACGGCCATCAAACCGATATTCTGTATGCTTGTGTGAGTTTCTTGATAGATGCCTTGTTTGATACGAGTTTCTTTTTTGCTCGTCGGCGTCACAGCTGTTTCTATTGTGGGGATGTTCATAAATACTACCCTTCAGCTTTAAACGAACGAAGTTCGATTGCGGGACGGGCGTTTAGCCATTTGTCGACATCGGCCTCACGCCAACGGACACTGCGGACACCTAACCGAAGGGCTAGTGGGAACCTGTTATCAGTCATCATGTTGTAGATGGAAGACCGACTTAAGCCGGTTTTATTAATCACTTCTGAAAGACGGAGATAGCGTTCGGACATTGTGTCACCTCTTACGAAACTGTGTTGAGGCGCCAGTTTTGAAATGATTCGGATGTGCAGAAAAAGTCGGTGAAGCCTGCCAAATGTATGCCAAAACTGACAAAAAATGGGGCTCAAAAACTGTGAATTGTTAGAGAGCGGGAACTTTAACCTACCATCCGATGTCCTGCATGACGCGATAAAACGTGCGCTTACTAATGCAGGTGCGAATGTTTGGGTTGCTGCGCAGCGCGTCATTCACTTCGTCCAGCAAAACTTCGACGGTTTCCTCTGGTCGTCCATTTGGGTAGCGTTGCAAAAGTAATCGCTTACATTCCCGGCTTGCTGTCGGTGGACGTCCGGGAGTTTTGCCGCCGGTGAGTTCTATCTGCATTGCAAAAAACTCTTCGGTGGAATGGTCTAGGTATCTATTGAATTGTCGCGTATCTGGGACTTGATCCTCACGAAGAAGAAGATGAGGAAAGCACGAGTTGAGGATACTCACCACATCGTTGCGTCTGAGGTCTCCCAAGTGTCTTTCAAATTCATCTGTTCTTTGTAACGTCCAGTTCTCTGTGTTCCAGTAGGGGTACCTTGACTTGCAGTTTTGAACAAAGGTTTGGAGCAAATCTACAAAACATCCGAGATCATCAGTTGGGATTTCGACGCCATTCTCAAAACGATCCACTGGGCCGTCTAAAAGCGACCTACTTATCGCAATGGGTTCTAAATTCTTACGACAAAGGAATAGCTGTGTATCTTCTTCCAGCAGAAAACGCTCAACCAAATAAGACGCAAGCAGGTGTTGTAGCGTTGTCGGATGTATCCAGTCTTGGACCATTGGTAGAATATCTACTTGTGTGCTTCGACCCGGTTCAGGTCGATCGAAATCGGGTTTCCTAGAGGTAAATCGTTCGCCAGCTTGTAGGCGTCGCATCAACGCACTTGTCTCAGCAAATTGCAGCGCGTAGCGCTGAAGACCATCGACGAAAATATATCCGAGAGGGCAGGGCATTGGCATCCATGTTTATGAGAGTAGAGCTTGTAGTCTACACTTCTTCGTTTGACGAAATCTTGTCACACATGTGGCGTTGAGTTGAATAACTTTCAGAGGTCGCCGTCTTTGTCTTTGGATCAAGAAATCAGATATGAATTGCGATTTGACGGTTTGAAATTTAGTTGTTCGACTTGGTTTCGCCCACAACTTTGAGTGTTAAGGCGATCTCAAACAGTCTTGTTTAGTTTTGCACCCAGGTTCAAAACTGGATTGTAGGGAAGTCTTGCTCGCTGCCGGGCGTCCATTGAACCCGGGTGCAACGCGCTTCTCTGTGGGCACAGAACTGAGCGCAGGCCAGTGCTCTAGTTCGATTTTACTGCTTACTTGAATTGGCGTGAACACATGCGCGCGTAAGCCCTTGCATACTGCTTCCCATAGATCGGGGGTATATTTGGGGGTATACAAAAGGAAATATAAGTAAAAAAATTATAAAATACATATTGTTAGATGATTTATTTGAAGCCGCCCCCGGCACCACTTCCTCAGGTAAACCCTTGGTTTAAATCGAGCTTCAAACGGCAGGGTGGAGCCGTGGACCATGTCAGAGATCCTTTCATCCAAGTACAAATTCGTAAAAGATGGTGTGTTTTACTATAGTGCCGCGTTCCCAAAGAGTATTGCCGCTACTATTCGTCTTCTCGAATTGCATTTTCTTTGCGTACTCATTTGGCGAACATCGTGGCGGCGAAGGCAAGAAAGGCTGCTGATCAACTGGATGAGTATTGGTTTCATCTGAGGTCGCAGGACACGAAATTGCTCAGTAAGCATATATTGGCGCTTGGAGCGTAGGACGACGCCATCCTTCCACCGAATTGCCCGAACCGGTGAATCACGCTCAACCAGGTTTTGGGTATCGAGTGAGTAGAAACCGCTCCTACCTTGATAACCTACCAAAACAGACTGTCGTCCAGCTCCAAAACCCGGGTCTATCCTAACTGTTCTTGCGAGAATCTCTTCGGTGTATTGCGTTTCAACTTCGAATGCTCCGCGACCAATTCAGCCAACTCTGGCCGGCATGAACCGCAGTTTGTTCCAGCTTGAAGGGCATCTCCGATATTGTTCACATCAATCAAACGTTTGTCGCGAATGGCGTCGATGATGGTTTTTAGTCCGACCCCAAAACACGAACAGATAATTGGTCCACAATCTTCAGAAGCAGCAGATGACCGGCCAGACAGTATCTGGATGAGCGAAACCTCAGGCAAACTTGCCAAATAGTCTCGCATCAGAGTGATAGGTTGGCGGGAGACGAAAAGCGCTGCCAAGAGGCGCTGTCCGTCTGACAGCGCGATCCTATGCGAGCCGCGCTTGGGGTCTTCGATTGAAGTCACCATGGCATCAGGTAGTCCAAACCACTCGCGGGCTTTGTGTTCCCAATCGTCGATGTCCTGCTTACCTGCCAACTCCATCCTGTAGCCTTTGTCCGTTTTGCTCATTGCCCAGTATTCTGCCGTAGGCAAGGCCGCATCGACGGAAATGGCGAAGCCGTACCAGGAAGCATTCAGACGCCGCACAGAAACAGCCGTCGCCTTGCTTTCAGGCTGTCCAGATATCGGGTCAGTCACACTTGGAACAAGCACATCCACACGGGCTGAAGGTGCCGTTTCACCCGTCCAGTGAATTGGTGCGAACACTTGCCCGGGCGCGACAGCTTCCGAGATTCGAAGGCGAAAGACACCGCTTCCAACTGAGCTGTCGAGTTGTACCAAATCTGCGGCGCTAAGGCCCAACCGATCAACGTCCGTTGGATTCATGTCAACATAAGGTTCGGAAAGGTGGGCTGATAAACGAGGCGACAAACCTGACCGTGTCATGGTATGCCACTGATCCCGGTTTCGCCCTGTGTTTAAAAGAAACGGGAATTGTGCACAGGTTTTCACTTTGGGCGGCTTGTGAGAAACCGGAACAATACGCGCTTTGCCATCAGGATGAAAAAACTGTCCATCGCCAAAGAACCGCTTGTCGGTCGCACCAAGTGTCGTTGGCCATTGTGTGGGGCTCAGCGAATCATAGTCTTCATCCCCAATGTCGGACAACTCGGTAATATCGAAGTCCTTGCCAAAAGACGCCGCAAGTGAGGTCATGCTCGCGTATTCTCTGAAAATCTGCGCCGGAGAGTCGTAGTTAAATGCCTCTTCCCAACCCATCCTACGGCCGACCTCGGCCAAGATATCCCAGTCCGAGCGGGCTTGCCCCGGAGGCCTCAAAACGGCACGTTGTCTGCTTATCGTGCGATCTGAATTGGTTACAGTCCCCGATTTTTCTGCCCATCCCGCCGCTGGCAGCAGCACGTCTGCGATACGCGCGGTATCTGTCCGCGCGGTAAGGTCGCTGACAACTGTAAATGGGCAGTTTTCGATAGCTGCGCTCACTCTGTCCGCGTCCGGCATGGTAGCCGCAGGGTTGGTGTGGATGATCCAGAGCGCCTTGATCTGACCGTCTTCGATGGATCGGAACAGATCGACAGCTTTCAATCCTTGCCTCCGAGGGATGTTGGGCGAATTCCAAAAGTGTTTCACCGCCTGACGATGGTCCTCGTTTTCTATGTCCAGATGGCAAGCGAGCGTATTGGCCAGACCACCCACCTCTCGACCGCCCATGGCGTTAGGCTGACCTGTGACCGAGAACGGCCCCATCCCTTCGCGACCAATTCGACCGGTGGCCAGATGGCAATTCAAGATCGCATTGACCTTGTCGGTACCGCTGGAAGACTGGTTTACACCCTGACTAAAGACCGTAACGACCCGCTCAGTACCGATCCACAAATCGCAAAACGCCTCAATCTCAGATGGGCTGAGCCCCGTCTCGTCAGGATCGTCAAGCTGCGCCAGTTCGAGGGCTTCAGAGAACCCATTGCTTCGTTCCAGGAATTCGGCGGATACATGGCCGGTGTGGTGAATTCTGCAAAGCAATCGGTTGAAAAGCGCTACATCGCTGCCTGGCTGAAGCGCCAGATGAAGGTCCGCCTGATCACAACTCGCTGTGCGGCGTGGGTCAATGACCACGATCTTCGTGCCACGCGCCTGACGCGCCGCCATGACCCGCTGATAGAGAACGGGATGACACCAGGCAAGGTTTGAACCAACCAGCACAACCAAGTCAGCGTGATCCAGATCTTCATAAGTTCCGGGCACTGTATCGGTTCCGAAGGCGCGTTTATGCCCGGCTACAGTTGACGCCATACACAACCGCGAATTGGTGTCGATATTGGCTGAGCCGATGAAGCCTTTCATCAACTTGTTGGCAACATAGTAGTCTTCGGTCAGCAATTGGCCCGAGACGTAAAAAGCTACGCTGTCCGGTCCGAACTCTCTGATCGTGGTCGAAAAGCGATCGGCAACCAATTGCAGTGCTTTATCCCAACTGGTGTCCTGGCCGAACGCGCGTGGGGTCAACAACCGGTGGTCTAGACCCACGGTTTCGTCCAAAGCCAACCCTTTCGAGCATAGACGCCCGTAATTCGCCGGGTGGTCCGGGTCGCCTCGCACTGTCAGACCACCGGCACCATCGGGGCGCAAAAGAACACCGCAGCCGACGCCGCAATAGGCACATGTTGACCGGACCTCTGGCAGGCTAGTTCCGTCCATCAGGCCGCACTCCGCCGGGTGACGGCGCTGTCGTCAAGCAGGATGCGCCCATCTTCCAAACGTACGGGGTAGGTGGTGATGCGACCATCATCTGCGCCCTGAGCCTCGCCCGTATTCAAGTCGAAAACCCAGTTGTGCAGGGGGCAGGTGACCGACTGGCCGTGGACGATGCCTTCAGACAAAGGGCCACCCTTATGGGGGCAGCTATTGGTTGCGGCGTACACTTCAGCCTCAGCAGTACGGAATACGGCGATGCAGCCGATATGGGTTTTCACCAACCGCGCCCCGCGCAAGGGAACCTCGTCGATATGTCCGATGTCGATCCAGCTCATTCCGCTGCCTCCAGTGTGAAATCTGCAATCGGCGCGTAGGTCTGCGCTTTTTCTTTGACGTGTTCGGCCCACGGGTCTTTACGGTAAATGCTTTGCGACAACTCGAACCTGGCGACCAAGCCGGTGCGGTTTTCAAGGTCGTCCACGACCTGAGCTTTGACCCAGTCCATGCCGACCTTACCCAGCCATTTATACAATCGATCCAGATATTTGCCGCCTTCGCGATAGGCTTGCGTGACGGCCATCACCACCTCAATCGCTTCGCCCTCGGTCTGGACCTGACACAGCAATTCGGTCTCTTTCACGTCCATACCGGCGGCCCCTCCGATACTGATCTGATAGCCTGAGTCCACGCAGACAACGCCGATATCCTTGCAAGTCGCCTCAGCGCAGTTGCGAGGACAGCCCGACACGGCCAGCTTCAGCTTATGCGGAGTCCAAGACCCCCACAGGATTTTCTCAAGCTTGATGCCGAGGCCGGTGCTGTCCTGCGTGCCGAACCGGCAATGATCGGTTCCGACGCAGGTTTTGACCGTCCGCAGGCCCTTGGAATAGGCGTGACCCGAGACCAGACCGGCCCTGTTCAGATCCGACCAGATCGCAGGCAGGTCTTCACCCTTCACGCCCAGCAGATCGATGCGTTGGCCGCCGGTGACTTTTACGGTTGGCACGTCGTACTTGTCGGCGGCGTCGGCAATGGCACGCAGTTCTTCGGGTGTGGTGATCCCGCCCCACATGCGCGGCACGACGCTGAACGTACCGTCTTTCTGGATATTCGCGTGTTTGCGTTCGTTAACGAAGCGGCTTTGTGGATCATCCTGATATTCCAGTGGCCAATCCGCCAGAAGGTAATAGTTGATCGCCGGGCGGCAGACATGACAGCCGTTGGGCGTATTCCAGCCGAGTTCCTGCCAGACTGCGGCCTGGCTTTTCAGTTCCTGCCCTTTGATCAGACGGCGTACATCTTCATGCGTCAGGTCGGTGCAACCACAGATCGGTTGTGCCGCTGGCATCTGGAACGCATCGCCTAAAGTGACCTGCAGGACCTGTTCGACCAGACCCGAACATGTTCCGCAGGAAGCGCTGGCCTTGGTACTTGCCCGCACCGCGCCCAGATCGCCGGCCCCTGAATGGATCGCCTCGACAATGTCGCCTTTGCATATGCCGTTGCAGCCGCAAATCTCCGCCTCAGGCGGCAATGCTGCAACGGCTGAGAGAGGGTCCGCGGTGTCGCCCCCCTGGTAGGCCGGGCCGAAGATCAGCGTCTCACGCATGTCTTCGATGCTGGTGCCATCCTTGATCAGGCCGAAAAACCAGCCGCTGTCGGCTGTGTCACCGTACATGACAGCGCCGATCAGACGGTCCTGTTCGATCACAAGACGCTTGTAGACGCCCCGCGATGGGTCGCGGAACACGATATCCTCACGCCCCGGTCCATCTGCGAAATCGCCAGCGCTGAACAGATCGCAGCCGGTGACTTTCAACTTCGTTGAAAGAGTTTTTTGCTCAAACGCGGCCTCTTTATCCAATAAGGCATGCGCCGCCACTTTCGCTTGATCGTAGAGCGGCGCGACAAGACCAAAGACCTCTCCGTTATGCTCGACGCACTCACCCACAGCGTAAATATCCGGATCCGAGGTCAACATTTGGTCGTCCACATGAATGCCACGCCCGGTGGCCAGACCGGCCTCCTGCGCCAGCGCTGTATTGGGACGGATGCCAACGGCCATGACCAGCAGATCACAGGGCAGCTCGGTCCCGTCGTCCAGCAAAAGTGCGCGGACCTTGCCATCTTGCCCAAGGATTTCCTTGGAGTTCGCCTGTAGGCAGATTTTGATTCCTTTGTCTTCCAGCGACTTCTTCAGCAGGTAGCCTGCGGCTTCATCCAACTGACGCTCCATCAGGTGGCCCATGATGTGGACCACGGTGACGTCAACGCCGTGCGCGGCCATGCCCGCCGCAGCTTCAAGCCCCAGCAAGCCGCCGCCGATCACGACGACCTTGTTGTCGGGGCCCATGTCCATCATCTGCTGGGTGTCTTCCAGGTCGCGATAGGCGATGACACCGTCCAGATCATGACCGGGCAGGGGGATGATGAACGGGTTCGACCCAGTCGCGATCACCAGCTTGTCGTAGGGAAGGTGTCCGTGCTCGCCCTCGACAACTTTCATCTCGCGGTCGATCTTTGCAGCTTTCTCACCGAACCGGCAAGCAATCCCCCGCTCGGCGTACCAGGCGTCATCATGTGTGACGATCTCTTCATAAGTCTTCTCACCCGACAGAACCGGGCTCAGCATGATGCGGTTGTAGTTCCCGCGGGGCTCGGCGTTGAACAGGGTGATGTCGAACGCATCCGGCGCGGCGTCAGTCAGGTGTTCCAGCACCCGACCCGAGGCCATGCCTGCGCCGATGACAACAAGTCTTTGTTTCATGGTTTCACTCCGCTGCAATCGCCTTGGGGGCGGGTGTTTTTGGCTTGGCGCCGTGTTCGTATTCTTCGAGGAAATCGAGGACCTCCTGCCGGTAGGCGTAGTAGTCCGGATGCTCCAGCAGCGCTTTGCGGGTGCGCGGGCGCGGCAGGTCGACCTTGGTGATCTTGCCTATGGTCGCTTGTGGGCCATTGGTCATCATCACCACGCGATCGGCCAGCAGGATCGCCTCATCCACGTCATGGGTCACACAGATTGCGGTGACCTTGGTGCGGGACCAGACCTCCATCAGCACTTCCTGCAATTCCCAGCGGGTCAGACTGTCGAGCATCCCGAAGGGTTCATCCAACAACAGCAGTTTGGGCGATAGGGCAAAGGCGCGGGCGATGCCGACGCGTTGTTTCATGCCGTTCGACAGGTCGCTTGCGGATTTGTCCATCGCATCGGCCAGACCGACGCGTTCCAGATAATATTCAACGACATCCTGACGCTCGGCGATGCTGGCCTTGGGATAGACTTTGTCGACCCCGATCGCGACGTTTTCCTTGGCAGTCAGCCATGGGAACAGGTTGGGGGATTGGAACACCACGGCGCGTTCGGGATCAGCCCCCTCGACATGACGACCATCCAGCTTGATCGCGCCCTTCGATATATCGTTTAGCCCGGCGGCCATGGTCAGAACCGTAGATTTTCCGCAACCTGAATGGCCGATCAGCGAGATGAACTCGCCCTTATCGATCTTCAGATCGAAATCCTCAACAACAGTCAGAGGGCCCTTGGGCGTCGGGTAGACTTTATGAAGCTGTGAGAAGTCGAGGAAACGACTCTCGATCATCCCCATTTGTGCCTCGGCCACCGCCGTTGGCACTCCATGGATCGGTGTAACATCGGGCAGGATGCGCGAGCCTTCGACCTTGGCTTCGATCCCCACATCCATCAGGTACTTGGTGACGTCGGCGCGCAGGCGCTTGAACGTCTCGTCGTTGTTCATTGCACCGCGTTCGCGAGGGCGCGGGATCGATACGCGGAATTCCTGGCCCAACGTACCATCGGGGTTCAGGGCGATGATCCGGTCGGCCAGAATGATCGCCTCGTCCACGTCATTGGTGATCAGAACGCAGGTCTTTTTGTCGGCCTCCCAGATATGTTCGATCTCATCCGCCAGATTGGCACGGGTGAGCGCGTCGAGCGCCGACAGAGGCTCATCCAGCAACAAAACCTCGGGGTTCATCGACAAGGCACGCGCCACGTTGACCCGCTGACGCATCCCACCCGACAGTTCCGCCGGGCGGCGCGTGGCAGCGTGGCTGAGACCCACCATCTGCACATAATGCGCGACCTTCTCGGCCTTCTCAGTCTTGCCGAGGCCCGGAAAGACCGTATCGACCGCCAGCCCCACATTGCCGCTGACCGTCAGCCAAGGCATCAGTGAATAATTCTGAAATACTACGCCACGTTCCGGGCCCGGCCCCTTGATCGGAGTGCCTTTGAACGTGACCTCTCCGCCAGTTGGAGTATCCAGACCGGCCATGAGGTTAATCAAGGTCGTTTTTCCGGTGCCGGAAAAGCCGAGGATCACCAGAAACTCGCCCTTCTGCACGTCCAGATCGATGCCTTTCAGCACATCCGTCCGCGCGGCGCCTTCACCGAAGGATTTCGTGGCGTTTTTGAAGCTCAGTATGCTCATCGCGCTCACCGGTTGTTCGTGAATGTGAAGAGGGATTGCAGTGCGTACATCACCCGGTCCAATAAGAAACCGATGATGCCGATGGTGAAGACCGCAACCATGATCTTGGCAAGCGAGCTGGACGAACCGTTCTGGAACTCATCCCAGACAAATTTGCCCAAACCGGGGTTCTGCGCCAGCATTTCAGCCGCGATCAAAACCATCCAGCCGACACCCAGCGACAGGCGCAAACCTGTGAAAATCAGCGGCAACGCCGAAGGCAGCACCAGCTTAGTGACTTTGGTATAGGTGTTCATTTTCAGAACCTTGGAGACGTTCACCAAGTCCTTGTCGATGGTCGCCACACCCAGCGCGGTGTTGATCAGAGTCGGCCAAAGCGAACACAGGGTCACGGTGATGGCCGAGATCAGGAAGGACTTGGCGAACCAACCGTCGTTGGTGACGTAGACGGCCGAGACGATCATGGTCACGATCGGCAGCCATGCCAGAGGTGAGACCGGTTTGAAGATCTGGATCAGCGGGTTCAGCGCCGCATTGGCGGTCGGCGACAGTCCGGCAGCGATCCCAAGGGGAACGGCCACAACGGTCGCGATCAGAAACCCGAAGAACACGGTTTTGATAGAGGTCCAGATTTGCTGGTAGTAAGACGGCGCGCCGGTGTAGGCGACTTGTTTGACCTCGTCCGCGCGGCCCGTATCGATCAGCTTCTGGTTCCGTTTCTCAACCATTGCCTCGAACTTGGCGCGCTTGGCGGCCTTGGCCTGTGCGTCCTCGTTGAGGTTGACCATTTCTGCCCAGACCTGAGCTGGGCCTGGTACGGCGCCCAGGGAAGTTTGCACTTTCGGGGCGAGCGTCCCCCAAAGCAGCAGGAAGGCGCAGATCGACAGCAGGGGGACGACCAGAAGACGCCAGATTTCGGTCATCTGAGCGCGGGGGTTGTCTCCGGCGGCAGCTTTCAGGACCGGGGTAGCCCAACTTAGGCCAAGAACCTGGAACCATTTGTCGGCGGCGTTGATGCGAGTGAACAGGCGGGTGCGACGCGCCTCTTTGGCGGCGTCTGCGTTGAATTCGGGATCGACCGTTGTCATCTGATGTGTCCTTGCGATGGCGGGGCACTTTGGGGTGCGCGCCCGACTGATACCGGGCGCGACGCGTGGGATTAGCCTTGTACGTCCGAGCCGACGATCTTCTGATCGCCCTTCAGACCAATGGACAGGCTTTCGAGATAGGCGTTGGGGGTGCGGCCGTCATAGGTGATGCCGTCGATGATATCCTCGGCCGGGGTGGGCGCTTTATAACCATCACTGTCCCAGGGGAAGTCGGCCTCATTCGCCAGGCCTTCATTGACCAGAAGGCGCGCGGCTTCCAGATAGATCTCGGGTTTGTAGACAGATTTGGCAACCTCGTCATACCAGCTGTCGGGCTTGGAATCAGGGATCTGACCCCAGCGGCGCATCTGTGTCAGATACCAGATCGCGTCCGAATAGAACGGGTATGTCGCGTTGTAGCGGAAGAACACGTTGAAATCAGGAACTTCGCGCTTGTCACCTTTTTCGTATTCAAATGTGCCGGTCATCGAGTTGGCGATCACGTCATAATCTGCGCCCACATATTCCGCGCGGCTGAGGATTTCGACCGCCTCGGGGCGGTTGGCGTTGTCGTTCTCATCCAGCCACATCGCGGCGCGGATCAGGGCCTTGGTCACGGCCAGCGTGGTGTTGGGATACTCTTCTGCGAACTCGGCAGTGATGCCAAAGACCTTCTCAGGGTTGTTCTTCCACAGCTCATAGTCCGTGATGACCGGCACGCCGATACCCTTGAACACAGCCTGTTGGTTCCAAGGCTCGCCCACGCAGTAGCCGTATATCGTGCCGGCCTCCAACGTGGCAGGCATCTGCGGCGGTGGCGTTACTGACAGGAACACATCTGCGCCGATCTGGCCGGTTACGTTGTCAGGGCTGTAGTAGCCGGGGTGCAGTCCACCGGCAGCAAGCCAATAGCGCAGTTCGTAATTATGGGTCGAAACGGGGAAGACCATGCCCATGTTAAAGGGCTTGCCTTCGGATTTGTATTTCTCGACGACCGGAGCAAGCGCCTCAGCGCTGATCGGGTGCTGTGGCCGGCCATCCTCCATTTTGGGGATATTCGGCTTCATTTCTTCCCAAATCTCGTTCGAGACGGTGATGCCGTTGCCGTTCAAGTCCATCGAAAATGGTGTTATGATATGCGCCTCGGTCCCGTATCCGATAGTCGCGGCCAAAGGCTGCCCGGCCAGCATGTGCGCGCCATCCAGCTGCCCGTCGATCACGCCATCCAGCAGCACTTTCCAGTTGGCTTGTGCTTCCAGCGTCACGAACAGACCTTCGTCAAGAAAGTACCCATTCTCATAGGCGACAGCCAGCGGCGCCATGTCAGTCAGTTTGATAAATCCAAAAGTAAGCTCGTCTTTTTCCAGTTCCAGTTCGGCCAGTGCCGGTGACACAAGCGCCGTCGTCGCAGCAAGGCCTAAAAGAAGCTTTTTCATCTCGTTCCCTTTCGGTTCAGCCCAACCCGTTGGGCAAACAAAAAAGCCGCCGACACAGTCCGCCGGGAGGAGGTGGCGGATGGTCGAGCGGCTTTGCTCTTGTGAGGTGCCCTGGACTATGGGCGAATTCCGTCGGTGGGCGTCGTTGCCTTCCGATGTTCCGATTTAGCCAGTCACGCAGCGGCGCGTCATCAATTTTCCGCGTTTTCACCTCGAAAATTCTGCGTCGCAGCAATAGCAGATGCTGCACTGCAAAAATTTTGTGCAGACTTACCCCGCTGGCTCGAAAATGCGTCGGTCGAAAAAGACGTTCCGAGACAGAATCAGGCTGCCATTGGTCGAGGCAACCGCCGTCGACTCGGGTAACGCCCCTTCAAGTTTCTCGGACGCGCCGGGTGTTTCCACACCAAGCCCTTGCAATTCGCGACGATAGAGATCACTGCGAAAGACCTTTGCGGATTGTCGTTCCGCAGTTCCGGCGTCCAGCCCGTTTCGTTTCGCCAATTGATGCGCAACCCATTTCGCCTGACTGCGCCATGGGAAGGTGGCAGCGCCGTCAAAAAACTCGACAAACCCATCGACATGGCGCTGCTCGCCGCGGGCCGATATAGTGAATTCGCCCATCAGCGCTCGGTCAATCAGCTCGGGTGAGACGTTGAGATAGGTTTTACGCGATAGCATCTCGGATGCAGTTGTACGGCTGTCCGTGTTCGAAAGCCAGCGTCCTGCGCGCCAAACGGCCCGCATAAGGCTTCCCAGCAAATGTGGTTCGGTTTCGGCCCAGTCGTTTCTGACCGCCAGCACCTTTTCAGGTGCACAGGACCAGATCGCCTTGCCGGGCAACAGCAGTGCGCCGACATTGTCGTCTACAGCGAATGAGCCCCAGGGCTCACCCACACAGAAGGCATCGATCTCGCCACCTGCGAGCGCCTGCGCCATGAGTGGAGGCGGGACGGTTCGGATTTCGACCTGTTTCGAGGCCAGTTCGGTTCCAGCGACCCAATAACGCAACAATTCAACATGCATCGAAAACGGAAAAGGTACACCGAACACCAAAACGTCGCCGGCGGCCTGTGCCAGTGCAGCCCCAGCTGCAGCAGCATCGGAGAAATCGAAGCCGTAGCCTTGGTCGGTCAACCGCACAGCCAATTGAGTTCCAACACCTATGACATTGCCATTGAGCGACAGGACAGACACGGCGGATAACGGTGTCGCAATGCCTCCAAGACCCAAAGCCATCGCAACGGGGACGGGTGACAGCAGATGTGCCGCGTCCACGTGCCCAAAGGCCAGCATATCACGCAGAGACGACCAAGATGGAGCCGGTCGCAGGTCCAACGAGATGCCTTCGGCGTGGTCAAACCCCATCTCGCGTGCCACGATCAGTGGAGCGGCATCAACCAAAGGCATATAGGCGACAGGCAGGGTTACCGTTCTCATGACAACAAACCTGATGCTGTGACCAAGGCTTCGGACACCTCGGCAACCCGGCGATTCTGATTCATCGCGGTTTTACGGAGCAGGGCATAGGCTTCATCTTCCGAAACGCCCTTGGCCTTCATTAACAAGCCCTTAGCTCGGTCAATCACTTTGCGCTCTTCCAGCGCACGGCGGGTTTCGGCCAGTTCGGTCCGCATCTGACGTAACACCTGAAACCGGGCAATAGCGGTATCGATCACAGGTTTAATGCGCTCGGCTTGCAAACCGTCGACGACATAGGCCGACACCCCGGCCTCAACTGCGGCTTTCGCCAACCCGCCCGCAGCGCTCGAGACAAACATCGCCACGGGACGTTCCAATGGACCTGAAGCAACGGTGAGTTCTTCCAGCATATCCCGCGATGGATTGTCGATGTCGATCAGGACAATGTCTGGGCTATGCGTTGCAATTTTACGTGCCAGACCGGAGACATTGCCAATTACAGAAACGTCTACGTCGCCAGCCTCTTTTAGGGCATCTACGATCGCAAAAGCACGCTCTTGGTTCTGTTCGACTACAACGACAGTCAGATGTTGATTCATAGAGTCTCAACTGAGACCAAGGTTCATTGATCGCAATTCCAAGGCCAATAATATGTTCACCAGGCTGCCGGTTCGCCCATAATATCAGCATATTTTCGCATTTAGCGGAATGTCTGCACAGTTTTTCTACATGGCATCAAAGAAATCTGCGGTGAGCGCTGCAGTGGCGTCTCGCATCGAACCTTGTGTTTTTCACTTGCTCTAACGGTCGTAGGATTTTTCAACAACTCTGATCTGTCCGATCGCATCAAGACGGGGCATGCCTTGCCCCATCAGAAGTTCAAACTGCCGCAACTTCGAATCTACCTCTTCTGGCTTCGGTCGCTTGTTTGCTATTCGTGGTTCTCCGTTTCCTAAACATAACGGTGGACCAGTTCAGTTGGGGAGGCTCAAAGCTGCGCATCCTGCTTTGTTCTGCCAGGACCCCTACCAGTTCCGCTGAGAGATCTTCAGTCAGCAGGGCTCAGGTCTTGAGAGGCGTGGGCGTACACGATTTCTTTCTCCATTCGCTCATAGATCGTGAGAAGCTTGGCGGCTCGTTTCACGGCGTCGAGCGGGAGGTCGGTACGCAGGGAAAGGTACAGAGATGAGTTTGATTGTAAGTTTGATCGCGCCCTGGGAAGGCATTTGCGGAAATGGAATGCCCGACCCATTCGCATGAGGTAAGGGCCGGCGCAGTGTTTTGGCTTCTGATGGGACGAGCCGGAGCGCTTGCGCGCATAGTGCGCAACGGTTAGTGTTGCACCCTCTGTCACAGTTTCGGGCGACTGAGACGCATTGTCTAAGATGAGCTTGGGAAAGCTCTTATTTTCTCGACATTTCATGGAAAGTGGCTGGGGTGGTAGGATTCGAACCTACGATACACGGTACCAAAAACCGCTGCCTTACCACTTGGCTACACCCCAACAGTGAGCGGCTGTCTACGATTGTTGTTGGCAGGGATCAAGAGCGTTTTGTCAAAAAATCTCACGTTGAACAGTTTTTTTTCAGGGCGGTCATTTGGTGTCGATCAACACGGCTCCGGTCCGGTTTCCATCCTGCACCATTGCATGCGCAGACGCGCATTCCTCAAGTGCAAAGACCTTTTGAACAGGGCAGGTCAAAGCGCCATCCGTCAATGCTTTGTGAAGGATCTTCACGGCATTGGTACGAAGATCCGGCGGAAGAAGATAAATCAAAATGGTCTCAAGCGTCATGGCTTTGAACATCATCGGTCCGAACGGAAACACGGGGGTCATGTCTTGGGCAGAGCCATAGGCGTTGATGCGACCGTTCTCGGCGATGACCGTGGCGTTTGTTTGAATATTCCGGCCGAATTCGACGTCGATGATTCGGCCGATTGTCTTTCCTTTATTTGCATCGAGAATTTCGGTGGACAGATCCTCGCTGGCGTAATCAATCACGATATCTGCGCCGGCTTCCCGGACCCGGTCAAAGTTGCGAGGGCTGGCCGTCGCGATCACGCGCGCGCCTGCCCATTTGGTAAGCTGAACGGCCAGAAAGCCGACGGTGCCCGCGCCACCATGTATCAAGATCGTTTGCCCATCGGGACGGCCGCCTGAAAACACCGCGTGGCAGGCGGTAAGACCGGGAATGCCCAGAATCGCGCCGGTCTGCAACGATACTGCATCCGGCAAAGCCACGGCCTGCGCATCGGGAAGGGTGATGTGGCTGGCGGCGGTGCCGAAAGGGCGTTGCCATTGCCCGTTCCAGATCCACACGCGCTGACCGATCCGAGATGCGGAAACTCCGTCGCCAACGGCCGAGATCACGCCAGAGCCATCACTGTGCGGGATGATCAGGGGGAACGGGGGCTCCGTCACGCCCGGTCTGGTCCCGGCGCGGGCTTTGACGTCGGAAGGGTTCACCCCGGAAAAGGACAGCTCTACCGTGACCTCGCCCGGACCCGGCGGGACCGGAGGGAGGTCCTGTATCCGCAGGACATCGGCCGGGTCTCCGAAGGTGGAATATGTAACTGCGCGCATGATCGCCTCCGTTTCGGTCGAGTTTCACAGCATATCGGCGGGAAACTCAAACACCTTGTCGCGTGTCCGCAACGCGGGGGAAGGTCGGCCCTGTGGTTATTCGCGAATCTCGGACGGGTCGACCCCCCATAGATTCGACTTCAAGGTCCACCCCCGATACCCGCCAGCGGTGATCCGGCACCAGTCCAGCGAACAGGTTCCCAGTCGGGCCACGACCCCGGATTCGAAATGCGCATTCACGGGGGAGGTCGGATCGGGTCGGGCATAGACAGGCAGCATTTCAGATTCAATCAGTACTGTCCGAACACCCGACAATAGGGCGTAGTGAACCCAGCCTCCAGCGCCGTCGCGGTCCTGAACCCGTCGCCAGTTGCCGTATTCGGCAGTGACCTGAAGCGGCATTCCGCGCCGTTTGAACACCCAGTCGATTCGATGTGTCAAAGAAGGTCCGCGCCGCACGTTGCCTTCTGCTGCTTTCATCGAGACATAACGGGGCAGGGGGAGGTTGGTGACGGATCCTCGTTTCACGTCGGCATGAGCAGCCCATGCGCCGAACATGATCAGAAATACGGATAGTGCCGCCAGACAGCGGCGATTTACCGGTCGAATACCACTCACTGACTGCCTGCTCTTATGCCTGTTGATCCGGTTCCGAAAAAAGGTCGACTCAATGCCAAAGGGGTTCTTGTGCCCCGCCTTATCCTGCGCCACGATGCCATGGCGCGCGTCCGTTTGCAAAGCAGTGGGAGGGCCGAGGTGCCAAGAGAACGTTTGAGTGTTGTCGTTACGCGACGGTTGCCCGAAGCGGTCGAAACACGTTTGAGCGAGTTGTTTGATGTGCGCTTGCGCGACGATGACACTCCGATGACGCGCGAAGAACTGGTGGCCGCAGTGCAGGAAGCTGATGTCCTGGTGCCTACGGTAACCGATGCGATTGATGGCGGTCTGCTGGGCCAGGCGGGCGAAAGGCTGAAGCTCATCGCCAATTACGGTGCCGGTGTCGACAATATTGACGTGTCCACCGCGCGCCAGCGTGGGATTCTGGTGTCGAACACGCCGGGGGTTCTGACCGATGACACCGCCGATATGACCATGGCCCTGATTCTGGCGGTTACCCGACGCATTCCCGAAGGTTTGAGCGTGATGCAGCAGGGAGATTGGTCCGGCTGGGCGCCCACCGCGTTTCTGGGAGGCCGTATCGGAGGTCGTCGTCTGGGCATTCTGGGCATGGGCCGGATCGGGCAGGCGGTGGCGCGGCGTGCGAACGCGTTTGGAATGCAGGTTCATTATCACAACCGCCGCAGGCTGCGCCCCGAGACCGAGCAGGAGCTGGAGGCAACCTATTGGGAAAGCCTGGATCAGATGGTCGCGCGGATGGATGTGATCTCGGTCAATTGCCCCTCAACGCCGTCGACCTTCCATCTGATGAACGCACGTCGTCTGAAACTGATGAAACCCTCGGCGGTGATCGTCAACACGTCACGTGGTGAAGTCGTGGACGAAAACGCCCTGACCCGGATGATCCGCGCAGGTGAAATTGCGGGGGCGGGGCTGGATGTCTACGAACAGGGCACTGACGTGAACCCGCGCCTACGGCAGCTGCCCAATGTGGTTCTGTTGCCTCATATGGGATCGGCAACGCTCGAGGGCCGGGTGGAGATGGGCGAGAAGGTCATCATCAACATCAAGACCTTTGAAGACGGCCACCGCCCGCCGGATCAGGTTGTACCGGCAATGCTCTAGCGCTCTGGAAAGGAGCAGGAATGGACGTCTATGAAGGAGGGTGCCGTTGTGGAAATCTGCGCATCAGGGCTTCGGGTCGTCCATTGCGGGTCGGAATCTGTCACTGTCTGGACTGCCGCAAGCATCATGGCGCAGTGTTTTATGCGGCGGCCGTTTTCCCGGACGACAGAATAGAGGTATTCGGCGAAGCGCGCAGTTATGCTGACAGGTTCTTTTGCCCCGGCTGCGGCTCTCCGGTCTTTGCGCGCAGCGGAACCGAAGTGGAGGTGCATCTTGGATGCCTTGATGCGCCAGATCAGTTGACGCCAACATATGAAAGCTGGGTCACCCGGCGTGAAGCGTGGTTGCCCGAGTTCCGCGGTATGGCCCGCTATGATCAGGATCGATTGGTAGGCGACGCAAAGGCTTAACGCGTGCTGCGGACGTCGGCCATGTGTTGATGGCGTGCAGCTTGGACTTGTTCAGAGCGTGTTCGGCGCGCAGTTTTGATAGTCAGGGATGTATTGGAGGATTTGATCAGATGAGACGTGTTTCAGTTCTACTGTTTTCTGCATTTTGTTTTGCAGCTCCGGGGTTCGCTCAGGAAGCGGCCGATGCCGTTGCACCCGAAACGGCGACGGAAGGGCAGGTACAGGCCATGACCGACGAGGTCATCGCGGCGCTCGAGGCCAAACTGGATGGCGTTCCGGTCACGTCCCAGAACTGGATGGTTGCCGCGGCCAACCCGCTGGCGGTGGAGGCCGGCGCCAGAGTATTGCGCGCAGGAGGGTCTGCCGCAGACGCCATGGTGGCGGTGCAGGTCGTGCTGGGCCTGGTCGAACCGCAATCCTCGGGCTTGGGCGGCGGTGCGTTTCTGGTCTGGTACGATGCAGCGACCGGTCAGATGACAACTCTGGACGGGCGAGAAACGGCGCCGCTGGCGGCCACACCGACCCTGTTTCAGGACGAAAACGGTGAGCCGCTGAAATTCTTCGATGCGGTTGTCGGTGGGCTGTCCGTGGGGACGCCGGGCACACCTGCCTTGCTGGAAGAGGCGCATCGCCGCTGGGGGCGTTCCTCGTGGCCCGGATTGTTTGCCGATGGTATCCGGTTGGCGGATGAAGGGTTCCTGGTGTCCCCGCGTCTGGCCAGCCTTGTTGAAAACGATGCCGAGCGCCTGTCGCGCTTCCCGGAAACCGCTGAATATTTCCTGCCGGGGGGCGCGCCGCTGCAACAGGGGCAGCGCCTGATGAACCCAGCTTATGCCGAAACGCTGCGTGTGTTGGCCAGTGACGGGGCGGCCGGTTTCTATGGCGGTGAGATTGCGGCAGACATCGTGCGCACGGTTCGCAATGCTCCGGGCAATCCCGGTGTTCTGTCCGGTGCGGATCTTGCGCTGTATCAGGTGATCGAGCGCGAACCGGTTTGCGCGGAATACCGCGCCTATGAAGTCTGCGGCATGGGCCCGCCGTCGTCGGGTGCGCTGACCGTGGGGCAAATTCTGGGGATGCTGAACGGCTATGATCTGGCGGCCATGGGGCCGGAAAGCGCCGAGGCCTGGCGGTTGATCGGGGACGCTTCGCGCCTCGCCTTTGCGGACCGCGGCCGGTACATGGCTGACAACGATTTCGTGCCCATGCCGACCAAAGGGCTGGTTGATCCGGCCTACCTGTCGCAACGAGCAGAATTGCTGAACACCGAAGGCGCGCTGGCAGATGTCGGGCCCGGTCAGCCGGAGTTCGACCACGCGCTGAACTGGGCGGATGATGTGTCGCTGGAGCTGCCTTCGACCTCGCATATCTCGATTGTAGACAGCTATGGCAACGTGTTGTCGATGACCACGACCATCGAAAACGGCTTTGGCTCACGTCTGATGACGAACGGGTTCCTTCTGAACAACGAACTGACGGATTTTTCGTTCAAGACCCACAGCGATGGTGTGCCGATCGCTAACCGGCTGGAACCCGGAAAACGCCCGCGTTCGTCCATGAGCCCGACCATCGTGATGCAGGATGGCGCGCCGGTTCTGGCGATTGGCTCGCCGGGTGGCAGTCGGATCATCGGCTATGTGGCCAAATCGATTATCGCATGGGCCGACTGGGGTATGGATGTGCAACAAGCCGTGTCGCTGCCGCATCTTGTCAATCGTTTCGGGACATATGATGTCGAGGCCGGGACCTCTGCCGAAGGCTTTTCCGACGGGCTGACCCAGTTTGGGTTTGAGGTAAACCCGCGTGACCTGACATCTGGCCTTCACGCCATCGAAATCGGCGACGGGCTGAGCGGTGGTGCCGACCCCCGTCGCGAAGGTATTGCGCTGGGCGAATAGGGCCTTGGTATTTGTGGGGATTGCCCGCACTTGACGAGCCCTTTAGTCATGGACTGAACGGCCCGCAACGTGCCGGGACAGGGGAGGATGACGATGGTGCAAGCGACCGCTTTGCCTCGGAATGAAACAGGTATCGAAACCGTCATAGGCGTTCTGAAACAACGTTTTGGCGACAGGTTGCAAACGGGTGCCGCGATTCGTGAACAGCACGGGCACACCACGACCTGGATCGAAAACCAGAGCCCGGATGCCGTGGTTTTCCCGCATACTACGCAGGATGTGTCGGAAATCGTCAAAACGTGTGCCGCGCACCGGGTGCCGGTGATTCCCTTTGGCACGGGAACGTCGCTGGAAGGGCATGTGAATGCGCCAGCGGGGGGGATCTCGGTCGATCTGATGCAGATGGACAAGGTGCTGGCTGTCCACGCCGAGGATTTGGATTGTGTGGTGCAGCCCGGCGTCACGCGCGAGGCGCTGAATACTCATTTGCGGGATCAGGGTTTGTTCTTTCCGATTGACCCGGGGGCGAATGCGTCGCTGGGCGGTATGGCCGCGACCCGCGCTTCGGGCACCAATGCGGTGCGATACGGAACGATGCGCGACAACGTTCTCAGCCTCGAGGCGGTCATGCCGGACGGCCAGATCATCCGTACCGGTCACCGGGCCAAGAAGTCATCGGCCGGGTATGATCTGGCACGCCTTCTGATTGGGGCGGAAGGCACGTTGGGTATCATCACCGAGCTGACTCTGCGCTTGCAGGGCATCCCCGAAGCGATCAGCTCGGCCAGGTGTTCCTTTCCTTCGGTCGATGCCGCCTGCCGCGCGGTGATGATGACCATTCAGTATGGCATTCCGGTCGCCCGAATAGAGTTGCTGGATGAAATGTCGGTTCAGGCGGCAAACGCCTATTCCGGGCTGAGTCTTCCGGAAACGCCGTTGCTGCTGCTTGAATTCCATGGCTCTGAAAGCGGTGCGGCGGAACAGGCTGAAACCTTTGGTCAGATCGCCGAGGAGTTCGGCGGTACGGATTTTGCTGCGACCTCGACCACCGAAGAACGGAACAAGCTTTGGCAGGCGCGCCATGATATGTATTGGGCGTGTCTGCAACTGCGCCCCGGCGCGCGTGGTATTTCAACGGATGTCTGCGTGCCGATCTCGCGCCTGGCGGAATGTGTGACAAGCACTCAGCAGAAGGCAGCTGATCTTGGCTTGCTCGCGCCAATTGTGGGGCATGTGGGGGATGGGAACTTTCACACGCTTATTTTGATCGATATGCAGAACACCGAAGAAGTTGCCAAAGCCGAAGAGTTTGTCGGATGGTTGAACGACCTGGCAATTTCAATGGAAGGCACCTGCACAGGTGAACACGGAATCGGTCAGGGCAAACGGCCATACCTTATCAAGGAACTGGGCGCCGCCACGCAGTATATGGCCGCAATCAAGGCTGCTTTGGACCCCGAGAACATCATGAATCCCGGCAAGGTATTAACCGGCCAATCCTAGCGGTTTTCGCGTTCTGGCCCGCATTGCGCCTTCAAATCGTCCACATGTTCTGGTCTCACCGACTCGGTTAGGAACAGGTGGTCGAGATGAGCGCAAAATATCTGGCAGGGTTTGCAGCGATCTGTGGGGTCGCCATTGTTGGGCTGGACTATTATCAGCAGGCCAAGGCATCCGAAAACGGGCTGGGCTTAAAAGGTTATGTTGCCTCGGTATCCGCGCGTGTCGGGATTTCGGAAAGTCGGCTTGAAGCGGATGCCCAACCTTCACAGCCCGAGGAACCCGCGGCGAAGGCACCGTCAGAGGAAGTTCGGAAACTTGTCTGCACCACGATCGGGACAAGCAAGCGCTGTCGCTCCAGCGGTTGAGATCACGGGTTTCATGTCCGATCTGCGACCCGCATTCGATGATCGGGTCGTTTTTTTCATATCACTGGTCGGATGAATGTCGCGCGATCCCTCTCAAGTGCGCCATATGGTGTCAACTGATTTCAAGGGGAGACGCCCGGTTATGAAAACCCAAGTCAAAGCACTGGTTGTTGGCGGCGGCGCCGTTGGGACCTCGATTGCCTATCATCTGGCCAAAGCGGGCTGGGACGATGTGATGTTGATCGAACGGGACGAGCTGACGTCCGGGTCCACCTGGCACGCGGCTGGTCTGCTGCCATTGTTCAACATGTCCTATGCGACAACGCACATCCACAAGTACTCGGTCGACTTCTACAAGACGCTGGAAGAAGAAACCGGGCTGAACGCGGGCTTTGCCGTCGTCGGCAACCTGCGCATGGCACAGACGCAGGAGCGCATGGACGAGTACATGCTCTACGCCTCCACCGCCGAAACCTGCGATGTTGCCTATGAGTGGCTGACCCCCGAGCAGATCAAGGAACGCTGGCCGCTGATCGAGACATCGGATCTGAAGGGTGCGATCTACCACACCGAAGACGGTTACATTAACCCCGCTGATGTGACGCAGGCGATGGCCAAGGGGGCCCGTCAGCGTGGCGTCGAGATCGTGCGCAAGATGCAGGCGGATGCCTTCCACTGGAACGGCACCCATTGGGAAGTCACCTGCACCAAGATGGTGGAAAAAGGCGGCAACCTTGTCGAAAGCGACGAAAAGGTCGTGATCACTGCCGAACATGTCGTCACTGCATCGGGCAACCACGCACAGCGCACCGCCAAGATGCTGGGCATCAAGATGCCTGCGATCCCGGTCGAACACACGTTTATCGTCATGGACAAGGACCCTGAACTGGTCAAATGGCGCGAAGCAGGCAACCCGGAACACCCCGTCGTGCGCGACGCCGACAACGAATCCTACGCCCGTGAAGAACGCGGCGGCTGGATTCTGGGTATCTATGAACATGGCGCCCCCGCCCGGTTTGAACACGGTGTGCCGGACAGCTTCCGCGCGGATCTGTTCCCGCTGGATCTGGATCGGATCGCGGATCAGTACATGGCCATGGCCGAGCGCGTGCCGTCCTGCGCTGAATCCGGTCTGAAAGACGACTTCAACGGCCCGATCTGTTATACGCCTGACGGCAACCCGCTGGTCGGCCCTGCGCCGGGCCTGCGCAACATGTGGCTGGCCGAAGGTTTCAGCTTTGGCATCACCGCGGCAGGCGGCACCGGCTACTATCTGGCGCAGATGATGGTCGATGGCGAAGCCGAGATCGACATGGCCTCGCTGGACCCCAAACGGTATTCCAGCAACTGGATGACCACCGAGTTCGCGGCCCGCAAGAACGAAGAGTGCTATGAGCACGTCTACATCCTACACCACCCGGACGAAGAGCGTGAAGCCTGCCGCCCGCTGCGGACCGTTCCGGCATATGATCGACAGAAAGCACGCGGTGCCCAGTTCGGCTGGGTCAACGGCTGGGAACGTCCGAACTATTTCGGCCCCGTCGATGCGCCCGAGAACTTCGACAAGGAAAGCCGCTCGTTCCGTCGTGGCGGCTGGTGGCAATATGCCGTCGAAGAAGCCAAGGCGATCCGCGAAGGCGTTGGCCTGATCGACGCGTCGGCCTTCGCCAAGCACGTCGTCAAAGGCCCCGGTGCCACCCAGTTCCTGGATTGGTTCACCTGCAACAAGCTGCCCAAGGTCGGCCGCATCAATCTGACCTATGCGCTGACCTCGCACGGCACCACCCGCACCGAATACACCATCGTCCGCAATGGCGAGAACAACTATTACCTCGTCTCTGCCGGAGCCTGGACCGAGTACGACGCCGACTATCTGCGCAAGGCGGCCGAGGACAAGATGGAGGAGTTCGGATATATCGAAATCCAGGACGTGACCACGCAATGGGGCGTCTTCGCCATCGCTGGACCCAAGTCGCGTGACGTTCTGAAAGAGGTCATCAAGGACGCCGATCCGGAAACCGCCCTGTCGAACAAGCGCTTCCCGTGGCTGTCGGCGCGCCAGATCGAACTGGGCATGTGCCCTGTCAATGCGATCCGCGTGGCCTATACCGGCGAGCTGGGCTGGGAACTGCACCACCCGATCGAGATGCAGAACTACCTGTTCGACCTGCTTGAAAAAGCCGGCGAGAAGCATGGCATGAAGCTGGTCGGTGCCCGCGCTCAGAACTGGCTGCGGCAGGAGAAATCCTATCGCGCCTTTGGCACCGAACTGGGCCGTGACGCGAGCCCGCTGGAGGCCGATCTGCCGCGCTTTGTCGATCTGTCGAAAGACTTCCACGGCAAGGCCAAGCTGGAAGAGACCGGTGTGCGCGTGAAATGCTGTACCCTGCTGATCGACGGGCCGGAGGATGCCGACCCATGGGGCCGCGAGGCATTGTACACACCGGAAGGTGAACGCGTGGGTCGATTGACCTCGGGCGGGTATTCCGTGGTGTTCGAGAAATCCATCGGCATGGGCTATGTGAAGCCCGAGCTGGCAGTCGAAGGTACAAAGCTGAAGGTCAAGATGCAGGACAAGCTGTGGGATGCGGTCGTGACCTGCGACAGCCCCTACGACCCGAAAAACGAAACCATCCGCAAGGACGGTTGATCGCAGAAAGGCCCCGGAAACCTTCGGGGCCTTTTCTTTTTGTCATCCAGACAGTTCGTCGAAACATTCCAACGCCTTGGCCGCGTACATCATGGCTGGGCCGCCGCCCATCTGGATCGCCATGGCCAACACGTCGGACACTTCTTCCCGTGTCGCACCGGCCTTGATCAAAGCTTCGGTGTGCAGGGTGATGCAGGGTTCGCATCGCAGGGTGACTGACATTCCCAACGCAATGAGTTCCTTGGTCTTGTAGTCGAGCGTCCCGCCCTCTTTGACGGCTTTGCCAAGCGCTCCGAATGCGCGTGTCGTATCGGGAATGGATCCGTTCAGGTTTCGCAAACTCTTTCGTGTTGCCGAGAGTTTTTCTTGCCATGCCATTGCTGAGTGCCCTTCTTCATATCTAGCAACCGGAATATGAAGTGGGTTGCGACTGTTTGACTTTGATCTCGATCAGACGTCAGGGCGTTCGGCAATGAATGCAAGATTGTTGGCAGGCATTTCGACCGGTGCCAGCGTGTGAAGCCCGACGTTTTTGAACAGGTCCAGAATGTCCGCGTCGTTTTTGTAGCCGATTTCCGGGTCTTGCTGGATCAAAGCCTTATGAAAGCGGACATCCCCGTCACTGGTGAGTTGGCCCGAGCGTTTGAACGGACCGTACAAGATGAACCGCCCCTTTGGTGACAGGGATTGGGCGACTTCTGAAACGATGGTTCTGGCTTCCCGCCAACTGATCAAGTGAATCAAGTTTATCAGAACGATCAGATCCTGGTCGCAAAACCGCCTGTGCCAGCCCGAAAGCGTTGCATCCAGTTCTGCGACCTGCGCGACATTGGGCAGGTCGCGGGTATAGGCATCGATACTCACGCGCCGCTCAGGGTCAACTTCCGAAGGCTGCCAGGCCAGCCCGGGCAGCTCTTCGGCGAAGGCCCTGACATGCTGACCAGTCCCGCTTGCGATTTCCAATGCCTGGCCCTGGGAGGGGCCCCATTCTTGCAACACTGCACACAGCGCGTCGGTGTTCCGGGATGCTGCCGGGGCCACCAGCTTGCCATCTTCAGACTCATTGGCGACGCTTGCAGACGAGGGGAGGCTGCGTTTGATCATCGCTTCAGCCTGTCAGGGGTCAGCATATCCACTATGTCAGGTTCCAGTTCAGGTGTGTTTCCGACAACAAGATCGCACAGCAGTTGCGAGGCCGCCGGTGAGGTTTGAAAACCATACCCGCCCTGACCGCCACACCAGACAAACGAAGGGTCCAGCGGGTCGCGCCCAAGCACCAAGGTTCCGTCCGGGGCAAAACTGCGCAAGCCCGCCCAATTCGTTTCAACTCTTGTGACAGGTTCGGTCATCAACTCCTCATACCGTGCCAGACCCTCTGCCAGCACCATATCATCGGCATAAGCATCCTGTGGCGCAACCGGATCGGCTTCGGATGGTGAGACCAGCAGCTTGCCCGCATCCGGTTTGGCGTACCATGTTTCGCCGGCGCCCAGCATCATCGGCCAGACAGATACGTCATGCCCTCCGGGTGCGGGTAGGCGGGCCATCGACCGGCGGCGAGGTGTGATACCGATACCGGGCAGCCCTGCAAGCTGTGCAACCTCATCCACCCAGGCCCCGGCTGCGTTGATCAGAGTGCGGGCTTCAAAGATCTCACCGGCCTCAACCGCCCAGTGTTTTTCTTTTCGAATGCCGGTGACTCTGCTTTTCGTCGAAACCGTTCCCCCGTTTTGCCGGATGGTCCGGGCGAAATCCTGCAACAGGCGATCCGTATCGATGTCAAACGCCGCTTCGCTGATGGCCGCAAACCCGACCTTGTCCGGGTTCAGGATCGGAACGCGCGACATGGCCTGATCCATCGGTATTTTCACCATGTTGAGATCGGCACAATCGGCTTCGAACATGTCGGGCTGGTCAATTGCTCCGACCAGCATCAATCCGCGCGGGGTCAGGTAACCGCCATTCTGCGTATGAAGAAAGGCAGCCCCCGCTTTGTTCAGGGCGACGACCGAAGGCGGTCCATAGCTTTCTTCGAACAAGGCCGCTGACCGGCCCGACGCGTGATAGCCCAGGGCGTCTTCCGCTTCCAGAACCATCACGGTTCCGTGCTGCGACAGGCGCGCACCGGCGCTCAGCCCGGCGATGCCGCCTCCGATTATCAGAAAATCAATCATGACTTGCGATCCATCCTGTACAGAGACGCAACAGGTTTCTTGAGTTTCATGCTGGCGCCAGAGCTCCTCATTCGCCACGCGTTTGGGTTCCCGGACTATAAGCAGCCTTGAAATTGTGCTTCAACCCGGTCAAAGAAGTATCAAATTATACAGGAGGGTAAGGTGACCGCAGCAGACCTTCATCCAATGGCCGCAGGGCATATTCCAGGGTATGTTGTCGCAGCTGACGGAAGCGATTACCTTTTCTCCGCCATGGTCGTTTTTTTCGTCGTTCTGGTGGTGCTGATCGGTGTCGGATACCTGACGCTGCATTCGGTTCCCGAAAAAATGGCCCACGAAAACAATCACCCGCAATTTCAGTTGGTGGGCATTCTGGCACTGCTGGCGCTGTTTACACATAATGGGCTTTTCTGGGTTGCTGCTATATTGGTCGCAGGGTTTCAGTTCCCGGATTTTGCCACCCCGCTTCGAAACATTGCCGATGCCATTCGTTCTCTCGGTCGGTCACCTGTTCCGGAACCAGTGCCTGAAACAACGGTGCCGGCTGCGCCAGATCCTGGACCCAGCGATGCGCAGGAGCAATCCACATGATCGAGACCATGCTCTGCGCCCTGATAACGGTGCTGCCCGACTATCTGTTCCGCCGTTTTGTACAGGGCAAGCGGATCGGTCACGAGATTACCTTGTTCACCATGTGGTACGAACTGCGCTGGGGTTTGACCACCTGTGCCATTCTGGCGCTGACCGTGATCACCACGCTGTTTTACTTTCATCCGGCCAGCAAAACCGCGGCATCCTATTTCCGGACGGTGACCATTCTGCCGCAATTGGGCGGTCGTGTTTCCGAGGTTTTCGTCAAGAACAACGAACTGGTAACCGCGGGTCAACCGATTTTCCGGATCGAGGATTTCAGCCAGACTGCCCAGGTCCAGGCGGCAAATGCGCAGATTGCACAGGTGCAGGCCTCGCTTAAGGTTGCGGAAACCGACTTGGCCGAGGCGGAAGCTGGAATTGCAGGTGCCAAGGCAGCCCTTGCGCAGTCTCTGGAGGATCTTGAGCGCAACACGACCTTGCGCGACGAAGGTTCAAGCGCCGTAAGGCTGGCCGAGATTGAGAGGCTGGAAAACCTTGTCGCCGAGCGAGAGGCCCAGGTTCTTGCAGCGGAATCCAAACGTGCCGCGGTTGAGCAGCAGATCGAAGAACTGATCCCCGCGCAGCTGGCCAGTGCCATTGCGCAACTGGATGCTGCACAGACCGAGTTGGACAAAACGGTGATCACCGCGGGCGTCACAGGGCGGGTCGAACAGTTCGGCCTTCAGGTCGGTGACTACGTAAGCCCGTTGTTGCGCCCCGCGGGCATTCTTGTGCCATTGCACACAGGGCATGATCGTTTTCAGGCTGCTTTCAGCCAGCTGTCTGCCCAGGTGATCAAGCCGGGCATGATTGGTGAATTGGGCTGCATGACAAAGCCATTCACCGTGATCCCCACCGTGGTGGTCGAGGTGCAGGATGTCATCCCGTCGGGCCAGATCCGCCCATCGGACGAATTGCGGGACGTGCAGAGCAACAACAATCCGGGCTCGATTCTGGTCTATATGGAGCCGCTGTACAAAGGTATGGCCGATGACATTCCGCCGGGCAGCAATTGTCTGGCCAATGTCTACACAGACAACCACGAGCGGTTGGAGCACGAGGATCTGGGCTTTTGGGAGGCGGCCTTTCTGCACGTGGTCGACACGATCGGCGTGGTGCATGCCGCGGGTCTGCGCCTGCGTTTGATCCTGATGCCGGTGAACACTCTGGTTTTGACCGGGCATTGATCTGATCTTGGCAATCCGAACGCAAAGGGCCCGGCAAGTTTCGCCGGGCCCTTTGGTTTCTTACAGCGCTGCTTTGAACAGCTGCGTCAGGTTGTCTTTCGTCAACTCAATCGGGTTGCCGCCGCATGACGGATCGATGATCGCCCCTTCGACAAGCTCTGGGATTGAAGCTTCGGTCACACCCAGGTCGGACAATCTGCGCGGGATGCCAAGGCTGTCGTTGAAATTCTGCACGAAGGCGCGGAAACCATCGAAGCCGCCGTCGATGCCCAGATATGCCGCAGCTTGCTGGAACCGGTCTGCAATGGCCGGGGCGTTGAAGTCCAGCACCGCGGGCATGCAGACCGCGTTCGTGGTGCCATGATGGGTGTTGAATACCGCGCCAATTGGGTGGCTCATCGCGTGGATCGCGCCAAGGCCCTTCTGGAAAGCCGTTGCGCCCATGGCAGCGGCGCTCATCATCTGGGCGCGGGCCTCGATATCGGTGCCGTCAGCATAGGCACGTGGCAAATACTCTTTCACCAGCCGCATACCCTCCAGCGCGATGCCCTGGCTCATCGGGTGATAATGCGGGCTTGAGAAGGCTTCGACGCAATGCGCGAAGGCGTCCAGGCCTGTTCCTGCCGTGATGAACTTGGGCATCCCGACGGTCAGCTCCGGGTCGCAAATCACCACGGCCGGCAGAACCTTGGGATGAAAGATGATCTTTTTGGCATGGGTCTCGGAATTGGTGATGACGCTCGCGCGGCCCACTTCCGATCCTGTCCCTGCGGTGGTCGGAACGGCAATGATTGGCGCGATCGCGTCGGCATCGGCTCGTGTCCACCAGTCGCCGATATCCTCGAAATCCCAAACGGGGCGCGTCTGACCGGCCATGAAAGCGACCATCTTGCCCAGATCCAGCCCAGAGCCGCCGCCAAAGGCGATCACCCCGTCATGGCCACCTGCGTTATAGGCCGCAACTCCGGCTTCAAGGTTCTTCTCATTCGGGTTGGGGTCCACATCGCTGAACAGGCCGCGGCCCAGTCCGGCGGCTTCCATGATATCCAGTGTCGCGGTGGTGATGGGCAGATCGGCCAGCCCCTTGTCCGTGACCAGCAATGGTTTCTTCATTCCGGCGGCGGCGCAGGCTTCGGGCAACTCCCTGATGCGCCCGGCTCCGAATTTGATGGCGGTCGGATAGGACCAGTTTCCAACAAGTGTCATGTCAGGTTTCCTTTGCAAAATAAGGCCTGCTTCGGCGAGGGGATGGGTCCGAAGCAGGCCGTCGTCCTTAGCCCGTTACCTTTTTGAGGTGGTAGGATTTGGGACGTGTCAGGTTGTGATATCCGATGACGGACAGACCGCCGCCGCGCCCGGTATTCTTGCAGCCCGTCCAGCACAGGCCGGGATCCAGATAATCGGCGCGGTTCATGAACACGGTCCCCGTTTCGATCCGGTCACCCACCCGCGCCGCACGATCGACATCGCGGGTCCACAGGCTGGCAGTCAGACCAAACTCACTGTCATTCATCAAGGCGATGGCCTCCTCGTCCGAGGACACTTTCATGATGCCCACCACGGGCCCAAAGCTTTCGTCCCGCATTACGCGCATGTCATGAGTGACATTGGTCAGGATTTGCGGTGTCAGGTACGCGCCACCGTCGTCTTCAGCAAAGGTGTCGATATGCGCAACCGCGCCGGCTGCAACCGCCTCGGCGATCTGGGCCCGCACCTCATCGGCAAAACGCACATTGGCCATCGGGCCAATCGTTGTCTCGGCATCCAGCGGGTTGCCCAGCTTGTAACCCTTCACGATGTCCACCGCCTTGGCGACAAAATCATCATAAAGGCTCTCGTGAACATAGATCCTCTCGATTCCGCAACAACACTGGCCCGAATTGAACATCGCACCGTCAATCAGCGTGTCGACCGCGGCATCCAGGTCGGCGTCGTCCATGACATAGCCGGGATCCTTGCCGCCCAGCTCGGTGCCGACGCCGGTAAACGTGCCCGCCGCAGCACGTTCCATCGCCTGACCGCCGCCGACTGATCCGGTGAAGTTCACGAAATCAAATGCATTGCCCGCGATCAGGTCGTTGGTCACGTCATGGCTCAGGAACACATTCTGGAATACGTCCTCGGGCACACCTGCCGAATGGAACGCCTTCGCCATGCGCTCGCCCACCAGCAACGTCTGTGTCGCGTGTTTCAGAACGACCGTATTGCCCGCGATAAGCGCCGGAGCGACCGTGTTGATCGCCGTCATATAGGGATAGTTCCATGGCGCCACCACAAAGACCACCCCATGAGGAATGCGCTTGATGTAGCGCTTGAACGTTTCGTCTTCACCGACGGCGATATCTGCCAGAGACGTCTCGGCAATCTCCGCCATATGGCTGGCACGTTCGTTGAATCCACCGAACTCGCCGCCATAACGCACCGGGCGACCCATCATATGGGCCAGTTCCGGCACGATCTCATCGTTCATGGCGCCAATGGCGGCCACACCCGCCATCACAAGATCGATCCGCTCCTGCACCGGACGAGCTGCCCATTCCGCCTGAGCAGCCCGAGCACGCGCCGCGGCCCTGAAAGCGGCCTCTCGCGACAACACTTCACGTTCGGCATAAACCGATCCGTCGATCGGCGAGACACATTTCAACATCTGCCCCATTTTCACTCCATTTCCGAAAGAAACAGGATCCCTGCTTCATCTGGCCCAAAATATCCCGGGGGTCTGGGGGCAGAGCCCCCAGCGCGACCCGACCTTACGCCCGCTCGAATCCGCGGGCGATTTCCCAATCCGTGACCACGCGTTCGAACTCCTCGATCTCGACCTCCGCGGAACGGGTATAGTGGTCGACGACGTCATCTCCCATGGCCGCGCGCAACATGACCGATCCGTGCAGCGCATCCCGCGCGGCGCGAAGGTTGCCCGGGATCATGGCAGTCTCACCCTGGTAAACGTCGCCCTTGGTCGGCGGTTGCAGATCCAGCCCTTCCTCGATGCCCGCGATCCCTGCCGCCAGCATGCCAGCCATCGCCAGATAGGGGTTCATATCTGAGCCCGGAATTCGGCACTCGACGCGTACGGCCTTGGTACCGTCACCGCACAGGCGGAACCCGGCGGTGCGGTTGTCCACGGACCAGATGATCCGCGTTGGCGCGAAGGTGCCTTTCATGAAGCGTTTATAACTGTTGATGTAAGGTGCCATGAAATAGGTGTAATCAGGGGCATATTTCAGCAGCCCAGCCATATAGCTTTTCATCAGCGCCGACATGCCCAGATCGTCCCCGGCGTCATAGAAGGCAGGCTGTCCATCCGCCCATAGTGACAGGTGCACATGGGACGAGCTACCAACTTTCTCGTGGTGCCATTTCGGCAGGAACGTCGCTGCGTGACCATGTTGCCACGCGATCTCTTTCACAGCGTTCTTGGCGATCGAATGATACTCGGCTGTTTCCATCGCGGGTGCGTATTTGATGTTCAGCTCTTCCTGCCCGGTCTCGGCCTCACCTTTGGAGTTCTCAACCGGAATGCCCGCATCCCACAGATGGTTGCGGATCGGACGCATCACATGCTCTTCCTTGGTGGTCTGAAGGATATGATAGTCTTCGTTATAGCCCGAGATCGGCTCCAAATCCCGGAAACCTTCCTTGCGGATCTGGTCAAAGCTTTTCTCAAACAGGAAAAACTCAAGCTCGGTCGCCGTCATGGCGTCATAGCCCATGGCTTTCAAACGGCTGACCTGTCTTTTCAGGATTGAGCGCGGCGCGTGCAGCACTTCCTCGTGCGTGTGATGATCCAGCACGTCACACATCACCATCACCGTGCCTTCAAGCCACGGCACCGGGCGCAGGGTGCTGAGGTCAGGTTTCATGACATAATCGCCATAACCCCGTTCCCAACTGGTCGAGGCATAGCCATCGGGTGTCGCCATCTCCAGATCGGTGGCCAGCAGGTAGTTGCAGCAATGGGTCTCTTCCCATGCGCCTGCCACGAAATGGCCCGCGTGAAAGCGTTTGCCCATCAACCGGCCCTGCATGTCCACCATGCAGACCAGAACCGTATCAACCGAACCTTCGGATACCTGCGTTTTAAGATGTTCGAACGTGAGCATGTGCCACCTTTGTCTTTGCCGAAATCCTTCATCGGCCATTCGTTCAGTCAGACCCGCCCCATGCAAGGGGCGGGTCGCTTGGCCAAGTCTTAGCCGTAGCGGTAGGGCCGTCCAGCCTTGAGCATGTCGGCGTTGTACTGTTTGAAGATTTCAACAACCTTCGCCTTGGTTTCAGATTCGGCTGCGATCTCGTCCCAGAAGGCAACGGCCGCAGCTTCGACGGTTGCCCATTCTTCGTCCGGAATCGACGTCAGCTGCATCTTGTCTCCGTTGACGCGCAGGCTGGCTTCACCGCCCCAGTACCACCATTGACGATAATAGTGGGACTGATCGGTGCAGACGCGGAACAGGGTCTGCAAATCTTCGGGCAGCTCGTTCCAGCGGTCCATGTTGGCAAAGAACGAACCGGCCCAGGCACCCGAGATGTTGTTGGTCAGGAAGTAGTTGGTCACATCCGCCCAGCCGACTGTGTAGTCTTCGGTGATACCGGACCACGCGATGCCGTCCAGCTCGCCGGTTTGAACCGCAACTTCGATGTCTTCCCAGGGCAGGGTGACCGGCACAACGCCGAACTGAGACAGGAAGCGGCCCGCGGTCGGGAAGGTAAACACACGTTTGCCCTGAAGGTCTGCCAGGCTGTTGATCGGGTCTTTCGTTGCAAAGTGGCACGGGTCCCAGGCACCGGCCGAAATGTGCTTGACGCCGACTTTCGAGTATTCCTCGTCCCAGATCTCGTTCAGCCCGTACTGGTTGAACAGAACCGGCACGTCCAGCGAGTAGCGCGAGGCAAAGGGGAAATAGCCGCCGAACACGGTGACCTCGGTGGGCGATGCCATCGAGTCATCATCCGACTGCACGGCATCAATCGTGCCGCGCTGCATGGCGCGGAACAGCTCGCCCGTCGGAACCAGCTGGTCGGCATAGAACAGCTCGATCTGCATCCGGTCACCGGCGATCGTGTTGAACATCTTGATGGCCGGGTCGATCACGTGTTCGGCCAGCGCCGGGCCGGCATAGGTCTGCATCCGCCATCTGATGGTCGATTGCGCCAGTGCAGGCGTCGCCAGAGCAGCGGCGGGAGCGGCCGCAGCACCTTTCAGAAATGTACGTCTGTTCGTCATTCTCTCTCTCCGTTGGTCAGTTTCGATTGTGCGGGGATTGCCCGCGAAGCCCCGGTTTGATCCGGGATCATTTGTTGTAGATGTATTCAGGAAGCCACAGCGCGATCTGCGGGAATGTCATGATGATCGCCAGCGCCAGTGTCATCACCATCACGAAGGGCAGGATCGAACCGTAAATGTCGCGCAGCGATATCTCTGGTGGCGCCATCGCGCGCATCAGGAACAGGTTGTAGCCGAAAGGCGGCGTCATATAGGCGATCTGGGTGGTGATCGTGTACAGAACCCCGTACCAGATCAGGTCGAACCCCATTGCACCCACGAGCGGCACGTACAAAGGCGCGACGATCACCAGCATGGCCGTATCGTCCAGAAACGTGCCCATCAGAATAAAGCTGAGCTGCATCAAGATCAGGATCACCCACGGGTTGAGGCCCAGCCGCTCGGTAAACAGGTTCTCGATTGCCCGAACGGCGCCCAAACCGTCGAAAACAGCGCCAAAGGCAAGCGCAGCCAGGATGATCCACATGAACATACAGGTAATGCCCAGCGTTGACCGTACAGACGTATCGAAAACCTTACGTGTCATACGGCCCTTGAGGATGGCCGCGGCGAACGCCGTCAACGCTCCGATGGCCGAGCTTTCGACCAGCGAGGTCCAGCCGTTGACGAAGGGCACCATCATCGCGGCAAAAATACCCAGGGGCAGCAGGCCCGCGCGCAACAGGCGCAGTTTCTCTGCCATGGGCACGTCGCGCTCCTCGGCGGACAAGGCGGGCCCCAAGGCCGGGTTTATGCGGCAGCGGATCACGATGTAAAGGATGAACATTGCGGCCATCATCAGCCCGGGAAGCAGCCCTGCAAGCCAGAGCTGCCCGACAGGCTGGCGGGCGATCATCGCGTAAAGAACCAGCACGACGGAGGGTGGTACAAGGATACCCAATGACGATCCGGCTTGTATTACCCCGGTCACCATTTTCTTGTCATAGCCGCGTTTCAGCAGTTCCGGCAGCGCAATGGTCGCGCCGATGGCCATGCCTGCGACACTCAGCCCGTTCATGGCCGAGATCAGCACCATAAGACCGATCGTGCCTATTGCGAGCCCGCCGTTCAGGCCCCCCATCCAGACGTGGAACATCTTGTACAGATCGTCTGCAATTTTTGACTCGGCCAGAACGTAGCCCATGAAGATGAACATCGGCAGGGTCAGCAGCGGATACCATTTCATCAGCTTCATGGCGGCCGAAAAGCCAATGTCATAGCCGCCGCGATCCCCCCACAGAAACAGGGCGGCCATCACGGCGACAAAACCAATCGCGCCAAAAACGCGCTGCCCGGTCAGCAGCATCAGCATCATGGTCGAAAACATCAGGATGGCGATCAATTCGTAAGACATCAGATCACCTCGCGCGGGATGTCATCGCCCCTGAGGCGCAGTATATCTTTGAACAGTTCCGAGATCGCCTGAAGCAACATCAGAAACAGCCCCACGACCATGATGACCTTGATTGGCCACAGATATGGTCGCCACGCGGTCGGGCTGCGTTCGCCATATTGCAGCGAATAGCTCAGCGAGTCGTATCCGCCGTAGATCATCACGCCCAGGTAGATGATCAGGAAAAGGACGGTGATCGCATCCGTCCACGCGCGACGACGGTCGGACCATTCGCCGTACAGAAGGTCCATGCGGACGTTGGACCCCATCTGGATCGAATAGGGTCCGCCCAGAATGTAATATGCGACCATTGCGAACTGGGCCATTTCCAGGGTCCACAGCGATGGCAGGAAAAAGGTTTTTGAAATCGAGGACCACAGGAGGATGCCCATCATGACGAAGATGCCGTACATGACGAAGCGTCCGATCCAGCGGTTCGTGCGGTCAATGACCGCCACATATCCCCGCATGAAATTCATCCCGATACCTCTGCTCTCATGGTTTCGCCTCTGCGTGCGATAAGTCTTGGATGACCGATTGCAGAATTGGCGTAAGCAATCCCGCAATGCGGTTTACGCCTTCTGCTGTGTCGATCAGATCGTTTCGGACTTCGATCATGACATTTGGAAGCCCGCGCCGGACCGCGTGTTCGCGCAACGTGTGCGTGACGCCATCCGTCGCCGAGTAAGGTTCGTTCAAAGCCACGCGCAATCCCGAGCTTTCCGCGTGGCTCAGCATCAGCTGCGCGGCGCGGTCGTCTTCGTCATGAAGAATCCCCAGCTCTACCGTTCGGGGGGTTCCCTTGTAGACGGGCGTGAAGCTGTGGATCGTGATGACAACCGGAGGTTCAGGCCGTTCGTCCAAAGTGGATGAAACCAGCGTTTTGAAAGGTTCATACACGTCGCGAACCCGCTGGGCGCGCTGAGCATCTGTCAGGTTCATGTTGCCGGGAATGGAAAACACTTCGCTGACTTGCGGCATGGCATCTTCGCGTTCGGGCGGGCGGTTGCAGTCATAAACAAGGCGACTGACGCGCGAGTGGACCAGCGGCGCATCCAAAGCGCCCATCAGCTCCACCGACAGGTCCAGCGCGCCGATGTCCCAGGCCGCGTGAGAGCTGGCCGCCGCCTCATCCAGCCCCAGTCCATCCAGCGCGGCCGGAATAAACCGGCTTGCATGTTCGCATATCAGCACGGCAGGCGCGCGACCGTGCGCATTGAGCACGCGGGCTGCCGGGGCTTCGGTCGGCAAAAGCAATGATGACTCGGTCTCGTGACGCATAGGTAGCATTTGTTACAGCAACTTCTCACCTGTCAAGAAAATTTCTGTAGACAAAATTTCAAACGAACATATTCTGTAACAAATTCAAGAAACGAGGGCGCCGATGGCCACCGTTGCCAAACTTGTCAAACAGAGGATTCAGGATGAGCTGGACGATCTGACACGGTCTGAACGTCAATTGGCCTCGGTCCTGTTGCAGGATTATCCGATGGCCGGTTTGCAATCGATCACCAAGCTGGCCGCTGCGGCGCAGGTTTCGACCCCGACCGTCATTCGCATGGCGCGCAAGCTTGGATTTGACGGGTTCCCCGACTTGCAGGATGCGCTGCGCGAAGAGGTTGCGGCGCAGATCAAGAAGCCGATCTCGAAACGGGACGCCTGGGTTGTGGATGACGAGGCGGAACACCCGACAACGCGTTTTGCCCAGGCGGTATGGACCAACATGCGCCACACGCTGGAACGTCTGGACAAAGAGATGTTCGATGCCGTCGCGCGTCTTTTAGCCGAGACAGAGCGTCATCTTTACGTCGTTGGTGGCCGCATCACGCGGTCAAATGCGGATTATCTGTTCAATCACATGCAGATCATCCGGCCCAACGTCACGATGCTGGGCAATTCGGCGAATGTCTGGCCGCAATACCTTCTAGATATGGATGAATCATCCGTTCTGGTGATCTTCGACATCCGCCGTTACGAGGCGCATCTGGAGAAGCTGGCACAGGTTGCCTCGGGCCGCGGCGTCACCGTTGTTCTGTTTACGGACCAATGGGGTTCGCCGATCGGAAAGACCGCCAATTATTCTTTCCACGCATTGGTCGAGGCGCCATCCAGTTGGGATTCGACCATTGCGTTGCAGTTGATCTCGGAAACGCTGATTGCCGAAGTGCAGGAGGCACGTTGGGAAGAAAGCAAGGAGCGGATCGAAGAACTGGAGCGGTTCTTTTCCTCGACCCGGATATTTCGCAATCAGGACTGACGGGCCGAGCAGTGTCGGAAGAATTGCGCCACTAAATTTGCCACTTCCGGCTTGACGATCCCGAAAGCATGACTTAACCAGCGCAAACCATTTGCGGGTATAGCTTAATGGTAAAGCCCCTGCCTTCCAAGCAGGCTATGTCGGTTCGATTCCGTCTACCCGCTCCACGCCTTCCCTGAAATTCTGCGTCAAATGGCCCTTTCGACCTGCCGATTGCGGTTGTGATGCTTGACCATACCTGCCGCTACCTCCAAGAAAGCGGTCACTCAGTACGGTTCAGGATACAAGGGCCAGACATGGCAAGACAAGCCGCCAGCAAGCCAACGCATACCGCCGCGCCCGGAGCCTCCGAGGAACGCGCCCGTTCAAAGAAGATTGGGGTTCTGGCCTCGCTTTGGCCGTTCATGAAACCCTACAAATTCCTGATGATCGGCGCGACGCTGGCGTTGATTCTGACGGCCAGCATGACCCTGACGCTGCCATTGGCGGTGCGGCGCGTGGTCGACAATTTCCGAATTCAGGATGGAGAGCTTCTGGATTGGTATTTTCTGGCCGCGCTGGTCATCGCTGCCGTTCTGGCCGTGGGCACCGGTATTCGGTATGCGCTTGTGACCCGTCTGGGCGAACGGGTAGTGGCCGATATCCGCAAGGCGGTGTTTGATCGGGTCATCGGCATGAGCCCGGAATTCTATGAGCGAATCATGACCGGTGAGGTGCTGAGCCGGATCACCACTGACACGACGCTGATCCAATCTGTTCTCGGCTCGTCCGTGTCCATTGCCCTGCGAAACATACTGATGTTCGTCGGTGGGCTGGTTCTGATGCTACTGACATCCGCCAAGCTGACCGGGCTGGTATTGTTGCTGATCCCGGTGGTCATCGTGCCGATCCTTGTACTTGGTCGCCGTCTGCGCGTGATCAGCCGCGAGAATCAGGACTGGATCGCGGCCTCGTCCGGCAACGCGGGTGAGGCATTGGGTGCGGTACAGACCGTTCAGGCATTTTCTCATGAACAGGCCAGCCGCCAGCAATTCAGTGAGATGACCGAGACATCTTACAGCGTCTCGCTGCGCCGCATACAGACCCGCGCGGTGCTGACGGTGATCGTGATCTTCCTGGTTTTCTCGGGCATCGTGGGCGTTCTGTGGATGGGTGCCAATGACGTACGAAATGGCGTGATGACCGAAGGCGTTCTGATCCAGTTCGTCATCTATTCGATCATCATGGCGGGCTCGGTCGCCGCCCTGTCCGAAATCTGGAGCGAACTTCAGCGTGCCGCGGGGGCCACCGAACGTCTGGTCGAGCTGCTGCATGCAGAAGATACCGTGACCGACCCTGCCAATCCCAAAGCGCTTCCCAAGAACATTCAGGGCGAAATCCGGTTTGAAGATGTCAGCTTCCGCTATCCCGCGCGGCCCGATACGGTTGCATTGGATCATCTGTCACTTCTGGTGAAGCCAGGCGAGACGGTCGCATTCGTCGGGCCATCCGGGGCAGGAAAAACAACCGTGATCCAACTGATCCAGCGGTTCTATGATCCGAACTCGGGCCGCGTGACGCTGGACGGTCTTGATCTGCGCGACATCAACCGGTCAGATTTCCGCCGCCACATGGCTCTGGTGCCTCAGGATCCTGTGATCTTTGCTGCATCCGCGCGGGAAAACATCCGCTTTGGCCGTCTGGATGCCTCGGATGCTGAAGTCGAGGCCGCCGCCCGGGCCGCTGCCGCGCATGATTTTATTGCGGCCTTGCCCCAAGGATATGACAGCTTTGTCGGCGAACGCGGTGTCATGCTGTCTGGCGGGCAGAAGCAGCGTATTGCCATTGCCCGCGCAATCCTGCGCGACGCGCCGGTTCTGCTGCTGGACGAGGCGACTTCAGCGCTGGATGCGGAAAGCGAACGCGCAGTGCAGGGCGCGGTGGACAAGATGCGTGCCGGGCGCACGACCCTGATCGTCGCGCACAGATTGGCGACCGTTAAGAAAGCGGACCGCATCATCGTGCTAGAGGAAGGCCGCATCGTTGCACAAGGCAGTCACGAGGATCTGGTGTCTCAGGACGGGCTGTATGCACGCCTTGCCCGGTTGCAGTTCACCGATGGTGTCGCCGCAGAATAAGAGTGACGCTCCGGCACTTGCGAATTCGCCGTAGCGTCATTCTACATTTTACTCCCCTTGAAGGCTAAGGCCTCGCTTGCGCGAGGTTCGTTTTGCTTCCATCTTGGTTGCGAACAACAAGCCCGCGCAAAACGCGGGAGAATAATACGGGAGGAACCACATGGCCTTTGTGGGTTTGGAAGACAAGAAGCGCATGGAACAGGAAATGCCGTGGGAGGATCGGGATTTGCCCGTCACCTTCCATCAGCTTTTGTCGCGCACAGCAGGGAAGTTCCCCAACCACAATGCCATGAGCTTCCAACTGTTCTCGGGCCCGAATGACAAGGCCGAGACTCTGACCTGGTCGCAACTTCTGGCTCAGGTCAACCAGGCGGCGAACCTGTTCCGCTCGCTGGGTGTGGGTGAAAAGGACGTGGTCGCCTATGTGCTGCCCAACTGCAACGAGACACTGGTGACGATGATGGGCGGCGCGGTTGCGGGGATCGTGAACCCGATCAACCCCTTGCTTGAACCGGAACAGATTGCCGCGATCCTGCGCGAGACCGGCGCCAAGGTCGTGGTGACGCTGAAATCTTTCCCGAAAACAGATGTCGCGCAGAAGGTCGAAGAGGCGGTGCGCCACGCACCCAAGGTCAATACCATTCTGGAAATCGATCTGAACCGGTATCTGACCCCGCCCAAATCATGGCTGGTGCCGTTTCTGCGCCCCAAGATGGGCGACAAGGAAAAGCTTGCCCATGCGGATTACAAGAACTTCCACACGGAACTGGCCAAGCAACCGACGACGCTGACGTTTGAAGACAGCAAGGAAGATCGTGTCGCCTGTTATTTCCATACCGGCGGCACCACGGGTATGCCGAAGGTGGCGCAGCACAAGTATTCTGGCCTGATCTACAACGGCTGGTTGGGAAACACGCTTCTGTTTGACGAAAACGACGTCATCATGTGCCCGCTGCCCATGTTCCACGTTTTTGCGGTGCATGTGATTGTGATGGCGGCCGTATCATCCGGTGCCCATGTGGTTTTCCCTACACCACAGGGATATCGCGGCGATGGAGTATTCGACAATTTCTGGAAGCTGATCGAGCGTTGGAAGGTGAGCTTCATCATCACCGTGCCAACCGCGATTTCAGCCAAGATGCAGCGCCCGGTCGATGCCGATATCTCAAGCGTAAAAACGGCCTTCTCGGGCTCGGCCCCGCTGCCGGTGGAACTGTTCCGCCGCTTTGAAGAAGCGACCGGCGTCACCATTGTCGAAGGGTACGGTCTGACAGAGGCCACGTGTCTGGTTTCGTGCAACCCGGTGGATGGTGAGAAAAAGATCGGATCGATCGGTATTCCGTTCCCCTATACAGACGTCAAGATCTTGCAGGATGGGCCAGACGGACCGACCGAGTGCGACACTGATCAAATCGGTGAGATCTGCATCTCGAACCCGGGTGTCTATGCGGGCAATACTTATACCGAGGCCGACAAGAACGTTAACCTTTATCACTTCGACAAGTACCTGCGCACGGGCGATCTGGGGCGCTTCGACGAAGATGGGTATCTATGGATCACCGGTCGCGCGAAGGACCTGATCATTCGTGGCGGTCACAACATCGACCCTGCCGAGATCGAAGAGGCTTTGCTGGGTCACGAGGCCGTCGCTTTTGCCGGTGCCATCGGCCAGCCGGATGCGCATTCCGGTGAAGTTCCCTGCGCCTTTGTCGAACTGGTCGAAGGCGCGTCTGTCACCGAAAAAGAGCTGATGGATTACTGCAAGGTTCACGTGCACGAACGCGCGGCGCAACCCAAGCACATGACCATTTTGGATGAGCTGCCCAAAACGGCCGTTGGCAAGGTGTTCAAGCCTGAACTTCGGAAACAGGCCATCACTCGTATCTACAACGGCGCCCTCGAGGATGCCGGTTTGGCGGCGCGGGTGGTTTCCGTCATTGATGACAAGAAACGCGGCCTCGTTGCGCAGCTTGACGCGAACGGATCTTCGGAAGACGATGTCGCAAAAGTGCTGGGCGTATACACCCGGCCATGGGAGTGGTCTGAATAAGCCGGAGGGACAATGGACTATGAACGCCTGATCGACGAAGAAACCTGGGCGTTCATACGTCGCACGGCCGAAAGCTATCCCGATGACGCGGTCGAGCTGTCGATCGAGGATCAGCGCCGTGTCTATGACACCATGTGTCAGGACTTTCGCCAACCACGCCCGGCTGGCGTGGAAACTCAGGACCGGGCGGCCGATGGTGTTCCGGTTCGAATTTACTCTGCCGGGCAACCAACCCGAACCGTCATCTATTTTCATGGTGGCGGTTTCGTTGTTGGTGGTCTGGAAAGTCACGACGATGTTTGCGCTGAATTATGCGCCCAAACCGGGTACCGGGTCGTTGCCTTCGATTACCGGCTGTGCCCTGAACATGTGCACCCGGCACAGTTTGACGACTGTTGGAGCGCTGCGAACTGGGCCGCAAACGAATTCGGAGACCCTTTGATTTTGGCCGGCGACAGCGCCGGTGGAAATCTGGCTGCTGCCGTATCCCACTACGCGCGCGGGCGTTTGGACGGGATCCTGGGGCAGGTGCTGATCTATCCGGGCCTCGGAGGGGACCGCAGTCAGGGGTCCTACCAGGAACATGCCCAGGCCCCCTTGCTGACGTTGGACGAAATCAGGTTCTATGAAACCGTCCGATGCGCGGGCGATCCGCCCCAGGGCGATCCGACCTATGCGCCATTGCAGGACAGTGACTTTTCAAACCTGCCGCCGACGGTGGTGGTAACGGCTGATTGCGATCCGCTGCGTGACGACGGGCAAGTTTATTGCAGTCGGATCAATACGGCGGGCGGGAAGGCCCACTGGATCAATGAATTCGGTCTTGTGCACGGCTATCTGCGCGCACGAACCGCGGTGAAACGTGCGGCCGACAGTTTCGAGCGTATCTCGGTTGCGATAGAAGCGCTGGGGCAGGGGATCTGGTCCTACGACTGATGCAGGGATTTGAAGGCTCGGGTCCTTTTGGGGCCTGTATGCCGAAAACCGGCTGGCTGTGGTAAGCTCACTCAAATTATCCGAGGAGATCTTACCTTATGGCCGACCCCTTTCAGAACGTCGATGCCGCAGGGCCAGAATTCATCAAGCTGTTTGCGGATTCGATGGACCAGCGGCAAGCGGACCCGACGATGGAGCGGATCGTGGCCGCGTATCTGGGTCATCTGAACGTCACGGATGCATCGACGGTTGTTGAGGTTGGCGCCGGTGCAGGCGCCGTCACACGTCGCATCGCAACACACTGCCACCGGGCGAAGGTCATAGGTTTCGAACCTTCGAAGGGATTTGTCTCGGAAGCCAACATGCGGGCCAAAGAGTATTCGAACCTGACTTTCAAGGTTGCCGACGGTGCCGCGCTTCCGCTGGAGGATGATGCCGTCGATGCGGTCATCATGCACACGGTGCTCACGCATGTTGAAGACCCCAAATCGTTGGTTGCCGAGGCCTTCAGAGTGTTGAAACCCGATGGGATCTTGATTGTATGTGACGCTGATTTCTCAAAAGCGACCTTCAGTGCCTTTCCGAATGATCCTCTGGATATGTGTGCAAAGGAATTTGTACGCGAGTTTGTGACCGATCCTTTTGTCGTCGCAAAACTCAGGTCAATGATTTCCGAGGCCGGGCTTTCCGTGACACATTTTGACGTGCAGAGCAGAGTTGTCTCGACAGCCGAGCAGATGTTGCCTTGGGTCGACCTGACCACCAAGCAAATGTACGAGCGGGGTGATATCGGAAAAGAACTGGCTGAGGGGCTTGCGGCCGAGCACGAAAGACGTGCTCGAAACGGGTCGCTTTACGGATACCAGGTATTTGCGACAGTGGTGGCGGCGAAGGCCGCATAAGCGGCCCCGAAGCCGCATGACCATTACCGCAGAAACGGTTCGGCCTTCATTGTCTCTGCAATGGGGGCACCCATTCGGCTCAGGATGGTCGGGGCCAATTGCAACTGGCTTATGACGGTCTCGGCGTCTGGCCCTTCTGCGTCACCGAAATAGTACAGCGCCGTTTCCTGTTGCAGCGGGCCGCGCCCACCGTGGTGGCCGCGCTCGTCCTGGCCATGATCCGCGGTGACGATCACTTCATATCCCAATTGGCGCCAGCGGGGGATGAAAGGGGCCAGCATCTCGTCGGCGACAAAGCAAGCGTGATCCATTTCTTCACAATCGTGGAAGAAACGGTGGCCCATACTGTCCAGCGTGCAGGTGTGCAGAATGCCATAGTCCAGCCCGAAACGAAGGCACAGATTGGTCAGAGTGGCATACAGGTCGACATCGGATGGCGTCATCTGATTGGCTTTGCCATAGCCCGTCATGCTGTGAAAACGGCCATGGTTGATCGTCGCGCTTTCGGGCTCGTCATATTCGATGTCGCGGACGTAATCGAAGGGATGACGGTTGAAGAACTGCGACCAATAGCTGTGTGTCACCGCCCCGGTCACACCACCGGCTTCACGCACCTGGCTGAACACGTCCTTGTGGCTTAGCCGGAAGACGTTTCCATTTCCGGTACAGCCATGCTCTTGCGGCGTCACGCCGGTGTGGATCGACGCATAGCAACTGGCCGATGTCGAGGGCAGCACCGCGCGGAGTTTCCAAAGCCGTGCTTCTCCGCTGTCGACCCAGCCTTCGAGATTGCCGAACAGGCGGCGAAAGTTGCGATAGGGGACACCGTCCAGAATGATGAGAAGTAGCTTGCGGTCCATGTCGAAGCCCTTTGAGAGACATTGCGTTCCGGCGACCCTAAGAGATTTGACGTCCTCGGGCTGCCACTTTGCGCCCCCAATAGCAAAATCCCGACACCTGTCTTCAAACAAGGCGCCGGGATTTCAAAGCTTCATCGAAATGTCACGAACCGATCAGTTGCCGGCGCTTTCCATCTTGCGATGGGCGACAACCTCTTCCAGCCAGCCCAGATGCATTTCAGGCACCGAACTGAGCAGCAGATCGGTATAATCGTCGAAGGGCGGGCTCAGCACCTGGCTCTTCGAGCCATAACGGGCCACACGACCCTGATACATCACCGCGATGCTGTCGCTGATCGCGCGGACCGTCGCCAGATCATGGGTGATGAACAGATAGGCCACATCTTCGATCTTTTGCAGGTCCAGCAGCAGCTTGAGGATCCCGTCTGCCACCAGCGGATCCAGTGCCGAAGTGACCTCGTCACAGATGATCATCTTGGGCTTGGCTGCCAGTGACCGGGCGATACAGACACGCTGTTTCTGACCTCCGGACAGTTCCGCAGGATAGCGGTCGATGAACTTTTCGCCCAACTCGATCTCATCCAACAGCTCGATGATCCGCTTGCGCTTTTCAGCACCACGCATGTTGAAATAGAACTCCAACGGGCGGCCGATGATGGTGCCGACGGTCTGGCGTGGGTTCATTGCCACGTCCGCCATCTGATAGATCATCTGCAACTCGCGCAGATCCTCCCGAGAACGCCCCGCAAGGTCCGGCGACAGCGTGCGACCGGCAAAACGGATCTCGCCATCGCGCGGCGGCAACAGGCCGGTGATCACCCGGGCCAGCGTGGATTTGCCCGAACCGGATTCGCCCACGACCGCCAGCGTCTGCCCCGGATGAAGCTCGACATTGACGTTGTGCAGCACGTCGAAGTTCAGCCCCTTGTAGCGCGCGGTGATCCCGTCAACGGTAAGCAGCGGTTCCGGTGTGGGCTGCTTTTCTTCGTGCTCGATCGAACGCACCGAGACCAAAGCCTGAGTATATTCTTCCTGCGGGTTGTTGATGATCTGATCGGTGCTGCCATATTCGACTGTGTCACCCATCCGCAAAACCATGATATCGTCGCTGACCTGCGCAACAACCGCCAGGTCATGCGTGATGTACAAAGCGGCAACGCCGGTGTCGCGTATGGCATCCTTGATCGCCATAAGAACATCGATCTGGGTGGTCACATCCAGCGCCGTCGTCGGTTCGTCGAACACCACCAGATCGGGTTCAGGACACAGCGCCAATGCGGTCATGCAACGCTGCAACTGACCGCCCGAAACCTGGTGCGGATAACGGTTGCCGATGTTGTCAGGGTCAGGCAGGCCCAGCTTTGCGAACAGCTCACGCGCGCGGGCCTCGGCCTCTTTGCGCGAAAACTTCTTGTGCTCGACAGCCGCTTCGACAACCTGATCCATGATCTTCTTGGCCGGGTTGAACGACGCAGCGGCAGATTGCGAGACATAGGCAACCTCACCCCCGCGCAGATTCCGAATATCGCCATGCGATGATTTCAGGATGTCGCGCCCGTTGACCCAGACCTCGCCGCCGGTGATTTTGACGCCACCCCGGCCATAGGCCATCGAGGCAAGACCGATGGTGGATTTCCCAGCGCCGGATTCACCGATCAGACCCAACACTTTGCCGCGCTCGAGGTCAAAGCTGACCCCGTGCACGATTTCGATGTCATGGGGTTTCTCTCCCGGTGGGTAAACGGTCGCACCGATCTTGAGGTCACGGACCTTGAGAAGGGTATCACTCATCCCCGACCTCCTTTCAGCGATGTGGTTCGGTTCAGGATCCAGTCAGCCACAAGGTTGACCGAGATCGCGAGCGTCGCGATGGCCACCGCGGGGTACAGGGCCGCGCCAATGCCATACACGATGCCGTCCTTGTTTTCCTTCACGATGCCACCCCAGTCGGCCAGCGGCGGTTGAACGCCGAGACCCAGGAAGGACAGGGTCGAGATGAACAGGACCATGAAAATGAACCGCAGGCCGAACTCGGCCACCAGCGGTGACAATGCGTTCGGCAGGATTTCCCGGAAGATGATCCATGTCCGCCCCTCACCACGCAGTTTCGCGGCTTCGACATAGTCCATCACGTTGATATCCACGGCGACGGAGCGCGAAAGGCGATAGGGACGTGTCGCATCCAGAAGGCCCATGACAAGAATCAGGATCGGAACGGTGACCGGAACGATGGCCAGAATGACCAGCGCAAGGATCAGGGTAGGGATCGACATGATCAGATCGACCGTCCGGCTAAGCGCCTGATCCGCCCAACCGCCCAGAACGGCGGCCAGAAGACCAAGCGATGTACCGGTCAAGAAGCTGAGCAACGTCGCTGCGGCGGCAATGAAGATCGTCGTGCGGCCGCCATAGATCATGCGGGTCAGCAGGTCGCGGCCGATATTGTCGGTACCCAGCAGGTGCTCGGCGCTGGCCGGCTCCCATACATCGCCGACCACTTCTGCCATCCCGTAAGGCGCGATCAACGGGGCAGCAATGGCCACGAAGAAATAGGCACCGGTGAACATGAGGCCAATCAGAGCCGAAATAGGGATGTTTTTCATTTCGGATGCCTCAGTCTTGGGTTGGCGAGGATCGAGACGATATCCGCGACCATGTTCAGGCCGATGTAAACAGCCGCGAACACCACGCCGCAGGCCAGAACAACCGGCACGTCACGCTTGGTCACTGCGTCCACAAGGTACTGCCCCATGCCGGGATAGACGAACACGACTTCGACCACGACGACGCCGACAACGAGGTAGGCGAGGTTCAGCATGACAACGTTCACGATGGGCGAAATTGCGTTGGGAAAGGCATGCCGCGCGATGACCTGAAATGTGCTCAGGCCCTTGAGTTCGGCGGTTTCGATGTAAGCTGATTGCATGAGGTTCAGAATTGCAGCGCGGGTCATCCGCATCATCTGCGCCAGGACCACCAGTGTCAGAACGAAGGCCGGCAGCGCAATCGCGTTCAGCTTTTGCCAGAACGACATCGAGTCATTGATCATCGCAAGCGAGGAAAACCATCCCAGCTTGACCGAGATGTAGTAGATCACGACGTAGCCGATCAGGAACTCGGGGATGGAAACCGTCGTCAGCGTGACGGCGGAAATCAGTTTGTCGGGCCAGCGATTGCGGAACCGGACAGCCAGCAGACCCAGAAAGATCGCAAGCGGGACGGATACGATTGCCGCGACACAAGCCAGGAACAACGTGTTCCCGAGGCGTTTTCCGATGCTCTCGGCAATATCAAGCTTGTTGGTCAGCGATTGGCCAAGGTCGCCCTGAACGATGCCGCCCAGCCATTCAAAATAACGGGTCAGGGCCGGGCGGTTCAGGCCCATTTCTTCGCGAAGGTTGGCCAAGGCCTCGGGGGTTGCGGACTGCCCCAGGACGGCTTGCGCGGCGTCTCCGGGAAGAGCTTCGGTAAGGCCAAAAATCAAGGCCGAAGCGCCGAACAGCAATAGAATTCCCAGCGCGAGGCGCTGGGAAACCAGTTTTATGATAGGATGCATTATCCGATGCCCGTATCAGACGAACCACATTTTGCGGGACATGTTGCCGTTCATCATTTCCTGTGTCGGGTCGCTTTCCCAACCATCCAGTTGGTTGCTGACACCTTCGACAAAATCGTTGAACATCGGGCAAATCAGACCGCCTTCATCACGGACCATGCGGCCCATCTGGCTATAGATGCCCTTGCGTTTCTCGACATCCAGTTCTGCACGAGCCGCGAACAGCAGGTCGTCAAATGCCTGAACTTTGAAACGTGTATCGTTCCAGTCAGCCGTCGACAGATACGCGGTCGAATACATCTGGTCCTGCACCGGACGACCGCCCCAGTAAGAGGCACAGAAGGGCTGTACGTTCCAAACCTCGGACCAGTAGCCGTCATTTGGCTCGCGCTTGATTTCCAGCGGAATTCCAGCCTGGGCCGCCGTCTGTTGGAAAAGGGCTGCGGCATCCACGGCACCCGGGAAGGCACCGTCTGCAACACGAAGAATAATCGGCGAACCGTCATGACCGGACTTCTTGTAGTGCTCGGCGGCTTTTTCCACGCTGAACTCGCGCTGTTCGATTGTCTCGTCAAACAGTGGATAGGCTGCGTTAATCGGCATGTCGTTACCGATCGAGCCATAGCCGCGCAGTACTTTGTCCACTAGATCCGCACGGTTGATGGCATACTTCAGGGCCGTGCGCAGTTCGTTGTTGTCGAACGGTGCGGTATCGCAGTGCATGATAAAGACATAGTGGCCGCGGCCAGCGGTCGAGTGCACGGTCAGATTGGGTGCGCGCCCCAGCAGGTCCGCGACCTTTGGTTCAACACGGTTGATGGCGTGGACCTGACCCGATTGCAATGCAGCGGTACGCGCTGTTGCGTCATTGATAACCACGACTTCAACACTGTCGAAGTTACCAAAATCAGAGTTCCAGTGGTTCTCGTATTTTGTGAACAAGTGGCGCACACCGGGTTCGTCTACTTCCACCTTGTACGGTCCGGTTCCGATACCTGCTCCGGGATTGTCCATGCCGCCATCGGGCTGAATGATCAGGTGGTAGTCGGCCATCAGATACGGAAGGTCAGCGTTTGGCTCGGACAGAGTGACCTGGAAATTGTCGCCATCGGCTTTCATTGACTCGATGCCCTTCATGATACCAAGGGCACCAGACTTGGAGTCTTCGTTCGAGTGGCGCTGCATTGTCTTCAGCACGTCCTCGCTGGTCATGGTTTTGCCGTTGTGGAATTCGACACCCTGACGCAGTTTGAACGTCCAAACCTTGGCATCCGCGCTGCCTTCGACGCTTTCCGCCAGACGCGGTTCGATGGACCCATCGGGTGCAACTTCCACAAGCTGGTCGCCAAACTGTTTGCCGTTCTGGAACGGAACCGAGCTGGCATAGGTCGCGGGATCAAGCGAGTTGGTGGATTCGCCACCCTGAAGGCCAAATTTCAGGTCACCGCCTTTTTTCGGGCCAGCTGCGCGTGCTGCGTCTGCGAACATCGTGCTGGCCACCGCCGCCGAAACACCCAGGGCCGCGGCTTTCCCCATGAATTCGCGGCGAGTCATCTTCCCGGCTGTGACCTGACCGGCCATATGCGTTATTTGTTCATTCATTGAGTGTCTCCCTATTGAGTGGTTCCAGCCCCTTGGGGGGCTTTTTGTTGACGCATGAGTCAACGTTGGCTTATTTCCGCGAACCGGGCAAGGTTATTTCTCCTAAATGCCGAAGGCCGAAGCCTTCGCTTTGTTGCCCGGTGTGCGGCAATTGCTGAGTGGGTGTTCAGATACATTCTGCATTTTCGGGTAGTTTCTGGTCGATTGCGGGCCAAAGCGGCATGATAAGCGTCAATTCATCCACGTATCGCGACAACCAGATCCATGACATTGGTGCCGGTTGGCCCGGTTGTCAGCAGGCCTTGGACTTTTTCCAGGAAAGACCCGCTATCGGCGTTTTGAAGGGCGCGTTCGGCGCCCTCACCCCAGGTTGTCCCTGTTATGATTCCACCCGCCGCATTGGTCGGGCCATCCGTGCCGTCGGTGCCGCCCACAATCACCGCAAGATCCGTTTGTCCCGCGATCTCTTTTGCCAAAGCAAGCGCAAGGGCCTGATTTCTGCCGCCACGTCCCGGGTGATCAGGCAAGACCACGGTCGGTTCTCCGCCAAAGATCATCACGCCCTTTTCCATTCCACGCAGCATGGGCCCAAGACGCGCCGCGACCTGCAAATAGTCGTCGTGCAGGGCCTCATCATTGGTCAAAACTCTCAGCCCCATTGTTTCCGCTGCTTTGACAGCGGCATTGCGGGCATGCGCGTTCGAAGCGACGATCCGGGTGCTGGCGTCAAAGGAATGCTTGTCGGGCAATGCTCCGATCCCGGAACCGATGACGTTCAGATCGTCTCCGGGCACATCCGAAATCGCCAGAACCGTGGCGCGGTCTCCGGCGAAATGGGATAGGAGGCCGCCGCCCTTGATACGCGACAGCTTGCGCCGCTCGGCATTCATTGCGCGGATATCCAGCCCTTTGGACAACAGTTCGCGGTTCAACGCCTCGAGATCCGCCAGCGATGTTCCGGGAAGCAGGTCCTCGGCCAGGGATGACGCGCCGCCCGAGACCAGCAGCAGAACATGTGATCCGGGCCCCATCTGTTCCATGGCCAGGCGCAGTGCCCGTCCGCCCGCCAGGCTGCGGTCGTCCGGAACGGGGTGTGACGCTTCGATCACCTCGACCCCGGCCGGCAGGTCGTGGCCATGCCCGTCTTTGGTGACCACAAGCGTGGGGATGGCGCCGAAATGCTCCAGCGCAGCCCGCGCCATGGCTGCGGCGGGTTTGCCCACGGCCAGAATACGGTCTGGTTTCGGGACATCAGGCAAGGCGGCCAGGGTGGCCTTATACCCGCCGACGGCATCAACACCGGCCTGCCACAACCTGACAGCTTGCTTTTCAATATCCATCAATTCTCCACCCAGATCGTGACCGGCCCGTCATTTACAAGCTCAACCGCCATGTCCGCGCCGAACTGTCCGGTTTCCACCGCGATACCCTGCGCGGCAAGGTGCTCTGCGAAGACCTTGTACAACTGCTCTCCCAACTCGGGCGGGGCTGCGTTTGAAAATCCGGGGCGATTGCCGCTGGAGGTGTTCGCCGCCAGTGTGAACTGGCTGACCACCAAAGCAGATCCTTCAACATCCAGAAGCGAGCGGTTCATCTTGCCGGCGTCATCCTTGAAAATCCGCAGTTTCGCGGTTTTTTCGGCCAGTTTTTCTGCCTGTGCCTTGCTGTCGCCCTGCATGGCGCAGACAAGAATCATGAGCCCGGGGCCAGTTTTGCCGATGACGGTGCCTTCGACCGACACTTTGGCCTGTGTCACCCTTTGCAGCAATGCGCGCACTTGGTTCCTCCCCCCGAAACGTTGAGCCTGCCTGAGCGACGGTTTAGCCGCGCCAGTCCACAAAGTCACCCAATGCCGCGCGTTCCGTACGGAAGCTGTTTGCAGGATGATCCATATCCGAATAGCCAAAGGAAATTGCGCACAGGATCAGCCGGTCATCGGGGATCTGAAAATACTGATGCAAAAAAGGGCTGTACGCCGCCAATGCCGCTTGCGGGATGGTTGCCACGCCCAATGCCTGAGCGGCGAGCGCAAAAGCCGTGACAAAGCCGCCGCAATCCATTGCACCATAAGGTCCCAGCTCTGCCGGGCTTGAGATGATGGCACAATGTGGTGCGCCAAAGAGGGCGAAGTTCTGCATCATTTGCTGCGCCGAACCTTCGCGGTCCCCCCGTTCTATGCCAACCGCGTTGTAAAGCGCCCAGCCGCACGTCCGGCGCCGGTCTTGATACACGCCGGAGTAGGAAACGGGAAAAGGAAGATCGGGGGCCGGCGTGCCGTTCCTGGCTTCGTTTGACATCGCGTCGCGGAACCTGTCGGTTTCGTCTTTGCTGGTGATGACCAGTTGCCAAGGTTGCGCATTGCACCAGCTTGGCACCCGGGACGCGCTGGCCACGATCTGTTCGATGTCACCACGCGGCACCGGGTCGGGCCGAAAGGCGCGGCAGGAATGGCGCGCGGTCAGAAGCGTGTTCAGGTCGGCCAGGGTCACGTCGTCTTCTCCTCCGGGGCAGCCGGCGGCAGGATGGGTGAGAAGCCGGGGATGTTCAAGGGGTTCCGCCGCGGAGTTTTCGGCGGAGGAACCCCCGAAGGTCATTGCTGTCCGGTCGCCATCAGGTATCCGATGCCCGCGGCAACCAGCAGGCCAAGCACAACGGCGATCGTGATCTTGATTGCCGACCAAGGGCGCTCTCCCTGAACCCGGCCTGTCCGGCCGTTCACCACGAAACGATACGTCTGACCGCGATACTTGTACGCCGCCAACCACACCGGCAGCAGGATATGCTTGAACGTGACATCGCGCACATCGGTGTCCACTGCATGGATGCGTTGCCTGTCGCCCCCAATATCAAAACGCACGTCCCGCTCGATCACGCGGGCCATATATGCGCGTGCTTCGGCATATCCATTTTTCAGCTCGACCGTATAGGCCTCGGCCCGAAAACCGGCGAGGTACTCTGGCTGGTAAGGTTCCAGAGCCGGGAGATCCCAAGGCTCCAGAGCATCCGTGTAAGCCTTGGGCAGGGACCTTGAGGCCAATACCAATACGTCGTCAAAAAATCGCGCCACCCGGCCTGACTTGGGCGTCCAGCGGACCTTGGGAACCTGTTGTTGCACCCGTTTGCCATCCCGCATGACGGTGCGGGTTTCATAGTAGACTATGCCGCGCTCTCCGCGATAGGCCGACTTCGTATCGGCGTCGAAGGTCCAGTAGGGCACATAGATGCCCTGCATCCTGCGACCCTTGCGGGCATAATCTTTCAACCCGTTCGGCGCGAACCACAACCTTCCCAGCCAGTCGCTCATGGCCTTGTGGGCGGCGCGTTCGTCCAGCGCAAAGGGCAGAACGCCTTTCGGTTTGATATGCCGGTTCACCCCGGTGTCCGTCACGACCGGGGTGGCGCAGAACGGGCATTCCGCAGCATGGGTGTCGGGATCAAATTCAACCTGCGCTGCACAGTTCGGGCAGGACAGAACCCGCGTCTCTTCGATTTCGCTGTCGGGCAGGCGGTCGGCGATGGCAGCGTCGAAATCCAGCTCGCGCAGGCTGGCGCCGCCCCAGGGGCCGGCACCGATCGGTTCGGAATGGCCGCAATGGTCACAGGTCAGAGTGCCGGATTGCGGGTCGAATCGATAATCCGCGCCGCAATTGTCACATGGAAAACGATGTTCCGCAGAACCGGATGGCGGGGCAGGAGGCTGGGTCATAGGTGGTCACTTGTCGAGGGGATAGTGAAGATAGGCCCCGCGCTCGGCTAGGGTGACATAGTCGCAGCAAGGGCAGATGAATTGCGGCTGCGGCGCTTTGCGCCCGCCTGTCTTCGAGCGTTTCCGCGATGCGGTCATGCCGATGCCTCACGCCCCGGGCGGCGGAGGCGGCAGGATCGTGAACAGCTGCGCCAGTTCCTGCACCTCACCCGCCTTCTTCCAGCCGTCCTGACCGGGCGTCCACACGTAGGTGTCGCGCGTGATCTCGCCCTCACTGGCCATGCGACCCATCTTGGCCTTCGAGAACGGGCCGCTGGTCTGTCCGTCCACCGCGATATGCCACACATGCTCCACCGGCGGGGGAGGCGGCGGGGCCACATGCGTGGATGGTTGCGGGGCAGCGGGCGCGGGCGCGCCCCACGGGCCTGACGGCCGACCCGCTGCCATGTTTGACATCTGGTTCGCCATCGCCATGCCCATTCCCATACCAAGGCCAGCGCCCATGCCGCCGCCTCCGCTCGGGGAACTGGCGGCCGCCGTCATCGCCTCGGCCGCGGAATACTGGGTGAACTTGCCCAAATCCCCCGCCAGCCCCATCGAGGTGCGTTTGTCCAGCGCCGCCTCGACCGCCGGCGGCAGTGAGATGTTTTCGATGTAGAATTCCGGCATTTCCAGCCCATAACCGTCGAGCACGGGCGAGACCTCGGCCGCGATCAGCTTGCCCAGATCGGCGGTGTTTGCAGCCATGTCCAGAACCGGGATGCCCGAGCCCGCGATCACCCGGCTGAATTCCTGCACGATGATGTTGCGGATTTGAAAGCTGATCTCGTCCATCGTGAATTCACCGTCGGTGCCCACGATCTCGACCAGAAATTTGGCCGGGTCCTTCACCCGGATCGTGTAGGTGCCATAGGCGCGGATCCGGGTGGGGCCGAATTCGGGATCGCGCAGCATGATCGGGTTCTTGGTGCCCCATTTCAGATCGTTGAACCGGGTCGTGTTGACGAAATAGATCTCGGATTTGAACGGCGACTGGAACCCGTGATCCCAATGTTGCAGCGTCGTCATGATCGGCATGTTGTTGGTTTCAAGCATGTAGAGGCCCGGTGTGAACACGTCGGCCAGTTGGCCTTCGTGCACGAATACGGCCGCCTGGCCCTCGCGCACGGTCAGCTTGGCGCCATACTTGATCTCGTGGCCTTCACGCTCGAACCGCCAGACCATCGTGTCGCGGGTGTCGTCCACCCAATGAATGACATCAATGAATTCTCCGGTCAGAAAATCGAATATTCCCATTTGGGTTCTCCTGTCCTTGGGGTCAGAGCGACTGCCCCATCAATTCATGTGCGATTATTCGTACGATGGGCCGCGCTTCATCAACGCCTACGCCGGGCTGCAACCTTGGGTCATACAACATCGTCAGCAGCTTTTCGTCGTGACTGGTCAGCAAGGCAAATTCGTCATCATCGTTGAAAATCGAAGGTCGCGCTGCCGGGCTGTCATTGGACAAACCAAGACCCTGAGCAATTTCTTCGTGAATGCAGCTTTGGCGACCCAGATCCGTCAATTCCGCCCGAATGAGGGATACGGCACGTACGTATCTGTGTGGTGATGAAGTCGTTGCCGATGCAAACACCAGACAGTCGAAATTAGCACGTGGATTGGCCACCAGATTCAGCGAGTCCTGACTGATATTCGGGATCAGCTGCTTCAGGCGGGACACGACATAGGCGCTGTCATCCTTGCCTGCAAAAAAGACATGGAAATTGGCGTTGCGAGAGACGACGGAAACCGGATGATCGGTCAATCTGGCCAGTCGGGTGGCAAAGGACCGCACCTGATCTGCATCTTTCTGCCGTGCAGAGGGTAGCACGGAGGGCCCGAACTCGGTCTGTATGCGGACAGAGCCGGACCATCGGCTGAGTTGCCCGTCCGTCTGACGCGAGCCTGCCGCGACGCTTTGCGTCGGATATTCGCTGTAGAACGCAATCGCTTCGAAATTCCGTGCCAGATCGTCGGCATCATAGGGGGTGTCCGGGCCACCCCCATCGGTGCGCAAAAGCCCCCGCACCAGCAAATCCCGTTCAACCCGCTGATAAAAACGCGCCAGATCCTGGCTTGCGGCCGACGGCGGCACATAGGCATTGGCTGCCACGGGTGCGGGTGTCGGGCGAGGTTGCGGAACAACGGATGACGTCAGGGTCTCGTCGCAATTGGCCAGAGCCAAAAGCGATACCATCCCCAAGGTCCCTTTCAAGTAACCGAAGGCCCGCACGCCGATCCCGCCCTCAGCCGGGAACCGCCGTACCGGCAGTGTCGCCGGTTCCGTCGCGGCGCGCTTTGGCGGCCGCCAAAGTGTCGCGCAGTTCCTTTTCCATCTTCTGCAACTCAGCTTCGGCTGCGGCGCGTTTGGCCTTGCCTTCGTCCGCAATGGCAAGGCTTTCGTTGATGGTGCCAATCAGGTCGGCATTGGCCTGCTTGACCGCTTCGATGTCGAACACGCCACGCTCCATCTCTTGGCGGATCATCTTGTTCGATTCGCGCAGGTTGGCCGCATTCGAAGTCAAAAGCTCGTTCGTCAGGTCGTTGGCATCCCGCACCGCGGCGGCGGCTTCGGCGCTGCGTTGTATCGTAACCGCCTGGGCCAGCTGCGTTTCCCACAGCGGGACCGTGTTCACCAGTGTCGAGTTGATCTTGGTGACCAGCGATTTGTCGTTTTCCTGAACCAAGCGGATCGACGGCAGGGACTGCATCGTGACCTGTCGTGTCAGTTTCAGGTCATGAACCCGGCGTTCTAGGTCGTCACGCGCCGCACGGATGTCACGCAGTTCCTGTGCCTTCATCACTTGCTGGTCTTCCGGAGCGGCCTGAACTTCGGCTTCCTTTTCAGGGATGTCGTGGCTGTCCAGCTCGGTCAGCTTCTCTTCGCCCGCAGCGATGTACAGCGCCAGTTCGTCATAAAAGCCCAAGGTCTTCTCATAAAGCAGATCCAGAGATTTGATATCCTTGAGCAGCGTATGCTCATGCCCCAGAAGATCGTCGGTAATGCGATCGATCTGGCCCTGAACCTCTTCGTATTGCGCTGTGAATTTTGCAAACGGTGCAGCCCTGCCCAACAGTTTCTCCCACCAGCTGCGCTCGCGCCGCACGTCAAGTTCACTGACCGAGAAACCGCGGATTGTGGTCACGATATTGCGCAGGCTGTCTCCGGCCGGGCCGACATCCTTGTTGCGCACATCCGCAAGCATGGCCTGGCTGATTTCCTGCAGCTCGGCCTGAGCGGACGAGCCAAACGCGACAATCGAATTGGTGTTGTCCATGTCGATTTCATTCATCCGCTTGCGAATTTCGGCGCTGACGGGTTCGTCGGCTTCCTCCAACGACACGACTTCGGCTTGCGGTTCGGGTAGGGAAACTGCGGTGACTTCCTGTACCAGAGTCTCGGCCTGAACTGCCTTGTTCTTGATCTCATCGGACATGGGTATGTTCCTCGCTCAAATATGGCCGGTCAGTCCAGCCGGACGCCTTCGCGCTGCAATCTTTCACGCAACACGTCGATTTCGACCGTCAGATCACTGCGGTCATCCAATAGCATTTTCCGCGTACGCGCGGCAAAATTCTGTTCCAGATCGTCCAGAAGGGCGGAATAGTCGGCCAGTGCCTGCGCGTCGCGGGTGCGCGCATAGACATCAGCAAATTTGACAGTCGCATCACGCGCGCCCTGTAGATACACAGTCAGATATTTTCTTGCGCCGGCCAGATCGCGGGGGTCTTCCTCGACCGTGCGGAACAGGTCACGTGCGGTGTCCTGAAATCGCTCGACTCGGGCTTCGACACGTCGATCGCCCGCGCGTTTTATGGCATCCGTCATTTCCGACAAGTGTTTCTCGGCATCATCGACCACGCGCGCCACTCGGTCTTGCTGAAAGGTGTCGACCCCCTCCATGCCCTTGTTCTTCATCGGATCAAGCCCGAATGAGACAGAATGCAGAGCGGTCGCTGCGACACCAAACAGCACGGGGGCTAACAGGCTGACCTGCGCTGCCGCTTCAGCGTCCAGAAACTCGGACCTGTAAGACGCAAGGCCAGCACCAAGACCGGTGAGAACACTGGCAAATATCTTCCGCGGAAAAGCAGGGCGTCGGGCGGTTTTGCGGGCATTGTACGCGGCCTCAGCTCTCAGACCTTCTCGCAGCAAGAATGCGGCCGCCGTCAGAAAACCAGCGGCGACCAGCCCCAGCGTCATACCAATCGCGCCGTCGTTCAGGGACAGAAACACCAAAGGAATGGCGGGTAGAAACAGAATATTCGCACGTGCGCCAGCGGGCTCGACCCGTGCGCCGTCAAACTGACCCCTCGGCAGTGGGGCGTTTTCCGATTCATCTCCCTGTGGGCTGTATTTGCCGCCGAACCGCTTTGCCATGGCTTAAAGACCTCCGAGCAAACCAGTGCAGACGCCAAACAACAGCACCAACAGCACAGCATAGGCCAGTTTTTGCACTCCGCTTCCGGACATCACGCCCCTCAAATAGCAGCTTTCACTGAAAATTTAGGGTATGCGCGGGCTTAGCGCTAGGGGGAAGGTTGCCGAACCCACATCACTTACGGGGATTCTTGCCGATCTGAGGTCGTTTTCTTTTGGGCCGCGACGGGCGTTTGGGCGGGTTGCCGGGTTTGTCTTCGGCGTCCAGCCCCAGCTGGTCCCGCATGACTCGGCGACGGACTTCTTCGACCTCGCCCTGTTTCAACGTCCCAAGCTGGAAGGGGCCGTAGGACACACGCAACAGACGGTTCACTGTAAAACCGATATCTTCCATCGCGCGGCGGATTTCGCGGTTCTTGCCTTCGCGCAAACCGATCGTCAGCCAGGCATTTGCGCCCTGCTGGCGATCCAATGAGACGGTCATTGGCTGGAACCGTTCTCCCTCGATCACCAGCCCCTTGCGCAGCGGTTCAAAATCTTCGTCCTTCGGGCGACCGTTCACCCGCACGCGGTACTTCCGCAACCAGCCGGTCGAGGGCAGTTCCAGCTTGCGCTTGATGCCGCCATCGTTGGTCAACAGCAGCAATCCTTCGGAATTCAGATCCAACCGACCGACGCTCATTACCCGTGGCATGTCGTCGGGCAGCTTGTCGAATATTGTCTCTCGTCCTTTTTCGTCGCGGGTCGTCGTCACCAACCCGGCGGGCTTGTGATACAGCCACAGACGCGACGGTTCCGGTTCCGAGACCGGCCTGCCGTCGACTGCGATCTTGTCTTTCGCGGTCACGTTCAGGGCGGGGCTGTCGATGGTCTTGCCATTCACTGCTACTCGGCCCGCTTCTATCATGCGTTCAGCCTCGCGCCGGGACGCTACGCCAGCGCGGGCCAGGACTTTGGCGATCCGATCGCCGGGGGGTGGGGTCTTGTTCATGTCAGGGCCATACCGCATCCCGGGCGCTTGCGAAAGGCGGGTTTCTGCGGCAGTCAGGGGGCATGGTATTCAAATCGCATATGCAACAGGCCCTGGCCGAGGCGCGCGCAGCCGCTGACCGCGGCGAGGTGCCCGTGGGGGCCGTTGTCGTCGGACCGGACGGAACGGTCGTGGCCGTGGCCGGAAACCGGACGCGCGAGTTGAATGACCCCACGGCCCATGCGGAAATCATGGCCTTGCGTGCAGCCTGTGCGCAGGCGGGCTCTGAACGGCTGCCGGATCACGATCTCTACGTCACGTTGGAGCCTTGCGCGATGTGCGCCGCAGCCTTGGCCGCCGCGCGTATCCGGCGGATCTATTACGGTGCGGCAGACCCCAAATCCGGGGGCGTGGCGCATGGCGCGCGCGTGTTTTCACATGCACAGGCGCATCACGTGCCCGAGGTCTATGACGGGATTGCAGGCGAAGAGGCTGCCGCGCTTTTGAAGGCCTTCTTCGAAGCGCGCCGCCAGGACAAGCCGTGCTGACGCGCTGCGCTGTCGTCAGACGGCGATGGCTTTCATAACCTCAGGTTCGATCACGTCGACCCCGGGCAACCCGTCGATCAATGCCTGTGCGGATTGTTCCAGAATGGGGAACGTCTTGTAGTGACATGGGATGACCGTCTTGAAGTCAAAGTACCGTTTCGCGGCATAGGCGGCGGCTTTCATATCCATGGTGAAATGCCCGCCGGCCGAAAGGATGCCGATATCGGGCTTGTAGTAATCCCCCATCCAATCCATGTCCGCCATGATGTCGGTATCGCCCGAAACATAGAGCATACGCCCCTCGGCCGCGATCATGAAGCCGACCTCACTGCCGCCGGTGCGCAGACCATCCGGTGTTGAAAAAGTTGAGCTGTGAGAGGCCGGAACCATTGTCACCTTGACGCCGTTCAGGTCGACGGTGCCGCCTTTGTTGAAACCGATGGTCTCGATTCCTTCCGCTTCGCTCCAGTATCCCATCAGGTCATACTGTCCGACAACGGGGATTTTCAGGTGTTTGGCCAGCGGCAGAATATCAACCACGTGGTCGAAATGCGTGTGGGTCAGAAGGATATGACTCGCACCATCCAGCGCTGCATCATGCTGATTTTCTGGCAAGACCGGGTTGCCGGTCAGCCACGGGTCGATCAACAGAACCTGCCCCTGAGTTTCAATGCGAAAACTGCCATGGCCCAGCCAGATAATGTTCATTCCGGTTTTCCTCCCATAAGGTCTCTTGGCAGCAGCCTAGCATCGGCTATGTAAAATTCCATGGACTGGATTCGAGAAATTGATGGCTATTGCGAACGCGTGTCGGCGGACTATTGGGCCGAGCCGATCAATGCGATCACGAACGCTGCTTTTCTGATTGCCGCATGGATCATGTGGCGGCGCGTGCGCGATCAGGACATGCCGCTGGCCAAGGGTCTGGTCGTGATTTTGGCCATGATCGGGGTCGGAAGCTATCTGTTTCACACCCATGCCCGGGTTTGGGCTGCTTTGGCGGATGTGGCGCCGATCCTGCTGTTCATATTGGTCTATATATTTGCGGTGAACCGCGACATCTGTCGCATGTCGTCCGGAATGGCGATCTGCGGTACGATTCTGTTTCTTCCCTATGCGGCGGCCGTTGCGCCCCTGTTCCAGCTTGTGCCGGGGCTTGGTGGGTCGGCGGCTTATGCGCCGGTCCCTTTGTTGATCCTGATCTACGCGTTCCTGCTGCGGGGCAATGATCCGAACTTGGCCAGAGGGATGACGCTCGGGGCCCTGATCCTGATTCTATCGATCACGTTCCGTGCGCTGGATTTGCCTATTTGCGGGCAATGGCCAATGGGGACGCATTTCATGTGGCACATCCTGAATGCCATAATGCTGGGATGGATGATCGAGGTGTATCGCGCAGCTCTTGTCAGGGGCCGTTTCTGCAAAGGCCCGGCGTCTTGAGGCGCGGGAGGATCGCTTGTGTCCTCCGAGCCTCGTGACAAGGAGGTCAACGAAACCGCCGTGGTCCGATTCTAGTTCTGAAAGGCTGCGGCCAGATGGTCGGGCAGATCAAATTCGTTCAACACCCGAGCGCGGCCTTCGGGCGACATCTTGCGGGCGGTTTTTTCAACGATGCTCTGGATTTTCTCGGCCGAGTGTTTTGCGGCAAAGGGCTGGAAATACCATTTCAGAAACACAAAGCAGATCACGTCTTCCAACGCCTGCACTTCCGCGTCCCGCTTGATGCCCTGTTTGCGCAACATGCGCCCTGCGGCCTCGACCTGTTCTGAATCGTAACCTTCGCGGGTCATCAACCCCATGACCACGTCGGCATGGTGTTCGCCCTGCGCCTTGCGCCATGACAGATATCCAACCCGGCCTTCGGGATATTCACTGCGGGCAAGTTTCCAACGTTCCACATGCTGCCCGCGCGCGGCGATTTGAAGGGCGTCAGAAGCGTCCGGAAACAGGCGGCCCAGCTCGGCACTCATGCGTTCGCCATACAACAGCGCCGCGGGGCGGCCCTCGTCTTGGTTGGGGTCATTTGCATTGGCTGCGTCGATTGCGTCCAGAACCGCTTGTTTTTGCGCGCTCATCATCTGCTCCACTGGCTTGCCTGAACTACGAAACCTTGGCGCAGTTCTGTTCTGTATTCGACGTCATGCTAGCGGCTTACTCTGGGATGTGCATCCTCGAAAATGCAAAACAGCCGGGTCAGAGAGGGGATATCTGACCCGGCTTGGACCTGCGCGTTACTTGGCAGGTTTGACCTGATCCTGCGTGACCGGTTCCGTGATAGGGGACGGGAAGGTCAACGTGCGTGTCAGGTTGCTTGTGTCGATACCCAAAGCCATGGCCGGTGCGGCCAAAATCGTGGCGGACAAGACTGCGGCTGTAATCAGGGGTTTCATGTTTTTTCTCCGGTTTGCGTTATGTCGCATAAATAAAATGAACAGTACAGTTTAGTTTTCAAGATCGATAATGAACTACTCGGTTTACTTTTTTGCATACCAGTCATTCAGTTTTGAATAGCCTCAGAAAAGGGGGGAGTTCCAAACTCGGACCTGCCCAAGGCAGCCCGGTCTTGCGACTGCCGCTACAGACGGGTAAACGCCCCCTAACATAGATGAGGGAAGCCGATGTCGATTGACCAAAGCACCGCCGCCAAAGTGGCCAAACTGGCCCGGATCAAGGTCGAGGATGACGCGCTGCCGGCGCTGGCATCCGAGTTCAACACCATCCTTGGGTTCATCGAACAGCTGAACGAAGTGGATGTGGAAGGTGTCGAGCCGATGGTTTCGGTCACACCCATGCGCCTCAAGCGCCGTCAGGACGAAGTCACCGATGGCAATCAGCAGGACAAGATTCTGGCCAACGCCCCCGACGCCCGCGAAGGGTTCTTCGCAGTCCCCAAAGTGGTGGAGTAAGACATGAGCGATCTGAACAAATTGGGCCTGGCCGAGGCCCGCGACGCGTTGCGAGCCGGCGACGTCACCTCTGTTGAGCTGACAGAAGCCTGCTTGAAAGCCATTGATGAAGCAGATGCGCTGAACGCATTCGTCCACAAGACGCCCGAGATCGCGATGGAGCGCGCCAAGGCCGCGGATGAACGGATCAAGGGCGGGGACGCTCCGTCAATGTGTGGCCTGCCGATCGGCATCAAGGACCTGTTCTGCACCAAGGGCGTGCCGTCACAAGCCGCGTCGGGCATTCTTGAAGGCTTCAAGCCGGAATACGAATCCACCGTGTCACAGCAACTGGCCGACGCAGGCGCAGTCATGCTGGGCAAGCTGAACATGGACGAATTCGCCATGGGCTCGTCCAACGAAACATCGGTCTATGGCAACGCGGTCAGCCCGTGGCGTCGGGGCAACGATGATGCGCAGCTGACGCCGGGCGGTTCGTCCGGCGGGTCCGCGTCCGCTGTGGCCGCTGACCTGTGCCTGGCAGCAACGGGTACCGATACCGGCGGTTCCATCCGCCAGCCCGCGGCTTTTGTCGGCATCACCGGCATCAAGCCGACCTATGGTCGTTGTTCGCGCTGGGGCATTGTGGCGTTTGCGTCCTCGCTGGATCAGGCCGGTCCGATGACCAAGAATGTCCGCGACGCCGCGATCATGCTGGAAACCATGTGCGGCCATGACGCCAAGGATTCGACCAGTGCGGATCTGGCCGTTCCGAATTTCGAAGCGATGCTGACTGGCGACATCAAGGGCAAGAAGATCGGTATCCCCAAGGAATACCGCATGGACGGCATGCCCGCCGAGATCGAAAAGCTCTGGGCCGATGGTGCCGCGATGCTGAAGGATGCGGGGGCCGAGATCGTCGATATCTCGCTGCCGCACACCAAGTATGCGCTGCCTGCCTACTATGTGATCGCCCCGGCCGAGGCGTCCTCGAACCTCGCCCGCTATGACGGTGTCCGCTATGGGCATCGTGCACAGTTGGCGCAGGGGGATGGCATCACCGAGATGTACGAAAAGACCCGCGCCGAGGGCTTTGGCCACGAAGTGCAGCGCCGGGTCATGGTCGGCACCTATGTTTTGTCGGCTGGATTCTACGACGCCTATTACAATCGTGCCCGCAAGGTGCGCACGCTGATCAAGAAAGACTTCGAAGACGTGTTCGCGGCCGGTGTCGACGCCATCCTGACCCCGGCAACCCCATCGGCGGCCTTCGGTCTGGGCGAAATGACCGAAGCAGATCCTGTTCAAATGTATTTGAACGATGTCTTCACCGTGACCGTGAACCTGGCCGGACTGCCCGGTATCTCGGTCCCCGCAGGCCTGGACACACAAGGTCTTCCGCTGGGATTGCAGCTGATCGGGCGTCCTTGGGAAGAAGGCGACCTGCTCAATACCGCCTATGCGCTGGAAAACGCGGCCGGTTTTGTGGCCAAGCCCGGGAAATGGTGGTAAGCCTCGGGCAACTGAAGCACTAGACACGGAGCCAAACAATGCGCGTTTTGCTTTTGGTCCCCGCTCTTGCACTGGCAGCGGCGTGCACGGATGTCGCGCCGCTGACCAGCACGGGTTTCAACACGCCTGAATACCAGGCGCAGCGCGAGGCTCAATTGGCAGGTCAGGGCGTGGCCGGCAACCCTCTGCTGGCCCCGGTCGAAGTTTCACAACAACCGCTGGGCGCCCCGGGTACGGCGCCTGTTGCCACGGGTGAAAACGCGGATATCGCCAACCAGACCGCGGCGGCATTGGCCAGCACATCTGGCCAAAACCCAGCCGCGGTTACGGCGGTTCCCGTGGCGAACACTGGCGCGATTTCGGATGAACAGGATTTTGCCGCCGTGTCCGAACGCCGCAGCATCGAATCCGACGCCGCCCGGATCGAGCAGAACCGCCAGACGTATGAACTCGTGGCCCCGACGGCAGTGCCCGAGCGCACGGCGAGCGGCCAGACAAACATTGTGCAATACGCGCTGAGCACGTCCAATCCGGTAGGTGTGCAACTTTACAGCCGGTCCGGTTTCAACCTTCAGGCCAAGGCTCAGAGGAACTGCGCGCAATTCCCATCCCCTGATCAGGCTCAGATCGAGTTTCTGTCCAATGGCGGCCCCCAGCGCGACCGCAAAGGTCTGGACCCGGATGGGGATGGCTATGCGTGTGGCTGGGACCCGAGCCCGTTCCGCAGTGCCGTCAGCAACTGACCCCCTGAACCCGATCTGGCATCCGTCACCCAATTTTGGTGAGCGCCGAGATGGTCTGACACCATCCTTGATCGTGATCCATTACACGGCGATGGACAGCGCTCAGGCGGCTTTGGATCGTCTGTGCGACCCAAAGGCCGAGGTCTCGGCCCATTACCTGATCGGCAATGATGGCACGCTGTGGCAGATGGTGCGCGAAGAAGACCGGGCCTGGCACGCGGGTGCCGGAGAATGGCACGGTCAGACCGACATCAACTCTCGTTCCATAGGCATCGAGCTGGACAACGCCGGCAAGCATCCGTTCCCCGAACCCCAGATGCATCGGCTGGAACAGCTGTTGCGCCAGATAATGCACCGTTGGGCCATCTTGCCAAACGGTGTTATCGGCCATTCGGACATGGCGCCTGGGCGCAAATTTGACCCCGGTCCGCGATTTGACTGGTTGCGGCTCGAGCGCAACTTGCTGGCCACGCCCCGCGGATATGCCGCTGGTCCGCAAACTGCATCAAAGGGCCAGTTCCGAAATCTGGCTCAGGCTGCCGGTTTCAGCGCTGATGTAGACGATGATACGCTGTTGCATGCCGTCCGCCTTCGATACCGCCCATGGGGCAGGGGGCCTTTGCAGCAAGCCGACCTTGCACCGTTGATCCCGCACTCCTGATCCGCACTTCATCTGGCTGAAAATATCCCGGGGTTGAATTGGCCGCAGGCCAAGAAGGGGCTGGCCCCTTCTCTGTACCATCCACCCTTGACGCCGCCGACCGCAGAGCCTACCCAACCCACGCGCGGAGGGCCGGATGGCCGCTGGGGTCGCAAGGCCCGAGAGGAAAGTCCGGACTCCACAAGACAACGGTGCCGGGTAACGCCCGGGCGGGGCAACCCGACGGAAAGCGCCACAGAAATCAGACCGCCCGGAACCTTGGTTCAGGGTAAGGGTGAAACGGTGGGGTAAGAGCCCACCGCGCCCCTGGCAACAGGGGCGGCACGGCAAGCCCCACCGGGAGCAATGCCAAATAGGGTCCCCGCGCGGGCCGGTCGGCGCAAGCCGATACCGCCGCTAAGCCCGTCTTGGCCGAGAGGGACCGGGTTGGCAGCTTGAGCCGCGCAGCAATGCACGGCCTAGAGGAATGGTCATCGAAGGGGGCGACCCCGGAACAAGATCCGGCTTACAGGCCCTCCGCGCGTCTTCGCCTATCCTCCGGGCGGCGTGTAGGAACCGGTCAGCGCCGCCGCTTTCTCGGTTATCGACGTGAACTCGTCCGCGGTCCAGGCGCGAACGGTTTCGATGTTCGTCACTGCACCCGACGCGGCGACAGCCATGCCAACGGCCACGGCGTCTGTCCCATCTGGGGCTTCGCTGATCACAACCACGTCGTTGCTGCCGGTCGTCATGTAAAAGGACAGCAGCCTGCCGCCTACTTTTTCCAGCAGAGCCTTCACCGGACCGGTACGGTTCTCGGGCTTTTGCAACATGCCTTTGACACCGGCTTGTGAGTAAGATGCGTAAGTAATGAAAATGGGCATTGATACCTCCTGTTGCGTCAAATCGTTTTTGGGTCTTCAAGTCAGCCGACCCCGGGGCCGTTCAAAATCAGGGGCCGGAAAACAACGGCGCCGTGATGAACCAAAGGCCAGCGCCAATCAGCGCAAAACCTGTTACCGGCACAAGCCACCGGGCCCCGGGCAAAAGTTTTTCCAGCGCGACATAGGCGGCAATTCCAACAATCCAGTAGAGGTTCATGATCCCTCCGACGAAAAGCAGCAGCATCAGTGCCCAGCAGCACCCCAGACAATACGTGCCGTGCAGGATACCGGTGCGGAATGCACCGAATGTTCCGGGCCGGTTGTGATTGGCCAGGAAACGTGCGGGGCTCTGACAGTGGCGCAGGCATGCGTTTTTCAAAGCTGAAAACTGATAGGCGCCAGCCGCCAGCAGAACGCTTCCTGCGAAGACACCCGAACTGATTGTCATCATCGGTCCGTCGGACAACCCGATTTGTTCCAACCCCCATTGCAATGCGGTTGCAATCAGGCTGAACGCCCCCCAGGCCACCAGATAGCCGGATAAAAACCACAGGCTGAACGCAACCGTCCGATGCGTTTCAGGCCCTGTCCGCTTGACCGCGATAAACAGAAGAACGGCAGGCGCAGCGCTTGGAGTCATCATGGCGATCATCATGATCCACCACATCAGAAAGATCAGCAAGGCATAGCTTGCGCTCCACGCTGCTGCCGGGCCCATTTGCATGGGGTCGCCGACCGGGCCGGCCATCCGGGTCATCTCGACCGCGGACATGTTCATCCCGACGCCGGCTATCGTGTACCAGGTTGCACCGAGGATGATCAGAAGGACACTTCCCAGAACAATCGCGCTGTCCTGTCTCAGCAACCACTCAACCGTCCCGCCCTGGGGCGATGCGTTCTGTTTGGTCATGGGTGTTCTCTGCTTATGCGCCCAAGACGCCATGGCCCGAGATGTTCAGATGCGCCAGATGAGCATGGGTTGCGTCAAAGGTCAGCTGGATCTGACCACCCGTCGTAGTCGCACTGCCTGATGCCGCTTCGGCATGGCGGTATTCAAAGCCGTTTGGCAACTGTATCGACGCGCGGTGAGGCGCGCCCGATACGATATGAGGGATCGGATTGACCTCAACATCAAAAACTCCGGCAACTTTGGCGTATCCGCTGCGTTCTTCGCGGTTCCAGTCCAGTTCAATCGGAACAAACAGAGTTTCATGTTTCAAAGGCGCCATGGCGCTGAAGACATACCAGAACGTGGCCATTTCATCCGTATCCTGACCGGTCATGATCGCTTGCAACGCGGCACGCTGTTCAGCTGTTGCACTTTCATCAATGATCAGCTGCATCTGACCGTTGCCCTCATGAATTGGTCCCGGCCAATGATAGACCCCTGCCGCCCGAAGACCGCCCAGATCAGTGTCACCGTAGTGACCGCTTTGAATGTCAAAGACCACAACCGCCTCGCAATTGCCGTGTGACGGCAGTACGCTGAACTGACACGGGCAACCGAAGTTGCAATTGCAATTGGCCAGTTCTTCGGCCTGAATAGCCCATTCTGTCATGATAGCCCCCCAAGAAAAGTCGCATAAAACAGCTCTGCTCGTTGCAGGTTGACCCCATTCACGCTGCCTCGGCCTTCGAGCCTGAATTCGGCTTCTTGGATGGGCGAACCTATCACGAATCCGTGATATGTACAAACAAGACCGCAAATTAAATGCCTTCTTTGGGCTTTATCATGTGCCGGGCTATGGGCCGGTCGCGTTCAGGTTGAGCACGGTATTCGGGATTGCATTCGGCTGTTAGACTTTCGGAACCAATTTGAAGATATGGGAGGTTGATTATGAGCTTTATGAAAACACTGGCGTCCGTGGCCATTGGTTTTGCTGCGGCCAAGGGCATGGAAAAATATCAGAAGATGGGCGGCATGGCTGGGCTGCAAGACATGATGCAAGGCGCCGGCGGTGGTTTTGGCGCGGATCAGCTGGGCAAAATGGCAGAACAATTTGGCCTGCCCGGTGGCGCGTCAGGCTTGCAGGACATGATGAGCAAGATGGGGGTTGGCGGCAGCACAGCCGGAGCCGCTGGTTTGGGTGGGTTGTTGAACGCCATGCAAGGGGCCGCCAAAACTGCCAATCAACACACAGGTGACATGATGGAAACCGTGTTCGGCGGCACGCCCGCGGGTGCAGCGATGGAAGAGCAGGCAAAACTCATGCTGCGCGCAATGATTCAGGCTGCCAAGGCAGATGGCGAACTGGACGAACAGGAAAAAGAAATCATCCTGGGTGAATTGGGCGATGATGTCAGCGAGGAAGAGCGCGCGTTCGTGCAAGAGCAGCTGAACGCACCGATTGACGTCATGGGGTTGGCGGCTGATTCTGGTGCGCCGCTCAAGACGCAGATCTATGCAACTTCCCTGGCTGCGATCCGTCTGGACAACGCGCGCGAGGCATCTTACCTGCGGCAATTGTCCACCGCTCTGGGTCTTTCCGACGCGGATAGAGACCAGATTCACACGTATATGGGCGCGCCAACCCTGCCTAGTTGAACCTGCACGAGATTCCTGTGCCTGTATCATCCGATTGGCCTTGACATAGGCGGTGCAGCGCGTAAAAGCGCACGCTCATAGGAATTCAACCGAAAGGCCCCTGCCTTTTCGGACGCAGGAGATAACCATGGCGAAGCCGACGACAATCAAGATCCGTCTGAACTCGACCGCGGGCACGGGCCACTTCTATGTGACCAAGAAGAACGCGCGCACCATGACTGAGAAAATGACCATTCGTAAATACGACCCGGTCGTTCGCAAGCATGTCGAGTACAAGGAAGGCAAGATCAAGTAATCTGCCATTCCATTTGGAATTCCGAAAAAGGGCTCTGTTGTACAGAGCCCTTTTTCAGTTCCGGTTTCCTGATTTCAGCGGATGGCAAGCTGCGGCAGTCCGTTGCAGTGGCGCATCAGCATTTGGGACAATCGCATCCCCTGCGGCTTGCTTTTTGTGGGAACCTGCAAGTACGCTTCAGCAAACCGCCACAAAATGTTGACCGCCATGAAAAAAATCTTGTTATCCACAATTGCCGTTCTGACCCTAGCGGCCTGTGAAGACCCGTTTAACCGCGAAGGTGTCGGGTTTACTGGAATCGATGGCGAACCGCGCACGATTTCGGACGTACCCGGTGCCGTCGCCTTTCTGCCGGACGCGACCAACGTTCCGGCAGAGTTGGCGGAACTGCGGACAGTCACGCTTTTGAGTGATGAGGTTGAGCCGTCCAAGGTGGCTTCGGTTGCAATAGACAATGGCGGGCAGACGCCAAACACGGCTGTTCAACTGCAAGGAAGCGACACAAACTTGTTCCTCAGCACTGTCAGTGTCAACGGCACCTTGTTTGGTGTGCTGCGCACGAGTTCGAACAGTGTGAAGGTCGACAATTCGATCGGTGTAGGCTTTGCGGAAGAAACAGAGCGTTTTACCGGCTGTCTGCCAGCTGGCGGTGTATTCCGCAAAGGAACCTCCGAGAAAAGTTCCGGCTTTGCCATCCCGCTGAACTGTAGCTGAACCCGATTACGTTCCAGTATCTCAAAGCCCCGCCTCGACGGCGGGGTTTTTCATTTCCGGGCAAAAGAAATCCGTCGCGCAAAAGAAAAGGGCCGGTCGTGGACCGGCCCTGAACCAATTCGGTTGTCGGCAAGGCCTATTCTTGCTGACCCATGAACATCAGCAGGAACTGGAACATGTTCAGGAACGAGATATACAGGCTCAGCGCGCCGTCGAAGGCGGCTTTGTCCAGCCATTCCTGATCGCCATGTGCAGCGTGGGCGACGTAAGTGTTCTTGATGTCCTGCGTATAGAACGCGGTCAGACCGGCAAAGATCAGGATGCCGATGGCCGAGATGGCCAGCATCATCACGCCGGATTGCAGGAACAGGTTGATGATCATCGCAACCAGCAGACCGATCACACCCATCATCAGGAAAGTGCCCATTCCGCTGAGGTTCCGCTTTGTGGTGTAGCCATACAGGCTGAGGCCAGCAAAGGCGATCGACGTCACCAGGAAGGTCTGGGTAATCGAGTAGGGCGTGAAGACCAGAAAGATCGAGCTCATCGAGATGCCCATCACGGCGGCAAAGACGAAGAAGCCAAGCTGAACTGTCGCGGCTGAGCCACGGCGCATCAGGGCACCCCATCCAAACAAGATGAAGGCCAGCGGAGCGAACATTACCACCCATTTCAGCGGCGACAGGAACAGCGCGCCGCCCAAGCTCGTCAGATAGCGGTCAGCGCCGATCTGAGCAACCGCGTTGCTTGGATCGCTGGTTACTGCCAGACCGGCAATAGCCCATGCCGCCAGTGCCGTGATCAGCATGCCGACGGACATGGTGCCGTAGACTTTGTTCATGTGGGCGCGCAGGCCCTGATCAATCTCGGCGGCGCGCGCGCCGGATGCCGTCCGGATCGTGTCGAATTGTGCCATCAAAGGGTCTCCCTAGTCGTCAAGTTAGAGCGCCCCGGCAGAGCGGGGCGGTTTTCCATCTAAATATCGGCAACAAGGGGCTGTGTTTCAAGAGATTCCGGGCGAAAACCGACTAAAACACGCAACAAAAATGCCAACAGGCGACTCAAGGTCGCCCATCGCCACAAAAATATGAGAGTCACAGTCACCTTTTCCAGAATTGAGGTGCATCCCAGAAAAAGCGTTTTGCTTCTGCGGATGCTTCCTCGCGGGTGACTCCGATATCGTCCAGCACGGCGGCATCCAGTTGTGCCAGCTTTCGCCGCTGTCTGGACAGTTCGAACGCTTGAGAGATCAGGGACACCAGGGAGCGTTTGGCCGGTTTGCAGGGATTATGGATTGCGAGTTGCGTCATAACTTGTCCTTTCTGTATTTTCGATGGTTTTACTGGCTGATATCAATTTCCTTGATTGATATGGGCGAGTGTGACACATTTTAAAAACGAATATTTTTGATGGAACGCATAAGGAATCGTGAAGATGCGAAATCTGGACATTACAACCCTGCGGTCTTTCGTGGCGGTGGCGGATCAGGGCGGTGTGACCCGCGCCGCCGGATTTCTGCACCTGACGCAGTCTGCGGTGTCCATGCAACTCAAGCGGCTGGAGGAGCTGCTGGGCCTGGAGTTGCTGGACCGAAGCGGCAGGACAATTGCCCTGACCGCATCCGGTGAGCAGCTGCTGGCCTACGCGCGCCGCATGGTTGCCCTGAATGACGAGGTAATCTCAAAACTCACCGATCAGGCCTTTGAGGGCGAAGTGGTTCTGGGCGTTCCCCATGACATCGTCTACCCTGTGATCCCCCGGGTCCTGCAACGGTTCAACGCCGATTTTCCCCGAGTCAGGGTGCAGTTGGTGTCGTCCTATTCACTGCAATTGAAAGACATGTACAAGCGAGGCGAATGTGATGTGATCCTGACGACCGAACCGTCTTCGGCCGATGGCGCAGAGACCATCGCAGAGCTGCCGCTGCGCTGGATCGGCGCGCCGGGCGGATCCGCATGGCGCAAGCGCCCGTTGCCTCTGGCGCTGGGGCGGCGCTGCTTGTTCAGACCGCAGGTCATATCAGCGCTGGATGCGGCCGGAATACCGTGGGAGCTGTCCGTGGAAACCGAAAACGACCGTACCATAGAAGCCACGGTCAGTGCCGATCTTGCGGTTCACGCAATGCTGGACGGAACCGAGGCCGCACATCTTGAACAGATCGACTCGGGTGGGGCTCTGCCGGATTTACCTGCGCATATGATCAACCTCTACGGTGGCGAGCATGGCCGGGATGCGGTTGTCGAAGCTCTGGCACAGTTGGTGCGTCAGAACTTCAGATTGCTGGGCGGTACCCAGTTGCGGGCCGTGGTCGGATGACCGCGATCAGGGCGTGATCACGATCTTGCCCGTTGATTTTCGCTCTTTCAGCAACTGCATTGCATGCGCGACATCTTCAAGTGGCAGGACGTGACTGATGTGCGGTTTTATCCTGCCCTCTGAATGCCACTTGAACAGGGTGTCAAAACTGTTGCGCACAGTTTCGGGGCGGAATTTCAGATAGCCGCCGATATACACCCCGATCACGGTCAGGTTTTTGACCAGCAGATGATTGGTCGGAATCTGCGGGATGTCGCCCCCGGCGAATCCGATGGGCAGCAAACGCCCTTCGGGATTGGTGGCCCTGAACGCGGCCTTGAACACATCCCCGCCGATGACGTCATAGACGACATCCGCGCCACCCAGCGATTTGACCCGCTCGCGCAGGTCTTCGGAAGCATCGATCAGATGATCGGCACCAGCGGCACGGGCAACGGCAAGCTTGTTCTCGCCGCGCGCCTGCGCGATGACCGTGGCGCCCATGAGTTTGCCGATTTCGACGGCAGTCAGGCCGACGCCTCCCGCTGCGCCGGTGACCAGAAGGGTTTCACCCGGTTGCAGGCGTGCCCTGTGATCCAGGGCCATGTGACTGGTGGCATAAGCGATCTGGATGGCGGCGGCGTCTTCGAATCCGGTGTCGTCCGGCAGCACGATCGCACGATCCGCGTCGAATACACCGTACTCGGCCAACCCACCCTGACCGGAATAGACTGCGATCCGGTCGCCTGGGCTGAGCGTTGAAACGCCGGGCCCGACTGTCTCCACGATACCGGCGATCTCCATGCCCAGGGTGAATGGGGCAGGTGGCGTGTCCTGATACGCCCCCGTCTGCATCAGCAGATCGGCGAAATTCAGGCCGCAAGCTTTTATCGCGACCCGCACCTGGCCTTCGCCCGGCTCGGGTATTTTCACGTCACAAAGCTGGGCAGACGCCCCGTCGGATGGAATGCAATAGGCCCGCATATTGTTCCTCAAGAGTTTCCGACATAGGCGCGTGTGCCGTCAGAAAAGTCAATCCGTTTGCTGCGCGGGCGCAAAAGGCCCCCGATTTTGAAGGAGGATTCAGTTGCAGGAATACGGTTCTGTAAAGGCTTTGGGTAATACAACCACAAATCCCTGTCACGGGCATTCGACTCAACCAGCTTGAAAAAAATCTCAAAACCGGCATTATAAACAATCAGTACTGTAAACGGGGGGCGGTACAGTCCGTATTAGGGAGCGGTTAAGGGGAGCTCTCTAAAACTGCGATATCGGACGTCGCAAAATCCCGTGCAGATGTTTGTGTAGTATAGGAGAATACCAATGACTCATCACGTCGATGTCCATGTGGGCAAGCGCGTTCGGCATCGCCGCTGGCTGATTGGGATGACCCAGCAGCAGTTGGCGCAGCAAGTTGGTATCAAGTTTCAGCAAATCCAGAAATATGAGACTGGTGCCAACCGAATCAGCGCATCCCGCTTGTGGGACATCGCCGAGGCGCTGGATGTTCCGGTCAGCTTTTTCTTCGAAGGTCTGGAAGAAGCCCAGAAAGGCGATGCGGACAAGAAATCCGTCCCTGCCGACCTGATGGGTGACAAAGAGGCTTTGGATCTGGTGCGCTCTTACTATGCGATTCCGGAAAACCAGCGTCGCCGCCTGTTCGAGCTGGCGCGGGTTCTCAGCGACGTTGCCTGACTGACTTGACTTTGTCGCGGATTGCTCGCACCTCAGGGTCATGCAACCGACGACACAGAGCGATATCGAAATTGCCGAAGAAATGGCCGAAGCTGCGCGTGAGGCCATACTCCCCTTTTTTCGTCAAACAAATCTGGAAACCACGAACAAGCTGGCCGATGGGTTCGACCCGGTCACAGTGGCAGATCGGGCCGCTGAACAGGCGATGCGGGACGTTCTGGCGCGGCGGCGCCCGGATGACGGTGTGCTGGGCGAGGAGTTCGGCGCGCATACGGGCACCAGTGGCCGCACCTGGGTACTGGATCCCATCGATGGGACCCGTGGGTTTATCAGCGGCACGCCAACCTGGGGTGTTCTGATTGCGCTGAGTGATCAGGACGGGCCTTTTATGGGTGTAATCGATCAGCCGTATATCGGAGAGCGCTTTGTCGGATCGTCTTCCGGTGCTCACATGACCGGTCCGCAGGGCACCAGAAGAATGCAAACGCGCGATACCAGGGCGCTGGATCAGGCGACCTTGTTTACCACGTTCCCCGAAGTTGGAACCCCGAAGGACCGCGCAGGGTTTCAGGCGGTGTCCGAGCAGGTTCAGCTGACGCGCTATGGAATGGATTGCTATGCCTATGCGCTTCTGGCCGCCGGGCAGGCGGATTTGGTGATCGAGGCGGGCTTGAACTCCTATGATATCCAAGCGCCGATTGCCGTTATTCAGGCGGCCGGCGGTATCGTGACCGATTGGCAGGGCGGCCCCGCACATCAAGGCGGCCGGGCCCTGGCTGCGGCAAACGCTGACCTTCACGCCGCGGCGCTTGAGATACTCCGCCAATTCTGAATTCTGTTGCCCGGCGCATCAAAGGCAACTAAACCGGTGATGGCCGGTTCTTGCGCCCGTTTTCCACCGGCCGACGCACTTCTTGCATGAGACGGGCAGATGCAGGAGCGCGATATGACGGAAATCCTACTCAAGAATGCTGATCTGATCCTGACGATGGACGAGTCCCGGCAGGAATTGTCCAAGGCCGATATTTTGGTCCGCGACGGGCAGATTGCCCGGATCGGGCAGGGACTGGAAACACAGGGTGAGGTGCATGATGTTTCGGGCTGTCTGGTGACGCCCGGCCTGGTGAATACCCACCATCATCTTTACCAAACCCTGACACGGGCGGTGCCGGGCGGGCAGGATGCGTTGCTGTTTGGGTGGCTGCAAACGCTCTATCCGATCTGGTCGCGTTTCGGGCCGGAGGAAATGTTCACCTCGGCCCAGATCGGTTTGGCCGAACTGGCGCTGTCGGGGTGCACGCTCAGTTCCGATCACCTTTACCTCTATCCCAACGGCGCGCGGCTTGAGGATACGATCGCGGCCGCGTCCGAGCTGGGGATGCGGTTTCATCCGACACGCGGCGCGATGAGCATCGGCGAGACCGACGGGGGCCTGCCGCCGGACCATCTGGTGGAAAAAGAGGCCGCAATTCTGGACGACATGGTACGTGTCGTGGATGCGTTTCACAACCCGTCGGAGGGGTCCATGTGCCGCGTTGGCCTTGCCCCGTGTTCACCGTTTTCCGTCAGCCGGGATCTGATGCGCGATGCGGCGTTGCTGGCGCGGGACAAGGGCGTGATGCTGCATACCCATCTGGCCGAGAATGATGAGGATATCGCCTATTCGCAGGCGCAATTCGGCTGCCGCCCGGGGCAATATGCCGAGGAATTGGGCTGGACCGGCCCGGATGTCTGGCACGCCCATTGCGTCAAGCTGGACGGGGCCGAGATTGATCTGTTCTCGCGCTCGGAAACAGGCGTGGCCCATTGCCCCTGTTCAAATTGCCGCCTCGGATCGGGTATCGCATCGGTGCGGGCGATGCGCGATGCGGGTGTCAAGGTCGGCCTCGGCGCCGATGGATCGGCCAGCAATGACAATGGCAACCTGATGCTTGAGGCGCGCCAGGCCATGTTGCTGCAACGGGTCGCCAATGGTGCAGATGCCATGTCGGCCCGCGAAGCGCTCGAGATCGCGACGCGCGGCGGCGCGGATGTGTTGGGACGTCCCGATTGTGGACGGCTGATGCCCGGAAAACGTGCCGATATTGCGGTGTGGGATACCCGCGGCATCGAAAGCGCGGGCAGTTGGGATCCGGCGGCGCTGCTTCTGGCGGGGCCGATGTCTGTGAAACACCTGTTCGTCGAAGGCCGCCAGATCGTACGTGACGGGCACATAACGACCATCGACCTGCCCCGCGTGATCGAACGCCAGAACACGCTTGCCCGGGCGTTGCAGGCCTAAGTCGCCTGCTGTCCGCCGATCCAGACCTCTGCCACGGCGCGATCATCGCCCATCATGATGGTTGGGAAGATCGCTTCCCAAACATCTTCTGCATGGGCTTCGCGCTGGGCGATGGCGGGGGTCGAGGCGAGGTCGATCACGACCAGATCCGCCTCCATTCCCTGAGCGATGTTTCCGATGCAGTCGTCCATGCGCAGGCTCCGGGCGGATCCGACCGTGCCCAACCACAGCAATTGCGCCGGATGCAGGGGACGGCCGCGCAATTGGCCGATCTCATAGGCGGCGGCCATGGTGCGCAGCATCGAAAAGCTGGACCCGCCGCCGGTATCCGTGGCCAGACCGATCCGGTGGCCATCATGGATCAGCCCGTTCATGTCAAACAATCCCGATCCGATGAAGGTGTTCGACGTGGGGCAATGGATCAAAGAGGCATCGACTTCGCGCAGCCGATCCCGCTCCCGGTCTTCCAGATGGATGACATGGCCATACAGGCCGTTCTGGCCCAACAGGCCGAATTTCTCGTAGGTATCCAGATAATCCCTTGCTTCAGGGAACAGGGATCGAACCCATTCGATTTCATCCGTTTGCTCGCTCAGGTGCGTTTGCATAAGACAATGGGGATGCTCGGCCCAAAGCGCGCCCATGGCCTCGAGCTGTTCCGGGGTCGAGGTCGGTGAAAAGCGCGGCGTGATCGCATAGGACAAGCGGTCGACGCGATGCCATTTTTCCAGCAGGGCGGCGGATTGGTCGTAAGCCGTCTGCGCAGTGTCGCGCAGCCCTTCGGGCGCGTTCCGGTCCATGCAGGTCTTGCCGGCGACGACGCGCTGCCCACGCTGTTGCGCCGAGGTGAAAAAGGCATCCACGCTTTCAGGGTGAATCGTGCAAAAACTGCACATGGTCGTGGTGCCGTGGGCGGTCGTCAGGTCCAGATACCGGTTGGCGATCTCGGTCGCATAGTCGAAATCGCCGAACTTCATCTCTTCCGGGAAGGTGTAGGTGTTCAGCCAGTCGATCAGCCGTTTGCCCCAGCTGGCGATCATCGCCGTCTGTGGATAATGCACATGCGGATCGACGAACCCAGCCATGATCAGGCGCGTTCCGTGATCCTTCGTGACTGCGTCAGGATGGGCTTTTTTCAGCGCGTCGGCGGTGCCGACCTCTGCAATTCGCCCGTTTTCGATCACGACCGCTTCGTCCAGCCGGGTCGCCTCGGTCGGCTCTCCGTCGAAGGGTGATCCTGTGAAACTCAGAACACGCCCCTTCAAAAGCGTCTTTTGCGCCATTTTCCCTGTTCTCCACCTGTTTGGAACCGCACACCAGCATAGGCGGACGAAAGAAGTGGGTAAATCGGCGCATTGTCATTGTTTTCCGGTAGCTGCTTCTTCTATTTAGGGGCCAATCGCCGAAACAAGGGGGCAACGCATGACGACAGGCAGTCACGAAGCCGGACACGATCAGCCCCGGGATGAAGACGCCTATGCGTTGGACCCCAAGGCAGTTGCGGCGATCCTGTACGCGGTGGATATAGACGACCGCGACAAGCTGGTTGAGTTGATGGAGCCGCTGCACTCGGCCGACATTGCCGACCTTCTTGAACAGATCAATCCGTTTGACCGGGCGCGCCTGATCCGCCTGTACGACAAAGAGTTTGACGGCGACATCCTGTCTGAACTGGATGAATCGGTTCGTGAAGAGGTGATCTCGGTTCTGAACCCGGATGTTCTGGCCGAAGCCGTGCGCGAGATGGAAAGCGACGATGTCGTTGACCTGCTGGAAGACCTTGAGGAACCGCAGCAGGAAACCATTCTGGACGCATTGGAGGATTCCGAAAGGATCGCAGCCGAGCAGGCATTGTCCTACCCCGAGAACTCGGCCGGTCGTCTCATGCAGCGGGAAGTCGTCATGGCGCCCGAACATTGGAGCGTTGGGCAAGCCATCGACTTCATGCGCGCCAATGATGATTTGCCCGAGCAGTTCTATCACGTCGTTCTGGTCGATCCGCGCCTGAAACCGGTTGCTCAGGTGACGTTGGGCAAGCTTATGGCGGCGCGGCGTGAAGTGCCGCTGATTGATCTGGCAGAAGAAGAGTTTCACATCATCCCCGTCGATCAGGATGAGGAAGACGTGGCTTATGCCTTCAACCAGTATCACCTGATCTCGGCCCCGGTGGTGGATGCGGATGGCCGTTTGGTCGGTGTCATCACCATTGACGACGCGATGGTCGTTCTGGATGAAGAGCACGAAGAGGACATCCTGCGTCTTGCCGGTGTAGGCGACGAAAGCTCGTTGTCCGACAGTGTGGCGGCAACCAGCCGGCGAAGGTTGCCCTGGTTGGCAGTGAACCTGTGCACGGCGATCTGTGCCTCTTTGGTGATTTCGCAATTCGAGGCGGCGATTGATCAACTGGTCGCGCTGGCCATCCTGATGCCGATCGTTGCGTCAATGGGCGGCAATGCGGGAACACAATCGCTCACCGTGGCGGTGCGTGCGCTGGCGACACGCGACCTGACAAATTCAAACGTGATGCGTGTGATCAGGCGGGAACTGCTGGTGGGGATGTTGAACGGGCTCTGTTTTGCCATCGTGTTGGGGACCGTGGGGATGCTGTGGTTTGATTCCCCGCTGCTGGGTGTCGTGATCGGGGCGGCCTTGGTCGTGAATATGATCATCGCCGGGTTCGCAGGTACGGTAGTACCTGTCTTGCTGGACCGCTTGGGCATCGACCCTGCGCTGGCATCGGGAACCTTTGTGACAACCACGACGGATGTCATGGGTTTCTTCATATTTCTTGGGCTTGCCAGCGTGGTGCTACTGTGACCGATCTGACCGACATCAAAGCCGCGGCGCGCAAAGCGGCCTTTGCCCGCCGCAAGGCCGCGTTTGATGCGCGCCTGCCGGGTGCAGCCGGGCGCTTGTCCGAGGTTCTGGCAGGCCATCGCGGCGTGCCCCTGTCAGGATACATGCCGATCCGGACCGAGATCGACCCGGTGCCCGCGATGGCCGAAGCATCGGCTTATGGCCCGGTGGGTGTGCCTGTCATCCAGGCAGCCGGTCAGCCGCTGAAATTCTCTCGCTGGACGCCGGACGGTGTGCTCAAGGATGGCCCGTTCGGTGCAAAAGTGCCCCAGGTGGATGACTATTTCGACCCCGAAATTCTGATCGTGCCGCTGGTCGCCTTCGACGCAAATGGTGGTCGCCTGGGGTATGGCGGCGGGTTTTATGACCGAACGCTGGAAGGCTTGCGCGCCAAACGCCCGACGCTTGCCATCGGCTTTGCTTTTGATGTGCAAGAGGCTGCGGACCTGCCGCTCGAGCCAACCGACCAACCGCTGGACATGGTTGTCACGGAAAGCCGCGTGCTGACCTTCTAGCTGCTACTGTTCGAAATGGCTGCGCAAGTAATCCCAGGCATCCACTTCGGTGCCGTCCTTAAGGATGCAGACGCCATAGACACTGCCGTCTTCGTTTTTACGAAGCTGGTAGGTCCCGTCGTTTTCAATACAAAAGGTCGCGGCGGGGTTGGGCATGGATGTCTTGGTGCCTTCGGCAGCGGCAGCAGTTGCCGCTAGAAGGCAGCCGGTCAGAACAATTGACGACTTCACGAAGAATTCCTTCTGTATTCAAGAGACGTATCGAAACATTGCCGCGGCAGAATTTGATTTCAACCCCTAGTTCTGCCGTTAATTTCACGCTTCCGCCTTGTTATTGCCCAGTACAGCCCCTACGACCCGGATCATGAGGATTCTGTTTCTTGGTGATGTCATGGGGCGCGCGGGTCGCGCGGCCGTTCAGCAGCATTTGCCGCGCCTGCGCGACGAATGGCGGCTGGATTTTGTCGTGGTCAATGGCGAAAACGCGTCGAACGGCATGGGGCTGAGCGGAGATCACGCCAGGCTGTTGCTCGACGCCGGAGCGGATTGCCTGACGCTGGGCGATCATGCGTTCGACCAGAAAGACATGCTGCAATTCATCGAGAAGGAACAGCGCATCGTACGACCCGTGAACTTCGCCAAAGGCGCGCCGGGGCGGGGTCATCGGCTGTTCACGGCGCCGGGGGGGCGCAAGGTTCTGGTGGTTCAGGTGCTGGGTCAGGTCTTTATGAAACGCCCGTTCGACGATCCGTTCTCGGCTATCGAACCGATCCTGAAATCCCATCCCAGAGGCGGACAGGCGCAGGCGATCATCGTGGACATGCATTGCGAGGCCACGTCCGAGAAGATGGCGATGGGGCACTACTGCGACAAACGTGCAAGCCTTGTGGTGGGAACGCATACCCATGTCCCGACGGCGGATTCCCAGATTCTGCCGGGTGGCACCGCGTATTTGACCGATGCGGGCATGTGCGGAGATTACGATTCGGTCATTGGCATGGACAAGCAGGAGCCCATGCGCCGGTTCATCACCGGTATGCCCAAGGCGCGCTTTACTCCGGCAAACGGCGAGGCCACACTGAGCGGCGTGTTCGTGGAAACCGATGATCGTGACGGACAGGCCAAAACCGTGCGTATGGTGCGCGTCGGAGGGCGCCTGGAACAAGCCGGGCCCGAATAGTCATCGTCAGGCTTGCTCTGTCGGGCGCAATGCGTGAAACTGCATTTCATCAGGCGCTTGGGCCCGGGTTCGGACAGAATACCACGAATGAATTTCCTTTCACTGACAGACACCGGAAGCGCAGTTCTGGCGCTGGTCATCGTTGCGGGCATGTTCATCATGTTCCTGCGCGAGGTTTATCCGACCGAGGTCGTGGCCATTGGTGGTGTCTCACTGATGCTTGTGACCGGCATTCTGCCCTATCAAAATGCGCTTGCAGTTCTGTCCAACCCGGCACCCTGGACGATTGCCGCGATGTTCATCATCATGGGTGCTTTGGTGCGGACCGGAGCCTTGGACTCGTTCACCTCGACCGCGCAAAAGCAGGCTCAGGTGAATCCGCGTATCGCCATCGCATTGCTCATGGGGTTTGTCGTGCTGGCCTCGGCGGTGGTTTCGAATACGCCAGTGGTTGTGGTGATGATACCGGTCTTTGTGCAAATCGCCCGCACCCTGAATGTTCCCGCGTCCAAATTGCTGATTCCGCTGAGTTATGCGGCTATTCTGGGCGGCACGCTGACATTGATCGGCACGTCTACCAACCTGCTGGTCGATGGTGTGGCCCGCGCGCAGGGGATGAAACCCTTTACGATTTTCGAAGTCACGCCGCTGGGGATTGCGCTGGTGATCTATGGCATGATCTATTTGCGGTTCATCGCGCCCAAACTGTTGCCCGAGCGGGACAGCATGGCGTCGCTGCTCAGTGATCGGTCCAAGATGAAGTTCTTTACCGAGGCCGTCATTCCGCCGGATAGCAACCTGATCGGGCGCGAAGTGACCGGCGTGCAGTTGTTCAAACGCCCCGGCGTGCGCCTGATCGATGTCATCCGGGGGGATGAGTCGTTGCGGCGCAACCTGAAAGGCGTCGAACTTAAGGTTGGCGACCGGGTGGTTCTACGAACCGAGATGACCGAACTTCTGAGCCTTCAGCGCAACAGGGAACTCAAACGTGTGGATCAGGTATCGGCCGTTGAAACCAAGACGGTTGAGGTGTTGATCACGCCCGGATGCCGTCTGGTGGGTCGGACCCTTGGGATGATGCGGCTTCGGCGTCGTTATGGTGTTTACGTGCTGGCGGTGCACCGTCGCAACCAGAATATCGGCCGTCAGCTGGATGACTTGGTGGTCAGGGTTGGGGATACGCTGCTTTTGGAAGGTGCCCCGGCGGATATCCAGCGGCTGGCGGCGGAAATGGACATGGTGGACGTCACCCAGCCATCGGCTCGTGCCTTCCGTCGCAGCCATGCACCGATAGCGATTGGGGCTCTTGTCGGGATTGTTGCCCTTGCCGCGCTGGGCATTGCGCCCATCCTGTTGTTGTCGATCGTGGCCTGCGCCGTGGTTCTGCTGACCCGCTGTATCGATGCGGATGAGGCGTTTTCTTTTGTGGAAGGTCGCCTGTTGGCGTTGATCTTCGCGATGCTGGGCATAGGGGCTGCGCTGGACAGTTCGGGCGCGGTTTCTCTGATCGTCGAGGCCGTTGCGCCGGGGCTCAGTGTCTTGCCACCATTCCTCATTATCTGGGCGATTTACCTGCTGACCTCGGTGCTGACGGAACTGGTTTCCAACAACGCCGTGGCGGTTGTGGTCACCCCGATCGCCATCGGTCTGGCGCAGGCGGTCGGAATAGATCCGCGTCCGCTGGTCGTCGCGGTCATGGTGGCGGCCTCGGCATCTTTTGCTACTCCGATCGGATACCAGACGAACATGATGGTCTATGGCCCCGGAGGCTACAGGTTCACCGACTTCATGAAGGTCGGTGTGCCGCTGAACCTGACGGTCGGATTGTTGGCGTCTCTGCTGATCCCGTTGATCTGGCCGTTATGACATCGGCACAGATTTGCCGCTTTGTTCGCGGCGTACTTGTAAATGTCGGATGAACAGCAATCTTTTGTAGAAATATTACTTCAAGGGGTACTGCCATGCTGACATTCGGCCGCACCATGTTTCCTACGGTTGCTTTCGCCACCGTTTTGAGCGGCGCATCGCTTGCCGGAACCGTCGAGGGAACAGCAACCTACCGAGAGCGTATTGCGCTTCCGCCTGACACGACCTTGTTCGTCGAGCTTCAGGATATCTCATTGGCGGATGCGCCGGCCGAAACGCTTGCCGCGAAGAGATACGCCTTGACCGGTGTGCCGGCGCAGTTCGAACTGACCTATGATGACGCATTGATTCAGGACGGGCGCAGATACGCCGTGCGTGCTTCGGTCATGCAGGGGCAAAAGCTGTTGTTCACCACCGATACCGTTTATCCGGTACTGACACATGGGGCCGAGAATTCTGCTGACCTGCTGATGATACAGGTGCAACACCAAGGTGCCGCGATGCTGGAAAACACCGAATGGGTCGCTTCGGGCCTCAATGGTGCGGCTGTCGAGACAGAGAAACGACCTGAACTTGCTTTTGGGCAGGGCGGGGCATTTTCAGGCAGCGGCGGTTGCAACCGGTTCAGTGGCCAGGCCGAGATTTCTGACAATCGGATTGCGTTCCCGGACAATATGGCTGCAACGCTCATGGCTTGCCCACCCCCGCTGGATGAGGTCGAGCGGCAGTTTCTCAAGGCGATGCAAAGTGTCACGACCTTCGCGATGCAAGGCAACGCGCTGGCCTTGCTGGATGCTCAGGGTGAGCCGGTGATCAAAATGATGCGCAAGTAATAGGGCAGGGCTGTCACGCGATGGCCCTCGATCGTCCGGCGTTGCGACCCGAAAAGATGCAGCCGCCCAGGAAAGTTCCCTCAAGCGCGTTGTAGCCGTGATAGCCACCGCCACCGAACCCGGCGACTTCGCCGGCTGCGAACAGGCCCGGCACAACCTGACCATCGGTGCCAATCATCTGACTGTCCAGATTGGTCTGCAAACCGCCCAGTGTCTTGCGGGTCAGCACGTGCAGCTTGACCGCGATCAGCGGGCCATTCCTGGGGTCCAGGAACTTGTGCGGTTTGGCGGTGCGGATCAGCTTGTCGCCGCGATAGTTGCGCGCCGCCAGGATCGCCATCATCTGCGCATCTTTTGAGAACGGATTGTCCACCTGTGAATCCCGTGCTTCGATCTGGGCGCGCAGATGCGCCTCGTCGATCAGACCCCCGCCCAGATGGTTCATGCCGCTCACCAGTTCGGTCAACGTGTTGGCGACCACGAAATCCTCGCCCTTTTCCTTGAACGCCTCGACCGGGCCGGTGGCTTTCGACCCCGACAGGATGCGCTGACGGATGACCTCCTTCCAACTGCCCGAGGTGAAATCGGGGTTCTGTTCAGACCCGGACAGGGCGAATTCCTTCTTGATGACCTTCTGGGTCAGGACGAACCAACTGTATTCATAGCCGGTGTTCAGGATTTCGCGCAGGGTGCCCAGCGTGTCGAAGCCGGGCAGGCAGGGGGGCTGCAACCGGTTTCCGCGCGCGTCGAACCACATCGAGCTGGGGCCGGGCAGGATGCGGATACCATGGGCGGGCCAGATCGGATCCCAATTGCGTACGCCTTCGGTGTAATGCCACATGCGGTCGCCGTTGATGACATGGCCACCGGCCTTTTCGCTGATGGCGATCATCCGACCATCCACATGGAAGGGCACACCCGCCACCATGTCCTTGGGCGGTTCGCCCAGGCGGTCGCGGGGCCAATTCTGGCGCACCATTTCGAAATTGCCGCCGATCCCGCCCGAGGTGACGATGGCAGAGGGTGCATAGACCTCGAACTCGCCCACCTCGTCACGGTTGGTCTTGCCGCCGCGCGGGGCCGTGTCATCGGCCAGAACCTCGCCCGAGACGCCCTTGGCCTCGCCGTTCTGCATGATGATGTGGCTGACCTGATGGCGGAACTTCAACTGGATCAGGCCGGTGCTGACATGGTTGCGGACCCGGCGGATGAAGTGCTCCAGCACGCCGGGCCCGGTGCCCCAGGTGATGTGAAAGCGCGGGACGGAATTGCCATGCCCGTTTGCATAAGACCCGCCACGTTCAGCCCAGCCCACGACCGGAAACCAGCGCAGGCCCATGTCATGCAGCCAGGGTCGCATTTCACCGGCGGCGAACTCGACATAGGCCTCGGCCCATTTGCGGGGCCAGGTGTCTTCTTCGCGGTCAAACTGCGCGCTTCCCATCCAGTCGCGCAACGCCAGATCGTGGCTGTCGCGGATACCCATGCGGCGTTGTTCCGGCGTGTCGACCATGAACAGGCCACCCAGGCTCCAGAAGGCCTGACCGCCCAGAAAACCTTCTGGTTCCTGATCGAGTATGATTACCTTTTTGCCTCGGTCGCCCAGTTCGGCCGCGGCGGCCAATCCGGCCAGACCGGCACCGATTACGATCGCATCAGCAGTGTTGTTTGTCATAACGGTCCTTTCAGCGCCTGCGGAACCAGACAAGAAACGGCAGAACCACGGCGTACATCGTAATGCCATAAACTGCCGAGGGCAGGGCCAGCGGGCTGAACCCGCTTTCGGTATTCGTGATCAGCGCCGCCAGTGTAATGCCCAGCGTGGAATTTTGAATTCCGGTTTCGATCGAGATCGTCTTGCACTCATTCCAGGACAGGTTTGATATCCGCGCCAGTCCCAGCCCAATGAACAGCAGGGCGATATTCAAAGAAATCAAGCCTGCGCCCATGATGCCAAGATTGTCGACGAACAATTGCCAGTTCCCGGCCAGTGCCGCGGCAACGATCAGCACGAACAAAACGGTCGCGAGCGTCGACAACCCCGGCTCTACGCGGTTTGCAAACCCTGTTGCAAAGTTGCGAATTCCGACCCCGATGGCCACAGGAAGCGTTGTTATCAGAAACAATGCAACAGCCAGCCCGGTGATCGAAACCTCGGGGGCTTCGTCGCCCATGAAATGCGCGATCGACCACGCGGCCAGTATTGGCACGGTCACCATCGACAAAAGGCTGATCACGGCGGTCAGGCTGACCGAAAGCGCGACATCGGCTTTGGCGAGCTTGGAGAGGATGTTGCTGGTTACGCCGCCCGGGCAAAAACTGAGCAGCATGAAACCAACCGCGATCTCGGGGGGCAATGCTAAGATTGTGACCGTCACGAAGGCCGCGACTGGCAAGAGAACAATCTGGCTTACCGCCCCGATGGCAAAGGCGCGTCGTCGGCTCAGGACACGACGGAAGTCTGCCACTTCCAGCCCGATGCCCAGAGACAACATGATAATGGCAAGCGACACCGGCAAGCCGACATTCAAAAGCAAATCCAAGGACAACTCCTCCCAAAGTTGCGTCAGATCAGCCTATGCGAGGGGGCAAGGCGCAGGCAACCGCGCCGTTGGGTCATTCGTATCGTCGGACGAACCGGCGCAGGATCTCGCCCGGCTGTGTGACATCGGCCGAATGGCAGTGATCGATCAGTTTTTGCGCGTCTTCAGGCGGGAAATAGCCGTGGTTCTTGTAGATATTGATGCGCTGTTCAAAATCCCTGGCGTCGGCTTCGGGGTGGAACTGCGTGGCGTATACGTTCTGCCCCCAACGGATCATCTGGAACGGGCAGGGGTCTGACGCGACAAGGTGCACGCATCCCTCTGGCAGAGCCTGAACCGCTTCCTTGTGGCCAACGAAAGCGTCGAAGGTTGGTTCCAACCCGGCGGTCAACGGATCCCGCTGCCCTTCCGGGGTCAAATGGCACGTGGATGGTCCGACGGGTTCGCCATACCGGGCCTTGCTGACGTCGCCGCCCAGATACGCCGCCAGAATGCCAAGGCCATAGCAGCAGCCCATGAACGGGTGATCTTGTGCGATGATCTGCGGCATCAACCCCATGATCGCAGCCTCGATCCGGGCATCCAGCGGGGATTTGGTCGCCGGGTCGTCACTGACGCATCCCGGTCCGCCGCCTACGATGACACCGGCATAGTCCGTGACATCCAGCCCTTCTGGCAGGTCGTCGCAATCCAAACGAATGCGATGCGTCTGTTCAGGAGACAACCCGCTCCGGTTCAGGATCGAGGCATATTCGGCGTCGGACGCATCTGTTTCGGGGCGCAGTTGCAGGATCAAAAACGGTTTCATGCGCAGCCTTTACCCGTCACAGCGGCCAGAATACAAGGATGGCGGGAACAGAAACGGCTATGATCAGCAATTCCAGCGGCAATCCCATGCGCCAGTAATCTCCGAATCGATAGCCTCCGGGACCCAGAACCAGCGTGTTGTTCTTGTGCCCGATGGGGGTCAGGAACGCAGCCGAGGCCGCAACGGCCACGGTCATCAGGAACGGGTCGGGTGACACCTCAAGCGTGCGTGCCATTTGTATCCCGACCGGCGCGGCGACAATGGCGGTGGCGGTGTTGTTCAACACGTCCGACAAAGTCATCGTGACAACCATCAATACGGTCAGAATGGCCCAGGCGGGCAGACCATCGGTCAGCTGGATCAGGGCGTTTGCGATCAGTTCGGTGCCGCCCGAGGTCTCCAAGGCGCTGCCCAGCGGGATCATAGACCCCAGCAGTACGACCACCGGCCATTCGATGTGATTGTAAATGTCGGTGATCGGCATGATCTTGGTCAGCACATAAGCAATCACGACCAGCCCCAAAGCAATGGGCAAATAGATCAGACCAACACTGGCGGCCAGAACGGCAGCGGCAAACAGACCGATGGCCAGCCATGCCTTGTCATTTGCAGTGACGTTCAGCCCGCGTCCGGCAAGGGGCAGGCAACCCAGCCATTCCGTGACATCCGCAGCGCGGTCGCGGGGGCAGAGCAGCAGCAGAATATCGCCCGGTTCCACCTCGGTCTTGCGGACCTGTTCGGTGATCCTGCGCCCCTGGCGTGAGATGCCCATCAGAACGGTGCTTTGCCGCCAGGCCAGCCCAAGCCCTTGTGCCGTGCGACCTGTGACGCGCGCGCTTTCCGGCACGACGACTTCGATCACTTCCAGCCCGTCACCCTCGGCCGTCAGCAACTCCTGCCGGCGCGTGTCCGAGAAGTCGAGATTGAGCGCCGCGCGAAGCTCGTCCAGCGCCTCGGGTCGGGCTTCCAGAACCAGCGCGTCACCTTCCTGCAAAACGGCGTGCGCCGACCGGCCATAGCGCCGTTTGCCATCCCGGATCAAACCGATGATGGCCACGTCCGATTTCTCGGCCACCTCATAAAGTTCACTGACCCGTTTGCCGATATGGGCGGATTCCGGGGGAACGGTCAGCTCGGCGATGTATTCGGCCAAGGTTTCCGATGTCTCGGCCTGCGGTCCGCGATCGGGGATCAGGCGCCAGCCCACCAGTGCGACAAAGGCAAGACCGGTGATTGCGGCCAGCCCACCGACCGGGGCAAAATCGAACATGTGAAACGGCTCGCCCAGTGTTTCGGCCCGGATCGACGCGATGATGATGTTCGGAGGGGTCCCGATCAGCGTCGCCATCCCCCCCAGAATGGTGGCAAAGCTCAGCGGCATCAGCGACAGGCCCACCGATCGTCCGGCCTTGCGTGCGGTCTGGATGTCCACGGGCATCAGCAGCGCCAGTGCTGCCACGTTGTTCATAAAGGCCGACAGAACCGCGCCGATCCCGCCCATCAGGGCGATATGCGCGCCCAGACCCCGCGAGGCATCAACCAGCGTGCGGGTGATCAGGAACACTGCGCCTGATCGGACCAAACCGGCGGAAACCACCAAAACCAGCGCCACGATGATGGTCGCCGGATGGCCGAACCCGGCAAAGGCGCCATCCACGGGCACGACACCCAGCACGACGCCGATCATCAGCGCGGCAAAGGCCACAAGGTCGTATCGAAACCGACCCCATAACAGCATTCCGAAGACGGTGATGAAAAGCGCAAAAAGAATGATCTGGTCTGTCGTCATGTCGTCACCATACTAGCCGGTGAAGCCGTCGCAAGCCGCTCTCTTGATCCTGCCCCCTGCAAACGTCTATATGAGCGCCGAACACGCAATCACGATGACGAGGACGCATTATGGCAGGCCACTCAAAATGGGCCAACATCCAGCACCGCAAGGGGCGTCAGGACGCCGCGCGGTCCAAACTGTTTTCCAAACTGTCGAAAGAGATCACCGTTGCCGCCAAGATGGGCGACCCCGATCCCGACAAGAACCCGCGCTTGCGTCTGGCCGTGAAAGAGGCCAAGTCGAACTCGGTTCCCAAGGATGTGATTGACCGCGCGATCAAAAAGTCCACCGCCGGTGAAGGCGACGATTACGAAGAAATCCGCTATGAGGGCTATGGCCCCAACGGCGTGGCCGTGATCGTTGAAACCATGACGGACAACCGCAACCGCACCGCGTCGACCGTGCGTTCGACCTTTTCCAAGAACGGCGGCAATCTGGGCGAGACGGGCTCGGTCGGGTTCATGTTCGAGCGCAAGGGCGAAGTGATTTACCCGGCAACGGCGGGTGACGCAGACACCATATTCGAAGCCGCCATCGAGGCCGGCGCGGAAGATGTCGAAAGTTCAGAGGATGGACACATCATCTGGTGTGCGGATACGGATCTGAACGACGTTTCGAACGCGTTGGAAGCTGCGCTGGGTGAATCGGAATCCACCAAATTGGTCTGGAAGCCGACCACCACGACCGAGCTGGGTCTGGAAGACATGCAAAAGCTGATGAAACTGGTGGATGCGCTGGAAGACGATGACGACGTACAGCGTGTCACGACCAATTTCGAAGCCTCGGATGAGGTGATGGCACAGCTCTGATCTGTTGCGGATCTTGACGGCAAAACCCGGCTCAACCGCCGGGTTTTTTCGTTTTCGGACAGTTTCGAAGAGTTGTTGGCTGAACCCTTCGAAACGCATAGGCTGGAAAAACCCGGAATTTCCGAGACAACGCCACCGAAAGATCCACGATGGATGCGACTGCTGAAAAGGCCAAGCGAAACGTGCCGGTTCTTGCTGGGCAGAGTATCGTGTCTCAGGTCGCGTGGACTCTGGGCAGCCCATCGGTGGTTTTGCCGTTTCTGGCCGTGTCATTCGAACTGCCGATGTTCGTGGCGGGCGCGCTGGTTTCGGTGCGAATGATTGGCAGCATGATTTCCGATTTCTTTCTGGCGCAATCCGTCGCGGCGAAATCGCAAAAGAAACGCGCAATCGCTCTGACCGAAGCGATCATCGGATCCTGTCTGGTCCTGGCAATGGTGGCCGCCGCGACCGGGGTCGTTCCGTTGATCGCAGTGGTTTTCGTGGCGGTCTTTTTCGTGATCGGTCTTGTGGACGAGGTGCAGAACCTGATGTTCACCGATCTGCTGGGCGATCATGTCCACTCGCGTTCGCGCATGGTCCTGCATTACCTGCAACTTGGGGGCGGAGGCCTGTGTGCCATCGGTCTTGCCATGCTGGTGCATCAGATCACCAAGGAAAACCCACCTTTTTCGCGCCATTCAACCATGATCGGCGTATCAGTTGCGTTTTTCATGCTGTCAGGGCTTTTGATGCTGGCCATGACAGAGAATGCCCGCTCGGCGGAGCCGGCAAACAAGACCGGACCCAAAGCAAAGCTGTCGTTCAAGGCCAATGCACAGGGTATTCTTGGCATGTTCGAATACTCGTGGTTTCGGCGTTACATGGTCATGCGAATGCTTTTGGTGGCTGTTTCGCTCTCTGTCCCGTTCTTCGCGCTGATCGCGGCCGAAGCGCATCACAGCTCGGCCAGGGGACTGACCGCGATGATTGTTTCATCTGCTTCGGGCTATCTTGTGTCCGGGCCTTTGTGGCAGGTCGTGAACATGAAGTCTCATCGTGCCGTCATGGTGGTCGGGACACTGATGGTGGCCGCAACCGGCGGTGTACTTCTGGCATTTCACTACTTGGGTATCGATCACGATGTGCATCTGCACGCGATCGCGCTGTTTGTCGTCACCGTTGCGGTGACCGGGATCAGCAGCGCGCGCAAGCTCTATTTCCTGGACGTCGCGCCCAAGGAACAGCGCGTTCAGGGATCAGCCGCGATCAAGTCTTTTACCCGTTTGTTGGCGGTGCTGCTTTCGGCGGCCTTGGCCGCAGTCGCCCATATGCACGAGGTTGTATTGGCCGTCGCGTTCATAGTCGCAGCCAGCCTGGTGGCCTGCGTGACATGCTACCTGACAATGTTGCCGGACCGAAAGGACGCCTCTGGCACACAGGGCTGATGCGGCTCCGCTCAGAAAAAGGAAGAAATCTCGTCCAGGGGCTTTTTCAGCTTTGCAACGGACGGCACGGTCGCGGTTTCCGAGGGATGTCCAACTGCTATGATCATTGTCGGTTTCTCTGAAGCGGGCCGACCCAGCGCATCGGTCAGAAACCGCATCGGGTTCGGGGTATGTGTCAACGTGCTGAGACCGGCGTGATGCAATGCCGCCAGCAGAAAGCCGGTGGCAATGTTCACACTTTCCGGCACGTAGTAATTCTTGTACCGCGTCCCGTCTTCGAATTGCCCCCAGCGTTGGGCAAAGACCACGATCAGCCACGGGGCGACGGTCAGATGTTCCTTGACCGCGTTTGTCCCGATGGGTTCCAGAGCCTTGATCCATTCATCGCCAGCCCCTCCCGCGTAAAAGTGACTCTCTTCTTCTTCGGCTTCCTCGCGGATGCGCAGTTTCAGCTTGGGGTCCGAGACGGCAGTAAAATGCCAGGGCTGGTGGTTTGCACCTGACGGGGCCGTTCCCGCGGTGCGCAGGCAGGTTTCGATCACATCACGAGCCACCGGGCGCGTAGAGAAATCCCGAACGGTATGACGCCGCCGCATCTTTTCAAAGAAAGCCACAGCCGCGTCCTGCATGTCAGCATCACTGATCTCGCATCGGTCGGGCAGGGGAATGGGGTCATAACTGAGGGCGTCGCGCGAGAACATTGGTTCCTCCAATCGAATGAGTCTGACTATTTGCCTTGTGACGGTAGCAAAACCCGCTGCGCAGCATGCTGGACCGCTTGTGTAAGGGTTTTGAGCGCCGGGGCAAGAACCCGCCCGACCTGCCAGCAAAGGGCAACGTCCAGTGGCGCATCGGGAACGATCGGGCTCAGCAGTCCGCGCGCCATGGCGTCTTGCGCAAGGGCTGCGGGGTTCATGCCCCAGCCAATTCCGGCGATTGCGGCATCAACGAACCCTTGCGAAGATGGCAGGAAGTGGAAAGGCGGTGACAGATGTTTGCCGGTGTGATGTGCGATCCACGCTTTTTGCAGACCGTCCTTCCTGTTGAAGACAAGGCAAGGCGCTTTGCTGAGGGTTTCCTCGGTCACGCCGTTCTTGAACCAGGTGTTGACAAATTTCGGGCTGGCGGTGGGCAGATACCTCAACACGCCCAGCTCGATCGCGTCACAACCGCTTACGGTTTGTCCGCCGACGGTGACGGCGGCGCTGACCTCGCCGCGCCTCAGCCAGTCTGCCGAATAATCCTGATCGTCGATCACAAGGTCGAACAGCATGTCGGGCACCTGCGCCATCGCGTCAATGAACCAGGTGGCCAGAATGTCGGCGGGTACCGCAACGCGAACCCGCGCGGACCCGGGTTCTTGTGCCAGAGTCAATTCCCGAGCCAGCTGCGCCTCGAGCAGACCGACATCTTCGGCGTAACGCGCGATGCGCTGCCCGGCTGGCGTTCCGGTGCAAGGGGTTCCCCGATGGATGAGCGAGGCGCCCACGCGATCCTCCAGCGCTTTTATCCGCTGGGATATCGCCGAAGGGGTTACAGCCAGTTCCGCCGCCGCCGCATCAAAGCTGCCATGGCGCAGAATGGCTGACAAAGCAGCCAATTGGTGAGGGTCCAGCAGCATTAGCAAAACTTAACTGAGGGCAACATCTTTAATTTGATAGATCGTATCGCGGCCATTAGTCAACGCAATGGCTACGCAGGAGATACCATGCCTACATCCGTGATCGCCGGTTTCGCGCTGGGTTTCAGCCTGATCCTCGCCATCGGGGCGCAGAACGCCTTTATTCTGAGGCAGGGCCTGCGGCGCGAGCATGTGTTTGTTCTGTGCCTGACCTGCGCGGCGTCTGATGCCATCCTGATCGGAGCAGGCGTGGCAGGTTTTGGCACCCTGGCACAGGCCGCACCCTGGTTCGAAACCGTGATGCGATACGGTGGGGCGGCATTCCTGATCTGGTATGGCCTGCGCAGTCTCCGGTCGTCCTGGCTGGGTGGTTCGGTGATGGAAATCGGCAATGGCAAGCGAACCAGCCTCAAGGCCGCGCTGCTGACGGTTTTCGCGTTCACCTGGCTGAACCCGCATGTATATCTGGATACGGTCGTGCTGATCGGTTCGATCTCGGCCCAATATGACGACCGGCTTGGATTCGCCCTCGGTGCGATGTCATCCAGCTTTGTATTCTTCTTTTCGCTTGGCTATGGGGCAAGCATCCTGTCGCCTGTTTTTGCGCGCCCCAGGGCGTGGCAGGTGCTGGATGCAGGGATTGGCGTGGTCATGTTGGGTATCGCGCTGAAACTTGTTACCATGTGAAGGGTTGTTCCCGGCCGGGTTTCGGTGTTCAACCTTGAACATGACTTCATCCACCGTATCGTCCCGCCCGCTTGCCGGCATGTTCTGGATGTTCGCCGCCGGCTTGTCCTTTGTCGTGATGACCGCGCTGGTGAAGTCGCTGGGCACATCGATGAATTCCATCCAGGCCGCCTTTCTGCGATATGTGCTGGGGTTGGTGTTTCTGTTGCCGGCCATGCGGTCGATCATGGCGACGCATCTGACCCCCGGCCTGCTGACGCTGTTCGGTCTGCGAGGCATCGTGCATGCGGTTGCGGTCATGCTTTGGTTCTTTGCGATGACACAGATCCCACTGGCCGAAGTTACAGCCATGAATTACATGACTCCGGTTTACGTCACATTGGGGGCGGCCCTGTTTTTGGGCGAAAAGCTGGCCTTTCGCCGGATTGCGGCGATTCTGGTCGCTCTGGTTGGCGTCCTGATCATCCTGCGGCCCGGGTTTCGCGAAGTGTCATCAGGCCATCTGGCCATGCTGGGAACGGCCCTGACCCTTGGGGGGTCGTATCTATTGGCCAAAATTCTGGTGCGTGACGTACCGCCCGCCGTCGTTGTGGCACATCTGTCGATCTGGGTGACCATTGCCTTGATACCTTTTGCGATCGCCGTTTGGACGCAGCCAAGCCTGCGGGATATCGGGGTTCTTTTTCTGGTGGCCAGCTTTGCGACCGCCGGGCACTATTTCATGACCCTGGCGCTTCAGGCGGCGCCAGTGGCCGTCACGCAGCCGGTGACGTTTCTTCAGCTGATATGGGCCACGATCCTGGGCGCCGCTGTTTTCCATGAAAGCGTTGACGTTTGGGTTGTCGCGGGCGGCACGCTGATCCTTGCCGCCGTAAGCTTTATTTCATGGCGCGAATTCGTGTTGAACCGCAAGGACTTGACGCCTCCGAGTATTGCGCCGAAGCTGTAACGACATCGCTCCCTGATTTTTCATTAATTGACGAGTCAATAAAAACCCCCTAGCGTGGTTCCGTGACGCCTGTTCAAGGGGAGAACGATGCCAAAAGTCGGAATGGAGCCAATCCGCCGGGATGCGATTGTTCGCGCGACAATCGCTGAGCTGGGCGTGAAGAAATCCCTTGATGTAACCGTAAGTCAGATTGCCAAACGTGCCGGCATGTCCAGCGCGCTGGCGCACCACTATTTCGGCGGCAAGGATCAGATTTTTCTGGCCGCCATGCGCCGGATCCTGTCGGACTTCGGCGAAGAAGCAAGGGGCGAGTTGAAAGCGGCGGCGGCGGACGAAAGGGCGCAGGCGATCGTCAGGGCGTGTTTTGCGCCCTCTTGTTTCACACCTGATGTGATCGCGGCCTGGATGACCTTCTATGTGTTGGCTCAGACCAATGATGATGCCCTGCGCCTGTGGCAGATCTATCAGGCCCGCATCAAATCCAATTTGACCCACGCCCTGCGGCACAAGTTGGCTGACCCGCAAGAGGCGGCCGAGAACATGGTTGCCCTGATTGACGGTCTGTACATCCGTGCCGCACTCAGCGCCCCTGAAGAACCGCAACTGGCCGTGAACCACGCGATGCGTGTGCTCAACACTCTGCTCGAGGCTGAAAAATGACAAAACCGAACATTCTGATCCTGATGGTGGATCAGCTCAACGGGACTCTCTTTCCAGACGGTCCCGCTGACTGGCTTCACGCTCCGAACCTGAAGAAACTGGCGGAACGGTCAACCCGATTTGCCAACGCTTACACGGCGTCGCCCTTGTGCGCGCCGGGGCGGGCCAGCTTCATGTCCGGTCAATTGCCGTCGCGCACAGGGGTCTATGACAACGCGGCCGAGTTTCGCAGCGACATCCCCACATACGCACATCACCTGCGCCGCGCGGGCTATTACACCTGCCTGTCGGGCAAGATGCATTTCGTCGGCCCCGATCAGTTGCACGGGTTCGAAGACCGCCTGACCACCGACATCTACCCGGCCGATTTCGGCTGGACCCCGGATTACCGCAAGCCGGGTGAACGCATCGACTGGTGGTATCACAACATGGGGTCCGTCACTGGCGCGGGCGTTGCCGAGATTTCCAACCAGATGGAATATGACGACGAGGTCGCCTATAACGCCAAGGCCAAGCTCTATGATCTGGCGCGCGGCAAGGATGACCGCCCGTGGTGCGTGACCGTCAGCTTCACGCACCCTCATGACCCGTATGTTGCCCGCCGCAAATACTGGGACCTTTACGAAGATTGCGCACATCTGCTGCCCGAGGTCGCCGATCTGGGTTATGACAATCAGGACCCCCACGCCAAGCGCATCTTCGATGCCAATGACTGGCGCAGTTTCGACATTACCCAAGAAGATATCCGCAAGTCGCGTCGCGCCTATTTCGCCAATATTTCCTATCTGGACGACAAGATCGGCGAAATCCTCGAAGTGCTGGAAACCACCCGGCAAGAGGCGATCATCCTGTTCGTTTCGGATCACGGCGACATGCTAGGCGAACGCGGGTTGTGGTTCAAGATGAACTTCTACGAAGGCTCGGCGCGTGTGCCGCTGATGATCGCCTCGCCTGATCTGCCCGCCGGCCGGATAGATGCTCCGGTATCGACAATAGACGTAACGCCGACCCTGGGGGCGCTGGCCGGCGTAGACATGGCCGAGATCGCCCCCTGGACCGATGGCGAAAACCTCGTGCCGTTGGCACTGGGCGAAGAACGAACCACACCGGTGGCCATGGAATACGCGGCCGAGGCATCCTACGCGCCGCTGGTCTCGCTGCGATATGGCAAGTGGAAATACAACCGCTGTGCGCTGGACCCTGATCAGTTGTTTGATCTTGAGGCCGACCCGCACGAACTGAACAATCTGGCAGACAGCCCCGAACACGCAGGCACGTTGCAAACACTGCGTGCCAAATCCGAGGCCCGTTGGGATCTGGATCGCTTCGATGCCGAAGTCCGTGCCAGCCAGGCTCGGCGTTGGGTTGTGTACGAAGCGCTGCGGCAGGGCGGATACTACCCGTGGGATTATCAGCCGCTGCAAAAAGCGTCGGAACGCTACATGCGCAATCACATGGATCTGAACATCGTCGAGGAAAGCGCCCGGTTCCCGCGCGGCGAATAACCTCTTCATCTTTTCGAAAATACTCCCGCCGGAGGCATCCAACCTTCTCGGCGGGGCAGGAGTTGTGGAAATGGAAGCAGATTTTGTCATCGTCGGCGCAGGGTCCGCAGGCTGCGCAATGGCATATCGTCTGAGCGAGGCCGGGGCCTCGGTTCTGGTGATCGAACACGGCGGCACCGACATGGGGCCGTTCATTCAGATGCCGGCGGCGCTGAGCTATCCGATGAACATGTCGCGCTATGACTGGGGCTATCAGTCCGAGCCCGAGCCGCACCTGAACAACCGTCGCCTGGCCTGTCCGCGCGGCAAGGTGATCGGCGGGTCGTCCTCGATCAATGGCATGGTCTATGTTCGCGGCCACGCGCGCGATTTCGATACCTGGGCCGAGATGGGGGCTGACGGTTGGTCTTACGCGGATGTTTTGCCTTATTACAAACGGATGGAAACCTGGCACGACGGCGGCCATGGGGGCGATCCGGCATGGCGCGGCACTGACGGTCCGTTGCACGTGTCGCGCGGCCCGCGCGAGAACCCGTTGTTTCAGGCCTTTGTGGACGCCGGTCAGCAGGCCGGTTACGAAGTCACGGGCGATTACAACGGTGAAAAGCAGGAAGGCTTTGGCCCGATGGAACAGACCGTCTGGAAAGGGCGGCGCTGGTCTGCGGCGAATGCCTATCTGAAACCCGCGCTCAAGCGCGACAATTGCGATATCGTGCGCGGTCTTGCGTCTCGGGTTGTCATGGAAAACGGCCGCGCCACAGGGGTCGAACTGATCCGTGGCGGCAGGAAAGAGGTCATCAAGGCCCGGCGCGAAGTCGTTCTTGCTGCATCGTCGATCAATTCACCCAAACTGCTGATGTTGTCCGGTATCGGCCCAGCGGCGCATCTGGCCGAGCATGGGATCGACGTCGTGGCGGATCGCCCGGGGGTCGGTGCCAACCTACAGGACCATCTGGAGCTGTATATCCAACAGGCGTCGCTGCAACCGATCACGCTCTACAAGCACTGGAACCTGTTCAGCAAGGGCCTGATCGGGGCGCAATGGCTGTTTACCAAAACGGGATTGGGCGCATCGAACCAGTTCGAAAGCGCGGCGTTCATCCGGTCGAAACCGGGCGTGGAATACCCCGACATTCAATACCACTTCCTGCCGATTGCCGTGCGCTATGATGGGCAGGCCGCTGCCGAGGGGCACGGGTTCCAGGCGCATGTCGGCCCGATGCGGTCGCCGTCACGCGGGGCGGTCACATTGCGCTCTGCCCAAGCCGCAGACGCGCCGGTGATCAAGTTCAACTACATGAGCCATGAAAAGGATTGGGAGGATTTCCGCACCTGTATCCGGCTGACCCGCGAAATCTTTGGGCAAGCCGCCTTCAAGCCCTTTGCGGGCAAGGAAATTCAGCCCGGTTCCGCTGTCCAAACGGATGAAGATCTGAACGCCTTTATCGCGGAGCATGCGGAAAGCGCCTATCACCCCTGCGGTACGTGCCGGATGGGGCGCGCGGATGACAAGAATGCGGTAGTCGACCCCCAAGGCCGTGTCATCGGCGTGGACGGGTTGCGCGTTGCGGACAGTTCAATCTTTCCGCAGATCACCAACGGCAACCTGAATGCGCCGTCTATCATGGTGGGTGAAAAAGTGTCGGATTCGCTTTTGGGCAAAGATCCGTTGCCGAAAGCCAATGATCGTCCGTGGATTCACCCCAACTGGGCAACCGCTCAACGTTAACCTTTCCAAACGGCCCCCGGTTGAATGCGCGTGAAATACCGCGCATATCGGGGGCATGTTAAGGATTTGTTTAGCCTTTGTTCTTCTGCTTCCAGGTTTGACCCATGCCGCAGAGCAACTTGCAGGTCGGGTTCACGTAATCGATGCGGACACCTGGAATGTCGGTGGTGTTCGGGTGCGGCTGCACGGTATCGATGCGCCCGAACTGGATCAGACCTGTCAGGATTCCGACGGATCAAGCTGGCCATGCGGGACGTGGGCCACTCATATGGTTCGGGAACAGTTTCAGGGACGGATGACCACTTGTGTCCCGGTGGATCGGGATCGCTACGGTCGCATCGTTGCTCGGTGCAGCGTGGAACGCGAAGACGTCGCCACCCGGATTGTAGAGCAGGGCTTGGCCTTTGCGTACCGCAAATATTCGGACACGTATGCAGGTGCCGAACAGGTCGCGAGGATTGGAAACAGGGGATTGCACAAGACACAGATACAGGTGCCTTGGGTGCACAGGGCACGCAAGAAACCGAAATCCTCTGAAACATGCCTAATCAAAGGAAATGTTTCGTCAAAGGGCGAAAAGATCTTTCACGAACCGGGCCAGAGGTACTATGCCAAAACCCGGATCAGTGCAGCCAAGGGCGAGCGATGGTTCTGCTCTGCTGCCGAAGCACGTGCAGCGGGTTGGCGTGCTGCGCGACGCTGAATTCTGAATTTTTCCTGTATGAAATTGATCCGCGTCAAAGTGGGCGGCGCGTCACGCTTCTACCACTGATATGCAACGACATATGAAGGAGCGAACAGACATGTCCCACACCCCGCATGAACTGGCCGAAGAGTTTCCGGACAAGGTTGAACTGATGAGCCAGCTCAAGCAAACGGACGCGCATTTTGCCCGTCTGGCTGATGAGTATCACGAGGTCAATCGCGTTGTGCATCGGGCTGAAACCAACGTCGAGCCCATGGAAGACCTGGCCGAAGTTGATTTGCGCAAGAAACGGGCAGCGCTGAAAGACGAAATCTGGGCGATTTTGTCCAAGGCCTGAACATTATGGCTGGGGGATACTGTCCCTGTCCTTTCCCGGCCCGGGTCGGGGCTCCCCCCGTTAATTTCTGGCCATACGAAATCAGGTGACTTCGTATGGCAGGGTGCCGCGCGTATGGGTGTCGATGCTGAGACGGCGTTCCAGCGGCGGGACTGAACGCTGATGGCAGTTTTGCCGCTCGCAGATGCGGCAGGAAATGCCGATGGGCTCGTAAGCGCTGGCGTTGTTTATGTCGAGGTTGTCGGCATACACGAGCGCCGGGGCGTGGCGCACCTCGCACCCCAGCGCAATTGCGTACCGCCTGACCGGTGCGCCGAATGAACCACCTGATTTCGACACATCCCGAGCCAGCGAGATGTAACGCACACCATCCGGCGTTTCTGCCAGTTGCCGAAGGAAATGGCCCGGCGTTTCAAAGGCCCGATGCACGTTCCAAAGGGGGCAGGCGCCACCGAACCGTGCAAATTGCAGACGCGTGGCCGAGTGCCGTTTCGTGATCGTTCCGGCCTGATCCACGCGGACGAAAAAGAACGGGATACCTTTTGCACCGGGGCGTTGCAGCGTCGACAGTCTATGCGCAACCTGCTCAATCGATGCGCCAAACCGGTTGCTGAGTAGCTCCAGATCGTGGCGCTCTTCCTGAGCAGCGGTCAGGAATGCGGAATAGGGCATCAAGGAAGCGCCGGCGAAATAATTGGCAAGGCCGATCTTTGCGATGGACCGTGCCTCGTCGCTTTGGAACTTGGCAAAATCCAGTGTCGCTTCCAGCAGTTTGTCCTGACTGATCAATGCGACCTGCAACAGCAGTTGAAACACTTGCGTTTGCGGGGTCGAGCGGGAGGAAAGGCGCAGGATTTTGCTTTCGGCGTCATAGGTGCGCAAAGGGGCGATGTCAGAGAACATCACTTGAATGCCACGCTCAGTCAGGCTGTTCAAAGCCGCCTGCCGGATGCTCCCCGGGTTTTCCGCGCGATTGGCGAACAGCTCTGCCGCCCGGTCCACGGCGTCGATGTAGTTGTCGCAATAATGGAAGAAGTCCCGCACCTCTTCCCAGGGACTGGCCTGCATTCGGGCGTCCTCTCGCCCCAGGGCTTCGTCCAGTGAGGCGAGGCGTTCATGCGTTTGCCGGTAGGTTTTGTGCAGCTCGATAAATGCGCGGGCCAATGCCGGAGCGTTTGATGCCGTCAGGCGTAAATCGGCAAGTGGCGGCAGAATATCCGCAAAAACCGGGTCGGCCAAAGCTTCGCGCATATCCGACACCAGTCGCTCGCTGTCGCCGGTGCTGAGCTCGGTGACATCCAAGCCGAATTCTTGTGCCAGAGCCAACACAACCGTGGTCGAGATCGGCCGGTTGTTGTTCTCCATCTGGTTCAGGTATGGGAGTGAAACACCCAGTTTCGCCGCGAATTCGCGTTGTGTCAGGGCCAGTCGCGTGCGCATTTCACGCAGTTTCGCGCCGGCATAGAGCTTTTGGGTGGCCATGAGGTGCCTTTGCAAGTTTTCTGTTTTGGAAGATTAACTTTGCAAAGTTTTCGGAGCAAGTCGTTACAGCCCCAATTGACGCTCTCGCCGAATGACGGATCCAATTGCGAAAATCGCCAGAACTGCAGAGGTTAGCATCAGCCAGAGCAAGGGCATGGCGCCGGTTTCCCGGGTCAGCAGGGTGCCTGCCAGCGCGCTCAGGCCCGCGCCGCCGCCCAGCATGATTGCGCCGCTCAGCCCTGAGGCGGTTGCGGCCAGATGCGGACGAACGGACAATGCGCCGGAGGTGGCATTGGGAATGGCCATGCCGTTTCCGACGCCCACAAAGGTCATCAAGCTGAAAAAGCTGAGTGCGGTGCCCAGACCTGTGAGGAACAAGGATGCCGAAAGCGCAACGCCCAAGGCGTTCAGCAGGCTGCCCCACAGCACCATCCGGTTGATGCCAATCTGTACGGAAAAGCGACCGCTCAGAAAGTTGCCAACAAAATAGCCCACTGCGGGGGCGCCGAAATATATGCCGACCTGTGCCGCGCTTAGTCCGAACAGTTCGGTTCCAATAAATGGCGCGCCACCGAGATAGGCAAAGAATGTGCCCGAAGACAACGCGCAGGACAGTGAATAGCCCCAGAACCGTGGCGAGGTCAGAAGTTCAGGGTATTCCTTGAACTGCTGAACAAGGGTCTTGCCGCTTTTGGCTGACGTTTCCCCAAAATCCGCGAAGGTCAAGGCAAGCGTCAGGGCGCCCAGGGCGAAAGGCAGCCAGAAATTCGCTTTCCAGCCAAAGCTTTCCTCCAGCAGGCCGCCGATCGCCGGGCCGATCATCGGGACCACGGCCATACCCATTGTCACGTAACCGATCATCGATGCCGCCTGATCCTGATCGTACATATCCCTGACCGCAGCCCGGCTGAGAACCATGCCGACAACCACGACCGCCTGGCACATTCTGAACGCCAGAAAGACTTCAACGTTGGGGGCATAGATGCATCCAAGCGTGGCCAGCAGGAACAAGCCGATCCCCCACAGCAGAACTGGCCTGCGACCTGCCTTGTCCGCGAGCGGCCCGATCAGGATTTGCAGAACGGCGTTGACCAGAAGATACAGCGCGATCGATAGCTGCATGACCTTGTAATCGGCGCCAAAATACGCGGCCATGTTCGGCAGGCTCGGCAGAAACAGGTTCATGCTCAGCGCAGACAAGCCCGCAAGCAATACAAGTGTCGCCAATGTGGGTGGTGTGCGGCGAACCGCGCGAGAGCTGAACTGCATAGTTCACATGTATAATCATGGAATTTTGGATTGCCAGCCATCCAGCGATCTCAATGTGAGGCTTTGCAAGTTTACAGTTATCCAGATTGTTGTTGCTGGATATTTGCAAATTTGCCGAAAAGAGCTTTGGATGAGGGGCGCGAAAGGGTAGGGTCCCGGCAAATTTTACAGGGGATAATCGTCATGAAAGACATCCTTTCCGAGTTGGAAAACCGCCGCAACGACGCACGACTGGGCGGCGGGCAGAGGCGGATTGATGCCCAGCATGCGCGCGGAAAGCTGACGGCGCGAGAGCGGATCGAGTTGCTGCTGGATGAGGGCAGCTTTGAAGAATTCGACATGTTCGTCAGTCATCGATGCACCGAATTCGGAATGGAAAAACAAAAACCTGCGGGTGATGGCGTTGTCACGGGCTGGGGCACCATCAACGGCCGCATGGTCTATGTGTTCAGCCAGGACTTTACGGTCTTTGGTGGGTCGCTGTCCGAGACGCATGCCCAGAAAATCTGCAAGATCATGGATATGGCGGTGCAAAACGGAGCACCGATTGTCGGTATCAACGACTCGGGCGGTGCGCGAATCCAGGAAGGCGTGGCTTCGCTGGCCGGCTATGCCGAAGTGTTTCAGCGCAACATCACGGCCTCGGGTGTGGTTCCGCAGATCAGCGTAATCATGGGCCCATGCGCTGGCGGAGCGGTTTACAGCCCAGCGATGACTGACTTCATTTTTATGGTCAAGGACACGTCTTACATGTTCGTGACGGGCCCCGATGTGGTCAAAACGGTCACCAACGAGGTTGTAACAGCCGAAGAACTGGGTGGCGCCTCGACCCACACCAGGAAATCCTCGGTCGCCGATGCGGCGTTCGAAAACGATGTGGAAGCATTGGCAGAAGTGCGCCGTCTGGTGGATTTCCTGCCGCTCAACAACCGCGAGAAACCTCCGGTGCGTCCGTTCTTTGATGACCCTCACCGGATCGAGGATTCGCTGGACACTCTGGTTCCGGACAATCCAAACACGCCCTATGACATGAAGGAACTCATCACCAAAATAGCCGATGAAGGCGATTTCTACGAAATTCAGGAAGATTTCGCCAAGAACATCATCACCGGCTTTATCCGGCTGGAGGGTCAGACCGTTGGTGTCGTGGCGAACCAGCCGATGGTTTTGGCGGGATGTCTGGATATCGACAGCTCGCGCAAGGCGGCGCGGTTCGTGCGGTTCTGCGACTGTTTCGAAATTCCGATCCTGACGCTTGTCGATGTTCCGGGCTTTCTGCCGGGCACACAGCAGGAATACAGCGGTGTGATCAAGCACGGCGCAAAGCTGCTTTATGCATATGGCGAGGCGACCGTGCCTAAGGTCACGGTGATCACGCGCAAGGCGTATGGCGGTGCCTATGTTGTTATGGCGTCCAAACATCTGCGCGGCGATTTCAACTATGCCTGGCCGACAGCCGAAATCGCGGTGATGGGTGCCAAGGGTGCAACCGAGATCATTCACCGGGCAGATCTGCATGATGCGGAAAAGACCGCACAGCATGTCGCCGATTACGAAGATCGGTTTGCAAACCCCTTTGTCGCCGCCGAACGCGGCTTCGTCGACGAGGTGATCATGCCGCATTCGACCCGCCGGCGCGTGTCCAGGGCCTTTGCCAGTTTGCGCGGCAAACAGCTGAAGAACCCCTGGAAAAAGCACGACAATATTCCGCTTTGATCCCTTCGGGGCGGCGTTGTCCGCCCCGGTTGATGGCACTGGCAGTCCGATTCTGAGCGAAAAATGCTCAAAATTGCGGCGGAATTGACAAAAAGCGACAAATAGTTGAATGATCCGACCCGTCAGACATAGAACCGCGCAGGCCAAAAGCACTGCGCGCGCGATCCCGGAAGGAGGAGCCTGCCTTCGGTGGGTCCGGGATCGCGCCATATGTCTGGTCTTGTGCGCGCTCGGCGTTCCTGTTTTTGCCCAGACAGACAGTTCATTGCCGGTGCCGTCCGGTCAGCCGGTGCATCTGAGCGATGTCCTGCTGGACAACAACCCTGGTGAGCTTTGGGTGCGCTTTCGATTTGTCGCCCCGAAGATCGGAGCGTCAGTGGGACGGATCGGCTATGACGTGGCGTCCAAGGATATGGAGCATCTGTGCCAGGTTCTAGCTGTTCCGTATGTGGCTCAACACGAGTTGCAACCATCCAGAGTTGTCATTTCCCTGTCTGATCGCCCGGTGGAATTCGGCGACACCGCTCCGGACGCGACACAGTATTTTGAAGCCTACCGGCTGGAGCAGTCCCGGTGTATCTGGGAAGGGCTTTGACCATGAACTTACGCTGTCATGACGTCAAAACTTCTCAGACCAACGGTGCGGCTTTGGAGGTGCGCAACATGATCCCATCCAAGTTCGGGTTCGAACTATTTTTGTCTGCAAAACAAAGCTGTGGAGTGTCGCCATGCTGAAACATCGCGGGTTTCCGGGGCGTCTTTCAGGCACCGATTTTCAGTTCACTATTCGCCGCGCCAATCCCAAGGGTGTGACGCCGCTGACACGGCGGGAACGGTTCCGGGATCGAAAACCGGCGGACAAACGCGCCGATGCCGCCTTCATGGAGGCCCTTTGGGCGCATTTCGGCGATCAGCCGTTCGAGCGGGGCAATCTGGATGCCGGACGTCTCAGCTGGCTTTTCGGGCGCGAAGTCATTCCGGCGGAAGATCCTTTTGATCCGGCCAGCTATGACGCGATGCTGGTGATCGATGTGGACGCCGCCCGTGCGTCCTTTCCCGACGTAATCGACGGGACAGGCTGATCGTGATCCAAGCCGCCGCATATCAGCCCTTCAAGACCGGTTTCGGGATGACCCTGCCCGAAACCGGGCAGGATCCGTGTGCGGCATCAGAAGTTCAACTGAGCGGCCAGCTGAACGCGGTTTCCGTCAAAGGTTCTGCCGGTCGGCGCGTCGTTCCGTTCGCCATAGATATACTCGCCGCTAAGTGTCAGATCTTCGGTTGCCTTGTAAAATGCGTTGACGTGGATCGTTTCCAGTTCGGTAAACGACAGGGTTCCGGTCGAGGTCGGCAGGTCATAGTCTTCTTTGCCGTATGCAATGCCAATATTCCATTTCGGGCTCAGATCCTGCCGGAATTCGAGGGTGTATCCGTCCACGTCATTGGCCTGGCCGTTCACGATGGGATCACCAAGGCCGATCAGGTACGGGCCGAGTGCCTCGCCGTTCACGTAGTTGACCTGGAACAGGCCGCCCTGCCATGGGCGAACCGAGCCGGATATCGTGAACCCGGTCTGATCAACTTCGATATTGCCGGATTCCACCTTGCCATAAAGGCCGGACACACGTGCGACATAAGTCCCGTCATTGTATTCGGCGGATGCGGTCAAAACCGGATCGTCCGAATTCGAACCGCCGACATTCTCTTCGATCGAAACGGCGAAGGACGTGTTCGTTCCGAAAGAGTTGGTATAGCGAACCTGCGGAACCCGTGCGAAAGGGATGCCAACGGGGCCGTTGAATTCCACCGAGGTCGGGTAGGTGTCCAGCGGCATGAAGTTGGTCCAGGTCTGTCCGATCAGCCAGTTGTCACCGATGGTGATATTGGCGTGGCGTACACGCAATTCGGCCGTTCCGCCGGAACCGAACAGATCCAGTTCCAGTTGTCCGCCGATATCGCCGATACCGCTTGGGGTGGTGGTGCGCAAACCGATCCGCGATTGGCGGACGGTGGCACCAAATGTGCCATCGGTCGCGGCCGACGGTTCCCCGATGACATTCACGAACGCCGTGTCGCCCTGATCGAACTCGAAATCGTAAAAGAAGTCGGCCTTTACATATCCGTAAACGTCCAGAACGGTGTTGCCGATGCGGAAGTCACCATTGGCAGGGCTGGCACTGGCGGATTCCAGCGCCTCGACCCGGGCGCGCAAGGCGTCAAGTTCGGCTTGGGTTTGGGCATCCTGGGCAAAGGCGAGCGTGCTGGTCACACTGAGCGCGGAGGCAGCAAGCAGGAGTGCCTTTTTTCTAGTCTTCGTCATGTGGGTATTCCTTTGAGTGCGAGTGTGCACACGGACCGTTTCACGAGGTTCGAACCTTGGGAAATCACGAGAATGGGAAGTGAAGATGTTGATTTTTCAAGCAAATGTGTGTTTTTCACTGCGCTGAAACACGACGTCTTGAGCCGCTTGGATAACGCATTGGCGCAAGGCGGTTCTGTATGTCCAACGCTGACCGAGAGTCGTGATGCTGCAACTGCGAAACGCGCGGAAAGCGGCTTGATCTGTCACGAAACTGTGACGGTAAAGCGGCCTCAAACGCCCGAGCAGTATCGAACCGGTATCGGCGCGAAGTTGCGCGGCATTTCCGGGTGTGGGCAGATTCCAGCCGAAATCCCGATTGGAAACAATACTGTGTTTGCTGGCAATATTGTGCTGTGCAAACTGGATGAGCCGTGCGGCTCTACTTTGCCTGCGCCGCACATGCACCTACTATTCCGTACCCCTTCCTTGCGCGGGCAGGCTTGTGTTCCCCACATAGTCCTGTCCGCGTTTTTCTTTTTGCCTGTAGCGGACAGAAAGAGGCAAAATCCCGCACAAAAATCGCCGGCGCACCCGTTGATATTGAATAACAGGGCGTGTTTCGCGCATCTGACCCGAAAAGGATCAAGAAACCAAAAAGGGCAGATACTATGCGATTCTCACGCTTCATCCTTGTTGCGACGACCTGCGCGGGTCTGGCCGCCTGCGGAGACACCACGGGCGAACAGGCAATCCTCGGCGGCGGTGCCGGGGCAGTGGGGGCGGCCGTCCTCAACGCGGACCCGTTGTTTGGCGCAGCCGTCGGTGCGGCGGGCAACGTGCTGTACTGCAAGACACAGAACACCTGTAACTAACGCATATTTTGCGGGGCGCATGTCGTTCCGCCCGTCATCGCGCATCACGCCGCCGTGGGGATTGTTCCCTGCGGCGGCGTTTTGCGTTTCCAGAACACCAAGCCAAAGGACGTTCCATGTTCAATAAGATCCTGATCGCCAACCGGGGCGAGATCGCCTGCCGGGTTATCAAGACCGCCCGCAAGATGGGTATCGGCACCGTTGCCATTTTCTCGGACGCGGACAAGAACGCGCTGCATGTGTCGATGGCGGACGAAGCCATCCATATCGGCCCGCCACCTGCAAACCAGTCCTATATCGTGATCGACAAGGTGATGGACGCCATCCGCCAGAGCGGCGCGCAGGCGGTCCATCCCGGTTATGGCTTCCTGTCCGAAAACGCCAAGTTTGCCGAGGCGCTGGAAGCCGAAGGCGTGGCGTTTGTCGGTCCTCCGAAAGGCGCGATCGAGGCGATGGGCGACAAGATTACCTCGAAGAAAATCGCGCAGGACGCGAATGTGTCGACGGTTCCCGGATACATGGGGCTGATCGAAGACGCGGAAGAGGCGGTCAAAATCTCGAACCAGATCGGCTATCCTGTCATGATCAAGGCCAGCGCCGGGGGCGGTGGCAAGGGCATGCGGATCGCGTGGAATGATGACGAAGCGCGCGAGGGCTTCCAGTCGTCAAAGAACGAAGCCGCAAGCTCGTTCGGGGATGACCGGATCTTCATCGAGAAATTTGTGACCCAACCGCGTCACATCGAAATTCAGGTTCTGTGCGACAGTCATGGAAACGGTATCTACCTGGGCGAGCGCGAATGCTCGATCCAGCGCCGCAACCAGAAAGTCGTGGAAGAGGCGCCGTCGCCGTTTCTGGACGAAGCGACGCGCAAGGCCATGGGGGAACAGGCCGTGGCGCTGGCCAAGGCCGTGGGTTATTCCAGCGCAGGCACAGTCGAGTTCATCGTTGACGGTGAAAAGAACTTCTATTTCCTTGAAATGAACACGCGTTTGCAGGTGGAACACCCTGTTACAGAACTGATCACCGGCGTTGATCTGGTCGAACAGATGATCCTCGTGGCAGCGGGTGAAAAGCTGTCGATCACGCAGGACGACGTGACACTGACCGGATGGGCGATCGAAAACCGCCTGTACGCCGAGGATCCGTATCGCGGCTTCCTGCCCTCGATTGGCCGTCTGACCCGGTATCGCCCGCCTCAGGAGACGGCAGCCGGGCCGATGCTGGCCAACGGCAAATGGCAAGGGGATGCGCCCGAAGGCGATGTTGCTGTTCGAAATGACACCGGCGTCTATGAGGGCGGTGAGATCAGCATGTATTACGACCCGATGATTGCCAAACTGTGTACCTGGGCCCCGACCCGTGATCAGGCGATCGAGGCGATGCGCGTGGCGCTGGACAGTTTCGAGGTTGAAGGCATTGGCCACAATCTGCCGTTCCTGTCCGCCGTGATGGATCATCCGAAATTCATCAGCGGCGATATGACCACGGCCTTCATCGCCGAGGAATACCCCGACGGGTTCGAGGGCGTCGAACTGGCCGACGCAGACCTGCGCCGGATTGCGGCGTCCTGCGCGGCCATGCATCGCGTCGCTGAAATTCGCCGGACTCGCGTGTCGGGCCGGATGGACAATCACGAACGCAAGGTCGGCACCGATTGGGTTGTCTCCTTCGGACGCGAAATCCAGTGGCCCGTCAAGGTTAACGCGGATCAGGATGGGGCCACGATCAGGTTTGACGACAGTCAGGAAATGCGGGTGACGGGTGATTGGACCCCGGGCGATCAGCTTGCCGTTATGACGGTCGATGACGCGCCGCTTGTCATGAAGGTGGGCAAGATCTCGGGCGGGTTCCGCATTCGTAACCGCGGCGCGGATCTCAAGGTGCAGATACGTACCCCGCGTCAGGCCGAACTGGCGCGGCTGATGCCTGAAAAACTGCCGCCCGACACCTCGAAAATGCTGCTGTGCCCGATGCCCGGCCTGGTCGTGAAGATCGACGTCGAAGTGGGGCAAGAGGTGCAGGAAGGTCAGGCGCTGTGCACCATCGAGGCGATGAAGATGGAAAACATCCTGCGCGCCGAGAAAAAGGGTATCGTTGCCAAGATCAATGCAGGCCCCGGCGACAGTCTCGCCGTGGACGAAGTGATCATCGAGTTCGAGTGATCATGAACGCGCTTTTGCCATACCTGTCAAAGCCTCCGGCATTCTGTGCCGGGGTCTTTCGGGGTGGCGAAAGCGGTCAGCCGCCTTCGCGCCGATCGCGGATTTCGCGTTCGCGCAGGGGGGTCTTGTCGATGGACCGGCCGATCTCGCGCACGCTCCACGGAGAAGGTTTGCGCAGTTTGACCACGCCGTCCTTGTCGACGAATACCATCTGGAACCCGCGCGGGCGCAGCTGTGACCGGATCGGAGACCGCGCCGATGGGTCGGTATCGGTCAGAACCACCACGTCACGCTCACGCATTGCGGCTTCGCCTTCGAGCAGCATGTCGATCTGTTGCTGGAACCGCGGGTCCGCCGGCGTGTCGGCAAAGACTACGATGGGTCGGTTGACCCAAAGAAACTCGCTGAGTTCGCTGTCACCCACCGGGCGGACAAAACTGTCATCCGTCGTCGCCGTGCCATCCGCCGCCCAGACAGACATCGGGATTAGTGCCAAGAAAACAAAGGCAAGCGTGCGTGTCATGTGGCCTCCTGTTCCTTCGAATATAGCCTCTGTGACACCGATTGCGACCGACGATTTGTACCAAACACTCAAAATGTCGCGCTTGCGGCTGAATGAAACGGCCAAGCGCAAGACCTCAATGCGGAAGCTTTCGACTGCCGCCATCCGAATTGACAAGAGGAAACCGAAATGACCGACACCAAGGATTGGAAAGCGCTGGCCGAGAAAGAGCTGCGCGGACGTCCGCTGGACGACCTGACCAAAGAGACGCTGGAAGGCATTGCGGTCAAACCGCTCTATACGCAGGAAGACACCGCCGGTTTGCCGCATATGGGTTCGCTGCCGGGCTTTGGTCCGTTTACACGCGGTGTGAAGGCCACGATGTATGCGGGCCGTCCGTGGACGATCCGTCAGTATGCGGGCTTTTCGACCGCCGAAGAATCCAACGCCTTCTATCGCCGCAACCTGGCGGCGGGCCAGCAGGGTGTTTCGGTTGCCTTCGATCTGGCCACCCACCGCGGCTATGACAGCGACCACCCGCGTGTCGTCGGTGACGTGGGCAAGGCCGGTGTGGCCATCGACAGTGTCGAGGACATGAAAATCCTGTTCGACGGCATTCCGTTGGATCAGGTCTCGGTCTCGATGACCATGAACGGCGCGGTGATCCCGATCCTGGCGAACTTCATCGTGGCAGGAGAGGAACAGGGGCACGACAAATCGGTTCTGTCCGGCACCATTCAGAACGACATTCTGAAGGAATTCATGGTGCGAAACACCTATATCTACCCGCCCGAGCCCTCGATGCGGATCATCTCGGACATCATCGAGTATACTTCGAACGAGATGCCCAAGTTCAACTCGATCTCGATCTCGGGCTATCACATGCAAGAGGCCGGCGCGAACCTGGTGCAGGAGCTGGCCTATACCCTGGCCGACGGGCGCGAATATGTCCGTGCAGCGACACAGGCCGGGATGGACGTGGACAAGTTCGCAGGCCGGCTGTCGTTCTTCTTTGCCATCGGCATGAACTTTTTCATGGAGATCGCCAAACTGCGCGCCGCACGCACGCTGTGGCACCGGGTCATGACCGAGTTCGGCGCGAAATCCGAACGGTCAAAAATGCTGCGCACCCACTGCCAGACGTCAGGTGTTTCGTTGCAGGAACAGGACCCTTACAACAACGTGATCCGCACCGCCTATGAGGCGATGAGCGCGGTTCTGGGCGGGACCCAATCGTTGCACACAAATGCGCTGGACGAAGCGATCGCGCTGCCCACCGACTTTTCGGCGCGTATCGCCCGGAACACGCAGCTGGTGTTGCAGGAAGAGACCGGCGTGACCGATGTGGTCGACCCGCTGGCGGGGTCTTATTACATCGAAAGCCTGACCAATGAGCTGATCGAAAAAGCCTGGGCCCTGATGGAAGAGGTCGAGGAAATGGGCGGCATGACCAAGGCCGTGGCCAGCGGCATGCCCAAGCTGCGCATCGAGGAAAGCGCCGCGCGCCGCCAGGCCATGATCGACCGCGGCGAAGAGGTGATCGTCGGGGTCAACAAATATCGCAAGGAACAGGAAGATCCGATCGATATTCTGGACGTCGACAATGTGGCCGTGCGAGAAGCTCAGGTCGCGCGATTGGAACGTATCCGTGCAACCCGTGACGAGGCTGCTTGCCAACAGGCGCTGGACGCTTTGACCAAGGCTGCCCAAGAGGGCGGAAACCTGCTGGCTGCTGCGGTCGAGGCCGCCCGCGCCCGCGCATCCGTAGGAGAGATCAGCATGGCAATGGAAAAGGAATTCGGCCGCCACCGCGCCGAAGTGAAAACCCTGGCCGGCGTTTATGGCGCGGCCTATGAGGGTGATGAAGGCTTTGCCGCGATCCAGAAATCCATCGAGGAATTCGCCGAGGCCGAAGGCCGTCGCCCCCGTCTGCTGGTGGTCAAGATGGGGCAGGACGGTCATGACCGTGGGGCCAAGGTGATTGCCACCGCGTTCGCCGATATCGGGTTTGACGTAGACGTTGGCCCCTTGTTCCAGACCCCGGCCGAGGCCGCGCAGGACGCGGTGGACAATGACGTGCATGTGGTCGGTATTTCCTCGCAGGCGGCAGGGCACAAGACATTGGCTCCGCAACTGGTGGAAGAGCTGAAAAAGGCCGGGGCCGAGGACATCATTGTGATCTGCGGCGGGGTGATCCCGCAGCAGGATTACCAGTTCCTTTATGATCATGGGGTCAAGGCCATCTTTGGCCCGGGCACCAACATTCCCGAGGCCGCTCAGGACATCCTGCGCCTGATCAGCGAAGCGCGCGGCTGACGAAGGTCGGGTTATTCGTCGAAACATCTTGTGATCGCGCCTCTTTGGCGGAAACATACGGCCAGATCCGCAAGGGTCTGGCCGTAAACTTGCAGGAGGTGGCACATGTTACTGGATCATCTGGCCGTCGCGGGTGAAACATTGGAAGACGCATCTGCCCATATCGAACAAGCGCTTGGCGTTGCGCTGCAACCCGGCGGCAAGCACGAGACGTTCGGGACATACAACAAGTTGCTGGGCCTCGGGGGCGGGCTCTATCTGGAGGCGATTGCGATCGACCCGCAGGCGCAAACACCTGGCAGAACGCGGTGGTTCGATCTGGATCGCTTCCAGGGCAGCCCGCGTCTGACCAACTGGATTTGCCGGGTCGAGGATATCGAAGCCTCGCTTGCGTTGTTTCCCGATGGTGTCGGGCAACCGATCGATCTGACCCGGGGCGCGCTGCGGTGGCGGATGGCGGTTCCACCAACCGGGCGCTTGCCGTTCGACAACCTGTTTCCCGCACTGATCGAATGGCAGGGCGATCTTCACCCGGCCGACATGCTGCAAAACAGCGGCTGTCGGCTGCGGCGCTTGGTTGTGTACCACCCGGATGCGTTGACGTTGGCCAGACATCTTGGTGCATTGGATCAGGTGGTGTTCGACACCGGCCCGGCCGCGCTCCGGGCGGAGTTCGAGACACCTCATGGGGTACGGGTGCTGGAATGATCATTCGCCCGGCCATGGCGGCGGATGCGCCCGCAATCGCCAGGATCACCAATGCGATCATCCGCGAGTCCTTGATCACCTTCACGACCGATGAACGCAGCGCGACGCAAATCACCAAGGATATCACGGCGCGGGGCACCGGCTTCCTGGTCGCCGAACATGATGGGCACGTTGTTGGTTTTGCCACCTATGCCCCGTTTCGTGCGGGCCCCGGATACGCGCAGACGCGCGAACACTCGATCCAGCTGTCACCGGACGCGCGCGGAAAAGGCGTTGGGCGGGCTTTGATGCAAGCGCTTGAGGCGGCCGCACGAACCGACGGGGCGCATGTGCTGGTTGCAGGCATTTCCTCGGCCAATCCAGGCGCCGTGGCGTTTCACGCGGCGCTGGGCTTTTCACAGGTTGGTCGCATGCCCGAAGTTGGGTTCAAATGGGGTCAATGGCTGGATCTTGTGCTGATGCAGAAAATTCTTTCACCTGAATGATCTGTCGCACCTGACAGTCCCGAATTGTAACGCTAGTGTACGCCCATGTCGATCTGGACCCGCATATCCGATGCGCTCAGCGCGCTGGCCCAAGGCGAAAGCCTGGCCGCAGTTTTTGAAAAGCTGCGAACACCTCCGGAACGATCGGTGGCGTTCACGATTGCGGTGATTGCCTTGGGCGCGAAAATGGCCAAGGCGGACGGTCAGGTGACACGAGATGAAGTCACCGCCTTCCGCGATGTGTTCCAGATCGCGCGCGAAGACGAAGAAGACGCTGCGCGGGTCTTCAACATGGCGCGCACGGATGTGGCGGGGTACCAGGATTATGCCCGCAAGATCGCCCGGATGTTCGCCGAAGACAGCACCACGCTTTGCGACCTGATGGAGGGGCTGTTTCACATCGCCATGGCCGATGGGTTCTACCATCCCAATGAGAACGCGTTCTTGGAGGAAGTGAGCAAGATCTTCGGGCAGTCCGACGCTCAATTCAAAGCATTGCGGGCGCGATTTGTGCCGGATGCGCCAAAAGATCCTTACACGGTTCTGGGCGTGCCGCAGGACATGCCCTTGCCCGATATCCGCAAAGTCTGGCGAAGGCTGGTCCGCGAAACGCATCCGGACGCCATGATGGCGCGCGGTGTCCCGGAAGAGGCGATCAGACTGGCCGAGAAAAAGATGATCGACATCAACCGCGCCTGGGATGAGATCAACGGCGCGCGGGCCTGACAGGATGCGGCTGGCGACCTACAATATCGAATGGTTTGCCAATCTTTTTGATCAAAACGACAATCTGATCGTCGATGACACCTGGTCCGGTCGGCATGATGTCACCAAGGCGCAGCAGGTCGAGGCGATTGCAAAAGTGCTGATCGCGATTGACGCGGATGCGGTATTGATTGTCGAGGCTCCGAACACCGGCAAACGCCAGAACACGGTGCGGGCCCTGCAAACCTTTGCCGAGGCGTTCGATCTGCGCATCTCTGACGCGGTGATGGGATTTGCCAACGACACCCATCAAGAGCTGGCGCTGCTCTACGACAGGACCATTCTCACCGTGCGCCATGATCCCAAGGGTGACATCGACGACCCCTTGGCCCCCCGGTTCGATGGTGCGTTCAGAATCGATCTGGATATTGATGCGACCGAGGATGTCGTGCGGTTTTCCAAACCACCGATGGAATTGGCGGTGACGACGCAGTCGGGACACGACGTCCGGCTGATCGGAGCTCATTTGAAATCCAAGGCTCCGCATGGGGCCGGGTCGCGGGATGAGGCGATCCGGATCTCGATTGCCAACCGCCGCAAGCAACTGGCGCAGGCGGTCTGGCTGGCCAGGCGGGTCGAGATGCACGTTGCCAGCCAGGAACCCGTCATTCTGCTGGGAGACCTGAACGACGGCCCCGGGCTGGATGAGTTCGAGCATCTGTTCGGCCGCTCTTCGGTTGAGATTTTGCTGGAGGCAGGTTTGTTCGACCCGCACGCGGTGACGGCTCATGGTTTTCGGCCGGGATCGATACCTTCCACGGCGCGTTTTGCCCGCCCGGAAGAAGGCAGGTATCTCGAGGCTCTTCTGGATTACATAATGATAACCCAGGATCTGCGTGCATACCGCCCGGCCTGGCGCATTTGGCATCCGTTTCGCGACGCGGCCTGTTGGTCCGCACCGGACCTGCGACAGGCGCTGCTGACGGCGTCGGATCATTTCCCGGTCACACTGGACATCGACCTGTGACCTTTCACGCCTGCGGCTGGGGCGCTATATTCTAGGTATGAAACACGTTTTGCTGATCAGCATGATCACTGCCGGCATCGCCGCGCCCGCCCTTTCGCAGGAAGACAACAGCAAATCCCTGATGGAGCAGGGGGCCGAGCTGTTTTTCGAAGGTCTGCGCAAGGAAATGGAACCGGCGCTGGATGATCTGCTGGGCCTTGCGGATGAGTTTGGCCCGGCAATGCAGTCGTTCTTGCGGGAAATGGGCCCCGCACTGGCCGAGCTGGGGGCCGAGATCAAGGATTGGAGCGCTTATGAAGCGCCCGAGATCTTGCCCAATGGCGATATCATCATCCGCAGGAAACAGGCCGAGGATCCGCCGGAGCCTGAAAATGAAGGTGAAGAATTGCCCGAAGGGGCAACTGATATCTGATCGGATCGAGGGTCAGCCCTTGATGATCACGCGCGTATCGGATTTCAGGGCGTTCGCCAGTGAATTAAGGCGCGCTTCGGCAACTTCGCTGAACAGGGGGGCTGCTGCTTCGGGCAGGTACAGCTCCAACTCCCGCTTTTTGGGATAGAATTTCAGGCGCCCCATATTGGCGTCATTGTGCATCCACAGCATCGCGCCAAAGCGCATGGCCTTGCCCAGAATCTCGGCGTCTTTCTGGCCTTTTTCGTCCAGCAGATCATACAGGGGTGCAAAGCGGTTGCCCTCGCGTTTGTTGCGATACCGGTGCTGCAAGGCCAGCCCGATAAAGACACGTTCTGAATGCTTCAAGCCACCCAGATTGGCGCGGGTGACGTTGTCGAAACAGACTTCGGCCCGGTAATCGGGATGAGCACGCCAGCTGACATCGTGCAGCAGGCACGCAGCCTTGATCAGTCGAACGCTGCTGGGGGGCGCTGATTTGAACAGCGGCATCACGAAATCATAGAGGTTTCGGCCAAATCCGGGCAGGCGGGCATCCTTGGATTCGGAAAAAAGGCTGGCTTCGATCAACGGGTCCCGGTCGCGCAACTCCTGCGACATCTGTTCATACAGCAATCCCTCACGGATCCCATAGCTGGATATGGCGATGTCCTTCGGTTTGAACGTTCGGATCAACCGGGCCAGAACATCCATCGCGTAGGGGATGAGCGACATCCGCGAGCTGGATACACCGGCCTGGCCGCGCAGCTTTTCATGATCGTTCTTTTCAATGAACTTGATCGTTTCACGAACCTGTTTTGTCGTCATTCGGTATTCATGCAGCACGTTCAGCGGATAGCCGCGCCGCAGCATGTCCAGCCGGGCAAAGGCCCGCCAGCTGCCGCCAACCAGAAACAGACGATCCCGCTGCGGACCCATTTGATCGCGCAGCTGTTCCATCGTGCTTTTGATATGGGCCTTGCGTGCGCGCCGCCCGCCCTTGATATCGCGCAGTTTCAACGGCCCGAGGGCCGAAGTCAGGCGGCGGCCGACCTGACCGTCTCCGATCTCGGCCAGTTCCATCGACGACCCGCCGATGTCGCAGATCAGGCCATAGGCTCCAGGCCATCCCAGCAGCACTCCCTGAGCTGATAAACGGGCTTCTTCTTCCCCGTCGATGACTTCCACGTGCAGCCCGGTCTCTGCCTTGACTTGATCGCAGAAATCCGGCCCGTCCTTGGCCTCGCGCACAGCTGCCGTGGCCACGACATGCAAACCCGGCAATTCCAGATCAACCGCCAGATTCTGAAACCGTCGCAGCGCCGCCAGTGCCCGTTCGCGCCCACGCGGGTTCAGTCGCCCGGTCTCGGACAGGCCCGCGCCCAATTCGCACATGACCTTTTCATTGTAGAAATAGGCCGGCGATCGGGCCGCACCGTCAAAGATGACCATCCGGACCGAGTTGGATCCGACATCGACAACTCCGACACGCGACAATGCCCGGGTTCCAGGCTCGTCGAACAGTGGCTTTCCGAAAGGCCCCCAATCAGGGATGTCGGTTGCAGCGGTCTGATCCATGTGTCTTCCAGATAATGCTGTGTGAGGATGCGAAATTGGCGGGTGCGGGTCAATCACCCGTCTCGATCTCGTCCGGGCTCATGTTCAGAACCCGCACGGCCAGGGAGCGGGTGATGTCGCGCTTTTCCATAAGGGCCAATTGATCCAGCTGCGCCACCACGTCGGTCGCAGTTTCAAATCGACGATCCATGTGTTTGACCAGATAGGCGATCACCTCGGGGCCGGGGTTCAGCTGCCGATCTACGAACAGTTTGGCCAGAACCGCACCCAGCAACGCATCGTCTGGCGGATCCAGCGCCACGTGATGGGCGCCTTCGACCCGGCTTTGCAGGTCGGCCAGTGGCAATTCCCAGAATTTCGGGGCCAGCCGACCAGTCATCAGCAGGGCGTTTCCTTCGGCCAGAACCAGATTATGCAGGTGAAACAGCGTTTTCTGCTGGTCGGCATCGTCTGCGATCATGGGCACGTCTTCGACGGCAATCGGCCTGCGTGCCAGATCCGGCACGTCGTCATACCGCAAATCAGCGGCCTGAATGATGCGCCCGCCGGTTTCCGCGGCCCAGACATGCGCCAGATGGGTTTTGCCCGCACCGGCCGGGCCGGTCAGAACAAGCTTGTTTCCCGGCCAGGATGTGGCCGAGATCATCGCCACGGCCAAGGCATTGGCAGGCGACACAAAAAAGTCCTCTCGCCCGAGCGCAGTTTTGGCGGGCAGATCAAAGCTGAGTTGTCGGGCCATTTACTCGGTTTCCTGATCCTGACGTTCAAGACCGGTATAAAGTCGGCTGTCCAGGTACAGCGATGTGGCAAATCGGGCCAGCACGCCCAATGCTGCGGCCACGGGCACGGCGATCAGCATGCCGACAAAGCCGAACAAGGCCCCAAAGACCGACAGTGCCAGCAGCAGCCAGACCGGGTGCAGCCCGACAGAGCTGCCTACCAGTTTGGGTGTCAGGAAGTTCCCCTCGGTGACCTGCCCGATGGCAAAGATCCCCGCGATCAGTCCGACATGTGCCCAATCTCCCCAAAACTGAAACAGCGCCAGCCCGATGGCCAATGAGCCTCCGATCAGGGCGCCCAGATAGGGGATGAACGTGACCAGCCCCGCGATGAACCCCACGATCAGGCCGAATTGCAGACCGGCAAGCATCAGCGCGACGGCATAGTAGGTACCCAGGATCAGGCAGACCGTTCCCATCCCGCGCACGAAAGAGGCCAGCACGGCGTCAATCTCACCGGCCAGCCGCCTGATGGTGGGGGCATGGTCACGCGGCAGGAGTTCTCCGATGCGAGCGATCATGCGATCCCAGTCCAGCAGCAGGTAAACAGCCACGACGGGTACGATCACCAGCAAGACGACGATGTTGATCGCGGACCCAAGCGACGCGAGAACCGTTTGCAGGACATCCCCGGTCTTGGATTTCAGCATGTCGCCGAAGGACACCAGCATCTGATGAGTGTTTGATTCCCGGTCCAGCAGCGACGGGAACTGTTTTTCAATGAACCCGCGCAATTGCTTGAACAGGTCAGGCAGAACGTCGATCAGATCCAGCAATTGGGTAATCAGGGCGGGCACGACCATCAGGATCGCCAGCATAAACCCCAAAATCCCGATGACGGTGATGATGGCTGTGGCTGCGATGCGCGACAGGCCCAACCGCTCCAGCCGATCCGCGACGGGATCAAGGAAATATGCAATTGCTCCGCCTATGACGAAGGGCAGCAGGACATCCCCCAAAGCCCAGAGGATCAAAACAAAAACCGCAGCGGCGACGCCCCAGTATCTCAGCTGATCCTTTATCGGCAAAGCCATCGTGATCCCCTTGTTCAGGCCCTTGCAGGCGTTCTTGGCGCATCAAAGCCCATGATGCAAGCGCTTCATGGGCAGGGGCTTTGCCCGTTTCAATCGTGCAACGTCCCCAGTTCAGGGGTGTCTTCGTCTGCGGCTTCATCGGGCCAGTTGGTGCGCCAGATTTCTGCCGACCAGTGGCCGCAATGAACCGCCGGGCGGTCGAAACCGGGCAGGGCGGGCAACAACGGTTCAACAATGACGTCATGGCGGGGTACGGCGAAATAAGGGAAAGAATACCGTTCCTTGCCCGACCGGTTGACCACCCGATGTGGTGTGGATTTCAATCGCCCGCCTGACCAAAGTTCCAGCATGTCGCCGATATTCACCACGAAACCGCCGAGTGGGCAGTCCGGCGAAATCCACTTGCCGCTGCGGGTCTGCACCTCGAGCCCGCCCACCGGATCGGGCGCGATGATGGTCAGTGCGTCCGTATCCTTGTGCGGATGGATGCCATAGCCCGCTTCTTCCGCGGCCTGCGGGGGATAGTGCAGCAATGTCATATTGGTCATCGGGTTGCGGAACGCGTCGCGCAAAATGCCAGGGGTCAAGTTCAGGCCGGATTCCAATGCGCCCAACAACACATCAGTGACCTGATCCAATTGACGCCAATAGTCCAGGATGACCTCTTTGGCGATGGGAACTTCGGCGGGCCACAGGTTCGGGCCGTACAGGGCACATTCAGCGCGCACGGGGTCGGTGGCGGCAACCTCGTGGTGCAGCTTGTAACCCTCGTATTTGTCGGCCTTGCCGGATCCGTCATTCGGTGTGAAAAAACCCATCGGGATATAACCGCGATAATTCTCGCGCGTGATGGCCTGATCCCATTTGCGGGTTTCATTGATGGCAAAGATCTCTCGTGTGGTCTGACGGACCTGATCCACCGCCTGCTGGGGCACACCTGTTCCGGTGATGGACAGAAACCCGATTCCTGTGCAGGCCTCAATTATGCCTTGCACCGTTGCGGCAAAGGCTGCGCTGCCGGGATCGGATAGCGGCGAGATGTCTATTGTCGGAATCCTGTCCATCAGTGAATCCTGACCCCCTGACGCTCTAGTTCCGTGTGAACAGGTGCCAGGTTCAATTGATCCAGGCCCTGATTGCTTTTCAGTGCCATGGCCGCCGCAATGCCCGCGCCCTGGCCCATGACGGCGCAGCAGGCCATGTTGCGCGTGGCGGCATGGGCCACCCGGTCCGCACCATGCGACCGCCCAGCGACCAGCAGGCCCTTGACGCCCCTGGGCAGCATCGAGCGGTAGGGGACCTGCATGTACCGCCCCGTGGTCGGCAGGATCAGAATGCCATAGCCGTCGATGAATTCGGGATAGATGCCGATCGTGTCCTCGAACCGGCCCTGATGACGGGCGTCGTTTTCGGTCATGTTGTAGACCGCATCGATCTTTCGGGTGTCGCGGATGCCGATGGTCATCCCGAAATTCCGAAGCCGCGCGTTTTCGCATCCCGGCATGAACCGGCGCAGCGCCTCGATGGCCAGCATGGTTTGGCGGCGACCTTCAATCTCGCCACGCGTCAGGCTGTCGGGGTCGGTCCCGTCGATCCCGGCCAGGTGGATGAGGTTCATGTAGGTCAGCTCGCCCGTGTCATGCATTGCGCCCCAGGTGCCGGCAATGGTATTCAGATGCGGCGGGATCAGCCCCTGATCGATGGCCTGCTGGAAGGGCTTGTGCAAGAAGGGCGAAAACATGTCGTCCTCTTTGCCGCTGGTTTCGATGTTCCACTCACCGCCGCCGCCCCAGTCCTTGTAGGTCTGCGGATCGGCTTTGACGCCTTCCATAAAGGCGCGCTTGTCCACCCCGGCCAGATGGAACATGACAGAGGCCGCCATCATGTCCTCTCGTGGTGTTTTATGCGTCGGGGCCCCCGCGCGATGGGCCACATCGGCGTCGCCGGTGGCATCGATTACCACCTTGGCCAGTATCGCCTCGCGCCCGGCCTTGGATTCGGTGATGATGCCAGTGATCCGGTCGCCGTCCATTATCGGGGCGACGAATTGCCGGTGCAGCATCGGATGAACACCCGCCTCTTCGACCAGCTTGTCCGCCACCAGCTTGAACCCTTCGCTGTCCAGTTCATAGCTGAGCGACTGGCTTTCGGGCACCGCCGCGCCCATCTCTTCGGCGCGGGTTTCGAACTCCATCCCGATGCCGCCGGCCTCGACGGTTTGCTCGTGCCGGTACCAGGCGAATCCTTCGACGCCGACGGCAGTGATGTTGCCGCCCATACAGCCGAACCGGTCAACTAGCGACACGTCTGCGCCTGCGCGGGCCGCTGCCAGCGCTGCTGCCAACCCGGCCGGGCCAGAGCCCACGACCAGAATATCGGTCTGGTGGATGACAGGTATCTGCCGGGCGGGTTCCTGAATTGTCTGCAACAGCGCCTCCTGGTGTTTGTGTTCCCGCCACAATTGAAATTCCCAATTGGCGGGTCAATCAAAAACCCGACTGACCTTGGGTCGCAAATGCGCCATTGTCCGGCGTCGCTTTCACAGCCCGCCAGCGCAGAGAGCCGACGTGCCGGGCCGAAACGTGCTATACTGACGCCCTGCCTTGGGGGACGGAGCAATGCCCGACATCTATCAGAGCCTGGATCAACAGGGGGAAGACACGGTTCGCGTCGTCGCGGACCGTCTGGAGTTTCGCGGCGAAATGCCGGATTTCGTGAAAATGCGCGAACGCTATTTCGACCGGCTCGACTGGGCCTCGTGCCACCGCATTGTCGATCTGGGCTGTGGCACGGGCGTCGTGACACGGGCGCTGGCTGACCGGGTCGGCCCGGAATGCGAGATTGTCGGGTCGGATCTGGCAGCGGAACTGATCAAGGTAGCAATGGAAAAGACGGATGCCGCGGGGTTGGCGGGGCGCATTCGGTACGAGGTTGCGGATTCCCGAAACACCGGTGACGGCCAAGGCAGCTTTGATATCGTCATCGCGCATACGGTGATCAGCCATGTGGCGGACCCGGCGGCGATGCTGGAGGAAGCCGCGCGGCTGACGCGGCCCGGCGGCATGATCGCCATTTTCGATGGCGACTATGCGTCGTTGACGATCGGCGCTGGCGACCCTGACGCCAACGCGATGGCGGTGGACGCAATCTTGCAGACGGTTGTCGGCAATCCGTTCGTTCTGCGGCATCTTCCGTTCCTGGCCCGGCAGGCGGGGCTGGAAGTTGCCGGTTTCATCCCGGAATTGCTGGCCGAGGCTGGCCAGACCTCGTTTTTCGGAAATATGATCAACGCCTATGTCGGCCCCTGCATTCAGGCAGGCGCAATCGACGCCGAGACTGCCTTGAAATGGGCCGAAGGTCAGAAAACAGCCGCGCGGGAAGGCACGTTCTTCGGCTCGTGCAACTATTACACTTATTTGCTGCGCAAGCCTGAATGATGCGCCGCCTTGCCTAGCCTTTGTGGATCGCGTAGAGCATTCGGGCTTTCGCTAGACAAATAGGATCGTTCATGCGCCTCAGCCGTTACTTTCTGCCCGTTCTCAAGGAAAACCCGTCCGAGGCCCAGATCGTTAGCCACCGGCTGATGCTGCGTGCCGGGATGATCAAGCAGGCTTCTGCCGGGATATATTCCTGGCTGCCGCTGGGTTTCAAAGTGCTGCGCAAGCTGGAAAACATTGTCCATGAAGAACAGGCCCGGGCCGGTCACATCGCGATCCAGATGCCCATCATCCAATCGGCGGATTTGTGGCGCGAATCCGGCCGCTATGACGATTACGGGCAGGAAATGCTGCGCATGAAGGACCGGCATGACCGGGACATGCTGTTCACGCCCACGGCCGAAGAACTGGTGACCGATATTTTCCGCGGCCACGTGAACAGCTACAAAGACCTTCCGCTGACCCTCTATCAGATCCAGTGGAAATTCCGCGACGAAATCCGCCCGCGTTTCGGCGTGATGCGGGGCCGCGAGTTCTATATGAAGGACGGCTACAACTTCGACCTCACCAAGGAAGATGCGCTGCACGCCTATAATCGCCATCTTGTCAGCTATCTGCGTACCTACGAGCGTATGGGCCTTCAGGCGATCCCGATGCGCGCGGATTCGGGGCCCATCGGCGGCGATGACACCCATGAGTTCCTCGTGCTGGCTGACACTGGTGAATCCGAGGTCTTCTATGACAGCGCCGTCACCGATCTGACCTTTGGTGATCGTGAGATTGACTATGACAGCCGCGAACAGTGTCAGGCGATCCTGGAAGAGTTCACCTCGAAATACGCGCGCACGGATGAAACGCATGACGAGGCGCTGTTCAATCAGATCCCCGAAGAACGCCGCCGCGTGGCGCGTGGTATCGAAGTTGGACAGATCTTCTACTTCGGCACGAAGTATTCCGAGCCGCTGGGCGCCACCGTGCAGGGCCCGGATGGAAAACCGGTTCCGGTGCATATGGGCAGTCACGGGATTGGTGTCAGCCGCCTGGTCGGCGCGATCATCGAGGCCAGCCATGACGACAAAGGCATTATCTGGCCCGAGGGCGTGACCCCGTTCCATTGCGGCATCGTGAACCTGAAGCAGGGCGATGAAGAAGCGGATGCGGCCTGTGACAAAATCTACAATGCTCTGACAGCCTTGGGGCTGGAGCCGCTTTATGATGACCGTAATGAACGGGCAGGGGGCAAGTTTGCGACCATGGATCTGATTGGTCTGCCCTGGCGGATCACGGTCGGGCCGCGTGGCCTGAAGAATGGTGTCGTTGAACTGACTTGCCGCCGGACCGGCGAAAGCGAGGAACTGAGCCCCGAGGCGGCCGTTACCAAAGTTGCTGAAATCTACCAGCAGATTGCCTGAGCACCGTCACCGGTGACGGGTCTTGCTGTCACGCAACACAGATCCATTTCGCGAAGGTGGCCATGCGATTGACTTGGCCACCAAATGTGATCTGACCAATTCGATCGGTTGAGACGTCAGTCTTGGTCTGCCGTCGGGCGCGTTGCAAGGATATCTCCGTTGGCGCCATCGCCGCGTGCGACCACGATCGGACGGCCCAGCCGGTTGACCAGGTCGCGAAACTCAAGACCCAGAAACCGCAATCCGCAAACCCGCGCGTCCGTAGTGCGATCCGTGATACACAGACGCCCTTGCCGGAAAACCAGACGGTACCCTTTGTCTTTCAGAATATCCGTCAGATTGCCCCAGCTTGCCGCGCTGGCAAAGATCGGCCGAATGGCCGCACGCAGCAGCGCCGCTGTTTCACAATCCAGTTCTTTTGATGCTTGGCGAGACGGAATAACCCCCGCACCGTTGGTTGAAATTTGAAAATTCATTGAGCGACCCCCGCTCCTTAAATGTGTTCCCCCACATACAGGGTGACAAAGTTTCTGAAAATAATCAAAAAGAGTAATAAAATTTCGCGCCCATTGTTGCTTTTTCGATTCAGGAGCTCACAAAGCGCGATGATTAACTTCATACATGAAACAATACCGGTTTGTCTGTGATGGGCTTCACAACTCATGGTGTAGCACCAGATTTTCAAGTCATCCGTTTGGCCCGGCCGCCGTGCTGGGCAACCGGATTGATTCGGCTTGTTCAGGCTGAGGAGCGGGTTCAGAGCGACAACCGGCTTGACCATCGGGTGAAATGCCGAAACTGTCCCCGCGAACATGAACACCCCGGAGCAGGCATGGCCAAGACACCCCCGCCCTTTGCCCCTTTTGAATGGAAAATCGCATGGCGTTATCTGCGGGCCCGCAGGGCCGAGGGCGGCGTCAGTGTGATGACCTGGATTTCTCTGATCGGGATCACATTGGCAGTGTTTGCCCTGATCGCGACACTGGCGGTCCGGTCCGGCTTCCGTTCCGAATTCGTCGGCACGATTCTGGGCGCCAACGCGCATGTGACGGTCTATTCGTCAGGCGAGATCGATGCTCAGGGGCGGGTGGATCGCACGATCGCCGACTACGAAGAGCGCGCGGCCCGGATCGCACAAGTGCCCGGAGTTCAACGCGCGGCTCCCTTGGTGAAGGGGCAGGTGCTGATCACCAACCGCGACCGCAGCAGCGGGGTTGAAGTGTTTGGAATCCGACCCGACGATCTGCGTGATCTGCCCGGAATTGCCCAGGCAGAGCAGGCTGTGGGGGACTTGTCTGAATTCCAGACGGGTGAGGATGTCATCGCAATTGGTTCCGGCGTGGCGCGCAGCATCGGGGCGACGGTCGGGGATGTCGTCAAGTTGACGTCGCCCAACGGCGTCAAAACCGCCTTCGGTACGTCGCCCCGCGTGAATGCCTATCGTGTTGTCTATGTGTTCTCGGCCGGGCGCTATGACATCGACCGCACGCGCGTCTACATGCCGTTTTCGCAGGCGCAGGGTTTCTTCAATCGCGAAGGTGTGGCCGATGAAATCGAAGTGATGGTGGACAACCCCGAAGACCTGGGCCCGATCCTGATTTCGATTCTCGAGGCCTCGGGCGAACGCAGCCAGATATGGACCTGGCAAGATGCATCCGGAGGCTTTCTGCGGGCGCTGGAAGTTGAAGACAACGTGATGTTCATCATCCTTTCGATCCTCGTTCTGATCGCCGCGATGAATATCGTCTCGGGCCTGATCATGCTGGTCAAGAACAAGGGGCGCGATATCGGCATCCTGCGCACCATCGGCCTGAGCGAAGGATCGGTTCTGCGTGTCTTTTTCATCTGCGGCGCTTTTACCGGCCTGATCGGAACGGCAATGGGGGTCATCCTGGGGTGCCTTTTTGCGATCTATATCGATCCGATCTTTTCCTTCGTGAATTACGTGATGGGCGGTGGCGTCTGGGATCCGTCGATCCGGGGCATCTATGCCTTGCCCGCCGAGCTGCATCTGAGCGACGTTCTCAAGGCGATCGGCCTGTCGCTTGGCCTGTCTTTTGTCGTCACCTATTTCCCTGCCCGTCGAGCGGCGCGGCTGAACCCGGTCGAGGCGTTGCGCTATGAATGATGTCACATTGCGTCTGAAAGGTCTGACCAAGACCTATCTGAAAGGCAAACCGGGCGAGGTGCAGGTCCTGCGCGGAGTTGATCTGGATCTGCGCGCGGGTGAGGCCGTAGCGATGGTCGCGCCCTCTGGGGCAGGTAAATCAACGCTTCTGCATATTGCCGGTCTGCTGGACATGCCCGACGAAGGAACCGTCGAAATCGGCGGGCAGAACGTATCGGGCAAGGGCGATCGGACCAGAACCGCACTGCGTCGGCAGGATGTCGGGTTCGTGTATCAATTCCACCACTTGCTGCCGGAATTCACCGCATTGGAAAACATCACCCTTCCACAACTGGCCAATGGTGTGCCGGACAAGGCCGCGCAGGCCCGGGCGCTGGATCTGCTGGACCGTGTCGGTGTGGCCGCACGCGCCAGCCATCGCCCCGCCGCACTCTCTGGTGGGGAACAACAGCGGGTGGCGTTTTGCCGGGCGTTGGCGAATGCGCCCCGTGTTTTGTTGGCGGATGAACCGACGGGCAATCTGGACCCCGAAACCTCGGATCAGGTTTTTGGTACACTGATGAAGCTGGTGCGGGACGAAGGGTTGTCGGCGTTGATAGCAACGCACAATCTTGACCTGGCGGCGCGCATGGACCGGATGGTCCGGCTTGAGGGCGGGGTGCTCAGGCCAGTTGAGTGATCGCAACGCCAATGGCCATGACGGCGATCCCGCCCATCCGCATGAGTGTAAGCGGTTCGACCTGTGCGCCGAACAGGCCGAAATGGTCGATGGCCGCAGCGCTGATCAATTGCCCGAGCAGCACAAAGAACACGGCATTGCCCACTCCGAAATGTGGTGCGACATGGGTGATCGACAGGACATAGAACGCAATCAGGACACCTGCAAGCAACAGGTGTTTCGGCGCATTGGCAATCTTGGACAAGGCCGCAAATCCGGGAAACAGCGCCATGACCAAGGCGGAGGCGGCGAAGGCGATGGCAAACAGCACAACGGCTGCCGCAGTTGGCGACCCGATGACTTTTCCCAGCGCCGCGTTGAGCGCGGCCAGGATCGGAATTCCAAATCCGGCGGCCAGCATGATGGCGGCGTATTGTGTCATTGCCCGAAACCTCTGTACCTTTTTCGTTGATCTGGATCATTGCGCCAAGACGGTCATCGGGCAACCCTGCAAATGCCAATCCAGGCAGGAGGATACGATGTTCAAGGCAACAATCAGTGTAATGGTTCTTGGGGTTTCGGCTGCTGCCTCGCAGGCCGCCTTGGCTCAGGACGCGAAGACCGGAGAGGAACTCTATATGCACCATTGCGCGACCTGCCACGGAATCGATGCAATGGGCCAAGGTCCGATGGCAGCCGTGCTGGTGGTTCAACCGAGCGATCTGACCGCTTTGTCCAACGAAGAGGGCGTGTTCCCGACTGCCCGCGTTGTCTCCCGCATTGATGGTCGGGATCCGCTGGTCAGCCATGGTAGCCCAATGCCGGTTTATGGTCCTTATTTTGACGGGCAGGACACATCCATGAAAACGCCGCAGGGTCAGCCAATTCTGACGAGCCAGCCCATCGTGGATCTGGTGGCCTATCTGGAGACCTTGCAGCAGAATTAGGTTCCGCTGCAAATCCCGTCGATCTCGGCCTCGCTCCAAGGAAGCAAGATTGCGCGCTCTCGCCCTTTTTGCGGAAGCGGGGACAGATCAAAATGCGCGCTCAGCATCCTGTGCAGCCGTTTGGTTCGGGTGGCCTGAGGGTCCAGCGCACGGCAGCAAACGTATTCCTCGACGATGGCGCCCTGCTGTTCAAACCCGTAGGACAGGAAGTCCGGCGAGGTTTCGAGGTCAAAAAGATACGGGTCGCTGCGCCCACCATGTTCCGCCGCTGCTCGCAACGGGTGGTAACCGGTGGTCCGGCGATTCTGCCACTGCCAGACATGTGTCAGTTCATGGGCCAGCAGCATCGCGGCCACCAGGTTCATCTGATCCGGAAAATCGGACATGTAGTCTTCCAGATACCAGTCGCGCGCAAAATAGACCTTGTTGAACAGGGCCACGGCGGCTGGCCTGCCTGTCACCGGCCCGGGTTCTACCGGAGGAAGGATGCGCTCGCGACAGGCCAGACGTGGCCGCTCTTCGCGGAAATACGTCACATTGGCAACCGGCGCACCTTGGACCAATCGCACGCTGTCAAGATTCAGGGTTTCGCCCTGAATGGCATCCGCAAAGTCGCGCTCTTGCTTTGTCAATGGACGGCCGCAAGAGGACAGCAATAAAAGAGCACACAGGAATACGCGCAGAACCATGAGGTGAACCCTAGTCCTCTGCTTGCGATCCGCAAACCGTTTTCACAGGCTCATGGCCAGAACCCGGCTGATTTCCGTCAAAGACCGCCCGGATTGATCCATCCAGGAATTGAAGGCCCGTTGCACCGCCGCCATGGCTTTTTTCGACGTGGCGGGTTTGTCGATCACACCTTCGGCGATCAGACGGGCGGTGACGTCCCGCGACAGAATGAAACTGTCGCGCCCCGCAAAACGCATCGCATATTGCGCCGAAGACCCGCCAAGACGAGACCCGCGTTTGGCCAGCATGGCCAAAAGGTTGACATAGTCATCAGAGGGCCAGCCCCCCAGAACCTGGCCCGCGCCGCCTTCGTCGCGCAGTTCCAAAAGAAACGCCGCGTTGTCCCGCGCTGCTGCGATCTTGGTTCCATTTCGGACAATGCGTGTGTCTTGCAGCAGGGAATCGAACTTTTCATCATCCATGAACGCACACCGGCCCACATCGAAACCGTCAAAGGCGGCCTCGAATCCATCCCATTTGTTTTCGATGACCTTCCAGTTGAAACCGGCCTGAAAGACGCATTTCGTGATGATCGATAGCCACCGGTCGTCGGGCATCGCCGCCAGTTCTTCGTGGCTTTTGGGCTTGGTCAGCTGTGCTTCAAAGGCTTCGATCCCACCGTGGCGAGAGGCGGCAATATCAAAGATCTCGTCAAATGAGCGCATGAACCCAACCTCAAAGCTGTCACATCAAGAGTGATTTGTTTTGCCTTCCTTTTGCAATGGGAATTTTTGGTGTTCGAAAGCCACCCGACCGGAAATGAAACTCGGCCCGAACAAGAAAAAACACTGAACTGTCAAAGAAATCCTCGACAAACGGTCTTAAAACGGTTTGTGATTGACTCGTCAGTCAACATTCCGTGCCCCGGGGCAGGGGATATTGGCGGGTCGGGCAGGGGCCCTTGCGGCGCCTGCGGGGGAAAATCTACGCATCAGCGGCAAGAAAGCTGCGCTGTTACAAACTGATCACTTTCCTTTTCCGACCAAATTTGTGCATGTTGCGGCATGGTATTGTCATCAGACAAAGATACCGGCGGGAAACCCCTGCCGGGGTGGGCAAAACAAATAAGACAGGGAGAAAATCCATGAAAAAACTGAGTGTAAGCCTTATGGCCCTAACCGTTGCCGGTGCGGCGCATGCGGCGGATATGGGGGCCGTGGACGAGCCGATCAAACTGGCGATCAACGAATGGACCGGTCAGCACGTAACCACGCATGTGGCGGGTGAAATGCTCAAGGCCGCTGGTTATAACGTAGAATATGTGACCGCCGGCATGATGAACCAGTTCCAGGCGCTGGCCGATGGAGACATCGACGCGACGCTTGAAATCTGGTCGTCCAATGTTTCGGATGAATACGCCAAGAAGATCGAGGAAGGCACGGTTGTCGAAATCGGCGATCTTGGCCTGGATGCCAAGGAAGGTATCGCATACCCGGCGCATGTCGCTGATCTGTGCCCCGGATTGCCGGCGTGGGAAGCGCTGAAAGACTGCGCGCAGGTGTTCGCCACGGCGGAAACTCTGCCCGGTGGCCGTCTGGTCGACTATCCGGCCGACTGGGGCACACCTGGTGCGGATCGCATGGCCGGCCTTGAGCTGCCTTTCAAGGCTGTCCCCGCCGGTTCCGAAGGCGCATTGATCGCTGAACTTCGCGCATCGACCGAGCGTAAATCGCCGCTACTGATCACATTCTGGCAGCCGCACTGGGCGATGTCTGCCTATGACGTGCAGTTCGTTGAACTGCCCGCAGGTGAAGAGGCATGCTTTAACGATCCGGCGTGGGGTCCGAACCCGAACGCGGTAAACGATTGCGACTTTTCGCCATCGCGCATCTTCAAAGCCGGCTGGAGCGGCCTGGAAGAGAAGTGGCCGGCCGCCTATGAAATCCTGTCCAACTATCAACTGGCGGTCGAAGACCAGCAGCCGATGATGGGCGCGATCGATGTCGACGGCGGCCAGGTCGAAGAAGTTGTCGCCGCATGGATGGCCGAGAACGAAGACAAATGGCGTCCTGTTGTCGACGCGGCGACCAAGTGAGCCACTTAGGTGACTAACACGACTATGCCAGCCATTGCCTGCCGGAATCTCTGGCAGGTCTTTGGCCCGGGCGCTGACAAAGCCCTGACCGACGCGCTGTCTCGGTCAGGGAATGACGCTGACAAGGCCGCCGCAGACCTGCGGGAAAACGGGTTCATTCCGGCGGTTCAAGATGCCAATTTCGAGGTCAGGGAAGGCGAATTGTTCGTCATAATGGGCCTGTCGGGCTCGGGCAAATCCACGCTGATCCGCTGTATCTCGCAACTGCTGCCTGGCACCGGTGGTGAAATTCGGGTGGATGGCGAGAATGTCATAGGCGCCTCGAAAAAGGCCCTGACCGAGCTACGCCGGAAAAAACTGGGCATGGTGTTCCAGCATTTCGGCCTGTTCCCCCACATGACCGTTGCTGAAAACGTCGCATATCCTCTGCGCGTTCAGGGCGTGGGTAAAAAGGAACGACTTGATCGTGCGCAGGAAGTGATCTCGCTGGTCGGTCTGGAAGGGCGCGAAGACAGCTTCCCGCGACAGCTTTCCGGCGGGCAGCGGCAGCGGGTGGGTATTGCCCGCAGTCTTGCCGTAAACCCTGACATCTGGTTTCTGGACGAACCGTTCTCGGCGCTTGATCCACTGATCCGTCGCCAGTTGCAGGATGAATTCCTGCGCATTCAAGCGACGTTGAAGAAATCCATCGTCTTCATCACGCACGATATTCAGGAAGCGCTGAAGCTGGCAGACCGCATCGCCATCATGCGGGATGGCAAGATCGTGCAGATCGGCACGCCCACGGATATCGTCCTGCGACCCGTCGATGACTATGTGCGCGAATTCTCGAAGGATGTCGCCAAGGGCCAGCATGCCAAGGTCGCCTCGGTCATGCGAAACGAGGCAGAGTGCGGCCCGGACGATCCCGGCCTGACCACGTCGATGACACTGGACGCGGCCCTGGCCCATTGCATGGAACTATATGAACCCGTGCCGGTGCGGGATGCCGATGGCAATGTCGTTGGCACGGTGCACCCGTCCGATCTGGCTGCCGCGCTTCAGGTGGACGAAACATGACCGCCTTAACTGAGGTTCCGACGCAGCACGGCGCGCGGCTGACGGCGGGCGCCAAGGCCGCCCTGATCACGGTTGTCGTCGGTGCGGTTTGCCTTGCACTCGAGGGCATCGCCCCATGGCTGGTCAAATGGCCTGCCGCATGGGAACTGCCTGCAACCCAATGGGTTGGTGCATTTTTTGACTGGTTTCTCAACCTGATCAAACCGGCGATGCGGTTGTTCTCGGACATGATGACCTATCCAATGAACTGGGCGAATTTCGTGCTGGGCAATACACCATGGCCCATCCTGATCGGAATTGTGACCGCGTTGGGGTGGTATCTGGGCGGCTTGCCCATGGCGGCGTTGGGTTTTCTGGGGCTCAGTTTTGTACTGGCGTCGGGGTATTGGGCTGAGAGCATGAACACTCTGGCCTTGGTCGCAGTATCCGTTCCGGTGGCGTTGATACTGGGTGGTGGCATCGGCATCCTCGCCAACGAGGTGCCGCGGGTGAAATCCTTCGTCCAGGCGGTTCTGGACGTCATGCAGACCGTGCCGACCTTCGCATATCTGACACCGCTGTTGCTGCTTTTTGGCTTTGGCCCCGTCGTCGGTCTGATCGCCTCGGCCATCTATGCCGCGCCGCCCATGGCGCGCAACGTGATGCTGGGGCTGGAACGGGTCGAGCCCGAGATCAAAGAGGCCGCGATCATGTCCGGTGGCACGCGGTTTCAGCAACTGTTTCAGGTCGAAATTCCCGCCGCCACGACGCAGATCATGGTCGGTGTGAACCAATGTCTGATGGCGGCCTTGTCGATGGTCATCATTGCCGCCGTCATCGGCGGGTTCAACGACATCGGCTGGGAGGTTCTGCTGACCATGCGCAAGGCGCAGTTCGGGGAGTCTCTGATGGCGGGTCTGGTCATCGTGGTCTTTGCCGTGGTGATCGACCGGATGAGCGGCACCTTGGCGACCGAGCGCAAACGTTATGACAGCCGGGTTGTCTGGGCGATGTTGGGTTTCGCCGTGGTCTTCACCGCCGCCTTCTGGGCGTGGTTGCCGAACCCATCCGAACTGACCTTGCTGGATCCGATGGCCGAGGCCGTGGACAGCGGTCTGACCGCGTTCACTCAGGCCAATGGCCCGTGGTTGGATGCGCTCAAGAACAACTCACTGTTCTATGTGCTGCTGCCTTTGCGGATCGGTCTGGATCAGGCGGTGCTGCCCTTCACCTGGGGCTTCCAGTGGACGGCGGGCATGAGCTTTGGCCTGTTTGCCGCAGGTGCCGGGATCGCGCTGTTGATGGCATGGCGTGGGCGGCTGACGGGTGGTCTGATCGTCCTGATCCTGATTGGAATGCTGGAAACCGGCATTGCCAACCTGCCGTGGCCCTTTGTCCTGACCGGTGCCGCTGCTCTGGGCTGGGTCGCGGGGGGCTGGCGCCTGGCGGCGCTGTGCGTGGGGCTGCTGTGCACCATCCTCGTTTCGGGCCTGTGGGAGAGAGCGCTCTTGTCGCTTTACCTGAGCGGTGCGGCGGTGTTTTCCTGTGCCGTGGTCGGAGGCCTGATCGGCCTTGCCAGCGCGATTTGGGAGCCGGTGTGGAAAGTGGTCCGTCCGATCTGCGACATGTTGCAGACAATCCCTCTGTTCGTGTTCCTGATCCCGGTCCTAATGGTGTTCCAGATCGGAGAGTTCTCGGCCTTTCTGGCGATCTGTGCCTATGCGATCGTGCCCATGATCCGCTACACGCGGCACGGGCTGGTCAACACGCCGGACGAGATGATGGAGGCCGCGATCTCCAGCGGTGCGACCGAGTGGCAGATCATGCGCGACGTGCGCGCGCCCTATGCCGCGCCCACGATCCTGCTGGGGTTGAACCAGACCATCCTCTATGCCTTTGCGATGCTGGTGATCGCCGCATTGATCGGCACCACGGGTCTGGGGCAGTCGATCTATCTGGCGCTAGGTCAGGCGGATGTGGGGCTTGGCATTTCCGCCGGGGCCGCGATGGCGATTCTGGCGCTGATTGCCGACCGCATCGTGCAGGGCTTTGCCGAAGAACGCCGCGCGGCGCTTGGGTTGTAAACAGGGCAGGGGCGATGCATAGCCCCTGCGCCGAACTTGATTTTGGACAAGGATACCCGTGCCGTCCTGATCTAGACCGATCCCAATAACGCGGAGATCACCATGACCGGTTGGGTCCTATTCCTTGCAGCGCTCGTCACATTCCTTCTCAGCCACGCGATTCCGGTGCGGCCTGCTATACGCGGACGGCTGATCGATACACTCGGACGCCGGGGGTATTTCACGGCCTATTCGGTTCTGTCGCTGGCCGTCCTGGCGTGGTTGATCATCGCCGCTGCCAACGCTCCTTATGTCGAGGTCATCCCGCCATTTGCGTTTTTGCGCTGGGCGCCGGTTCTGATCATGCCGGTGGTCTGCTGGCTGGCTGTCGCGGGGCTGATCATTCAGAACCCGTTCTCATTCGGGGGGCTGGGCAATCGGCCATTTGACCCAGAACAGCCCGGTATCCTGCGCACCACCCGACACCCGATCCTTGCCGCGCTGATGCTGTGGGCGGTGGCACATCTAATTTCCAATGGCAGCCTGTCTCATGTGATTCTGTTCGGCCTGTTTGCCGGTTTCGCAGCCATGGGCATGGCCCTTGTCGACCGGCGCAAGTCGCGGGAAATGGGCTTTGAATGGGTCCGCTTGTCCCGCAACACGGCGCGGTTCTCATTGCGCGCTCCGCGCCCCTGGCCGCGTCCCGGGGTGTGGCTGGCCGCGCTCGCCGCCTATGCGGTTCTGCTTCACCTGCACGCCCCTGTGATTGGCCTGTCCCCGCTTCCGTGAACGAGGGAGTGGCCGGGCGGTGCCTTGCGTGCTATTTGAAACGTCACAAACGAATTACAAGAGGTCCAAGATGCATCTGGCCTATGTCACCACCACCGATCGCGGCGCGACGGACCGCCTGCTGAGCGCCGTTGCGGACCGTCTGCTGGCCTCCGGAGCAAAACTGGCCGGTGTCGTGCAAACAAACACGGAGTGCGCCGACAGCAGCAAATGCGATATGGACTTGCGCGTGCTGCCCGACGGTGAAACCATCCGCATTTCGCAGTCGCTGGGCACCCAGTCGCGCGGCTGCCGTCTGGACCCGGCTGCGCTGGAACAGGCGGTGGGATATGTGACTGCCTCGCTGGAGGGCGCCCCCCAATTGCTGATCATCAACAAATTCGGCAAGCATGAGTCCGATGGGCGTGGATTCCGCCCCGTGATCGGCGAAGCGCTGGCGATGGATATCCCGGTTCTGGTCGGCGTGAACGGTTTGAACGAAGAGAAATTCCAGACCTTCGCGGATGGTGCAGCGGAAGCCCTGCCGGCGGATCTGGATGCAATCGAGGCGTGGTTCAACAAGGTCTCGGAACTGCGCCCGGCGGCAGAATAGAACCTTCCAAACAGTTGGTTAAGAGACAAAAAACGGCACTGACCAACAAGCAGCGCCGTTTTTTGATGTTGGGTGCAATTAGGTTGTCTTAAGCCTGCGGTATCCGAACAGGCCCAGAACGGCCCCGATCAAAAGCAGCCCGCTTGCGGGCAGGGGGACCGGTGCGACAACAAGATTGTCCACATGAAATTCACCGCACCATTGGCTACACCAAGCAGTGTTTGGTGTGGTAGGATAAATTCCCCAGGTCGGTGCCGGGCTGTTAAATGTGATCTGCAACGCGTCAATTGCTGAGAACGCGCCGTTGAGGCCAACTGTGCTTAACGCCATAGGTGCGAAGGTTTGGCTTGCCACGACTGCACCATTCCTCAACCCGGAAAAAGTCAGTGTCGGAAAAGCGGCAGGGCCTCCTGTCAGCCATTGGTAATAAGCTGAAGTCCCAAAAGTAGGCGCGGGGCCGGATCCAGTTGTGTATGCTAGGGACCACCCGACCAAGTCTACGGTATGCGCCGCGAACCTTTTTCCATCAACCGGCCTGATTGTTGTAGAAAGAACCCCGTTGTCATCGTGAAGGTTTATGAAGTTTCCGAAGTTGTAAACCGTCGCGTAGTTGAATGTGTAACCTTGGCTTGTGCCTTGATTTATATTGGGGCCAACAGTTTGGTCATTTGCTAAATCAATATCGAACGTAACGGTCAGCGCATTCGCTGCGCCTGCGACACAAACGGCAAGTGCCGCCAAAAGCAGTCTCATAACATGTCCCTCGCAAATACGTTAACAGACTAGCGGGCGATGCCCGGTTTCGCAACTTTTACGAGTCTTTGCAGCCGTCATTGTGCGAATACGTGCAATTGAGAACGCGCGGGCAATGCATTCTGACCATCTTTGCAACCTGCTGGAAAGATGGTGGGCGACCCTGGAATCGAACCAGGCGTGCGTCTCCGCGAGGGAGTTACAGTCCCCTGCCACACCTTGCGGCCTGTCGCCCACTGTCAGGCGTTGCACCTGACGTGGAGGCGTGATTACTAGCGCACCAAAGGAGCGTCAACAGGAAAATTTCGCTTTGGCGCAGGAAACCGAATTCCCGGCCCGGAGGCCCGCAAAATGAAGAAACCCAAATGGGTCGTTGAGAAGGAACAGGCGCGCAAGGCCGCGGCTGCTGAAACCGTTTGGCTGTTCGGTCTGCATGCAGTTCGCGACGCTTTGATGAACCCCAATCGGCAGAAATTGCGCTTGATCGTAACGCGCAACGCGCGGGACAAACTGGCGGAAGCGATTGAATTCTCTGGTATCGAGCCCGAGTTGGCTGATCCGCGCAAGTTTACGGCGCCCATCGATGCAGGCTCGGTGCACCAGGGTGCCGCGCTGGAGGTAAAGCCGCTGGATTGGGGCGGTCTGGCCGAAAATTGCATCGGTCGTGAAAATCCACGCGTCATCCTTCTGGACCGCGTTACGGACCCGCACAATGTCGGGGCGATTCTGCGCTCGGCCGAAGTTCTGGGTGCCAGTGCCGTCATAGGCACCCGCCACCATTCCGCGCCCGAGACTGGGGCCCTCGCAAAAACCGCCAGCGGCGCGCTGGAGCGTCAACCCTATCTGCGGATGCGCAACCTTGCCGACACAATTGTTGAACTACAGAATATGGGATTTCTGGTCCTTGGGCTGGACGGTGAAGCAGAGGTAACGATCGAAGGCGCGCTGAGCGACGGTCGGGACCGCCCCGTCGCACTTGTTCTGGGGGCGGAAGGCCCGGGATTGCGCCAAAAGACGAAGGAAACCGTGGATCAATTGGTGAAAATTGACGCAGCCGGGGGATTCGGATCGCTGAACGTCTCAAATGCCGCGGCAATCGCCTTATATGCATCCCGGCCCTGACAAAAAGGAGAGCGTTATTTCCGGTCCATCCAAAATTGCGACCTGCTGCTACTGCGGGACCCGGGCTGCGCTGGTCCTGAGGGGCAAAGAACGGCACGAGCTGAGCTGTTCCAGTTGTGGCGCACCTTTGCATGATCTGAAGATGCTGCCCAAGCGGAAGGCTGCGCCTGCCAAAACGGTGCGATCTGCGGTTTCTCATGCCCCTCCGCGGAAGACCAAGCGAAAAAAGAAGAAAAAGAGCATGTTCTCGCGCGTGTTCGATGAAGCCTGGGATGTGATCGAAGACATTTTCGATTGACCGTTTTTGGGTGAAGATCGTTCACATCCACGTCAACAGGGGTTCCGCATGCAGCAAAAAATTGCATCTTGATACCCCAGTGAATTCAGATTCTGACATGGCAATGCTGACCCGACGTTCCACACTTGGCGCGCTGTGCGCTTTTTTTCTGGCGCCTGCCACGTATGCGCAGGAAAGGCCCGTTTACTACACCACCGAAGGGGTGGCGTTGGCCGGGTATGATGCCGTGTCCTTTTTCGACGGTTCTGCGCCGATCATGGGCATGCCCGAGAATTCCGTGATGTGGAAAGGGGCGCGGTGGCATTTCACCTCGCAGGAAAACCGCGAGCTGTTCGAAAGCAATCCCCGTGCTTTCGCACCGCAGTTCGGCGGGTATTGTTCATATGCGATGGCGATGGGAGTTCTGAAGAGCTCGGACCCCAAGGCCTGGAAGGTCGTGGATGGTCGTCTGTACCTGACGCATTCGATCGAGATCGAGGAAATCTGGCAGCAGGATCAGACAGAATACATTGAGTTGGCTGAAGAAAACTGGCCGGCAATCCTTTATCGAGAGTAAGCGAGAATCAGCTATTTGTGAAGAGTCATCACAAAAATGCGCTGCCCCTCTTTTTTTTACCAAATATATGCCTAAATGTCACAATGACCGCGGAATGGAACTGCCGCGGGTCATTTCACTGTCCCTCGTTCCAACAACTGGCGCCCAAGGCTTCTTGGGCGCTTTTTTCTTTTTGGAACCCTGCTAAGGATAGGGTATGCCAGACTATTCCGATCAGCAGCTGAGAGCCATTCTGCAACGCACCAAGTCCGTTGCCGTTGTCGGGGTGTCCATGAACCCGGTGCGGCCCAGCTATTACGTTGCCCGCTACCTGTCGTTGAAAGGGTTCAACGTGATCCCGGTCAATCCGGGCCATGCCGGGAAAGACCTGTTTGGCCAAAGGGTACGCGGCAGCCTTTCGGAGATATCCGAACCCGTGGACATGGTAGACATCTTCCGACGGTCCGAATCCGTGCCGCCCATTGTGGACGAAGCGTTGGAGGTGTTCCCGTCCCTCGGAACGATCTGGATGCAAATCGGGGTTGAACACCCTGAAGCGGCAGCCAAGGCCAAGGCCCGCGGTGTGGACGTCGTGATGAACCGCTGTCCGAAGATCGAGTATCAGCGCCTGTTTGGCGAGCTACGCATGGGTGGGTTTTCCACCGGGATCATCTCGTCCAAGCTTTAGGGCGTTGCTGGCTGATAGGGTTTCAGGCGGGCAACCTGTTCCTGTCGTCGTTTTTCCAGCACCACGTCCCGAGGGACCCACTCATATCGGGTATCCTCGACCAGAGGTGACCAGAACAAAACCCCGCCATAGCGCCACGGGTCCAGCACGACGCCCTCATACAGCGAGTCTCCCTTGCGACTGATAATCGCGGTGCTGTGGTCGATCCTCAGCGGATTGTCGGCGTTGGCGATGGCGCGGTGCAATTCCAGCGTCTGGAAGTTTTCCTGTTTCAGACGACGCTCGATATCCTCGGCCCAATGCCAGCACAGACCACGCGGGCGCAATCCCTTGTTGACCTTCGCATTGTGGATCAGCGGCGGGTCGGTGATCTGGTATTCGTCCACCAGTTGCGCGGTATAGGAATAGGCGACTTGCGCTGCCCGGCGGGCTTCTTCCGGATCGATATCCGGGCCAAGCCGCTGAATCTCGGCTGTCAGGCGTTGTACCTCATCCCCGGTCGAGGGGGGAGGCGCCGCACATGCCGCAACGATGGCAAGCGTTGCCACAAGCATCAAAATTCGGATCATGTCGCGCCCTCGGCCTGCCATTCTGACGCCCGAGTATAGCGGCCGTTGCGGCGGCGCGGAACCCGGCCGTTACCTTTTGGGGCGGGCGGCCTTTTCGGCAATGCCGCTGATGCCCTGACGGCGCGCAAGTTCGGCCAGAACATCCTCCAGCGCCACGTCTCGGGCGGCCAGCATGACCAGCAGGTGATACAGCACGTCTGCTGCTTCGGCGGTCAGCTTGGCCTGATCGCCCTTCGTGGCTTCGATGATGGCTTCGATGGCTTCTTCACCAAATTTCTCGGCGCATTTCTCGGGACCCTTTGCAAGCAGCTTGGCTGTCCAGCTTGAATCGGGGTCAGCCCCTTTACGCGCCTCAATCGTGGCAGCAAGGTCGTGCAGAATGCTCATGTCAGCCTCATCGGAATGCCTGCGGCGGCCATGTGTTCTTTGGCTTCGCGGATCGTGTATTCTCCGAAATGGAAGATCGAGGCCGCAAGCACCGCACTTGCGCCACCTTGGGTGACGCCTTCTACCAGATGATCTAGATTGCCGACACCGCCGCTTGCGATCACGGGCACGTCCACTGCATCGGAAATCGCACGGGTCAGGGGCAGGTTGAAGCCAGCCTTGGTGCCGTCGCGATCCATCGAGGTCAGCAGGATTTCTCCGGCGCCTTTGGCGACAACGGTTTTTGCGAACGCGACCGCATCAATGCCTGTTGGCTTGCGGCCGCCATGCGTGAAAATCTCCCACTTTCCAGCGCTGACCGTCTTGGCGTCGATGGCGCAGACGATGCACTGGCTGCCGAATTGATCTGCCGATTCCGCGATCACGTCGGGATTGGCAACGGCTGCCGAGTTGAAGCTGACCTTGTCTGCCCCCGCCAGCAACAGGGCGCGGACATCATCCTTGGTGCGAACCCCGCCACCAACTGTCAGAGGTACAAAGCACTGCTCGGCGGTGCGCTGTACCACATCGAACATGGTGCCGCGGTTTTCGTGGGTTGCGTGGATATCAAGAAAACAGATTTCGTCCGCGCCTGCGGCGTCATACGCCTTGGCCGATTCCACGGGATCGCCCGCATCGCGCAGACCGACAAAATTCACGCCTTTGACCACGCGGCCATCGGCAACATCAAGGCAAGGAATAATCCGGGTCTTCAGCATCTGATCGTCCTTCGTTGCCGGACCTTTACCGGCAAAGCGCCGCCGATGCCACAGACGTTTTGCCGCCCATGGCCCTGGTAGCACGGGCCATGGGCGGAGCGGGGGGCTTAGTGATCCCGGTTCTTCAGCAGTTTCAGTGCCGAAAGCAGGTTTGCCTTGTCATCGGTCCATGGCAGCGCTCCGTCGGTTTCGACGATTTGCCAGTTTCCATCCTGCGCAAAACTCTCAATTCGGGATTTGTCGGGGCTCAGGATCACAACGCTGCTGGTGGCGGCTCCGGTTTCAACCTGCTCTTCACCCACGGCCAGCCGCTGATGCGCAGCGGTCAGGTTCAGGCTGTCGGCAATTCGGGCCAAAGGCAGGACCAGATCGTAGAACCGGTTTGTGATGTGGAACACCAAAACCCCATCATCGGCCAGGCGGCTGGTATACATCTCTACCGCCTCGCGTGTGATCAAGTGAAGCGGAATCGCGTCTGAGCTGTACGCATCCAAAACCAGGATATCGAAGGCAAAAGGCTTTTGCTTCAGAACGATCCGGGCATCACCCAGATGGGTCTCGGAATCGGGCGTGCATTCCGACAGATAGGTGAACAGCGAAGAGTCGCGTGCGATCTGGTCAACGGTCGCGTCGATCTCGAAGAAGTCCCAGTTTTGCGCAGGCTGCCGATAGCAGGCCAGTGCACCTGTTCCCAGACCGACAATTCCGATGCTGTCGGATTGCTTGCCGAAGTCCGACGTGATGACCTGCGCCATCGGTCCTTCGGGGTGATAATAGGACAGCGGAGTGGGCCGAGTACCATATTCGGATTCGCGTTGCCAGCCATGCACCGTGGTGCCGTTCTTGTAGACACGGTAGCCCTCGCTTGAATACACCGAATGCACGCCGAAAAAGCTGCGATCTTCAAACACCGGATTGTTCTTTACCGCAAATGCGGGCAGCAGAACGACGGTAAGAACCACAGGGATACGCATGGCCTGTGCCCGAAACAGGTACAGCACCGCGAATATCAGCGCGAACAGGGCACTTGCACGCGGGATATCCGCGCTCAGGGCTGCGACGCCGCGTGTCGCACCTGCGATGACGAGGATGAAAACACTTGCCGCGATGCCCATGATGACATGGCGAAGGGCAAATCCCGGAGCGCGGACAAGAAACAATCCTCCGGCCAGGATCATGGTGATTGGCGCCTCCAACTCACGTGTGAAGGCAATCGGCGCAACGATCGAGTTGAACAACCCGCCAATTGCTCCGCCCACGGAAAGGGCGATGTAGAACACGGTCAATTGCTCGGCGGATGGGCGCATGTCGTACAGCAGGCGGTGCGCAAAAAGGGCGATGATGAACAAAACCGGGACATAGAGCAGAATAACCACCGGCGCGTCATGCTCGCTGACCACCTTGGACACCAGTACGACACCCGCCGCCAGCGCCGCCAGCATGGGCAGGTTCAAGGCGTCCAACGTCAGGTGTTTCCATTTGGCAAACGCGACGATGAAGGACAGGATATAGACCGCCAGCGGAACGACCCAGATCAAGGGGAGAGCACCCAGATCCGTGCTGACCCGCGTTGTGAAGGACAGCATCAAGGAAGAGGGGATGAAGGCGACGAACACCCAGACAGCGATCTGCCGCAGGGTCGGGAAACTGGCCTTGAGCGCCGTTTGGGCCGACGGCTTCGTGTGCCGTGATCCCCGCAAGGCGATCATGCCACTGCCAAGCAAAAGCGCGCCGAACAGCACGAAGCCGACCAGCCAGGCACGGCTGATCTCGGCCGCGCCAAAAAATGGATCCGCAACCAGGGGGAAGGCCAACAACGCCAGCAAGGATCCGACATTGCTGGCGCTGTAAAGGAAATACGGATCATCCGCCGAAGGCCCGCCCGACCTGGCGTACCAGGCCTGCAACAGGGGCGCATTTGCCGACAATACTGCAAAGGGTACACCCACACCCACGGCGAACAGGCCAAGCGTTTGCAGCGCGGTCGAGGTCGAGGCGTCATAGCTCCAGCTTTCGCTGGTGGACAGCGGCAGGAAAGTCAGCGCCGCCACCCAAAAGGCAAAATGGGTGATGATCTGCCAGCGCAAGGGCAGAAACTTGGTCAACAGGTGCGCGTAAACATACCCGAGTATCAGCACCACTTGGAAAAACAGCATAGCGGTCGTCCAGACCGCCGGGGCGCCGCCGATTTTTGGAAGAACCAGTTTGGCAAAAAGCGGCTGGACAAAGAACAGCAGACTGGCGCTCGTGAAAATCGCCGCGCAGAAGATCGCAATGGTTGCTGATCCGAATCTGGACGTCTTGGGAACGTCTAGGTTGGAAATACTCACGTTTGCCACCCGGGTTGTTGTGTTTGACGAAGGAGTTAAGCGGGGATTCCGCCCGAATTATGGCTCAACACAGTAAAATGTTTGGCTTCTGGTCGGATTGTTCTCGAAAGCAAGGGTAAAATGGGCGCCTTCAATTCTGGCAAGGCTTTGCTGATGCCAGACTTGTGATTGTCAGATTTCCAAAACCTGTGAGAATTGGAGTGAATATTACAGAAGGAATACCGATATGCGTAGCTTGATACTTGCTTCAATTTTTTCGCTCGGAGGGGCTTTGGCCGCCATGGCTGACGACATCATCAAAGTTCAAACGAACAAATCCGTAGCCGAGGCGCTGGATGCGCTGGAAGCGGCGGTTGGAAACGCAGGGGCCACTGTCTTCGCCCGCATCGACCACGCAGCCGGGGCGGAAAAGGTCGGTACGCCCATTCCGGCCAATCAAGTGCTGATTTTCGGCAATCCTGCGCTGGGCACGCCGGCCATGCAGATCGATCCGCGTGCAGGGTTGTTCCTGCCGCTCAAGGTGCAGGCGTATGAGGATGGGAACGGTCAGGTCTGGTTGGCCTATGAAGACCCCAAGGAAACGATGGACGAGCTGGATGACGTCGAAAAGTCACCTGTAGTCGAGAAGATGCGCGGCGCGCTCGCCAAGTTGACCGCTGCGGCCGCGGGTTAAGACCTTTTGGGTCATGTGCTTGCGCTTTTCACACGCGCAAGCGCGTTTCGCGCGATCAGGATGTGAAATGGCAGGATCGCAGCCAGGTAGAGGCGCCCGCCAAGGTTATGGCGTCGGACCCACGTGGCCAGCGAGATTCGGCCGTTTTCCGACAGGACGGAAACCCGGAAATCCAGGTGGCGATCGTTGAATCCTGCGATCACCTCGGTCCTGTCATCATGTTCGACCGGGAAGATCCCTAGCTTGTCGCCAGCATCCGGGCCGGTCGTGCTGAGGCCAAACGGTTTCACCAGCAGGCCGCGCAGCCGAACCAGTGCCATCGCCCATCCGGGGAACGCGGTAATGATTTCCGCGGCCCGGCGCGGCGGCAGATTGGACTCAACACTGAAGCAGTCCAGAAAGTCGCCGGTTTTGAACCGTTCGTTCAGCAGGCTGTGCGCGGACAGTTCGGAGCGCTTTACCGGCGAATGAAACATAAGGCTATCCTCTGAGCGTGGTCAGAGCCTCTTTCAGATCAATCGCCCCATCATAAAGCGCGCGGCCGGAAATGGCACCGTTCAAAGCTGCGCCACAATCGCGCAGGGCGATCAGATCGGCGATCGAGGACACGCCGCCAGATGCGATGACCGGAATATCGACTGATTTGGCAAGCTCTGCGGTGGCCTCGACATTGGGGCCCTGCATCGCGCCGTCCCGGTTGATGTCGGTGTATATGATCGCGGCGACGCCCGCGTCTTCGAAGCTGCGGGCCAGATCGGTTACCTGAACGTCGGTTTCTTCGGCCCAACCTTTGGTGGCAACCAGACCGTTGCGCGCGTCGATGCCCACGGCGACCTTGCCGGGAAAGGCTTTGGCCGCTTCGCGCACCAGATCGGGGTTCTCGACCGCGACCGTGCCCAGAATCACGCGGGCCAGACCTTTGTCGATCCAGGTCTCGATAGTGGCCATGTCGCGGATGCCGCCACCCAATTGCACGGGCACGTCGCAGGCTTTCAGAATCGCTTCGACCGGGGCGGCGTTGACCGGCTCACCTGCAAAAGCGCCGTTCAGATCGACCAGGTGCAGCCACTCGCACCCGGCCTCGACAAAGGCGCGGGCCTGCGCGGCGGGGTCTTCGTTGAACACGGTGGCCTTGTCCATTTCACCACGCAGCAGGCGCACGGCATTGCCGTCTTTGAGGTCGATAGCGGGGTAGAGGATCATGTCGGGCGGCCCTATTTCTGTGTTGCACGCGCGGGATATCGCACAGGCGGGGCAGGGGATGCAACGCGACGCTGGGTCATTCTTGCCCGCCGCTGGCTGCCGGGTCAGACTGCCATCAAAACAGGGAGACAATCATGAAGAAATTTACGTTTGCAGCGGGTTTTATGTTTCTTGCGACCAGCGCGATGGCTGCGGATCCCGTCGATGGTCTGTGGAAGACTGCACCCGGTGATACCGGCGGCTATCTGCACGTGACGATTTCCGAATGCGGCAGTGCGATCTGCGGAACCATCGACAGCGCCTTTGATGCGGATGGCAACGAGCAGCTGGAATATGAAAACCTAGGCAAGCAGATCATTTGGGACATGGTGCCCGATGGCGGCGGAAGCTATGACAGCGGCAAGATCTGGGCACCGGACCGGGACAAAACCTACAATTCAAAAATGTCACTGGACGGCCAGAACAAACTGACCGTCAAGGGATGCGTGGCGGGCGGTCTGATCTGTCGCGGTCAAACCTGGACGCGTGTTCAGTAAGCCTCAGGGTTTCCAGGTCAGGAAGTTGCCCAGCATGCGCAGGCCAACGTCCTGGCTTTTCTCGGGGTGAAACTGCATTCCAACCATCGTGTCACGGCCAATCACGGCCGTGACCTCCTGCCCGTAGTCCACATAAGCCAATCGATGTGCCGGGTCGGACACCCGGAAGTGGTACGAGTGGACGAAATAGGTGTGATCGCCAGATTTCACCCCGTCGAACACCGGGTGGTCGCTGTCCAGAACAAGATCGTTCCAGCCCATATGCGGCACTTTCAGCGATGTGTCTGACGGCTCGATCCTGACGACATCGCCGGCAATCCAGCCCAGACCATCCGTTTCGCTGTATTCATGGCCCTTGGTTGCCATCAACTGCATACCCACACAGATGCCCAGAAACGGGCGGCCTTTCTGTTCGACCGCTTCGACCATCGCGTCATAGATGCCCTTGTGCCCACGCAGTTCGGCAGCGCATGCCGGAAACGCCCCGTCGCCGGGCAGAACCAAGCGATCGGCGCGTGCCACAACATCCGCGTCCGAGGTGACGACAACCTCACCCGCGCCGACCTCTTGCGCCATGCGCTGAAACGCTTTTTCCGCCGAGTGCAGGTTGCCGCTTTCGTAGTCGATAATGGCGGTCAGCATTTACAAAGCGCCTTTGGTCGACGGAATCGCGTCTGCCTTGCGCGGATCGGTCTCAACGGCGTCGCGCAGCGCGCGGGCGACGGCCTTGAATGCGGCCTCGGCGATGTGGTGGCTGTTGAAACCGTGCAGCTGGTCGATATGCAGCGTGATGCCGCCATGGGTGCTGAGCGCCTGAAAAAACTCGCGCACAAGTTCTGTGTCGAACGCACCGATTTTCTGCGTCGGCAGATCCACATTCCAGATCAGATAGGGGCGGCCCGACAGGTCCAGGGCACAGCGCACCTGAGCGTCGTCCATCGGCAGGTGGCATTCTCCGTACCGCCGGATCCCTTTCTTGTCGCCCAGGGCCTGCGTCAAAGCCTGCCCCAGCGCAATGCCGGTATCTTCGACCGTGTGGTGATCATCAATGTGGTAATCGCCCTTGGCGCGGATCGTCATGTCGATCAGGGAATGGCGCGCCAGTTGATCCAGCATGTGATCAAAAAAGCCAACTCCGGTCTGGTTGTCATACATGCCGGTGCCATCCAGATTGATCTCGACCGAAATTTCGGTTTCGGCAGTCTGGCGGCTGATCTTTGCGCTGCGCATGGGCGAATTCCTTTTGCTACAGGCGCGCTTATAGACGGGGAAGGTCGGGGTTTTCCAGACCGCGCGTTGCGATCGCTGCAAACTGTTGCAGGGGATTGCGCCCGGCTTGGCCCCGTGTCAGCTTGCCAACAACACGAACCGATAGGGTCAATCCATGTCCACCTGCGTTTTCATCCAGATCCGTTGCAAGCCCGGAACCACCTACAAGGTCGCCGAGGAAATCGCCCTGCGCGAAATCCACTCTGAACTGTATTCCACCAGCGGTGAATATGATCTGCTGCTCAAGCTCTATATCCCCGAGACCGAGGATGTGGGCCATTTCATCAACGAACACCTGCTGGTGATTCCCAATATCGAACGCTCGCTGACCACAATGACGTTCAAGGCGTTTTAACCCAGTTCGAATGAGGTGACGCCAAAGACACGGCTCAGATCGATATCCGGCGCGCGGCCGGAATACATCCGGGCCGTTTCAAACACCTTTTCCAACCCGAGCTTTGCGGCCAGCGCAAACGCGGCCGTGTTGGGCAAAGGCATGTCGATGAAAACGGCGTCCTGTGAATGTTGGGGTGGCACGGTTTCCAGCAAACCGGCCAGCAGGGCTTCGGCGATGCTCTCGCGATCTGCAAAAAGCGGCCCGATCTTGTACCCTGTCCGGCAGGGGCGCAACGTTGCGTACCCCTTGATCTGACCATCCTCGGAATACACGCGGGACATATGGCCCGGCGCGCTAATCCAGCCCTGCAAGAACGCGTCGCGGCGGGCCGGAAAAAGGTGCCGGTCGTAGGCGAACAAAGCCTTGGACGCCGCCGTCAGGGGCTCAACGCCGGTTGATGAGGTCAGAGCCTGCTGCAACTTCTGCACGGTCGCCGTGAAACGATAGTTGTTATAGGCGAAAGAAAACCCTGAGCTGCGGTAGTTGTGTTGCTGGTCGACGACCCCATCCAAGCCGATATTGCCCGCTTTGCAGTTTTCCAAGGCGTGCTGCCAGATTTTCAGCCCGTGGCCCGATCCGCGAAACTCGGGCCGGACGATGTAGAAGCCAAGGAACGCAAACGCGTCATCATACTGAACGACCGAGATGGAAGCGATCATTTCGCCATCCAGGAAACCCCCGAGAAACCCGCGAGTATCCGTGCCGTGGAAGCAACGAGCATCGTGATGCCCCGGGTTCCACCCTTCGCGCCCGGCCCAATCAACGGCCTTTTGGACCTCGTCAACGGTAAGAGGGCGGATGACGTAATCAGACATGGGTGAATCCTGCGTTGGGCAATGCAACCAGAATGACGCAATGTCTTGTGAAGAACCAGCATGTCTGGAGAGTTTTGTATCTGGAGCGGGCGAGGCGATTCGAACGCCCGACCCTAACCTTGGCAAGGTTATGCTCTACCCCTGAGCTACGCCCGCATCAGATACAAATGTGGTCCGAAGACCTCTCAATGGAGCGGGCGAGGCGATTCGAACGCCCGACCCTAACCTTGGCAAGGTTATGCTCTACCCCTGAGCTACGCCCGCGCCGTTGAGTGAGGAGGGATTTATAAATTCCCACGCGGGGCTGCAAGCGGAAAAACACAAAAAAGAGGAAAAATATTTCGACGGAACTGGGCATCCGGCCCGTTCAATCTCAAACACGGATCAAAAAAAGACACAGGCAGAGGGGCTTTCATGATTTCTGTTGCAGACATGAAGATAATGGCGCTGGCCGCAATGATCTTGCTGGTCACCGCGATGCCGAAATCGGACGATCACGAACACAACCGGATCACGCCCGTTTTGTTGAAAGCGCCCCATGTGATGACGTCGGATCTGACCGGATAACACCCGCCAGCCGACCTATAGCGCCAGAATCAGGTTGGCGATGGCCGCAATCAGAATGGCCAGGAACGTCAGGCTCATGCCAGCCTGCCGCAGGATGACGATCTGGGGCGTGCGCCCGAATCCGTAAGCGTGCAGCAGACGCCCGGCCAGCAACATCAAACCCAGTATATGCACAAGCAACCCTCCGGCGCCCTGCAACTCCACCATGGCGATCAGCAAAAGGGCGATAGGGGCGTATTCGGCGCAATTGGAATGTGTCCGTATCGCCTTGATCATCAATTTGCTGCCCCCATCCCCGACCGAGATTTTGTCGCTGCGGCGCTGAAGGATCACTTTGACGCTGAGTGCCACGTAAAGAATAGCGATCAGGGCCGCATAGATCGGGGTGATAGCAAGCATGGTGGGTCTCCGTTCCAGCATAGAAAAAGGGCCGCGCGGTTTCCCGCGCGGCCCTTTGAACTGTAACCGGTTCGGCAGGTTATTCCAGCTCGACCAGAAGGTCCTTTGCGTCAATCTGGCCACCGGGTTGCACATGAACGGCCTTTACGGTCGCATCGCGCTCGGCGTGGATGCCGGTTTCCATCTTCATCGCCTCGATGGTCAGCAACATGTCGCCTTCCTTGACCTGCTGGCCCGCTGTTACGGCGACGGTGGCAACAACACCGGGCATCGGCGCACCGACATGATCCGGGTTGCCGACCTCGGCCTTGGGCCGCGCCTGCGTGGTCGAGGTGACCAGCCGGTTCGGAACCCGGATCACGCGCGGTTGGCCGTTGAGTTCAAAGAACACTTTGACCTCGCCCTTTTCATCCGTTTCGCCGATGGCCTGACACCGGATTTCCAGCGTCTTGCCGGGGTCGATTTCCGCGGTAATCTCTTCGCCCGGCTCCATGCCGTAGAAGAAGGTGCGCGTTGGCAGGGTACGGACCGGGCCGTAGATCCGGTGGCGACCCATGTAGTCCAGGAACACCTTGGGATACATCAGGTATCCGTTCAGATCCTCGTCATCGACCTCTTTGCCTTCCAGCTGCTTGGACAGCTCGGCGCGGGTGGCTTCAAGATCGACCGGGGGCACGTCCTTGCCGGGGCGCTGCGTGTTGGGAACCTCGTCTTTCAGCACCTTCTTGATGATGGTCTCGGGGAAACCGCCCGGAGGCTGACCCAGATTGCCGCGCATCATGTCCACGACCGAATCGGGGAAGGCCACGTCGGTATTCGGGTCCTCGACCTGTTCACGTGTCATGTTCTGGCTGACCATCATCAGCGCCATGTCACCAACGACCTTGGAAGACGGCGTGACCTTCACGATGTCACCGAACATCTGGTTCACGTCAGCATACATCTGCGCCACTTCGTGCCAGCGTTCTTCCAGACCCAGGCTGCGTGCCTGCGCCTTGAGGTTGGTGAACTGACCGCCCGGCATCTCGTGCAGATAGACCTCGGAAGCGGGGGCCTGAAGGCTGGATTCGAAGGCCGCGTACTGGCCACGCACAGCCTCGAAGTAATCGCTGATTTCACGAATGGCCTTGATGTCCAGCCCGGTGTCGCGGTCGGTATGGCGCAGCGCCTCGACCACCGTACCCAGCGTCGCCTGGCTGGTGTTGCCCGAGAAGCTGTCCATCGCGCAGTCAACTGCATCCACACCCGCCTCGGACGCGGCCAGAATGGTCGCGCTGGCAATACCGGCGGTGTCATGGGTGTGGAAGTGTATCGGCAACCCGACCTCTTCCTTCAGCGCACGGATCAGGATCTTGGCCGCGGCCGGTTTCAGCAGGCCCGCCATGTCTTTGAGGCCCAGAATATGCGCGCCGGCGTCGCGCAGCTCTTTCGCCATGCCGACATAATATTTCAGGTCGTACTTGGCGCGATCGGGGTCAAGAATATCGCCAGTGTAACAGACGGTACCTTCGCAAATCTTGCCGCTCTCGACGACCGCGTCCATCGCCACGCGCATGTTTTCGACCCAGTTCAGCGAGTCGAAGACACGGAACACGTCAATTCCTGTCGCCGCCTGACGCACGAACTCCTGCACCACGTTGTCAGGATAGTTCGTATAGCCCACGCCGTTTGCGCCGCGCAGCAGCATCTGGGTCATCAGGTTCGGCATCGCCTCGCGCAGGTCCCGCAGGCGCTGCCACGGGCATTCCTGCAAGAACCGATACGCCACGTCGAAAGTCGCGCCGCCCCAGCATTCGACCGAGAACAGCTGCGGCAGGTTCGCCGCATAGGTGGGAGCCACCTTGATCATGTCGATCGAGCGCATCCGGGTCGCCAGCAGCGACTGGTGCCCGTCGCGCATGGTGGTGTCGGTGATCAGCAGTTGGCGCTGCGCCTTCATCCAGTCGGCCACCGCCTGCGGGCCCTTCTGCTCCAGCAGGTTGCGCGTACCCATCTGCGGTTCGGCCTTCAGCGCCGGAGGCCTGGCCTCTTTCAGGTCGGCGCGCGGGCGCGGGCGGTCCTTGGTTTCGGGATGCCCGTTCACGGTGATGTCCGCGATATAGGTCAGAACCTTGGTGCCGCGGTCGCGCCGCTTCTTGAAGGTGAACAGTTCGGGCGTCGTGTCGATGAACTTGGTGGTGTATTCGTTCGACAGGAAGGTCGGATGCTTGAGCAGGTTGATGACGAAGTCGATATTCGTCGAAACCCCGCGGATGCGGAACTCGCGCAGGGCGCGGTCCATCCGGGAAATCGCCTTTTCGGGCGTCGGGGCCCAGGCCGTAACCTTGGTCAGCAGCGAGTCATAATAGCGCGTAATCACCCCGCCCGCATAGGCCGTGCCGCCATCCAGACGGATGCCCATACCGGTGGCCGAGCGATAGGCGGTGATCCGGCCATAATCGGGGATGAAGTTGTTCTGCGGGTCCTCGGTGGTGATCCGTGTCTGCAACGCGTGACCGTTGAGCTGGATATCCTTTTGGCTGGCCATGCCGGTCGCCTCGGCCAGCGTCTTGCCCTCGGCGATCAGGATCTGCGCCTGCACGATGTCGATACCGGTGACTTCTTCGGTCACGGTGTGTTCGACCTGTACGCGCGGATTGACTTCGATGAAATAGAACTTGCCGGTGTCCATATCCATCAGGAACTCGACCGTGCCGGCACATTCGTAATTGACATGCGCACAGATCCTTCGGCCAAGCTCGCAGATCTCGGCGCGCTGTTCGTCGCTCAGATACGGGGCAGGGGCGCGTTCCACGACCTTCTGGTTCCGGCGCTGGACCGAGCAGTCGCGTTCATACAGGTGATAGATTTCACCGTGCTTGTCGCCCAGGATCTGCACCTCGACGTGGCGCGCACGAATGATCATCTTTTCCAGATAACCCTCGCCGTTGCCGAATGCGGCCTCGGCCTCGCGACGGCCTTCCAGCACTTTCTCTTCCAGCTCTTCTTCCGACTGGATCGGGCGCATGCCGCGCCCGCCGCCGCCCCAGGACGCCTTGAGCATTAGCGGATAGCCGATTTCGGCGGCCTCCTTGCGGATCGCGTCCATGTCATCGCCCAGAACTTCGGTGGCAGGAATGACCGGAACGCCGGCTTCGATGGCTACGCGTCGCGCGCTGGCCTTGTCGCCAAGCGCGCGCATGGTTTCCGCCTTGGGGCCGATGAAGGTGATGCCGTTCTTGACGCAGGCATCGACGAAATCCGGGTTCTCGGACAGCAGGCCATAGCCCGGATGAATCGCGTCGGCACCACATTGCTTGGCAACACGGATGATCTCGTCGATCGAAAGATATGCGGCAACCGGCCCCATGCCTTCACCGATCTGATACGCCTCGTCCGCCTTGAACCGGTGCAGGCCCAGTTTGTCTTCTTCAGCGTAGACGGCGACGGTTCGTTTTCCCATCTCGTTTGCTGCGCGCATGACGCGGATGGCAATCTCGCCGCGGTTGGCGATCAGGATCTTGTTGAAGTCTGTCATGATAGGTCCCGGTCTTTTGTGTATGGGCGTCTTATTGGGCGGAGAATACGCGCAGGTATATCCGTTCTTCTGGGTAGAACCGGCATGTTATCGCTCGCAAACGCCCTATGATCGCAGCGCCCTTATACTTTTGCTGCGCCGCAGCATCAAATGTTTAACGTTAACTCTCAATCTGACACAGGCTTGCCAGGCCCATCTGGCCCATATTTGCATGCAGGTCCTGCCTGAGAATCTCGATGACATGTGCAGGCCCCCGCGCGCCAAGTGCCGCGAGACCATACAAAAAAGCCCGCCCGAGCATGACGAAGTCTGCGCCCAGCGACATGGCCCGCAAGATATCCAGACCGCCTTCGACACCACTGTCGAAAATCAGGGGCAGGCGGGTTGCATCCCGGACAGAGGGCAGAACCTCGATGCTGGCCGGGGCCGCGTCAAATTGACGGCCGCCATGATTCGACACCCACAAGGCATCGACACCGACCTGTTCCAGCCTGCTTGTATCCTCTGGTCGCAGGACACCCTTCAGGACAAGCGGCCCGTCCCAATGGTCGCGCAGCCATTTGACATAGTCCAGATCCGGCGAGGTTCGAAGCAGGTAACCGATATGAGCCGTGGGCGGCAGATTTCCGGGGTTTTCGATATATTTGTCCAGCGTTCGCATATGCGGCACACCGTTGCGCAGCATGCCCATCGCCCAGGCAGGTCTCTGGGCGATCTGCGCCAGAATGCGCGGGGTCAGCTTTGGCGGTTGCCGCAGGCCCGATCGTGTCTGCCTTTCCCTGCGCGAAGCGACGGGAACATCCGCGGTGAGGATCAGGGTCTTGAACCCGGCCTTGCGGACCCGGTTCAGCAGGTCTTTTCGAATATCCGGATCCCGGGGCGGGTAAAGCTGGAACCAGGCATTGTCCCCAAGATGCGGTGCCATGTCTTCGGGGCTTTGGCTGGCTACGGTCGACAGGGTATAGGGAATACCCGCCTTTGCGGCCGCGCTGGCAAGCAGTTGCTCGGCGCGGGGCCAGACCAGCCCGGACATTCCGATCGGCGCGATTCCGAACGGCAGCGGATACGAAGCGTCGAGAAACGTCTTTGACGTATCAAAGTCCAGCTCGCCATGCAGGATCGAGGGGCAGAGACGCACCTCATCCAGCGCCTGGCGGTTCCGGTGCAGCGTCGTTTCAATCCCGGTTCCACTGTCGATATACTCCCACACGAAATGTGGCAGACGACGGCGCGCACGGTGTTTCAGATCCGGTATGCCGGGATAAGTGCTGTGCAAGTCCATGCAGATTGATCCGACCTGCCATGCGATTCGGCAAGTTTTTTAAGCTGCATCCTTAGGTGGTTGCCGGTTTTCAGGCGGCGCATTTTTGGTCTGGTTCCTGGTGCCGCTTGCAACATGCACCTGGTTGCGCCCCTTGTCTTTGGCGACATAAAGCGAATCGTCTGCCGCGCGCATCAGGTCCTGCGGCATGGTGCCGTGGGCCGGGTAATGTGCGACCCCGACCGATATCGTAATGCGCGGCAAGGCCTTCTCGCCATATCGTACGGTGACGGCTTCAACCGCCTGGCGCAGTTGTTCGGCGCGGGTCACGGTATCTTCGGGGCTGTTGTCAGGCAGGATCAGCATGAACTCTTCACCCCCGATGCGGCAGGCGACTTCGTCCCGGTCGCACCCTTGTTCCAGGGCGGCGCCGACGGCGCGCAACACCATGTCGCCCGCGTCATGCCCATGAGTATCGTTGAACTTCTTGAAGTGATCCACGTCCACGGCGATCAGGCTTAGCGCGGCGCCCGTCTGCTGGCTGCGGCTGATGGACTTGCGCAGCGTCTCGGTCATGTGGCGGCGATTGAACAGCCCGGTCAGGGGGTCTCGTACCGATTGGTCGTGAAGCTGATCCCGCATGCGGACATTGGCGATCGCCATACTGATCTGTTCGGCGCATAATTGGGCCAGCTTGCGGCTCTTGTTGAAGCAGTCTTCGCGCCCCTCAAGTGCCCGCAGATGCAAAAGACCGACGGTTTCGCCATGGGCCAGAATGGGAAAGCAGAAATAGGGCCGCCCGTCATGCGGTTCGGCGTGTTCGCAGACAAAATCAATCTCGGATGCGCCGAACTCGTAGGTCCGGCCGCGCCGCAAGCCCCAGCAACCTTCGGGGTGAATGTGGGATTTATGAGTTCCACCGTTCCAGCTGGCGCAGCCATCCAGCACATCGCGTGAGTTTGAATAGACATACACGCTGCCTTCGGCCTCTGGCAGGATGTGGGTCATGAAGCGAGACACCATGTCGAACAGTTCATCCAGCGACCGGCTTGATTGCAGCCATTCGTTCAATTCACCCAGCAGACGGACCTCTCGGGCCAGGCGCAGCTGCTCGTCCATCAGCTCCCTCTCTTTCTGGGCCCGTTTGCGAAGGTCGCGAACCTGACGGCGGTTGGTGCGATGGACAATCAGGATGACAGTCGTCAGCGCCAGCAGGGCGACCCCGCTCAGCAGCGCCAGAGACAGGCGAACGCGCGTGATGAACAGGTTCCGGAGGTCGGTTATGTCGGAATAGAACTCGATCGCGCCCAGGAACGTCGCATCCTTGATGATCGGCGTGTAGACCTCGGCCACATGGCGGCTGCTCAGTTCCGTATCCCGGGAATTGTCGACAACAAAGGAATCAACTTCGGTAATCGGCTTTTCTTCGTGTTTGAAATAAAGGCCCCCGGCGGCGACGATCGACTGGAAATAGGGTTTCGTATTCTCGAACCCGACGTCGCTGGCTCGGGTCGACCAGAACACCTGCCCCGAAGCATCGAACAGCTTGAAGCGGTAAATGTCCGTGGTTTCGGGCAGAAGCTCCAGAAACTCCTGGTCATGATCGGTCAATGCGTGAAAACGGAATGTCTGTTCAAGATCGTTCAGATGGCTTTCGACCTGGCGGCTCATCCGCATCGCGTTCTTTCGCAGGTCTGCTTCCAGCATGCGATCAACCACTGGCGCCGGGGCGGCGTAGATCCCCCAGCACGCTGCTGCCGTCAGCGCAAGCAGCATCAAGGCCACGCCCATCATTTTAAGCCTCGAGGATTGACCCGTCAGTTCCGCCTGTTTCATTTGTCCGCTCCCACTACACTCTGCCAAACATCCCAGTCAGGATTTGACAGAGAGTTAACGGGGGTGCAGGGCGGTGGCGTGTTTGTTTAGAATTGAATGTAAAAAGAAGTGCGAAAAGTCTGTGAACAAGCCGTGAACAAACCCTTTCCCTTCGCGCTCATCCGGCGTAGTTTGGGGCCATGAGCAGTTTTGACGAAATGGACGCCTTCGAGGGCGCATCGCTGTCGGCGCGGGCCATGGCCGTGCGCCCTTCGCCCTATCTGGATGAGCTGAACCCTGCGCAACGGGACGCGGTCGAGCGGCTGGATGGCCCGGTCTTGATGCTGGCAGGTGCCGGGACGGGCAAGACCAAGGCTCTGACTGCCCGGATCGCACATCTTCTCAACACCGCGCGCGCGCGCCCGAATGAGATTCTGTCGGTAACCTTCACCAACAAGGCCGCGCGCGAGATGAAGGAACGGGTTGGTCGCCTGCTGGGGCAGCCCGCCGAGGGGATGCCGTGGCTGGGTACCTTTCATTCGATCTGCGTCAAACTGCTGCGCCGCCATGCGGAACTGGTCGATTTGAAATCGAACTTCACCATTCTGGATACCGACGACCAGCTGCGCCTGCTCAAGCAGTTGGTGCAGGCCGCAAGTATCGACGACAAACGCTGGCCTGCGCGGATGTTGCTGGGAGTCATTGACGATTGGAAGAACCGTGCGCTGACACCCGACAAGGTGCCAGCCGCCGATGCCGGGGCTTACGACAACAAGGGCATTGAGCTGTATGCCCAATATCAGACCCGCCTGCGCGAATTGAATGCAGTGGATTTCGGCGATCTGCTTCTGCACATGGTTGCGATCTTCCAGACCCACCCGGATGTGCTGGAGCAATACCAGCGCTGGTTCCGCTATATCCTGGTGGACGAGTATCAGGACACCAACATCGCCCAATATCTGTGGCTGCGCCTGCTGGCCGGGGGGCACAAGAACATCTGCTGCGTCGGCGATGACGATCAGTCGATCTATGGCTGGCGCGGGGCCGAGGTGGGCAACATCCTGCGCTTCGAAAAGGATTTTCCCGGCGCCCATGTGGTGCGGCTGGAACAGAACTACCGCTCGACCCCGCATATTCTGGCGGCTGCGTCGAACGTCATTCGCGGCAATGAAAACCGCCTGGGCAAAGAGCTGTGGACCGAAGCCGAGGAAGGCCACAAGGTCAATCTGATCGGCCATTGGGATGGCGAGGAAGAGGCCCGCTGGATTGGCGAGGAGATCGACGCGATGCAGGGCGGTACGCGCGGTATTCGCCCGATGAACCTTGATGAGATCGCGATCCTCGTCCGGGCCAGCCACCAGATGCGCGCCTTCGAAGACAGGTTTCTGACCATCGGTCTGCCCTACAAGGTGATCGGCGGCCCGCGATTCTACGAGCGGATGGAGATTCGCGATGCCATGGCCTATTTCCGGCTGGTGGTCAGCCCCGAGGATGATCTTGCGTTTGAGAGAATCGTAAACACGCCGAAACGCGGCCTTGGCGACAAGGCGCAGAAGACGATCCAGATGACCGCGCGCGAAAATGGGGTGTCACTGGTCGAAGGGGCTCGGATTGCCGTCGATAACGGGCTGATCAAGGGCAAGGGCGGCAAGGCGCTGCGCGAACTGATCGACGGTCTGGCGCGTTGGAATGCGATGACGCGTGGGCCACGGATCGAGGTGGACGACGATTCGGTGATCGATGACGGTTCACCCCTGCGGTTCGGCGCACCCGAGCATACGCATATCGAACTTGCGCAGATCATTCTCGACGAATCCGGCTATACCGCCCACTGGCAGAACGACAAGACGCCCGAAGCGCCGGGGCGCCTTGAAAACCTCAAGGAACTGGTGAACCAGCTGGACAATTTCGAGAACCTGCAAGGATTTCTGGAACATGTCAGTCTGGTCATGGACAACGAACAGGACAGCGACGGCGCCAAGGTTTCGATCATGACCCTGCATGCGGCCAAGGGGCTGGAGTTTCCCGCCGTCTTCCTGCCGGGCTGGGAAGACGGGCTGTTCCCTTCGCAGCGGTCAATGGACGAATCCGGGCTCAAGGGGCTCGAGGAAGAACGGCGCCTGGCCTATGTCGGCATCACCCGTGCCGAAGAAGTGTGTACCATTTCTTTTGCCGCCAACCGGCGGGTGTTCGGGCAGTGGCAGAACTCCATGCCCTCGCGCTTCATCGACGAATTGCCGGACGATCACGTTGAGGTTTTGCAAGGGGCCGGGTTACACGGCAACAGTCAGATGTCGGCTGGTATCGAGACCCGCGCGGCCGAAGCGAATGTCTACAACTCGCCGGGCTGGAGGCGGATGCAGGCGCGCCAGGGGCAATACGGCATGTCGCAGCCGCGCGAACCCCGCAACACGGTGATCGACGCGACCGCCGTGGCCAGTTTCACGCTGGGGGAACGGGTGTTCCACCAGAAATTCGGCTATGGCGCGGTTGTCGGGATCGAGGGCGACAAGGTCGAAGTCGAATTCGACAAGGCAGGCACAAAGAAAGTGGTCTCACGTTTTCTGACCAACAAGGATGACGTCCCGTTCTGAGGCGTCATATCCCTTCGACTAGAACCAGATTGGTCGAGGCGGTGGCTTGCCGGATCTTCGCCAGCTCGATGTAATCAGGGTCGTCTTTCCAGGCTTTCGCCGTGGCAAGGTCCGGAAATTCCATCAGCACAATGCCGCCTTCGGGCCAATCGCCTTCGATCCGTTCGACCGGTTTCGATGAGACCGTGAGCAGGCGGCCTTTGTGGCGGTCGAAGATCGGCATGAAACCCGCCAGATAATCCTGATACCCATCCGGGTCGTGGATGTCGATTTGCGCGATGAAATAGGCGGCCATTGTTTCCTCCGGATCAGAAATCAGTGGGCCATCTTACACCTATGTCAGAAAAACAAAAAAAACGGCGGTTCCCAGGGAGGAGGAAGGGGAACCGCCGTCTTGTCAACATCAGAGCAGGGAGGAGGAGAGCCCCGATGTATTCGAACCCGGGTTTGAGCCCGGTATGGAGAAGACGCGGCGACGTCAGGGAGGAGGAAGGCGTCGCCGCGCGCTTTCAACATCAAGGCAGGGAGGAGGAGAGCCTCGATGTATCAGGGTCCGGCGGGTTGAGGCCGGTATTTGGTGCGGCAACGTCAGGGAGGAGGAGAGACGTTGCCGCTGATAACAGACCCTAAGGGAGGAGGAAGGGCCTGATCTCGGTATTCGTGGCGCGCTTATTGCGCGATGTGATCGTTGGCGGCCTGCATGGCCACCCGACGGATCATGGACCGATGCAGGCCCAGATCGGCCAGTTCACGGTCCGACAGTCCTGCCAGCTCATTGACGGTCTGGCGATACATACGATAGCGGGCAAAACGCGCCTTTGCGTTTTCGATCAAAGTTGCGAGTCCGAACGCCGGTGCGCTCTTCGAGGCTGTATGTGTGCTTGCGATTGCCATGCTCATCATCCGTATTTATCTGCTTTGCCGATTACGCTCGGCCCTTGCTTGAGGTTGAAAATAGGCAAATGCTGCGATTGCACAATAGGTCGTGTCGTCAATGCTGCTATGCAGCAAGCGCATAGATTGGTTCAGTTTTTTCCTTCAACTCGAAATGCGCCTTGAAACATTGGGCCTTCCCTTGGGTCACGGGTGACAGCGGAAACATGGCCTTCTGATGGCTTGCCGTCTAATTGAGCGGTGTTGGCTGGAATTTGTGCGCAATAAAACAATTCTAGGCGTGCGCGTGACCGAAGCGCCAGGCAAAGCACGGCGCTTCAGCTATTCCCTGATGACAAGTTTACCGGTTTCGCAGGTCGTAGGGCCTATTGCCTGAACGCCACGGGATTTCATGGGCCGATGTGGTTGCCGGGGGCGAAGTCCCGTCGGAATTGCGCGCGAAAAGCGAATGATTCTGCGAGATCGCTGCCCAAGGATGCTGGGTTTTTCCAATCAAAACGGCAATTCTTTAGATTTTTTGGGAAATCGTGGGAAAAAAATTTCAGCCTCAAATGATCTATATATAGAGGGTATTGTGTTAATCTGGTCTATAGTTGGTGTTATTGCGTTCAAGTTTCATGGTGGTCTTGTTCCTGAAGCGTGATTCATGGAACGCGGTTCGCAAAATTCCTGTTGATTTCCATGAATTCCCATGGCATCCCTTATACATCCGATGAGGACGAGGCAGCAGGGGCACCAAACGACCCCGACCAAAAATAATCAGGTTTCATACAGGCATCTCGCTTTCATCAATCAAGAGATCCGGCGCGCGGGCGAGCAGACATCCCCCCAGGTGGCGCGTGCAGCTGGACATCCCGCAAAGCGGGTCAATGCGGCGGGTTGATCAGTGGCAGCAGATCAACCCGCCGTTTTTCTTCCGGGGGAACGCGAATTTCAAGTGGGGCGCAAGCGAAAGGGACAGTCGTCTTGGCGCGCAGGTTTAGAGGTGAAAGCCACCATAAGGTGGATGCGAAAGGCAGGGTGTCGATCCCGGCCTCGTTTCGCCGCGTGCTTGAGTCCTCCGATCCCAACTGGCAACCCGGCGACAATCCAGAGCTTGTGATCGTCTACGGGGATCATCGCCGCAAATACCTGGAATGCTATACCATGCAGGCCATCGACGAGGTCGATGCCAAGATCGACGCGCTGCCTCGCGGTTCGATGAAGCGCAAGATGTTGCAGCGCCTGTTCCACGGGCAGTCCTTCCCGACCAATGTCGATGAAACCGGGCGGCTGGTCCTGCCGGCAAAGCTGCGCAAGAAGATTGGTCTTGAGGGCGAGGCGTTTTTTATTGCCGCCGGGGATACTTTTCAGATCTGGAAGCCCGAGACCTACGAATCCGAGGAATTGGCGGCGACCGAGGAATGGCTGGACGGCCTTGGCGACGATGTTGATCCGCTGCAATTCCTCGATGAAGTCGAGGGCGGGTGACGGCATGGCGGCCGCGGATCACCCAAAACCGGACGCGCCTCACATCCCTGTCTTGCTGCGCCCGCTCCTGGCGGCGGTGGCGCCGGTCACGGGCGTCTGGCTCGACGGTACCTTCGGCGCAGGCGGGTACACCCGCGGATTGCTGGAGGCCGGGGCCGACAAGGTGATTGGCGTGGATCGCGATCCCTTGGCTTTTGAGATGGCGTCAGACTGGGCGGGCGCCTATGGCGACCGGCTGGTGATGCAGCCCGGCGTGTTCTCTCGTATGGATGAATATGGGCAGAACCTGGACGGCGTTGTTCTGGACCTTGGCGTTTCCTCGATGCAGCTGGATCAGGCCGATCGCGGGTTTTCCTTCATGAAGGATGGCCCTTTGGACATGCGCATGAGCCAGGATGGCGAAAGCGCCGCCGATCTGGTCAATACCGCGACCGAGGCGCAACTGGCCGACATTCTGTTCCACTATGGTGAAGAGCGCGCCAGCCGCCGGATTGCCAGGGCGATCGTCAAAGAGCGCGCGGAAGAGCCGATCACCACGACCCTGCGTCTGGCCGAGATCATCGAATCCTGCCTGCCGCGTCCTAAACCGGGTCAATCCCACCCGGCCACGCGCAGCTTTCAAGGGCTGCGGATCGCCGTGAATGCAGAATATGAAGAGCTGTTTCAGGGGCTGATGGCCGCTGAACGTGCTTTGAAGCCCGGCGGGCAACTGGCCGTTGTCACTTTCCACTCCATTGAAGACCGAATGGTCAAACGGTTTTTCCAGTCCCGCGCGGGCAAGACGGGGCGCGCGAACCGCTATGCGCCCGAGATTGAACAGGAACAGCCGCAATTCACACTGAAGACCCGCAAGGCGGTGGGGCCTGACGAACAGGAATTGCAGGAAAACCCGCGCGCGCGCTCGGCCAAACTGCGCGTGGCGATCCGAACCGATGCTCCGGCGGGTGAAATTGAAGCGCGGGCCATCGGGATGCCGCAACTGGGGGGAAGGGCAAGATGAAGAGTGTTTTGTATGTGTTGACTGCTCTGTCCGTGTTCGGGTTGGCGTTGTGGGCCTATCAGGAAAACTACCGGACCCAGCAAGTGGTAAAGGAAACCCAGTCTTTGCAGCGCGAGATCGGAATGGCACAGGTGCGCTTGGCCGTTCTGAACGCGGAATGGGCCTATCTGAACCGCCCGGACAGGCTGCGCGAACTGGCCGACCTGAACTTTGAACGCCTTGGCCTGCTGCCGTTGCGGGCCGAGCAGTTCGGGCGCGCGGATCAGATCGCCTATGCCGAAGACCCGGACCTGCCCGTCGTTGATCCGATTGAATTGCAGGCCATCACTGACATTCAGGCTTTGGGCGAGGTGCAAATTCCATGACCCGCACCCCTCTGCGCCCTCTGGCCCGAATCCTTGATGCCCGCGCCAGGGGCGAAAACCCCAAGGCAATCGAGCGCGAGAACATCCGCAAGCGTCACGAGGATATGAAAGATCGCGCCCGCGCCCGTGCCGAAGGGCGTCTGCTGGTGCTGGGCCTGTTCTTCTTCTGCGCTTTTTCCGTTGTCGGCTTCCGCATGGGCATGCTGGCGACCTCGGAAGCACAAGAGCCTCTGGCCAGCGCGCCGGGCGCAGCGATTGCCATGCAGCGCGCCAACATCGTCGATCGCGAAGGGCGCATACTGGCCACCAATCTGGACACCTATTCCGTTTACGCGCAGCCCCCTTTGATGATCGATCCCGTCGCAGCCGCAGAGCATTTGGTTGCGATTTTTCCTGATCTGGACAAAGAGCGGCTGATCAAGGACTTCACCGGCAACCGCAAGTTTTTGTGGATCAAGAAACGCATTTCGCCCGAGCAGAAGCAGGCCGTGCACGACATCGGTGATCCCGGCATCCTGTTCGGTCCGCGTGAAATGCGGCTTTACCCCAACGGGCGGCTGGCCGCTCATATCCTGGGCGGGTCCGGTTTTGGTCGTGAAGGCGTCAGCGCCGCCGAAGTGATCGGCGTGGCTGGTGTGGAAAAGCAGTTCGACGATTATCTGCGCGATCCGGCCAACGGTAACAAGCCGCTGCAACTGTCGCTGGACCTGACGATTCAAGCCGCAGTTGAACAGGTTCTTTACGGCGGTATGAAGATCATGAACGCCAAGGGGGCTTCGGCCGTTCTGATGAACGCGCATACGGGCGAGGTTATTTCGGCTGCTTCGCTGCCTTCTTTTGATCCGAATGACCGTCCGCGCCCGCCGACCTCGGGCTTTGACCCCTCGGACAGCCCGCTGTTCAACCGTTATGTGCAAGGCGTGTATGAACTGGGATCTGTTTTCAAGATTTTCACCGCGGCCCAGGCCGTTGAACTTGGATTGGTGAATTCGAACACCATCATCGATACGTCCGGGCCGATGAAGATCGGCCGCTTTCCCATCGGCGAATTCAACGGCAAGAATTACGGCAAGATCAGCGTAGCGGATGTGATCGTCCACAGCTCGAACCGAGGCACGGGGCGTCTGGCCTTGCAAATCGGCGCCAAACGGCAGCAGGAGTTTCTGGACGCGCTTGGCATGTTCGATCCGACCCCTTTCGAGATCGTCGAGGCCAAGGGCGGTGTGCCGCTGAAACCGAAGAAATGGGGCGAGCTCAGTACCGTGACAATTTCCTATGGCCATGGCCTGTCGACCAGCCCGATGCATCTGGCCGCGGGATACGCGGCGATTGCCAATGGCGGGCATTACGTCAGCCCGACCATTCTGCGCCGGAACGGTCCGCAATACGGGCCTCGTGTCATGTCGCAGAACACTGCACGGCAGGCGCAAAAGATGCTGCGCAAAGTAGTAACGTACGGCACCGCCAGCTTCGCCGAGGTCAAGGGCTATGACGTGGCGGGCAAGACCGGTACGGCCGACAAGCCCAAACCGCGCGGCGGGTACTATGATGACAAGGTCATTGCCACCTTCGCGACGATCTTCCCGGCCTACGATCCGCAATACGTTCTGATCGTGACGTTGGACGAACCTTCGATCGTGGCCTACGGTGAAAAACGCCGCACGGCCGGTTGGACCGCCGTGCCTGTTGCCGCCGAACTCATCGGCCGCGTCGCACCGTTGTTGGGGTTGCGTCCCCGGCTTGAGCCTGAGGCGGGCGCTGCTATAACGCTGACCTCAAACTAGGCTGTCCGGCAAGAGGTGGGTCATGGGCACAAGGACGAAGAAACTCAGCCAGCTGGCCCTGACCGCAAGAGAGGGCGCAAACCCGGATATCACTGGTCTGGCCGTTGACAGCCGCGAGGTGAAAGAGGGCTTCCTGTTTGCCGCGCTGCCCGGGTCCCGCGTTCATGGCGCAGAGTTCATTCAGTTTGCCCTGCGCATGGGGGCCGCTGCGATCCTGACCGATGCCGAAGGGGCAGAGATCGCCGAGGCCGAACTGGCAGCTTCGGACGCAGCGCTGGCCGTGGTGGAAGACCCGCGTCAGGCGCTGGCCGGTGCCGCGGCGCTGTGGTTCGGCGCGCAGCCGCAAACCATCGTGGCCGTCACGGGAACGAACGGCAAAACATCTGTTTCCACCTTCGTCCGGCAGATCTGGTCCGCGCTTGGTCACGCCGCCGTCAACCTCGGCACCACCGGGGTTGAAGGTGCGTGGACAGCGCCACTGGCCCATACCACGCCCGAGCCGATCACCTTGCACCGCTGTCTGGCCGAGGCGGCCGAGAACGGCGTGACCCATGCCGCAATGGAGGCGTCGTCCCACGGCCTTGAACAGCGCCGTCTTGATGGCGTTCACCTGACCGCCGCCGGTTTCTCGAACTTCACGCAGGATCATCTGGATTACCACGAAACCTTCGAGGCTTATTTCAACGCAAAGGCTGGTCTGTTCGACCGGGTTTTGCCGCAGGATGGAACGGCCGTCGTCAACCTGAGCGACCCTAAAGGGGCCCAGGTCCGGCGGATCGCCGAGATGCGCGGCCAGTCGGTGCTGACGGTGGGGCTGGGCGATGCCGACCTGTGTCTGATCAACCAGCGGTTCGACGCCACGGGGCAAGACCTGCGCTTTGCGTGGCAGGGCCGAACGCTCCAGACCCGCCTGAACCTGATCGGCGGGTTTCAGGCCGAAAACATCCTGCTGGCCTGTGGGCTGGTGATCGCTGCCGGGGACAGCCCCGAACGGGTGTTCGAAACTCTGCCCCATCTGACGACGGTTCGCGGGCGGATGCAACTGGCAGCCACGCGTGACAATGGAGCGGCGGTGTTTGTGGATTATGCCCACACGCCTGATGCTGTTGCCACGGCACTCAAGGCGCTGCGCCCGCATGTGATGGGCCGTCTGATTGCCGTTATCGGTGCGGGCGGGGATCGCGACGCCAGCAAACGACCTTTGATGGGCAGGGCGGCAGCCAACCATGCAGACGTGGTCTTTGTCACCGATGACAACCCGCGCAGCGAAGATCCCGCAGTCATCCGCGCGGCCGTAATGGCAGGCGCGTCAGAGGCAGCAGGTGACGCCAGCGTGACCGAAGTCGGCGACCGCGCCGAGGCCATCCTGCGCGGCATCGATGCGCTGCAACCCGGTGATGCGCTGCTGATCGCCGGAAAGGGGCATGAAACCGGTCAGATCGTGGGGGATCAGGTTCTGCCCTTCGACGATGTGGAACAGGCCAGCATTTCCGTTGCAGCGCTGGACGGGAGGGTCGCATGACGCTCTGGACTGCATCCGAAGCGGCCGCGGCGACGGGCGGTCAGGCGACGACCGACTGGACCGCAAATGGCGTATCCATCGACACCCGCACTCTTCGACCCGGCGATCTGTTCGTGGCGCTGAAAGCGGCGCGGGACGGGCATGATTTCGTCGCACAGGCGCTGGAAAAAGGAGCAGGCGCCGCACTGGTTTCCCGTGTTCCGGACGATGTGCCCGAAGGTGCCCCCCTGCTGATCGTCAAAGACGTTCAGGCGGGGCTAGAGGCCCTGGGGAAAGCAGCACGGGCCCGAACGGATGCGCGCGTGGTCGGCGTGACAGGCAGTGTGGGTAAAACATCGACCAAGGAAATGCTGGCGACAATTCTGGAAACCCAAGGGAAAACCCACGCCAGCGTCGCCAGTTACAACAACCATTGGGGCGTGCCCCTGACCCTCGCGCGGATGCCTCGCGATACGGAATTTGCGGTGATCGAGATCGGCATGAATCATCCCGGTGAAATTGCCCCGCTCGCCGAACAGGCCCGCCCGCACGTGGCGCTGGTGACGACCGTGGCGGCAGTGCATCTAGAGGCTTTCGAGTCGGTGGCTGGTATTGCCCGGGAAAAAGCGGCGATCTTTGAAGGGCTTGAACCTGGCGGGGCTGCGATCGTCAATGCAGATATCGACCACGCGGACATCCTGCGCCAGACAGCGCAGGCGCAGGGGGCCGGGATTGTTGATTTTGGGCGCAGCGCGGCGGATTACCGGCTGACCGATGTTCAACCCGAGTCCAACGCAGTGAAGGCCAGGGCACTGGTCGGTGATCAGGTGATTCAATTCGAGGTGAACTCCGCCGGCACGCATTTCGCGATGAACGCGCTTGGCGCTTTGGCGGCCTGCGTCGAATTGGGGGTCGATCTGGATCAGGCCATCGCGGGCCTGCCAGCGTGGTCACCCGTCAAGGGGCGTGGGGTACGCGAAAGCTTGCCATTGTCAGGGGGTGGGCAGATCGAGCTTTTGGATGACAGCTACAACGCCAACCCGACCTCGATGGAGGCTGCGCTGGATGTCTTGGCCGCCTCCAAAGGCACCCGCCGCATTGCGTTTCTGGGTGACATGAAGGAACTGGGTGCCCAGGAAGAGGCCATGCATGCCGCCATGGCGGATATCGAGGCGATGGCGCGGGTGGATCAGGTTCATTGCATCGGGCCGTTGATGCAGGCGATGCACCGCGCGCTGCCCGAGAAGAAACGTGGGCTCTGGTTCGCAACCAGTGCGCAAATGGCGGAACATCTGCCTGCTTTGATCCGGGATGGAGACACGGTGCTCGCCAAGGGCTCACTCAGCATGGCGTTGGCCGCGATTGTTGACGGTCTGCGCAAAATGGGGCAAGGGGGCGCGCTTGATGGGTGAACTTGCCCGCGCGCCTCGTGTGAGAAAGGTATTGTCATGCTGTACTGGTTGACCGCTCTGTCGGACGGAGGGGATTTCTGGAACCTCTTCCGGTATATCACCTTCCGCGCAGGCGGCGCCTTCATGACCGCGCTGATCTTTGGATTCATCTTCGGAAAACCCCTGATCAACGTGCTGCGCAAGAAACAGGGCAAAGGCCAGCCGATCCGTGACGACGGCCCCGAAGGGCATTTTTCCAAGGCAGGCACGCCGACGATGGGCGGATTGCTGATTGTCGGAGCTCTGGTCACGTCAACCCTTGTCTGGGCACGGCTGGACAATCCGTATGTCTGGATGGTTCTTTTTGTAACCTTGTCTTATGCGGCCATCGGATTTGCGGACGACTATGCCAAGGTTTCAAAACAGAACACGCAAGGGGTCTCGGGCCGGATGCGCCTGGCGTTGGGCGTAATCATCGCCGTGCTGGCATCGCTTTGGGCGACGTTGCACCATCCCGAAGCCTTGCAGAACCAACTGGCTGTACCCGTCTTCAAGGACACGCTGGTCAATCTGGGCATCTTCTATATCCCCTTTGCGATTGTCGTGATCGTGGGGGCCGCCAATGCGGTGAACCTGACCGACGGTCTGGACGGGCTGGCTATTATGCCAGCGATGATCGCAGCCTCGACCCTGGGCGTGATCGCCTATGCGGTGGGTCGGGTCGACTTTACCGAATATCTCGATGTGCATTACGTCCCGGGCACCGGTGAGATCTTCATCTTCACCTCCGCGTTGTTCGGAGCCGGCCTCGGGTTTCTCTGGTACAACGCCCCCCCGGCGGCGGTGTTCATGGGTGACACCGGATCGCTGGCCCTGGGCGGCGCGCTGGGTGCCATCGCCGTAGCCACCAAGCACGAGCTGGTTCTGGCCGTGGTCGGCGGCCTGTTCGTGGTCGAGGCGCTGAGCGTGATCATTCAGGTCCTCTACTTCAAGCGCACGGGCAAACGGGTCTTCCTGATGGCCCCGATCCATCATCATTATGAGAAAAAAGGCTGGGCCGAGCCGACCATCGTGATCCGCTTCTGGATCATCTCGCTGATCCTGGCGATGATCGGTTTGGCGACGTTGAAGGTAAGGTAGAGGAATACAAAAGATGCATTTTGACTTCACAGACTCGAGCACAAACTCAGGCCGGGTTGCAAATTTCGCTCGTGGATTTGGGGGAATGCTGGGGTTCGGCATAGCAACGCTTTGGTTTGCTGAAAAATTTGCCTTTTCTTTGTATGGTGCGGCTTGTGCGTTTGGCGCTTTTATTTGTTTTGCCGGTTTTCTTTTGAGCCTTGCCTATACTTATGATTCCGGTCTGAAAGTTTTGAGCAAAGGCGAGAGCTTAGAACTGCAATTCGTGAACTACATGGGGTGGAGGTCGCTCGCGATAGTAGTGTTTACTATTATTTCCATAGTAATCGTACTCGTCAGGTACTTCGGTGACTAACAAATGATCCCGGTCAAAGGCTTTTCAGGACAGAAAGTCGCCGTTCTGGGGCTGGGCCGGTCCGGTCTGGCCACTGCACGTGCGCTGCGCGCGGGCGGGGCGGAACCGGTGTGCTGGGATGACAACCCGGCCGCCCGTGAAACCGCCGAAGGCGAGGGTTTCACCTGCGCCGACCTGCGCAAGCATGGGGCATTTGACGACATCGCCTCGCTGATCGTCTCACCGGGCATTCCGCATCTCTATCCTGAACCGAACCCCGTGGTGGCGGCAGCCCTGGATGCAGGCGTGCCGGTGGACAATGACATCGGCCTGTTCTTCCGCTCCTTTGCCGGACCGGAATGGAACAACTACGACACGCCTCCGCGCGTGATCGCGGTGACGGGCTCGAACGGCAAATCGACGACTGCCGCTTTGATCCATCATATCCTGACCGAGGCCGGGCGCGAGGCGCAGTTGGCGGGCAATATCGGGCGCGGGGTTCTGGATATCGATCCGGGCGGTGATGGTTCGGTCGTGGTGCTGGAGCTTTCCAGCTATCAGACCGAGCTGGCCCGCGCTCTGACCCCCGATGTGGCGGTGTTCACCAATCTGTCGCCCGATCATCTGGACCGCCACGGCGGCATGGGTGGATATTTCGCGGCCAAGCGGCGCCTCTTTGCCGAAGGCGGCCCGGATCGCGCGATCATTGGCGTCGACGAAACCGAAGGTGCGTTTTTGGCCGGGCAACTGTCCGAAGGGCCATCGGATGACCGGGTGATCCGTATCTCGGTGGCGCGGAAGCTGACCGGGCCGGGCTGGCAGGTCTTTGCGCGCAAAGGGTTCCTGTCGGAATACCGCAAGGGGCGGCAGGCGGGGTCTATCGACCTGCGCGCGATCAAAGGTTTGCCCGGTGCACACAACCACCAGAATGCCTGCGCGGCCTACGCGGCCTGCCGGTCGCTGGGCCTTGCGCCGCGCGTGATCGAAGATGCGCTGCATTCCTATCCGGGCCTGCCGCATCGCAGCCAGATCATCGCCGAGGCCGATGGGGTTACCTATGTCAACGACTCCAAGGCGACCAATGTCGACAGCGCCCTGAAAGCGCTTATGGCGTTCAAAAAGATCCGATGGATTTGCGGCGGTCTTGAGAAAGAGGGCGGCATATCAGCCGTGAACACGGCGACGGGCGAGGTCATCAAGGCATATGTCATCGGACGCGAAGCCGCGAGTTTTGCGATGCAGCTCGAGGCTGATACGCAGGTCTGTACGACGATGGAGGCCGCCGTGGCGCAGGCCATGGAAGATGCCGAGGCAGGCGACACTGTGCTGCTGGCCCCGGCTGCTGCCAGTTTCGACCAATATGACAATTTCGAACAGCGCGGCGAGGATTTTGCAGCGCAGGTCAAGCGCAGGCTGACAGAATAGCCATTTGCAATAGACCGCCGGCTGGGCCAAGCTTGGATGCTATCAGCTTGACGCGGCACCATTATTGGTTTTGCCTGCCAGCAGATTCAACACGAGGTTATGACCATGCCATTTCGTAGACTTTCTCTGATCCTGCCTGCCATTCTTGTTGCTGGGGCCTGTACGAACACGGGTGCCAACTATCAGCCCATCGTGGACGGCCCGGTCGGTCCGAACTACAACGTGGACCTGCAGCAATGCCAACAACTGGCGGCATCGCAGAGCAGCGTTGATGGCTCTACCGCAGGGAACGCAGCAATTGGCGCAGCGGGTGCCGCGGCCGTTACCGGGATCGTTCAGGACAGCAGCGACAATCTTGGTCGCGCGGCTGTGGCAGGTGCCCTGGTTGGCGCTGGCGCAGACGTCATCAATAAAAACCAGAACAAGGAAGTGATCGTGCGCAACTGCATGCGCGGGCGCGGCTACAACGTCGTAGGCTAACACCCTGCGGCAATTGCAACACCTGCGGCATGGCCTGACGACCATGCCCACTGGAAGTTGTAGCCGCCCAACCAGCCGGTGACATCCACCGCTTCACCAATCGCATAGAGGCCGGGGACATCCTTGGCCTCCATCGTTTTCGAGGACAAGTCATCCGTGTCGATCCCGCCCAAGGTGACTTCGGCGGTGCGATACCCTTCGGTTCCCGACGGCACCAGTTGCCACGCGGACAAGGCCGCGGTCAGCTCGGCCAGTTTCGCGTCCGACTGATCCGCCAGCTTCCCGGACATCGGAATGATCCGGCACAGGTGATCGACCAGCCGGGCCGGCAGATGCCGCGCCAGTTCAGTGGTCAGCGCCTTGCGCCCTGCGCTTTGCCGCTGTGTGCGCAACAGATCAAGCAGAGGCAGATCGGGGATCAGGTTCACCCGGATCGGCTCACCTTCGCGCCAGTAAGACGACAATTGCAACACTGACGGTCCGCTGAGGCCGCGATGGGTGAACAGCAGCGCCTCGTCGAAGCTGGCGCGATCATTCGACAGTCGCACGGGCAGTGAAACACCGGACAGGTCCTTGAACCGCCCGTCCGAGAAGGTGAACGGCACCAGCGCCGCCCGCGTCTCGGTCATCCGCAATCCGAACTGGCGCGCGATGTCATAGGCCAGCCCGGTTGCACCCATCTTGGGGATCGATTTTCCGCCCGTTGCCAGCACCAGATTGGTGCAGGTCAGGTGCTGCCTTTGCCCGTCACGCTCCACCTCCAGCGCAAAGCCGCTTTCGGTCTTGCGCAAATCGCGCAGCGAGGTTTGAACCCACAGCTCTGCTCCTGCACCGCTCATTTCATCCAGCAACATCCGGATGATCTGTTTCGAAGAGCCATCGCAGAACAACTGGCCCAGGGTTTTCTCATGCCAGGCGATGTTGTGACGTCCGACCAGATCGATGAAATCCCATTGGGTGTACCGTGCAAGGGCGGATTTGCAGAAATGCGGGTTTCGCGACAGGAAGTTGCCCGGCCCGGCATAAATGTTGGTGAAATTGCAGCGCCCCCCGCCCGAGATGCGGATTTTCTCGCCGGGTGCCTTGGCGTGGTCAATCACCAGCACGCGCCCACTGCAATGGGCCGCACACATCATGCCGGCAGCCCCGGCCCCAAGGATGATCGTGTCGTAGGTCATGCGCGGGGGATGGCGTGGATTAAACAAGATGGCAAGAGCCCATGCCGAAGTCGTGCGGCGCGCGCTCGCCGCGTTCTCGCAAATTCGAGGTCGGCTGACAGGGCGATTGCCAGAGTTTCAGCGCACTGACATGCTGCGACCATACCGCAAAGAGGTTTTGACAAGACAAACTGGCAAAAGGAACTCTGAATGCAATTCCCCGAATTTATTTCGTCATTTCCGAAACTGGATGTGCCTTTTCCTGAAGACGTGGTGCAGACGGCCGTCATTCGATCAGATGCAGGGCTGGTTGCTTTCTTCACTTTCCTCAAAGACATGGAGCTTCCCCTGCATTCGCATGGTGCCCAATGGGGGACGGTGGTTGAGGGTGAAATTGAACTCACGATCGGTGGCCAGACCCGCATCTACCGCCCCGGCGACAGCTACTCGATCCCAAGTGGAGTCGCGCACGGAGGGACCATCAAGGCGGGGTCTCGCGTCATTGACGTGTTCGAGGAACCCGACCGATATCCGATCAAGGGATAATGCATAGCAACCCGCCTTTTTGGATCAACGCGCGCCGCTCCGCTAAGCGGAGTGCCCAAAGCTGCAACATCCACAGACCGCCACGTGCAGCCGGGGGTGCTTCGGGCATGGAAGGTCGATTTATGCCTTGTGGCTTCATCCTACTAGCCCAAACACAAAAATCCCTGTAGAGTCTCAACCAGACCCCGAAAACGGGGCGTTGACGAGGCAGAGAGTGGCGGTATCTCATGACTGAGATGGTGTATGGCGCGGTCCAGGACCAGCGCGGAGAACCGATTCTACCGAAATGGTGGCGCACAATCGATCGCTGGACGATGTCCTGCGTTCTGATCCTGTTTGCCATCGGTCTTTTGCTGGGGCTGGCGTCTTCGCCACCGCTGGCCGGGCGAAACGGGTTCGATCCGTTCCATTATGTCGAACGTCAGGCCATCTTCGGCGGATTGGCGCTGATTGCGATGCTTCTGACCTCGATGATGTCGCCGACGCTGGTGCGCCGTTTGGCGGTGCTGGGTTTCCTGGGGGCCTTCATAGCACTGGTTTTCCTGCCCGTGTTCGGGACCGATTTCGGCAAGGGCGCGGTGCGCTGGTATTCGCTGGGGTTCGCCTCGCTTCAGCCGTCCGAGTTTCTGAAGCCCGGCTTCATCGTCGTTGCTGCATGGCTGCTGGCGGCCTCACAAGAGATCAACGGCCCGCCGGGGCGGATCTGGTCGTTTGCCTTGTGCATGGCGATTGTCGGTATGCTGGTGATGCAACCTGATTTCGGTCAGGCCTGCCTGATCCTGTTCGGCTGGGGGGTGATGTATTTTGTCGCCGGCGCGCCAATGCTGCTGCTGGTTGGAATGGCCGGGTTTGTTGTTCTGGGCGGTATGTTCGCCTACTCCAACTCTGAACATTTTGCCCGCCGAATCGATGGCTTTCTGAATCAAGAGGTCGATCCGACCACCCAGTTGGGCTATGCCACCAACGCCATCCGCGAAGGGGGGCTGTTTGGCGTCGGCGTGGGTGAGGGGCAGGTCAAGTGGTCGCTGCCGGACGCGCATACCGATTTCATCATCGCGGTCGCGGCCGAAGAATACGGCCTGATCCTGGTACTGATCATCATCGCGCTTTATTCGTTGGTCGTGGTACGCTCGTTGCTGCGCCTGATGCGGGAACGCGACATGTTCATCCGTCTGGCGGGCACCGGTCTGGCCTGCATGTTCGGCGTGCAGGCGATGATCAACATGGGTGTTGCGGTTCGTCTGTTGCCCGCGAAGGGCATGACGCTGCCTTTTGTCAGCTATGGCGGCTCATCCCTGATTGCAGGGGGTATTGCGATCGGAATGCTGCTGGCCTTCACCCGAACCCGCCCACAGGGCGAGCTTGGCGAAATTCTGCGCGGACGAGGATAATGGGGACTCCATACCTGTTGATTGCTGCTGGCGGGACCGGGGGGCACATGTTCCCGGCTCAGGCGCTGGCCGAGGCGATGCTGAACGAGGGCTGGCGTGTACGCCTGTCTACCGACCCGCGCGGCGCCCGCTATACCGGTGGTTTCCCGCATTCGACCGAGATCGTCGAGGCATCATCGGCCACTTTCGCGCGTGGCGGTCTGGCGGCCAAGGCCATGGCCGGCCCCAAGATTGCCGGTGGCGTGGCTGGCATGGTGTTCCAGATGATGCGGGACAAGCCCGACGTCGTTGTCGGTTTCGGCGGGTATCCCTCGATCCCGGCGCTGAGCGCTGCGACCATGCTCAAAATCCCCCGCATGATCCACGAACAGAACGGGGTGCTGGGGCGTGTGAACCAGTTGTTCGCCACCCGTGTCGCGCAGGTGGCCTGCGGTGTGTGGCCCACGGACCTGCCCGAGGGCGCGCATGGCATCCACACGGGCAACCCGGTCCGGTCCGCCGTTCTGGACCGCGCCGCGGCCGGTTATATTCCACCCGGTGATTATCCGATGTCGGTCCTTGTCATGGGCGGTTCGCAAGGCGCACGCATCCTCAGCGATGTGGTGCCGGGTGCCATCGCCGCACTGCCCGAAGAAATCCGCACTCATATCCGCGTGGCACATCAGGCCCGGGACGAGGATGGCGAGCGCGTCACAGCCTTCTACAACGAACACGGCATCCGCGCCGATGTGCAGCCCTTCTTTGATGATGTCCCCCGTCGCATGTCGGATGCCCAACTGGTGATCTCGCGGTCTGGCGCGTCCAGCGTTGCCGATATCTCGGTCATCGGGCGCCCGTCGATTCTGATCCCCTTTGCCGCCGCCGCCGGAGATCACCAGACGGCCAACGCACGGGGCTTGGTGCAGGCGGGCGGGGCCATCATGATCCCGGAAAAGGCTCTTGACGTTCCCGCGCTGACACAGCAAATCACCACGGTTCTCACGAACCCCGAAGCCGCACAGAAAATGGCCCATGCCGCCTTGTCCGTCGGGGCACCTGACGCCACCGAGCGTCTGACCGCTCTTGTCGAACAATTGGCGCAGAAGGAGACCACATGAACCCAGCAACCAAACTGCCGCAGGACGTAGGGCCGATTCACTTTGTGGGGATCGGCGGGATCGGAATGTCAGGTATCGCCGAGGTGCTGCTCAATCTTGGGTATCAGGTGCAGGGCTCGGACCTGAAGGCATCGAAGATCACCGACCGGCTGGCGAGTCTGGGGGCCGAAATCTTTGTCGGTCAGCGCGCGGAAAACCTTGAAAACGCGGCCGTTGTGGTGGTCTCGACCGCGATCAAACCGGGCAACCCCGAGCTTGACGGCGCCCGTGCCCGCGGCCTTCCGGTGGTGCGCCGGGCTGACATGCTGGCCGAACTGATGCGGCTGAAATCCAACATCGCCATCGCCGGGACTCACGGCAAGACCACCACGACCACGATGATGGCCGAACTGATGGTGGCGGGGGATTTTGACCCGACCGTGATCAATGGCGGCATCATCCATGCCTACGGCTCGAACGCCCGGATGGGGCAGGGCGAATGGATGGTGGTCGAAGCCGACGAGAGCGACGGCTCGTTCAACCGCCTGCCCGCGACCATCGCCATCGTCACCAATATCGACCCCGAACATATGGAGCATTGGGGCGATTTCGACAAACTGCGCGCGGGTTTCCATGAATTCGTCTCGAATATCCCCTTCTACGGGCTGGCCGTGTGTTGCACCGACCATGCCGAGGTGCAGGCGCTTGTCGGCCGCATCACCGACCGCCGCGTGCGCACCTATGGCTTCAACGCGCAGGCCGATGTGCGGGCCGAGAACCTGACCTACAAGGGCGGCGTCGCGCATTTCGACATTCACCTGCAATACGAAGACAAGGTGATCGAAGGCTGCACCCTGCCGATGCCCGGCGACCACAACGTCTCGAACGCTTTGTCCGCCGTGGCCGTTGCCCGCCATCTGGGAATGAAGGCCGCGGAAATTCGCGACGCGCTGGCCAATTTCGGTGGCGTCAATCGCCGCTTTACCAAGGTCGGAGAAGTCGACGGCGTCACCATCATCGACGACTATGGCCACCACCCGGTCGAAATCACCGCAGTCCTGAAAGCCGCGCGACAGGCGACCGAAGGCCGCGTGATCGCCGTGCACCAGCCGCACCGCTATTCGCGCCTGTCCAACCTGTTTGACGATTTCTGCACCTGCTTCAATGACGCCGACGTCGTGGCCATCGCTGATATCTTCGCCGCCGGTGAGGACCCGATCGAAGGCGCATCGCGCGACGATCTGGTACAGGGCCTGATCCGTCACGGCCACCGCCACGCCCGTGCGCTGTTTGACGAAAACGAGCTTGAACGGCTTGTGCGCGAGCAGGCCCGCCCGGGCGATATCGTCGTCTGCCTCGGGGCCGGTACGATCAGCGCCTGGGCCAATGGTCTGCCTGAGAGATTGCAACGAAAACAAGCTGTTTGACTTCGCTTCTGTTTGGTGCACAACCTGAAAGTGTAGCAAATGCCCGCAGCCGCCGCATGTCCTAAGAGGGGACAGATGGACTTTTCGATGATCCTTGCCGCCCTTTGGGTGATCTGCGCCACGATCGTGGCGTTCTTGCCGATGCGAATGCAGTTTCCGCCGGGCGTGACCCTGCTGATCTGCGCTCCGGTTCTGATCGTCTGGCTGGGTTATGATCACGGTTGGTTCTGGTCGGTTTTCGCCTTCGGCGGATTCGTTTCGATGTTCCGCAACCCCATCCGGTATTATTGGAAAAAATGGGTGCGCGGGGAGGTCATGGAATGAACTGGTCCATCGTCCTTGCCGGTCTGTGGGGCGTTTCCGCGAATCTGCTGGCAATGATCCCGAGCAAAGACAACCACTGGACACGCGCCTATATCCTGATCGCCGTGGGCATTCCGATTCTGGGGTATGTCACCTATCAGAACGGCCCGTGGATCGGCTTGCTGGTGCTGGCCATGGGTATGTCCGTGCTGCGCTGGCCCGTGATTTATCTGACCCGTTGGACAAAGATGAAAATGCAGGGCATGAAGGCGGCTGACGAATAACCGGCCAGTTTCAGGAGGTCCGCCATGGCGTCCGTCGCCACATTTGCCTATCTGCCAATTCTTTCTTTCCTGCTAGGTGTCGCCGCTGGTTTCACGGCGGGCCGTTGGCTGGGCCTGCGCGGCTTGTTGTGGCTGATCGGTCTGGCCTCGGCCGTCGGGCTGGCGTTGATCGTGGTGCTGGCCGGTATTGGCACCGGCGAAGAAGAACAGGCGTTCGGCCCGCTGGTCTGGCTGACCGCCGGCGTTCTTCCCTTTCTGTTCGCCGCGATCATGGGCGGTGTGGGCGGACGCAGCCTGGCGGTGCGTGCAGACGCATGACAACGCTTCCCGTTCCGAAAGGTCGCCTGTCTCGGGCGCGGCCTCTCTCTGAGCTCACATGGCTTCGCGTTGGCGGCCCGGCCGATTACCTGTTCCAGCCTGCCGATATCGAAGACCTGCAAGCCTTCCTGCGAGAACTGCCGGCACAAACCCCGATCTTTCCGATGGGTGTCGGTTCGAACCTGATCGTTCGGGATGGGGGGCTGCGGGCCGTGGTGATCCGGCTGGGGCGCGGGTTCAACGCGATCTCGGTTGACGGCAACACGGTAACGGCAGGGGCTGCGGCACTGGATGCGCATGTTGCGCGCAAGGCGGCAGATGCCGGTGTCGACCTGACCTTTCTGCGCACCATTCCGGGCTCGATCGGCGGCGCGGTGCGGATGAACGCGGGCTGCTATAGCAGCTATACGGCGGATGTTCTGCGCAAGGCCACGATTGTCACCCGGCAAGGGGATATTGTGGACCTGACGCCCGAAGACTTGAACTTTCGCTATCGCCAGACCGACCTGCCGGAAGGCGCAGTGCTGGTTTCGGCCACGTTCGAGGGCCCTTCGGGCAATCCCCAAGACCTCCATGCCCGTATGGAGGCACAGTTGAAAAAGCGCGACGAAACCCAGCCCACCAAAGATCGCAGCGCAGGGTCGACCTTTCGCAATCCAGCCGGGTTTTCTTCGACCGGGCAGGCGGATGACGTGCATGACCTCAAGGCGTGGAAAGTGATCGACGACGCCGGAATGCGCGGCGCGACGCTTGGCGGTGCGCAGATGAGCCCGAAGCACTCGAATTTCCTGATCAATACCGGCTCGGCCACCGCAGCCGACCTTGAAGGTCTTGGCGAAGAGGTGCGAAAAAAGGTTTACGAAACAAGCGGCATCACGCTAGAGTGGGAAATCATGCGGGTCGGTGATCCGCTGACAGAATAAAGCCCCAACCGTCAGACCATAACAGGCAAATTCAGGCGACGGATCAAAGGCATAAACGCAGTACGGACCACCACATAAGGTCCGGGGACATTGAGGCGCACATTGGGTATGTCGAGCAGGACAAACCCCAAAGTGGCGGTATTGATGGGTGGACCCTCGGCGGAACGCGAGGTGTCTCTCAGCTCTGGGCGCGAATGCGCGGCCGCCCTTGTGGGAGAAGGCTTTGAAGTGGTCGAACTGGACGCAGGTCCCGACCTCTGCGCGCGCCTTGTGGACATCAAACCGGATGTGGTTTTCAACGCCCTGCATGGCCGCTGGGGCGAAGATGGGCGTGTGCAAGGCCTGTTGGAGTGGATGCGTATCCCTTACACCCATTCCGGTGTTCTGGCCTCGGCGCTGGCAATGGACAAGCAGCGCAGCAAAGAGATTTACCAAACCGAAGGGCTGCCCGTCGTACCGAGCGTGATCGTGCCCAAGGTCGAGGTGGTCGAAGTTCACGTGATGGAGCCGCCCTATGTGGCCAAGCCGAACAATGAAGGCTCCAGCGTTGGGATTTACATCGTCCACGAAAATGCCAACGGCCCGCCGCAGCTGGACGAGGCGATGCCCGATCTGGTGATGGTCGAGAAATACGTGGCGGGCCGCGAGTTGACCGTGACCGTGATGGGCGACCGCGCCCTGACCGTGACCGAAATCATGACAGATGGCGGCTGGTACGACTATGACGCCAAGTACAAGCCCGGCGGCTCGTGGCATGTCCTGCCCGCCGACATCCCGCAGGACATCTTTGACCGCTGCATGGACTATGCCGTGCGGGCGCATAATGTGCTGGGGTGCAAGGGTGTGTCCCGCACCGATTTCCGCTGGGATGACAGCATGGGTGCCGATGGGTTGTTCCTGCTGGAAACCAATACCCAGCCCGGCATGACGCCGACCTCTCTGGTCCCGGAACAGGCCGCTCATCTTGGAATGACATTCGGCCAGCTCTGCGCCTGGATGGTGGAGGACGCCTCATGCGACCGCTGACCGCCAGCCGCGCGTTGGAAATCCATCGAACCAAACCTGTTGCAGGGCCGGATGCGGATTTCGCTTCGGCCGACACGGACTCGCACGAGGCCGAACCGCTTTTGCGCCTGCGCGGTGCGCGTGTGTTTTCCCGCTCTGCAAGACGCAGTGACCCTGCGCCGTCCCGTCTCAGCTATCGGCTGCAACGTTGGATGCTGACGCCGGGCATTCGCCTTGGTGTCAAGGTCGGCCTGCCGATCTGCGCCATCGCTGCCGCGCTTGGCATCTTCTTTGCCTCGCAGGACCGTCGCGACGCACTTGCCGCTTATATCGCCGACGTGCGCACTTCGATTCAGGAGCGCCCCGAATTCATGGTCAACCTGATGGCCATCGACGGGGCCGGAACCGACCTGTCCGAAGACATCCGCGAAATCGTGCCGCTGGATTTCCCGATCAGTTCCTGGGATCTGGATGTGGAACAGATCCGCGACACGATCACCGGGCTGGACCCGGTGAAATCCGCAACCGTCAGAATCCGCCCCGGAGGCATCCTGCAAGTCGATGTCGTCGAGCGTCAGCCGGTGATCGTCTGGCGAACGCGCGAGGGGCTTGAACTGCTGGATGAGACAGGCGCGCATGTCAAGGAAGCCAACTCTCGCAAGGATCACGCCGATCTGCCGCTGATCGCGGGGACGGGCGCCGACGATCATGTCGGAGAAGCACTGGAGCTTCTGCGGACTTCGCGCAGCCTGGGCAATCGCGTGCGCGGCTTGGTGCGCGTGGGAGAGCGGCGCTGGGATCTGGTGCTGGACCGTGGCCAGCGCATCATGCTGCCGACCGAACGCCCGGTGCGTGCGCTGGAACGCGTGCTTGCCGTGAACGAGGTGCAGGACCTTCTGGAACGTGACGTGGCCGTGGTCGACATGCGCCTCGGGCAGCGTCCGACCATCCGAATGACCAAAGCCGCCAGCGAAGACTGGTGGAACACAAAAGTGACAGTGAGTAACGGGCAGTAACGACCATGATGACCGATCTTTATCAGTCCCAACGTGCCATGCGTCAGATGCGGCGGCAGGCTTTGCAACGCGGTGTGATTGCGATTCTGGATGTGGGCAGCTCGAAAATCGCCTGTCTTGTGCTGCGCTTTGACGGAACTGGTCGGCTGAGCGAAGACAATACCATCGGTTCCATGGCGGGGCAGACGGGCTTTCGCGTCATCGGTGCCGCGACCACCCGGTCGCGGGGCGTCCAGTTTGGCGAAGTCACCGCCATGCAGGAAACCGAACGTGCCATCCGCACCGCGCTTCAGGCCGCACAGAAGATGGCCGACATCCGCGTCGACCATGTTATCGCCTGTTTCTCGGGCGCGAACCCGCGCTCTTACGGGCTGGATGCGCAAGTCGATCTGGACGGTCAGATCGTGACCGAGGCCGAAGTGGGCCGGGTTCTGAACGCCTGCGACGTGCCGGATTATGGTGACGGGCGCGAAGTGCTGCATGCTCAACCGGTGAATTTCGCGCTCGACAACCGGTCTGGCCTGATCGACCCGCGCGGGCAGATGGGCCAGAGCCTTGCGGTCGACATGCATATGCTAACCGTGGATTCGTCAGCGATCCAGAACATCGTGCGCTGTATCAAGCGCTGCGATCTTGAACTCGCGGGTATTGCCAACTCGGCCTATGTCTCGGGCATCTCGGCGCTGGTCGAAGACGAGCAGGAACTGGGCGCGGCCTGTATCGACATGGGCGGCGGCACCACAAGCGTGTCGATCTTCATGAAAAAGCACATGATCTATGCCGATTGCGTGCGCATGGGCGGCGATCACGTGACCGCCGATATCTCGATGGGCCTGGGTGTGCCTGCCGCCGTGGCGGAACGGATCAAGACATTCAATGGTGGCGTTCATGCCACCGGGGCCGACGACAGGGATATGATTGATATCGGTGGTGATACCGGCGACTGGGAACACGACCGCCGCACCGTCAGCCGCGCTGAACTGATCGGCATCATGCGCCCGCGTGTCGAGGAAATTCTTGAAGAGGTCCGCGTCCGGCTGGACGCCGCCGGGTTTGAACATATGCCAAGCCAGCAGATCGTGCTGACCGGCGGCGGCAGCCAGATCATGGGGCTGGACGGGTTGGCCACGCGCATCCTCGGTCAGCGCGTTCGCTTGGGCCGCCCCTTGCGCGTGCATGGCCTGCCGCAATCAGCCACCGGGCCCGGGTTCTCGTCCGCTGTCGGCCTCAGCCTGTTTGCGGCCCATCCTCAGGATGAATGGTGGGATTTTGAAATCCCGGTCGACACCTATGCCGCGCGCCCGTTCAAGCGCGCCGTACGGTGGTTCCGTGACAACTGGTAGAGTCCTGCGCGGGGGTGCTCTGTGCGCGGCGCTGCTGCCTGGCTGGGCCTCGGCCCAGACCATGATCACGCCCGAAGCGTTTCTGGACGCGGCGGTCGGCAAAACTCTGACATTCTACGAAATCCGCAGCGGTGGCCTGGTGGGAACCGAACAATTCCTGAACCGCCGCATGTCGGTCTGGCGCGAAGAGGGGCAGGGCTGTGTCTACGGGCAGATCACGACGCCAAACGGTCAGTTGTGTTTTCTGTACGACAATGACCCGGACGGCATTCCGGTCTGTTGGTGGCCGTTTTTGCATGAAGGTCGTTTGATGGTGCGGCTTGCCTCATTCGTCGATGGGGAAATACAGGAAGTGCGATCCATGACGGACCGCGGCTTGGACTGTCCAAATGCACCGCTCAGCTGAAGAAACCGGTTGCAGCGTTTCGATTTATCCCGCAAGATATCCACAAGGCCCGAAAGAGGCCTCGCGGCAGGACCTGAGCAGTTTTCCGCAGTGTATATGGCAGTCGATCAGAGCGCGATGAACGAATGTGTCCTCGCGTTCATGCCGGTTGTCTAGTGATGGTCGCCGTTGTTTCCGCTATATCTGGCATGACCTGCGAAATGCCGCCGGTTTATGCCTTATTTCCTCCATATTTTGTGGGAAAACGCGATTTTTGACGTGACCTTTTGGCATCAGGCCGTTAGAATCGTACAAGGATAGGTAAGAAAAACACCGCTTTGGCGGGACATAAATACAGGCGGACAGAGCATGACATTGAATCTTTCGATGCCCGGGCACGACGAACTGAAGCCTCGGATTACAGTATTTGGCGTTGGCGGCGCAGGCGGGAACGCCGTCAACAACATGATTGAAAAACAGTTGGACGGCGTTGATTTCGTGGTCGCCAACACCGACGCACAGGCACTGCAACAAAGCCAGTCCTCGGCGCGGGTGCAGCTGGGCGTGAAAGTCACCGAAGGTCTGGGGGCAGGGGCCCGCCCGACCGTAGGCGCGGCCGCCGCCGAGGAAAGCATCGAACAGATCGTGGACCACCTTGCCGGCGCGCATATGTGCTTCATCACCGCCGGTATGGGCGGCGGTACCGGTACAGGGGCTGCTCCGATCATCGCGCAGGCCGCGCGTGAGCTGGGTGTTCTGACCGTCGGTGTCGTCACCAAGCCCTTCCAGTTCGAAGGTGCCAAGCGGATGCGTCAGGCCGAAGACGGCGTCGAGGCGCTGCAAAAGGTCGTCGATACGCTGATCATCATTCCCAACCAGAACCTGTTCCGTCTGGCCAATGAAAAAACCACCTTTACCGAGGCGTTCTCGATGGCTGACGACGTTCTGTATCAGGGCGTCAAAGGCGTGACCGACCTGATGGTGCGCCCCGGCCTGATCAACCTCGACTTTGCCGACGTTCGCGCCGTGATGGACGAGATGGGCAAGGCGATGATGGGCACCGGCGAGGCAACAGGCGAAGACCGCGCCATCCAGGCGGCGGAAAAGGCCATTGCAAACCCGCTGTTGGACGAAATCAGCCTCAAGGGCGCCAAAGGCGTGCTGATCAACATCACCGGCTCGCACGACCTGACCCTGTTCGAGCTGGACGAAGCCGCCAACCGCATCCGCGAGGAAGTGGATCCCGAGGCCAATATCATCGTCGGCTCGACGCTGGATACCGCCATGGAAGGCGGAATGCGCGTGTCGGTTGTTGCGACCGGCATCGACGCCAGCGAAAAAACGACCGAAGTCCCGGTGGCCCGCCGTTCGATGTCCGAACCGCTGACCCGCACGGTTTCGGCTGAAGAGCATGTTCAGGAAGAAGCCCGGGTGGTTGCCGACGCAGCAGAGCCTGCCCCGCAGCCGGAAGAAAACCGCGAACCTTCACTGTTCGAAGCCGCCGAAGAACCGGCGCAGCCGCAATTCCAGCCGCGCGACGAGCGAGACGATGATGGCCTGCCGCCACCTGCTTATCAGCCGCGTGTGGCCGAATTCGAACCGCAGCCCGAGCATGTTGAGCCCGCGCCCGAGGCATTTGTGGCACCACGCGGGCATGCTGCCGGCACCCCGTCGCCCGAAGCGTTGCAGCGTTTGCAGGCTGCTGTGCAGAAGGTTCCGTCGGCGCCACAGCGACCGGCAGCGCCCCGCCAGCCCGAAGCGGTTTCGCAACCGGAACCCGAGGAGCGGTCGCGTTTTGGCTTCAATCGTCTGATCGATCGGATGACAGGTCATGCCTCGGATACACCGGCCCAACCGCCGCGGCAGCAACCCGTTTTGCGACAGTCCGAGGCGACCGCGCCGCTTCAGGAAGAGGCCGATCCGGATCAGGACCGCATCGAAATTCCGGCCTTCCTGCGCCGTCAAGCCAACTGATCACGGTAACAAAATCCACTCAAAGGGCTGCCATTTGGCGGCCCTTAATTGTTTATTAACAGTAACTTGCAACTATGTGAGCAGGGTTTTGCCGATCTGTTACATACATGTTTCAATCGGTTGCAAAGAGTGAGTTGAGCCTTGACGCGGGCTTCCTTAACTCAGTGTCCAACACGGCCCAAGCAGGCTGGACACTACTCACCGAGGCCCATTTTGCAACATACGCTCAAATCTCCGGTCACGTTTAAAGGCGTCGGGCTGCACACTGGTAAGCCGGCGACCATGGTCCTGAAACCGGCGGCGGCTGGTCATGGCATCTGGTTCAAGCGGACGGATATTCAACTGGGCGACGCGATGATCCCGGCGATCTACTATGCGGTTGAACGGACCCCGCTTTGTACGCGTCTGGTGAATGATGCCGGTGTTTCGGTTTCCACCGTCGAACATATCATGGCTGCATTGGCCGGATGTGGCGTGCACAACGCGCTTGTCGAGATCGACGGCCCGGAAGTTCCGATCATGGACGGCTCTTCGATCGAATTTGTGCGTGGCATTATGGCCAGAGGCGTGCGCCGTCAGGCCAGCCCGGTATTGGCCTATGAGGTTCTGAAAACCGTCACCGCATCCCGCGAAGGCGCGAGCGCCAGCCTTGCGCCCGCTGACGGGCTGATCATCGACTTCCATATCGATTTCGAAGACGGTGCCATTGGCAGCCAGAGCAAAACGCTGGACATGCGCAACGGTTCCTTCGCGCGTGAACTCAGCGATTGTCGAACGTTCTGCCGTCGCACGGATGTCGAGGCGATGCGCGAAAACGGGTTGGCTTTGGGCGGCACGCTTGAAAATGCCGTGGTCGTTCAGGGCGTCGAAGTTCTGACACCGGGCGGTTTCCGCCGGGTCGACGAGGCCGTGCGTCACAAGATGCTGGATGCTCTGGGTGATCTCTATCTGGCTGGTGGGCCGATTTTGGGTCACTTCACCGGAAACAAGTCGGGTCATTCGCTGACCAACACATTGCTGCGCAACCTGTTCGAAACGCCGGGCGCCGTACGTCCGGTACTGTGCACGCCGGAACAGGCCGCGCGCCTGCCGGGGCAGGGGCTTGTTGTCAACGAAATTCCCGAAGTGGCCTGATCAGATCAACTCTGACGACATTTGCGCCAGAAGTCGCATAAGGCGTTTTGCACCGGAATTTTCTGTGCTAGACCATGGCTCAAATCGGGGCAAACCCCATTAAGCAAGACGACAAGGATGGGCGGTATGGTTGGCAGCAAAGCGGCAGTCAGATTCGCGGGTGCGATTCTTCTGGCAGCAGTTTTGACGGCATGCGGCAACGCCGGCGGCCTTTTTGGCAACAAGGGCGCGGACCGTGAACAGAATCTGGAAGGGTTCACGCCGGAACAGATCTATACCCGAGGTGAATACGAACTGTCGCAGAATCGCTCGGACGATGCGGCGTGGTATTTCTCGGAAGTAGAACGTTTGTATCCATATTCGGATTGGGCCAAGCGCGCGCTGATCATGCAGGCGTTTTCGTTCCATTCGGACCAGAATTACGAAGAAAGCCGCGCGGCGGCGCAGCGCTATATCGACTTCTATCCGACGGATGAAGATGCTGCTTATGCGCAGTATCTGCTGGCGCTCAGCTATTATGATCAGATCGACGAAGTCGGTCGTGACCAGGGCCTGACCTTCCAGGCGCTGCAATCTCTGCGGACCGTGATCGAGGTCTATCCCGACAGCGAATACGCCACATCGGCGGTTCTGAAGTTCGATCTGGCCTTCGACCATCTGGCAGGCAAGGAAATGGAGATCGGGCGCTACTACCTGCGTCAGGATCACTATGTCGCGGCGATCAACCGGTTCCGAGTTGTGGTCGAAGACTTTCAGACCACATCCCACACCGCCGAAGCACTGTATCGTCTGGTCGAGGCCTATCTGTCGCTTGGCCTGCTGGACGAGGCGCAGACCGCAGGTGCCATTCTTGGCTACAACTACCAGTCCTCGGAATGGTATGACGATGCGTACAAACTGTTGACCTCTCGCGGGCTCGATCTCAAGAGCCGCGGTAACAACTGGCTCAGCACGATTTATCGTCAGACCATCAAAGGTGAATGGTTGTAATCGCGATGGCCTTTGGTCCGGGACGCTGAAGACCACATGCTGCGCGCCCTTGATATCCGCGATATGCTGATCATCGACCGGCTGGAACTGAGCTTTCAGCCGGGCTTGAACGCCCTGACCGGCGAAACCGGTGCGGGCAAATCGATTCTGCTGGATTCGCTTGGCTTCGTGTTGGGCTGGCGAGGGCGCGCGGAACTGGTGCGGCAGGGGGCCGCGCAGGGTGAGGTCGTCGCCGAATTCGAGCTCTCTGCCGATCATCCCGCACATGCGATTCTGGCCGAAGCCGGCCTGCCGGGGGGCCAGGAACTGATCCTGCGTCGCGTCAACACGGCCGAGGGGCGCAAGACCGCCTGGGTCAATGACCGCCGTTGCTCGGGCGAAGTTCTGCGGGCGCTGTCTGAGACTCTGATCGAACTGCACGGACAGCATGATGACCGCGGTTTGCTGAACCCACGTGGTCATCGGGCAATGCTGGACGAATTCGCACAGGTTTCAGAGCAACTGACAAACGTGCGAACCGCCTGGGCCGCGATGTCCCGTACCCGCAAGGCGCTGGCCGAGACCGAGGCCGCTCTGGCTGCCGTCCGCAGCGAGGAAGAATTCCTGCGTCACGCGGTCGCCGAACTTGACCAGCTAGACCCGCAACCCGGTGAGGATGCCGAGCTGGATGCCCGCCGCCGCATGATGCAAGGGGCCGAGCGGATTCGCGACGATGTTGCGCGTGCCTTTGCCCTGTTGTCCGTGGACGGGGCGGAAGGGGCCATGTCCGACGCCATCCGCTGGCTGGAAGGCGTCTCGGACAATGCGGGCGGCCAGTTGGAAGAACCGATAGCAGCGCTCGGGCGCGCGATGATCGAGTTGGGCGAGGCGCAGGATGGCGTGAATGCCTGCCTTCAGGCGCTGGACTTCAACCCGGCAGAATTGGAACAGGCCGAGGAACGCCTGTTTGCCATCCGTGCGCAGGCCCGCAAACATGACGTGGCCCCGGATGATCTGGGTTCGTTTGCCGACACTCTGCGTGACCGGTTGAACCGGTTGGAGGCAGGGGATGCCGACCTGGCAGACAGGCGAGCGGCCGTGGACGCGGCGCAACAGGCCTATGACGCCGCCGCAGCCGACCTCAGCGCCGCGCGCAAGGCCGCCGCCGGGCGGCTTGACGCGGCCGTCATGGCGGAACTGGCCCCGCTCAAGATGGAACGTGCCGTATTCCAGACCGAGATCACCCCGGCTGAACCCGGCCCCGAAGGCACCGACGCGCTGGCCTTCACCGTGGCCACCAACCCTGGTGCGCCGGCGGGGCCGCTGAACAAGATCGCCTCGGGGGGTGAGCTCAGCCGCTTTCTGCTGGCCCTCAAGGTCTGCCTGTCTGGCGACGACAGTGCCCGGACGATGATCTTTGACGAAATCGATCGCGGTGTCGGTGGGGCAACAGCCGATGCCGTCGGGCGCAGGCTGGCGTCGCTGGCCCAAGGCGGGCAGGTTCTAGTTGTCACCCATTCCCCTCAAGTCGCCGCACGGGCGGCGCATCACTGGCGGGTGCAGAAACAGGTTACCGACGGACAAACCCTGTCCACCGTCATTCCTCTGGCCGAACCGGATCGGGTGGACGAGATCGCGCGCATGGTGGCCGGCGATACCATCACTGAAGAAGCCCGTGCCGCCGCCCGGGCTCTGTTGCAGGCCTGACGCGGCGATGGCGTGAATTGGTGCTCACACTGTCGCTATCTCACTTTTATATGGGCGCTCCGTGGCTTACTAAGGGTTAAGTGATGATCCCCGAGGGCCAATGACCCAATCGACCCGCACCGTTCTGCGCAACCAGTTCAATCAGGCTCTGGCCGCGATCAAGGATGCGTGGCGGGTCATGCTGCGCCGGGGGCCAAGCCAGATCCAGTTCTGGTTCATTGCGCTGGCCATCGGGATCGCGGCCGGTTTCATGGCGCTTGGCTTCCGCAAGGCCATCCGTGCGCTGCAAGCCTATCTTTACGATACCGATGACATCCTGCTGCTGCACAGCCACGCCGAGAAACTGCCATGGTTCATGGTTCTGATCATTCCCATCTTCGGTGGCCTGGTCGTCGGCATCATCCTGAACCGGTTCACCAATGACGGCCGAGTCCGGTCGGTTGCCGACGTGATCGAAGGTTCGGCCATCACCGACGGGCGGGTCGAGGTCAAGGCGGGCATCGCGTCGTTTTTTGCCTCGCTGATCACGCTCAGTTCGGGCGGGTCAACAGGCCGCGAGGGGCCGGTGGTGCATATGGCCGGAGTGATTTCCACATGGGTCAGCAACCGCATACACGCGGATGGGATCACGGGACGTGACCTGTTGGGATGTGCCGTTGCCGCGGCCGTGTCGGCCAGCTTCAACGCCCCCATTGCGGGGGCCTTGTTCGCGCTCGAGGTCGTGCTGCGCCATTTCGCCGTTCACGCCTTTGCCCCGATCGTCATCGCCTCGGTCGCGGGAACGGTGATCAACCGGCTGGAATATGGCGACGTCACCGAATTCACGCTGGAGACGCCGGGATCGCTGCAATTCTATGTCGAGCTTCCGGCCTTCCTGATCCTGGGCCTGATCTGCGGACTTGTTGCGCTGCTGCTGATGCGGTCGATTTTCTTTGCCGAGGATATCGGCAGCCATATCCAGAACCGCCTGTCGATTCCGGCCTGGCTGCGCCCTGCAGTGTCCGGGGCGATGCTGGGGCTGATGGCGATCTGGTTTCCGCATATCATCGGCGTGGGGTACGAGACGACAATTCGCGCCCTGACCGGTGATCTGGTGCTGACCACGGCCATCCTGTTTGCGGTGATCAAAACGGTCGCGGTGGCGATTACCATGGGCGGGCGCATGGGCGGGGGGGTGTTCTCTCCGTCGCTGATGGTCGGCGCGTTGACCGGGCTGGCCTTCGGTCTGATCGCCACCGGGTTGCTGCCGGATGTGTCGGGCACGCATACGCTTTATGCCTTTGCCGGAATGGGCGCCGTGGCTGCGGCGGTGCTGGGCGCGCCCATCTCGACCACTTTGATCGTTTTTGAACTGACCGGCGATTGGCAGATCGGCCTTGCCGTGATGGTTAGCGTGTCCATGTCCACGGCCTTGGCCTCGAGACTTGTGGACCGGTCTTTCTTCCTGACCCAGCTGGAACGGCGTGATGTCCACCTGGCCGCGGGGCCGCAGGCTTATCTGCTGGCAATGCTTCGCGCCGGAGCGGTGATGCGCCCGCTTGGGGATCCGCGGTCGATCACGAAGGAAGAGGCGCAGGGGCTGATCGACCAGGGCCTGTGCATTCAGGCCAGCGCCACGCTGGAAGCCGCCATGCCCTATTTTGATCGTGACGACATCCCCTGCATTCCGGTTGTCATTCTGGAAAACGACGGCTCTGAAACTCCGGTTGGGGCGCTCTATCACGTCGATGCGCTCAAGGCATATAACAGGGCGCTTGCGGCCACGGCTGCCGAAGAGCATTCCTGAGTTTCACTCACCATACACGCTGGCTGCGTCGCCCAGATAATTGTCCCACGCAAACCAGTAGGAAACATGACCGGCGACTCGTGGCAAACGCGTTCCATCCGGCCCGATCAAAGCCTCTTCCGTGACGGTCCAACCGTTCCCCGCGCTATCCTGCAACCCGCCTTGCGTCGCCCGGAACGCATGCGTTTTTCGCTCATAGGCCCGCACGCTGCGCTCTTTGGGATCGCCAATCAGAACCAGAGGTGTCCGACCGATTGCATCGTTGATCACCGGTTTGCCCTTGAACGCATCCAGAGGCCAGGCGCGGGCTGCACCAAACTGGCGCACGGCAAAGATGTAATCCTTCTGCCGATGCCGGGACTGATCCACAACCGCCGGGAACATCAGCTCGCTCGAGGCGAAATAGTCGCGATAAACGACCCCTGATCCGTAATTGCGCCGATGCCCGGTGTTCAGCGACAGAACACGGGTTTTGGGATGCGAGGTCCTCCAACTGTCCCATGTCGTGATCACCACAGGGCGCTGTTTCAACGTGATGCCGCTGTTCGCCAAAGGCCCCACAACAGGCCTGCCGGTATACTGGTTCCACAGCGAATGCGTCTCTCGGTCAAACATCAGCTTGTTCGAACGATAGAGGAAACCTGACGACCCGAAAATGAACGGCTTTCGCCGCCCCGCCACCCGGGTTTCAAACAGGATGCCCGACCCGCAAAGCGTGCAATAGGCCAGCGCCACGGGCACGCCACCGATCACCTCGTTGAACATCTCGTGCCAGCCCATGATCCGCAGGGGATAGGCACGCTCATCCCCGTTGATGGCCACGCCGAATACCAGATCATCACCCTTCAGATACCCCGCATTCGAAGCAGAGATCAGGGTGGGATTGTCCAGGGACGGAATGCCATCCTTGTACACACCGCCCCAGGCGATCTCTTCCAGCCGGATCTTCATCTTGTCGGGTTGCAGATATTCGGGCCGCAGGAACAGATCGAAGTTCGGATCGATCCCCAGAAGAACCTCGCGCTTGAACGGGATCAGCGACGGATGAGGGACAATCTGCGGGTTTCGTTCCTGCCACAGCATCCACTCGAACCAGTCATTGCCGTGCCGTTGCCCGGTCAAGGCCTCCATCACCTCGACAATCTCATCCCGTCGCCTGTCGGCATAACGCATCGCAGTCAGCAACCCGGCCACGACATCCGGCTGGCCACGGTCCTTCAGATACGCCATCTGCGCCTCAAACGCGGTCCGACGCCCGCTCAGCGTGCTGCGCAACGCGTCCAGAACCGGATCCTGCTGCGCCCACAGCACACCGGGTGCCATTGCACCAGCCCCGATCATCCCAGCAAAACCGCGACGTGACATCGACATGGAAGCCTCCGGTGTTACCCCGGAGCAAGTGTGCCGCAAATGCCGTTCACATGCATGCCACAGCTGCGTGAGGTGGGCGCGGGGGCTGGCGTTAAATCTGCTCCACCTTCACCGATTCAGCCGGGTAGAATGCCAGATGGTCCTTGATCTCGGCCACTGCCTGAATCGGTTCCTCATAGCTCCAGACCGCGTTGTCGGTCACGGATGACTTGTTGACGATGGAAAAATGCGTCGCGTCGCCCTTGCCGGGGCAGTGGGTCACCTTGTCGGTCCGATCCAGAAACGCCATCGCAATATCGTTGCGCGGGAAATAGATCACCGGATCCTTGTCGCCTTCAAGCAGTTCCAGCGCATTGTTCGTTTCGCCCAGGATCGCACCGCCCGAGCGGACAGTCCATTTGCCCGGCGCTTTCCGGATCGTGATCTCAGCCATTCCTCTTCCTTCCGTCGTCGTATCAGGGCCACCCCTCTGCCTGTTTTATGTAACAGACCCGTGTCAGATTGGGGCAGTTGCGGCATCCAACCACAGTTGTGCGTCATGTCCCAGCCTTGGGCGGATTTTTTCCGCAACGTCGCGGTGATAGGCATTCAGCCAGTCGCGTTCGTCGGTCGTCAACATATCGACCATGATCAGTCTGCGGTCAATCGGTACATAGGTCAGCGTGCGCCAGTTCAGCATCGCGCGTTCGGCATCGCCACCGGGAAGCAGAGGAGCGTCTTCCACCACCACAAGGTTTTCGATGCGAATGCCAAAGGCGCCTTCCCGGTAATACCCGGGTTCGTTTGACAGGATCATGCCGGGTTGCAGCGGTACATGGCTGACTTTGGACAGTCGCTGCGGCCCTTCATGCACGCTCAGATAGGCGCCGACCCCATGTCCGACCCCATGGTTGAAATCCTGTGCCGCAGACCACAGCGGCACGCGGGCCACACATTCGATATCCCGCCCGGCAAGGCCCGCAGGCCAGCGCAGCATCGACATGGCAATCATGCCCTTCAGCACCCGGGTGAAACAGGTTTTTTCCTCGGCTCCGACGTCACCGATGGCGATGGTTCGGGTGATGTCGGTGGTGCCGTCCAGATACTGCCCGCCACTGTCCAGCACCAGAATATGGCCGTTTTCCAGGCGGCTGTCGGTCTCTTCCGTCACGCGGTAATGCATGATCGCGCCGTTCGGACCCGTGCCTGCAATGGTATCGAACGAGATGTCCTGAAGCGCATTGTCCTTGCGCCGGTTTTCCTCCAGCCGGGTGACAACCTGTGTTTCGGTCACGCTGCCCGGGGCCTGTTGGTCCAGCCAGCACAACGTCTCGATGACCGCAACCGCATCGCGCAAATGCGCCTCGGCGCTGCCTGCGATTTCAGCCGCATTCTTGCAGGCTTTGGGCAGGGCGCAGGGATCGCCGCCATCCGTCATCGCGTCACCCAGCGCATCGGCCACGATCTGAGGTACCGAAGCGGCATCCACCTGCACCGGACCGGCCAGAGCCGCAACCGCATCCAGAAATTCGCCCACAGCGCGCAAAGTCACCTGAGAGCCCAGATGATCCTGTACCCCGGCCAGTTTTTCTGCCGCCATGAACAGATCGACCTGACCACCGGCATGAAGAATGGCAAAGCCGTGGGCCACCGGGTTATAGGCGATATCCGACCCACGGATATTCAACAGCCACATGATGGAATCCGGCAGGGTGATCACCGCTGCCTTGTGCCCGGCCCGCCGAAGGTCTTCGGCCAGACGGGCGATCTTGCTGTCCGCACCTTCCCCGGCAAATTCGATCGGATGCGCCTTGACCGGGTTCATCGGCGGTGCGGGTTGATCGGCCCAGATCCGGTCCACAAGGTTTTCGCATCTCACCAGTTCGATGTCCGATCCTTCCAGATCACTCAATGTGCCGGAAATCTGCCCCGCCGCATGCAGCCACGGGTCAAAACCGACCTTGCCGCCGTTGGGCAATTGCTGTTTCAGCCAGGCGCTCAGGCTTACCTCGGGCCAGGGGACCGGGGTGAAATCTGCGGCAACTTGTGCCTTGACCTGGGTGCGATACCGCCCGTCGATGAAAACTCCGGCCACGTCGCGCAGGGCGGCGCAAAACCCGGCCGAGCCCGTGAACCCGGTCAGCCAAGCCAGACGTTCATCGCGCGCTGCGACATACTCTCCCTGATGCGCATCCGCCCGCGGGATCAGAAACCCGTCCAGCCCTTCTTGCACCATCTGTTCGCGCAAGGCGGCCAGCCGCGGTGGCCCCTGTTCCGGGCGGGCGGTCACTTCGAAGGATTGGAACATGGGCGGCCTCATTCACAGCATTTGAGCGTGACCCTGAGGCGCATTTCAAAAAATGTCCAGACGGGAACACCCCGCCTGAGCAAGACGATGATCAGCAACGAAAAACATGTCGCCCTCGGGGAAACACGCCCGCCGGGCAGAAGATCAGCCTCAGCCGGCCTTTCTCATCCCCATGACCCGCGCCCGCGCCCGCGGGTCACTGTCAAACAGAGCTGCCAGTTGTTCGGTCATCGCGCCGGCCAGTTGTTCGACATCGGTAATCGTCACCGCCCGGTCGTAATACCGTGTCACGTCATGGCCGATGCCGATGGCCAAAAGTTCGACCATCTTGCGTTTTTCGACCATCGCGATCACGTCGCGCAGGTGTTTTTCCAGATAGTTGGCCGGGTTCACGCTCAGTGTCGAATCATCGACCGGCGCACCGTCCGAGATCACCATCAGGATCTTGCGTTGTTCGCGGCGTGCCAGCATCCGGCGATGTGCCCATTCCAGGGCTTCTCCATCGATGTTTTCTTTCAGCAGGCCCTCTTTCATCATCAGACCCAGATTGGGCCGCGCGCGACGCCAAGGGGCGTCCGCGCCCTTGTAGATGATGTGGCGCAGGTCGTTCAAACGGCCGGGCTGCTGCGGACGTCCATCGTTCAGCCATGCCTCGCGCGCCTGACCGCCTTTCCACGCCCGCGTGGTAAAGCCCAGAATTTCGACCTTTACATTGCACCGCTCCAGCGTCCGCGCCAGAACATCGGCACAGATGGCGGCGATCGAAATCGGACGTCCGCGCATCGACCCCGAATTGTCCAGCAGCAGCGTCACCACCGTGTCGCGGAACTCGGTGTCTTTCTCGACCTTGAAACTCAGCGGAGTGGTGGGGTTCGCGACCACACGTGCCAATCGACCCGCGTCCAGAATGCCTTCCTCGCGGTCGAACTCCCAGCTGCGGTTCTGCTGCGCCTGCAGCCGGCGTTGCAGCTTGTTGGCCAGGCGCGACACCGCGCCTTTCAAGGGCTCCAGCTGCTGATCCAGATAGGCCCGCAGACGTTCCAGCTCGGCCGGTTCGGCCAGATCCTCGGCGGCGATCTCTTCGTCATGGGTGTCCAGATAGACCTTGTAATCCGGGTCCGCTTCGGATGCCGGCGGTGGGGCAGGCGGCTCCAGAGGCGCCTCGCCATCCGGCATCTCAGCCTCTTCGCCCATCTCGTCTTCGGCCATTTCGTCCATCGAGACCTGGGCCTGAGACTGATCCTGCTGCTCTTCCTGCGTCTGCTCAGGTGTCGCGTCGGCGTCCTGTTCGTCCTGATCATCCTGACCGGTGCTGTCCGGATCGGGCTGTTCCTCGGCGTCTTCCTCGGCCTGGTCTTCCTGCTCGTCGTCCAGCTCATCGGGGTCATCCCCAAGCTGGTCGCCATATCCCAGATCCTTGATCACCTGACGGGCGAATTTGGCAAACTCCGCCTGATCCGAGAGAATCTCGTCCAGGTTCTCCAGCGTCCCGCCCGCTTGCTCTTCGATGAATCCACGCCACAGGTTCATGATGTTTTCAGCGGCAGAAGGCAGCTCACGCCCGGTGGCCAGATGCCGGATCAGGTAGCCTGCCGCAACCGAAAGAGGTGCATCGGCGGGTTGCTTGCACTGATCATACCCACGCCGGATTGCTTCATGCCCGATCTTGACGTCAATATTGCTGGCGGTGCCCGGCATGTCCCGCGCGCCCATTGCCTCGCAGCGGGCGGTCTCCATCGCCTCGTACAGATCCCGCGCCATATCGCCCGGGGGCGCATAGCGCGCATGGGTCGCGTCGTCATGATACTTGCGATGCAATGCCAAGGCGTCTGCCGTGCCACGCGCCAACAGCACTTCTTCGCGCGTCATCCGGCGCGAGACCTGAGGCAGCCGCATCGACTCGCCCGTCATGCCCGAAGGGTCCACTGTATAGGTCACCGACAGTTCGGGATCATCGGCCATGACTTTGGTCGCCTCGGCCAAGGCCTTCTTGAACGGATCGGCGGGGTTGTCGTTCTTCTGTGCCATGTCCTTAAGCCCTCATAGTACTGGCCTGCCCGGCGTCGAAAACAGTAACGGATCCGTCTTCATCTGGCCAAAAATATCCCCGCCGGAGGCATTGCGCCCGCTCCGGGCGCAATTCGGGTGCTTACCCCAAGCTTGCACTCGCGGCGCTTTCAGGCAACTCCTCATCGAAGCAGCGCTGATAGAACTCGGCCACGGTCTGACGCTCCAGCTCATCGCATTTGTTCAGGAAGGACAGGCGGAACGCATAGCCCACGTTGCGGAAAATCTCGGCGTTCTGGGCCCAGTTGATGACGGTCCGCGGGCTCATGACGGTGGACAGATCGCCATTCATGAAGGCGGTCCGTGTCAGGTCGGCGACGGTGACCATCTGGCTGACGGTCTTGCGTCCCTCGGCGGTGTTGTAATGCGGCGCCTTCGACAGAACGATCATCGTCTCGGCGTCGTGGCTCAGATAGTTCAAGGTCGACACCAGCGACCAGCGGTCCATCTGCGCCTGGTTGATCTGCTGCGTGCCGTGATACAGACCCGTGGTGTCGCCCAGACCGACCGTGTTGGCGGTGGCAAACAGGCGGAAATTGGGGTTCGGGGTGATGATCTCGTTCTGGTCCAGCAGGGTCAGCTTTCCGTCATGCTCCAACACACGTTGGATCACGAACATCACGTCTGCGCGGCCCGCATCGTATTCGTCGAACACGATGGCAACCGGGTTGCGCAACGCCCAGGGCAAGATGCCTTCGTGGAACTCGGTCACCTGCTTGCCGTCGCGCAGTTTGATCGCGTCTTTACCGATCAGGTCGATCCGGCTGATATGGCTGTCGAGGTTCACACGAACGGCGGGCCAGTTCAGACGGGCAGCGACCTGTTCAATGTGGGTCGATTTGCCGGTGCCGTGATAGCCTTGGATCATCACGCGACGGTTATGGGAAAAGCCCGCCAGAATCGCCAGCGTGGTTTCCGGATCGAACTTGTAGGTATGATCGATCACCGGCACCCGGTCGCTGCGCTCGGCGAAACCTTTGACCGCCATGTCGCTGTCAATGCCGAACACGTCACGGACCGAGATATCCTCGGTAGGTTTTGCGTTGATATCGATCGATCCGTCAGCCATGCGCCTAGTCCTTATCCTTTGGCCCGTTCACCGGGTATGAACCCGTGTGTGGTGCAACATATTGCGGGCAAGGGCAAGGGAAAGCGAAAGACGCCCAAAGGTGCGCATGTTTTTCTTGCAAACTGGCCCTATCGTTGCGCGTGGGGTGTCATTCCAGATTGATGACCCACGCTACGATTTGGCACCTCGCGTTAACAAGCTTTGAGACCGATTGCGCATAACCCAGAAGTCCTCGGTGAAAGGCTGGCAACAACCTTTGTGCCTCGTTCAAATGCAAACATTAACATACTATCATTGAAATGCTACTTCGGCGCGTTAACATGACTTTTAGATGTGGTTTTTGGCGTTCTTTGTGAGTTTGTGAGGTCTGTGGTGTTCTGTTCAGTCAACACACGGAGGGAACTTGTTCATTGCGAGTTCCCTTTTGGTCCAACCTGCTTGGCGGATACAACGTATGTCGTTTGATGTCTTACTTCATTCGGTCAACACAAGCGGGCAAGGCGACTTGATCGTCCAAAACATGACCGATCCAGCCACGGTCTCGGGTCAAACGATTTCGATCAACGGTGGTCCGTTCGTACCCTACACGTATCTCGGACAAGGTAACTACAGAGGTACCGGCGAATCTGGTGAATTTATTCAGGTTGGGACCGAAATCTATGCCTGGGACACCAACAACCCCACCGGGCCAATGACAACCGGAAACTGGCAAATCACAACCGGAGATCTTGATCCAAACAATCCGCCCTGTTTTGTTGCTGGAACCCTGATAGAGACCGAGGCCGGTCCACGCCCGGTCGAGAACCTGATGATCGGTGACAGAGTTTGCGTGTCAGGTGGGAAAACGCTGCCGATTTTGTGGATCGGGAAAAAAGTGCTGAGTGCACAAACACTGGCTTTGCAACCAAAATTTAGACCCGTTCGCATTCGGCGCGACGCGATTTGCAAGGGTCAACCCAACCAGGATGTTTTTGTGTCCCCGCAACATCGGATCATGCTGGAAGGCTGGCGCGCCGAGTTGTTGTTCGGACAAGATCGGGTCTTTGTTGCGGCAATCCACTTGGTGAATGACGGCACAATTCAGCAGGTGCACACAGGTGAAGACATCACATATTACCACATTGCCTGCTCTCGACACGCGGTACTGCACTCGCAGGGGCTACGTAGCGAAAGTCTTTTTCTGGGCGACACAGCGCTGAAGTCTTTCTGTCGTGAAGACGTCGAAGAACTGCTCGCACTGTTCCCCGAATTGCGTGACGGCACTGCAGAGTCGCAACAAACTCGCTTAAGTTGTTTGAAGCGCCGGGAAGCAATTGCATGGCGAAGCTCATACCCGGACTAAAGCGCGAATAGTTGTAATCCGAACCGCCCCTGGTTTGATCCCTGGCCTCAACAAACCCCTTCAAATGTGTTCTCTCGGATCAGTTGCCTTAGGCAATTTCTCAGTGCAGCACCGTTGTGATGGCCTTACACATCTGTGCCTTGGGTCAACTGTTGCTTGACTATAGCGAAAACCAAAGCTCGTCTTTGCGAAAGCCACCTTTTACCAGACGGTCAGCTTTCAACACATCCGGAAACTCGTCTACCCAATCCCGAAACCGGTCATTTGTGACGATGCGTGCCTTGCTATCCCGCGCCGCCTGCAAGATCAGCGGGTCCGCAGGTGTCCCTTTGGGGGCCACCATGACCTGCTTGGATCGTAGGCCCAGGGCGCGGCTCAGCTTCCGGTCGTCCATATAGTGGCCTTCGACTTTGTACCCGACATTCGCATCGAACATGACGCCCGGTTTGAACCCTGCGCGCTTCAACGTCTCAAGGACCTTCTTCAACGTACCCAGATCCGGCGTGCCATCTTTCCAGTGCATGACGTTCGAGCCGTCCACGATGATCCATGTATTGGCCCGGCGCCACCTGAACCAGGCCCGTATGAACAGGATTGTGCTGGCCATCACGCAAATCAGCGCCAAAAGGAACAACCAATCTGCGTCAGTCGGAATGAAACTGGCAGCGATGAGCCCGCTTAGCGAGACGAGCAACAGGCAAATGGATGTGCGCAACGAAACTGATCCCTGGAAACTCCTGTCCCAAATCCTCCACCACTTTCGTGTGGAATGAAACAGGGTTCCATACGGAGCTTGCGCAGTTTTTTCAGGTTGTGTCGTCTGCGGCACCCAACCATTCAGGCGGTGCGCGCCGCGAACGCAAAGCAGGGAAAGCCGTGCCCTTACTTGAAGTTTCGGCTGTCCTTGATCTGATCCCAGGCCCAGACAACTTCCTGCAACTGCTCTTCCTGCGAGCGGTCGCCGCCGTTCATGTCCGGATGCAGCACTTTGATCAGCTTCTTGTACGCTTTGCGAACCTCGGCCTTGGTCCAGCTGTCATTGGCCTCGAGAATCTCGATCGCACGGCGTTCGGTCGGCGGCAGGCGTCGTCCGCCGCCACCCGTCGTGCGGCCTTTGTTCTGCGTGCTGTTGGCACCAAGAACCTGATGCGGATCCTCAATCCCCAAACGGGCCCATGCACGTGCTTCGGGGTCGCCCATCGGCTTGGTTTCGCGCTCCCAAACCTTGTCTTTCGAACGCTGTGCGTTCAGCTCGGCTTCGGTGGTGCCGTCAAAGAAATTCCACTTCTGATTATATTCCCGCACGTGTTGCTGGCAGAACCAGAAATAATCATCCAGGACATCCGGTGCTTTTGGCGCGCGGAATTTTCCCGGCTCGTCACATCCCTCGTGGTCACAGATCCGGACCGAGGTTTCAGAGGCACCCGACATGCCCCGGCGTCCCCGCGGATTCTTCTTTTTGGCGCTGGAAACGGACATATCGAATCCGAAGGGGTCTGATTTCGCCATGCTCTAATCCTCAAGAACGCGTCTTTTCGACTCGGAGGCAGCAGTTTAATCTAAGCAGCCGAAAGTAGAAGAGGGGTGCGGCAATATTTTTGCCGCTAAGCAAAAAAATGAGTGTGACCGACGAGATCCGAACCCGCCTGCAAGCCGCCTTTGATCCGCGCGAGCTTGAAGTGATCGACGACAGCGAAAGCCATAGGGACCATGCAGGATATCAGGAAGGTGGTGAAAGCCACTTCAACGTTCGTATCCGCGCCAGCGCATTCGAAGGCAAATCCCGCGTCGCCCGCCACCGTGCCGTGCACAAGGCGCTGGGCGACATCGTGCCGCGCATCCACGCGCTGGCCCTGGATATCGGCGTCTGAAGACCTTTACGTGTCAATCCGCCTCCATCTGCGCGGACGGCGTAGATGCCGAGATGGCGTATTCCTCTTGTGTCATGACCTCTTCGATTCCCTCGAACAGGGGGGTCGACAAGTATCGCTCGCCGGTGTCCGGCAACATGACCAGTATGACAGAGCCTGCCGGCGCGGATTCGGCCAGCTTCATGGCTACCGCAAAGGTCGATCCGCCCGAAATCCCGGTGAATATCCCTTCTTCGGCTGCAAGCCGGCGCGACCATGCGATCCCTTCGGGTCCGGGAATGGGGATCAACTCGTCATAGTATGAATTGTCGATGGCTTCCTGAAGAACCCAGGGGATGAAATCCGGTGTCCAGCCCTGAATCGGGTGGGGCTCGAAATCGGGGTGGCTTTCGGTCGGCTGATGGTCAGCGTTGCGCGTATTGACGTAACCTGATGATACTATTGCGGCATTTGCCGGTTCGGTCAGGATGATCCTGGTGTCGGGCCGCTCTTTCCGCAGTATGCGCGAAACACCCGAAACGGTGCCGCCGGTCCCATAGCCCGTCACCCAATAATCCAGCCGTTGCCCTTCGAAATCGGCAAGAATTTCGCGCGCCGTCGTGTTTTCGTGAATATCGGCGTTGGCAGAAGTTTCGAATTGGCTGGCAAGGAACCATCCGTTTTCCTCGGCCAATTCCTTGGCCTTGGTATACATGCCGAACCCTTTTTGCGCCTTGGGGGTCAGAACAACCTTGGCGCCCAGAAACCGCATCAGCTTTCGCCGCTCGACCGAGAAGCTCTCGGCCATCGTGACGACCAGAGGATATCCCTTGGCCGCGCACACCATGGCCAGCCCGATCCCGGTGTTGCCGGATGTCGCTTCGACAACGGTTTGTCCGGGTTTCAGCCGCCCGTCACGTTCCGCCGCCTCGATGATGTTCAGCGCCAGCCTGTCCTTGACCGAGCCTGCCGGGTTGAAGGCCTCGAATTTCACATAGACGGTCACATGCTCTGGCGCGATCCGATTGACCCGAATGCAGGGCGTGTCGCCGACCGTGTCGAGAATGCTGTCATACAGGCGTGTCCGCCCTTGTGTCTGCCGAATAGCCATTTCGATGTCCCTCCAGAATACCCGGCTAACATGCCACAGATTTCGCGAGGGTGTAGCCCTTATTGCTTTCCAATGCGGTCGGGCCGTCCCGGATCGACTTGACGTATGTCAGAGCGAACACGGATGCCCTGCACACGGCCACAGGGCATTTGCATTCGGTCTGGCGGTCGTAACAGCCCTCAGGCCTAAGTTTTCGAAGGGCCGCTTTCATCAACGGCGTCATCCGACCGCTTCAACGACAAAGGCGGCTCGTCCGTCTCTGCGGCAATTGGTTTCGGGGCCTGTACCTGGTCGGGGCCCGGAATCGGCTGGGCCAACGGGGTGTCATCCATCTCAGGTACTGCGCCGATCCACGAGGCATCGACTTCCTCTTCCACCACGCGGCGGAACACCAGCACGTTGCGCCAGTTCGTGGTCGATCCGGTCAGACCCGAGCGTTCCTCGCTGGGCAACAGCTCGGCCCGCTGGTATTCCCAGCCATCCTGACCCATCTGATTCAGCAGTTGCTCGACCGAGACGGCAAAGCGGCCCTCGGCCGTTTTCACGCCTTTGGCTTTGACACCTTTTTGCGGGGCGGGGATGACCTTGTATTCGTAGCGCTTCATCTACTGTTCCTAAATGCGTTTCCGCGCCAACTTAACACGCTGCCCCCCGGGTGAAAGGGTCCTTGCCCATCCGGCGGATTTCAGCTCTGATCATTCGCTTCGGCCTGTGCCGCCTTGGCCACAACCGACAGGCACAGTTCCGTCGCCAGCGCCATGTCCTGCACTGAGATCCATTCCAACGGGCCGTGAACGCACTGCATCCCGGTGAAGATGTTGGGGCAGGGGGTGCCGAATTCGGTCAGGCGGGATCCGTCCGTGCCGCCCCTGATCGGTACCGACAGCGGCTCAACCCCCAGTTCGCGACACGCATCCCGCGCCAGCTCGACCGGAGTCATGTCGTTTTCCAGCCAATACCGCATGTTGCGGTACTGGTGGCTGATGTCGCAGGTGATGGTCGCGCGCGGCTCCGTGGCCTGCACGGCGGCGCAGACCTGCCGCACGATGTTTCGTTGCGCCTCCAGCCCGTCCATCTCGAAATCACGCAGGATCAGCTTGATCTCCATCTCGGATGATCCGCCGTTCATGTCAGTGACATGGATGAAGCCTTCGCGCCCGTCCGTGGTTTCCGGCGTCATGGTGGCCTGAGGCAATGTCTGCACGATCTTTGCCGCCAGATGCGTGGCGTTCACCATCTTTTCCTTGGCCAGGCCGGGATGGATCGAAACACCCTCGATCCGGATTACGGCGCGGTCGGCCGAGAAGCTTTCATACTCGATCTCACCCACTTGCTGCCCATCCAGCGTATAGGCAAAATCCACGCCCAGATCCTTGGGAAGTTGTTCCGTGACGCCCCGGCCGATCTCTTCATCCGGAGTGAACGCGATACGAATAGGGCCATGTGGAATGTCCTGATTTTCGATCAGGTGCCGCGCCATCGTCATCAGGATCGATACACCGGCCTTGTCGTCCGCGCCCAGCAGGGTTGTGCCCGACGCGGTGATCAGGTCGTGGCCGATCTTTTCGGACAGATAGGGGTGGTCATCCGGAGAAAGAACCAGATCCGGGTTGTCCGGAAAGGTGATGTCGCCACCGTTATACCCCTTGATCACCCGCGGCTTGACGCCGGTTGCGTTGAACTGAGGGGCCGTATCGACATGGGCCAGAAAGCCCACGGTCGGCCCCGGCGCCGATCCGGGAATGGTCGCGACGACAACACTGTCGCCCGTCATCTCAACATCCTGCGCGCCGATCTGGATCAGCTCATCACGCAACAGGTTCAGCATGTCGAACTGGATCTGAGTGCTCGGGGTCGTCGGGGATGTCTCGTCACTTTGACTGTCGATGGCGGCATAGCGCACCAGCCGGTCTTCGAGTTCCTGATCAAATCTGCTTTGCATAATACCTCACCTCTCTGTGGCGGAGGAAAGGGCGCGAACAGCAGGAAGTCAAGCCGATGGCTTGACCCCAAGTTTTGAGATTTCGTGAGAAACCGGATTGTACAAACCCGCCAAAGATTGCCGGCAGGCTTTTACAAAAAGAAAGGTTTACGAGCCCAGCTTCTTGCTGACCAGTTCGTTGACGGCTTTCGGGTTCGCCTTGCCGCCGGTGGCTTTCATGACCTGACCCACGAACCAGCCCGCCAGTTTCGGGTTCACCTTCGCCTTCTCGACCTGCGCCGGGTTGGCGGCGATGATCTCGTCCAGCGCGGCCTCGATCGCGCCGGTGTCGGTCACCTGCTTCATGCCGCGTTCCTCGACGATCTGCGCCGGGTCGCCGCCTTCGGTATAGACGATCTCGAACAGTTCTTTGGCGATCTTGCCCGAAATCGCGTCCGAGGCGATCAGGTCAATGATCCCGCCCAGCTGCGCGGGCGAAACCGGAGAGTCGGTGATGTCGCGGTCGTCTTTCTTCAGGCGGCCGAACAGCTCGTTGATGACCCAGTTCGCCGCCAGTTTTCCGTTGCGACCCTTGGCCACTTCCTCGAAATAGGTGGCGGACTCGACCTCGGCGGTCAGCACGGATGCGTCATAGTCGGTCAGGCCGAAGTCATTGATGAAACGCGCCTTTTTCTCGTCGGGCAGCTCTGGCAGCCTGGCGGCGATATCATCGACCCAGGCCTGCTCGATTTCCAGAGGCAGCAGGTCGGGGTCGGGGAAATAGCGGTAATCATGCGCTTCTTCCTTGGACCGCATCGAACGGGTTTCACCCTTGTCCGGATCGTACAGACGCGTTTCCTGCTCGACCTCGCCGCCGGCCTCGACGATGGCGATCTGACGGCGGGCTTCGACCTCGATCGCTTGCTGAATGAAGCGCATCGAGTTCATGTTCTTGATCTCGCAGCGCGTGCCCAGATGCGAAAAATCCTGTGTTTCCTGATACTTCTCATAGGCGCCGGGCAAACAGATCGAGACGTTCACATCGGCCCGCAGGTTGCCGTTCTGCATGTTGCCGTCGCAGGTACCCAGATAACGCATGATCTGGCGCAGCTTGGCGATATAGGCCGCGGCCTCTTCCGGCCCGCGGATGTCGGGGCGGCTGACGATCTCCATTAGGCAGACACCGGTGCGGTTCAGGTCGACGAAGGACATATGCGGATCCATGTCGTGGATCGACTTACCCGCGTCCTGCTCCATGTGGATACGCTCGATCCGCACCTTTCGCGCGGTACCGTCGCCCAGTTCGACCAGCACTTCGCCTTCGCCCACGATGGGGTGGTAGAGCTGGGAAATCTGATACCCTTGCGGCAGGTCGGGGTAGAAATAATTCTTGCGGTCAAAGGCCGATTTCAGATTGATATCCGCCTTCAGGCCCAGTCCGGTGCGCACTGCCTGTTCCACGCAGTATTCATTGATCACCGGCAGCATCCCCGGCATCGCCGCGTCCACGAAGGCCACGTTTGAATTCGGCTCGGCCCCGAATTGGGTGGATGCACCCGAAAACAGCTTGGCATTGGATGAGACCTGAGCATGCACCTCCATCCCGATCACCAGTTCCCAATCGTGCTTGGCCCCGGCAATGGTTTTGGGTTTGGGCATTTCGTATGTCAGATCGAGCATGGCGCGCCTCATTTCCGCAGAAGTCTAAGCCTGCGTATTAGGCCCGGGAGGGCCTAGGGGCAAGGGGGAATCCTGTCGTGTTCAGTTCTGGGAAAACCGCAGGCCCGACGGTGTGAATGTCACATCCATACCGCTGCGCAGTTCTTCCCGGAACAGATCCGAGATGGCGCGCAAGGCATCGCGCTGACCGCGCGCTGCAAATCGTTCGGGCGAGTTTATGCGGACGGAATTGTTGAAACCGTTGGCCGCATGCGCCCAGATCAACGGGTGCAATTCTGTCAGGTGATCGCGGATAAGCCGGTTTGCCGTGTCGCGCATCTGCGAACGGACAAGGTCGGCCTGATCGTTCAGGCCAAATCCGTTCTGGACAGTGATCGCGCAGTAGGATGACAGCATGTTGATCATCTGCTGATCGGGCCGCAGGCGCAGGATATCGCGCAGACCTTCAAGGAAATACTCGATATCGACGCGGGCACAGGCCTCTTCGTCCAATGCAATGGCGTCGAACTGAACCCATGTGTATCCGCCCGCGCCCCAGATATCCTGTGTCCTGGCGGCTGTACGCAAGGCTTGCAGCTCCAGCTCTTCGTAGCTGCCGAACCACCGGGGCAGAAGGTGGCTGCCCATCGCGCGCATGTGGCGCTGATTGCATGGATCCAGCGTGATCAGCCGTTCGTATTCTTCGGCCACCCGCGCGTTGGATTTGCGCTGACCAGCCAGCAGCGCACATCCGGTCGCTGCAATCAGGGGGCTGTCGGGAGCATCCTTTCTGCATTTGGGCAGGATTGCTGCGGCCCGGTCGAAATGCGCGGCGCAGCGTGACCGGTGCAAAGGTGGCAGCGTCGCGTCCGAGGCCGTTCCGCGCCATGCCCAAGCCAAATCGATATGGGCAAGGGCAACGACGGTGGCGATCATCGGGTCATCAGGGTTGTCCGCCATCTCGCCTTCAAGTTCCGAGATGCCACCCAACAGGTCGTAATCCGAGATGGCCGCGCCATCCGAGAGCGCATGTTCAGCGGCCAGAACAACGTCCGATCTGGCACCGAACGCCAGCAGATCGGCCACCGGCATACCATCTGCAACGGCGGCGCGATCCTGATCAGCCACGCGCATTTCCTGCGACAGCTCTGCCCAGCGGTCCTGCCGGGCGAGGTAGCGGCCATGTTCGATCGTGGAATGTCCGATCAGATCATCGCGGTCGGGTTTTGCAACGGGAATATTGAGCTGACCCTGCTCGGGCAAGGCGGCCGCAAGCGCGGATTTCGTCGCGCACAGGTCTGCTGAAGCATTTGTAGGAGTAGCTGTGGATGGGGCGAACAGTGCCCTTAGCGACCGAAACATGGCGATACTCAAAACTGTAAAAACGTATAACTGACACCGAAGTCTGGCGGGATATCGGGTTCAGATCAAGTAAATTGCCTATTAATTTCTTTCTTTTGTGTCCAATTCGCCCCTCAACGGCCCAGTGTTTCAGAAAACAGTGAAATGATGCCGTTCTACGCGAAATCCGGCTTGTTTCAGAAGGGTTTCCAAATTCCGATGCGCCGGAAGCGACTCATCCGGCAGACGGATTCGTTTGCCGGAATGCAAAACGATCGACACTCGAACCGAGAAATCCCAACGGGTGTCAAAGCGGAAATGGTCGATGTCGTGCAGCGCGACCTCTGCCTGCCGGTTCCCCGTGAACCAGCTTAGCGCATTCTGATCCAGTTGCATGCCCGCGCTGGTGTTCTGAACCACGTCCCAAAGCGCGGGCAGGGTGGCCAAAGACAGCAGCCCCGCGATCCACCAGGCCGCGTCAAACAGGACAACCAGCGCCAGCAACGCCGCATAAACACCGGCCAGGATGGCCAGCGTTCGCAAATTCCGGTTGCTGCGGGCAAAGCTGTAAGGCGTCATGCGCCGAGGATGCGGGACACCATTTCAGTCGTGTCCCGCGACAGATTCGGTGTTTCCGCGATGCGGGAAAGCTGCGCACGCATCAGGGCCTGACGATCCGGATCATACCGTTTCCAGGTTTGGAACGCCGAGCACATTCGGGCCGTGGTCTGTGGGTTCACCGGGTCCAGACGGATCAGCCAGTCGGCCAGCAGGGCGTATCCGGCGCCATCCTGCTGGTGGAACCCTGCGTGGTTCATCGCCAAGGCCCCCATGACGGCGCGGAACCTGTTCGGATTTTTCCAGTTGAAATCGGAATGCTCGGTCAGGGTCGCGGCAATTGCGGGTGTCGCCTCGGGCGCCGCCATCGCGACTTGCAGGCCAAACCACTTGTCCATGACCAGCCGGTCATGCTGCCACTGTTCGTAGAAGGCATCCAGCTGCGCCTCACCCTTGCGGGCGCGTAAAAGGCAAGACAGCGCAGTCAGTTGCAATGTCATGTTGTCTGCCTTGTCGTACACCTCGGCCGCCATCGCCCCGCCGTCCAGACGAGAGGTCAGTGCCAGCGCGGCGCTGCCAAGTGCCCGTTTGCCGGACTGCTCGGCGTCCGGGCTGTAGGGGCCGTCCACCAAAGCCTCACTGTGCAGGCGAGGCAGCAAATCCTGTACATTCTGGGCAGTTGCCTGCCGCAACGTTTCCACCGCGGCCCAGATCGCCATGGGGTCGGGCGTGTGGCCACGGTCATGCAGGGCCGCCGCCAGTTCCGATTGTGTCGGCAATCCCAGCATCAACGCACGATAGGCCGGGTCCAGTTCGTCATTGCGCAGCACAGTCAACAATCCGTCAAGGTAATCGGTATCCGGCGCCGCATCCTGAAGGATCATCCGCATCAGGGTGTCCTGCGCCAGATCCCGTCCTGCCTGCCAACGGTTGAACGGGTCCGTGTCATGCGCCAAAAGAAACGCGCGTTCCGCGTTCGACTGGTCATGTTCCAGAATGACAGGTGCCGAGAAATCGCGCAGGATCGATGCTGTGGGTTTTGCCGCCAGGCCAGTGAACGCAAAGCTTTGTTCGGCCTGCGTCAGTTCCAGCACTTCGGTCGCGCGAACCTCATCGCCGTTGGGCCCAAGCAGGCCAACTGCAACCGGTATGACCTGAGGCAGTTTCTCCTCCTGTCCCGGTGTGGGATCGGTTCGCTGTTTCAGCGTAAGCGTATAGGTGCCGTCGGCCCAGGCTTCCTGGACCCTGATGCGCGGCGTGCCCGACTGGCTGTACCAACGTTTGAATTGTGTCAGATCGCGCCCGGTGGTGTCTTCGAAAACCTTCAGCCAGTCCTCGATCGTGCAGGCCTGACCGTCATGGCGTTCAAAATACAGATCAAGCGCCTTGGCATAGGCCGCATCCCCAACCAACCGTTTCAGCATGCCGATGACCTCGGCACCCTTCTCATAGACGGTGGCGGTGTAGAAGTTGTTGATTTCCTGAAAGCTTTCGGGCCGGACAGGATGGGACAGCGGCCCATTGTCCTCGGGGAACTGCCGGGCACGCAGGTCTATGGCGTCGTGGATGCGTTTCACCGGGGCCGAGCGCATGTCTGAGGTGAATTGCGCATCCCGGAAAACTGTCAGCCCCTCTTTCAGGCACAGCTGGAACCAGTCGCGGCAGGTGATGCGGTTGCCGGTCCAGTTGTGAAAATACTCATGCGCGATGATCGCCTCGATCCGTTCGAAATTTGCGTCGGTCGAAGTTTCGGGACTGGCCAGAACGGCCGACGAGTTGAAGATGTTCAGCCCCTTGTTTTCCATCGCGCCCATGTTGAAGTCATCGACGGCCACGATGTTGAAGACGTCCAGATCGTATTCACGGCCATAGACGTCCTCGTCCCATTTCATCGACTTCTTCAACGCCTCCATGCCGAATGCGCATTTCCCCTCGTCTCCGGGACGGACCCAGAGATTCAGTTCGACGGTGCGACCTGACCTGGTGGTGAACTGACCGGGATGTGCGATCAGGTCTCCGGCGACCAGAGCGAACAGATAGGCGGGTTTGGGCCATGGATCGACCCATTCGGCCCAGCCTTCACCCTTGCCCGACGGGTTGCCGTTCGACAGCAGCACCGGCAGGTCGCCGTTGATCCGAACGGTGAAGGTGGACATCACGTCCGGCCGGTCGGGGTAGAAGGTGATCTTGCGGAACCCTTCGGCCTCGCACTGGGTGCAGTACATGCCGTTCGACATGTACAGACCTTCCAGCGCGGTGTTGTTTCCGGGGTCGATTTCGACCTCGGCTTCCCAAAGGAACGGCGCGTCCGGGACATCTGCGGTTAGTCCTTTGTCGGTCACGTCCGGCGTGATCTCGGCCCCGTCAATGGCGGCGCGGATCAAGTTCAGTTCTTCCCCGTGCAGAAAGAATGTACGGTCCGTGGCGTCAGGATTGGGCCGGAACGCAATGCGCGAGGTGACGCGCGTGGCGTGCGCGTCCAGATCAAAGGTCAGGTGCACGCTGTCCACCAGATAGCCAAACGGTGTGTAGTCTTTCAGGTAGATCGTGGTGGGGGCAGCATCGCGCATCTTGGGCCTCGTATCTGTTCGGGACTGGCGCGACGTTAGGGGCTTCGTTCGGGCGCTGCAACCGGCCCCGCCATTGCCTTGAGGTTTTTGAAACAGCTTCAAGCCGAAGCGAATGCCCCAAATGACGGGATGAAAGTTGCCTATCGGAAACTTTCCGCCTAAGTCACAATGCATACAATGGCGCACAATCGCAGGAGAGCAGGAATATGACGGACAGACAGACCCTGAGCGGACTGCAGATCGATCCGGTTTTGGCTGAGTTCATCGAGACGCAGGCGCTGCCGGGCACGGGCGTCTCTTCGCAGAAGTTCTGGGCCGGCATGGCGCGGATGGTGAACGAACTGGGGCCGAAAAACCGTGAGCTGCTGGCCAAACGGGCCGAGATCCAAAGCCGCATCGATGGGTGGCACATGTCCCGTAAGGGGCAGAACACCGATGCCGCTGAATATGAGGCTTTTCTGAAAGAGATCGGGTATCTGGTCGAAGAAGGCGACGAATTCCAGATTGAAACGGCCAATGTCGACCCCGAGATCGCCCTGACCCCGGGCCCGCAACTGGTTGTTCCGATTACCAATGCACGCTTTGCCCTGAACGCGGCCAACGCGCGCTGGGGCAGCCTTTATGATGCGCTGTACGGAACGGATGCAATGGGGGATCTGCCGGCAAGCGGTGGCTATGATGCGGCGCGGGGCGCGCGGGTGATCGCATGGGCCAAGGCGTTTCTGGATGATGCCGTGCCTCTGGCGTCGGGATCATGGGCGGATGTCAGCGAATTGGGTGTAACCGACGGTGCGCTGACCCCTGCGCTGGGCGATCCCGCCCAATTTGCCGGGTTCGGCGGTTCGGCGGACAAGCCCGACTTCGTGCTGTTGAAAAACAACGGTCTGCACATCCAGATCATAATCGACCCTACAAGCAACATAGGCGCGACCGATCCCGCGGGCATCGCAGATGTCCGGTTGGAATCCGCGCTGTCCACCATTATGGATTGCGAAGACTCGGTTGCCTGCGTCGATGCTGCCGACAAGGTCGTGGCCTATGGCAACTGGTTGGGCCTCATGAAAGGCGACCTGACCGAAGAGGTCACCAAGGGCGGCACCACGTTCACTCGAAAACTGGCCGAGGACTTGAGCTTTACCACTCCGTCGGGTGATCAGGCCAAGCTGAAAGGCCGGTCGCTGATGCTCGTGCGCAACGTGGGTCACCTGATGACCAACCCGGCCGTGCTTGACGCAGAAGGGCGCGAGATCGGCGAAGGCCTGATGGATGCTCTGTGCACCACCCTGATCGCCATGCACGACCTGAAGCAAGACGGGGGCAATTCTGTCGAGGGCTCAGTCTATGTGGTGAAGCCCAAGATGCACGGACCTGAGGAAGTTGCGTTCTCGGTCGAGATATTCGACATGGTCGAAGACATTCTGGGCCTGCCGCGCAACACGGTGAAACTGGGCATCATGGATGAGGAACGCCGCACCTCGGTCAACCTCAAAGAGTGCATTCGCGCCGCAAAATCACGGGTCGCCTTTATCAATACGGGTTTCCTGGACCGGACCGGCGATGAAATTCATACCTCGATGGAGGCCGGTCCGATGCTGCCCAAGGGCGACATCAAGAATACGCCATGGATTGCGGCCTATGAAGATCGCAATGTCGATATTGGTCTGGCCTGTGGCCTGAAGGGCAAGGCGCAGATCGGCAAGGGCATGTGGGCCATGCCGGATCGCATGGGCAATATGCTTGAGGCCAAGATCGGCCACCCAATGGCCGGAGCGACATGTGCCTGGGTGCCGTCGCCCACGGCCGCGACCCTGCACGCAACGCATTACCACAAGATCGATGTGCTGGCCCGTCAGGACGAGCTGGCCGCAGGCGGCGCACGCGGTGCGTTGAAGGATCTGTTGACCATCCCCTTGCTGGCTGGGCGCAATCTGAGTGACGAGGAAATCACGCGTGAACTTGAAAACAATGCGCAGGGTATCCTCGGCTATGTCGTACGTTGGGTCGATCAGGGCGTGGGTTGTTCCAAGGTGCCCGACATCAACGATGTCGGCCTGATGGAAGACCGCGCGACGTGCCGGATTTCGTCGCAGGCACTGGCCAACTGGCTGCATCACAGCATCGTGGATGAAGCTCAGGTTATGGCCGCACTGCAAAAGATGGCCGCCGTCGTGGATCGCCAGAATGAAGACGATCCGAATTACACGCCGATGGCGCCGGGATTTGACGGTATCGCCTTTCAGGCCGCATGCGATCTGGTGTTCAAGGGCCGGGTTCAGCCCTCGGGCTATACCGAGCCGGTCCTGCATGCGCGCCGTCTGGAATTGAAAGCCAGCCAAAGATAACACCGACAAAAGCCCACAGACTGATCGTTTGCGGGCTTTGTCGAACTTCAATCTGACGAGAGGACCTTCAGATGTCAGTTTCCCTACGCAAGGCCCGCACCATCATCCGAAAAACCCTGGAAAAGGGCCGAGAGATGGAGTTGAAGCCGCTCTCCGTCGTGGTTCTGGACGCCGGTGGGCATGTTATTGCGTTCGAGCGCGAGGATGGTGCAGCACCGGGCCGGTTCGGGATTGCGCAGGGCAAGGCCTATGGGTCGGTCATGCTGGGAATGGCGGGCACCGCGCAGATGCAGCGCGCTGAAACACAGGCCTATTTCATGGCCTCTGTGAATGGCGTCTATGGTGGTCAGGTCGTGCCTGTTCCGGGTGGCGTGCTGTTGCGTGATCGCAAGGGGGCCGTGATCGGCGCCGTCGGGGTTACCGGAGACACATCAGACAATGATGCGCTGGCCGCAATGGCGGGGATCGAGGCAGCCGGCCTGATCGGCGAGATTTAACGAGAGCGTTGTATTTATACGTCTTTCCATCTGAGTGGGGAAATTATTCCCCCGCGTAGCTGTTTGTTGGAAAATTTTTCCAATTAAGCTGGGCAGACCAGAACGTACAGTGCGTCTTCGAACACGTCCCTGCGCTTTCATGCAGGGCGTGTATTCTTGCACGTTAAAACCGCTGCCGCTAGCTTCCTTGACAGGCACAACAACAGCAGGGAAAGCGGAATGTCTCGGCCTGTCGTCGGTATCATCGGCAACTCGTACCTCATGAACGATCAATACCCCACACATGCTGGGGGAACGATGAATTCGGATGCCGTGGCCAACGTGTCAGGATGTCTTCCGTTATTGATACCCGCAGATCCGCGTTACGTGTCGGTCGATGAGTTGCTGGAGGTCTGTGACGGCTTTTTGCTGACCGGCGGTCGCCCGAATGTGCACCCGGAAGAATACGGGGAACCTGCAACCGATGCCCATGGCGAATTCGACCGGGCACGAGACGCCATAACTCTGCCGCTGGTTCGCGCCTGCGTTGAAAGGGGACAGCCGTTTTTGGGCATCTGCCGGGGGTTTCAGGAAGTCAACGTTGCCATGGGCGGAACGCTTTATCCCGAGATCCGCGATCTGCCGGGGCGGATGAACCACCGGATGCCGCCCGATGGAACCCTGGAGGAAAAGTTTGCCCTGCGCCACGTGGTGACACTGGAAAACGGCGGCGTTTTCCACAAACTGTTCGGCGCAACCGAGGTCATGACCAACACCTTGCACGGTCAGGGCATCAAAACGATTGGGCAGCGCGTGGTCATTGATGGCCATGCACCGGACGGGACGCCCGAGGCGATTTACATCAAGGATGCGCCCGGCTTTACCCTGTCGGTTCAATGGCACCCGGAATGGGACGCGATCAATGACCCGGTCTCTCGCCCCCTGTTCGAAGCCTTCGGCGATGCGGTTAGAAACTGGAATTGTAGAAATCGTTCTGCAAGGCTAAGGCAATCTGCTTGACCGGCGCCAGCGGGCTGCCCTCGACTCCCCGTCTCTGAATCGCAACATTCGAATAATTGTTTATGAGACGAGCCCAATACCCTTGTTTATCCGCCAGCAGGTCTGAATGCTTGCCCCCGATGCCACGAAACGGTGCGAGATTGAGATATGCAAGGATCAACCCAAAGACGACTGTGTTCAGTTAGGTTTCTCGCAGCGACATTTTTAGCAACTTCCGGTTTCGCAGCTGAAGTGATGGCGCAGCAGTGTGGTTCTTTAGGTGAGTTGCTCTACATCGGACGCACGCGTGATTCAGCATCCTCCGTTTGGTTGTCTGCGACTGAGCAAGGCGGTTTTCGTTTGGAAGCCGCGCAAGGCAACACAACGGTGGACACGTGGAACAAGTCTCGCAGAGGCGTTCATCTAAGCTTTTCACCCTTTGTCTCTAACGGAAATGGTGGAGTGCACCGATTGTTCGAAATCGGTGGAGCGCCAAATGGCAAGGATTGCCTGATCGATACTCAAAACCAACAGAGAAACTGGAGCTTGCCCGGTGGAGGTGGTGGCGGAGGCGGCTCCGGTGGCGGTTCAGGTGGCTCTGGCGGCGGCTTTGGCGGTGGTGGCGGTTCAGGTGGTTCTGGCGGCGGCTTTGGCGGCGGAGGCGGTTCAGGTGGCTCTGGCGGCGGCTTTGGCGGTGGAGGGGGCTCAGGCGGCTCCGGTGGCGGCTTTGGCGGCGGTGGAAGTTCAGGTGGCTCCGTTGGTGGAGGTGGTTCTGGTGGCTCCGGTGGCGGTTCCGGTGGCTCTGGTGGTGGTTTTGCCGGAGGTGGAACTGCGGCCGCTATACCTCGTACTCGACCACAAAGTGCTGCTGACGGGGTATACGCTGTCGGTGTTGAGTGTGTTGACGCAGCGACGGGTAAATTAGACGCGGCATTATGTGATCCCTCTGTTACTGCTCCTATTGTGGGCCCTCCTTTGACCGAAGGCCGAGATCTCGCGCCGCCGTCCACATGGAATGTATGGACAGATTTCACCTATACCGAAATCGAAGACACGCGCGGGGTCAGAGAAGTCGACATAAATGACAACTATTTCGCGGCGGGGTTCGACAGGCTTGTCAGGCCGGACTTGGTCGTTGGATTTCAGGTTGAATATGAAAACCTTGATGTCGAAGGCTTTCAGGGTCAATTCAGACAAGACACTAAAGGGCTTGCTGCGGGACCCTATTTTGCCTGGCGCATGTCCGAGAGATGGGTGCTGAATGGACTGGCGACCTTCGGCGAGTTTTCGACGGATGTGAACGTGCTGGGGTTAAGTGGCGATTTCGACCGGACCCGGTGGCGAGCCAATCTGGAGGCGATCGGTCAGTACGAGGCCGGGAATTTCCTGTTACGTCCGTCGATTGCCTATGACTATTACAACTACAGCGCAGAAGACTATGATCTGAGCGGCACTGTGGCAGGTGTTCCGGTCAACATAGTTGGCGAAGTTGCTTCAGCGAGTTACAGCGCCTTAACACCTGAGTTGGAAATCAGCAGGCCATTTGTCACTTCGCGATCGATTGTGTCTCCGTTTGCGACGCTGAGCGCGACCTACTGGTTCGACCGTGAAAATGTTGGATTAGGCGCTGGATCGCAGACCGACTTGACTTGGGCATCGCGCGTGGGGGTGCGCGCGCGCGCGAGTGAGGCCGTTATTGTCGAGGCGACACTGGGATATCTGAGTTTGTTCGAAGATGATTTGGATACGACCGAAGCGTCCATTTTTCTTTCTGTCAGCTTCTGATCCTCAAGGGGCGAAAAAGGAAAGCGCCGCCTCAAGTCAAAAGGCGGCGCCAAGACGATCAGATCAATAGGTTGAACTGATTGATCAGCGGAAGGGAACGTGCGCGCTTGCCCGTCAGGTCGAAAAGCGCATTGCCAAGTGCCGGCATCGAAGGCGGTGTTCCGGGCTCGCCCGCACCACCCATATGCCGATTGGTTTCCAGCACGCGCACCTCGACCTGCGGGGCTGTGTGCATCCGCATCGCGTCATAGTCGGGGAAGTTGAACTGCTCGACTTCGCCTTCCGCAAAGGTGATCTCGCCGAAACATGCGGCAGACAGGCCGTACATCATACCGCCGAACATCTGCGCCTTGACGTTTTCCGGGTCCAGCGCCAGCCCCATGTCGCAGGCAATCCAGGCCTTGTTGATGCGGATGGTGCCGTCTTCATCGACCACTTCGATGACCTGGGCCACCGGAGTGCCGAAGCTGTATGTGAAAGCCACGCCCCGACCGACGCCTTCGGTCGTCTGACCCGTCCAGCGTGACATTTCCTTCACGGCTTCCAAACATCCCGCCGACGGCGCGTGTTCGTTCTTCATCAGGTCCAGCCGGAACTCCAGCGGGTCACGGCCTGCGGCATGAGCCATCTCATCCATGAATGTCTCGTGAAAAAAGCCGTTATGGCTGTTGCCGACCGAGCGCCAAAACCCCACGGGAACAGCCAAATCAGCAATGTGGCCGCTCATGCGGTAATTCGGTACCGCGTAGGGCTGGTTGAAGAAACCTTCGACCAGCACCTTGTCAGGGCCGCCGCCGGGGAACCCGGTGTAGCGCTCGACTGCCTGTTGGGTCGGAGATTGGGCCGCGACCTTCCCGTCAATGAGCACGGCTTTGCCGTCCTGAACCGCGCCGCGCATCCGGGCGATGGCGCCGGGGCGGAAATAGTCGTGACGCATGTCCTCTTCGCGGCTCCAGGTCGTCTGAACCGGTGTGCCGGGCATGGCCATGGCAACCTTGGTTGCGATTTCGCCGAAATCCAGTTCGCCCCTGCGACCAAACCCGCCACCCAGATAGGTGGTGTGGATTTGGACGGCTTCGGTATCCAGACCGGCAGTGTTGGCGACGCGGAACTGAATAAGTGTGGGGGCCTGGTTGCCGCACCAGAGTTCCAACGCATTTCCCGTGTAGAGCGCGGTGGCATTCATTGGCTCCATCGTTGCATGGGCCAGATAGGGCACGCGATACTCGGCAGTGATTTCAGTGGCGTTTTCAGGGCTCGCGCTGACATCGCCGTCGTCGCGCATGGTCGAGTTCGGTGCGTCGTCAAACGCCTCGGCGATCTTGGCAAAGATGTCTTCGGTTTCCGGCGGATAGGGCGCGTCGCCCCAATCGACATCAATGGCCTCGACTGCCTGATTGGCCAACCATGTGTTGCTTGCGATCACGGCCACGCCTGTGCCCAGATCGACGACCTGCTCAACCCCGGGCATGGATCTTGCGGCGCTGTCGTCAAAGCCGTTCATCGCGCCGCCCAGTTTGGGGTTCATTCGCACGCTGGCGAATTTCATGCCCGGCAGGCGGACATCGACGCCGAATTCAGCGGTGCCCGTCGCCTTGCCCACCATGTCGAGACGCGGTTGGCTTCGGCCCAGATAGCGCCATTCAGACGGGTCTCGCAACGGTACCTCAACGGGTTCCAGCCCGGCGGCATCCTCGGCAAGCATTGAATAGGCGATCTTGTCGCCGTCGGGGGCAATGACATGGCCTGACGCCGTTTTCAGATCCGAAGGGTCGACGCCCAACCGGTCTGCGGCCGCGCGTTTGAGTGTTTCACGGGCCGAAGCACCGGCTTGCCGCATCCGGTCGAACCCATCTTTCATCGAGGTCGAGCCACCCGTGACTTGCAGGCTGAGCGTCTTGCCCAGAACACCCAGCGCCTCGCCCAGATTGTGCTGGAAATTCGAGATATCGTATCCCTTGTTCGGCAACCCTTCGCCCACAAGGGCCGAGTTGTAATAGGCCGCCGCTGCGGGGCCGTGCAGAACGGTGATCTGATCCAGATCGACATCCAGTTCCTCGGCGATCAGCGCGGCCCATGTGGTTCGGACGCCCTGACCCATTTCCGCGCGGGGCGCGAACAAGGTGACGCCGTTCTGGTCAATCAGCACAAACGGGTTCAGCGCTGCCTCTCCTTCGCGGGGTTTCAAGGGGTTGGCCGCGGGGCGGGTCACGTAATAGGCCCCGAAGGCCACGCCGCCAACGATCGCGGCAGAGCCGATCAGGAACGTACGGCGGAGGATTTTTCCAACGGAAGCCATTGCTTACGCCTCCTTCAGCTTGGATGCCGCGTCATGGATTGCTGCGCGGATAAGGGGATAGGTGCCGCAGCGGCACAGGTTGCCCTGCATCGCTTCGTCGATGTCTGCGTCAGAGGGGTCCGGGTTTTCCGCCAGCAATGCCGCGGCCTGCATGATCTGGCCGGACTGGCAGTATCCGCACTGCGCGACCTGATGATCAATCCAGGCCTGTTGGATCGTGGCCAGCGCGTCCGGCGAGCCGAGCCCTTCGATCGTGGTCACGTCACCCCAGACATCCGACAGCGCCACCTGGCACGAGCGCACGGCCTCGCCATCGATATGCACGGTGCAGGCCCCGCATGCGGCCACGCCGCAGCCGAACTTGGTGCCGGTCAGCCCGACCTCGTCCCGCAGAACCCAAAGAAGGGGGACGTCATCAGGCAGATCCACCTGATGTTGCTTGCCGTTGATCTTCAGGGTCGTCGCCATGGCGCACCTCGTGTTGCTGTGGCTGGTTTCTGACATAATTGTAGAAAAGTGTCAGGGTGTCAATTGACAAATTGAACAAAAAATGTCAGGGCTTCGGATATGAAAGACAATGGTGACCGCTCACGGCAACAGGCGATCCTGAACTCGGCGTTTCAGGCGTTTTCCACTTATGGATATAGAAAGACCTCGATGGACGATATCGCGCGCGGCGCGGGGATGTCTCGGCCGGCGGTGTATCTGCATTACAAGAACAAAGAGGCGATCGTCAGCAAGCTGACCGAGCTGTACTATGCCGAAAAGAGCGTTGCGGTGGCCGAAGCGCTGGCGACGCAAGGGTCGGTGCCTGAGGTTCTGACCCGCGCAATTCAGGCGCAGACCGAGGGAATGGCAAAAATTCTGGCCTCGCCCCACGGGCTTGAAATCCTCGACAACACAAAATCCCTGTCTGCGGAAATCATCGCGGCGGGTGAGGCCAAGCTGGCCGCGCTCTATGCGGACTGGCTGACGCAACAGGAAAAGGCGGGTCGGGTTCGCCTGCTGGCTGACGCGGCAGAGATCGGTCGGACGATCACGGCCACGCTCAAGGGGCTGAAGCTGATTGGCGCCGGGGCCGAGGTCTATGAACAGCAGGTCGCACAGGTCGCGGCCCTTTTCGGCGCCGGACTCGAAGTCAGGTAACGCGCTGACGGATCCTGTGTTCGGGCGTGTCCCACAGGCGGTTCTGCATGATATCGGCCATAATCCCGACGGCGCGTTCGACATCGCCTTCGTCGATATACAAAGGTGTAAAGCCGAACCGCATTATGTCGGGTGCTCGAAAATCTCCGATCACGCCACGGGCGATCAGGGCCTGCATGGCGGCATACCCTTCCTTGAAACGGAACGAGATCTGGCTGCCACGCTGCTGCGGATCACGGGGGCTGGCCAGTTGCAGATCCGGGCAGGTTGCCTCGACGCGTTCTATGAAAAGCTCGGTCAGTTCAATCGATTTGGCCCGGACGTCGGCCATGTCCGCCAGATCCCAGATGTCCATCGCAGCCGACAAGGCCGTCATCTGGATGATGGGCGGCGTTCCCACCCGCATCCGTTCAATGCCGCTGCCGGGGCGGTAGTCGAGATCGAAGGCAAACGGCGCTTCGTGCCCCAGCCATCCGGACAGGGCGGGGCGTGCGCGTTCCGCCAACCTCGGCGCGACATAGATGAAGGCTGGCGCGCCGGGGCCGCCGTTGAGGTATTTGTACGTACACCCGACCGCGAAATCGGCGTTGCACCCTGAAAGGTCCACGGGGATGGCCCCCGCGGAATGGGCCAGATCCCAGACCGTTATCACGCCGTTGGCATGCGCCAGTTCGGTCAGCGCCTTCATGTCGTGCATCCGACCCGAGCGGTAATCCACCTCGGTCAACATAAGAACAGCGACCTCTTCGGTGATTGCGCCGGCCACGGCTTCGGGATCAACGACGCGCAACTCATACGCGTCCCCAAGCGAGCGCAGCAAGCCATCCGCCATATACAGGTCCGAAGGAAAGTTGCCGTTATCCGACAGAACCACTTTGCGATCCGGATTCAGTTCAAGGGCCGAGGCCACGGCCTGATAGACCTTGATCGACAAGGTGTCTCCGGTCACCACGCTGCCGGGCTCTGCTCCGATCAGGCGGCCAATCCGGTCACCAAGCGCGGTGGGCAGGCCCATCCAACCAGCCTTGTTCCATCCGGTGATCAGCATCTGGCCCCATTCGTCCGTCAGCATCCGTTGCACTCGGGCACCGGCTGATTTCGGCAGGGGGCCCAGAGAGTTGCCATCCAGATAGATGACGCCCTCTGGCAGGTCGAACATGGCTTTGGTTGCCGCAAAATCAGTCATGAAGGCTCGCTAACTCGTGTGAACGTCGGTGATTGCTATTGAGGTAGTCGATCCACGATAATGAGTCCATGCGATGCGACATACTGGTCTTTTGCCATTTTGGCTCAAAAGCGGTAGGACATCGCGCAGAAGCGACATGTGCTTGATCTTGTCGTCATTCAATGAGGGCTTTGCATGCGCTGGATGGACGTTCCGCCGGTTTGGTTGATTGCTTTTGCAGCTCTTGCCTGGTTGCAGGCCAAGTATCTGAAGCTGGGTCTGTCGCTTGAGGGTGGTTTGACGGATCTTCTGAGCGGGGTGTTGATCGGAGGTGGAATCCTGATGGCTGTCCTGGCGGTGGTCGAATTCCGCCGTCACAAGACAACCGTCATCCCGCATGAAACCCCGTCATCGATGGTGCAATCCGGTATCTACAAGCGCAGTCGCAATCCGATCTATGTGGGCGACGTTCTGATTCTTGCGGGCCTTATCCTTCGGTTTGATGCCGTCCTGTCCCTGGTTCTTGTGCCAGTCTTCGTCTGGGTGTTGGAGCGTCGGTTCATCCTACCAGAAGAAGACCGCCTGCGTCGTACCTTTCGCGCCGACTTCGCGCGTTACGAACGCAAGACACGGCGCTGGATTTAGGGTGGATTCTGCAATGACATCACGTCAAAAATGCTGCGCTTGCGAAATAATGTTGCGCAGGATACATCTTTGCTTAACAAAGAATACCGATCACCCGCTCAGACCGAGTAAGAATTAGGGGGACTGCCAGTGAAGATAGGCACGCCAAAGGAAATACTGGACGGCGAGAACCGGGTCGCGATGACACCGGACTCGGCCGTGCAACTGCAAAAACTGGGCTATGAGTGCCTGATCGAAAAAGGCGCAGGTGCTGCCGCCGGTTTTTCGGACGCGGCGTATGAGGCCGTGGGCGTTGAGGTTGTCAAGACCGCGGCATCGCTTTGGAAGGCCGCAGATATCATCGCCAAGGTTCGTATCCCGACCGAGACGGAACTGAAGCGTCTGACCAAGGGCAAGACGCTGATTTCCTTCTTCAATCCTGCCGGCAACGAAGAAGGAATGGAACTTGCCAAGTCCAAAGGCGCAAATGTGATCGCCATGGAAATGGTGCCGCGTATTTCACGCGCGCAGAAGATGGACGCGTTGTCGTCGATGGCCAACATTGCCGGCTACCGCGCCGTGATCGAAGCCGGCAACAACTTTGGCCGTTTCTTCACCGGTCAGGTGACTGCGGCTGGCAAGGTGCCGCCAGCGAAGGTTCTGATCGTCGGGGCCGGTGTTGCCGGGCTTGCCGCGATCGGGACGTCGACCTCGCTGGGTGCAATTACCTACGCGTTCGACGTGCGCCCCGAGGTGGCCGAACAGGTCGAATCGATGGGGGCCGAGTTCGTCTATCTGGATTTCGAAGAAGAACAGCAGGATGGTGCGGCCACCGGCGGGTATGCGTCCGTCCAGTCAGAAGAGTTCCGCAACGCGCAGCTGGCCAAGTTCCGAGAGCTGGCCCCGGAAATGGATATCGTCATCACGACGGCCCTGATCCCCAACCGTCCGGCGCCAAAGCTGTGGCTGGAAGACATGGTCAAGGCAATGAAGCCGGGCTCGGTCATCGTTGACCTTGCGGCCGAGCGTGGCGGGAACGTCGAAGGTACCGTGCCGGACGAGAAGGTCGTGACGCCCAATGGCGTGACCATCATCGGCTATACCGACTTCCCCAGCCGGATGGCAGCGCAGTCTTCGTCTTTGTACGCGACAAACATCCGTCACATGATGACCGATCTGACGCCTGAAAAGGACGGTCAGATCAACCACGACATGGAAGATGACGTGATCCGCGGCGCGACAGTGACCTATGAGGGTGAGATCACCTTCCCGCCGCCGCCACCCAAGGTGCAGGCGATCGCGGCGCAGAAAAAGCCCGAGGTCAAGGAACTGACCCCGGAAGAAAAGAAGGCGCAGGAAATCGCGGCCTTCAAGGCGCAGACCAAGCAGCAGTTCACCCTGCTGGGTGTCGGTGGCGCGCTCATGCTGCTGGTGGGGCTGATCGCTCCGGCCAGTTTCATGCAGCACTTCATCGTCTTCGTGCTGGCCATCTTTGTGGGCTTCCAGGTGATCTGGAACGTCGCACACAGCCTGCACACTCCGCTGATGGCGATCACCAACGCGATCTCGTCGATCATCATCGTCGGGGCTTTGATGCAGATCGGATCGGGGTCGTTCCTGGTCATTCTGCTGGCGGCACTGTCCGTTTTCATGGCCGGGATCAACATCTTCGGCGGTTTCCTCGTAACCCGGCGCATGCTCGCCATGTTCCAGAAATCTTAAGGAGGCCGGGCACATGGATTATGGCTTCACCACTGCCGCCTATGTTGTTGCGGCTGTCCTTTTCATCCTTTCGCTCGGCGGCCTGTCGAACCAGGAAAGCGCCAAGCGCGCGGTCTGGTATGGCATCGTCGGTATGGCGCTGGCGGTATTCGCCACGCTGGTTGGCCCGGGCTCGGGTCTGTGGCTTCTGTCGCTGCTGCTGATTGCGGGCGGTGGTTTCATCGGCCAATATGTTGCGCAGCGCGTCCAGATGACCGAGATGCCGCAGCTTGTTGCGGCGATGCACTCGCTGGTCGGTCTTGCGGCCGTGTTCGTTGGCTTCAACGCGCATTTCGAGATCGGCAACGTGGCACAGGTCATGGCCATTGCGGACAGTGCCAGCCAGGCGGATCTGTCCGATCTGGGGTCTTTTGCCAAGCTGATTGCCAAGAAAACCCCGGCTGAGCTGGCAATCCTGCATGTGGAATTGTTCCTGGGCATCTTCATCGGTGCGATCACCTTTACCGGGTCGGTCGTCGCCTATGGCAAGTTGGCGGGCAAGGTGACCTCGGCAGCGACCAAGCTGCCCGGTGGCCATGCGTTGAACGCGGCGGCAGCGGGTCTCTCGCTGATCTGCCTGATCTGGTACACATCGACAGGTGGTCTGTTCCCGCTGATCCTGATGACGCTGGCGGCGTTATTCATCGGCTATCACCTGATCATGGGCATCGGCGGCGCTGACATGCCGGTGGTGGTGTCGATGCTGAACAGCTATTCGGGTTGGGCGGCTGCGGCGATCGGTTTCTCGCTGGGCAACGACCTGCTGATCGTGGTCGGTGCGCTGGTGGGCTCGTCGGGTGCGATCCTGTCCTACATCATGTGCAAGGCGATGAACCGCCACTTTGTCAGCGTGATCCTTGGCGGTTTTGGTGGCCCGCAGGGCGAACAAATGGCCGTTGAAGGCGAACAGATCGCCATCGAGGCTGATGGCGTTGCTGCGGCTTTGAACGACGCGGACAGCGTGATCATCATTCCGGGCTATGGGATGGCCGTGGCACAGGCGCAGCAATCGGTTTCCGAACTGGTGCGCAAGCTGCGGGCCAAGGGCAAGAACGTTCGTTTCGCAATCCACCCTGTGGCGGGCCGCTTGCCGGGCCATATGAATGTTCTGCTGGCCGAAGCGAAGGTGCCGTATGATATCGTTCTGGAAATGGACGAGATCAACGACGACTTTCCGGACACAGATGTGGCCATCGTCATCGGTTCGAACGACATCGTGAACCCGGCGGCGCAGGAAGATCCCAACAGCCCCATCGCCGGAATGCCGGTTCTGGAATGCTGGAAAGCCAAGCAGGTGTTTGTCTCGAAACGTGGGCAGGGCACCGGGTATTCCGGCATCGAAAACCCGCTGTTCTTCAAAGAGAACACCCGGATGTTCTACGGCGACGCCAAGGAGTCGCTGGACAAGCTGCTGCCGATGATCGATTGATCGTCGCGTTTGATCAGATTGCAAAGGGCGCCTTTGGGCGCCCTTTTCTTTTTGAGTGTGCATGGGGGCGTTGCCCCCAAACCCCCAGGATATTTCCAGCCAGATGAAGCAGGCGGAGTGTGGTAGTCTGGGGTGGCGGAACAGATGGCAGGAGGTCGAGGATGGAGAAAGTGAATGGTATTGGCGGAGTGTTCTTTCGCGCCCGCGACCCTAAAGCGCTGAGCGCCTGGTATGAGAAGCACCTGGGCGTCAATCATTATGACCCCGTGCCCTGGAAGCAGCGTGAAGGCTATACGGTCTTTGCGCCATTTGAGGAGGACACTGAATATTTCGGACGGACCGATCAGCAGTGGATGATCAATTTTCGTGTTGATGACCTGGCCGCGCTGACGGCGCAGCTTGAGCAGGCTGGAATCACGGTGGAAACCAATCCTGACTGGGACAGCGAAGTTGGAAAATTTGCCCGCATTCATGATCCCGAAGGCAACCCCATCGAGCTGTGGCAGCCAAATCAATGAGATAGCAGGGTTGTATACCGTTGTATCCCTCTAAGTATATGAAATAAAAAGAGAATTGATGTATCAATTATGTGCCGTATAGTGCGCGTGACGAGGCGGAGCCATACATGACACCGATAGACGACCATCCCCTTCGCTATGCGCTGGCAAATGAACTGCATGCGCGACCCTTCCCGGTCGCGTCAATGCCCTGTACGGTGGTCTTTCTTGCGATCAAAAAGCCCGAGGCCGCCGTGGCGCGCGATCGACGTGAGGATTTGGCTCATTTGATCGACCTGCTGGATCGCCACGGTGCGCAGCACCCTCGGCCGGATGCCACGCATTACGCGGGCCAGATTGGCCGCCATTGGTTGAAGTGGGAGCAGCATACCGAATTTGTGACCTACACGGCGATCGCGCAGAATGTGAGTGATCGCGCCTTTGATCCGGCTGACTTTGAGGTCTTTCCGCCCGATTGGTTGATCGCCAGTCCGGGCCAGAGGGTTACATCAGTATTGTTGCGCGTCGTTGAGCGCGACAGTGACGACGTGGTGAAGTCGAAACTGCTGGATTGGTTCGAGCCGGAAAGTCTGGCCGTGTCCAGGGTATTGGACGATGCCGCAGTTTGTGCCAGTGATTTTCGGATCGATCCGGCCGGTCACATGCGCTTTGCCTTGTTCGTGGCCGAGGGCACCGGACGGCGCCGGACGGGACGGATCATTCAGCGACTTTGCGAAATTGAAACGTACAAGGCGATGTCGATGCTGGGTTTCGCGCGCGTCAAGCAGCTGATGCCGCGTATCGGAGAGCTGGACGGGCAACTCACCCGATTGATGGGGCAGATGACTGGCAACTCGACGCAGCCTGACGCGCTGTTGCAGGATTTGCTGGCAACGTCGATCGAGCTCGAAACTTTGTCGGCCCGGTGTTCCTTCCGGTTCGGGGCCACCGGGGCCTATGAGGCCATCGTCAACCAGCGGATCGAAGTGTTGCGAGAAGAGCGTTTCGAAGGTGGTCAGAATTTCGCCGATTTCATGATGCGCCGATATGACCCTGCAATTCGCACCGTGAAATCCACGGAACGCCGGCTTCAGGCTTTGTCGGATCGGGCGATCCGCGCGGGTGAGTTGCTGCGGACAAGAGTGGATGTGGAACGCAGCGCGCAAAACCAGGCGTTGCTGGAAAGCATGGACCGTCGGGCTGATCTGGCACTGCGCTTGCAACATACGGTCGAGGGGCTTTCCGTGGTTGCCATCAGCTATTACGCGGTTTCGCTGGTCAGCTATCTTTTGTATCCGCTGACGGCCTCGGGCATCAGCAAGGGCATGCTGACGGCGGCGGTTACGATCCCGGTTGTCGCCGGGGTGTGGTACTCGGTGCGACGCATTCGCAAGCGGCTTGGTTGAGTGGCAATTGCCAAGTTTCCTCTGACCTGTAGAACAGGGGCATTGGGCAAGCAGAGCGAGGGCTTGGGATGATAAGCATAGTTGCAGCATGGCGCGCTGTCGCCGCCATGTTCATTCTGAATGGTGCCCTGTTCGGAATCTGGGCGTCGCGCATTCCCGCCATACGTGACCGCCTGGAACTGTCCCATGAGGCGCTTGGATATGGCCTGTTGTTCATGGCTGCGGGGGCTGTCTGCTCGTTCCCGATAACCGGGCGGCTTACGGATCGTTTCGGCGCTGTTGCAATCACCCGGATCATTGCGGTTCTGTATACGGGGTCGCTGATCCTGCTTGCCATGGCTGATGGGCTTTGGGGGCTGGCAGTGTTTCTGTTTGTCTTTGGCGCCTTTCACGGGTCGATGGATGTTGCGATGAATGCATGGGCCGCCGAGGTAGAGCAGGCCTATGACAAACCCGTTATGTCCTCGTTCCACGCAATGTGGAGCCTTGGTGCTGGACTTGGCGCGCTCAGCGGATATGCCGCGGTTCAGATGGGGCTGACGGTTCTTGTGCACTTCCTGTTGGCGGGTGGCGTGGTTGTTGGCCTTGCGCTTGCGTCATCCTGGGTAAGCTGGACCTCGCGCCGATCCCAAGGGCCTCAGAGTACGGTTTTCGCCTTGCCATCCGGTGCGTTGATACTGGTTGGCATAGCCGCCTTGTGCGGGGCATTGGGCGAAGGGGCCGTCGCGGACTGGAGCGCGATATATCTGCGTGACATCACGGGGGCGTCCGAAAGCGTCGCTGCCTTGGGCTATGCGGTGTTTTCAGTGACCATGGTGGCGTTTCGACTTGCAGGCGCGCTTGTCATCACCCGGTTCGGTCCGGTCGTTTCCGCCCGGTTCGGCGGTATTTGCGCGGCTTTGGGCGTTTTCACGGTGGTTTCAACAGTAACGATCTTGCCCGTGCTGGCCGGCTTTGCATTGATGGGAATAGGTTATGCCGTGATCATGCCGCTGGCATTCAGCCGGGCGGCCAGCGATCCGAATGTGCCACCGGGGCAAGCCATCGCAAGTGTGGCGACATTGGGGTATGGGGGGCTGTTGATCGGTCCGCCGTTGATCGGCTTTTTGGCCGAAGTGTTCGGCCTGCGTCTGGCCTTCGCTGTGCTGTTGCCATTGGCCGTTCTGATCGTGCTGTTGGCCGGCGCGCTGAGGCGCGCCGACTGAACTTGTTTCAGCGTCCGCGAATGCGGGGATCCAGCGCATCGCGCAGACCGTCACCCAGATAGTTGACGCTCAGGACAGTCAGCGAGATTGCCAGACCAGGCCAGAACACACGCTCGGGGTATTGCTGTAGATAATCGACTCCGTCGAACAGCAGGCGGCCCCATGTCGGGAAGTCGGGCGGAAAGCCCAGACCCAGGAAGGAAAGCGCGCTTTCGGTAATGATCGCCGTCGCAATCCCCAGCGTCGCCGATACCATGATCGGAGACAACACGTTCGGCAGGATATGCCGCGTGATGATCTGAGTGTTGCTGGTGCCGATGGACCGGGCCGCCAGAACGAATTCACGTTCTTTTATGGCCAGCACGTCACCCCGTACGATCCGCGCCGTAGGCATCCACGAGGTGATGCCGATGGCGCAGACGATCAGGATGAAGATCCCGCGCTCCAGCCCGAACGCGGCCGACAGGGGTTCGCGGAACAGCAGCATCATGACCAGCAGCAAGGGCAGCAGGGGCAGGGCCAGAAACAGGTCTGTCAGACGCATGAGCGGACCATCCAGCCGTTTGAAGAACCCGGCCAGAACGCCGATGAACGATCCCAGGAACAGTGCCAGCAGCATCGCGGTGATGCCCACCGATACCGAGGTTTGACCGCCCGACATCATGCGCGCCAGAATATCCCGGCCCAGTTGGTCGGTGCCGAAGGGATGCGCCCAGCTTGGCCCCTGATTGCGGGCCCGGATATCGATCTGCGTTGGATCAATGCTCCAGAGATAGGGGCCCAGATAGACCCCCGCCACGATCAGGATGAACAGCACCGCACCCACCATGGCGCCCTTGTGTGTCTTGAACTGATCCCAGACGTCGCGCCATTGGCTGCGCGGCGGGGTTGTGAGTTCCTCCATCACATCAGCGGTTGGCAGCGCGGTGGATGCCGGGGCCAGACCTTCGTCGGGGATGAGCGTGTCTGATTTGTCGTGATCAGTCATAGCGAATCCTCGGGTCCAGAATGCCATACAGGACGTCCGCGATCAGGTTGAACAGCACGATCAGCACGGCGAAGATGAAGGTCAGGGTTTGCACCATCGGCAGGTCGTTGGCCTGAATGGCCCCGATCAGCAACTGGCCGATGCCGTTCACCTTGAAAACCTGCTCGGTGATGATGGCGCCACCGAAGATGGCCGGAATGCCCAGTGCAATGACCGTGACCACGGGGATCATCGAGTTCCGCAGGACGTGGACCATGACGACCGTGTATTCGCTGAGCCCCTTGGCGCGGGCGGTGCGGACGTAATCCTGGTTGAGATTGTCCAGCATCGAGGCGCGCATGAAACGGCTGAGCTGTGCCGTGATCTGCAACGCCAGCACCATGACCGGCATGATCATCTGTTTGAGCTGAACAACAAAGCTGTCCCAACTGTTGACGATATGGGTCGTGTCATAGATCGACGGGAACCAGCCCAACTGGACTGAAAAGATCACGATCACCAGAACGCCCGAGAAGAATGGAGGGACCGAGAAGCCGACCATCGACACGAAGGTGCCCATCTGGTCGAACCAGGAATACTGGCGATAGGCCGAATAGATGCCGATGGGCAGGGCGATCAGGATGGCGACCACATAGGCGGTGCCGACAACCCACAGGGTCTGCGGGATGCGCTGAACGACGATGTCCATGACGGGCGAGCGGGTCTGCCAGGATATCACGCGCAGGTCGCCTGCGGAAAAACTGGTGCCGAAGATGTGGTCGATCAGAACCTGCGGTTCGATCCAGAAGAATTGCACGATCCATTTCCAGAACCGGATATGCATCGGCTGACCAAGGCCGAGCGCCTCGCGCATCTTTTCCTTGACTTCGGGGGGAACGGTGAGCGGAACCTGCGCCATCGGATCGCCGGGTGCGAGTTCGAGGAGCAGGAAGATGACGAGGCTGATGAACAGCAGCGTAGGAACGGCCAGCACCAGTCGTCTGATTGTGAAATTAAGCATTAAGAGGCGCCTTTATATGCGTCTTCTTGTTGGGGTGGGATGCAAATGACCGCGCCCCGATAACGATCGGGGCGCGGTTTTGCAAGGTCAGTGCTTAGGAACCGGTCTTGCGGTACCAGTCCGCAATGTTCCACAGCTCGCTGTCCCAAACATTCAGGACAACGCCACCCAGGGTGTTTGCATGTGCCGACAGGCGACCACGGTGAACCAGCGGGATCATGCCACCATTCTGAACCATGATGTCATTCAGCTGCTTGGCGATTTCCGCACGCGCTTCCAGACCAGCGGTTTCGGCCAATTGAGCGTGCAGCTTGTCGAACTCTTCGTTGCAGAAGCGGCTGATGTTTTCGCCCTGCCACTGCGTCTCGGGACGCGGTGCCTTGTCGCACAGACCGTTGCCCAGATAGGACTGCGGATCGGTGCCGTTGAAGGTGTTGGCGTACATTTCAACGTCGGCATAGAACTTCTGGAACGTGTCGGGCGAGCCCGGGTCGCCACCGAAGAAGACCGATGCGTTGATGTTGCGCAGTTCGGTTTCGATGCCGATCTGGCTCCACCATTCCTTGATCAGCGCCTGGAAGTCCTGACGGACGGCGTTGGTCGAGGTCTGATAGACGATCTTCAGCGGAACGCCGTCCTTCTCGCGGACGCCGTCGCCATCGGTGTCGACGATGCCGGCATCATCCAGCAGTTTCTTGGCGCCTTCGATATCCTGGGTGTCGCAGGTCATCGAGGTCGAGTTGAACGCCGCAGGTGCCGGAACCCAGTTGCAGGTCACTTTACCAGCCTGACCATAGCCGATTTCCACCAGCAGCGGACGGTCGATGGCCATGGACATGGCTTTGTAAACGGCCGGATCCTTCAGGAACGGGTGCGGATGCTTGGCCGTCGAACGCTCGCCTTCCGGCAGCTCGGGTGACGGGTTGGTCTGGTTCAGCATGATGCGCTCGACCAGCGGGCCGAAACCTGCCACCGGCGTACCTTTGCCACCTTCCTGCATCTGTGCGATCACTTCCGGAGCCAGTTGCAGGTTCCAGGCATAGTCAAATTCACCGGTTTCCATGACGGCACGACCTGCAGCCGTCGCGTCACCGCCGCCTTTGAAGGTCACGGTCGCAAAGGCAGGTTTCGCCGGATCACGATAGTTTTCGTTGGCCTTGAAGGTGATCACGTCGTTCGGCTTGAACTCGGTGACGACAAAGGGGCCGGTGCCGATCGGGTTGAAGTTCTGTTCGGTGCATTCCGGGGCTTTGGCGCCCATGCAGTTTTCGAACTGGGCCTTCTGCAGGATCGGGCTTTCACCGCCGACGAACGGGCCATAGGGGAATGGGGTCGGTGCGTCGAAAGTGACCTTGACGGTCAGGTCGTCAACAGCTTCTACCGAGGTGACGCCTTCGAACTTGGTCACCTGCGCGCAGCCACCTTCCGGGTGCATACAGTAATCGGCGGTGAACTTTACGTCAGCAGCGGTGAACGGAGAGCCGTCAGACCATGTGATTCCCGGCGCGATTTTCCATGTGATCGACGTCAGGTCTTCACTGACACCGCCATTTTCCACGGTCGGGATTTCAGACGCCAGATATGGCACCATGTTGCCGTCCTGGTCGTAGCGGGCAAGTGGTTCGATCACCAGCGAGGCCGATTCCACGTCTTTCGTACCGCCGGACAGGAACGGGTTCAGGATCGACGGAGCCTGCCAATAGATGATGCTGACATTGCCGTCCGAACCGCGCTCGGCAAAGGCCATCGGGGCCATTGCCGTGCTTGCGATCGCACCAAGCAAAAGGGTTTTGATTTTCATAAGTCACTCCCGAATTGGACACGTTCGTGTCTCGATTATCTCCGCAAGGCCTGCGGGTTTGGCGTTGCCGCTTCGGGGTAAGTTTTTGATCAATAAAGATAATAGCGCTAACGACATAAATCGGCGCTGCCTCCCCAAGGCGGTTACGTTGGGTATCGAAACAGAACTTGAGAAAAATGCAAGTGGTGCCGTCGCGAAAATGTGTAATGGGTTTGACTTTTCCCGGCGGCCCGCCGTAGCGTTCGGCATTCAGAACAAGAATAACCTCGTCAAGGGAGCGCGCACGTGCTGGATCAGCCTATTGCTCAAATCAAAAAACTGCGGGTGGAGTTTCAGACAAAAGACGGTCCCGTTGTTGGTGTTGAGGACGTCTCGTTCGAGGTCAAACCAGGCGAAACCGTTTGTATCGTTGGCGAATCGGGCTCGGGGAAGTCGGTTTCATCGTTGTCCTTGATGCGTCTGGTCGAGTTCGGTGGCGGCGAAATCGCGGGCGGTGAATTGCTGTTTGATCGTCGTGATGGCGAAGAAATGGACTTGGCCAAGGCCGATCAGGATCTGATGAAGCAGATTCGCGGCAACGAGATCGGGATGATCTTTCAAGAGCCGATGACCGCGCTGAACCCCGTTTTCACCGTGGGCCGCCAGTTGACCGAAGGTCTGCGCATCCACAAGGACATGACGAAAGCGCAGGCCGAGGAACGGGCGCTGGAATTGCTGCGTCAGGTTCGTATCCCAGAGCCCGAGCGCCGTTTGAAACAATATCCTCACGAGTTGTCGGGCGGGATGCGCCAACGTGTTGTCATTGCGATGGCGATGGCTTGTGAGCCGCGCCTGTTGATTGCCGACGAACCCACTACGGCGCTGGACGTGACAATTCAGGCCGAGATTCTGGCCTTGATGGACCGCCTCAAGCGGGAAACCGGAACTGCGGTGATGTTCATCACCCACGACATGGCCGTGGTTGCCCAGATGGCTGACCGCGTTGTTGTGATGTTCCGCGGCAACAAGGTCGAAGAAGGCACGGTCAAGGAAATCTTTGAAAACCCGCAGCACGACTATACCAAGGCGCTGCTGGCCGCGGTGCCGAAACTGGGCGAGATGCAGGGTAAATCCGCGCCCGAGCCGATGAAGCTGCTGGGGGTCGAAGGGCAGAGCATTGCGCCAATTCCGGGTACGGAAGAGGTTCTGCTGACCGTCAAGAACCTGACGACACGGTTCCCGGTCAAAGGCGGGCTTTTGCGGCGCACGATTTCGAACGTTCATGCGGTCGAGGATGTCTCGTTCACTCTGAACAAAGGTCAGACGCTCAGTCTTGTCGGGGAATCCGGTTGCGGCAAGTCTTCGGCGGGGCGTTCGATCCTGCGGCTGGTTGAGCCGTTGGCGGGCGAGATTGATCTGGACGGCGTCGACATCATGAAGCTTGATCCATCCGGTTTGCGCAAGGCGCGGCTGGACATGCAGATGATTTTCCAGGACCCGTTCGCCTCGCTGAACCCGCAGATGCAGCTGGTCGACCAGGTCGCCGAGCCGATGCGCAATTATGGTGTGGCGTCGGGATCCGAACTTCAGGATCGTGTGGCACAATTGTTCGACAAGGTGCAATTGCCGCGCAGCTTCATGCGTCGCTTCCCGCATGAAATGTCGGGCGGTCAGCGTCAGCGGATTGCCATTGCCCGCGCTTTGGCCCTGAATCCCAAGCTGATCATTGCGGATGAGGCGGTCTCGGCCCTTGACGTGTCGGTGCAGGCGCAGGTTCTGAACCTGATGATGGAATTGCAGTCCGAGCTGGGCCTGTCGTACCTGTTCATCAGCCACGACATGGCCGTGGTCGAACGGGTCAGCCACTATGTCGGGGTCATGTATCTGGGGCGCATTGTCGAACTTGGGCCCCGGGCGCGGGTGTTCGAGAACCCGCAGCATCCCTATACACAGGCGCTGATGAAGGCGGTTCCGATCGCGGACCCGAACAAGCGGAAATCGGAAAAGGATCTGAATTTCAAACCGATCCCTTCTCCTATTCATCCCACCAACTACACGCCGGAACCTTCGCAATATCAAGAGGTTGAGGCAGGGCACTTCATTCTGACCACGGACAGCGGGTATTGACCCCAATGGCGAAACGCCTGACCCCGCTTGAGATCATGACACAGCTGATCTCATTTCCGACTGTAAGCCGTGATACCAATCTGCCGCTGGTGGATTGGGTTCAGGACTACTTGCAGGGCCACGGAATCGAAAGCCACCGCTGGCCAGATCCGGACCAACCGCACAAGGCCGCGATCTTTGCGCATGTTGGTCCATCCGAAGAAGGCGCGGTGGTTCTGTCCGGTCACACGGATGTCGTGCCGGTGGACGGTCAGCCGTGGGAAACTGATCCTTTCACGGTGACCGAGAAAGACGGCAGATACTTCGGTCGCGGCACCTGCGACATGAAGGGGTTTGACGCCCTGGCCATCTGGGCCCTGGTCGAAGCACACTATGCCAATATCAGCCGGCCGCTTCAGCTGGCGCTCAGCTTTGATGAAGAGGTCGGATGCACCGGTGCACCGCCGATGATTGAAGCAATGCAACAGGTTCTGCCCAAGGGATCGGCAGTGATAGTGGGTGAGCCGTCGATGATGCAGGCGGTAACGGGGCATAAGGGCGGGTTCGGCATCGATACACATATCGTCGGGTTCGAAGTGCACAGCTCGATTATGCACACTGGCGTGAACGCTATCATGGCGGCGGCGCCTTTGATCGATTGGGCAAATCACAGAAATGCCGAAAGCATGGCTGCTGAGCAGAGCGAAATCGCGGCTGTATTTGATCCGCCTTGGACAACCTGTCATGTCGGCATGATTGAAGGCGGAACCGCCCATAACATCACCGCCAAAGACTGCACTTTCATGATGGATTTCCGCACGGTGCCGGACGAAACGCAGGCTGAATGGCGCGATGCCTATATCGAACAGGTCCGCCAGGTCGAAGCTCGGATGCAGGCCGTTCACCCCGATGCGCGCATCGAACTGTCTGAGCATTTCGCGATCCCGGGGCTGGTGCCCGAACAGGACGGAGAAGCCGAAGCTTTGGTGCGAGCCCTGACCGGGGACAACGCAAGCCACGTCGTCAGCTATGGGACCGAAGCGGGGCAGTTTCAGGCGGCCGGGTATTCGGCCGTGATCTGCGGCCCCGGCGATATCGCGCAGGCTCATCAGCCGAACGAGTTCATATCGATCGCGCAGTTCGAAGCTGGGCATGGGTTCATGCAACGATTGGTTGAAAGGCTGAGCGCGGCGTAACATTCAACGTGGCCTCAGTGGTTCAGGGGAGGGTCTTGAGATGCCTGTCAAAAACAGACTTGCAGAGATGCATGGCGATATTACCAAGTGGCGCCGCCACCTGCACGCACATCCTGAACTGATGTATGACGTGCATGAAACGGCTGCTTTCGTTGTCGAGCGTCTCAGGGAATTTGGTGTGGATGAGATCACGCCGGGAATTGGCAGGACGGGTGTCGTGGCCGTGATCCGGGGACGGCAGGATACGACCGGGCGCGTGATCGGATTGCGCGCTGACATGGACGCATTGCCGATCGAAGAAGCGACGGGGTTGGATTATGCGTCGACCGTATCGGGCAAGATGCACGCCTGCGGGCATGACGGGCATACCTCGATGCTGCTTGGGGCCGCCCAGTACCTGGCCGAAACGCGAAACTTCGATGGCACTGTGGTTCTGATTTTCCAGCCGGCAGAAGAAGGCGGCGCGGGTGGCTTGGCCATGTGTCAGGACGGCCTGATGGACCGCTGGGGCATTGATGAGGTCTATGGCATGCACAACATGCCGGGGTTGCCGGTGGGCGAATTCGCGATCCGACCCGGCGCCTTGCTGGCCTCATCTGATGAATTCGAGATCACGATCACCGGCAAGGGCGGACACGCCGCTGCACCGCATGATGCGGTAGACACCACGCTGGCGGCCTCGCATATCGTCGTGTCATTGCAATCCGTCGTGGCGCGCAACGTCGATCCGATCAAACGCGTGGTGCTGACCGTGGGCACGTTCGAAACGGACAGCGTCGCGTCGAACGTGATCGCGCATACCGTCCGCTTGCAGGGGACCGTCCGGACGCTCGACCCCGAATACCGCGCCATTGCGGAAGAACGCGTGCGCAGGATCGCCGAGGATACGGCCTCGGCCTTCGGCGCAAAGGCGGATGTCGTCTGGACGCCCGGCTATCCTGTGACTGTGAACTCCGAGGCCGAGACGGCATACGCCGCCGAGGCAGCCGAGGCCGTGGCGGGCAAGGTCAATGACAGCACTGATCCGATCATGCCGTCGGAAGATTTCGCCTACATGCTTGAAGAACGGCCCGGAGCTTACATCTTTATCGGGAACGGGGACACGGCGATGTGCCATCACCCGGAATACAATTTTGACGACAATGCGATTCCCGCCGGTTGCAGTTGGTTTGCCGAGATCGTGGAACGACGATTGCCCGTCGCATAATTTGAGGGAGAGTGACATGCCGATCAAAAACCGCCTCGCAGAGATGCATGAAGAGATCACAGGCTGGCGGCGTGACATTCACCAACATCCGGAAATTCTGTACGACACGCACCGCACCAGCGCCCTGGTGGCGGAAAAGCTGAAGGAATTCGGCTGTGATGAGGTCGTTACAGGCATCGGTCGCACCGGCGTGGTCGGGGTCATTCGGGGAAAGAGCGACACGCAGGGCCGTGTGATTGGCCTGCGCGCCGACATGGATGCGCTGCCGATGCAGGAACAGACCGGGCTGGACTATGCCTCGAAGACATCAGGCGCGATGCATGCCTGCGGGCATGACGGGCATACCGCCATGGTTTTGGGGGCGGCAAAGTACCTCTCTGAGACGCGCAATTTCGATGGCACTGCAATCGTGATCTTTCAGCCCGCCGAAGAGGGCGGGAATGGCGCCGAGGCCATGTGCAAGGACGGTCTGATGGACCGGTTCGGCATTCAGGAAGTCTATGCGATGCACAACGTACCGGGCCTGCCGACCGGGCAGTTCGCGATCCGTTCGGGCCCTTTGCTGGCCGCGGCGGACGAATTTGATATTCATCTTGAAGGGCGCGGCGGTCACGCTGCAAAACCCCATGAGACGGTCGATACGACGGTGATGCTGTCGCAATTGATCGTGGCATTGCAGACGATCGTGTCGCGCAATGCCGATCCGATCCTGCAAGCCGTGCTTTCGGTGACGTCCGTCGAGACGTCATCGAAAGCGTTCAACGTGATCCCGCAGTCGGCGCAGATACGCGGCACGGTCCGGACCCATTCCAACCAGATGCGAGATCTGATCGAACAGCGCCTCAAAGAGGTCGCCGAAGGGATTGCAGCAACATTCGGTGGTTCCGTGAACGTCAATTACTCGCGCGGCGTTCCGGTGACGATCAATGCCGAAACTCAGACCGGATATGCGGCAGAGGCCGCAGTCTCGGTCGGGGGCAGCTGCATCGAGGCGCCGATGGTGATGGGGGGCGAGGATTTCTCGTTCATGCTGGAGGAACGGCCCGGAGCCTTCATCGTTCTGGGCAACGGTGACAGCGCCGGGTTGCATCACCCTGAATACGATTTCAACGACGAGATCATCCCGATTGGATGTTCGTGGTTCGCAGAAATGGTCGAGCGCCGAATGCCGGCGGCTTGAACTGAATTAGGAGAGAATAGACATGCCAGTCAAAAACCGCTTTGCCGAATTGCAGGATGAGATCACCGCCTGGCGACGGGATCTGCACCAAAACCCTGAAATCCTGTTCGAAACGCACCGCACCAGCGCAATGGTGGCCGAGAAGTTGCAGGAGTTTGGTTGCGACGAGGTCGTCACCGGCATCGGTCGCACAGGGGTTGTTGGCGTGATCAAGGGCAAATCGGACAACAGCGGCAAGGTGATCGGTTTGCGGGCGGATATGGATGCGCTGCCGATCCATGAGGCGACGGGGTTGGACTATGCCTCGAAAACGCCGGGTGCCATGCATGCCTGCGGCCATGATGGTCACACGGCGATGCTGCTTGGTGCGGCGAAGTACCTGTCTGAAACCCGAAATTTTGATGGCACGGTTGTTGTGATCTTCCAGCCTGCCGAAGAGGGCGGCGGTGGTGGTCGTGAAATGTGCGAAGATGGCATGATGGACCGCTGGAATATTCAGGAAGTCTACGGCATGCACAATTGGCCGGGACAACCTGTGGGCAAGTTCGCCATCCGTCCCGGCTCTTTCTTTGCCGCAACCGATCAGTTCGACATCACTTTCGAAGGGCGCGGCGGTCATGCTGCCAAGCCGCATGAAACAGTAGATACCACGGTACTGGCCGCGCAGGCGGTGTTGGCGCTTCAGACGATTTCGTCGCGCAATGCCGATCCGATCGATCAGGTCGTGGTGTCGGTGACGTCGTTCGAGACCTCGTCGAAAGCGTTCAACGTGATCCCGCAGACTGTTCAGATCAAGGGTACCGTGCGCACCATGAGCAAGGATATGCGGGATCTGGCCGAAAAGCGGATCAATGAGATCTGCAATGGTGTGGCGGCAACGTTCGGAGGCACCGCCGATGTGACCTACATCCGCGGGTATCCGGTGATGGTGAACAGTGAAGAGCAGACAGAGTTTGCCGCAGCCGTTGCCCGGTCGGTATCGGGTGATTGCGACGATGCGCCTTTGGTCATGGGCGGCGAGGACTTTGCCTTTATGCTGGAGGAGCGCCCTGGCGCCTATATTCTAGTGGGTAACGGCGATACGGCCATGGTTCACCACCCGGAATACAACTTCAACGATGAGGCGATTCCCGCCGGGTGCAGCTGGTGGGCAGAGATCGTCGAGCAGCGGATGCCGGCGGCCTGATGGGGCGGGTGGGGGCTCTGCCCCCACACCCCCGGGGATTTTTTTGGCCAGATGAAAAGGGATCCCGCGTGCTCACGTCAGGTCGAGCGAACGGCACAGCGTTTCCACGACGGAGTCCAGTGCGTTGCTTTGCATCTTGACGCAGGATTGGGCGGCGCTGCGTGCCCGGGTCAGGGCTTGATCGTCTGAAAGCCAATGGACGACCGCCGCAGAGAGATCTGTTTTGGTCCGAACCTCGATGGCGCCACCGGTTTTGATCAACGGCGCGAAAGTTTCAGCAAAATTGAAGTATCCGGGGCCGGTTATCACGGCGGCTCCGGCCTGGGCCGGTTCGAAAGGGTTGTGGCCGCCGATATTTTTAAGGGAGCCGCCCAGGAACACGATGGGAGACAGAGCGTACCATGTGCCGGTCTCGCCCAGTGTATCAGCGACATATACCTGGGTTTCGGTTTTGATCGGGGAAGTTTCTGATCGGAACGCGGCGTTGAGATCGGAGGCGTCCAGTAGTTTTGCGATATCGCCGCGGCGCTCTGGGTGGCGGGGGATCAGCAACAGCAGCAGATCGGGCCAGCGTTCCAGAAGTGATTTATGCGCGGCCAGAACGATTTCCTCTTCACCGGCATGGGTTGAACTGGCGATCCACACAGGTCTGCCAGAAATCTGAGAACCAATGTCGTCCAGCGTGCCGTGGTCTATGGGAAGAGGGTCTGACATGGCCTTGAGATTGGTGCCGGGCCGGACGCGACCGGCAGGGGCACCCATGGCTGCCAGGTTGGCTGCGGTTTTGTCGTTTTGTGTCAGGAACAGGTTGAACTTGCTCAATACGAACCGCGCTGTTCTGGGGCGTTTTTTCCAACCGGCAACGGACTTGTCCGACAGTCGTGCATTCAGAAGGGCCAGCGGAACGGCGTGTCTGGCGCTTTCGACGATCAAACGCGGCCATATTTCACTTTCGACGAAAACTCCGCCCTCTGGTTGCCAATGGTTCAGAAAGCGCCGGACCGGGCCTGCCGTGTCCAGCGGCGGGAATTGATGCCGTGTGCGGGGCGGCAGGCGTTTTTCGATCAGAGCCGCTGAGGTCGGGGTGCCCGAGGTGATCAGAAACTCGGCCTCAGGCAGGCGATCTGCCAGCCGTCTGATCAGGCTGAGAACCGAAAGGCTTTCGCCGACGCTGGCGGCGTGGAACCAGACCAAACGCCCACTCGGTCTGGGCAGGCTGGCATGGCCAAGGCGTTCTTGTTGACGCTTGTCGGGTACGTTTGCTTCCCGCAGCTTGTTCCGAACGACCCGCCATATCAGGGGCGCGGCCAGAGACGTGAGGGCGCAGTACACATGGTACAACGCCGTGGGGCGGCCGTCGTGATCCGGCATATCAGCCGCCTGTATGGCTCATGTGACGGCTCATCCGGCCATCGACGGCTTGGCGGGAATAGTCGAAGTCATGCCCTTTGGGCTTGAGATTGATCGCAGATCGGATCGCGTCTTCAAGTGGCTGTTCGGTGTCGGTATGATCGCGCAGGGCACCGCGCAGGTCGGCCATGTCTTCCTGACCCAGGCACATGTAAAGTTCGCCCGTGCAGGTTAGGCGGACCCTGTTGCAGCTTTCACAGAAATTGTGCGACAGTGGCGTTATGAAACCGATTTTCTGGCCGGTTTCCTCGAGCCGCACGTAACGGGCTGGGCCACCGCTGCGTTCGGCCAGATCGGTGACCGAATAGCGGTTTTCGTATTCTTTCCGCACGTCCTTGAGCGACCAGTACTGATCCAGGCGGTCTTCGTTTCCTATATCGCCCATGGGCATGACTTCGATCCAGGTCAGATCCATATCCCGCTGGGCGCACCATTCCGTGATTTTGGGAAGTTCGGGCTCGTTGAACCCTTTCAGGGCAACGGCGTTTATCTTGATCCGCAGGCCAGCTTTTTGCGCGGCGTCGATTCCGTTCAAAACCTGTTTCAGGCGACCCCAGCGCGTCACCTTGGCGAACTTGTCATCATCCAGAGTGTCCAGCGAGACATTCACCCGACGCACACCGGCCGCATACAGGTCTTCGGAAAATCGGTGCAGTTGCGAACCGTTGGTTGTCAGCGTCAACTCCTTCAATGCACCGCTGTCCAGATGACGTGTCATCGAATTGAAGAACGTCATGATGTTGCGACGCACCAAAGGCTCACCACCCGTAATGCGCAGCTTTTCGACTCCCATTCTGACGAAGGTCGAACACATCCGGTCCAGTTCCTCCAATGTCAGCAGGTCTTTCTTGGGCAGAAAGGTCATGTTCTCGGACATGCAATACACGCAGCGGAAATCGCAGCGATCCGTGACGGAGACGCGGAGATACGTGATGGCGCGGGCAAACGGGTCGATAAGCGGAGCTGTCATGCCATATAGGTAAAGCTGGAACATGGCCGCGACAAGGGCGAACTGCGCTTTGCGCTGGAACAGGTGGGCGCAGGGTTGTAGGTTTCCGGCATGAAGAAAATACTTGTTTTGACATGCGCAATGACGGCCGGATGCGACGCCGTGCAGTCAACGACTGATCGAGTGTTCGGCGGGGGCGACGCGCCCGCCCAGACGGTGTCTGACACGGAAACGGGCACAGCAGTTGCCGAAGAGGTGTTGCAACCCGAACCGGTTTCCGCGCGCCCGAACTGGGTTGGGGCGAAGACCACCATCGCCGGGCTTGGGGATCCGACCACTCCGGGGCGCTGGATGCAGACGCCGCTGGTGGACAGCGAAGTTACAGCGCGTGTCGTCGTGCCACGGACCGGGGCGCAGGCCTATATCACGTTGGTCCCGGTTTCCGGTCCAGACAGCGGCGGCAGCCGCCTGTCACTGGACGCCATGAGGGCCCTGTTGGTGCCCTTCGACGAACTTGTCGAACTTGAGGTCTATGTGAACTGATTTTTCAGGTATTTGCCTGCTTCGCGGCGGGCAAACGGCTTCATGGCATCACCGTGCTGTTTCAGAAAGGCGATCACGCGTTCCGGGTCATGTTTGGACAGTTCGCGCAGCCACCAGGCGACGGATTTCTGGATAAACCAGTTGCGGTCCGAAACATATCCCGCAGCCCAGCCAAGGATGCGGTCACGGCGGTGCAGATCGTCAGGCTTGGGGTGGTTCTGTTTGGTCCAGGGCAGGGTTGCGACCAAGGCCGCGCGCCGGGTCCACATGTGATCGGACCGGGTCCACAGTTCGACCTCGTCCAACCGTTCGGGATCTGCTGAAAGCCGTTTTTGCATCGCCATGCACGCGTGGTCCGCAACGGCCCATGCATCGAAATCCGACAGCCAGCTTTGAAGCAAATTCCAAACCGCCGCATCCGGTCGGATGCGTGCCTGAGTCAACAGCTTGGATGCGGCAAGTCGCCCCTCGTGGATGTTGCTTTGCCATAGCCCGTCCGCCAATGCGACCCGCGCCGGCACGTCCAGTTCTTTCCGCCACGCCTTGGTCAGGTCGTTGAGAACCGGGTTCGCGACGCCCAGATAGATGCGATCCGCCTTGTGGTAACTGGCCATCTGGGTCGCCCGCTCGGGGTCACCGTGCGCCTTGATCTGATCGAGATATCCATTCAGCATCGGACTCACATCGGTACGCCGGTTGGCTTTCCATCAATCGTATGGCTGTTTCTTTCCACCCAATACGAGCGGATGTCCTCGTCTGATTTTCCATCCACCCATTTCTGCATTGTATCGCGGTCAGATTGGAACTCCATGAAAGGCACGGCATAGCCGCAAGAGGTCTGTACCATGTCGATCGACTGGTCATAGATCTGCCGTGCGCTTCGGTGATTTGGGAACAGGCCGGCAAGGTCGTCCCAGCCATCATCCCCGACATGCAGGCAACGTGCGGTGCCATAGGTGCGCAGGATCATCGGACGTGTGGTGAAGGAACACCACATCAGCGTCATCCTGTTGACCTGCAAAATATGCCCCGCCGTTTCATTGCCACTGCCGGTCAGGTTCATCCAGACAATGCGGTTCGGCCCCAGTACCCGCAGCGAATCCATTCCCTTGGGGGAAATATTGACCCGACCTTCGGCCCCGGCGGTGCCGACGAAGAACATACGCTGATCTTCGATGAACTTTTGATGCACTTCCTCAAGTTGCGGGAACTGTTTGGCCATAATTCACTCTACCGTGACCGACTTGGCCAGATTGCGCGGCTGATCCACATCCGTGCCCTTGGCAACCGCCGTGTGATAGGCCAGCAATTGCGCGGGAACCGAATACAGGATCGGTGCAAGGCTGGTGTGAACATGCGGCATGCGGATGGTGCTCCATACTCCGTCGCCGGCCTCGTCAATGCCGTCATCGTCAGAGACCAGGATCACCTTGCCCTTGCGCGCCATCACTTCCTGCATGTTCGACACGGTCTTGTCGAACACGGTGTCACGGGGTGCCATGACAACCACGGGCATATGTTTGTCGATCAGGGCGATGGGGCCGTGTTTCAACTCTCCTGACGCATAACCTTCGGCGTGGATATAGCTGATTTCCTTCAGTTTCAGCGCGCCTTCCATTGCCAGCGGGTACATCAGGCCACGGCCCAGAAACAGGACGTCGCGCGCCTCGGACAGGCGTTGGGCGGCTTTGCGGATCGCCCGGTTCTGATCGAGCGCGGCGTTCAGCACGGTCGGCAACCCGCGCAGGGCGGCGGCATGATCGGCGATGTCCTCATCCGTCATCGTGCCCCGGTCTGCCGCGGCCTTGAGCGCCAGCATCAGCAGCACGCTCAGCTGGCAAGTGAAGGCTTTGGTCGACGCCACGCCGATTTCGACACCGGCATGGATCGGCAAGGCGATATCGCTTTCGCGAGCAATCGAGCTTTCGGGCACGTTGACGACCGAAACGATCTTGTCTGCCTTGCCCTCACAATATCGCAACGCGGCCAGCGTGTCGGCGGTTTCGCCCGACTGGCTGACGAAAAGCGCCAGTGTTCGATCCGTGATCGGAGGCTCGCGATAGCGGAACTCGCTGGCGATATCGACTTCAACGGGCATCTTCGCCAGTTGCTCGAACCAGTATTTCGCGGTCAGGCAGGCGTAAAACGCGGTGCCGCAGGCCACCATGGTCAGACGATCCAGCTTGCTGAAATCCAGATCCGTGTCCGGCAGGACCACGCGGTCACCGCCCGTGGGCAGGTAGGACCGGATTGCTTCGGCCACAACGATGGGCTGTTCAGCGATTTCCTTGGCCATGAAATGCTTGTGCTCGCCCTTGTCCGCGCGCGCATGATCCAGCTTGATCTTGCGCTTTTCCCGGTTGGCCAGCTCACCGGCTTCGTTGCGGATTTCAAGCGACGTTCGGGTCAGAACCGCGCGGTCGCCTTCTTCCAGATATGTGATCTGGTTGGTCAGAGGCGCCAGGGCGATGGCGTCAGAGCCCACATACATCTCGCCATCCCCGTGACCGATGGCCAGTGGCGATCCCTTGCGGGCCGCCACGATCAGATCGTCCTCACCGTCGAACAGAAAGGCCAGCGCAAAGGCGCCCTCCAACTGGTCGATCGTCTTGAACGCGGCCTCAACCGGGGACAAGCCCGAGTTCAGGTGGTGTTCCGTCATGAGGGCAACCGTTTCCGTGTCGGTTTCGGTTTGGAAATCAACACCATGTTCGGCGAGTTCGGCCCTCAGGTCGCGATAGTTTTCGACGATGCCGTTGTGAACGACGGCCACTGGGCCCGCCTTGTGCGGATGTGCATTGTTGACCGACGGGGCGCCATGCGTGGCCCAGCGGGTATGGCCTATGCCGGATTTTCCGGGAAGAGGATCATGCACCAGAAGGTCGCTGAGGTTGACCAGCTTGCCAACCGCGCGCCGCCGGCCCAATGCGCCGTCGTTGACGGTTGCAATCCCGGCGCTGTCATAGCCGCGATATTCAAGCCGTTTCAGGGCTTCTACCAGAATAGGGGCGGCCTCGTGCTGCCCCAAAACACCTACTATTCCACACATATCTCAGGCCTTTTTATCGCGGCGAGCCTTTTTCGCCTTCAACATATCAAACAATTTGCGCGCATATCCGGGCTTGTTTTCCTGCTTGGCCCGCGCAACGGCTAGCGCATCAGGGTCCACATCCCTGGTCACGACAGTGCCCGTCGCGGTCATCGCGCCGTCGCCCACTGCGACCGGCGCCACCAGCATGGTGTTCGAGCCGACAAAGACATTCTCACCAATCGTGGTCTTGTGCTTCATCACTCCGTCATAGTTGCAGGTGATCGTGCCCGCACCGATGTTGGTCGCCGCGCCAACCGAAGCGTCCCCGATATAGCTGAGGTGATTGATCTTTGCGCCTTCGGCGATTTCGGCATTCTTGATCTCGACGAAATTGCCGACCCGCGTGTTTTCGGCCAGTTCGGCGCCGGGGCGCAGGCGCGCGTAGGGGCCGACGACAGCGCCCCGGCTGACATGGCAGCCCTCAAGATGCGAGAAGGCGCGGATCGTTGCGCCGCTTTCGACCGTGACGCCCGGGCCGAACACCACATTCGGTTCGATCACCGTATCGCGCCCGACCACCGTATCCGCGGCCAGATACACCGTGTCAGGCGCCATCAATGTGACGCCCAGATCCAGCAGTTCGGCCCGGGCGCGGGCCTGGAACACGGCATCGGCCGCAGCCAGATCGGCGCGAGAGTTCACGCCCAGCGTCTGCGCCTCGTCGCACGAAACGGCAGTGACCTTCAGGCCGCGGTCGCGCGCGATCTCGACCACGTCGGTCAGGTAGTATTCGCCCGACGCGTTGTCGTTTCCGACCGCGTCGATCAGGTCGAACAGAGTGCCTGCGTCACAGGCCAGAAGGCCCGAGTTGCAGAAGGTTATGGTGCGTTCTTCATCTGACGCATCCTTGAACTCGACGATCCGCTCCAGGGCGTCGCCCTTCATCACCAAACGGCCATACCGGGCCGGGTCGGCGGCCTCGAAGCCCAGGATCACCAGATCGTTGTCAGCCCGTGCCTCGATCATTCTTTCCAGGGTGTCGGGCTGCAAGAACGGGGTGTCGCCGTAAAGAACGACCACATCACCTTCGAACCCGCTCAATGCGCTCCGGGCCTGGGCGACCGCATGGGCCGTACCCAACTGGTCTTCCTGCACTGCGATCTGCGCCCCTTCATCCTCGGCCCGTGCAACCTTTGCCACGGCTTCGGACCCGTGGCCGGTGACGATCACGGTATGTTCGGGCGACAAGACAGATCCGGCGCGCATCGCATGGATCAGCATCGGAACCTGAGCGATGGGATGCAGAACTTTGGGAAGGTCCGAATTCATCCTGGTGCCTTTTCCGGCGGCGAGGATGACAAGGGCAGTGGTCATGAATTCGTTTTCTCTTTGTGTTTTGTTGCCGTCCGTTTTATCCGCTGAGGTCAAAGGCGCAAGCCGTTCGGCCATCAAACAAGATTGCCGATTGAAACAGGATACGGCGAAAACCTGCCGAGCAAGGGGGCGAAATGCGCACCGTCATCTTCGATCTGGACGGCACTTTGGCGGACACATCCGGTGATTTGCTGGCGGCCGCGAACCATTGTTTCCGCAAGATGGGACACGGGGATGTACTGGTCCACGGGCCGGATTCCGGTGTGGCGCTGCGAGGTGGGCGCATGATGCTGACTCACGGGCTGAAACGTGTCGGGGCCTATGACGAGGATACGGTACAGGCCTATTATCCGGTTCTTCTTGAGGCCTACGCGCAGGACATCGACACCCACACCAGTTTCTATCCCGGCGCACTACAGGCGGTCGAGTTACTGAGTGACGCGGGTTACGGTGTGGGCATTTGCACGAACAAACCGGAACATCTGGCCGAATTGTTGCTGACACGCATGGGGGTGCGGGACCGTTTTGCATCTTTGGTCGGGGCCGATACGCTGCCGGTCCGAAAACCGGACCCGGCGCCGTTGCGTGAAGCCGCGCGCCGTGCCGGGGGCGATCCGGACTTGTGCGTGCTGGTCGGAGACTCGGATACCGACCGCAACACCGCCAGAGCGGCGGGCGTTCCTTCGGTGCTGGTTACCTTCGGGCCATCGGGGGATGACATGGCGGCGCTGGAACCCGAAGCCCTTCTGCATCATTTTGACGACTTGCCCGGCCTCGTGCCTGATCTGATCGGTGCGGCAGCCTGAAACCTTGACCGGACCCTTTCGGAGCCTCAGAACAAGACCATGACCGACGTATTCTCTGGCAGCTTTACGCAGCAGGAACCCCTTCCGGAAGATGCAATCGAAGCGGCACTGGCCGTTCTGCGCCATGGGCGTCTGCATCGATACAATGTCGTCCCTGGAGAGTTGGGGGAAACGGCCCTGCTGGAGCAGGAATTTGCGGCGCAGATGGGGGCCAAATACTGTCTTGCGGTTTCGTCTGGCGGTTACGCTTTGGCCACGGCCCTGCGTGCGGTTGGCGTGCAGCCAAGCGACCCGGTATTAACCAATGCGTTTACGCTGGCCCCGGTCCCGGGGTCCATCGCCTCGGTCGGAGGGCGGGCAATATTTGTCGGAGTGACGGAAGACCTGACCATTGATCTGGATGATCTTGAGGGCAAGCTGGATCAAGCGCGTGTTCTGATGCTCAGCCATATGCGCGGGCATCTGTGTGATATGGACCGGCTGATGCAGATGTGTGACGCAGCCGGGGTGATCGTGATCGAGGATTGCGCACACACGATGGGTGCAGCCTGGCGCGGTCAGTTGTCAGGACGGCAGGGCGCGATCGGGTGTTATTCCTGTCAGACCTACAAGCATGTCAATTCCGGCGAAGGGGGCTTGCTGGTCACCGATGACGAGGAACTGGCGGCCAAGGCCACGATGTTGTCGGGGTCCTACATGTTGTACGAACGCCATCTGGCGGCGCCGGGGCCTGAGGTGTTCGAGCGGATCAAGTACACCACGCCCAACGTTTCTGGCCGGATGGACAATTTGCGCGCGGCGATCCTGCGCCCGCAATTGCGGGATCTGGACCGACAGGTGGCCCGGTGGAACGAACGTTATCGCGAGATCGAAACCGGGTTGCGGGGTACGCCGGGCCTGACGATCGTCGAACGGCCCGAAGAGGAAACCTATGTCGGGTCTTCGATTCAGTTCCTGCTGCTGGATTGGGCGCCTGAACGGATATCCGAAGTGATCAGCCGTTGCGCGGCGCGTGGGGTTGAGCTGAAGTGGTTCGGCGGTGCCGAACCGACAGGATTCACGTCGCGCTATGACAGTTGGCGATATTTCGATAGCGAGCGGATGCCGGAAAGTGACCGCGTTCTGGCCGGCGTTATGGATATGCGCGTGCCTTTGACGTTTTCCCTGGAGGATTGTCGATTAATCGCCCGGATCATCCGGGCCGAAGTGAGCGCGGTTTATCAGTCTTGACCAAGCGGAGTGCGCCTGCGGCGCACGCTCGATCTTTTGAAACGCCGCCCTTTGTGGGGCGGCGTTTTCCATTTCGGACGCGCTGTCACAAAGATTGACCGGCAGCAGATTCGCTGCTAGAGATTTATTGAACACTTGTTCATTAAAGCGGAGGGAAGACGCAGATGTTCATGGCCACGATGAAGTTCGATCTGGGTGAGGATGTGAATGCCCTGCGCGAGATGGTGCATCGCTGGGCGCAGGAGCGTGTCAAGCCGATGGCGGCCGAGATCGACGCCAACAATGCCTTTCCGAACGAGCTGTGGAAAGAGATGGGAGAGCTTGGTCTGCTGGGTGTTACCGTGCCGGAAGAGTACGGCGGTGCAGGCATGTCTTATCTGGCGCATACGATCGCCGTCGAAGAGGTCGCGCGCGCTTCAGCTTCGGTTTCTTTGTCATACGGGGCGCATTCGAACCTGTGCGTGAACCAGATCAAGCTGAACGGCAATGAAGAACAGAAGCAAAAGTACCTGCCGCGGCTGATCTCGGGCGAGCATGTGGGGGCGCTGGCCATGTCGGAACCTTCGGCCGGGTCGGATGTGGTGTCGATGAAGCTGCGCGCGGAAAAGCGGAACGACCATTACCGTCTGAACGGCAACAAATACTGGATCACCAACGGGCCGGATGCGGATACTCTGGTGGTTTATGCCAAGACGGACCCCGATGCCGGATCGAAGGGTATTACCGCATTTCTGATCGAAAAAGAGATGAAGGGTTTTTCAACCTCGCCCCATTTCGACAAGCTGGGTATGCGCGGGTCGAACACGGCTGAGCTGATTTTTGAAGACGTCGAGGTGCCGTTCGAGAACGTGTTGGGCGAAGAGGGCAAGGGTGTTGCCGTGCTCATGTCGGGGCTGGATTATGAGCGGGTCGTGCTGGCAGGCATCGGGACCGGCATCATGGCCGCCTGTCTGGACGAAGTGATGCCTTATCTGGCGGAACGCAAGCAGTTCGGCAAACCCATCGGCAGCTTTCAGTTGATGCAGGGCAAGATTGCCGACATGTACACCGCGATGAACTCGGCACGGGCCTATGTCTATGAAGTCGCCAAGGCGTGTGACCGCGGTGACGTGACCCGGCAGGATGCGGCAGCGTGCTGCCTTTACGCGTCGGAACAGGCGATGGTTCAGGCCCATCAGGCGGTTCAGGCGCTGGGCGGGGCGGGCTTCCTGTCGGATGCGCCGGTCAGCCGGATTTTCCGGGATGCCAAGCTGATGGAGATCGGTGCAGGCACCAGCGAGATTCGCCGGATGCTGATCGGCCGCGAAATGATGAATGAAATGCTCTGAAAGAAAGAACGCCCTGCGGACGAGGTAACCGCAGGGCGCTTTGGAAACGGGATCAGAACCGATGGACGTAGGAAACACCGACCAGCCAGGGATCGATTTCCGCGGTGCCGATGGGGGCGCCGTTGAGCGAGACGTCCGAGTCAATGTCGAACCAGCGCACGTTCAGGCGGATCGCCCCGTTGTCGGTGACCATGTAATCCAGACCGGCCTGCAACGAGACGCCGAAGGAGTCATCGACCTTGATGTTACCCAGGGGCGATTGCTCGTCGAAGAAGATCGTATAGTTGAGACCGGCGCCGACATAGGGTTTCCAGGCGCTGTTGGTCGGGAAGTGATAGTTCAGCGACAAGGTGGGCGGCAGGTGCTTGACCGTGGCCGCGTCCGTACCGCCAAGGGCCACGGTGTGTTTGAACGGGGTCGCAGCCAGAAGCTCAATGCCCAGGTTGTCGCGAATAAAGTACTCGGCGGTGAAAATCGGGCGGGTGTCCGCGTCGATCGTCGCTGCCGCACCGGCCAGCGTGCCGTTGTCGGATTTCGGGTCCAGATAGCCAACACCGATACCCAGCGTCCAGTCCCCTTGCGACTGGGCCAAAGCCGGAGCCGCCAGGGCGGCCAACGCGGTAGACAGTGTCAAAGCGGCGAGTTTCTTTGTCATATTCTTGCCTTTGGTTATGTTGATGCTCTTGGTTTCGCAAAGGCGGTGTCCGGCCACTCTGATCTGCATCAAGTTTGCGTGATGTGTCTGCCCAAGGTCAGGTCGCGAAGCATCAGGAAAACAAGGGGAGTTCGCGTTGCTGCACGCTGAGCGCATACCGGGTTTGCGCTCAGGAGGAGGCTGGGACATACCGGACCGGCTGAACATGGCGCAGCAATGTCTGAACCATCCGGGTGATCAGGTGGCGCTTATCGATCTGACCGGATCAGGGCGGCGGCTGATAACCTATGGGCAACTGGCGCAAATGGCTGATGGGATCGCCCGCGCCCTGCTGGCCCGCGTCTGGCCCTGTGATCGGGTCGGAGTGCTGCTGAGCCAGTCACCCTGGTGTGCGGCAGCTCATTTGGCGATCTGGAAGATCGGCGCGATTTCGGTGCCCTTGTTCAAGTTGTTCAAGCAGGATGCGCTGCGGTCGCGAGCGCGCGATGCAGGCGTTCAGATCGTGCTGACCGATGCTGAAGGAGCGGATCTGCTGGGCGATCTGGCTGAACCTCTTATCGCATCCGAAATTGGCGTGACCGGTCCTGCGCTGCCCTATGCCGCGACCGGGCCCGAGGATCCTGCCGTATTGATCTACACCTCTGGTACAACCGGCAGCCCGAAAGGCGCACTGCACGGGCATCGGGTTCTGACCGGGCATGTGCCGGGTGTCTCGATCAGCCACAATCACCTGCGCGAAGGAGACTGCCTGTGGACCCCGGCGGATTGGGCGTGGATCGGCGGGTTGTTCGATGTGCTGATGCCGGGCCTTGCGCTGGGCATTCCGGTTGTCGCGGCACGGCTTGAGAAGTTCACCCCGGAAGCCTGCGCCGAGATCATTGCGCGGGGCGGGGTGCGGAATGTGTTCTTTCCGCCGACCGCCTTGCGGATGCTCAAGGCGGCGGATCAGGCGATCCCCGGTTTGCGCTCGGTTGCGTCCGGGGGTGAGCCGCTGGGGGCCGAGATGCTGGCCTGGGGCCAAGGTGCGTTTGGTCTGACGATCAACGAATTCTACGGCCAGACTGAATGCAACATGGTCGTATCCTCCTGCGCCGAGGATTTCCCTGTTCAACCCGGCTGTATCGGCAAGCCGGTGCCCGGGCATGAAGTCGCGGTGATCGACGATGTCGGCAACCCGACCAGCGAGGAAGGCGATGTCGCCATCCGGCGGGGTTCGGCGTCGATGCTGCTGGAATACTGGAACAATCCGCAAGCGACGGCCGAGAAGTTCCAGGGCGATTGGCTGATCACCGGAGATCGTGGCGTGTGGGAAGGCGACTATCTGCGCTTTGTAGGCCGCGACGATGACGTGATCACCTCGGCCGGCTACCGCATTGGCCCGGCCGAGATCGAGGATTGCCTGCTGACCCATCCGGCGGTGGCCACCGTGGGCGTGGTCGGCAAGCCCGACCCGCTGCGGACCGAGATCGTCAAGGCGTATGTGGTGTTGAAACCGGGGGCCGAGGCCACGGGTGCCGAATTGCAGGATTGGGTCAAGGACCGTCTTGCGCATTATTCATATCCGCGCGAGGTGGCATTTCTGGAGGAACTGCCGATGACGGTGACGGGGAAGGTGATCCGCAAGGAATTGAAGGCGTGGGCGGCGGGGGAGACTGCAATTTCAACTAATGCGGGAATTGATGCTTTGGCTGAAGCACCGTATTCGTTTGGTACACAACCACAAAAACACGAAAAAGGAATAAAATGAGAGCCTTAATCTCAACTATAGTTTTCAGTGTGTTCAGCGCGTTTCCAGCGGTAACACTCGCTCAACCGTTGCAGTCTATTGATGACTTTGATTCCGAGACTCATCTCAATTTGGCTGAGTGCTTCAATTGGGAATACTCCGACCAACTGACGTGCTTTGAGCACGCCCTAAGTCGCTGCAATCGGTTTACACAAAATCTCTCTACGGCGGGTGGCGCATATTATTGTAGCTACGCCGCATTCGAGGAAATTGATGCAAAGCTCAATGAGATTTACCCCATTTATTTGGCGGCTGCACGAAACAACGCCTATGGTTCTGAACGGACTGCCGAAAGTGAAGAGATGTTGCGAGCGGCGCAAAGAGCCTGGATCGAGTACCGAGATGCGATGTGTGAGATTGAAGCGACTTGGAATGCCATTAACTCCGGCTACGGCGCAGTCGTAGGCGATTGCAAATCGCGGCTTTCACTCATGCAGATGCAAACGCTTCAAGCTGAATTGGGCGGTTTTGTCGACAAGCAATAAATCAACCAAGTCGCAGGTTGGACCAAGATGCTTCGGCCTGCGCAGCTTACTTGTAGTTTATCGAACGGATAACGGGATAGCACTGATATGAAACTCACATCCAAAGCCATGCCCGCTTCCGAGGGCTTTAGAGCAAACCGCGCGGCCCATCTTGACGCGCTGGTCCAAATCTCTGCCGCCGCCGAAGCGGCCCGCATTGGCGGAGGAGAGAAGTCCCGCGCGCGGCATGAATCCCGCGGCAAGATGCTCCCCCGCCGGAGGGTGGCGAACCTGCTTGATCCGGGGTCTCCGTTCCTCGAAATCGGGGCGACGGCGGCGCATGGGATGTATGGCGATGCCGCGCCCTGTGCTGGCGTCATCGCGGGCATTGGACTTGTGCAGGGGCAGCAGGTCATGGTGGTCTGCAACGACGCCACCGTGAAGGGCGGCACCTATTACCCGATGACGGTCAAGAAACACCTGCGGGCGCAGGAGATTGCCGAGGAAAACCATCTGCCCTGCATCTATCTGGTCGACAGCGGTGGCGCGAACCTGCCCAATCAGGATGAGGTCTTTCCCGACCGCGATCACTTTGGCCGCATCTTCTACAACCAAGCGCGGATGAGCGCGAAGGGGATCGCTCAGATCGCCGTGGTCATGGGGTCATGCACGGCCGGTGGCGCCTATGTGCCGGCGATGTCGGATGTGACGATCATCGTCAAAGAACAGGGCACGATTTTTCTGGCCGGCCCGCCTCTGGTCAAGGCCGCGACGGGCGAGGTTGTCAGCGCCGAAGATCTGGGCGGCGGCGATGTACACACGCGCCTGTCCGGCGTCGCCGACTATCTGGCCGAGGATGATGCGCACGCGCTGGCCTTGGCCCGTCGGGCGGTTGGGTCGCTGAACCGCCACAAGCCGCAGACGGTGGACTGGGCCAGCCCCGAAGACCCGGCCTATGACCCCGAGGAAATCCTGGGCGTTGTCCCTGCTGATCTGCGCACGCCCTATGACATCCGTGAAGTGATTGCGCGTCTGGTCGATGGGTCTCGGTTCGACGAATTCAAACCGCGCTTCGGCGAAACGCTGGTCACGGGGTTTGCCCATGTCAAAGGCTGCCCGGTGGGGATCATCGCCAATAACGGCGTGCTGTTTTCCGAGGCGGCGCAGAAGGGTGCCCATTTCGTCGAGCTGTGTTCGCAACGCAAAATCCCGCTTGTGTTCCTGCAAAACATCACCGGGTTCATGGTCGGTCGCAAATACGAAAACGAAGGCATCGCGCGGCATGGGGCCAAGATGGTTACGGCGGTGGCCACGACGTCGGTGCCCAAGATCACGATGCTGGTCGGCGGCTCGTTCGGGGCCGGGAACTATGGCATGGCCGGTCGTGCCTATCAGCCCCGGTTCCTGTGGACCTGGCCGAATTCGCGCATTTCGGTGATGGGCGGCGAGCAGGCCGCTGGCGTTCTGGCCACCGTCAAACGCGACGGGATAGAACGGCAGGGTGGCACCTGGTCCGCCGAAGAAGAGGCCGAGTTCAAACGCCCGACGCTGGATATGTTCGAGGAACAGTCGCATCCGCTCTATGCCTCGGCGCGGCTGTGGGATGACGGCATCATTGACCCGCGCAAAAGCCGCGATGTGCTGGCCCTGTCGCTCAGCGCCGCTCTGAATGCCCCGATCGAGGAGACACGTTTCGGCGTGTTCAGGATGTGAGATGAGCGAGAGTTTGAAAGACATAATCGCCCGCTATCCCGGTGCACAAACCTTCAAATTCGGCGACAACCCCGTGCTGAGTTCAGAGCTTCTGGCCTTGGTCCGTTCTGGCCGTAAAACAGCGACCTGCGACGCGCTCAGAAACTATCCTGATGACAGCCTTGAGATGCCCAAGTCCGGTCGCCGCGATATTGCGCTGAACTGGGATGACACTCCGGCGTTGGTCATTGAAACCGTTGATGTTTCGATCCAGCGTTACTGCGATGTGACCGAGGAATTCGCCTTGGCGGAAGGTGAAAATGAAACGCTTGAAGGATGGCGGGAAGATCATCGTCGATATTTCCAGCGAAACGGCGGCTTTGATCCCGAGATGAAACTCGTGTGCGAACGGTTCCGTCTCGTCGAAGATCTGGCATTGGAAGGGTGAAGGCCATGTTCAACAAAATTCTGATTGCCAACCGGGGTGAGATCGCCTGCCGCGTCATGGAAACGGCCCAGTCCATGGGCGTGTCCTGCGTTGCTGTCTATTCCGATGCGGATGAGGCCGCAAAACATGTTCAGATGGCGGATGAGGCGGTTCATATTGGCGGCCCCGCCCCGGCGGACAGCTATTTGAAGGGTGATGTGATCATTCAGGCCGCGCTGGACACCGGCGCGCAGGCGATCCATCCGGGGTATGGCTTTCTGTCCGAGAACCCCGATTTCGTGGATGCCGTGCAGGCGGCGGGGCTGACGTTCATCGGCCCCTCGGCTGATGCGATCCGCAAGATGGGCCTCAAGGACGCGGCCAAGATTCTGATGGAGAAGGCCGGCGTTCCGGTCGTGCCCGGCTATCACGGCGACAATCAGGACCCCGAGCATCTGGCAGGTGCGGCGGATGCGATCGGCTATCCGGTTCTGATCAAGGCCGTTGCGGGCGGCGGCGGCAAGGGGATGCGCCTTGTCGAACGCCCCGAGGATTTCGCGACCGCGCTTGACAGCGCGCGGGGCGAGGCCCGGACCGCCTTCGGCAATGATGCCGTGCTGGTCGAAAAATTCGTGGCCAAACCCCGCCATATCGAAGTGCAGGTGTTCGGCGATGGTACCCATGCCGTTCATCTGTTTGAAAGGGACTGCTCGTTGCAGCGCCGCCATCAGAAGGTGATCGAAGAAGCCCCCGCCCCGGGCATGACGTCTGAAATGCGCGAGGCTATGGGGCAGGCCGGCGTGCGCGCCGCCGAGGCGATCGGCTATAAAGGCGCGGGCACGGTCGAATTCATCGTCGATGCCTCTGACGGGCTGCGCCCCGACAGGTTCTGGTTCATGGAAATGAACACGCGCCTTCAGGTGGAGCACCCGGTGACAGAGGCCATCACGGGGATCGATCTGGTCGAGTGGCAGCTTCGCGTGGCCGCAGGCGAGAGTCTTCCCAAGAAACAGGATGATCTTGCGATCTCTGGCCATGCCTTCGAGGCTCGTTTGTATGCCGAGGATGTGCCGAAAGGGTTCCTGCCCGCGACGGGAACGCTGACTCATCTGGTTTTCCCCGGCAACTGTCGCGCCGATAGCGGCGTTCGCGCCGGGGACACGATCAGCCCGTGGTATGACCCGATGATTGCCAAGGTGGTGGTGCATGGATCGACGCGTGCCATTGCACTTGAGACGTTGAACCGGGTGCTGCAACAGACCGAAGTTGCAGGTACTGTTACCAATCTGGCCTTTCTGGGCGCGTTGACGCGTCACGAAGGATTTGCCTCGGGAGATGTCGATACGGGGCTGATCGGGCGAGACCTTGAAACGTTGGTGCAGGAACCCGAGCCGTCGGATGTTACCGCGGTCGCGGCTGCGATGACGGCATTGGATCTGGTGGATGTCGATCCGGAAACCGGGTTTTCGCTGTGGGCGCCGCTGCATCGTGCCGTGCAATTGTCCCGTCGCGACGACGTGCTGGATCTGGATGTGCAGGTCGATGGGCCGGATCGCCAGATTTGGCAGGTTGGCGAAAACCGTGTCGCTGCGGAACGCACTGCCGGGCGCTGGGTGTTGAACGGCACGCCGATGCCTCGCGTTGCCGCACATAACGGGACCCTGACGGTTTTCACCGATTACGGTCAGAGCTTCGACGTCATCGATCCGCTGGACCGGGATACCAGCGCGACCGGCGACACCAATGTGATCGAGGCGCCTATGCCCGGTCTGGTCAAAGCCGTCTTTGCCACAGCGGGACAAACCGTACAGAAAGGCGATCGTCTGGCCATTTTGGAAGCGATGAAGATGGAGCATTCGCTGCTTGCGGCGCGGGACGGGATCGTTGCCGAAGTGCTGGTCGAGGATGGTTCGCAGGTCGAAGCCGGGGCTGCTCTGGTGAGGTTGGAAGACGAAGCTTGATCTGTACCCGCGCAACGCGGCGTGCCAAGGTCAGACGATAATTGCTTGAAGCGACGACAATCCAGAAGGGGGGCGGACATGGGTGAGCTGGTCGAAATCTATGAGGTCGGGCCACGCGACGGGCTGCAAAACGAAAAGCGCGAAATACCGGTCGCGGACAAGATCGCCTTGATCGACTGTCTCAGCCGTGCGGGGTTTCGCCGGATCGAAGTTGCAAGCTTCGTGTCCCCGAAATGGGTGCCGCAGATGGCGGGTTCCGCTCAGGTGCTGGGGGGGATCACGCGTGCGAATGGGGTGCGCTATGCCGCGCTGACGCCGAACATGCATGGCTATGGCGACGCGCTGGCGGCCAAGGCGGACGAGATTGCCGTGTTCGCCTCGGCCTCCGAAGGATTCTCGAAGGCCAATATCAATGCCTCCATCGCCGAGTCGATCGAGCGGTTCACGCCGATTCTGGAGGCGGCGCGGCATATCGACCTGCCGGTTCGTGGCTATGTCTCATGCGTGACGGATTGCCCGTATGACGGTCCGACGCCGCCCGAAAAAGTGGCTGAGGTTGCTGATCGGCTTTTCGCGCTGGGCTGTTACGAGGTTTCGCTGGGCGACACGATTGGGCAGGGAACTCCGGACAAGGTTGCTCATATGCTTTTGGCTGTTCGCGAGAGGGTTCCGGTGACGCGGCTGGCGGGGCATTTCCATGACACCAACGGGCGCGCGATCGACAATATCGATGCGGCATTGGCGCTGGGCGTGCGGGTGTTCGATGCAGCCGTGGGCGGGTTGGGCGGTTGCCCCTACGCGCCGGGTGCCGCCGGTAACGTGGCCACCGAGGATGTTGCGGCGCATTTGCAGCGGCTGGGATACGAAACTGGCCTGGATATCGACGTTATTGAAGAGGCCGCGCAGATGGCCAGGGCTTTGAGGGGCTGACATGTTTGAAACGATCACGATCTCGACGGATATGCGTGGTGTCGCGACGCTCACCCTGAACCGGCCGGAAAAACACAATGCCATGTCGGGGCAGATGATCGCGGAATTGACCGAGGCCGCATCGCAACTTGGTCAGGATGGCGCGGTCCGGGCGGTCGTTCTGGCCGCGGCGGGCAAGACGTTTTGTGCCGGCGGTGATCTGGGATGGATGCAGGACCAGATGGCGGCTGACAAGAAGACGCGTTTTGTAGAGGCGCGCAAACTGGCCGAGATGTTGCAGGCTCTGAACACGATGCCAAAGCCTCTGATCGGGGCGTTGCAGGGCAATGCCTTTGGGGGCGGGGTGGGCATGGCGGCCGTGTGCGATGTCGCGATCGGGGTCGACAGTCTGAAGATGGGGCTGACCGAAACGCGCCTGGGGCTGATCCCCGCAACAATTGGCCCCTATGTCATCGCCCGCATGGGCGAAGCCCGCGCGCGCCGGGTGTTCATGTCTGCCCGTTTGTTTGATGCGTCCGAGGCCGTTGGTCTGGGCCTGCTGGCGAAAACCGTTTCGGCAGATCGGCTGTCGGACGCGGTTGAGGACGAAATTCGCCCCTATTTGTCTTGCGCGCCCGGGGCGGTTGCCTCTGCCAAGGCGCTGGTACGCGCTCTGGGTCCGCGCATCGACGATGCCGTGATCGATCAGACCATAGGCGAGTTGGTCGAGCGCTGGGAAACACAAGAGGCACGCGAAGGGATCGCGGCGTTTTTTGAAAAACGAAAACCTGCATGGAATAAGTAGGTTTTACCAGGTTCCGCCAAGCCAAAGTCAAACGCCGGTGCTGCGATTCTATGCCGCGCTGTCAAACGCAGGTTTGATCGCGAAGGGGGCTGTGTTCGGTTGACCCTCTGACCCCGCAGGGATAGAGAATGTCCAGTCAACACGCCAATTGACGGCGCACCCGACAAGACATGTGCGCAGGAAAGGAGCTATTCGTGGAAGACCTGCTGCGGGAGTACCTCCCGATTCTGGTGTTTCTGGCCGTTGCCGTGGGCCTTGGGATCGTCTTGATTCTGGCCGCCGTCGTACTGGCCGTCCGCAATCCCGACCCCGAAAAGGTCAGCGCATATGAATGTGGTTTCAATGCCTTCGACGATGCTCGGATGAAATTCGACGTCCGATTCTATCTGGTTTCGATTCTGTTCATCATCTTCGATCTAGAGATCGCTTTCCTGTTTCCCTGGGCCGTGGGCTTCAGAGACATCAGCGATGTCGGCTTCTGGTCCATGATGGTGTTTCTGGGCGTTCTGACCATCGGCTTTGCCTATGAATGGAAGAAAGGGGCGCTGGAATGGGAGTGATGACAGGTGCCAACACTGCCGGTGTCGACAAGGAAGTCGCCACTCAGGCCCTGAACGCCGAGTTGCAGGACAAGGGTTTCCTGCTGACCTCGACCGAAGACATTATCAACTGGGCCCGCACCGGATCGTTGCACTGGATGACCTTTGGCCTGGCCTGCTGCGCGGTTGAGATGATGCATACCTCGATGCCACGTTATGATGCGGAACGGTTCGGCATCGCGCCCCGGGCGTCTCCGCGCCAGTCGGACGTGATGATCGTGGCGGGAACGCTGACCAACAAGATGGCCCCCGCGCTGCGTAAAGTTTACGACCAGATGCCCGAGCCGCGCTATGTGATCTCAATGGGGTCCTGCGCGAATGGCGGTGGGTATTACCACTATTCCTATTCCGTCGTACGTGGCTGTGACCGGGTTGTTCCGGTGGACATCTACGTGCCCGGCTGCCCTCCGACTGCTGAGGCACTGCTTTACGGTCTGATGCAGTTGCAACGCAAAATCCGCCGTACCGGCACAATTGTCCGCTGAGGAGAGAGCTGATGAGCGAAGCACTCAAGGAACTCGGCGCACAGCTGGAAATCAAACGCTCTGATTGCGTTCTGTCATGGGACGTGACCCATGGCGAACTGAACGTGGACGTGGCACCGTCGAATCTTGTGGAATTCGTCGAATTCCTGAAATCCGACCAGAGCTGCAAATTCTCGACGCTGGTGGATATCACTGGCGTGGATTACCCCGAACGCGCCAAACGGTTCGATGTGGTCTATCACTTTCTGTCGATGTACCAGAACCAGCGCATCCGGCTGCGAGTCTCGATCCGTGAAGAAGACATGGTGCCGTCCATCGTTGACGTGCACCCCTCGGCCAACTGGTTCGAACGTGAGGTGTTCGACATGTTCGGCATCCTGTTCTCGGGTCACCCGGATCTGCGCCGGATCCTGACCGACTATGGATTCCGCGGCTACCCGCTGCGCAAGGATTTCCCGACCACCGGCTATACCGAGGTCCGCTATGACGAGGCGCAGAAACGCGTGGTCTACGAGCCCGTCAGCCTGGTGCAGGAATACCGTCAGTTCGATTTCATGTCCCCTTGGGAGGGTGCGAACTACATTCTGCCGGGGGATGAGAAACAGGGGACAGAATAATGGGTGGCATCTGGTGGTTGATCCTGTCTGCGCTGACCATCATTCCGATGGTAAAGATTTTGCCGTTCTTCGGGATCAACAAATACTGGTGTCTGCTGTGTCTGGTTCCCTTTGGCACGATCGCCCTGCTGTGGTGGGTCGGGCTGAAACTGCAAGAGTTGGAGCGCCGCTGAGATGATGGGTGAGTTGATCATTCTGGGCGCGTTGGGGGTTCTTCTGGCCGGGGCCGCAGCCAAAGCGGCCGAGGCGGAAAAGGTTCGGGTTCGGGCCGATGCGAAAAAGAAACGAGGGCGTTGATGGACGGCTCAAGATACGATGACGGCAGCACGGACGCGCTGAGCGGAGAACAGAAGATCCGCAATTTCAACATTAACTTCGGCCCGCAACACCCTGCGGCGCACGGGGTTCTGCGCCTTGTGCTCGAGCTCGACGGTGAGATCGTCGAACGCTGCGACCCGCATATCGGCCTGCTGCACCGCGGCACCGAAAAGCTGATGGAAAGCCGGACCTATCTGCAAAACCTGCCCTATTTCGACCGTCTGGATTACGTGGCGCCGATGAACCAGGAACATGCCTGGTGTCTGGCCATCGAAAAGCTGACCGGGGTCGAGGTGCCGCGTCGGGGTTCGTTGATCCGGGTTCTGTATTCCGAGATTGGCCGCATCCTGAACCACCTGCTGAACGTGACCACGCAGGCGATGGATGTGGGCGCGCTGACCCCGCCGCTCTGGGGTTTTGAAGAGCGTGAAAAGCTGATGGTGTTCTACGAGCGTGCCTGCGGCGCCCGTCTGCACGCGGCCTATTTCCGTCCCGGTGGTGTGCATCAGGACCTGCCGCCCGAACTGCTGGACGATATCGAGGCGTGGAGCCACGAGTTCCCCGCCGTTCTGGACGACATTGACGGTCTGCTGACCGAAAACCGCATCTTCAAACAGCGCAACGCCGATATTGGTGTCGTGACTGAAGATGACATTCAGAAATACGGTTTCTCGGGCGTGATGGTGCGCGGGTCGGGTCTTGCATGGGACTTGCGCCGCGCGCAGCCCTATGAATGCTATGACGAGTTCGAATTCCAGATCCCCGTCGGCAAAAACGGCGACTGCTATGACCGCTATTTGGTGCGCATGGAAGAGATGCGCCAGTCGCTGTCGATCATCCAGCAGGCCATCGTCAAAATCCGCGAATGCCCCGGTGACGTGCTGGCGCGTGGCAAGATCACCCCGCCGAAACGCTCGGACATGAAGACCTCGATGGAAAGCCTGATCCATCACTTCAAGCTGTATACCGAAGGCTTCCACGTTCCCGCAGGCGAGGTCTATGCCGCCGTCGAAGCCCCCAAGGGCGAGTTCGGCGTCTATCTGGTTGCCGACGGCACCAACAAGCCGTACCGCGCCAAACTGCGCGCGCCCGGTTTCCTGCACTTGCAAGCCATGGACCACGTCGCCAAGGGCCACCAACTGGCCGACGTCGCCGCCATCATCGGCACCATGGATGTCGTTTTTGGAGAGATTGACCGCTAATGCTCCGCCGTCTTCATCCCGAACAACCCGAAAGCTTTGCCTTCACAGCTGCCAACCAGCAATGGGCCGAAGCGCAGATCACCAAATACCCCGAAGGCCGTCAGGCCAGCGCGGTCATTCCGCTGCTGTGGCGCGCGCAAGAACAGGAGGGCTGGCTGAGCCGCCCGGCGATTGAAGCCATCGCCGACATGCTGGGCATGGCCTATATCCGCGTGCTCGAGGTTGCGTCCTTCTACTTCATGTTCCAGCTGCAACCGGTTGGATCTGTGGCGCATATTCAGGTCTGCGGCACGACGTCCTGCATGATCTGCGGGGCCGAAGATCTGATCGCGGTCTGCAAGGAAAAGATCGCCGCGAAACCGCATGAACTTTCTGCCGATGGCAAGCTGAGCTGGGAAGAGGTTGAATGCCTCGGGTCCTGCACCAACGCGCCGATGGCGCAGATCGGCAAGGATTACTACGAGGATCTGACCGCCGAGAGCTTCGGCAGGATCCTCGATGATCTGGTGGCGGGCAAAGTGCCGACGCCCGGCCCTCAGAACGGGCGTTACGCGGCCGAGCCGTTGAAAGGGCTTTCCAGCCTGTCCGAATATGAAGCCGGCAAGCCGAAATACAACGCAAGTGTTGAACTGGCGACTGAGCTTGGGGACACGGTCAAGCGTATTGACGGAACCGAAGTTCCGATCCTGACACCTTGGCTTGGCAAGGATGGCAAAGCCGAAGCTTCCGGTTCCGCTCCTCAACCGCCGAAAAAGCCGGAGCCCGGCAAGACGGCGGCACAACAGAGTGGAACCAAAAAATCGACCCATACCGAACCGGCATCTCCCGAGGGCGCTGCAGCAAAGACGGATAGCCAAGACGTTCAGGAAACCCAGCCTAACACTCTAACCGCCGCACGCGACGGCAAGGCGGATGACCTTAAATTGTTGAAAGGCGTCGGCCCCAAGCTGGAAGAAACGCTGAACGAGCTGGGTTTCTATCACTACGACCAGATCGCGGCCTGGACGCCCGAACATGTGGCCTGGGTCGATGCGCGGTTGAAATTCAAAGGCCGGATCGAACGCGATGGCTGGATCGAGCAGGCGGCCAAGCTTGCTGCCGGTGAGGAAACCGAATTCGCCAAACGTGCCAAATCCGAGGGCACATACGAAGACTAGACGGATGCCCGTTCCGGGCTTCGGGGGAAGATGGACAAGGACAAGGAACAGGCCATAGCCCGCAAGGGCCGACATATCGGGGTGGTCATCGCCGTGACCATGCTGATCTGGCTTGCGATGAACCTGTTCATTGGCCCCGCGCTGGGTTTGACAGCCCGGCATGCGCTGCTGTTTGATCTCGCCGCTCTGGCGGGGTTCATCTATGCAGGCATCAACATTTTTCAACTCTGGCGCATGCGTCAGGATAGCTGAAGGTAACACGCGATGCTGAAGGATCAGGACCGGATCTTTACCAACATCTACGGGATGCATGAACGCACGCTGAAAGGTGCGCAGGCCCGCGGGCATTGGGACGGCACTGCTGGCCTGATTGAAAAAGGGCGCGACTGGATCATCCAGACGATGAAGGATTCCGGGCTGCGCGGACGCGGCGGCGCGGGTTTCCCGACTGGTCTCAAATGGTCGTTCATGCCCAAGGAAAGCGACGGGCGCCCGTCCTATCTGGTGGTCAACGCGGACGAATCCGAACCCGGCACCTGCAAAGACCGCGAGATCATGCGCCATGATCCGCATACGCTGATCGAGGGCTGCCTGATCGCGTCTTTCGCCATGAACGCCCACACCTGCTACATCTATCTGCGTGGTGAGTACATCCGCGAACGCGAGGCGTTGCAGGCCGCGATCGACGAGGCCTATGACGCGGGTCTGTTGGGCAAGAATGCCGCCGGCTCGGGCTGGGATTTCGACCTGTTTCTGCACCACGGGGCAGGCGCCTATATCTGTGGCGAGGAAACCGCGCTGATTGAAAGCCTCGAAGGTAAAAAGGGCATGCCGCGGATGAAGCCGCCGTTCCCCGCAGGTGCGGGCTTGTATGGCTGCCCGACGACCGTGAACAACGTCGAATCCATCGCCGTCGTGCCCACGATCCTGCGCCGTGGGGCGGATTGGTTCGCAGGTTTCGGCCGCCAGAACAACGCGGGCACCAAGCTGTTTGCGATCTCGGGTCACGTCAACAACCCCTGCGTGGTCGAAGAGGCGATGTCGATTTCCTTCGAGGAACTGATCGAGACTCATTGCGGCGGCATTCGCGGTGGCTGGGACAATCTGCTGGCCGTGATCCCCGGAGGATCCTCGGTTCCGTGTGTGCGCGGTGAGAACATGCGCGACGCGATCATGGATTTCGATTATCTGCGCAACGATCTGGGCTCGGGGCTTGGAACGGCGGCGGTGATCGTGATGGACAAGTCCACCGACATCATCAAGGCGATCTGGCGCCTGTCGAAATTCTACAAACACGAAAGCTGCGGCCAGTGCACGCCCTGCCGCGAAGGCACCGGCTGGATGATGCGGGTCATGGACCGCCTGGTGCGCGGCGAGGCCGAGCTGGAAGAGATCGACATGCTGTTTGATGTGACCAAACAGGTGGAAGGTCACACGATCTGTGCTCTAGGCGATGCGGCCGCTTGGCCGATCCAGGGCCTGATCCGGAATTTCCGCGAAGAAATCGAAGACCGCATCAAGGCTCAGAAATCGGGCCGTATGGGTGCGATGGCGGCGGAGTGATCGGGATGGACATGTTTGCGGAATACAGCCACGCGATTTCATCGGTTGTGCTTTTCACGCTGGTGGTTCTGTTCCTGGCCCCGTTTTCAGCGCTGGCCAAGCAGGGCAAGGGCCTCGCGCCGGGGGCAACCCCTGAGCAGGACTATTCTGATCAGGCCTATCGACTGAACCGGGCCTATCTGAACGGAACGGAAACGCTTCCGGCGTTTGTGGCCGTAGTGACTGCGGCGGTATTGCTGGGCGCCAGCCCGTTCTGGGTCAATCTGCTGGCGTCTGTCGCTTTGGTTGCGCGGTTGGTGATGCTGGTGGTGCACATCAAAGGCATTGGCAAGCCGAACAGTGGCCTTCGGTCCGTGCTGTATGTGTTGGGCTGGGCCTGCATGTTTGTGATTGGGCTTATGGCATTGGTGGCGGCGTTCTGATGGCGTCCCGGCAGATGAAAACACGAAGAGGGATAGTATGAAGGCCCCAAGAACCCTTTTAGTCCTGCTGGCACTGGCAAGCGTGTCCGCCTGCGGCATCATCAAGCCGTCGGAAGATCGTATTCTGTTCGATGGAAAGGCGTTCAAGGCAAAGGCGAAGGCGGTCGACAAGAAAGCATCGCCAACGGATTTTACCGTTGTGGTGAAGGGTGCGTCCGCATCGCTGGATGGCGCGCGTGAGGCCGGCCGACACGAAGGAACCAAGTTTTGCGTGCAGAATTTCGGGTCTTCGCGGATCGATTGGAAAGTGGGGCCGGACACCGAACCGCAAAACCTGCGCATTAGTGATGATCAATTGACCTTTGCGGGAAAATGCCAACGGCCATGACGCGCGGTTTTGCATATCACGACACGGATTGCCGGCCGCTATTGCCTAGCAAGACCGGACCGGTTCGTTTTGGTGCGTCCAAAACGAAGGGAAGATCCATGTCTTTTGCCAAAACACTCGCGCTGGCTGCCTTGATCACATTGCCTGCCGTCGCAAATGCGAAGCCGCCCTTGAGGGATGTCAAAGAGATCGATAACGAACTCTATTACATCGCCATCGCAAATGAAATTTCGGAATATTGCCCCTCGATCAGCGGGCGTCGATTGAAAGCGATCAGTGTGATGTGGGGGCTGCGGTCCAAGGCGAACAAGCTGGGGTATTCGGATACCGAAATCCGCTCTTACGTCGAATCGGATGCTGAAAAGGACCGGATGCGCGCCAAGGGCGAGGCGTATCTGGCTTCGAATGGCGTGACCTATGACAACCCCAACACATTCTGCACTCTGGGGCAGAAGGAAATCCAAAGAAACAGCGCCATTGGCGTTTATTTGAGGGCGAATTGAAAGCCATGTCTGACCTCCGCAAGATCAATATCGACGGACAGGAAATCGAAGTCGATGGCGCGATGACCCTGATCCAGGCTTGTGAACAAGCCGGGGTCGAAGTGCCGCGCTTTTGTTATCACGAGCGTCTGTCGATTGCTGGCAATTGCCGGATGTGCCTAGTCGAGGTCGTCGGCGGGCCGCCGAAACCTGCGGCATCCTGCGCGATGCAGGTGCGTGACCTGCGTCCGGGGCCTGAAGGCCAGCCCCCGGTGGTCAAGACGAACTCGCCCATGGTCAAAAAGGCCCGCGAAGGCGTGATGGAGTTCCTGCTGATCAACCATCCGCTGGATTGCCCGATCTGCGATCAGGGTGGCGAATGCGACCTTCAGGATCAGGCGATGGCCTATGGCATGTCCGGATCCCGCTTCAAGGAAGCAAAGCGGGCGGTCGATGATCTGGATCTTGGCCCGTTGGTTGGCACCGCAATGACCCGCTGCATCAGCTGTACGCGCTGCGTGCGCTTTACCACCGAAGTTGCCGGGATAACTCAGATGGGTCAGACCGGGCGCGGTGAGGATGCCGAGATCACCTCGTATCTGAACCAGACGCTGGATTCGAATTTGCAGGGCAACATCATCGATCTGTGCCCTGTCGGGGCGCTGACCTCCAAGCCCTACGCCTTTACTGCGCGTCCGTGGGAATTGACCAAAACCGAAAGCATCGATGTGATGGATGCGTTGGGATCGAACATACGCGTCGATACCAAAGGCCGTGAAGTCATGCGTTTCCTGCCGCGCAATCATGACGGCGTGAACGAGGAATGGATCAGCGACAAGACACGTTTCGTCTGGGATGGCCTGCGCCGTCAGCGTTTGGACAAGCCCTATGTCCGTGAAAACGGCAAGCTGCGCCCGGCTTCATGGTCCGAGGCGCTGACCAGGGCCGCAGAGGCGCTGAAGGGCGCCGAGAAACCTGCCGGTATCGTGGGTGATCTGGCTCCGGTCGAGGCGGCGTTTGCGCTGAAACAGATGATCGAAGGGCAGGGTGGTGTTGTCGAATGCCGTACCGATGGTGCTAAGCTTCCGGCGGGCAATCGTGGCGCCTATGCCGGTACCGCCGCGATTGAAGATATCGACACCGCGGAACGCATCCTGCTGATCGGTACAAACCCACGTGACGAAGCGCCTGTCCTGAACGCGCGCATCCGCAAGACGTGGGCGCATGGGGCCGAAGTCGCTTTGGTCGGTCCTGCGGTCGATCTGACATATGACTACCACCATGTTGGCGATGATCGAACAGCGCTGCAAAAAGTTGTCGACATGGGCGGAGATGACGAGATCAAGAGCAAACGTTCGTTGGTCATCATCGGGCAGGGCGCTTTGCAGGAAGCGGACGGCGCCGCCGTGCTGGCTGCTGCGCAAGCCATCGCGGCCAATACGGAAAGTGGTCTGATCGTTTTGCACACTGCGGCGTCGCGCGTCGGTGCGATGGATGTGGGTGCCACGAACGAAGGCGGAATGGACGCGATCAGCGCCGCCGATGTGATCTACAACCTTGGTGCGGATGAGGTCGAGATCGGCGAAGGCGCCTTTGTGATCTATCAGGGCAGCCATGGTGACCGGGGCGCGCACCGCGCCGATGTGATCCTGCCAGGCGCGGCCTATACCGAGGAAAACGGCGTGTTCGTAAACACCGAAGGTCGTCCTCAGTTGGCGATGCGAGCCGGTTTTGCGCCGGGTGAGGCGAAGGAGAACTGGGCCATCCTGCGCGCCTTGTCGGCCGAACTGGGCGCAACACTGCCCTACGACTCTCTGGCACAGCTGCGCACGGCCTTGATCGAGGCGGTTCCGCATCTGGCCCGCATCGACGAAGTGATCGAGAACGAAGTGAAAGCTCTCGACGCCGGTGCTCTGGGCAACGCAACTTTCCGCTATGCGATCAAGGACTTCTACTTGACCAACCCGATCGCACGCGCTTCACAGCTGATGGCCGAGCTGTCGGCACAGGCGCAGGCCCGCAAATCCGAGAAGATCGCGGCGGAATGACCCAGACCTGTTTCATATCGCAGGCAAAAGCGGCTGCCGGGTGGCAGTTCGCCGCGCCAGATTTGCGTGTGAAACCGAATATTAAGGGTGGCGCAATGGCGGCAGATGCTGTTTACACCAACGCGCCGACCCAGCCGCAGTTTGCGCAGGCTTCTGGCCTTTGCATCGCGCGCGGAAAACGGAATACCCACGGTGTGAGGACCAATGGCTGAATTCTTTAACACCCCAGGCGGAATAGCCATCATCATTTTGGCGCAAGTGCTTGCCGTTGTTGCCTTTGTGATGATTTCACTGTTGTTCCTTGTTTATGGGGACCGCAAGATCTGGGCCGCTGTCCAGATGCGCCGCGGCCCCAACGTGGTGGGCGTCTATGGCCTGCTGCAATCGGTGGCGGATGCCCTGAAATATGTGGTGAAAGAGGTCGTCATTCCTGCGGGCGCCGACCGGACGGTCTTTATCCTCGCACCGCTGACATCCTTCGTTCTGGCCATGATCGCCTGGGCGGTGATCCCGTTCAACGATGGCTGGGTTCTGTCGGATATCAACGTGGCCATCCTCTATGTATTCGCCGTGTCCTCGCTCGAGGTTTATGGCGTGATCATGGGCGGTTGGGCGTCTAACTCAAAGTACCCGTTCCTGGGCTCGCTGCGCTCGGCCGCGCAGATGATTTCCTACGAGGTTTCGATCGGCCTGATCATCATCGGTGTGATCATCTCGACCGGCTCGATGAATTTTGGTGACATCGTGCGTGCTCAGGACGGCTCGTTCGGCTTCTTCAGCTGGTACTGGCTGCCGCATTTCCCGATGGTGTTCCTGTTCTTCATCTCGGCCCTGGCCGAAACCAACCGCCCGCCCTTCGACCTGCCCGAGGCGGAATCGGAACTGGTTGCCGGTTATCAGGTCGAATACTCGGCCACGCCTTTCCTGCTTTTCATGGCAGGCGAATACATCGCCATCTTCCTGATGTGCGCGCTGACCTCTCTGCTGTTCTTCGGCGGCTGGCTGTCGCCGATCCCGGGCCTGCCCGATGGCGTGCTGTGGATGGTCGCCAAGATGGCGTTCTTCTTCTTCATCTTCGCGATGGTCAAGGCGATCACGCCCCGCTACCGCTATGACCAGCTGATGCGGCTGGGTTGGAAAGTGTTCCTGCCATTCTCGCTGGCTTGGGTGGTTTTCGTGGCCTTCGCGGCGAAATTCGACTGGTTCTGGGGCGCATTTGCCCGTTGGAGCGTAGGAGGCTGATATGACTCAAATTGACTATACCCGCGCTGCCAAATACTTCCTTCTGCAAGACTTCTGGGTCGGCATGAAACTGGGGCTGAAGTATTTCTTCGCCCCCAAGGCCACGGTGAACTATCCGCACGAAAAGGGGCCTCTGTCCCCACGTTTCCGCGGCGAACACGCTCTGCGCCGCTATCCGAATGGTGAAGAACGCTGCATCGCCTGCAAACTCTGCGAGGCGATCTGCCCTGCGCAAGCCATCACCATCGACGCCGAGCCGCGCGAAGACGGCAGCCGCCGCACCACGCGGTACGACATCGACATGACCAAATGCATCTATTGCGGTTTCTGCCAAGAGGCCTGCCCGGTCGATGCCATCGTCGAAGGCCCGAATTTCGAATTCGCGACGGAAACCCGAGAAGAGCTGTTCTATGACAAGCAGAAACTGCTGGACAACGGCGAACGCTGGGAAGCCGAGATCGCCCGCAATCTGGAATTGGACGCGCCTTACCGATGACTGACAGCCCGACAAATCCGTTCGAGCTGATGATGAAGCAGGCTCAGGACATGGCCAAGGCGATGAACCCGGCGATGGAAAGCTTCTCGCCCAAGGGGTTCGAGGCGCTGTGGCCGACCATGCCGAAAGAGGTCATGGAGATGATGTTCGGCAACACCGTCAACAAGGACGGGCTGGATGCCAAGACTCGCCTGTTGCTGACGCTGGCCGGGCTGACCTGTCAGGGCGCTCAGGCGGACTCGGCCGTACGCCAGACTGTGCGCCATGCACTGGAGGCAGGCGCAAAGAAACAAGAGATCGTGGAAACGATCGGTCAGATGTCGGTCTTTGCCGGCATCCCGGCCATGACCCGCGCGCTGGATCTGGCGCAAGAGGTCATGGGCGACAACGAGGATGAGGATCAATGACCGTCTTTGCCTTCTATCTGTTTGCCATCAGCGCCATCACCGGCGGGCTGTTCACGGTGATCAGCCGCCAGCCGGTGCACTCGGTGCTATGGCTGATCCTGGCGTTTCTATCCTCGGCGGGGCTGTTCGTGCTACTGGGGGCCGAGTTCGTGGCGATGCTGCTGATCATCGTTTACGTGGGCGCGGTCGCGGTTCTGTTCCTGTTTGTGGTGATGATGCTGGACGTGGACTTTGCCGAGCTTAAAGCCGAGATGGCGCGCTATATGCCGCTGGCCTTGCTGATCGGTCTGGTCATCCTGATGCAGTTCGTCATGGCCTTCGGGGCTTGGGACAGCGCGCAGGGCGCAGCGGCCAATTTGGCGCAGCCGGTCCCGGCGGACCGTCACAACACCGAGGCGCTTGGCGTCATTCTTTACGATCAATACTTCCTTCTGTTCCAGCTGGCGGGCCTGATCCTGTTGGTAGCCATGATCGGTGCCATCGTGCTGACGCTGCGCCACCGTCAGGACATCAAGCGTCAGGACATCGTCGGCCAGATGATGCGCGACCCGGCCAAGGCGATGGAATTGAAGGACGTGAAACCGGGGCAGGGACTTTGAGACCATGATCGGACTTGAACACTATCTTACGGTCGCGGCGACGCTGTTCGTCATCGGCATCTTCGGTCTCTTCCTGAACCGCAAGAACGTCATCATCCTGCTGATGAGCATCGAACTGATGCTGCTGGCGGTGAATATCAACCTCGTGGCGTTTTCCAGTTTCCTCGGCGATCTGGTCGGGCAGGTCTTCACGCTGTTCGTGCTGACCGTTGCGGCGGCCGAGGCGGCGATCGGGTTGGCCATTCTGGTCTGCTTCTTCCGCAACCGCGGCACCATCGCGGTTGAAGACGTCAACATGATGAAGGGGTAAGGGATCATGGAAACCACAATCCTCTTTGCCCCGCTGGTGGGTGCGCTGATCTGCGGCTTTGGCTGGAAGTTCATAGGTGAGAAAGCGGCCATGTGGTCGGCCACGGGCCTGCTGTTTCTGGCCTGTCTGCTGTCATGGCTCGTGTTCTTCTCGTTTGACGGGCACACACAACAGATCGAGATCATGCGCTGGATAGAAAGCGGATCGCTCTCGACCTCGTGGGCCATCCGTCTGGACCGACTGACCGCCATCATGCTGATCGTGGTCACCACGGTTTCGGCGCTCGTGCATCTCTACAGCTTTGGCTACATGGATCACGACCCGCAATGGCGCGAGGGCGAAAGCTATAAGCCGCGTTTCTTCGCCTATCTGTCCTTCTTTACCTTCGCCATGCTGATGCTGGTGACGGCGGACAACCTTGTGCAGATGTTCTTTGGCTGGGAAGGCGTGGGTGTCGCATCCTACCTCCTGATTGGTTTCTACTATCGCAAGCCTTCGGCAAATGCGGCGGCGATGAAGGCGTTCATCGTCAACCGTGTCGGCGACTTCGGCTTTGCTCTGGGCATCTTCGCGCTGTTTTTCCTGACCGACAGCATCAACTTTTCGGACATTTTCGCATCGGCACCCGCGCTTGCTGAAGAAGAGCTGCATTTCCTGTGGGGCGAATGGACCGCGGTCGAGGTGATCTGTGTTCTTCTGTTCATCGGTGCGATGGGTAAATCCGCGCAGCTGATCCTGCACACCTGGTTGCCCGACGCGATGGAAGGCCCGACGCCGGTGTCGGCCCTGATCCACGCGGCCACCATGGTCACAGCGGGCGTGTTCTTGGTCTGCCGCATGTCGCCGCTGATGGAGTTCGCGCCGGGCGCGACCGGGTTCATCACCTTCCTTGGGGCCTCGACTGCGTTCTTCGCGGCGACCGTGGGTCTGGTACAGACCGATATCAAGCGCGTCATTGCGTATTCGACCTGTTCCCAGCTGGGATACATGTTCGTGGCCGCGGGCGTCGGCATGTACTCGGCGGCCATGTTCCACCTGTTCACGCACGCTTTCTTCAAAGCGCTGCTGTTCCTGGGCGCCGGTTCCGTGATCCACGCCATGCATCACGAGCAGGAGATGACGGAATACGGTGGTCTGCGCAAAAAGATCCCTTACACCTTCTGGGCAATGATGATCGGAACGCTGGCCATCACAGGTGTCGGCATTCCGCTTACCACAATCGGTTTTGCCGGGTTCCTGTCTAAAGACGCGATCATCGAAAGCGCCTATGCGGGTGGAACCGGGTACGCCTTCTGGATGCTGGTGATCGCGGCGATGTTCACATCGTTCTATAGCTGGCGTCTGATCTTTCTGACCTTCTATGGTAAACCGCGTGGCGACAAGCATACGCATGACCACGCACATGAAAGCCCGATGACCATGCTGGTGCCGCTGGGCGTTTTGTCGCTGGGTGCGGTGTTCGCCGGGATGATCTGGTATGGCAATTTCTTTGGCCATGCGGACAAGGTCGGCAAGTTCTACGGTATTCCGGTTGCCGAAGCGTCAGAACATGCCGAGGCCGGTGATCATGCGGCGGCGGATGCTTCGCACGGCGAAGACAGCCATGCGGATGAAAGCCACGCGGCTGACAGCCATGCCGATGAAGGTCATGGTGAGAAGGATGCCAAGGGTGGCGATCATCACTATGTCTTTTCGGGCAAACCGGGCGAGGGCGCGCTTTACATGGCGCCTGACAACCATGTTCTGGACGATGCGCATGCGGCTCCGAAATGGGTCAAGGTTTCACCCTTCGTCGCCATGTTGCTTGGCTTTGTCGTGGCCTATTGGTTCTACATCGTGAACACGTCGCTGCCGGCACGTCTGGCTGCAAATCAGCGTCCGCTGTACCTGTTCCTTCTGAACAAGTGGTATTTCGACGAAATCTACGATGCGGTCTTCGTAAAACCCACTGTAGCGCTTGGCCGCTTCCTGTGGAAACGCGGTGACGGCAATACAATCGATGGCTTCCTGAACGGAGTAGCAATGGGCGTCGTTCCCTTCTTCACCCGCCTCGCCGGCAAAGCGCAGACCGGGTACATCTTTACCTATGCCTTCTGGATGGTGCTGGGCATCGCGGCCCTTGTGACCTGGATGTCGATCGGCGGAGGGGCCCAGTAATGGACTATATCCTTTCGATCGTCACGTTTATCCCCGCCATCGCCGCAGGCATTCTGGCCTTGTTCCTGCAGGGTGACGATGCGGCGGCACAGCGGAACGCCAAGTGGATTGCTCTGCTGGCCACCACGGTAACCTTCCTGGTTTCCATCGGCATCTATACCGGCTTTGACCCGTCGAACCCCGGCTTCCAGATGGTGGAAGAGGGTGAATGGCTGATGGGCCTCAAATACAAGATGGGTGTTGATGGCATCAGTGTCCTGTTCGTTCTGCTGACGACCTTCATCATGCCGCTGACCATTCTGGCCAGCTGGAATGTCACGGACCGAGTCAAGGAATACATGGTCGCCTTTCTGCTGCTGGAAACGCTGATGCTGGGCGTCTTCATGGCGCTTGATCTGGTACTGTTCTACCTGTTCTTCGAGGCAGGTCTTATTCCGATGTTCCTGATCATCGGGATATGGGGCGGCAAGGATCGGATCTACGCCAGCTTCAAGTTCTTCCTCTACACCTTCCTCGGCTCGGTCTTGATGCTGGTCGCCATGGTTGCGATGTATGCGGATGCGGGCACCACGGATATTGCCGCGCTGATGACGCACCAGTTCTCGTCCGAGGGCTTCAGCGTGCTGGGCATTTATGTTGTCGGTGGCATGCAGACCCTGATGTTCCTGGCCTTCTTTGCTTCGTTCGCGGTGAAAATGCCGATGTGGCCGGTGCATACTTGGTTGCCGGACGCCCACGTTCAGGCGCCCACGGCGGGATCGGTCGTACTGGCGGCGATCCTGCTGAAGATGGGCGGCTATGGCTTCCTGCGGTTCAGCCTGCCGATGTTCCCGGTGGGTTCGGCCGTGATGACCGATCTGGTGCTGTGGATGTCTGCCATCGCGGTTGTCTATACCTCGTTGGTGGCGCTGGTGCAGGAGGATATGAAGAAGCTGATCGCCTATTCCTCAGTCGCGCATATGGGCTTTGTGACCATGGGTATTTTCGCGGCAAACCAGCAGGGCATCGATGGCGCGATCTTCCAGATGCTCAGCCACGGGTTCATCTCGGCGGCGCTCTTCCTTTGTGTCGGCGTGATCTATGACCGGATGCACACCCGCGATATCGAGGCTTATGGCGGTCTGGTGATCCGGATGCCCGCATACGCGCTGGTCTTCATGCTGTTTACCATGGCCAATGTAGGCCTGCCGGGCACATCGGGCTTCATCGGCGAATTCCTGACCCTGATGGGCGCGTTCCAAGTCAACACCTGGGTAACGGCGGTGGCTGCAACCGGTGTGATCTTCTCAGCGGCTTATGCCCTGTGGCTCTACCGTCGGGTCGTGTTTGGCGATCTGATCAAGGAAAGCCTCAAGGCGATGACCGACATGAGCTCGCGCGAGCGGTTGATCTTCGCCCCTCTGATCGTGATGACCATCCTGCTGGGTGTCTACCCGTCGCTGGTGACCGATGTAATCGGGCAATCCACAGCGGCTCTGATTTCGAACTATGACACGGCTCTGGCCGCGGCTGAGGCTGCGACCCAGACAGCCGCTTCGCATTAAGGGAGCTTTGGAGACATGATCCAGGCTGATCTGACAATCATCCTGCCGGAAATCGTTCTGGCGCTTTATGCGATGGCGGCGCTGTTGGGGGCTGTCTACACGACAAAGGACGGGCTGGCGCCTCTGCTGGTCTGGACCACGGCAGGTCTTATGGCCCTTCTGGCAATCTGGATTGCAACTCAGGGCGGCGGTACAAACGTGGCCTTCAACGGCATGTTCGTCGATGACGGCTTTGCCCGCTTTGCCAAGGTTGCCATCCTGCTGTCGGCGGGTGCCGTACTGGTCATGAGCCAGGAATACATGGCGCGCCGTGATCTGCTGCGATTTGAATATCCTTTGCTGGTGGCACTGGCCGCCGTGGGGATGATGATGATGGTCAGCGCAGGCGATCTGATGTCGCTTTACATGGGGCTCGAGCTGCAATCGCTGTCGCTATATGTCGTGGCTGCTCTGCGTCGTGACAGCGCGAAATCGACCGAGGCAGGTCTGAAGTATTTCGTGCTGGGTGCGCTGAGCTCGGGGCTGCTGCTTTATGGTGCGTCGCTGGTTTATGGCTTTACCGGCACCACGTTGTTCTCGGGCATCATCCAGACAGTTCACCATGGCGATGTTTCGTTGGGGCTGCTGTTTGGCCTGATCTTCCTGATCTCGGGTCTGGCCTTCAAGGTCTCGGCCGTTCCGTTCCATATGTGGACGCCGGACGTTTACGAGGGGTCTCCCACGCCGATCACGGCCTTCTTTGCCACGGCGCCGAAGGTTGCGGCGATGGCGTTGTTCGCGCGCCTGTTGCATGACGCGTTTGGCGGTGTTGTCGAAGACTGGCAGCAAGTGATTGTTCTGCTGTCCGTACTGTCGATGTTGCTGGGGGCCGTGGCCGCGATCGGGCAGCGCGACATCAAGCGTCTGATGGCGTTTTCGTCGATTGCCCATATGGGCTATGCGCTGATTGGTCTGGCCGCCGGTACCGAGCTGGGTATCAAGGCGATGCTGATGTATCTGGCCATCTATGTGACCATGAATATCGGCACCTTCGCCTTCATTCTGATGATGGAACGTGACGGCAAACCCATCACCGACATTGACGCTCTGCGGCAATACTCCAAGCGTGATCCGGGCAAGGCGCTGGCGGTGCTGATCCTGATGTTCAGCCTTGCGGGCGTGCCTCCGATGCTTGGTTTCTTTGCGAAATTCGGCGTCTGGCAGGCGGGCGTCAGTGCGGGTCTGACCGGTCTGGTCGTCGTCTCGGCCATCGCTTCGGTCATCGGTGCCTTCTATTACCTGCGGATCGTGTTCTACATGTATTTCGGGGCCGAGAACGAAGAGCCGATCGAAACCCGGTCGACCCCTGTTCTGTGGGTCGCATTGATGGGGTCTGCGGCCCTGATGCTGGTCGGTATCTTCTATCAGTTCGGCGTCGAGGGCGCGGCAGCAGCCGCGGCGGCCACGCTTGTCAACTGATCGTTTTGCACAACCGGAAAGAGGGGCTCGGTCGCGCGACCGGGCCTTTTTGATATGACAAAATGGCCCCAAGGCTATGGCCTGCACGAGGTGCAGGAAGTCGACAGCACGCTGAATGAAGCGGCGCGGATTGCTCCGAATGCGCGTGGTCCCGTCTGGATCATGGCACATCACCAGACGGCGGCGCGCGGGCGGCGCGGACGAAGCTGGGCCAATCCGATGGGCAACCTGGCGGCGACCTTGCTGATGCGTCCTCAGGGTGCGCCGGAACAGGCGGCTTTGCGCAGTTTCGTGGCGGCGCTGGCTCTTTTTGACGCGTGCGTCGCCGTTACCGGGCGGGCTGCCGGGCTGTCGCTGAAATGGCCCAATGACGTGCTGCTGAACGGCGGCAAGCTTGCCGGTATCCTGCTGGAAAGCACGGGGCAGGGGCATGGCGTGGCGCATCTGTCCATCGGTATCGGAGTGAACCTGGCCAATGCCCCGGATGCCGACGCGTTAGAGCCCGGCGCGGTTCGTCCCGTCTCGCTTCTTTCGGAAACCGGGGCGCATGTCTCGCCCGAGGATTTTCTGACCGAACTGGCCGCGGCCTATGCCGCGTATGAAACCCAGTTCGTCACCTATGGGTTCGAACCGATCCGCACCGCCTGGCTGTCCCGCGCGGCCCGGTTGGGCGAGGTCATCACCGCGCGGACCGGTACGTCGGAAACGGTTGGAACCTTCGAAACGGTGGACGCAAGCGGTAACCTTGTCTTAAACACCGCCAAAGGCCGCGTGAGCATTCCTGCGGCGGATGTCTATTTCTGAGAGGGGCGCGGATGCTTCTGGCCATCGATTGCGGCAATACCAATACCGTCTTTTCGATCTGGGACGGTGAGGAATTCCTGTGCACCCTGCGCACCTCGACCCACCACGCACGCACGGCAGACGCTTATTTCACATGGTATTCGACGCTGGTGAAGCATTACGGGATCGAGGCGGACATCACCGATGTGATCATCGCCTCAACCGTGCCGCGCGTCGTGTTCAACCTGCGCATCTTCGCCGATCGTTTTTTTGGGTGCAGGCCATTGGTTGTGGGCAAGCCTGATTGCCTGTTGCCTGTCCCGCCGCGTGTGGATGAAGGCACGGTGCCTGGCCCGGATCGACTGGCCAATGCCGTGGGCGCTTTTGACCGGCATGGTGGCAATGTGGTTGTCGTGGATTTCGGAACCGCAACGAATTTCGACGTTGTCGCCGCTGACGGCGCATATGTGGGGGGCATTATCGCCCCCGGTGTGAACCTGAGCCTTGAGGCCCTGCATCAGGGCGCCGCGGCGCTGCCGCATATCGATGTCTCCCGACCTGACAAGGTGATCGGTACGAATACGGTTGGTTGTATTCAATCGGGCGTGTATTGGGGATATTCCGGTTTGATCGAGGGGCTGATCGCCCGGATCAAGGCCGAGTATGGAATGCCGATGAAAGTCGTTGGAACCGGAGGGCTGGCCCCCTTGTTCGATCAGGCCGACGTGGGGTTCGACGCAATCGAAGATGATCTGACGATGCACGGCCTGACCGTGATCCATCGCTACAACAAGGATAATGGCTCCGTATGAGCAGTGAAAGATTGATCTACCTGCCGCTGGGTGGCGCGGGCGAAATTGGCATGAACGCCTATGTGTACGGCTACGGTGAACCGGGAAAGGAACGACTGATCCTTGTGGATCTGGGCGTCACTTTTCCTGATATGGACACAACGCCGGGCGTTGACCTCATCTATGCCGATATCTCATGGCTGAAAGAGCGTGCCGACCGGCTGGATGGTGTTTTCATCACGCACGCCCATGAAGACCATGTCGGTGCCGTGGCCCATTGTTATGAAGCTTTGGGCGCGCCGGTCTATGCGCGCGCCTTCACGGCCAATATCGCGCGCCGCAAGATGGAAGAACACGCACACCCGACCGAGGCGGTAACGACCGTTTCCGCCTGGCCTGAACAGGTGTACGTCGGGCCGTTCACGGTTGGTTTCCTTCCGGTTTCGCACTCGATTCCCGAAAGTGCCGCATTGGTCATCGACACCCCCGCAGGGCGTGTCGTGCATTCGGGCGACTTCAAGCTGGATGCTGCTCCGGTCGTTGGAGAGGCTTTTGACCCTGACCTGTGGGCCGAGGTCGCCAAGCCCGGCATCAAGGCGCTGGTCTGTGACAGTACGAATGTGTTTTCGACCCATCCGGGGCGTTCAGAATCCGAAGTTGGCCCCGAGATCGTCAAGCTGGTCGAAGGCGCGGAAGGCATGGTCGTGGCAACCACCTTTGCCTCAAACGTCGCGCGGGTCAAAACGCTGGCCGAAGCGGGTGCACAGGCCGGGCGTTCCGTCGTCCTGCTGGGTCGCGCGATGCGCAGGATGATCGAAGCCGCGACCGAAACCGGTATTCTTGCGGATTTCCCAAAGGTGATCAGCGCCGAGGAAGCACTGGACCTTCCGCGTCAGAACCTGATGCTGATCGTGACCGGCAGCCAGGGGGAACGCCGTGCTGCCAGCGCCCAACTGGCCCGTGGCAAATACCGCGGTCTGGAACTGGCCGAGGGCGATCTGTTCCTGTTTTCCTCGAAAACCATTCCCGGGAACGAGCGGGGCGTGATCTTCATCATGAACCAGCTCAGCGAAAAGGGCGTGGATGTCGTCGATGACAGTTCGGGCCTTTATCATGTCTCGGGCCATGCGAACCGGCCGGACCTCGAGAAAGTGCACGCACTGACCGATCCGCAATTCGTGATCCCGATGCATGGCGAACACCGGCACCTGCGCGAGCATGTCAAACTGGCAGAGCAGGGCGGCAGAACCGGAGTGCTGGCGGTGAACGGAACCATGCTGGATCTCAGCGGCAATGCGCCTGTAGTCGTCGATTATGTTGAAACCGGTCGCACATATCTGGACGGTACAGTGAAGATCGGTGCCCTTGACGGCGTGGTGCGGGATCGTATCCGCATGGCTTTGAACGGCCATGTTACGGTGACGGTGGTTCTGGACGAAGAAGACGAACCGCTGGGCGAGCCGTGGTGCGATACCATGGGGCTGCCCGAAACCGGCACGTCCCGTGCCGCGTTGGTCGAAGTGCTGGAAGAGGATCTGAACCAGTTCCTGATGCGGGCCGCCGCCAAGACCCTGCGCGATGACGACAAGCTGCAAGAAGAAATGCGCCGCATCGTGCGGCAGACAGCCAAAGCCGAAATTGGCAAAAAACCCGAAGTGACGGTGGTGGTCAGCCGGATGCGGTGAAACCGATCCGTCAGTCGTGGGTTGGCATCGGATAGCCCCTGAGACGCAGGAACAGGTTGGCTTCTTCGTTGTTTTTGTAGAATGGAACCGACGATGGCGGCTCGGGGGACGTAACCCGGGCCGCTATTTCCGCCAGAACGACCTCGGTGATGAACGGCAGATCCAGATCCCTTGCCCGATCCAGTGGCACCCATTGCAGGTGCGACAGCTCATCCGAGGCGTGGCTGAAATCATCCACATCACCTTGCAAAGCGTCGGCGTCGACCAGAAAGAACCGCGCATCAAACCGGCGGGGCCGGCCCGGCGGAGTTACCGCGCGAAAGACGAACTGAAGCGCAGCCGCGGTTGGCAGGTAACCCAACGCGGCAAAGCTTTGCCAATCGTCGGGTACATGACCGGGCCATGTGCCCGGCTGGCCAAGAACAAGACCGGTTTCTTCCCAAAGCTCGCGTATGGCGGCCGCGGCGAGGGCGCGTTGAATCCCCGGCTCGGCCTGTTCGCCCAAACGTTCAAAGCACAGATCCGGCAAATCCGTTGCCATTGGAACATCCGCGTCAGCCGGATCAACCGCGCCACCGGGAAAGACGAACTTGTTCGGCATGAAGGCTGCTTTGGACCCGCGCTGTCCCATAAGGATAGAGGGGTTTGTCCATCTGTCCCGCAGCACGATAACCGTTGCTGCGTCCCGGATGGCTGTTTTGTCGGGTGTCATGTCCAAACTGGTCAACTGGGTCGGGTCACGCGGTTTTTCCAAAGCCATGCATGCGGCGCGCCCACTGATAGGCCACCACCGCACCTTTCAGGCGCGGCAACAGGTACAGGGACAGGGCAACGCAGGCGACGGAAAAGCCGATGGCCATGGTCCACGGATCGGGCCGCCAATGCACATAGGACACGTGCAGAGCGGGCGCCAGCAGATGGCCGACCAGCAGGATTGTCAGGTAGGCGGGCCCATCATCTGCGCGATGGTGAAACAACTCCTGCCCGCAGTTCGAGCAGGAGTCATTGACCTTGAGATAGCTGTGCAACAGCTTGCCTTCCCCGCAGTTGGGGCATTTGCAGCGAAACCCCTTGACCAGGGCGGGCCATGTCTCACGCTCATCTTCAGAGGTCGTTTCGATCGTCTGATCCGTCATAATGTAACTCGCGCAGTAATCTTTTGCGGATAATGGGCCTGATCGTGAAAATTTAAAAGGGGGGTGCGTCGCTTTGCAACGTCTCCCCGACACGTCGGCATGGGGCGACCCCGAACCTTTCAAAAATAAAATCGATTTCAGCGACGGAATTCCTGGCGCCGCCCGTTTGAATGGGTATGAGCGGCGGCACTCGGGCCGCGTCAACAAAAGGAAACGGAAATGAAAAACGTTACATTCATCTCGGCCATTGTTATGTCGGCTGTTGCGATTACCGGTACTTCTGTTCTGGCCGCTGGCCCGGGTGGCCGCGAGCCGGTGTCCTTTCAGGAACTGGACGCCGATGGCGATGGTCAGGTGACGCAACAAGAGATGGAGGCGCATCGCACCGCTCGTTTCACCGAGGCGGACACCAATGGGGATGGAAAGCTGAGCCAGGAAGAAATGCAGGCTGCCGCCCAGAAGAAAGCCAGCGATCGGGTTGCCAGGATGTTCGAAAACAACGACGCGAACAAAGATGGCTTCCTCAGCCAGGATGAGTTGCCGAAACCGCGCCGGGCTGCCAAGATGTTTGATCGGATGGATGCGGACAACAGTGGCGGAATCTCGGAACAGGAATTTGCCGATGCCAAAGATCGGATGGGACGGCACCATAAGAAAAAGCATCAAAAATCGAATGCAAGCGATAACTGATGCAGGATGGAGGATCTGACCTCCCACCCACAAGATGTTCGCGGTGCGGATTGCGCCGCGAACACACTCAGCGACGATGCGTTGCTGAGGCAATTCGCCGACGGCGAGGCGAGGGCGGCACGGATCCTGACCGATCGTTTGGGGCCACGCTGTTACTCGGTTGCTTTGCGCATGTTGGGCAATCGGGCCGAGGCGGAAGACGTGACGCAGGATGCGATGATGCGGTTATGGCAGATGGCGCCGAATTGGGTGTCGGGTCAGGCCAAGGTTTCGACCTGGCTGTATCGGGTGACGCTGAACCTGTGCGTGGACATCAGGCGCAAGAAGACACCCGACAGGTTGTCGGACGTTCCCGAGCCCGAAGATGGCAAGGCCAGCGTTGTTGACCGCATGCAGGACGAGGCGCGCAAGGATGCCTTGCAGTCGGCTTTGGCAGAGCTGCCCGAGCGGCAGCGACAAGCGGTCGTGCTGCGCCATATTGAAGAGCTGCCCAACCCCGAGATTGCCGGGATAATGGGCATTTCGGTAGAAGCAGTTGAAAGCCTGACCGCAAGAGGCAAGCGCAGCCTGACCGCGATCTTGGCCGGACGACGCGAAGAACTGGGGTATGACAATGGCGGATGAAGACCTGGAACTTGATCATTTGTTTGCACAGGCACAGCGGCAGCGACCGACACTGCCGGACGATCTTGCCGTGCGCATCCAGACGGATGCTGAAACTGTTCGCCTCAGTCGTCTTGCGCCTGCACCGCAACCGATGCCTTCGATATGGAACAGGTTGATAAGCAATGTAGGAGGATGGCAGGGCCTTGGCGGGCTTGTCGCCGCAAGTGCTGCCGGGGTCTGGATCGGGTTTTTCGCACCGGCCTTTCTGCCGGACCCGGCCAACCTGTTGACGTCAGAGGAGACACCCTTCCTCGTGGCCGACCTTGGATTTGACTCGAGTTTTCTGGAGAGCACGGAATGAACGCTGATCCCAAGCCCAAACGCAGGTGGGTGCCTGTCGTCCTGGCCCTGTCACTGGCGCTGAACCTGCTGGTTGTCGGTGTCGCTGTGGGCACCGTATTGCGCCTCAAAGGTGGGGATCATGCCAAATCACCGCCCGGCTTCGGCCCCACGTTGTACCGGGCCCTGCCCAAGGATGATCGAAAGGCGATGCGAGGCGAGCTGACGGGCCTGCACAAAAAGGGATCCAAGGGTCGTGCTCAGGATTTTGAAGCGCTCAGTCAGGCGTTGCGTGCAACGCCCTTTGACCCGGTGGCCGTTCAGGTTCTGTTGCAACAACAAGCACAGGCCACCGCCGATTTGCAGCAGGCCTTGCAAACGCAATGGCTGGCACGTGTGACCGCCATGAGTGATGATGAGCGGCGGGCCTATGCAGACCGATTGCAGGAGGTCGTCAAACGCGGGCCGCATGGGCACAAGAAAAGAGACTGAACAGATCAGGCGGCACTTTGCCTGATACTCACCTGATTGCGCCCTGCCTTCTTCGCAGCATAAAGCGCTTTGTCCGCGGATTTGATCAGGTTTTCCACGCTTTCAGCCGCACAGTCTTGCGGGGCGAAACCGACCTGAGACAACTTCAACCCGATACTGACCGTCACATCAACTTGTGCCCCATGGTCCGGTAACAGGAACGGGGACTGACAGATGCTGTCACAAACGGTTTCGGCCAGGTTCAACGCCTGTTTGGGCGATACATCGGGCACGCCGATTATGAACTCTTCCCCTCCGATGCGGGCGACAAAGCCACGGGATCCCAAGGCATTTTGCATACGTTCCGCCGCTTGCGCCAAAACGTAATCGCCGCTTGCATGGCCATGGCCATCATTGATTGCCTTGAAGTGATCCAGATCGGCCAGCATGATCGCAAAACTGCGCCCCGTTCTGGCGGATTGGCGCGCGATCTGATCCAGCGTGCGCATGGCATAGCGGCGATTGTGCAGCCCGGTCAACGGGTCGAACCAGGATTCCGCGATGCCTCTTTTGAGAGAGACCCGCATCTGATCCAGTCGCGCTTTGCGAGCAATCTGGTTTTCAAGCCGCAGCAGGATCTCTTGCGCGCAGAACCCGCCCAGACAGACAGCATCGGCCCCTCGGTCCAGAGCTTCCGAAGCCTGTCCGGCGTCTTCGTCCTTCAGCACCCCGATCAAAACCGTGTGCCGGGTCACGCCGCGTGATCTGAGGTCGGCAAGGATATTCAGACCGGCCGGGCTCGAGCCCAGTTCAACCACGATCGCATCGGGAACAGAGCCGGACAAAACACCCCGCAGGTTTGACTGAAGATGCCAGTTCAAATCAAATTGACGTTGATCGTCCAGCGCCTTTTGCCAAAGCGCGCCGGTTCGGGCCGTGTGGGTCAGAATATCAACCCGCGCCGCCTTGGACGGTCTGATTATCGGTTGGGCCGGCTCTGCGAAGCCAATCGGTTGCGATCCGTTGCTGACCTGCAAATCCTGAGTGACCGCACGGGCACGCAAAAGGCTGCGAATGCGCGCCAACAACAAAGTGTCTTTGAACGGGTGCGTCAACACATCATCCAGCCCGTCCTTCAACGCCCGCAGCCGAGCGTCCCGGTCATTTTGCGCGGCAATCGCCACGACCGGAACGTCGTCAAGGCCGGGTTCCTTCACGATCGCCTTCTTCACATCCGCAGCGGTTCCGTCCGGCAACGTCTGAGCCGTCAGGACCAGATCCGGTTGCGTACGCCGCACGAGTGCGGGCAACCCTTCAAGCTTTTCGCCCTGCACCACGTGATACCAGGCCGCCGTCAGCTGTACCTTCAGCATGATGCGATTGGTCGATACCCCGTCGAGGACAAGGATGGTTCCCTGCACAGACATAGTTGTTCACCGTTGATTGCATGCGTGAACAAAGTGTTTATGACTCTGGTTAACAAACCCTTTCCAAGACCGGATCTGACCCAAGTTTATGCCGATATCCTCTGATTCCGCCGAAACTCTTGCGCTGACGGCCCTGACCTGGCTGGTCAGCAATGACGAGCTTTTGCCTGTTTTTCTGGGCTCTACGGGCGCATCGATCGAGGATGTGCGCGATCGGGCAAGCGATACCGAGTTTCTGGCCTCGGTTCTTGATTTTCTGGTGCTTGACGATTCGTGGGTCATGGCGTTTTGTGACGCCAATTCACTCGCCTATGATCTTCCCGCCCAGGCAAGGGCGGTATTGTCCGGCGGCGCCGAGATACACTGGACGTAACCATATTTTCCGCAGGAGCACCGGATGCCGATAGATGCGATCATCTTTGACAAAGATGGCACGCTGTTTGACTTTGCCAATACGTGGGGAGGGTTCGGACGCTCGATGCTGTTGCGCCTGTCCAACGGGGACGAAGTTCGCGCGACCGAGCTTGGCCGTGTCATCGGATATGATTTCGAGCAAGGGAAATATACCGAAGACAGCATTGTAATCGCCGCCACGGTCGAGGAAATCGCAGAGGTTCTGATTGCTCATGTCGATGGCGTGACCTTGCAGGAGATCATCGATTTGATGAACTCCGAGGCCGCCTCGGCCCCGCAGGTGCCCGCGGTGCCATTGGTTCCTTTCCTGGAAGGTCTGCAAAATGCCGGAATAAAGCTGGGCGTTGCGACGAATGACAGTGAACATCCCGCTTTGCAGCATCTCGATTCTGTCGGGGTAAAGGGGCATTTCGATTTCGTCGCCGGGTATGACAGTGGTCACGGGTTCAAGCCGGGACCGGGCCAGTTGCTGGCCTTTGCCGCCCATATCGGGGTCGAGCCATCTCGTATCGCGATGGTCGGCGACAGTCTTCATGACTTGCAGGCTGGGCGTGCGGCGGGGATGACCACGATCGGTGTTTTGACCGGTTTGGCCGAGGCGGATGCATTGGCTCCGATGGCGGATGTGATTTTGCCGGATATCGGACATATTCCCGAATGGTTGGCCAGAATCTGATTTTCAAATCCGAGATTCGACAAAACGGGATGAAAAACCGACATATTCTGTCGCAGACGGAGCGGCCATAGGCGTCTCTTCGGGGCTTGCTTGACGAAAGCAAGAACAGGAGGCACCGATGGCCGAGACCAAGACACGCAAGCGCCGCGGAGGAGGGCGCGCAGGGGCGGCTGCGCGCCGGGGCAGTGCAGCGATTGACCAGATGCCCTGGGATCCGCCGGTCAATATCGATCGACCCACAGAACCTTTGGGTCAGGCCGGCATCGAAGCGATCCATGAAGGGGCAATGCGCATCCTCGAAGAGATCGGGATCGAGTTTTACAACGAAGAGGCAATAGGTATCCTGCGCGAAGCCGGTTGCACCATCGACGGCGACAATGTCCGCATGGGGCGGGACTTTGTCATGGAGATGATCGCCAAGGCTCCCAGCCGGTTTTCGATCACCCCTCGCAATCCGGATCGCAGGATCGAAATCGGGGGAAAGAACATCCTGTTCGGCAACGTCTCTTCCCCGCCGAACTACTGGGACATGGAGATCGGGAAAAAAGTACCGGGCAATCGCGAGATGTGCCGGAACCTTCTGAAGCTGACGCAATATTTCAACTGCATCCATTTCGCCGGCGGATACCCGGTCGAGCCGGTCGATATCCACGCCAGCGTGCGCCATCTGGATGTGCTGTACGACAAGCTGACCCTGACCGACAAGGCGATGCACGCCTATTCGCTGGGCAAGGAACGCGTCGAAGATGTCATGGAAATGGTGCGCATCGCAGGCGGTTTGAGCCACGAGGAGTTCGAAGCCGCGCCGCGCATGTATACCAATATCAACTCGACCTCGCCGCTGAAACACGATCACCCGATGATCGACGGGTGTCTGCGCCTGGCGCGGCGCGGTCAGGCGATTGTTGTCACGCCCTTTACGCTGGCGGGTGCGATGGCGCCCGTAACCATGGCGGGCGCCGTGGCGCAGTCCTTAGCCGAGGCGCTGTGTGCCATTGCGCTGTTCCAATACGTGCGCCCCGGTATCCCCTGTGTGATCGGTACATTCACGTCGAATGTGGATATGAAATCCGGCGCGCCGGCCTTTGGAACACCGGAATACATGCGTTCGACCCAGATGACCGGCCAGATGGCGCGGTTCTATGGTTTGCCCATGCGATCTTCGGGTGTTTGTGCGGCAAACGTGCCGGACGGGCAGTCGGTGTGGGAGACTTCGAACTCGCTTTGGGCCGCCGTGCAATCGGGTACCAATATGGTCTACCACGCCGCCGGTTGGCTTGAGGGCGGCCTGATCGCCAGCCCGGAAAAGTTCATCATGGACTGCGAAATCCTACAGCAAATTCAACGCTATATGAACCCCGAGTTGACCGCCACAGGGCCGGACGAGATTGCACTGGATGCGATCAGGGCAGTCGGGAATGACGGTCATTTCTTTGGCATTCAGCATACGCAGGATCGCTATACCACGGCCTTCTATCAACCCTTCCTGAGTGATTGGAAAAACTACGAAGGATGGGAGGCCGCCGGCGGTATCTGGACGGCAGAACGCGCGCATCACATGTTCAAGGAGATCATCTCGAGCTTTGAAGCCCCCCCGATCGATGAAGGCATTCGCGAGGAACTGGCCGCTTTTGTCGAACGCCGCAAAGCGGAAGGCGGCGCGCCCACGGATTTCTGACCGGACAGGTGGTATCGCGCTGATACTCGATTGAATTCGCTACAACTCAGGGTGGATTTTGGCTATTTGTTAAGGTTTTTTCGGCCACAGTGCACAGGACACCAAACTGGGGCATCTGATGCATGGTCTGATCAATCGAGCGATACAGTCCTTTGTCTGTGCGACCTACGGGCGATCCTGCTGGTTGCGCGTGACCGACGCCGCACGGCTGGGGTTTGTCGAGTTTGAAGCCATGCTCGTCTATGACGATGACATGACGTCCAAGGTAATGGAGGCGCTGAGCGCAGACCTCGATCGGCCGCAAGCCGAAGTCTTTGAGGACCTGGGAACGTATCTCGTGTCTCATCCGAATATGGAAGGGCTGCGCCGCCTTCTCAGGTTCGGCGGCGTCAGCTACGTGGAATTTCTTCACTCGCTCGACGATCTGGCGGACCGCGTGCGGCTGGCCGTGTCTGATTTGACTCTGCCGGCCTTGGAGCTGAGAGAGCTGTCAGCCACGGAATTTCAGCTGAGTTGCTCTCCGGGCCTGCCGGGGTATTCCAATGTCATGGTTGGGGTCCTGCGCGCAATGGCGGATGACTATGGTGCGCTGGTGATGCTGTCACACGAGGGGCAGCAGCAAGGCAGTGATGTCATTTCCATCATGTTGGTTGAAAGCGCTTTTGCCGAGGGGCGGCATTTTGATCTGGGGGCTCGGAACGGATGACAGATACCCAAGAACTGGCAGGACTGCTGGAAACGCTTTGCCCGATGTTCCTGTTGGTGGACCAAAACGGGCATATTCAGCAAGCAGGTCCGACCCTGCAAAAGTTGCGACCTGAACTGCCGCTGGTGGGGCAGGGATTTCTGGATGTGTTTGAACTGATCCGCCCCAGAACGATCACGACCATTCCCGCCCTGATGTCAATGGCCGGGGCGAAGCTGCATCTGAGGTTTCATGATGAACCCCGCACAACCCTCAAGGGTCTGGTCGCTCCTTTGCCGCATTCCGGTGGCGCAGTCATCAATCTGTCATTTGGTATCTCGATTTTGGATGCGGTTCGGGACTATGCGCTGACAAGTGCGGATTTCTCGGGTACGGATCTGGCGATTGAGCTGTTGTATCTGGTCGAAGCCAAATCCGCCGCGATGGAGGCATCCCGTTCTCTCAACCTGCGGCTACAAGGTGCGATGCTTGCAGCCGAAGAGCAGGCTTTTACCGACACATTGACTGGACTGAAGAACCGCAGGGCGATGGATCACTTGCTCGAGCATTTGATTTCGGGAAATTCAACTTTCGCGCTCATGCATCTGGATCTGGACTTTTTCAAAGCCGTGAATGACAAGCTGGGTCATGCGGCGGGTGATTTCGTCTTGCAGCAGGCCGCCCGCATCATGCAGCAGGAAACACGAAGCAACGACACCGTGGCCCGGGTCGGCGGGGATGAATTCGTCATTATTTTCAAAGATCTGACTCGGGAAGATACTCTGGCCTGCATTGCTGGTCGTCTGATATCAAGGTTGAATGAGCCGATGACCTTTCAGAATCAGAGTTGTTCGATCTCGGCCAGTATTGGCACCGCCTTGTCCACGCAGTTCGACTGCCCCAACGCCGCCGACATTCTTCACGCAGCAGACTTGGCCCTTTATCAGGCCAAGCGCGACGGCCGGTCTTGCCATCGCATGTATTCAGCGTTGAGCAAGGCGCAAACCTGAATTCGTTCAGAAAACACGATGGGCACGTATCGGGGCTTCAGGCTGAATCGAATGCCGCATTTATCTTTTTGGCAATCTGTTGCCGGATCGGAGGCAACTCTCCCACCACCGGCAGGACCACGCCTGAAAACCCCGCGCGATCCAGCTCTTGCGGGACGTCTTCCTGCACATGCCCTCCGGCACAGGCAAAGAACGGAAGGCACAGCGCCTGACCTTCGGTACCGTTTGCAACGTCAGATATGGAAGGTGGCTCTTCGACGAAACCGACGCGAACGGACTTGAACGCAATCAGTTCCGCAAGCTGTTTCGCAAACTGCAACGCCACGGTCGACGGGTTCCGGCTGCGCCCGGAACCATGCGCGGCAATGACCAGATCGGTGGACAGAGCGGCCCAGTGTTTGTCGGACAATTCCGATCGCAGGGCTTCTGCGGTCAGGTCCGGCAGGTCCGGGTCAATTCCAAGCGGGTCCAAGATCTGCGCCGGATGATCCCCAAGCCGTTTGGGTAGCGCGCTGGTGACAAACCACCCTTTTGCCATGAAAAGTGGATAGATGACCGCGTTTTCGGGCGCGCGGTCCAGCTTCGCCTCCAACGCACCCGGCGCTGCCAGGGTGGCCGAATCCACCGCTACATGCCCGGTAAGCGCGTTGACCTTGGCGGCGAATGCCGCAAGTGCAGCTTCGGCCGGTTCCGGGTCTGACGGTTGGCCATGAGCGACAATTATGGCATGTGACATTCGGATCTCCTGCTGCGTTGCGCGATAGGTGTTTCACATCAAACTGAAGTCAACACCTCAGTTAGCCCAGAAGTGTCAGCCATAGCCACACGGTCAGAATGGACGAGGCTGTTCCGATAAGGACCGCCGACGCTGCGACCCGTTTTGCGCGACCATACATGTTGGCGAAGATATAGGCGTTGAAACCCGGAGCCATGGCCGCATTCAAAACCCCCGACCGAAACAGATCCTGCGGCAGGCCCGTGGATTTGCCGAACACCCACACCAGGCTGGGATGCAGCATCAAAGAGATACAGCAAACATAAGCAATGGTGCGCAGGTCGCCCTCGGGCTTGTATTTGACCAGCACACCGCCCAAGGCAAACAACGCCCCGGGCAGGGCAGCACGGGTGATCAACCCCAGCGCTTCGTCGACCACCGCAGGGATTGCCAGGCCGGACAGGTTGACCAGAAACCCAAGGGCGATACCAAGGATCAGCGCGTTCTTGAACATTGCGGACAAAACAGACCGTGCCATGCGCATGCCACCATGGCCGCGATTTCGCACGACCTCCATCACCGTGATCCCGACGCCGTAACAAAACGGAGAATGGAAGGCGATGATCGCGTAGTTGCCGGTCAGGTTCTCGGGCCCATATGCGCGTTCGGTTATCGGCAAACCCAGCAGGACAGAGTTTGAGAACAGGCAACAAAACCCGATTGCAACGCAATCTTCCCAATCGCGCCCGAAAATAATGCGTGCGCCGAACAGGCCTGCTGTGAAACACAGGGCGGCGGCGGAATAGAAACTGGCCAAAAGCCGGGGGTCGAAACTGGCGCTGAGGTCCAGATGCGCGATGGCCAGGAACAAAAGGCAGGGAATCGCAAAGCCTTGGGTGAACTTCATCAGCCCATCGACATGCGCTTCTTTGAAGTACCCCGTGCGGGTCGCCGTATACCCGGCCCCGATCACAAGGAAAACCGGAAGAATGACGTCGATCAGGCTTTGCAGCATGTGGCCCCCGTGCGACGGGCCTGCTGCGATATCATGCGGGCGACGGGCAGCGGCCTACTGCGACTGATGGATCACCATCCCGTCGAAGGCGGGGGTGATGTGGTCGGGGGTTTCCGCATCGACGGTCGCATAGTCGAGATCGATATGCATGTTGGTCAGAACCGCGCGCTTCGGTTGGAGTTCTTCGATCCACCCAAGCGTCTTTTCCAGATGCGCATGCGTTGGATGAGGTGAACGGCGCAGGGCATCGATGACAAGGCAGTCCAGCCCTTTCATTTCGGGCCAGGCATCGTCGTAGATCTCGGCGACATCCGGAAGATAGGCAAGTTGCCCAATGCGGAATCCCAGGGAATCGATCGAACCGTGATTCACTTTGAAAGGACGAAACGGAATCGGGCCGCCGGGGCCGTCGATTTCAAATGGACCGTCGATGGACTTGAGCTCGAGTATCGGAGGATAAGGAGAGCCTTCCGGCTGAATGAACGCGTATCCAAACCGCCCCAACAAGGCGTTCTGGGTGTCGCCATCCGCCCAAACGGGAACACGGGTTTTCATGTTGAACACGATCATGCGCAAATCATCGATTCCATGCACATGGTCTGCGTGCGAGTGCGTATAGACGACCCCGTCCAACCGCCCTGTACCCGTGTCCAGCAACTGGCTGCGCATATCCGGCGTGGTGTCGATCAGAACCGAGGTTGTCCCATCTGGCCCGTCGCGTTCGACCAGCATCGAACAGCGCCGCCGGATGTTCTTGGGGTTCGCAGGGTCACAATCGCCCCACTGACCGCCCAGCCGCGGCACGCCGCCAGAGGACCCGCAACCCAGAATTGTAAATCGGAAGCCGGTCATGCGGCGGCCTTGTATGATGCCGCTTTGGTAAACAGCCGGTCGAAGTTTGCCTGTGTCTGGTCAGCAAAGGCGGCATAGTCCATGCCAAAGATTTCGGCCCCCTTTTGGGCCGTGTGCACAGTATAGGCCGGCTCGTTTCGTTTTCCGCGATAGGGCGGCGGGGCCAGATAGGGCGCGTCAGTTTCCACCAGAATGCGGTCCGCCGGGGTGTTTGCGAAGATATCGCGCAACTCCTGGCTTTTCGGAAAGGCTGCGATGCCGGACATGGACAGATAAAACCCCAGCTCCAGCGCGGCCTTGGCCAATTGAGCAGACGATGAGAAGCAGTGCATGACGCAGGAATAGGGTGCGTTGCGATATTCTTCGGCCAGAATGCGGGCCATATCTTCATCAGCTGCGCGGGCGTGAATGATCAGGGGCAACCCGGTGCGCTGGGCCGCTTCGATATGGATGCGCAGTGACTGTTTCTGCACTTCGGCACTGTCGGCGGTATAGTGGTAGTCCAAGCCGGTTTCACCGATACCGACGAATTTAGGATGCCGTGTCAGGGCGACCAGATCATCGACCGAGGCCAATGGCTCGTCCGCGGCGCTCATCGGGTGTGTGCCGGCGGCATAGAAGACCGGCGCGTGGGCTTCGGCAATCGCACGGACGGCCGGTTCGTTGCGCAGTTTGGTGCAGATCGTCACCATCCGGGTCACTCCAGCCTGGGCAGCACGCGCGATGATGTCGTCCAACTGGCCTTCGAAATCCGGGAAGTCCAGATGGCAATGGCTGTCGGTAATCTGGGGGGTGTCGCTCATCTGTTCTGACCGGCAGTTTCCTGTATCTTGAACACCGTATCTAGGACCAGAGCGGCAGGGTCAAGGTTGACTGCCTGACCATGTCGCGCTCGGGCTGTGATCGTTGCGGCGACCTCGGCCCAGCGACGGGCTTGATTTGGCGATGCTGACAGACGCGCCAGTGTTTCACCCTCGTTGGGGGCGGCTTCAGGAAGCGGGGGCGTGCCCGTTGCCCCGGTCAGGGCCAGCCGTGACAGAGCGATGTCGATCAGGGTAAGCAAAAGTTCGAACCGGTCCGCCGCGCCGCGCTGTGCTGCCGCTTCGGCTAGGGCCAGCGCGCGCTGGCGGTCCATGCGGGGCAGGGTGCCCAGAATGGCGATCAGTTCGGCATAGATGTCCAGACCACCCAGATTGATCAAACGCACGGCGTCTCCGACTGAACCTGCGGCAAGCGCGGCAAGGTGTTCTGTCTGCGCGGGAATTTCGGTTTCCGTTTGTGACAGGGCGGCTTGCATGTTTTGCGCGTTCAGTGGACCGAGGCGCAGCGTGCGACAGCGCGAACGGATGGTTGGCAACAGGCGCGAGGGTTGATGCGATACCAGCAAAAGGGTGGTGCGGGCAGGCGGCTCTTCCAGCATTTTCAGCAACGCGTTGGCGGCGCTGACGTTCATTTCGTCTGCTGAATCCACGATCACGACGCGGCGGCCGCCGTCCGCAGAGGACAGGCCAAAAAATTTCCCGAGCTTGCGGATGTCATCCACGACGATCTCACCGCGCAGCCGTCCCTGATCGTTCAGCGACCGGGTTATCGCCGCCAAACCCGGTTCTGCCCCGGCCTGAATGCGATGGGCCACCGGGTGATCGGGATCGATATCGAGCGTCTCGGGCAGAGGCGGCGCGCCGAACAACCCGCCATCCTCGACCGGCGGCGTGGCAAGCAGAAACCTTGCAATTCGCCAGGCAAGGGTCGCCTTGCCGACACCGCGTGGCCCTGTCAGCAGCCAACCGTGATGCAAACGGTCCGACGTGTAGGCGGTCAGGAATGCCTGTTCAGCCGCATCCTGGCCAAAAAGCCGAACGGTTTCGCGCGGATGTGGTGCGCCCGGCACCTGATCCGGAGAAGGGATATCGTCGCTCATCGTCTACCGCAGTGCTGCCTGGACGATTTCTGTCACATCCTGCGCAACGCTGTCCATGTCCCTGTTGCCATCCACGATGTGAAACCTGTCGGGGAACTCATCGGCCAGCGCCAGAAAGCCGGCGCGCATCTTCTTTTGCAATTCCGGGCCAAAATCCTCGAACCGTTCTTCGGTGCCTTGTCGCCCCTTGGCGCGTGCCAGGCCCGTTTCGGGGTCCATGTCGATCAGCAGCGTCATGTCCGGTTCGCGCCCGATCATCAGGCTGTGCAACTGATCCACCAGATTTCGCAGGTCACCCCGGGACAAGCCCTGATACATACGCGTGCTGTCAGCAAAGCGGTCGCAGATCACCACCTTCCCTGCCGCCAAGGCGGGTTCGATTGTACGCTCCAGATGGTCGCGGCGGGCTGCTGTGAACAGCAGGATCTCGGTCTCGGCCGACCAGCGATCCGGGTCGCCCTCCAAAACCAGGCTGCGAATTTCCTCGGCCCCCGCGGAACCGCCGGGTTCGCGCGTCAGTACCACCTCGTGACCCTGCGCGCGCAGATGTTCCGCCAGCATCCGCGCCTGTGTTGACTTGCCTGAACCGTCAATGCCTTCGAAGGTCAGAAATAACCCCGCTTTCGTCACATCGACTCCAGCGGGTTGTTGATCACGTCTTTCAATACGATGCCGCCGACGGTCAGCATACGCACCACAAACCCGCCAATCGCAACATCTTCGGCTGCCACCAGCGGGCGCCGGATTTCCGGCAACCCTTCGGGCTTGATCACCAGTTCGGCCAGTTGCTGACCTTTCTTGACGGGCGCGTTGATCGGGCCCTCATAGACCACTTCGGCCTCGACATTCTGAGTGCCCAGAACCGGGAACAGCACGTTCAGATCACCTTCGGGAACAAGCCCCACGGTCTTTTTCTCACCCATCCACAGTTTGGCTTCGGCTATCGGCGTTTCCGCGGTGGCAACTGTCCTCTCGACAAAATTTCGAAACGACCAGTTAACCACGGCCTCAGCCTCCTCTGCCCGCTGGCCGGTGCTGTCGAGACCCGTCAGCACAAAGATCACACGCCTGTCGCCCTGTTTGGCGGACCCGACAAGGCCATAGCCCGCTTCTTGTGTATGGCCGGTTTTCAGGCCATCTGCGCCGATATCCAGCCGCAGCAGCGGGTTGCGGTTGCGGGCGTTTGACGGCGCGCGGCCATCGAATTCGAAAACTTCTTCGGCGAAAAGGGGATAGTATTCCGGAAAGTCGGTGATCAGCCGGTCCGCAAGAACGGCCAGATCATGAGCCGACATCATATGTCCGGCGGCGGGCCAGCCGTTCGAATTTGCGAAGTTCGAATTGTTCATACCCATCTGCTTGGCCCGCTGGGTCATGTATCGCGCAAACCCTGCTTCGGTGCCATCCGGGCTGAGCGCTTCGGCAATGACGACACAGGCGTCATTGCCCGACAAAACGATAATGCCGCGCAGCAGATCTTCGACACGAACGCGATCCTGCGTATTCAGGAACATCGTCGAGCCGCCATAGCTCATCGCGTGTTCCGAAACAGGCAGAGTTTCGTCCAGCGTCAAGCGTCCGTCCCGCAATGCTTCGAACGCAACATAAAGCGTCATGAGCTTGGACATCGACGCAGGTGGCAACGGTTGGTCGGCTTCTTTCGACAGCAGAACGGTACCGGTGGTTTGATCGATCACGTAAGCCGCGCGGGCGGATGTATCAAAAGCCTGGGCCGGTATCGCCAGAACGGCAAGCCCAAGAGCCAGAACAGATGTTCGTATTGAGGACAGCATGTTACGCCTCCATTGATCAGTCGGTTACCGTGAACGCATCTTTGAAGCCAAGGTCTTTCACGTCCTTTTGAAAGGCTTTGCGCTCGGCCCGGGTTGTGGCGGGGCCGACCAGCACGCGCCAGACTGTACTATTCGCTGTTTTCAGTTCCCGAACAACAGTGGGCAATCCGTTGCGACGCACCTTTTGGGCTGCTGACTTGGCGTTTGCCTCAACGCTGAAAGTTCCAATCTGAACATACGGTTTGCTCAAAGATGTCGCCGACGTTGTGGCTGCTGCAACAGGCGTGGCGTCTGACGCATCAATTGCTGCTGCGGCCCCCTCTACCGGGTCCAGCGGTGTTTCGGTGATCGCGGCGGGGTCTTTCTTTTGCCACCATTTCCGCTTGGCAGGTTTTTCGGCAGGGGGCGTGACCGGAGCATCCGACAAAGAGGGCGACGCCACGACCGCAGCGGCTTCGGCGGCTACCTCTGCGCTGTCGGTTGCTGTGTCTGCCGCGGCCACGGCCGTTCCCGCAGCCGCAGCGGCGGGGGCTTTCTTCTGCCACCATTTCCGCTTGGCAGGTTTTTCGGCAGGTGCATCGGCCTGATCGTCGGTTGATGTGGCAGTCTCGGCATCTTCGCTTGCGGGCTCGACGTCATCAGCCATTTCATCGGATGAACTGGCCGCACCGGCTGCAACCGTAGCCGTACCAGCCGCGGCGGCGGCTGGTTCTTTTTTCTGCCACCACTTCCGTTTGACAGGTTTTTCCGGCTCTGCGGACGCTTGCGTGTCGGAAGCTCCATCAGCAACCGCAGCGGTGGTTTCGGCTGCCGATTCTTCTGCCTCTGGCGTATCCTCCGACGACGGTTCTTCCAGCTTCTCCCGGCGCAGTGCGACGACACTGACTTTTGTCGGCGCGCCCGCGAGCATTCCCAGCTCTTTCGCGGCAGCGGACGACACCTGAAGCGCAGGCCCGGGCAAGTTGCGCTCGCGCCGGAATAGGGCGCCGGTCACCGATTTGTTGTTGGACGTGTTTTTGATCACGACACGTTCAGGTTGGGACGCATCCGGGTGCGCAACCCATATCCCGCCAAGAGAAGGCCGGCCATCCCAAAGCCCTGCTTCGGTTGTCTGAAAAACCTCAGGGGCCTCGACATCACGCTGAGAGCCGGAAGTCACCTCGGGCAGGAGTTCTGTTTTTCCCGAATTGTCTTCCGGTTTTTCAGTCGATTCAGAAGTTGAGAAAACTTCTTCGCATCCGGCCAGTATCGTCAAAGTCAACGCCAGATACGCCAGCCGTTTAGGCCCCGGGCGTGTCTCGATCGCTCGCTTCATCTGCTTTTCCCTTGCCTGAAGGGGTTTCGTTTTCCGAACCCCACTGCCGATCTGCTGGTTCTGTTTGCCAGCCTGTTGCGGTCTTTCGTACGGATCATAACGTGGCTGAAGTGTCATGGAAAGACCGCTGCACAGGCTTCGGCAAGATTTCCCGATTTCGACTTGCCTCTGCGCGAAGTTCGCCTTAGACCCTGCTTTCGACGGGGAGGTGGCAGAGTGGTCGAATGCGGCGGTCTTGAAAACCGTTGGGCGTGAGAGCGTCCCCAGGGTTCGAATCCCTGTCTCCCCGCCACTCATACCCGTCTCACTTCAGTTGTGTTTTCTGATCCGGAATTGAGCCGAAATTCCAGCGATTTGACGCATGCGCTATCCATCAGAGGCGAAGCAGACCGTACCCTCGGTGCACGAGACAGGCCCCGGGCTCAGCGTCGCGTTTTGGGAGGGTCGCTTTGGGTGGGACTTGTTGACAGCCTGATCATTCCGTCCGGTGCAAGCCATGGATGTGTTTGCCTGACTGCCGGAGAGTTGATCGATTGTTTCACGCCCGGGCGGGACAACTTTCTGTAGGGCGTTTGCCACACGCTCCTGCACCTTTGGCGGGGAACGTCCTGACGGCTTGAGGCAGGGTATTCTGTTTTCGTTGCAACGGGCAGGGCGGGGGCCATATCATTGCGCCAGAAGTTGGATCGACCAATGGTGACGCCGCAGCTCAGGTCAGGAATTGCGTATCTCGCGGGCCGATCCGATGCCAAGGATCAGGTCGGCACATCGTTCACCCAGCATCATGGCAGGCGCGTTTGTGTTGCCGGCGTTGATGTCCGGCACGGCGGACATGTCGCACACCCGCAAGTTCTCGATCCCGCGCACGCGCATTCTGGCGTCCAGCACGGCCATTCCGTCGCCGTCCCGGCCCATTTTCGCGGTGCCCGCCGGGTGATAGTTGGTTTTCACGAACCGCTTGCAATGTGCTCGCAGCGTCTGATCGTCATCCGCTGTTGGAATGACGATTTCGCGGATCCTTCGCGCAAGCGGGCCGGACGTGAATGCCCGGCGAAAGAACCGCTGCCCCCGGATCATCTCCTGCATGTCGTCTTCATGCTTCAGAAGGTTGGGCGAGACCACCGGCATGGCGAGAGGATCGGCCGAGCGAAGCCAAACCTCTCCGCGTGATTTCGGTTTGACCACCACCGTCGTCACGGTCAGGCCAAAGTCATCCTGCACCTCATCCAGCGCGTCGCGATCCAGATAGACGATAGGCACGCAAAAGGCCTGAATGGTCGGCTCTCCATCGGGGTTCGACGGATTGACGAAGGCGCCGGCTTCGACCCCGGCGGAAGTCACCGGGCCGCTGCCGAACAGTTTGAACTGGATGCCGTTGCGCAGCATCCGCCAGCCCTCACCTTGTTTGAAATATCCGTAAGGACCATTGGCAAAGGCGGTGATAGGAACTTCGGGGTGGTCGATCAGGTTCTGTCCGACGCCGGGCAATGGGCAGATGACGGGAATACCGTGTTCTGCAAGTTGTGCATCCGGTCCGATACCTGACAGCATTAGGATTTTCGGCGTGACCAGAGCGCCCGCAGCAAGGACAACCTCGCCATCGCACCGGACGGTGTTTGCTCCGCGTTTGTCCCGGTACTGCACCCCGACGGCCCTGTCGTTCTCAATGATGACTTTGCTGACCGTTGCGCCAAGCCGGATGGTCAAGTTCGGGTTCATCTCTAGAGGGGCGAGGAAAGCATAGGCCGACGAGCTGCGCTTTCCAGCGCGATTGGTGAACTGATAGAACCCGACACCACGCTGCGTAGCGCCGTTGAAGTCCGTGTTGAATGGTTCGCCAAGGGCCTGAACCGACTGGACGAACCAACGGGACATGTCATCGATATGCCCTGGATCCGAAACCTGCACCGGACCATCGCTGCCATGCAGGTCATTGTGAAGCCTGTTATTGTCTTCCATCCTGCGGAAATAGGGCAGCACATCGTCCCATCCCCAGCCGACCCCGTCGTTGGTCTGTCGTAGCAGGTCGTCCCACGCGTCATAATCAGAAGGGCGACCACGCATATAGACCTGCGCATTAACGGAAGACCCGCCACCCAACACATTGGCCTGCGGAATGTCATGCACACGACCGTCCAGATGGTCTTGCGGTTCAGTTTTGTGATAGGTCATGAACTTTGACCCGTTGATCATCTTGAAGATGCCCGGCGGCATGTCCAGCAACGGATGGCGATGCGAATGACCGGCCTCTAACACCAGAACCCTGCACTTGCCTTGGTTTACCAGTCGCGCTGCAGCTGCGGCGCCGGCAGAGCCGCCGCCGATGACGATGTGATCGAAGGTTTCCGTCATGATTTCGCCTTCAGGTCCGGCGTTTGGGTTCGCTGATCGAGTCGCGCTCGACCAGTTCGCATTCAAGCTTCACGAGAGGGTGCCGCTGACCATCAGTTGGTCCGTGGAACAGTTGTTCGACGACCCAGCGTCCCATCGCCCGAGTAGGAAGGATCATCGAGGTCAGGGGCGGCGACAGGTGTCGCGCGGTTTCGTCATCGTCAAATCCGATGACCGAGATGTCCTCGGGGATGGACAGGCCAAGCTCCTTGAGCGCTTCATAGCAGCCGATCGCCATGCGGTCATTTTGGCAGAAAATGGCGGTTGGCGGAGAGTGCAGGTCCATCAATTCACGCGTGGCAGCATAGCCTGCGCTGGGCAGCCAGTTGCCTTCGATGACCAAGTCCTCGTCAAATGGAATGTCGGCAGAAGCCAAAGCGTTTCTATACCCGGTCGTTCGTCCTGCGGCGCATTCCATGAACGGCTCGCCGGTGATGGTGGCGATTCGCTTGTGCCCAGCCTTGATCAGGGCGTTGGTCGCCGTATGTCCAGCAGCGACTTCGCCGGGGATCACCGCAGGAAAAGAGAGGTCGTCACAAAAACAGTTCAGCAGCAGAACCGGGGTAGCGGTCTGCCTGAGGATTTCCGGAACAACCACCCGCCGGGTGAAAACGGTTGCGTAAATGATGCCCGCAACCTGTTGGTCGAGGAAATATCTAAGCGTTCTGGGCTCGACCTCGGGGTCGTTTTGGGTTTCTGCCAGCAATACAAGATTTCCGGTGTCCCGAACGGCCTGTTTCACGCCGTTGAACGCGTTTACCATTTCGGGGCTCGACGCCAGATCATCTACGACAAAAGCGATGGTTCCGTCCAGCGCCGCGGGCCGGCGCGCGTTGTCCTGGGGTTTCCTGAGTTGAGAGGGCATGGCGTATCCAAGCGTGTTGGCGGCGTCCAGGACTCGTTGCTTGGTGTCCTCGGAGATTTTGACGGAATCGTTTTTGTTGAGGACCAGCGATACTGTCGTCTGCGAGCATCCGGCGACGCGTGCAATGTCGTGCATCGTTACGCGCTGCCGGCCCGCGACTCGTCCCACACCCCTGTGCTGCCCGGCTTTGTTCGCTTGATTGTTCATCGCTCAACCTTTTTGTTCCCATCCTTTTTATCGACTATGCAGAAGGCGTGCAACTAATATTAGTAACTAATAGTTAATATTAGTGTTGACGAAATAATATTATTAGTGTTTTGATCGACGGTGCGGTCGCCACTGTGGTTTGGCCGAGCAAGCGCGGGAGGCGAAATTGCGATCTGTAGTGGGGGAGTTGGGTCAAGTCATTCGCCATTCGATGTTTGTCGATGGCCGCTTTGCCGACTTTGGCGCGGGCACGGTTGACGTCGAGAACCCTGCAAATGAAGAGATCGTTGCGCAAGTTCCAGACGGCACTGCCGCTCATGCGGATGCAGCGGTCGACGCGGCCCGCCGCGCTTTTGGCGCGTGGTGTTCGCGCCCGGCGATCGAGCGGGCGCGATTGGTTCTGAAGCTCGCCGAGGCTATCCGGGCCGACGCCGGTCGTCTGGCAGCTCTGATCACGGCCGAGCAGGGCAAGCCGATCTCGCAAGCCCGAGGTGAAGTAGATGCCGCCGTCACTTTTCTTTGCCATGCAGCTGAAGAGGCCCGGAGGATTTCGGGTGACATAGTGGCATCGGACAACAAGTCCGAGGAAATTCAGATCCGGCGTCATCCTTATGGCGTTGTCGTTGCGTTGACGGCCTGGAACTACCCATTGGCATTGGCCGCCAGGAAGGTCGGACCCGCGCTGGTCGCGGGCAACACCGTTGTTCTGTTGGGGCACGAAATCACGCCGTTGTCCGGTCTTGCGGTCGCCGAGCTTGCCGACAAGGTCGGGTTTCCGCCCGGTGTTCTGAATGTTCTGACGGGGAAGGGGCCGGTGGTGGGGCAGCGGCTGGTCGAACACCCCGATACGTCACTGATCACGATGACCGGCAGCACACGCGCCGGGAAAGAGATATTTCGCGCCGCGGCCGACCGGATCAAGGTTGTCCGGCTCGAGCTTGGCGGTAAGGCTCCGTTCATAGTGATGGAGGATGCGGATATTGATGCCGCAGTCTCGGCCGCCATTGGCGCCCGGTTTGCCAATTGCGGCCAGATTTGTACCTGCAACGAGCGGATGTATCTGCATCACGACATTGCGGATCAGTTCCTTGAAAAATTCGTGTCCGCAGCCCGCGCTTTGTCGATCGGGGATCCCATGGAAGACTGCGATCTGGGTCCCAAAGTCAGTAAAGTCGAGGTGACCAAGGTCGCTAATATCATCCAACGCAGCATCGCCGAAGGTGCCACGGTCCATCTCGAAGGTGGGCCCTTGACGGACGGTGCGCATCGCAAGGGGCACTGGATGTCCCCGACGGTTCTCGAGGTCTCCGACAACGGCAATGCCGCGATGCAAGAGGAGGTCTTTGGTCCCGTCGCGACAGCCATGCGAGTCGAGGATTTTGATCAGGCGATAAGTTTTGCGAATGACACTTCATTCGGGCTGTCTGCCTATCTCTTTACGGCATCGCACCGCCGATTGATGGAGGCCCCGAGCCGATTGAAGTTCGGCGAATTGTACCTGAACCGCTCGAATGGCGAAGCCGTGCAGGGATTTCACACCGGTTGGGGGCTGTCCGGTGTTGGGGGTGAAGACGGCGCTTATGGCTTCGATGGCTATCTGAGGAAACAGACGACTTACATGAATTGGGCATGACCTGAAAACTTGCGGTCAAAACGGAGGCGACCGCACCAATGGAGGAGGAATCACCATGAAACGCAGAACTCTTTTGATCTCGACTGTTGTCGCGGGTGCGCTCTTGGGCACTACGGCGATGGCACAGGATCTACCACCGCTTGAGCAGAAGGATCGCTACAAGGTCGGCTTTGCGCAGATGGAGTCGAACAATCCGTGGCGCATTGCTGAGACGAAATCGTTCCATGACACGGCCGAGGCCTGTGGCTGGGATCTGATCGCGACGGATGCGGCTGGATCTGCTGCCAAGCAGGTTGCGGATGTGGACAGCATGATCGCGCAAGGTATCGACGTTCTGTTCCTGCCCCCGCGGGAAGAAAAGCCGCTGATCCCGGCCGTTATGAAGGCTCGTGCCGCCGGCATTCCGACCTTTCTGGTGGATCGCTCGGTTGATCCGGCCGTTGCCAAGCCGGGCGAGCATTTCGTGGCATTCCTTGGGTCCGACTTCATTGATCAGGGCAACCGGGCCGCGCAATGGCTGATAGAGAATTTCGACGGCGACAAAGGCATCATTGTACAGTTGGAAGGCACGACAGGGTCTTCACCTGCAAATGACCGCAAAAAAGGTTTCGACGACGCGATTGCAGCGGATGACCGCTTTGAGATCGTGGCCTCTCAGACCGGGGACTTTGCACGCGACCTGGGGCGTCAGGTGATGGAAACCCTGCTTCAGGCGCATCCAGACGTGAACGTGGTTTACGCCCATAATGACGAGATGGCGATCGGCGCGATTCAGGCTTTGGAACTCGCTGGCCGCAAGCCCGGCGAGGACGTGACCATCGTTTCGATCGACGGGACACGCGACGCGCTTCAGGCCATTATCGATGGCAAGATGGGGGTAACGGTGGAAAGCTCGCCCTTCTTTGGCCCATTGGCCTGTGAAGTCATGAAGAAATACGCGGCTGGCGAGACGATCCCGGAATGGGTGAAGGTCGAAGATCGCATCTTTACCAAGGACAATGCGGCCGATCACATCGACGAAGCCTATTGATTCTCCCTGGTGGGTGGTGCTGGCCTGTGGTCGGCGCCGCCTGCAAGCAATCGGAGGAAGACATCTCATGAATGCGCTCGTCTCGATGTCGGGAATTGAAAAGTCCTTTGCCGGTGTACCGGCACTCAGCCAGGCCAGCCTTGAGATCGCACCCGGCGAGGTTCATGCGCTGATCGGCCAGAACGGTGCGGGTAAATCGACGATGATCAAGGTTCTGACCGGAGTGTACGACCGGGATGTCGGTGACGTCCATCTGGCCGGTGTGCCAAGCCGCATTTCCACCCCGCGCGAAGCACAGGAATCCGGAATTGCCACGATCTATCAAGAGCTCAACCTTGTGCCTCTGCGGTCAGTGACCGAGAACATTATCATGGGGTACGAGCCCAAACGTCTCGGCTTTCTGGTCGACTGGCGTGAGGGCAACAGGCGCGCACGCGAGGTTCTTGCGCGCTTTGGCATAGATATCGACGTGACCGAGCCGCTGGGAAATTTCTCGACAGCGATCCAGCAGTTGGTTGCAATTGCGCGGGCCGTTTCGCTGGACGCGAAACTGGTCATCATGGACGAACCAACGTCTTCACTGGATGCCAGCGAAGTCGAAGTTCTGTTCGGTGTGGTACGCGAGTTAAAGAAACAGGGCGTTTCCGTCCTGTATGTCTCGCATTTCCTCGATGAGCTGTTCCAGATCTGCGATCGGGTCACAACGATGCGAGACGGGCGTACCGTCAGCACGCGCAACGTCTGGGACACGACCAAACTGGAAATGATCGCGGACATGCTGGGCCGCAACAAGGACGAGATTGCGGCAGACGGTCTGACGGATTTCGCCGGCGCAAAGGCCAAGAAAGGCGATATCGTCTTGCGGGCCGACTCTGTTTCGACAGGCCCGCGGCTGACGCATTTTGACCTCACGCTCCACCGCGGAGAAATCGTTGGGCTGGGCGGGCTTCTGGGCTCGGGTCGGACCGAGGCGGCGCGCGCTTTGTTCGGTGTAGACGGGGCACGCAGCGGCGTAATCGAGCTGCACGGTGCGGTCGGGCAACCGTCCGGTCCGGGTGACGCAATCGCAAACGGGGTTGGCTTTCTGACCGAAGATCGCAAGGCCGAAGGGATCATTCCAGACATGTCCGTGCGCGAGAACATGACGCTGGCCCTGCTGCCGAAACTGGCCAGCCGTGGTCAGATCGACTTTGCCCGCGAGCGCGAGATCGTTCAGGCGTTCATCGACGATCTGGGCATCAAGGCAGCGCATATGGACCAGCCCATTCGCGAATTGTCCGGCGGCAACCAGCAAAAGGTGTTGCTTGCCCGCTGGCTGGCGACGCAGCCCGACATCTTGATACTGGACGAGCCGACCCGAGGCGTGGATGTCGGCGCCAAGCGAGAGATCCAGTCGTTCATTCGGTCTTATGTCGAAAAGGGCTTCGGCGTTGTCCTCATCAGTTCGGAGTTCGAAGAACTGGTGGAAGGCGCCGACCGCATCGTTGTCATGCATGAGGGGCGCTCGGTCAAGGAACTGACAAACCCCGGGATTACCGAGAACATACTGGTGCGCGCGCTTGCGCATCATGAAGAAGGAACTGGTTCATGGACCGCGCAATGAAGTTGCCGCAACGGGTTGCATCGATGCCCTTTCGCTTTCACGGCGGCATCGCCGCGTTGGTCGCCCTGCTGGTGTTCAACGCGTTTTTCACCCCCAATTTCCTGCAACTGCAAACTTTGTTCGTAAATATCAGCCAGGTTGCCACGATCGCCATCGTGGCCATGGGTATGACGCTGGTCATCGCCACGGGTGGGATTGATCTGTCGGTTGGCGCGGTCATGGCTCTGGCGGGGGCGCTGGCCCCGCTGATATTTCTGTCGGATCTGGGAACCGCTAATCCAATGCTCGGCGTCACTTTGGCCATTATCCTGCCGCTGTTCATCGCAGGGTTATGCGGGGTGTTCAACGGAGTGATGGTTGCCATATTGAACGTTCAGCCCATTGTGGCAACGCTCATTCTCTTCATCTCTGGTCGCGGTATTGCCCAGGTTTTGACGAACGGGAACCTACAGACATTTTCAAACCCTTCATTCAGTTATCTTGGAACCGGAAAAGTGCTTGGCTTGCCGTTTCAAGGCTGGCTGGCGCTGGCCATTGCCTGTGTGCTGTTCTGGGTGATCACCAGAACCACATGGGGCCGTTACCTGCTGGCGATAGGCGGCAATGAACGCGCGGCTTACCTGTCGGGTGGTCCCGTCCGGCGGGTCAAGATCGGGGCCTATGTCATCTGCGCGGTGCTTGCGGGCCTGGCGGGTCTGATCGTGGTTGCGATCAACTCGGCCTCGGACGCTGCGCGCAACGGCAATCTGATGGAACTTGATGCCATCGCGGCCGCGGTTGTGGGCGGGGCGATTTTACAAGGCGGGCGGGCGCCGATCTTTGGCGCCATTCTGGGAGCCGTGATCATCCAGTTGGTCAAATATACGTTGCTGGCCAACGGGGTAGAGGACGAAGTTGCGCTAATAGCCAAGGCCGTCATCATTATCCTGGCCGTTTGGGTCCAGCAGTTCCGGAGGGCTTGATCGATGTTGGATGAAACGGCTTTTGACCTGCGAAAGTACCTTCGGCGCAATTCTGCCTCGGTGACGGTTTGGATCGCACTTCTGGCTTTGATCCTGTTCGGGCTGATGCGCTATGACAACTTTGGCAGCGCCTACAACTTCTCGTCTTTCCTGAATTACAACGCGATGTTCATCGCGATTGCGCTTGGCATGTGTTTTGTGATCATGACCGGCGGGATTGATCTGTCGGTCGGATCCGTGGCGGCCTTTACCTCGGTTGTTGCGGCCTATCTCAGCCCATACGGGATTCAGGTTGCGCTGCCGGGGGCTGTACTTGCCGGGGTGGGCTTCGGAGCGATCAACGCCTTTTGCATTATCATCCTTCGCATCCCGCCCTTCATCGCCACTCTGGCGACGATGCTTGCCGCAAAAGGCGGCGCATTGGTGATTTCGGGCGCCCAGACAATTTCAGTCGATTGGGGGTCGAACTTTACCAAACTTGGCATGGGACAGGCGTTCGGCCTGTTTCCATGGGCAATCGTCATCGTGGCCGGACTGACGCTGGCACTTTGGCTGGTGCTGGAAAGAACAACCATCGGGCGGACCGTGTTGGCGATCGGGGGCAGCGAGGATGCCTCGAACCTCATGGGCCTGAAAGTCAACCGAGCCAAGGCTTTCGTTTACCTGCTGTCGGGTGGCTGTGCCGGACTGGCTGGCGTCTTTCTGGCCTCGGGCTTTGGAGCCGGACAACCCCTTGAGGGCATTGGATGGGAATTGTCGGCCATCGCATCCGTCGTTGTGGGCGGCACTCTGTTGACGGGTGGAATGGGGTCGATCCCCGCGACGGTGGCCGGCGCGCTGCTGCTGGGGCTGGTCTTCAACGTTCTGAACTTTGAAAACGGTCAGGGGACCATCAGTTTCAGTGCCTATTGGCAGATGGTCATACGTGGAGGCTTTCTTTTTGCGGTCATCCTTTTACAGTCTCGGGTTATTGCCAGGCAGCAGAAGGTCTTGGGTTCGTGAATCGCATAGAAAGTGTTTCAGCGCGGCTGTTCAACGTCCCGCTCGCCGAAGTCCTGGTCGATGCCAAACATGGGGATCACACGTTCTTTCAATTGATCACCGTCACCATTCAAACGACGGATGGGGTCGGGGGGGTTGGGTATACCTATACGGGCGGCAAGGGCGGTCATGCCATTCTGGCGATGATCCAGCATGACCTAGCGCCGTTCCTGGTTGGGCAAGACGTCGAACAGATCGAAAGCCTGTACGATGCCATGCAATGGCATGTGCACTACGTTGCACGGGGCGGGATCGCCTCGTTCGCCATCTCGGCCGTGGATATTGCCCTTTGGGACATTCGTGGCAGAACGCAGAATGCACCACTGTGGCAAATGGCTGGTGGAGCGTCCAAACGGTGCAAGGCCTACGCCGGCGGGATCGACCTGAATTTCTCGTTGGAGAAACTGCTGCGGCAGACCGAAGGCTACCTTGCGCGTGGGTTCAACGCGGTCAAGATCAAGGTTGGGCAACCGGATCTGGCCGACGATCTTGCACGTGCCCGGGCAGTGCGCGAGATGCTGGGGCCGGACCGGTTCTTCATGGTCGATGCGAATTACTCCATGAGCGTCGAGCAGGCCATCGAGGCCGCCCGAGGGTTCGCCGACTGCGATATCCTGTGGTTCGAGGAGCCGACAATTCCAGACGACTATAAAGGCTATGGCCGAATTGCCGAAGCCACGGGCGTTCCCCTTGCCATGGGTGAAAACCTGCACACGATTCACGAATTCGAGTACGCCTTCGAAGACGCAAAGCTGAGTTTCATCCAGCCCGATGCCTCAAACTGTGGCGGGATCACTGGCTGGCTGCGCGTGGCCGCGCTGAGTGCCCAGCACGGCATTCCGGTTTGTAGCCATGGTATGCAGGAGCTGCACGTCAGCCTTGTTTCGGCGCAACCCAATGCGGGTTGGCTGGAAGTACACTCATTCCCGATAGACCAGTACACGACCCGTCCGCTTGTCGTGGAAGACTGCCTGGCCGTGGCCCCGGATACGCCGGGGACCGGAGTGGAATTCGACTGGGACAAACTGAATGCGGAACACAGGGAGATGCATACATGACGACCCAGACGATCTCTGCGGCGTATTATCGGGGCAATAAGAGCTTTGCCGTAGAACAGGCCGCGGCGACAGCTCCGGGCCCCGGCGAGGTCTCCATTCGCGTTGCCTATTGCGGGATTTGCGGGACGGATATGCACGTCTACCACGGCAACATGGATGCCCGCGTCGGCCTGAACCGTGTGATTGGGCATGAGATGTCAGGTGTCGTCGAAGCGGTGGGCGAGGGCGTCGATACGGTCGAACCCGGCCGGAAGGTCGTTGTCCGACCGCTTGATCACTGCGGAGAATGCCCAGCTTGCAAGCGGGGGCATCAGCATATCTGTCAGAATCTCAAGTTTCTCGGCCTCGACACCGATGGCGCGATGCAAGAGATCTGGACTGTTCCGGCCCACACGTTGCACGTTCTGCCGGATGACTTGCGCATGGATCACGCGGCGCTGATCGAGCCGGTCGCCGTTGCCTGCCACGATGTGCGGCTATCCGGCCTGCAACCTGGCGAGGACGTTGTCGTCATCGGCGGCGGCCCGATCGGCATACTGGTTGCCATGGTCGCGCGGGACGCGGGTGGCAATGTCGTGATCTCCGAAGTGAATCCGAACCGTCTGGCGATTGCTGAAAAGCTTGGTTTTGACACGATCAACCCAATCGAAACCGATCTGGTGACGACGATCAACGCGCGCACGGGCGACAAAGGGGCGGATGTGGTTTTCGAGGTATCGGGAACGCAGCCCGGTGTTGATGCGATGACCGCCGTTGCCGCGACGCGGGCCCGGATCGTGATGGTCGCGATCCATGCCCAAAAGCCCCAGATCGACCTGTTCCAATTCTTCTGGCGAGAGCTGCAACTGATCGGTGCTCGGGTCTATGAGCCGGAGGATTACGAGAAAGCCATCGCAGTTGTCGCTTCGGGCGGAGTGGACGCGGACGTTGTGATTACCGACGTCAGTCCTCTGTCAGACATTCAGGCTGCGTTCGAAGCACTGGATCGCAGCCCAACCGCAATGAAAAGCCTGATCGAAGTAGGACCGCGTTCATGAGTGTTTTGCAAAGTTTCGACCTGACGGGAAAGACTGCGCTTGTGACCGGGTGCAAACGCGGCATCGGGCGCGGCATGGCCGAGGCATTGGCATCGGCCGGAGCTGATATCATCGGAGTGTCGGCCTCGCTCGAGCTGTCCGGGTCTGATGTCGAAAAAGCCGTGACGGCGATGGGACGCAATTTCCGGGCTTACCAATGCGACTTCTCGGATCGCGCTGCGCTGCATACGTTTATTGATCAGTTGAGGGCAGACGGACAAGCTATTGATATCCTTGTCAACAATGCCGGCACGATCAAACGCAAACCCGCCGCCGAACACCCGGACGACTGGTGGGACGAAGTGATCGAGGTGAACCTGTCCTCGCAGTTCGTTCTGTCCCGAGAGATCGGCAAGGACATGCTGGCGCGCGGCTCGGGGAAGATCATCTTCACTGCATCGCTGCTGACATTTCAGGGTGGCATCACCGTGCCGGGCTACGCGGCCTCGAAAGGCGGGATTGGACAGCTTACCAAAGCTTTGGCCAACGAATGGGCCGGGCAGGGCGTGAATGTGAATGCGATCGCCCCCGGTTACATCGCGACCGACAATACCCAAGCCCTGCAGGACGATCCGGTCCGGTCGAAGTCGATCCTGGAACGAACACCTCAGGGCCGCTGGGGTACGCCTGGTGATTTTGCCGGACCGGTGGTCTTTCTGGCTTCTGCCGCGTCGGACTACGTCAACGGTGAAATCCTTGTCGTCGACGGGGGCTGGATGGGGCGGTAGCACCGTCAACCCTCCATGGGACCCAAGGCATCAATCCCCGATGTAGTGCACCTTCAATCGGCGGGTTTTAGGTGCCTCGCGATGTTCGAACAGGTACAGGCTTTGCACGCGGCCCAGCGGAAGCTGCCCCTGTTCGACCGGGATCGATACCTGAGTTTGCGTCAACAGCGCCCGCAGATGCGACGGGGCGTTGTCGTCTTCGGTCGGGCGGTGGTGATACTTCCCTGGTGACTTGGGTACGATTTTCTCGAAGAACGTCTCGATATCCTTGACCACTTCGGGATCGGCATTGGCTTGCACCAACAGCGCGGCACCTGTGTGGACGCACCAAAGGGTCAGCAGACCCGAGCCAAATCTATGTTCGGACACCACACGCTGAACAATCCCGCTGATGTCGGTGAGCGATTTGCCGGGCGTTTCAATGGACAGCTCAAAAAACTCTTGCTTCATCCATCAGACCCTTTCCTTGATCTTGCGCGAATGCGCCCAGCTACCCGCACCCCATTCGGCACGCAACCATGAGGCTCAAGTGTATGATTTATAACGTACATTAGCGCTTCATTCATGCAAACAGGCTCTTGAACCTGTCTACACACAGACGAAACCCTTCTTCGAAATTTCCGTTGCCGGGGTGATAAACACTCTCAAAGGAAATGACGCCATCATAGCTGTCGGATCGGAGCGCGCCCGCGATGGGTTGGAACAGAGGCGCAAGCTGACCTTCCCCTATGCGGCGCACTTCCAGCGTTGCCCGCGGTGTGTCGACCTTTACGTCCTTGATGTGAATGTGACCCAGATAACCACCGCGCAACTCTTCATAACCGTCCGGATATGCCAGTTCATGGCACCAGCAGTTGTTTCCGGGGTCCCACAGCACCTTCAAAGCATCTTTTGCGTCCAACTCGTCAATCAGCTTGCGGGCTGTATAGTTGGAGTTAACCAGGGTGCCGTTTCCGGTTTCTACGACTAACGTCACGCCCTCGGCCCTTGCCAGTTCAACCGCTGGCGCGATTAACGGAGGCATCGAGTCCCATACCCCATGTGCTACATTCCACTTTTCGGCGCCGTTTTTTCCCCAGAGTATCTGCTCTTTTCGTTGGGTCATGATCCGAACCAGCGGAGAACCAACAACATGCGCCATGTCGATTACGCGTTTCAAGGCGTCCATGTGCCGAGTGTGCAGGTCGTCACCGGACCTGTTGGCAGCTGTCATCCCGGCAAAGATATGACGCGACAGACAGGACACAGGCTTGCCCCGGTCGCGCAAGAGCGCGTCGATCTCGGCAATTTGCTGCGGGGAGTGGTCCCCGACCTCGGTGTCGCCAACGAACTGAAGCTCTGCATAGTCCAGACCGAATTCGTCCATAACGTCCACGGCATGCCGCAAATCGCGGGAAATGCCGTCGCAAATCACACCTAGTTTCATGTTCAGCCCCCTCAGCGATGCAATTCTGCGCCAACGATCTCTTCGATGACGCGCGTACACACCCAATTGTCGCCGTTCGGGTATTTGGTTTTTCCGGCGTGAAAGATCTGCATTGCGGACGAGGCTGTGTGCATCGGAACACCCAATGCACCGGCCACTGCCAGAGAGATCGTCAGGTCCTTGTGCATGGTTGCGATGTGGCTGCCGGTAGCCTCGAACTTGCGATCAATGATGTTTTCAAGTGCGGTATTCACCACACCGCACCCCGCGCTGGAGGATGAGAACACGTCAAGCAATGCTTGACCGCTGACACCGGCTTTGGCCGCCAGGGCCGCAGCCTCGAATGTGGCGGAAAAGATCGATCCGATCAGGGATTGCAGGCAGGCTTTCACGGTTTGCCCGTCGCCAGCGTTTTCTCCGACTCGATGAATTGTTGCAGACACTGCCTGCATGACTTCGGCGTTTCGGTCCAGCACATCCGCAGCACCGGCAGCCATCATCGTCAATGTGCCGTTCTGCGCGCCGGGAAACCCACCTGAGACCGGCGTGTCGATCAGATGTATGCCTGAGCCTTCCATATCCTGCCCGATGGCGCGGGCTTCGGCCGGGGTAATGGTCGCCGACAGGATGACCGTTCCGCCTTTGGCCATGTTCGCAACCAGCCCGTTTTCACCCAGAATGACATCGCGGGCCTGATCTCCGTTCATTACCATGACAAACACACTGGCGGCGTGTCGACCGACCTGTCCCTCGCTGTCCTTGGGTCGGCCGCCCATGTCAGCAAATGCCGTCATGCGCGTCTCGCTCAGGTCGAAACCTGATGTTTCGAAGCCATTCTTGATCAGGTTCTTGGCAAGGCCGCTGCCCATGTCGCCAAGACCTATTACGCCTGCAGTATTCATTTGGGCTCCTCCCGATATTTCGCCGTTGCCGTATGGCAGGCGTTTCGAAAAATGATGCCTAATCGCATCGGTTTTCGCGGGAGTTTCACGCGTCTTGAACAGACGTCGGGCGAGTCCGGAAGACACCCCGCTGCCCGTTTACGTACCGTAATTAAACGAAGAATGCGGCGCCCAGGCAAGCATAGAAGTGTTGCGGGCGAAAAGAAACCGCCTGATCCGACGCATTACGAGAACGCCGCCATGATGCCGCGCAGTTCCGCAAGCCCGCGCATACGCCCGATCAACGGATAGCCGGGAGTACTGTGTCCACCCAGATCGCTCAGCAGTTCTTGTCCGTGGTCGGGCCGCATCGGAATTTGCCAGTCGCGACGCCCTTGGGATTTGCGGCGGCGCTGTTCGTTCATCAACTCGCGAATTGTGCCGACCATGTCGGTGTCGCCCTCCAGATGCGGAGCCTCATAGAAATCCGGCTTCTGTCTGTCCGACCCCGCGATGCGTTGGGTATTTCGCAAGTGAACAAAGTGAATCCGGCCGCCATGCCGGCGCACGAAATCCGGCCCATCGAATTCCGGGGAAACACCCAGGGACCCGGTACACAACGTTGCGCCATTCGACGGTATATCGACGGCATCCAAAACGGCGCCGTAGTCATCGGACCTGGACATGATCCGCGGCAGGCCAAGCAACGAGAATGGCGGGTCATCAGGATGGCAGCACAAGCGCAGCCCCAGTTCTTGGGCCACCGGAGCGACCTCGGACAGGAAATCGATGAGGTTTGCGCGCAGCCGGTCACGGTCGATATGCGCATATGTCTGCAACAAAGCGCGCACGTCCTGCACGCTCCACTGATCGTTGGCGCCGGGCAATCCCGCAGTGACATTGTGCTGTAACTGGGCTTTGGATTCATCCAACATGTGCAAGAAGCGATCCTTGGCCGTTTGCTGGACGGCGCTGGAATAGTCTTCGGGCGCGCCCGGACGTTCGAGAATATGTATGTCAAATACAGCAAAGTCGGTCAGGTCGAACAGCATGGCCGTTCCGCCATGCGGCTGCGGGGCGCGAAGGGCGGTGCGCGTCCAATCCAGGATCGGCATGAAGTTGTAGCAAACGACTTTGACGCCACGGGCGGACAGGGCCCGAAGGCTGGATTTGTACGCCTTCAGATGTTCGGCCATGTCTTCGGACTGTGTCTTTATCGCCTCGGAGACGGGCAGGCTTTCGACAACGTCCCAACTGTACCCGGCCGCGGCCAGAACGGCCTGCCGGTCGGCTATGCTTGGTTCATCCCAGGGCTGTCCCGGAGGGATGTGATGCAGCGCGGTGACGATGCCCTGAACCCCGACCTGATGGAGATCGGCCAGGGCGATCGGATCATCGGGTCCGAACCAACGCCAGCATTGTTTCATGGCAGCCATCCTTCATACAGCGGGTGATCAGGCCTGATAGGAAGAGCAACGCGCTGCCCGGTGCGCGCCGCGTGATAAATCGCCGTCACAAGGCCGATGGACGCAGCGCCATCCTTCAACGTAACGGCCGAATTTGCCTCGGACCGCAGCGCCTTGCCGATTTCAGTAAAGAACCCTTCGAACCCCGTTGGTTCGGCAGCGGCGGCTGCAAGGGCCTCGTCGATAGCGGATTGATCCACAGGGTCCCGCGCGACGAATGTCCAGGGCGTTTGACCCGGAGCGTAAGGTTCGGTGCCAGAAGTGGCAGTCACCTTTTCAAAGACGAACCGCAGGCGGGTTTCGTCCGTGGCTGCGCCCAAGGTGATATTGCTTGTGCACAAAGCGCCGGAAGTCATGCCGAAGCAGATTGCGGCGCAGTCTTCGGTCTCGATCGGGTTGACCCGCGTTGTGGTCATCGCAGACACCCAGGCGATATCACCCGCAATATGAGTCAGCAGATCATGGTTGTGGATGGCGTGGCCCAGCACCGCGCCGCCGCGTTCACCCGCCCATGTTCCCCGCCACGGCACCGCGTAATAGTCTGCCCCTCGGGACCAATGGGTTTCAAGCGCGGCAGTTTGGACCGCTCCGGTCAGGCCTGTGCGTTGCAAGTGGCGCAATTGGGCCAGTGACGGTCCCCACCGGTATTGAAAAACCGGAAACACCTCCTTGCCCGCGTCGCGTGCGGCTGCCGTGATCCGATCCACATCCCGCATCGAATTCGCAAGAGGCTTTTCGCAGACAACGTGTTTACCTGCGGCCAGTGCCGCGAGCGTGGATGGTACATGCAGATGCGGCGGTAAGCAGATGTCGATGACATCAATCGCCGGATCATCCAGCGCGTCCTGAATATTGGTCAGTGCTCGAAAATCCGAGTTCTGCCGGATCTGGTCGATCCGGTCCTTATTTTGGTCGACCACGGCGGTTACCCGGAAAGTACGGTCAAGCCGTTCCAGTGCGCTCAGATGTTGCGCACCGATACCTGCGCCAAGGATCGCAACGTTGATCATCTGCGTTCCGCCATTTCCTGCGCGTACAGTGCCAGTTCCATGACCGTAAAGCAGTGGGTCTGCGACATCGCAGTTTCGGTCCGGTTGCGAATGTCATCGGCCAGGCGCGCAAAGTATGGAAGGCCGGCGTCGGATGCGTCGATCTTTTGGCAGGTTTCACCATTGACGAGGATCAGATGATCTGTCCCCGGTGCTCCACCCACATCGACGTATTTCCGCAACTCGATAAATCCTTCGGTGCCCAGGATCGTCAGACGACCATCCCCCCAGTTCGGCAAGGCCTCCGGCGTGAACCAGTCAACCCTGATGTACCCGGTGCCATCCTCACTGCGCAGATTGACCTCGCCGAAATCCTGCAGTCCGGGATCTTGAGGGTTTGCATAGTTCGCCACATAGGCGTTCGTGATTTCTGCGGTTTTCGAACCCGTGTAGTGCAGGAACTGATCAATCTGATGAGAGGCGATGTCGGTCAGAATGCCGCCATAGCGGTCACGCTGAAAAAACCATTCTGGCCGGGTCGCCCGGTTCAATCGGTGTGGGCCAAGTCCGACCGTCTGGATCACGCGCCCGATGGCACCGGCCTCGACCAACTCGGTCGCCCGGGTGCTGACGGGCGTTTCGAACCGTTCGGAGAAGTTCACCGACCAGATGCGACCGGTGTCCGCGACCGTTTGCTTGATTTGCTCGAGTTGTTCGAACGTCGTGCAGCCCGGCTTGTCGCTCATGACATCCATGCCATTCTGCATGGCGCGGATCGTCAACGCGGCCCTATCTGCCGGTATTGCCGAAATCAGCGCGAGATCCGCCCCGCAGGTCAGGGCGTCTTCCAGTCGGGCCAGCCGCGGAATATCGGGAAACCTTTTGACGTAGCCCGCCAGCGTTTCCGGATCGCCTTGTGTCCAATAGCCAACGCAGTCCACGCCGATTTTGCGCATGTTTTCCGTCATGCCATAGATATGGCGGTGGTCCAGGCCAAGGGCGACGCAGGTCAGACTCATGAGATGACTCGTGTTTTCTGGCCGGTTCGATTGGCGATCTGCATCGCGTCTATGACGGCGTGTGTCAAAAGGGCACTGCGTCCGGTGGCCATGGGCTGCGTTCCACTGGAAACGGCCTTGGCAAAATCCTCGATGACCGTCTGATGCCACGCATGCGTGAACGCCATGGGATCGGCTCCTCCGCCTGTGGCGGCGGTTTCGCCAATGGTGGATTTCTGACCGTCGAAAGTGGTCAGGGTCAGGACACCTGACTCCAGATGCGCCTTGGCGCGCGTGCCCTGGATGGCGATTGATTCAGCGGCCCCGGGGAATTCGGCGGTGGTTGCCATCAACGTGCCCACCGCGCCGTTCCCCATTTCAAAGATGGCACCTGCCCAATCCTCGGCCTCGAGATCGTGTAGTGGAGTTTTCCTCATCACGGCCTGAATGTCCGAGATCGGCCCCAGCATCCACATCGCTAAGTCAAGCGTGTGGATTGCCTGCGAGATCATGACGCCGCCCCCGTCGCGTGCAAAAGTGCCGCGACCCGGTTCGTCATAGTAGCTTTGATCGCGCCACCAGGGGACACGGATCTCGACCGTGGCGATCGCGCCCAACTCGTCCTGTTCGATGGCTGCTTTCAGCGCCTGCGATGCGGCGCGGGCGCGGTGCTGAAAGACTATGCCCAGCGGCACGCCAGACATCTCGCACTGCTCGACAATGGCTGTCGCTGCGTCCAACGTTCTTTCGATGGGTTTTTCCATCAGGATCGGTTTCGAAGCGGTCGAAAGAACCCGCACCAACTCTGTGCGCTGATCGGGTGGGGTTGCGATGATCGCAAAGTCAACGTTTGGGTCGTTTGCGATTTCCTCGACGGAGAGGAATGCACGGGTATCGTTTCGCCGCGCGTACTCAGCTGTTTTTTCAGGGTTGCGCCCGAGGACGCCGGCAAGACTGAGGCCTTGATCCGACGCCCGAATGGCGGCGACATGCGTGCCAGAGACCATCCCCAAACCAATCAGCGCAATATTCATTCAATCCCCCGGATCACCCGGTCAGTCTGCGGGTTCGAACGGGAAAGATGCAACCATTAAAAACTGTGTTAACAATTGCGGGCGGCAGTATCGGAGGCAGAATTGACTGGCAATTTGAATGGGATGGCAGAAGACCTGTATCTGTGCATCAAGGACCTGCCGATCGTGTCTCCGCATGGTCACTGCGATCCGGGTTGGTTTGCAACCGATGCGCCGTTTCCCAACCCGGCAGAGCTGTTGGTGGTTCCCGACCACTACGTCTTCCGTATGCTTTATTCGCAGGGCGTTCCCTTGTCCGAACTTGGCGTTGGGGAAGAGGGGCGAAAGAAGGATCCTCGCGCCGTTTTTCGCACCTTTGCCGAGCACTGGCATCTGTTTCTGGGAACGCCATCCCGGATCTGGATGAACTACGTGCTGCATGAAACGCTGGGCGTGTCTGACGAGTTGTCTTCGCGCACGGCTGATCTGATCTATGAAAAGATCTCAGAAAAGCTTGCGCAACCCGAATTTCGCCCGAGGGCTTTGTTCGACAGGTTCGGGATCGAGGTTCTGGCTACCACGGATTCCGCTCTCGACGGCCTCGTGGAGCATCAGGAGATCCGTGCAAGCGGTTGGGGCGGGCGGGTTGTTCCGACGTTCCGCCCAGACGGGGTTTTGGATGGGGCGGATCCGGAGTTCGTACAGAACCTGAACAAGTTGGGTGAACTGACAGGCTGCGATCTGGACAGCTATGATGGCTACCTCAACGCGCTGCGGATGCGGCGGGCTTATTTCATCCAGCTTGGTTGTACCGCCACCGACCACGGTATCGAACGCGTACAGACTGAGTGGCTGGAGGACCCGGATGCGCTGTACCAGCGGCTGAGACGGCGGGAAGGGACCGAACAGGACGCGCACCGGTTCTATGGGCATATGCTGATCGAAATGGCACAGATGTCTGTCGATGATGGTCTTACCATGCAGATACATGCTGGGAGCAAGCGCAACACGAACCCCGCTGTAATGCGGGACTTCGGACGGGATAAGGGGGCCGACATTCCAATAGCGATGGACTGGGTCACGGGCCTTGAGGCACTGTTGAACCGGGTCGGAAACACGGCGGAACTGCGCATCATTCTGTTTACACTGGACGAAAGCACCTATGCCCGTGAACTGGCCCCGATGGCGGGACATTGGCCGTGCCTTCGGATCGGGCCGCCTTGGTGGTTCCATGACAGCCCAGCCGGGATTGCGAGGTATTTCGATCAGGTTGTTGAAACGGCCGGATATTTCAACCTGGCCGGATTCAATGACGACACGCGAGCCTTTCTGTCCATTCCTGCACGACACGACCTTTGGCGGCGGGGAGTGGCGATTCATCTGGCCGAGCAGGTTGCGCGCGGTTGCTTCAGTCGGGACAGTGCCGAGCATCTTGCGCGGTTGCTGGCGGTCGATCTGGCGAAACAGGTTTATGGATTGCAAAGCTAGATGGGTACACTTCTTCACTTCGGCCTCGGAAACTTTGCCCGAGCGCATTTGCTGGACTACACCGATCAAGCGGGCGGATGGGACGTTGTCGGCGTCAGCCTGCGTTCATCCTCAGTTCGGGATGGATTGGCCCGTCAGGACTTCGAGTACGACCTGTGCGTGCAGGGGCAGGGCGTCCGGCGCATCAAGGCCCTGCGGGACGTTCTGGTCGCGCCCGAGGATCGTACAGCGGTTTTCGACGCGATGGCGGATGCCGAGATTATCTCGGCGACCGTGACCGAGAAAGGTTATCATTTGGATGCCGCGGGCAAGCTGAACCTTCAGGACTCGGCGATTGCCGCCGATCTGGCGGGGCAAGGGCCTGCGACGCTGATCGGGTTTCTGGCTTTTGGCCTTGCGGAACGGCGCAAGCCAGTGACGGTGCTGAGTTGCGACAACCGCATGGAAAACGGAAAAACGCTCGAGATGGCCGTTTCCGATTTTGCGAATGCAGCCGGTTTGGACGTCAATTGGGATGCCGTTCGCTTTCCCAACGCGATGGTCGACCGAATCACCCCGGCTACTACGGACGCCGTTCGCGCAATCAGCGGCGATCCTATGGCTGTTCCGACCGAGGCGTTCTCGGAGTGGGTGATCGAAGACAGTTTCGCCGGTCCGCACCCGGATTGGCCGGGTGTGCAACTGGTCGAAGACGTAGCCCCGCACGAGATGCGAAAGCTGCGCATGTTGAACGGTGCCCATTCCCTGTTGGCTTATGCAGGTTTGGATCGGGGCCTGACCTACGTTCACGAAGCGGTTCGAGACCCGGTCTTGCGCCCGCTGGTTTCCGGGTTGATGAAGGATGCGGGCGCAACGCTGCCCGCTGAGCTGCAAGCGCAGGTCATGGACTATGCCGAGGCTCTGTTGCGCCGGTTTGAAAACTCTGAGCTGGCGCACCGTTTGGACCAAATAGCGATGGATGGCAGCCAAAAGCTGCCCTATCGGTTTATTCCCACACTCCGTGAAACCGGGTCTCTGGCGGTGATCACGGGGGTGCGGGCCTGGATTTCCTATTGCACGTCCGAGACCGCCAAGGGCAGGGCGCTGAATGATCCTTGCGCGTCGGAAATTGCCGCGGCGGTAAAGCAGCAAGATCCGCTAGTGCCGCTTTTGCGTCTAGTCGGCGCCGAAGACCTCGCGCCACTTATCCGGGAATGATCGCGCCGCGGAACTGAACAACGGTGGATGCCAGATTGTGTCCAGCCATCAGGGCCTCGGCCTGTGATTTCCCGGTCAGCAAGGCCGCGAGGTACCCACCGTTGAAACTGTCGCCCGCCGCTGTGGTATCCAGTACGCTCTTGGCAGGCTCATAGGTTTGTTCAATGTCCTGACCGATGGACAGAGGGCCGTTCTCTCCGCGTTTCAACGCACCGATGCCGTGATGGTCGGCAAAGCGTGCTGCCACCTGATCGGCGCTTTCCCCGAACAGCGCCATCTCGTCGTCAATAGACGGAAGTGCAATGTCTGCACGCCGCCAAAGCCGTTGATTGATCTGCCGGGCGTGTTCAACGCTATCCCAAAGACGGGGGCGAAAGTTGCTGTCATAGACCAACCGGACGGAAGAGCCTTCGAGCCAGTCCAGAAGCGCAAGCCGAACCGCATGCGGAAGAATGGCCACGGAAATACCTGACAAGTAGAGCACATCATAACCATTTAGCGGGCTGAAATTGTGATCGGCAAAAAGCTGACGGGCGGCCGCCTCACTGCGCCAATATGTAAAGCTGCGTTCACCGTCCGCGGATGTCGTGATTGCGTATAATCCAGGAGAGGCGTTCGGAATGATGCGGATGCCGGATGTCCCGATGCGATGGCTGTCGATGAAGTCCGCGATGCGCCCCGAAAACGGGTCGTCACCCAGACATGTCACATACTCCACCTGCATGTCAGGCGCTGCGCGGCGCATGTAGATGGCTGTGTTCAGCGTATCCCCCGCGACGCCGACCTGTGCGCCGGTTTCCAGCATGGACAATTCGATCATTGCTTCGCCGATGCAGGCAATTCGCGTCATTTCTTTTCTCTTTTCCAGATGATGAGACCGGCAGCCATGATAAGCGCAGCCCCTGCCAACGTGAATGCGTCGGGTACCGTGTCAAAGAACAGATAACCCCAGATCGCAACATAGATCAGGAACGAATAGGTAAATGGCATCAACTGGTTGGCCGTTCCAAACCGATGCGCGTTCGTCAGCAGTTGATGCCCGCCCCAGCCAAAGACGCCAAGGCCGATCAGGACAATCAGGCTCCAGGTGTTTTCCGGCTGGACCCAGAACCAGAGGGCGAAGGGCAACAGAACCACAGTCCCGGTAAGCCCGAGGTAGAATTGCATGGTGTCCACGGCAACAACCCCCGACAGCCTGCGCGTCATGATCGAGTACAAGGCCAAAGCGGTGGCATTGTAGACGATCAGCAGCATGGTCGGATGAAAGGCCGAACCAAACGGCCGCACGACAACCAACACCCCCAAAAAGCCCAGGATGATGGCCGCCCAACGCCATGGGCCCACGCTTTCTTTCAACACAAAGACGGACAGAAAACACACAATGACCGGGCTGGAAAACATGATTGCAGACACGACGGTCAGGGGCAAAAACCGCAGGGCATAAAAGTTGAAAACAGTCGCCGAGATCAGCAACAAGGCCCGGCTTATCACCTGCCAAGGGTGGTCCGTCTTGAACCGACCAGCCTCGATCCCGCCCTTGGCGATCACGCCGACTGAGATCACGAAGTGCCCTGCATAACGCATGAACGCCAACTGAAACGCCGGCACGCCGGCCAACGCCAGCCACTTGGCCCCAAGGTCCACCAGCGAAAAGAACAGCCACGCCATCAGCATCAGCACGATGCCAAGGCGCGGCAAGTCCGCAGTGGGGTTGGCGGTGACGCCCATCGATCAGGTGTTGAAACGCTTGACGTAATAGTCAACCATCTGGCTGACCATGTCATCCGCCTGACCGTGGTCGCGCGCGTCGTTCAGCGCCGAAAGCGCACCCTGCGACATCACGCTTGTAACGCCTGCCTCGCGCGCCATTCGATCATAATACCCAAGGTCTTTTGCGGCGTTCTTGATGGCAAAGGCCAGCTGGTTTGGATCATTCTCGACACCGTAGGCTTTGACGAAATCCATCATTCCGGAATGCAGCGGCCCTGCGGCCATCACGTCGTACAGCTGCTTGCGGTCAACGCCGGTGATATCAGCCATGGCAAAGGCCTCGGCCATCGCGTTCGCGACCGTCATGCCGAAGAAGTTGTTGATCAGTTTGATGGTGTGTCCCGATCCGACCGGGCCAAGGTAAAAGACGTTTTCACCCAGATCCTTCAGTGTCGGCTCGGCCTTGTCAAAGGCCGCCTTGTCGCCGGACGTCATGATGTTGAGCTTGCCTTCCAGCGCGTGCGAGGGCGTCCGGCCCAGCGGCGCATCAAGATAGCTTCCGCCGGCTGCGGCCACCTCCTCGGCCAGGGCCCGTGTACTGCCCGGAAGCGAGGTGCCAAAGTCGATGACGATCGCCCCGGGCTTCAGTCCCGCGATCACTCCATCAGTACCACGCATACGGCCTTCGACCTGCTCGGACGTTCCCATGCACAGCATCACGATGTCGCTGGCCTGAGCCAGTTCCCGGGCGTTTTGCGCCTCGCGGGCGCCCCGGTCAATCGCGGCATCCAGATGTGTGCGGTCTCGGTTTCCCAACACGGTGACCGAGTATCCCTGGTCCAACAGCCGGCTCACCATGGCTCCGCCCATGAGACCCAGGCCGATAAACCCGATTGATGGTTTGCTCATTGGTTTCCCTTTCCGTGAATGTGTCTGGTTTTCATTCTTGTGTCTGGTGTGTGCGGTTTCGCGGTTTGGATGCTAATTCGCCCGGAGGACAATCGCTGGTTCTTGAGTGGCAGGTATATTGCCGGACCGCATGTACATCAGGCCGGCGCCCGCACTCGAGCTGATCGCGCCTTAAGCCCCATTTCGATCCTTGATGTGACTTCGAGCGTCCGGGCCGCATCCTCGACGTCGATCAGTGGAGACGCGCCGTCGATCACGTCAAGAAAGTGATCCAGTTGCGCCTCCAGCGGTGCGCGTTGCTGTTCCCGTCGTGTAAGTTGGTTTTTTTGGGCCGCAGTGCTCCAATCATTTCCGCGCCACAGGGTCATAGAGGGAAAACTGACAGCGCCGCTGGTTCCCGTGATCCACATCATGTCCTGGTGGGTCGTGCCGATGTTCGGATTTTCGCCGGTTCCGGCTTCAAACCCCCAAGGACTGGGCGCGGTGTCAGCAAAGCTGATGGCGCCCGTCGCGCCGTTTTCGAACGCAATCGCGACCGCGCCGCTTTCTATCCGATCCGACCCGCGGATCGACGCACCGGGCAGGGCGACGACATCCGAGATTTCTCCGATCACAAAGCGCAGGACATCGATATCATGCACCAGGTTGATCATGACCGGGCTGCCATCCGAAGTCCGCCAGTTCTGTTCAAAATAGCTCTCGGGTTTACGCATGGCCCACAACAACGAGACGTTGATGACTTGTCCGATCGTACCGTTCTCGATCACTTTTTTCAGGTGCTGCAAGGTGCTGTGATACCGCCGGTGGTGGCCGACCAGGCTTCGGACATTGGCCTCGCTAACGGCCGTCTTAAGGCGCAGGGCATCTTCGACCGACGCGGCAACCGGCTTTTCGATCAGCATGTGCCAACCGCGGGATGCGGCCAGAATGCCATGTTCGGCATGCAGGCGGGTCGGCGTCGCGATGATGACACCATCCACCGGGTCCCGCACCTCGTCCATACCGGCAAAACGCGGCGCGCCGATCTGGATCGAGCCGTCTGGATCGGCCAACCCGACCAACGTGCAGCCGGGATGCTCGATCACGGCGCGGACGTGGCGGATACCTATCAACCCGCCGCCGGCTACAAGGATCCGTTTCACATCACCGCTCCGATCTGCCAGGGAACGAACTCGTAATCACCCAAGCCCTGCGCCTCGGACTTGGTTCGCTCGCCCGAGGCGACTTGGAGCAGTCGTCGGTATATTTCCTGTCCTTTTTCTTCGACGCTGACGCCTTTGGTCAGGATGTCGCCTGCATCCACGTCCATGTCTTCGGGCATGCGCGCTGCCAATTCCGAATTGGTGGCGATTTTAAGCGTGGGCGCCGGTTTCGATCCAAATGCAGAGCCGCGCCCCGTGGTGAAGCACACAAGGTTGCACCCAGCCGCGATCTGGCCTGTCACCGAGGCTGGGTCATATCCGGGGCTGTCCATAAAGGTGAAGCCCTTTGCGGTGATGGGTTCGGCGTATTTGAACACACCGGTCAAAGGGCTGGTTCCGCCCTTCGCCGCCGCCCCCAGCGATTTTTCAAGGATGGTCGTCAAACCCCCTTGTTTGTTGCCGGGGCTTGGGTTGTTGTCCATCGAACCGTGATTGCGGGCGGTGTAGTCCTGCCACCAATCGATCAGTCCGATCAGCCTTTCCCCGGTTGCGCGATCAAGGGCACGGCGGGTCAAAAGGTGTTCGGCTCCGTAAATTTCGGGCGTCTCCGCCAAGACACCCGTGCCGCCTTGGGCGACCAACAGATCGCAGGCGCGTCCAAGCGCCGGGTTCGCGGTCACTCCGGACCAGGCGTCCGATCCACCGCATTGCAGCGCAACCATCAATTCGGACGCAGGGGCTTCGCTGCGCCGTGCCTCATTGGCAATGGGAAGCATCTGATTAATCTTGGTAATGCCCATTTCCACGGTCCGGCGCAGTCCGGCGATGTTCTGGATGTTCATCGTCTGGAAAGTGGGGCTCTGTTTCAACCCATATGCATTCAACAGCCAGTCGATCTGGTTCATCTCGCAGCCCAGACCGACCATCAGAACGGCAGCGTGATTGGGATGTTTGGCAAACCCCCACATGACCCGTTGGAGAGCTTCGAAACCGTCGCCTGAATCGGCCATTCCGCAGCCCGTTCCGTGGACAAAGGCCACCACGCCGTCGACATTTGGATACTCGGCCAGCTTGTCCGGCGTGAAGTGATTGGCGATCATGCGAGCCGCCGTCGCCGAACAGTTCACGGTGGTCAGAACCGCGATGTAATTCCGCGTACCGACCCGACCGTTGCCCCGATGGTAGCCCATGAATGTATCGACCGAGGCGGCGGGTCTCATAGGCCTGTGATCAGTCGCATACTCGTAGTCCACGCTGGTGTTGCGGAACTCGACATTGTGGGTATGCACATGATCGCCGGGGTGGATCATTTGGGTCGCGTAACCGATGATCTGGGCATATTTTCTCACCGGATCGCCCGGTACAATCATCTGCGTGGCGACCTTGTGGCCTGAGGGGATGCGCGCATTGGTCGTGACATCCTCGACCACACTGCCGGCCCCCAGCAGCCGAGTTGCAACCACCACGCTATCCGTTCGATCTAAACGTACAAAAGTCATAATCAGCTTTCCTGGCAGCCGAATCTAAGCGCAAAAGGGCGAGTCCGATGTCCACCGGTGAATATCTATGTGCGGCTGCCCGGACAGCCTTGCCCGCGCCGCCTCCCAATTTGACTTGCAGACACGCCAATCCCGCAGCTCGGTTTCGGGGCGCGATCTGGACCTCGCGATGAAGCTGGGGAAATGATCTCGACCGGTGGGTTGGCCTGCTGCACTGAAGCGGATGTCGAACGACCAGCGGAACCGGTCCGTTTCATTGACCAGCGACGCATGTGGCGTCAGAGGGTGAAACAGGATGATCCCGCCCGCCTTGACAGGCAGGGGCAGGGCGCGGTCTTCGTCAATGAACCCGTCGGCTATGCCTGTCTGCGTCCGCGCACAATGCGGCAGGATAGATTGGTCCTGTGCCATTGGCAGCACTTGCAGGCAGCCGTTTTCGACCGTTGCATCGTTGACGGCGATCCAAACCGTGACCATGTCGGTCTGGTCCGCATCCTCCAACGCAACTGCCCGGTCCTGATGCCAGTCCGTTGCGGTGATATGCGCCCGCACCTCGTCCTTGGACAGCTTGAGGGCAGGGGGCTTCAGCCGAACATGCTGGATCGGATTGCTGACCAACTCTGACCCGATCAACTGCTCGACGATGTCCAGCATGGGTTGGGCCGTCAGCAAGTCGAACACGGCGGGCCCAATATGGAAAGGTGTGTCCGCCATGATCCGGTCGCCGGGCAATGAGATGTCCAGCGGCTGGAAATAGTCGCAACCGGCCTGATAGGCGGACAGGAGTTTGTCCCAGAAGGACATTCCGGACGGCTCGTCCTTGACCAGCCCTTTATCGTACCAACCGTCATATAGCCGGTTCAGGACATCCGAGTATTCGGACTGCACCCGATCCAGGACATCGCCGGGAATTACATCCTCGACCACGAGGTATCCATCGGTCTGGAACTTGCCAATCTGATCTTGTGTCAGCATGTGTGCGACCTCACAAAAGCAGCGCGATGATGCCCGGCCAGATCAGAAGAACGGAAAGCGCCAGCAACTGGATCCCGATGAATGGCAGGAAGCCGCGGAAGATATCCGTCAGGCTGATATGCGGCGGGGCCACCGACTTAAGATAGAACGCAGCCGGGCCGAACGGGGGGGACAGGAAGCTGACCTGCATGTTCATACAGAACACGACGCCAAACCAGATCGCGACATGACTCGGTTGCAACTCGCCAATGAGACCGATTTCCTCGATAGGAAGGCGCAGGACGATCGGCAGAAAGACCGGAATGATTAGCAACACGATGCCGACCCAATCCATGAACGCGCCCATGAACAGCAGGATCAGCATCATTACCAGAATGACCAGCATGGTCGGCAGGTCTTGCCCGACGATCAGGTCGGCCACGTATTGGGGTCCGCCGGCAATGGTGTAGGCACCCGCCAGCGCGGCGGCCCCGATGGTGACCCATATGATGGTGCCTGTGGATTTGAGCGTCCGCATCAAGCTGTCCCAAACCAGCTCGAACGATCCTTCGCCCCGCAGGATGGCGATGATTAGAACGGCGAAGGCGCCCATGCCTGCAGCCTCGGTGATGCCGGTGATCCCGCCATAGATCGAGCCGAGTACGACGCCGATGACGACCAGCGGCGCGACGAGACCTTTGCCCATTTCCCACCCGATTTTGGCGCGCTGTCTGCCAAAGACGAAGAAGATCAGCAGTAGCGCGATGATCGTGATGCCGGCAAACCAGGGCAGGTAGTCAGCCGTACCCAGCCGTGCGGGCTCGCCCTGGCTGGCAGCGTTCGAGCCGGAAAGCTCGAAAAACGCGGCCCGGATAAAAAGAACAGTAGAAAACCCAGCGACGACGATGCTCATGAAGGCCGCAAACAGTTTGCGCTTTTCGGCCGGTTCGGGGTCGCTCGGGTCCGGCTCCGGCAGCGGCGCGTGGTGAGGATTCAGCCGCGTGCGAATGATGATGTACAGGATGATCATCGAGGCCAGCATGAAGCCGGGAATGAAAGATGCGGTGAACAGCGACTTGATCGAGGTTTCGGTGATCAGCCCATAGATGATCAGAACGATCGAAGGCGGGATCATTGTACCCAGCGACCCCGAGGCGCAGATGACGCCGATCGCGAGGTTCTGATCATAACCGAGGCGCAGCATCTGGGGCAGGGCGATCAGGCCCAGCAGGACAACCTCACCGCCGATGATGCCGGACATGGCCGCCATGATCACTGCCATGATCGAGGTCACGATCGCGATACCGCCACGCGTTCTGGACAGCCAGACATTCAGCGACGAATACATGTCGCGCGCGATCCCGGACCGCTCTAGCAGCGACGCCATGAAGATAAACAAAGGCACGGATATAAGCACGTAGTCCGTTAAGAGCCCGTATATCTTTTGCGCCAGGATATACAGCGGCCCAGTGCCTGGCCGCCCGGTGAGAATCCCGTCGCCGAATGTAAACGGGTTCAAAAGAAGTGTCGGTTCGAACTTCAGGACAAGAACCAGAACCGCAAGCGAAGCCGAGGCCAGACCCAGGGGCATCCCGATCGCCAGGAGAATGATCAAGGCGACCATCAGGATGAGTGAGATTGTTCCAATATCCATCAGTCTTGTCCCACCGCCCGTTTGATCATTTCAATTTCGTCTTCGTCCGGTTCATCTGTGTGGATTTCCGGTTCTTTGTTCCAATCCGCGACCAAGTTCAAAATTGCCTGCATTGCGACGAGCGTAATCACGATCAGTACCATCGGCTGCAACGTCGCCGGGATCGGAGGATTGAAGGCGGAGCCGTAAAGCTCCCATTTATAGAGCTTGTTGACGAACACCTGTTTGTAACTGCCGTAGACCAGAAAGAAGGCAAACAGGACGATCAGTATTGTTGAAACCGTGTCAAAAACGCGCTGAAGCCAACGTGGAACTGCGTCGTAAAGCAGGAATATTCGTATGTGACTGCGTTGCTGCATGGCGTAGTAGCCAGACATCAAAAACACAAAGCTGGCGAACCAGAGCGTCATTTCGTTGGCCCACTCGGTCGGCTTCTCAAGGATATAGCGCATGAAGACTTCGTAGAGCATGACGACAGTCATGATTGCGATCATCATCATCGTAACTCGGCCGATGAACAGGGCGAAACGATCCATAACCGTCGAGCCTTCGAACTCCATCGTCGCCGGGCGTACGGTCTTTGTACCAATCACTGCAAGAAACGGCAGAAGGACGAGCGCGGCCACGTCGATGATGTCGACAAACCCCCCGAACACACCAGGCAATTCGGGCGTGACGTCGCTGCGTAGATATATTTCCGTTACCTGGCTTTTGAGGGATTCAGAGGTGTAAGGCAGCCAATCCAACAGGAATGCTGGAAGATGCCAAACAAGCCAACTGGCTGTCGCGACGAAGGCCAACGGTATGAGCCATTCAATTGGTCCGCCTGAATTCTTGTGCATCGCGTAACCCTCGTCCCTATCCTTCGATCCTGTAATGATCGATAAAGTCTCGATCCGGCTCGACACCCAGTCCGGGGCCAGTCGGGATCATGACACGGCCATTATTGGCCTTGACCTGATTTTGAATTTCCAACGGTACGGTCAGCAGATCGTCCCGAAACTTGTTGTCCGTTGTGTCGAACTCCAGCATCGGCTCCCAAGGATGCAAACCGCCTGGAATTGCTGGCATGGCCGCCAGTAGGTGCAGATTAGTTGCGACGGCGATGGCGCTGCCCCAGACGTGATTTACGACCGGAGTGAAATGTGCGTGGCATAGGGCCAGTACCCTGAGATACTCTGAAACACCGCCCAAAGCGCATACTTCTGGCTGCGCTATGTCTATACCTCGATTTTCAAGAAGACTGCGCCAGGCCCAGCGATTGAATACCGCCTCTCCGCCCGAGATGTTGACTTTAAGCGAAGCGCGCAATTCTCGGTATCCTTCCATGTCTTCTGGCGCGACGGGTTCTTCGAACCAATATGCGTCCAGTTCTTCCAGCGCCCGACCGACAAAAAACGCGTCCGAAGTCGTATAGGCATGGTTCGCATCGACCATAAAAGGAAAGTCGTCACCAACTCCGCGTCGAACTGCTTCGCACAGTTTCACATCAGGCTTCGGGCCAAAGCCCGTTTTCATTTTGGTGGCGGTAAATCCCATTGCCTTGATCTTAGCGGCTTCATCCTCAAAACGGCTGGCCAGATGAGAAATCGGTTCATCCCGGAGCATCATTCCGTAGCCGTAGCAAGGAACGCTTTTGCGATGCGCGCCCCCGACAAGTTTATGGAGGGGGAGGCCAGAGATTTTTCCGGTGATGTCCCAAAGTGCGATGTCCACCCCGGACAAAGCCTGTATTGGCATTCCGCCTTGGCCATGGTCTCGCAAAAGGTTGTACACCTTGTGCCAGATCACGTCTTTGTCCAAAGGGTCCAAGCCAAGGACCATTGGTTGGATTACCTTTTCGACGATGGACTTGTTGGCTATGGCTACGTTTCCGGGACCAAAGCACTCGCCCCAACCGGTTACCCCTTCATCTGTCTGAATCTCGACCAGATGGGTTGTGCGCCTGTCATAATACTGTTGCGAGTAGCCCAGAACTTCCGGCATGTCGTACTGCAGTACATGACTTATAATTCTGGTAATTTTCATGAAGTTCTGAACCCTGGCGCAGATGCGGAGAGGCCGCTGATGCGGCCTTTCCGAGTGTCCTAATGCGGTCGAAGCCTGATTACTGCATTGCGCCCAGGTCACGCAGGAAGTTGATGTGGCTTTCCAAAAGCGCCTGTGCCTCAGGAGTCGTTGCGAACTCAGTCCAACCAACCTGAACGGCCGCGCGATACGCTGCCAGGTCTTCAGGCGACCATTCGTACAACTGAACACCTTTTGCCTTCAGGTCTTTTGCAGTCTGAGCGTTCTGCACTTCATTGATTGTCGCATTGTGCAATGCCAGGCTATCCATTGCGACTTCCATGATCTTCTTGTGGTGCGCAGGCATCGCTTCCCAGACGTCTTTGCGACAGGCTAGGTGATCTGCGGGCATCGAGTGGAAACCGGGATAGTTTGTATGACCTGCGATCTCGTACAGACCGAGGCCCACGTTGTTAGTCAGGTTCGCAGCATCCGCACCGTCAATGATGCCGGTTTCCAAAGCCGTAAAGATTTCGTTGAAGTCCATCACGATCGGAGAAGCCCCAAGTTCCGCGAACACTTTGGTTGCAAGGCCCGGAGGCGAGCGGAATTTCCAATCCTTGAAGTCTTCCACTTTTGCAATCGGCTTGGTCGAAGAAAGCGACTCCGGCCCGGGAATCCACCATCCGATGAACTCCATGTCGTAGCCGTTGTATAGATCGTTTACAGCTTCTCTTCCGCCGCCATGAAGAAGCCAAGCCATTTGCTGGTATGGGTTCTGATATCCGCCGAGCAGGTCACCCGCAAACTGGAAGGCCGGGTTTTTCCCGGTCTGATAGCCGCCGCCCGTCATGTCGCAATCCAGAATTCCCGTAGCTGCGGCATCGAAGGTTTCAACTGATTTGACCACCGAAGAGGAATAGAACATTTCAACTTCGATTTCGCCGTTCGACATTTCCTGAATGTCTTCAACGAATTTTGCAGCCATCTGGCCAGACAGAGTTTCGGGCGAAAAATGGGTTTGAATTCTAAGCTTCGTTGTTTCGGCCATCGCGAAACCGGCTGCCATTGTCGTGGCTACGGCCGCCACGGCCGCTGTCTTGACTATTTTCATATTGTCCTCCCAGACGTTGTGCGTTGCGCGGTGTGGAAGATCTTGCCGCCTCCTTTGCTGTCACGCAGGTAAACGTTAAGCCGACGAATCGAATGCAACAAGAAAAAATTGAAATTTCTAAAAATTTCGAGATTCTTGCGATAATTCGAAAATAAGGTTAGGACGCTACTTGGACAAAACTTTAAGGTGCATGCCGGGATGAACGAAGAAATAGATATTTATCAAGACCTTAAGATGCGCCTGATCTCTAATGGATTCGAACATGGAGCCAAGGTGCGGGCCGAAGAACTACGTAAAGTGTATGGCTGTTCCGCAAGTGCGGTTCGTGAAGTCCTTTTTCGTTTGGCAGCTGTTGGTTTGGTGGACTTTCAGGAACAAAAAGGTTTCCGCGTACCAAAGCGTTCACCGCAGAAGCTTATCGAATTGACGCATGTCCGTGTTCTGTTGGAGGCCGAAGGCACCGCAATGTCGATCCGAAATGGCGGGGTGGATTGGGAAGCAAGATTGACGGCTGCACATCACAAACTCAGCCATATCGAAAAACGCATTCACGCCACGGACGACCCAAGCGACCTTGTCGAGATCTGGTTTGCCTCGGAGAAGGAGTTTCACCAGACGCTTATTTCTGCCTGTGGCTCGGAAACCTTAAAACAATTGCATAGCCGGGTTTACGCGCAATTCAGACAGCAGTTGATGGTGGCAGACCGGAACTTTGAGTTCATTTCTCAGAACATAAGGCATCATGCAGATATACTTGAAGCGGCATTGTCGGGGGATGAGCAGTTAACACGGGAGAAAATCCACAATCATCTGAAACGCCATCTAACCGGAAAGACGATGGGCGACTAAGGCCGAAAATCGTCTTCCAAATACACTTGAATGATTTCATCAAAACTTGATTCCGCTTTGAACCCCAACTTCAGAGCGCGATCTGTTTGAAAGTCGCGCGGCCAATTCTTGACTATTCCTTCAATTGCCTTGTCCGGTTTTCGCCTGATTAGGCCAACAGCGTCTTGACCGGCGACATTGCGCAGAGCTTCGATTTGTTCGGCGACGGTGCAACTGACACCTGGCATGTTCAAGGCGCGTCGGTCATTCAAAAGCTGCGTGTCCAATGTTGCGGCGTGGGTCAAAAAAGTCGCAGCGGCGCGGGGGCTAGCGTGCCAGTGTCGAACAGTTTCGGCAACTGGCAAGACAGCCTCATCCCCATTCAATGGCTCGCGGATTATTCCTGAAAAGAAGGACGAAGCGGCAGCGTTGGCCTTGCCCGGGCGGACACACAATGTGGGTAAGCGCAAGGAAACACCGTCGATGTATCCTTTCCTGCTGAAATCCGTGATCATCAGTTCAGACGCCGCTTTCTGCGCTCCGTAACTGGTCAAAGGTGCCGAAAGGAACTCATCGCTTATCTTTTCGGGGAACGGTGACCCGAACACCGCTATGGATGAAGCAAAAACCAGGCGAGGAGTGTACTCCCTTCCTGATGCCTCGTGCTCATCCTTAAGCGCATTCAGCAGTGCCCACGTCGCCATAAGGTTTACATCCCAGCCCAACGCAAAGTCTGTCTCGGCTTGGCCAGAAACGATCGCTGCAAGATGGAAAATGACATCCGGTCGCTGCGCAGCAAAAGACTTAGCCATGCCTGACGCGGTCAAGTCCCCTACAATTTGATTACTTGCCGCACTATCGGGTGGGAACGAGAGATCGAACAGTGAAACTTGGGCATCCGCTCCAAAAGTTTCATGGGTCGAAATGCGATGGGCCAGTTTCTGACCCAGCATTCCTCCACCGCCTATGACAAGGATCCGCGTCATAACAATCCGTTCCGTTTTTTGAGTTCCAGATACAAAGCTGAATGATCCAGTTCGGCCCCATCCATTTCGTCTATCAGATATTCGAAACGGTCGCGCACAGATTGGGTGCTAGGTAGCTCAACGCCAAGGCTTCGCGCTTCCTCCAGCGTGTTGTCCAAATCCTTTAACTGAAACTTGGACAAACCTCCGGGTACAAAATTTCCGTCAGACATGCGTTCGCCATGTTGTTGCAAGATAATGCTATCAGCAAATCCCCCCTTCAGTGCGGCCCTCAACGCGGCAGGGTGAGCCCCGCCTCGCTGAGCCAGTAAAGTCGCTTCGGCGACAGCCGATATAGTCACAGCGACAATCGTCTGATTGGCCAATTTGCACAATTGACCAGAACCACTTGGGCCTACATGCACAGGGCGGCCCATTGCTGACAGAACCGGTCGCACGCGCTCCATAACGTCCTGATCACCACCGACCATGATCGCAAGCGTGGCAGCTTCGGCACCTTTGGTGCCGCCGGAAACCGGGGCATCCAGATGCTGCAACCCCATCGAAGACAATTGCGCGGATTGTTCTCGGGCGTGTTCGGGTTTGGCGCTGGACATATCAATCCAGATCATTCCGGGTTTGAGTTGTTTGCGGAAAGCCTCGTCAGAAAGTAGCGCGCCGGTCGCGTATCCGTCCGACAGCATCGTTACAATTACGTCTGCACCTGAAACCGCCAGCGGGGCAGTTTCCGCCAATGTCGCGCCTTCCGCCGTCAACGGTTTTGCCTTATCCAAGCTGCGGTTCCATACAGTTAGCGGAATTTCGGCGCGCAAAATATTCCTCGCCATAGGAGCGCCCATCAAGCCGGTTCCCAATAGAGCTACTTTGAACTGCTTGCTCATAATCCTCTGTCCTTCCGAAGGTGCGCCACGCATGGTTATGGCCAAACCAAAATCTCTGTCATACGCTAACGGCTCTGGGCCCACATGCCAGAAGTCGTTGCAAATCCACCAAGGTTTCTTTGCTTCTCGGTTGATCTGTGGGACGAAGCAACACTTGTCCAGTCGCCACATTTAGGGTCGAAAAATATATATGTCAGAGAGACTTAAGGGAAAAAACGTCCTGGTTACAGCCGCCGCACAAGGGATCGGACTTGCAAGCGCAATCGCAATGGCAAGAGAGGGTGCGAAAGTCTATGCGACGGATATTAACCCTGAAAAACTAAATTTGATTCGCGATCGGAATCTCGAAAATCTCGAAATTTTCGAGATGGATGTGACAAATAATGACAGTATTCATGATGGGGTCGCGCGAGCGAAGCCGGATGTTTTGTTCAACTGCGCCGGGTTCGTGCATCACGGAACTATTCTGGATGCAACCGACGAAGAATGGGACTTCGCCATGGACCTGAATGTGCGCTCAATGGTGCGCACGACAAAGGCTGTATTGCCGGGGATGCTAGAGCGCGGAGGAGGCTCGATTATCAACATGTCTTCCGCACTGGGTTCGATAATCGGTGCGCCAAATCGTTTTGTATATGGAACGACTAAGGCTGCCGTTGTTGGGCTGACGAAATCGGTAGCCGTGGACTTCATAACACGAGGAATTCGGTGCAATTGTATTTGTCCGGGAACAGTCGACAGTCCCAGTTGGCGTGACCGCGTAGATGCGTTGGGCGAGCATCTGGGCAGCAGAGAAGAAGCCCTTGCACAATTTGTGGCGCGTCAGCCCATGGGGCGTGTAGCGAAGGCAGAAGAGATTGCTGCATTGGTCGTCTATTTGGCGAGCGATGAAAGTGCATTCACCACGGGACACACGCACATAATTGATGGGGGATGGTCAGGCCAATGACTAAAATATCAAAAAATGATCTGCGATCTCGCAAGTGGTTCATGAATTCTGAGAACCTTGAGATGACGGCATTGTATCTAGAGAGATACCTGAATTACGGGTTGACCCGCGCAGAACTGCAATCGGGCAAGCCGATCATTGGGATTGCTCAGACCGGGAGTGATTTGAGCCCCTGCAACCGGCATCATATCGAGTTGTCCAAACGCGTTCGCGACGGGATCATCGCCGCCGGGGGAACGTGCATCGAAATACCGGTCCACCCGATACAAGAGACCGGTAAACGGCCAACGGCCTCTCTCGATCGCAATCTGGCTTATCTGTCCCTGGTTGAGAGTCTATTCGGGTATCCGATTGATGGCGTTGTTCTGAACATTGGTTGCGACAAGACCACGCCCGCACTTCTTATGGCCGCTGCGACCGTCAACATCCCAGCGATTGCCCTGTCGGTCGGCCCAATGCTCAACGGCTGGTGGAAAGGTGAGCGCGCCGGATCAGGAACGGTTATTTGGAAAGCGCGCGAAGACCTTGCGGCTGATGAAATCGACACCGATGAGTTCATGGAGATCGCAGCCGCCGCGGCACCTTCGGTGGGTTATTGCAATACGATGGGAACAGCAACGACCATGAATTCGCTTGCTGAAGCCTTGGGTATGCAATTGCCAGGATCAGCAGCCATACCAGCCCCGTACAGAGAGCGCGGTCAAATCAGTTATGAAACGGGTAAACGCATTGTGGACATGGTCTGGGAGGATTTACGCCCCAGTGATGTGATGACACGTCAGGCTTTTGAGAATGCGATTGTCATAAACTCGGCGATCGGTGGATCGACGAATGCGCCGATCCACCTGAATGCGATCGCTCGGCATCTTGGTGTTCCATTGAACAACGATGATTGGCAGAAACTTGGCCACGACGTTCCTCTGTTGGTTAACATGCAGCCTGCGGGAAAATATCTGGGCGAAGATTACCAACAGGCCGGGGGTGTTCCCGCCGTTGTCGGAGAGCTTCTTGATGCTGGATTGCTGCCGCATCCCGATGCGATAACGGTGAACGGTAAGACGATAGGCAAAAATTGCTCGACGCGCCGGTCTCAGAATAGCGACGTAATCAAGCCTGTCAGTAGCCCGGTTAAGCCACAGGCGGGGTTCATCAATCTCTCGGGCAACTTGTTCGAGAGTGCGATTATGAAGACATCTGTGATTTCGCAGGCATTTCGAGAGACCTACTTGTCGAACCCGGATGATCCTAATGCATTTGAGGGCAGGGCGGTTGTGTTTGATGGGCCCGAGGATTTTCACCATCGGATCGATGATCCCGCCGAAAAAATCGATGCAAACTGTATTCTGATTATGCGCGGAGCAGGACCAAAAGGGTACCCGGGTGCCGCAGAGGTCGTGAACATGCGTCCGCCTGCATATTTGTTGAAACAAGGCATCGAAGCCCTTCCTTGCATCGGTGATGGCCGGCAATCCGGCACATCAGGAAGCCCGTCTATCCTGAATGCTTCACCAGAAGCTGCAGAGGGCGGTGGGTTGGCCTTGGTGCGAACTGGCGACCGACTGCGCATCGATCTTGGCAAAGGCACAGCAGATATGCTGGTTTCGCTTGAAGAACTGCATGAACGCGCCCGCGATCTGGAGGCAAAGGGTGGGTATACAATGCCGCCCAATCAATCCCCATGGCAGGAAATATTCCGCGAAAAAGTAGATCGGTTGGATCGCGGTATGACGCTCAAGGGTGCCGAAAACTACCGCGATATCGCGCGAGACTTCATGCCACGCGACAATCACTAAAAGGAACAGAAATGAAACTTGTTCGTTACGGAGCCGAGGGCTCGGAAAAGCCTGCTTTGGTCGATTCCCAGGGTCAATTGCGGGATTTGTCCGCCCACATCAATGATGTTACGGGCGATGTTCTGGATGACGGAACGCTTGATAATCTGCGCTCATTGGATCCGAATAACCTGCCAATTGTCGAGGGGGATCCTCGTATCGCACCGTGTGTCGGTGGCATCGGAAAATTTCTTTGCATCGGTTTGAATTACTCGGACCATGCCGCAGAAACCGGCGCAGATATTCCAGAGCATCCGATACTTTTTTTCAAGGCAAACTCAGCCGTCATTGGTGCCTATGACGATGTCGTCATGCCGCGCGGATCTACTCACACCGACTGGGAATGCGAACTGGGCGTCGTCATCGGCAAAACGGCCAAATACGTGTCCAAGGCCGACGCGCTCGAATACGTTGCCGGCTATTGCATCGTAAACGACGTGTCAGAACGGCATTTTCAAACTCAACTGACCGGTCAATGGACCAAAGGCAAGTCTTGCGACACATTTGGCCCCACAGGTCCTTGGCTAGTGACCCGGGATGAGGTGCCGGATCCTCAATGTCTTGGTATGTCACTGGATGTAAACGGTCAGCGCATGCAAACCGGGAATACTTCTACGATGATCTTTTCCGTTGCCGAGATCATTGAACATCTAAGCCAACTTTTCACACTGCATCCCGGCGACGTCATCTCAACTGGAACACCGCCCGGCGTCGGAATGGGGATCAAACCGGAACCAGTTTACCTGAAAAAAGGCGACGTCATGGAGCTTCGCATCGATGGACTTGGTGTTCAGCGGCAAACGGTCGGCCAAGATGACTGACTTATTGCAAATCGGCGGGATCACTGAACGGATGCGAGAACGCCTGTCCGCAGCGTTCGACATTCATCAATTGGACGATTTCAACGCGGATAGTATTACGCATATCGTAACGAACGGGCACGATGGTGTTCCGCATGACCTGATGACATCACTCAGCGATCTGAAGATGATCAGTGTCTATGGGGTCGGTTACGACGCCGTCGACGCTAGTGCTGCGGCTGAGCGCGGAATTGTTGTGACACACACACCTGATGTTTTGAACAAAGAAGTCGCAACCACCGCCGTTCTGCTATTGTTGTCATGTTACCGAGAGCTTGTACGTGACGACAATTACGTTCGGTCCGGACGGTGGGAAGTTGAAGGCAATGCCCCTTTGACCCGATCAGCAGACAATCAAAAGATAGGCATTCTTGGTCTTGGTCGTATTGGTCAGGCGATCGTTGATAAGTTAGAGCCGTGGGCCCCCGAAATCTCCTATCACACCCGCAATCAAAAGGATGTCCCGTACCGCTATTTCGACAATTTGGTTGAAATGGCTGAACATGTTGACGTCCTCATATGCATCACGCCCGGCGGTCAGTCGACCAATAGGCTGGTCAACGCTGAGGTGCTTCGCGCGTTGGGGGCGGGCGGCACTCTGATAAACGTTAGTCGAGGTTCGGTCGTCGACGAAACTGCCCTTATCAACGCATTGCAAAACGGTGAGCTTGGGTGGGCGGGGCTTGATGTTTTCGAGGACGAACCGCGTGTTCCAAAAGCGTTGCGCGAGATGTCCAATGTCGTTCTGCTACCTCACGCTGGTAGCGCGACTATTGAGACGCGTGCAGCTATGGGTGACCTAACCGTCGACAATCTTCTGCAACACCTTAAGGACGGATCGGTGATCACAGCTGTGCCAGAATGCAGAGATCTGTAATAGGCCAATCTGAAGAGTGTTTGAGTTTGCTGTCGCGGTTTTCTTTCTGCTGATTACGCCGGGCCCAGGCGTTCTAACAACTGCGGGTATTGGATCAGCATTTGGTTTTCGAGCTGGGCTCGCCTTCGTGGCTGGTTTGATGCTGGGCGGGTTCATCAACATGATGTTGGTTGTCTCCGGAGTCGCTGCGTTAGCTTTGGCCATACCGGTGCTTAGAACTTTCCTGCTATTCGCCTCTGTCGGGTATCTGGGATTTCTCGCCTGGCGTATTGCCAGCGCTGGCTCAAAGGTCGGGTTTTCCCCTGCGGTCTCGCCACTTGGTTTTGCGAACGGGCTGACACTTCAGTTCATTAATCCCAAGGCTTACGTGGTCGGCACAGCATTGTTTTCAGGGTTCGCCTTTTTGCCCGATGCGCCCGTTTGGGAGGTCGTCATAAAAATCATAGTTTTCAATATGATTTGGGTGCCAGTGCACATGATCTGGCTGGGTGCCGGCGCAAAGCTGGGCAGCCTTGATTTAAGCGCGAGATCGCATCGAAGGATCAACTTTGCGATGGCGGCTTCGTTGATGGTTGTTGTGGTGATCGCTTTGGCGTCGGCTCTTTGAACGAAATCTACGTCTGTCGTTCTAAAGAGACGATTGAACGCCACAAATCAAAGTGACGCCGTTATTCCACCATCGACATAGAGAGTATGTCCATTGACGAAGCTGGATGCAGGGGACGCAAGGAAAATGGCGGCACCGACAAGTTCGTCTACATTGCCCCAACGACCGGCCGGGGTACGTTTCTCGAGCCATGCACTGAACTCTGGGTCAGCAACCAATGCGGCGTTCAAAGGTGTATCGAAATACCCGGGCGCAATGGCGTTGCAGTTCAGACCATACTTAGCCCAATCAGTAGCCATGCCTTTTGTAAGGTTGGTCACGGCACCTTTTGTCGCCGTGTAGGGCGCAATACCCGGTCTTGCCAATGCGGATTGAACCGACGCAATGTTAATGATCTTGCCTGACTTTCTTTCAATCATGTGTCGTGCCACTGCCTGACCGACATGAAAGACGGAAGCCACATTTGTCTGTAGTAGGCGCTCGAAGGCATCAGCGGGGAAATCCTGTAACTCCGTCCTGTGTTGCATTCCGGCGTTGTTTATCAGGATGTCTATCGGGCCAACCTTTTCTTCAAAGTCGTCCACAGCAGATCGGACGCCTTCATGATCGGTCGCATCGAACGCAAGTTCCCGTACCGGGGCGCCTGTTTCACTGAGTTCGGAGGCTGCTGCCGCCAGTTTTGTGGTGTCGCGCCCGTTCAAAACGACCTGCGCACCGGCAGCAGCCAAGCCACGAGCCAACGCAAATCCAATGCCTTGGCTAGAGCCTGTTATCAGCGCCCGAGTTCCATTTAGGCTGAACATTTCTAGCGTCATGCAAAAATCCCTTGGTTGTCGGCACCGACTATCCGTATCTTTTGGCGATGTGTATAGGGAGTCTGCGCAATGTCTTCGGCCAGTGTTGCTGTTGTTATCCATGCTGCGAAAGATCTGAGATTGGAAAACCGGGATGTACGCGACCTGGGACAAGACGAAGTTTTAATTGCATTGTGCGTGGGTGGGATTTGCGGCTCTGACCTGCATTATTACAACCACGGTGGCTTCGGCGCGATCAAGTTGCTTCAACCGATGGTGCTTGGACACGAAGTCGCCGGCGAAATCGTAGAATTCGGGTCAAGTGTGCAGGGGCTGAACCTAGGTCAATTGGTTGCAGTTTCTCCATCCCGCCCCTGCCAAGCCTGCTACTATTGTCTGAACGGGCAGCAAAACCACTGTCTTGATATGAAGTTCTATGGCAGCGCAATGCCGTTCCCGCATATCCAAGGCGCTTTTCGGAGCAAACTCGTGGCGAAAGCCAGTCAATGTGTTCCGGCAGACGGGTTGAGCCCTGCACAGGCCGCTATGGCAGAACCGCTGGCGGTTTGTTTGCACGCGGTTAAACAAGCTGGAAGCCTGGTTGGTAAAACGGTGCTTATCACCGGATGCGGCCCGATCGGCTGCCTTACGACCTTGGTGGCACGTCGTTCTGGGGCGGCCAGAATAGTCGCGACAGATATCTCGGACCAGACCCTAGCCATAGCGCGTGAATGCGGGGCAGACGATGTCATCAACACCTACACTGATCCGCAAATGTTGGAACGGTTTGAAAAGGACAAGGGCCAGATTGACGTCCAACTGGAATGTTCCGGGGCTCAATCGGCCCTGGCTTCTGGCGTCGCATGCTTGCGCCCGCGTGGAACTTTGGTTCAGCTTGGCCTGGGCGGAGACATGACAGTGCCGATGCAGGCGTTGACTGCAAAAGAGATTGCACTTCGCGGATCTTTCCGTTTCCATTCCGAGTTCGCGGTCGCTGTCGAAATGATGCGAAGCGGACTACTAAACGTCGACCAGCTGGTGACGCATTCCTTCGAAGTTGGGGAGGCTGTCACTGCTTTCGAGGTTGCGTCTGATCGAAGCCGATCAATGAAGGTGCAGTTAACATTTCCGGATAATAACAATGGTTAAACGAATGCCTGATATAGCGAAGACTTATGAAAGAGATGGTTTCGTGGCTCCGCTGGATATTCTGACAGTTTCCGAGGTTCAAACGCTGCGCGATGATTTTGAGAAAGCAGAGCGCACCCTCAGAGATGACCCAGAGAAACTCAAGCTTCTATACTCGTATCCGGACAGGCTGATACCATCATTCGATGCACTTCTCCGCCATTCGAAGCTGATTGAGGCTGCTTCAACGGTGTTGGGGCCGGACCTCATGGTTTGGAGCGGTGCACTTTTCGTAAAAGAGGCGCGATCATCGAAAATCGTCTCGTGGCACCAGGACTTGACCTATTGGGGATTGGACGATGCAGAAGAGGTTACTTGTTGGGTTGCGATTTCAGAAGCGTCTGAGCAAAGCGGGTGTATGAAGTTTGTTCCCGGCAGCCATAAAAACCGTATCGTGCCTCACGTAGACACCTTCAGCAAAAACAATCTGTTATCACGCGGGCAGGAAATCGCAGTCGATGTGAACGAACAAGATGCAGTGGCTGCGGAATTGCGTGCAGGGCAGGCATCCATGCATCACGGGCATCTCTTTCACGCATCGGGACCCAATAACACAGACGACAGACGCATTGGCGCGGCGTTGCGTTTCATAAAGCCCTCAATGAAACAGAAAAACGGCGTGAAAACTTTGGTTGCGCTAGTCGCAGGGCGAGATGATTTTGGACATTTCTTAGTTGCGCCTTCCCCTCGGGGCTTTTTACATGAGAACGATTTCGATTTGTGTCAAAGGGATGCAGACCGCAAGAAACAAATACTTTTCGCCGGAGTGCAATGATTTCCTTCGCAAGCTCTGAACCATTATTGCACCAACCCCAAAGCAGACCTGAATTGCGAAAACAGGTGGATATCTAAAAGGGTCTTGTCAGAAGAACTCGGGTTGAAACGGGCAGGGGCTTTCGAAGCCTCCACCTATGACCAACTCAAGCCCATTCAAGGAATTCAAGACCAATCCCAGGATCATTCGTCGGGCCGTGATACTGTACCTTCTGTTTCCTGTGCCTTTTACAATGTCGAAGACCTGATGAATGAGCGTAGGATAAACGAACACGCACCTTCGCTCTTGCCGGGCCGCGCGAACTTGGTGTGACAAAAAGGGCAGCTATACTGGCTTAGCAGAGACTGGTTCCAATTTGTCTTACAGCACCGCCATTTGTATCCGTTTCGTATCATTTCCATTCGACGATCTGGATTCATGCTGCAATTTTCGCGCGTTGCATAGCGTGATTCTGAGCACAGGTTGGTCTGATCACGTCCGACGAATGCCAAAAGAACTCCGGCGACGTGTAAGTGTCGGATCAATTGGGCCACTTATTCCTGCGGGCATTTTCCATTTTGGCCAGCAAAGAGGGTGCCGCCATCCAGCACTTCTACGTAAACCCCCATATCCATATGGCCCAGATGGGTTCGAAGTAAGAACGGAATGTTCAAGTCTCGTAGGGCCGTCTCAGGATTCACCTCGGTAGCGGCGCATCTTTTCGTCCGCGAGAGTATCCGCAGCCTGACATCGCCAAACACAAAGGTGGAACCGACAGAGTTCAGCTCGGAAAACGGTGGCAATCCGTCAATTTCGATATTCGCCCGAAATCTGTCCGGGTGAATGTCTGTGCGCAACTTTCTGCTTAACGCATCAACAGAGCTTAAGTTGAGAACTGATATCGCATTCATCATCTTCGGTGAAACGACTGAAACATCCGTGAAACGATGCGGGTGCGAAGACACGAATCTAGGCGGTTCAGGATCCTGTAGTTCCAGCGTATCGTAGAGGAGTCTGGCGGCATCCGTTTTTCCTTGGGGCTCGCTCATGCGGAAGCAGTGGGTGCGGCCGTCCACATCAATTTCCAACTGCTGAGTTGTTGCGTCGAAACGTGTCCTGAGACCCGCAAGCCCAGCTTCTTTCAGCAAAACAACAAAGCGGTCTTTAGGAAGTGGCTTTGGGTCAGTCGGGTCAAAGCCGGAATTGTAGCGAGCAAAGCCGAAAAGGCGATCACCAGGTACACCCTCACCCGCGCTCAGGTTGACTGTGTTCAGCGGCTCCGGACTCAGACCCTTGATAGGGTAACGCTTCATTCTGACAATGGTGAGTTCGCTCATGCGTTGGTTTCCGATCCGTCGTGTATAGCCGAATTTGGCTCGTCTTGCGTCTTCTGGGCCATCGATTTCCACGCGTTCGGGCGGGGGGCGGAAAGCCGAAAATCCAGCAATGCAGGGCCTTTGAGAACTGGCTATCCAAAGCTGCCAGCAGGTCAGTTTCAAAGAACTGTTTTGAGACTAGCGGTTTTTCCAGTGGATTGTTGCAAAGTATGCAGAAGGAGATGACGCGCCGTAAATTTCGTAAAAACAAAGGAATAGGGGATTAATTTAAAGTCACATGGGGCATTTTGAGGTACGAACCTCAAAATTTTCTAGACTTGAGGTGCGTACCTCAAATAGCCTTGGAACTATGCCGCGATTCGCACATCCTCGATTGACGGCGTTAAAAAGGGAGGAATGGATGACTTACTCAAAACTGGCGTCTGCCAGCGCAATAGTCCTTGCCGCTACTACTCTTTCTACCAAGGCAAATGCTGAAGACCTGACACTGTGTTGGGCGGCATGGGACCCGGCCAACGCGCTGGTTGAGCTATCCAAAGAATTCGAGGCCGAGTCTGGCCACACAATGAACTTCGAGTTTGTGCCCTGGCCGAATTTTGCGGACCGCATGCTGAACGAGCTGAACTCCGGAGGGAAGCTTTGTGACCTGCTGATCGGGGACAGCCAATGGATTGGCGGAGGAGCTGAGAACGGTCACTATGTAAAGCTGAATGACTTCTTTGATGCTGAAGGCATCAGTATGGATGATTTCGCGCCGGCAACTGTGTACGCTTATTCGACTTGGCCAAAGGGCACGCCAAATTACTATGCGCTGCCTGCAATGGGTGATGCGAACGGTTGGTTCTATCGCAAGGACTGGTTCGAAGATCCCGATATCCAAGCCGCCTATAAAGAAGCAACCGGTCAAGATTTGCGTGAACCGGAATCCCAGAAAGAGTTGTTGCAGATTGCGCAATTTTTCCAAGGTCGCGAGATCGACGGAAAAACCGTGTACGGCGCTGCGATCTTTACCGAGCGCGGTTCGGAAGGGATAACAATGGGTGTGACGAGTGCTCTTTACCCTTGGGGGTTCAAGTATGAAAATACGCCGGGCTCGTATGACATGGAAGGCGCCGTGAATTCACCCGAAGCCGTCGAAGCGCTGGAATTCTACAAAGAGTTCTACAAAACAGCGACACCTCCGGGGTACACAAACTCTTACATGGGTGAAAGCCTGGACGCCTTTAAGTCAGGTCAGGTCGCCATGGCCATGAATTGGTTTGCATTCTTCCCGGGCCTCTATGCCGATCCCAATACCGGTGGCGACAAGATCGACTTCTTCGTGAACCCGCCGCAGAATCAGGCAGGTTCAACGTTGGGCGGGCAAGGGATTTCTGTCGTCAGCTATTCTGACAAACAGGATGCCGCGCTTGAGTACATCAAGTGGTTCGCGCAACCCGAAGTTCAGGCCAAATGGTGGGAACTGGGCGGTTATTCAGCACATAATTCCGTGCTGGAAGACCCCGGCTTCGTGGACAGCCAACCCTTTGCCGGTGACTTTCTGGAAGCCATGGCAGGTGTGCAGGACTTCTGGCAGGAGCCTGCCTATGCGGAATTGCTGTTGGCCATGCAGAAACGTATCCATGACTACGTTGTCGCCGATCAAGGCACCGCGCAAGAAGCGCTTGATCTTTTGATCGAGGATTGGACCGAAGTCTTCGAAGACGAAGGCAAGCTTTAATCCGGAAGCAGGGCAGGAGCGGGTTCAAGCCCGCTCCACCATGACCCGTGTGTCCCAAACCGACAAGAACTGGCAAAGAAATGTCTGACCGGACCATAGATCGCGTTGCGCAGGCAACGCCCACGCGAGTTGCGCGCAAAATCAGAGGGTTATCCGATCGAGCAATTGCTTGGATATTCATTTCCCCGACGATCTTCCTGCTGCTTGCAATCAACATTTTTCCGTTGATTTGGACAATCCAGCTTAGCTTTACCAACTACAAAGCCAATCGGATAGGGCGCGAGGTCAAGAATGTCGGGTTCAGGAATTACGAGCGTATCCTGACGGATTCCGACACCTGGTTCAATATGCAGGCGACGGCGCATTTTCTCTTCTGGACGATCTTTTTTCAGGTTCTGATCGGGTTCACCTTGGCGTGGCTAATCAACAAGAAGTTTAAGGGAAATGACCTGTGGACCACGATTATTGTCTTGCCAATGATGCTGTCCCCTGCTGTCGTCGGGAACTTTTGGAAGTTTCTCTATCAGCCTCAGATCGGCCTGTTCAACTATATCGTTTCGTGGTTCACCGGCAAAGACCCGTCAAGTTTTGAGATGCTGGGTTCGGTGACGTTGGCGCCCTGGGCCATCGTCATCGTCGACACTTGGATGTGGACGCCGTTTGTGATGCTGATCTGCCTGGCCGGGCTGCGCAGTATTCCCGATTACATCTACGAGGCGGCCGAGATAGACAGGGCCAGCAAGCTGCGGCAGTTCTTTACGATTACGATCCCGATGGTGCTGCCATTCCTGATGCTGGCGGTGCTGTTTCGAGGGATCGAGAACTTCAAAATGTTTGATCTGGTGGTGCAGTTGACCGGCGGTGGGCCGGGGTCCGTTACGGAACTCACTTCGATCAATCTCAAGCGAGAGGCGTTTGAGAAGTGGCGTACAGGGTATGCATCGGCTTATGCAATCATCCTGTTCGTCACCGTGTTCGGCCTTGCGTCGATTTACGTCAAAGCCCTGAACAAGGTAAAGCAGAGATGAGCGGCTTTTCCGTCACTGAACCTTCGAACCGGTCCAAATGGATCGCAGGAATCCTGGTCATCACTTATGCGCTGATCACGATGATCCCGCTGGTGTGGATTTTGCTGACCGGGTTCAAATCCCCTGCCGACGCGATCAGCTACCCGCCCAAAGTGGTCTTTGACCCAACGCTCGAAGGTTACGTCAATCTTTTCACAACGCGCACCAGGCAGACGCAGGAGTTTCTGGAAGCCAACCCGCCGCAGCACTGGGCCGATGAGATCGTCCGCCAATATGACATGGTGATCGTTGGGCCCTCCAAGTTCGGCGAGCGTTTCATGAATTCGGTCATCATCGGATTTGGCTCCACGTTCTTGAGTATCTTCCTCGGCACGCTGGCCGCCTATGCGTTCAGCAGGTTCAAGGTACCGCTCAAAGACGACCTTCTGTTCTTCATTCTTAGTACAAGGATGATGCCTCCGGTTGCTGTCGCCATCCCGATCTTCCTGATGTTCAGAAACCTTGGGCTGAGCGACACGCATCTGGGGATGATCCTCCTGTATACGGGCGTGAATATCTCCCTGGCGGTTTGGTTGCTGAAGGGTTTCATCGACGAAATTCCAAGAGAGTACGAGGAAGCCGCCCTCATAGATGGCTACACGAGGTTTCAGGCCTTTTACAAAGTGGTGCTGCCGCAAGCCGCCACAGGCATTGCGTCAACTGCGATCTTCTGCCTGATCTTCGCATGGAATGAATATGCTTTCGCCGTGCTGCTGACTTCGGCCAACGCGCAGACAGCGCCCCCGTTCATCCCCACCATCATCGGTATTGGCGGTCTGGATTGGCCTGCGGTTGCGGCCGGTGCGACGATCTTCCTGATCCCCGTCATGATTTTCACCATCCTGATGCGCAAACACCTGCTGCGCGGGATCACATTCGGAGCCGTACGCAAATGAGCGAGTTTCTTACCGGATTGATGCGGCTCCGCCGCGGCCCGTGGGAGATGGTCGCCACCATCCTGATCGCACTAGGTGTCTTCATGCTGATGCAGCCCTTTGTCCTTTGGGCGTTCACCTATTCCTTCATCGTCACGCTGATCGGAACCGTCATGTTCATCATCGTCAGCCATTTTCCGGAGTAGAAATGGCCCAGATCATAGTCAAAAACGTAAAGAAGATGTTCGGCGATTTCACTGCTGTGCGCGAAAGCTCTTTTACAATTGAGGACGGTGAGTTCTTCATGCTGCTTGGGCCGTCGGGATGTGGAAAGACGACAACGCTCAGGATGATTGCGGGGTTGGAGCTTCCGACTTCCGGCGAAATCTATCTGGATGGTGAGGAAATAAGCCAAAAGCCGCCTTCAGAACGTGACATAGCGTTCGTTTTCCAGATGTTTGCGCTGTATCCGCACATGAACGTTCGCAAGAACATCAGCTATCCACTGATTTCACAAGGCATGTCACGCGCAGCTGTCAAAGCCAAAGTTGAAGAAGTTGCCGGAATTCTGGGGATAACTGACATTCTGGAAAGCCCGGTGGGGGGGCTTTCGGGTGGCGACAGGCAGCGCGTGGCACTTGGGCGGGCGATCGTTCGCGAGCCCAAGGCGTTCATGATGGACGAACCTCTCGGCGCTTTGGACGCCGAATTTCGCGAGCACATGGCTGAAGAGTTGCGCGCGCTTCACGATCGCATGGGAGCGACAACGGTTTACGTCACACATGATCAGTTGGAAGCCATGCAAATGGGCGACAAGATCGTTGTGATGAATAACGCTGTGATCGAGCAATTCGGGACACCCCAGGAAATCTACGACAAACCAGCTACGATGTTCGTTGCGGATTTCATAGGATCTCCGTCAATGAACTTCTTGCCGTTTCAGGGAAAAGTGGCACCCGGCTCTGAAAGGGTCAGGCTGAACGGCCATGACGAAGCGGTCCCGAAGCTGATGGAGGGGGCGGAAGGGGAACTGGTCTTCGGTGTCCGGCCGGAACATGTATTTTTGTCCGACGACAGTGACTATCGGGCCAAAGTTCTGGCAGCTGAATACCTGGGGACAACCCAGATCGTGACATTGCAAAGCCCGAACGGTGAGTTGAAGGCCCGCATCGGCGCAGGTGAAAAGGTTGCGCCGGGTGAAACCGTGGGATTGGATTTCCGTTCGACAACGGTGACTCTTTTTGAGCGCTCCACGGGCCGGGCGCTGAAATCCGCCCTGAACGAAGAGGTGCTGAGCAATGGCTGAAGTCATTTTGCAGAACATCTCGAAGTCATTCGGAACTGTTCAAGCCGTCGACGGTATCTCGATGACAATTCCCGATGGTGCCTTCGTCGTGCTTTTGGGTCCGACAGGTGCGGGAAAAACGACAACGCTTCGATTGATTTCCGGACTCGAGAAGATGGACTCGGGATCGGTACGCATCGCCGGCCGAGATGTTGGCCTGGAAACGCCTGCCCAACGCGATGTGGCGATGGTTTTTCAGCAATATTCGCTGTACCCGCATATGACGGTGCGCGAGAATTTGTCGTTTCCACTGCGTTCGCCGATCCTGAAAACTCCTGAGGATCAGATCACGCAGAAGGTGAACGAAGTCGCGGAAATCCTGCAAATCCCGCACAAGCTGGACAACAAGGCCACGGAATTGTCCGGCGGAGAGATGCAGCGTGTTTCGATTGGCCGCGCATTGGTGCGGGATCCCCAAATTTTCTTGATGGACGAGCCGCTCAGTTCACTGGATGCCAAGCTGAGAGCGGATCTGCGCGTTGAGCTCAAGAGAATTCAGGCCGACCTTGGGTCCACGCTTTTGTATGTGACTCATGATCAGGTTGAGGCCATGACAATGGCAACGCATATCGGAGTTCTGGAAGAGGGCAGGCTGGTTCAGTACGGCACGCCAAGGGACATCTATGAAAACCCGTGCAGTGTTTATGTTGCCAGTCGATTGGGTCTGCCGCGGATAAATATCCTTCCGTCGGAATTGTTCGGAGGAGATCACAAGGGCCCGCAGATTGGTCTTCGCCCGGAAAACATCATTGAAGGCGAAGGCAGTGATGCGCGCGTGATACGTGCCGAACACCTGGGTGACCAAACCCGACTTCATCTGGACTTGAATGGCCATCCGGTCGTGACGCTGATCGATGTCCATCAAGATTACCCCGCAGGTAAGACTATCAAAATTAGCCCACGAAACCCGTTGTATTTTGACGCGTCCGGCGCGCGCGTGAATTAAGGAGCAAAAGCATGGCCCAGTTCCTCAACACAAAAGAAACCCTCGTGACCGAGGCGATAGATGGTCTTCTTGCATCCTCAGGTGGGGCACTGACCAGATTGGATGGGTACCCTCATATCAAGGTTGTCTACAGATCGGATTGGGACAAATCGAAAGTCGCCCTGGTTTCGGGCGGAGGTTCCGGCCACGAACCTGCCCATGCCGGGTTTGTGGGCGCCGGAATGTTAACTGCGGCCGTATGCGGAGAGGTTTTCGCTTCCCCATCGGTAGAAGCTGTCCTGGCGGGCATTCTGGCCGTGACCGGTGAGGCGGGGTGTTTGCTGATCGTCAAGAATTATACTGGCGACCGGCTGAATTTTGGACTGGCGGCCGAGCGCGCCCGCGCATTGGGGCGCAAGGTGGAAATGGTGGTGGTCGATGATGACATCGCCCTTCCTGACCTTCCGCAACCGCGTGGCGTGGCAGGGACCTTGTTCGTGCACAAGATTGCCGGAGCATTGGCAGAACGTGGGGCTGATCTGGAAACTGTAACCAAGGCCGCTAAGAACGTAGTCGAGAAAGTAGTCAGTATCGGGATGAGTTTGGACACCTGCACCGTTCCGGGTTCCCCGAAAGAAGACAGGATTGCCCCCGGCAAAGCAGAGCTCGGGTTGGGTATTCACGGTGAGCCAGGTGTTGAGCAGGTGGAGTTCGCAAATGCCGTGACCGCAATGTCCACCGTCGTGGAAAAGTTGAAGCAGCGAGTGGGGGCGGGTGACTGCGTGGCGCTGTTAAACAACTTGGGGTCTACAACACCGCTTGAGATGTCTGTTTTGACGCACGCCTTGTCCGAAACCGGTATCGCGGGACATATTATCGGTCCGGCACCGATGATGACTTCGCTGGACATGCATGGATTTTCTGTGTCGATTCTGCCGGTTGATCCGAATGACTTGTTGGCGCTGGAAGAACCGGTCGAGTTGGCGGCATGGCCAGGGGTCAAAACGATAAAGTCGGTTCGAATTGCCCCTTTGCCAGATGGTTTGACCCCGATTGACCCCATCCCGTCGAACAATCCGGCGACCAAGGAAACAATAAATCGCTTGGCAGAGCTGCTGATCCAAGCCGAGAAAGACCTGAACGAATTGGACGCGAAATCCGGAGATGGAGATACAGGCAGTACCTTGGCGACAGCAGCCAGATCTTTGCAGGGAAGCCTGGATCGAATGCCTCTTGCGGACCTGACGCAATTGTTTCCCGCGCTGGGCAATGAGTTGAGCCAGACCATGGGGGGATCTTCCGGTGTGATCCTGGCGATCTTTTTCAATGCCGCCGGAGATGCCTGTGCCAGTGGCGCTTCCATATCAAAGTCTTTGGTCGAAGGTCTGAACCGGGTCAGCCAGGTAGGTGGGGCCAAAGTTGGCGACAGAACAATGATTGATGCTCTGGCACCTGCGCTTGAGGCGCTGCCTTCAGGGCTGGTGCAAGCCGCGAAAGCCGCGCGTGAAGGTGCTGACAAAACCGCAAATATTCACCGTGCCAAGGCAGGCCGTGCAGCCTATGTTCCCGAAGAAAATCTGATCGGACATAACGACCCGGGTGCAGAAGCTGTTGCATTGCTGTTCGAAGGCTTGGCACGGGAGATTGAGGGCTGAAAGACACGTGGAAGACCAAAAGCAAAAACTAGAATTGGTGAAAAAGCCAACCGTAAACGACATCGCGCGCGTTGCGGGTGTCAGTCTGGCGACTGTTGACCGGGTCTTGAACAGGCGTCCCGGTGTGCGGGCGGTGACCGTGCAGAAAGTACAAAAGGCGATTGATGAGCTTGGGTATGTGCGCGACACCGCTGCTGCCAACCTCGCGCGGAACCGTGTCTACAATTTCGTCTTTATTCTGCCGGACGCCGGCAATGAATTTGTCGAGGCGATATGCGATCAGATAGCTGAACAATCGCGCGATCAGTTCATCGAAAGAACACGGGTCACGATAAAAAAGGTCGCTCCGTTCGAGCCTCAGGACATAGTCAACATTCTGGATGGGATCGACCACCTGAGCGTCGACGGGGTGGCCGTATTCGGGCCGGAAACGCCTTCGGTCCGCGACGCTGTGAAGAGGGTCAGGGATAAAGGCATTCCAGTGGTTGCATTGGTGTCGGACTTGCCAAGCTCGGACAGAGATCATTTTGTCGGAATCGATAACGTTTCGGCCGGGCGAACCGCAGCTCAGTTGATGGGGCGCTTTGTGCATCGTCCGGGTAAGGTTTTGGTTCTGACGGGCTCACGTTTGGCACGTGATCATCTGGAGCGGCGCCAGGGATTTGATCTTGTTGTCGCTGAAGAATTCCCTCATCTGGAAGTCGTGGCGTCTGTCGAGGGCAGGGATGACCCGGATCTGATCTACAAGATGATGCCTGGGATATTTGAGACCTACCCCGACCTGGTCGGAATATACTCTTCCGCCGCCGGCAATGCGGGTTTGGTTCAATTTCTGTCAGAGAGCGGGATCAGCAAGGATCTGGTCATTATCGCGCATGAACTCACGCCGCTTAGTCGTGACGCGCTTCGCCGTGGCACCTTTGACGCGCTGATCTCGCAGGACTCCGGGCATCTGGTGCGGTCCGCCGTGCGTCTGTTGCGTGCAACATCGGACAAAGTCCCTTTCAACAAATCACAGGAACGCATCCGCATCGACATCTATCTGAAGGAAAACTTGCCGCCATAGAGGCATTGGTTTCGGGGAGGAAACTGAATGAAGACGATCAAAGGGCCTGCATTATTTCTTGCACAATTTGCCGGTGACGAAGCGCCGTTCAATTCATGGGACGCCATAACCAAATGGGCGGCGGATTGCGGATACAGGGGTGTTCAAGTGCCCAGTTGGGACGGGCGGTTGTTCGACCTTGAAACGGCCGCGACAAGCAAAGACTATTGTGATGACTTCAAGGGCAAAGCCCAAGAGAATGGCGTTGAAGTCACAGAATTATCGACGCACCTGCAAGGCCAACTTGTCGCTGTTCACCCGGCCTATGATACGGCGTTTGATGGTTTTGCGGCCGAAAGCGTCAGGGGAGATCCCAAAGCCCGGCAGGAATGGGCCGTTGATCAGGTCAAGAAAGCGCTTTCAGCCTCTCGGAATTTGGGAATCTCGGCTCATGCAACATTCTCTGGCGCGCTGGCCTGGCCTTACGTGTATCCCTGGCCCCAACGTCCTGCTGGTCTAATTGAAACCGCATTTGATGAGCTCGCCCGTCGTTGGGTGCCGATCTTGGACCACGCTGAAGACTGTGGCGTTGATGTTTGCTATGAAATCCACCCCGGCGAGGATCTTCATGACGGGGTGACATACGAAATGTTCCTTGAACGAACAGGCAACCATGCGCGGGCGTGCATGCTGTACGACCCGTCGCATTATGTCCTGCAATGCCTCGATTACCTTGACAATATCGACATCTATAAAGACCGCATCCGGATGTTTCACGTAAAGGATGCCGAGTTCAATCCGACCGGAAGGCAAGGTGTCTATTCCGGCTATCAAAGCTGGGTCGATCGCGCAGGGCGGTTCAGGTCACTTGGTGATGGACAGGTGGATTTCGGGGCCGTCTTTTCCAAGATGGCGGCAAACGACTTTGATGGCTGGGCCGTGGTCGAATGGGAATGCTGCCTGAAACATCCCGAGGATGGCGCGCGTGAAGGTGCGCAGTTCGTTTCCGATCACATTATTCGCGTGACCGAGAAGGCCTTTGACGACTTTGCCGACGGCGGCACCGACGAAGCGGCCAATCGGAAAATGCTGGGGATAGGCTGATGGTAACAGGACGCAACGAAGAAAGAACGGGGCGCATTCGCCTTGGTATGGTCGGCGGTGGAAACGATGCTTTCATCGGTGGTGTCCACCGCATAGCCGCACGACTGGATGACAAGTTCGAGCTGGTTGCAGGCGCGTTGTCCTCGACGCCCGAAAAATCTCGGGAAAGCGGCGAGGCGCTGGGCATCGAGCGGGTTTACGATGACTTCAAGCAGATGGCGATGCGAGAAGCGCGTTTGAAATCCGGGATCGAAGCTGTTTCGATCGTCACGCCAAATCACGTTCACTATGCTGCCGCGCGTGAGTTTCTGAAACGCGGCATTCACGTGATTTGCGATAAGCCGCTTACGTCGACCCTTGGTGATGCGAAGAAACTGGTCAAAACCGCTGAAAACTCAAACGCGCTGTTCATCCTTACCCATAACTACACGGGCTATCCAATGGTTCGGCAAGCGCGTGAGATGGTTGCCAACGGGGATATCGGTAAAATCCGCGTGGTTCAGGTTGAGTATCCGCAAGACTGGCTGACCGAGCCGCAGGATTTCAAGCAGGCCGAGTGGAGGACTGATCCGGAACGCTCCGGTGCCGGAGGATCAACCGGTGATATTGGAACTCATGCGTATAATATTGCCTGCTTTGTAACCGGATTGAGGGCAGAAAGCCTTGCGGCGGATTTGCAGGCTTTTGTGCCGGGTCGTCAGGTCGACGATAACGCGCATGTGTTGCTGAGGTTCCAAGGCGGAGCCCGTGGCATGCTGTGGTCTTCGCAGGTTGCGCCCGGTAACGAAAACGCTCTGCGATTGCGTGTGTACGGCGAAAAGGGCGGCATCGAGTGGGCTCAAGAAGACCCGAACTATCTTTGGTTTACTCCTTACGGAGAGCCAAAGCGTCTGATCACCCGAAATGGGGCTGCGGCAGGGGATGCGGCCAATCGGCTCAGCAGAGTGCCCCCGGGACACCCCGAAGGTTACCTGGAAGGGTTTGCCAATATCTATGGCGAAGCAGCCGAAGCCATTCTGGCGTTCAGAAACGGAAGTTCACCTGACGCATCTGTCGTCTATCCAACGGTCCGGGATGGGCTTGAAGGCGTCAGGTTTGTGGCCGCATGCGTGCAAAGCTCTGCCAGAAATTCGGCCTGGGTCAAGCTGGAGTGAGGCTTTCTGCTTTGCGGGTTGAATTGCGGGCCTCGTATGAAAAACCGGGTTGAGGCGGGCAAGCGCCTCAACAATCGACGCGGCCACTCTGTATGAGCAAGCATAGGCCGTGTCACAAACATCGCGCGGTTAACGTTTCCACGGCGTCATCAAAGGTTTGGGCGCTCTTCTCGGCCCGCGCCGTCAGATGAGCGCCTTCCAGCAAGGCCAATGCCGCGCGTGCCTCTGCTTCCGGATCTTCAACGCCCGTGATCGAATGATCGGTTTTGCCAAGCGCAAAGACATTCTCGATCCACCGGGTCATCATGCGCCGGAACTCGCGGATTTTGTCGGTGACCTCAGTCGACAAGCTTTCCCGGCTGATGATCAGCGACACACATAAGCACAGGGTTTTCCCTTCGTTCAAAGCCGCGCGATACAGCGCGATCAGTGCACGCATGCGCGCGCCCGCCGTGTCACAAGTTTCCTCGATCTCGTCGCAGCGTCCGGTAAGCTCGGTATGGTAGCGTGTCATCAAAGCTGAAGAAAGCGCGGCTTTGGTCGGGAAGTGATAGTGGATCGATGCCTTGCGGATGCCCACATCATTGGCAAGGTCGGCATAGCTGAAGCCGTCGAAGCCTTTGCTGCGTACGGCAAATTCGGCAGAATTCAGCAAAGCGGTTTTCGTGTCTAATTCCATGCCACCTTCATCCTATTTGCGCTCAACAATGCCGCGGTGTTTTCTGCTGCTTCCAATGCACCTTCAAGATATCCCCCAAATTGCGCGGCTGTTTCGGTGCCACTGAAAACGATCCTGTCTTCCCAGATCCGCGTCATGGCCTTCGGCAGACCGTATTGCGGATGGGCATATACGGGCTGAAGATCCAGGTCTGTCGCTGTGAAGCGATCAAACGCCCAGTCTTTTAACAAAAGCACGCTGGGGCTGGTCGCCTTGCGCCCGAACAAGCGCCCCAGCTGAGCCAGAACCTGCAGCCGCAACGCCCCTTCATCCCGGCGCGCTTGCGCAGGGATGCCGATGAAACCGAACAGCGCGAAGGGACCACCGCTGGCAGGCGATGCGTCGTGGATTTCCACCATGGGGCCGTGCCGGCTCATAGCGTCCCCTGACAGCCCGTCTTCGCGCCAGAACGGAGTGTCATAGACCGCAACCGCTTTGGCCTGCCCGGCCATCCAGGTCGGGATGTGCCGCATGGCTGACAACGTGCCATCGGGCAGGGCGGGCTCATAGATCAACTCGGCCGCGATGCGTGGGGGCACGGCAAGTACCACACGGTTTGCCAAAATATGCTGCCCAGATTGCGTGGTGACCCGAACCCCGCCTTCGGTGCGGGCCAAGGCGGTGATCTGCGTGGACAGGTGAATTGCCCCATCCGGCAACCGTGCCGACAGCGCATCTGTCAAAGCAGCGAGCCCCCCGATCAGACGATAAGACCCTTCCATGGATGAAAACCCGCGGCCCCGCTCAACACGGCACTGTTCATCTTCGAAACTCAGCGCGCCGGAACTGAATTGGTCAAACCGGTGCAGGCCCAGCCGGTCTGTCAGCGTTGCGATACGTGGCTGGCCGGGCCAGAACCAAGCCGGACCCATGTCCAGATGGGCGCTCCCCTGAACCTCGGTCAGAATGCGTCCGCCCAGACGGCTGCGCGCCTCAACAACCAGAACTTCCTGACCCTGATCCACAAGCTGTGTCGCCAGGCTGAGCCCAGAAAGCCCGCCGCCGATGATGAGCGTATCGGTGCGCATGGGTCAGAACCCCTCAGTTGAAGGACGCAGGTCCAGCTCTTGGGTCCAAGTCGACCGGGGTTGTTGCGCCAGTTGCCAATATACCTCGGCAATATCTTCGGGCTTCATCATTTTGGCTGGGTCCAGACTGTGCCGGTCGCGCGACCGGGCCGTGTCGATTATGCCGTCCAGTATGACATGCGTGATATGCACGCCCGCCGGTTGAAACTCTCGTGCAAGCGATTGTGTCAGCCCGCGCAGGGCAAACTTGGCCGAAGCAAATGCTGAAAACTGTGCACCACCGCGCAGAGAGGCGGTTGCACCCGACACGATCAAGGTTCCGCCACCGCCACGGACCATCGGCTGCATCACCGATTGCGCCAGCACGATCAGCGTTTGCACCATCGACGTCCAGCTGCGCTGGTAATCGTTCAGCGTTGTTTTCAGGAAGGGTGAGATCACCAGTTCTGCGGTGTTGTGCACCACGATCTTGGGCGGCCCGTAAGTGGCAATCAAATTGGCTATGACCGGTGCCGTTTCGCCGGGGTCGGACAGATCGACCTGATGAAAGGAACCGATTGGGTTGTCGGGTTGGGTTCGGCCCAGACCCACGGTCACCATGCCTTCGGCCTGGAAACGCGACACCAACGCCTGGCCAAGCCCAGCCCCCGCTCCGGCGACAAGCGCCAAGGGTTTTTGTTCAGCCATCGGTTACACCGCCGGCGGTTGGGCGTAAGGCAGGTGGCCTGTCTTCATCCAGATCTTGGCCCCGTTCGCCCCCGCAACGGCCGTCAGGCTGTGGCCTTCAGGCAGGCGCAGCCAATCGTTTTTGACCAGTTCGTCCCCGCCTTCAGTGACCGACCCGTCGATGATCAGAACCTCGATCCCGCCAGGGGCGTCCGAGCGCAGCGTCGCGCCCGCGTCCAGATGGGAGTAGGTCACGATCTCGCGCGCATCCTCATGCAGGACAGCGGTGGCGATATCGTTTGCGGGCGCGCGCAGCTCATCCACCATGTTTTTGCGAAACTGGGTTCGATCGTTCATGTCGAACTGCCAGAGCTTGACGAAGATCGTGCATCCCGGTTCCGACCCCGGTGTGTGTTGCGAGGTTGGTGGATTGCGCACATAGGTCCCAGCCGGATAGTCACCGTGTTCATCCTGAAATACACCGTCAAGGACAATGAATTCCTCACCGCCGGTATGGGTGTGGGCAGAGAAATGACTGCCCGGCGCATAACGCACGATAGTGGTGGCCCGTGCGACCTCGCCTCCGATCCTGTCCAACATCCTGCGATCCACACCCTTCATAGGAGAGGCCTGCCATTCCAGCTGGTCTGAGTGAACGACAACGCGGTCAGAGAAGTCCGAATTGATTTCCATGGGGTCAGGTCTCTTCCTTGGTTACGACGCACAGTAATATCTACTAGTAGGTAGGTAAACGCCAGCAGCAAAACTAGAATACTCGACACGTTTCACAGAGTGTTGAACGGTTTCTTGTCAGGGGGGCTTGGTCGCACGGTTAGGTGGCGCAACCGCCACGGAGAGGTTTCACGCCTCGTTTTGAGGGCGGGGCGTGCGCGACACGCATTATCAGGTGCAGCAATATCTGCTTGATATCAATTGCTTCCTGCAAAAGGAAAGCATCAAAAGCCGTTTTGAAACTGGCTGTGGTTTTCGTGCGAGGCAATTCAGTGCCTAAGAAACCAGCGGGTATCTTCGGTTTCAGAGGTTTCGGAAGTACCGCATTGAATTGCAAGAAGTCGAAACAAACTTATGATAATATCGCATTCATGAGGTAGAAGGACGTAACCCTTGATGGGCAACGCATCCGCATGCTTCACTTTCGGGGCTATGTCAGCATTTGGTTTTGCTGGCGCCAAAAAACCGAAAGGCACTACCTTTCCACACCAAAAACCTGAGCGCACCGCTGCCCGAGAGGGTGAGAAAAACAAGCGCGGAAGCTACCCAACACGGAGATATCAGATGAAAAAAATTGCAACGCTACTTGGAAGCGCGTCCTTCGCGATTGCCGGGCCGGCCATGGCCGCGGATATCGTGATCGGTGTGCCCAACTGGGCCTCGGTGAACGCCACGGCACATATTCTTGAGGTCGTGATCGAAGAAAACCTCGGCTTGGACGTGGAATTGCAAAATGGCACCAACCCGATTGTCTTCGAGGCGATGGACAGCGGTTCGATGCATGTCCATCCGGAAGTGTGGATGCCCAATCAGCAGAACCTGCACGATACCTATGTCAAGGAAAACGGCTCCGTCGTCATGAACCAAAACCCGGTTCAGGCCGAACAGGGCATGTGCGTGCCGACCTATATCGCGGAACAATATGACATCAAATCGATTGATGACCTGAGCGACCCCGACAAGGTTGCGATCTTTGACACCGATGGCAACGGAACACCCGAGGTATGGATCGGTGCGCCGGGTTGGGCGTCGACCGTCGTCGAGAAGATCCGGGCCAAATCCTATGGCTATGACCAGATCTTCGAGCTGACGGAATACGAGGAAACCATTGCCTATGCCAATCTGGCAAATGCGACCAAAGCGGGCGACCCGTGGATCGGGTTTTGCTACAGCCCCCACTATATCTTCGTGACACAGGATCTGACGGTTCTGGAAGAACCGCCTCATGATCCGGCCACCTGGACAATCGTTCAGCCCACGGATGATCCGGATTGGTTGTCCAAGTCCGAGGCGTCCTCGGCCTGGAACGGAGCAACGCTTCACTTGCACTACGCCAAGGAACTGGAAGAGAGCTATCCCGAAGTGGCCGCCCTGTTCAGCAACTACCAGATGACAGGCGACGATCTTAGCGCGATGGGTAAGGCGCTGGCCGTCGACAACATCGAAGCTGCGGATTTCGCCAAGGAATGGGTGGCTGCGAATGAAGACACCGTCATCGGCTGGCTGACTAACTAAATCACCACTCTTCAGGCCGTCGCGCAAAACCGCGGCGGCCTTTTTCTGTCGGGCAGGGCATCGCCCTGTGGGGGATAAATGGACGAACCTGTCGTAAAATTAGAAAACGTTTGGAAGATCTTCGGCTCGCGTGCGGAAGAGGCAATGGAAGCGGTCAGAAACGAAGGCATAGGCAAGCCGGAGGTTCTGGAGCGGTTCAACTGTGTTGTCGGCGTTCAGGGCGCCACGTTCGAAGTGCCGAGGGGTGAGATTTTCTGTATCATGGGGCTGTCCGGCTCGGGCAAGTCCACATTGGTGCGACATGTGAATCGATTGATCGAACCCACGGCGGGTCGGATCGAGATTCTGGGTCACGACGTTTCGAAACTGTCGGAATCCGAGTTGCGCCGCATTCGCGCCCAGCAAATCGGGATGGTCTTTCAGCACATGGCGCTGATGCCGCATCGTTCCGTGCGCGATAATGTGGCCTATCCGTTGGAGATCCGAAAGGTGTCCAAGTCAAAGCGCTGGGCCGTCTCGGATCACGCGCTGAGCCTGGTGAATCTGACAGGTTACGAGGACCGCCTGCCCAAAGAGCTTTCGGGCGGGATGCAGCAACGCGTGGGGATCGCGCGGGCGCTGGCCTCGGACCCGGAAATCCTGTTGATGGATGAACCGTTCTCTGCCCTTGATCCGCTGATCCGCCTGCAATTGCAGGACCAGTTCAAAGCACTTGTGGCGCAGCTCAAAAAGACCACGCTGTTCATCACCCACGATCTGGACGAAGCCATTCGGATCGGCCACCGGATTGCGATCATGAAAGATGGCGTCATCGTACAGATCGGAACCCCCGAAGACATCGTCATGAACCCGTCCGACGATTACGTGCGCGAATTCGTTCAGGGCATCTCAAAACTCAAACTGGTCAAGGCGCATTCCATCATGGAGCCGGTGGACAGTTATTCAGGGCCACTTGACGGTGCGCCCCGAGCCGACGAGGGCGCGGATCTGGATCAACTGATCGACCTGGCCGTGAATTCTGATCTGCCGGTCGTCATCACGGATGCGGGTATGGATGTGGGCGTCGTGACCAAGCCGCGCCTGTTGCGCGGTATCCAGGGGGGCAAAAATGACTGATGCTGCAACAGAGATGAAAGTAACGGCCGCCTCTGATATCGAGGTCGATCGCGAGGCGCTGGACCTTTCCATCAAAGAGTTCGCGGGTCCGAACGGTGACTACTATGTCAATGCGTTCCACAAGATCCATGATGCGACCAGCGCGATTCCCAACACGTTCAACAAGTGGGCCGCGGCGCTGGGGCCGTTCTGGTCTGCGTCACGCGCAATCTGGGGCATGTTCTGGACCTTTCTGATCCTTGAGATCATCGCGTGGGTCCAGATCGGCAGGGGCGCATGGGGCAATCCCGGCGCGGATTTTGCCGAGCGCGCTGCGCGTCAGCAGGAACGTGCGGCCGAACTGTTGGCGCGCGCAGCGGATGCCACGGAACAGGCCGATATCGACCGTTTCACCAAACTGGCCGAGAACATACAAAAAGCAGCGGCCACAAGTCTGGAAAGGGCTGCCGCTGCGCAGTCCGAGGCGGCAGGCATCCTGATTACCGGGTTGTTGATGTTGCTGGTGTTCAAGTTGGTTCAAGGGTTCTACGCCGACCGCGTCTACGAAAAACAGTATTCGAACTGGCGTATCGATCCGGACAGCACGGAAAGTGGGCGTTCGACCCGTAACATCGTCATGGGCGCGATCCTCGTTGCAGCAATCGGACCATTGATTGTGTACAAGTTCACCGTAAACGCATCCCTTCCCTTGTTGGACGCGTTCCCGGAACAGCAAGTGTCTGCGATGTTTCTTGGGGAAGGCAACGGCACGCTGTTCTCGAGCCTGGCAAACTGGATGGAGGCCAAGATTGATGCGGCCGCTGCGGCGGGCGGCGACATCTTTGACGGGATCGTGGCGGGCGTGCGCTCGGTGCTTGATGCGCTGACGATTGCACTGATTGGGTCGCCCTGGCCGGTGGTCATGCTGGTCATCTGTGTGACGGCCTGGCGTGCGGCGGGACCAAGGGTTGCCATCTTCACCGCGTCTTCTCTGGCCTATATCGCGTTGCTGGGGTATTGGGACGTGGCGATGGAAACGGTTGCTCTGGTCGGTGCGGCGGTGTTGCTGTGCGTCGTCTTCGGCATTCCGCTGGGTATCTGGTTCGGAAAGTCGCAGCGCGCTTATCGCGCGGCGGAACCGGTTCTGGACCTGATGCAGACGCTTCCCGCCTTCGTCTACCTGATCCCGATCATCGCCTTCTTCGGCACCGGCAACCCGCCGGGGATTCTGGCCACCATCATCTTTGGCATGCCGCCGGTGATCCGCCTGACGGCACTGGGCATGCGGGGGGTGCCTGAAAGCATCAAAGAAGCTGCCGTCGCCTTTGGCGCGTCGAAATGGCAATTGTTGAAGGATGTTGAAATCCCGCTGGCGCTGCCATCGATCATGACCGGTGTGAACCAGACGATCCTGATGTGCCTGTCCATGGTCGTGATCATCTCACTGATCGGCGGGGGCGGTTTGGGCAAGGAAATCCTCGAGGCGCTGCAATACGCGGCCAAGGGGCCGGGCCTGCTGGGGGGCTTTGCGATCCTGTTCCTTGCCATGGTCATGGACCGGATCGTGCAGGGCGCGTTCCGACGAGAAGACGAAAAACTCTGAACGCAAACGCCCCCGGTTCTGATCGGGGGCGCTTTTCTTTGATCCGAGGAAATCATGACCGACCCGTATGAACAATCGATGATGGACAACCTGTATTGGTGGGGCGTGCCCACACTGTTCCGGTGTCCCAATGTCGGGCCCGAAGGGCAGGATATCGCACTGGCGGGCGTGCCGCATTCGACGGGCAACGGCACGACCGAAAGGAACCAGCACCTGGGACCACGCGCGTTGCGGCATGTCTCGGCCGTACAACGCAGGGTGCATGCGGTCTTTGAAATTGATCCTTGGCAGAGTGCGCGGATCGCCGATGTTGGTGATGTGCCTTTTCCAAAGGCCAACGACAACGAAGACTGCATCGAACGCATCACTGAATTCTACAAGACCATAGACGCGGCCGGAGCGCGCCCCGTTTCCGTCGGAGGCGACCATTCCATCACCGGTGGCATTGTTCAGGCCCTGGGTGGCGGCAAGCTTGCAGGCGGGCAGCCGGTCAGCTTTCTGCATCTGGACGCGCATACGGATGTCTTCACCAAGGTTGATCACTTTCTTGGTGCCAAGAAATCAGCGGCTCACTGGGGGGCCTATCTGGCCGATCAGGGGCAGGTGGATCCAACCCGGTCGATGCAGATCGGTCTGCGCGGCCATCCACGCAGCCTGGACTGGCTGCAACCGTCTTACGATTACGGGTACAACATCGTCACCATGCGCGAATTCAGACAGCGCGGATTGCAGGACGTCGTGGCGCAGACCAAAGAGGTTTTGGGTGACCGCCCGGTTTACATCACCTTCGATCTGGACTGTCTGGACCCAACCGTCGCGCCGGCCGTGTCCAATCTGGAACCGGGTGAGAAGGGGTTTGACATAGATGAGGCGGTCGGCATCCTGCGCGCGGCGCGCGGATTGAACATCATCGGCGGCGATGTGGTCTGCATGATGCCCACCAAGGACAGCCCCAACAACATCACCGCGCTGACGGCGGCGGCGGTGATGTTCGAGATGATTTCGATGATCGCCGAGAACGTCGCGCGGGCCTAGCGCCGCGCGTCGATCGCCTGTGCCAGAACGCAAAGCAGTTCGAACATCAGCGAGATGCCAAGCCACGCCGTCCCGCCTTGGGGGTCGAATGGCGGTGACACTTCGACAAGATCGGCGCCGACAAGGTTCAGACCGGACATCCTGCGAATGACTTGCTGGGCCTGAAAGCTGTTGGGCCCGCCGATTTCAGGTGTTCCCGTGCCGGGAGCATAAGTTGGATCAACAAAGTCGATGTCATAGGTGCAATAGGTCGGCTGCATGCCAACGATATCGCGTACCTCGTTCATGACGTCGTCTATGCCCCGGTCGAACAGCTCTTCGACACGAATGATGCGGATGCCCTGTGCCTCGCCCCATTCGATATCTTCAGTGTTGTAGGCCGTGCCGCGAATCCCGACTTGTACAAAACGCTTCGGGTCCACCAACCCTTCCTCGACCGCGCGGCGGAACGGGGTGCCGTGGGTGAATTTGTGACCTCCGAAATAAGTGTCGAACAAGTCGGTGTGACTGTCGAACTGGATCAGGCCAACCGGACCCGAAGCGGCCAGGGCACGCAGGACGGGCAGGGTGGTCAGGTGATCCCCTCCGGCGGTCAATGGTGTGATGTTGCGGGCTTGAAGATCCGTGTAGAAACGCGTGACCCGATCCAGCGTGTCTTCTATGTCGACGGGGTTGGGGGCGACGTCTCCTAGATCTGCGCAGTTCACCATTGAAAACGGTGCCACACCCGTAACCGGGTTCATCGCCCTGATCATCGTGGAATAATCTCTTAATTGCCGCGGACCATGCCGGGCGCCGGGGCGATTGGTGGTTCCGCCGTCCCAAGGGATACCGACGATGCCCAGTTCGACTTCCGAAATCCGTTCGTGCGCCAGATCCAGCATGGGCAGGCGCATGAATGCGGGAATGCCGGCAAATCGGGCCAGTTCCATGGCGGACACCGGTTGAAAAAATGAATCGGCCATGATGCCCCATCCTCTGCAAGTTTCCTCAGTGACCCTAACGGTTCAGGACCGGGCTGGAAATGCCCGCCGCTCTTCAAGACAGGATATGAAAACGCCGGCGGATTTCGGCGTCTTGTTCAGGGGTGAGGTATTTGGGGTAATGCGTGCTCAACACCTCTTGAGCGACGCGCCGTGCGGATGACCACGCATCCATCGCGCCATCGGTTTGCCAGGTGCGGGGCTCCTGACGATCGGCGAGTTTCGGATAGAAATAGTCTCGTTCCATGGCTTCATAGGTTTGCTCGCTGCCCAGAAAATGCCCATCGCCCAGAACCGAATGGCATATGGCGTCAAAGCCAAGATTCGCTTCGGTGACCTCGATCCCGCGCAAGACACGATACGTGTGCGAGTGCATTTCGTTGTCGAGAACGAAGGCCTCGAAGCTGACCCCGAGCAGAGATGCCGTCATGCCCGAGCTTTCATAGATCAGATTGCCTCCTGCCAGCGCTGCCGCCAGCGACGTGATGCCTTTTTCAGCCCCATGCTGGGCGTCGATGGCTTTGGCATCGGCCATCGAAGCGGCCACGCCCGACGGCAAACCCAGCCAGTTCGTGATTTGCGCCGACGCCGCATTCAGGATTGCGGTCTCGCCGCTGCCCCCTGCGAAAGAGCCGGTCCTGAGATCCACGATGAAGGGCCAGTTGGAAAAGACCATCGGAAAGCCGGGTTTGATCGCATTGACCATCACGAGACTGGCCAGCGTTTCGGCCAGTGATTGCGCCAGAAATCCGGCCAGAGTTGCCGGGGCGGTTGCGCCCGCCTGCGCGGCCGTGATGCAGGACATGGGTATGTTATGGGCGATGCATTCATAAACCACGTCCACGGCATCCTCGCCGTATCGCATTGGCGAAATGATCGGGCTTATATGCGCTTTCAGGAAGGGGCGTTTGGCGAATTCCCCGGCCCCTCCGGCGACGATATCCAGCATCGCGACGATCGGGCCGACATGTTCCGCCAACGTGAAAGACGTTGCCATTGGCTTGGTTGTGTTGCGTACCAAAGCGTAAACGGTGTTCACGTCCAGATCGAACACATCCGGGATGTCGGTTGCCACGCAGCATCGGGTAAACCAACTGACATTGGCCAGCGTGTCCTGTAGCCGGGTGAAATCATGCAGATCGGCCAGGGTGGAGGGGCGATAAAGCCCACTGTTGATATCAAGGGTCTGAACCGCAGCACCGCCGGTGCCAAAATACACGCGGTCGCCACCCACCTCGATGGATCGTTTTTCATCCCGGCCATGAAAGGTGAAGCTCTTCGCGGCCGAGGCGATGGCCTGTTCGACCATTGAACGGGGAAAAACCAGGCGGTTCTGTTCCCGATCCTGGGCACCCGCCGCCCTGAGATCGAAGGCCAGCCTGTCCGGCACGTCTCCCATCCCCAGCTCTTCCAGCAAACGCAGCGCCGTGTCATAGATTTTCTCGATTTCCGATAGGCTCAAGGGCTTGAATGCCCCGCCTTTCTGACCGGGCGGGCAAGGATCAATGACGGGTTTGGCCGCACGCTGCGCATGCCGTGCTTTGCGTCCGCTTCGTTTGATGCTGTCGGATGGCATGTGTTTTCGTCACCTTGCGTTTTCCTGCACCGTAGGACCCAAGTTGTCCCGGTATCAAAGAAGAAGTGCCGTTTTCAGAATCCGAAATCGCGGTTTCGATTTTCCGGCACCCGCATCTGCCCTGTTGTCTGCCCATCCCGTTATTCAGCAAGACTGGTGCCGAAGTTGAAGGAGCAATGCCATGAAGTCGCGTACCAGAGCCGTTGTGATAGGGGGCGGGATCGCCGGATGTTCGACGCTCTACCACCTGACCCGGGAAGGGTGGACCGATGTGGTTTTGGTCGAACGGAATGAACTGACCTCGGGCACGACATGGCATTCGGCGGCGCAGGTCACCAATTTCGGCATGAACCAGACGATGGTCGGCCTGAAATCGCATTCGATCCGTCTGTACAAGGAACTGGCCGACGATCCGGATTACCCGATCAACTATCACCACGCAGACGGTGGGATCCGTCTGGCCAACACCGAAGGGCAGATGCAGGGCTATCGTCACTTTGCGTCCATGGCGCGGGGGATGGGCGTGCATTTCGAGGTGATAGACGCGGATGAATGTGCCCGGAGACACCCGTTGATTTCGACCGAAAATCTCATCGGTGGGCTTTGGGATCCGCTGGACGGCGACATCGATCCGGCGCAATTGTGCCAGGCCCTTGCGCGCCGGGCACGCAACGCGGGTGCCGAGGTGTATCGAAATACGCCGGTGACCGCGCTGACACAGCACAGCGATGACACCTGGACCGTGCATACCGAGAACGGGGATATCGACTGTGATGTCGTCGTCAACGCCTGCGGCTACAGGGTCAACGAAGTCGGCGCCATGATGGGTGTTCATCATCCCGTGTCGTCCATGGAACATCAGTATTTCCTGACCGAAGAAATCGAGGCCATCCGGGATGCCGGACACCGGATGCCGCTGCTGCGCTGCCCGATCAGCGATTACTATTGCCGGCAGGAAAAGAACGGCCTGTTGCTCGGGTTCTACGAGCAGGGATGCAAAACCTGGGGTATGGACGGGATTGATCCGAACTTCGTGAACGCATTGTGCCCGGATGATCTGGACCGGGTAACCGATGTGCTGGAAGGGGCCTTTGCGCGCATGCCCGCCTTGATGGAGGTTGGTATTCACACCGTGGTCAACGGACCGATCACCTACACCATTGATGGCGCCCCATTGGTCGGTCCGATTCCGGGCAAGCGCAACGCGTACTGCATCATTGGGCTGCGGGCCGGGCTGGGTGAAGGTGGCGGTCACGGATGGTTGCTGGCACAGCAGATCGTGCATGGCGAGGCATGTTATGACACGTGGTGCCTCGACCCGCGGAGGTTTTCGGGTCATGCCAATGTGGAACTCACCGCGCTCAAGGCGATTGAGGATTATCAGAACGAATTCAGGTTCCACTTTCCGCATGAACATCGCCCCGCGGGCCGACCCGCTAAGACGACCCCTTTGACGCCTGTTCTGGCATCCGAAGGGGCCGAGTTCACTGTGGTCAACGGATGGGAAAGGGTGGACTATTTCAAACCCGATCCCGATTTCTCGCCGACGCTCAGTTTCGATTTTGACGAAACCTTCGATTTGGTGGCCGCCGAAGTCGAAAGCATTCGAACCGGCGTCGGGCTTGCAGAGGTCAACGGGTTCAACCGCATCGAGATCACAGGATCGGACAGGCACGCATTCCTGGATCGGTTGTTTTGCGGGCTTGTTCCTCGGCGTGAGGGGCGTGTCGGGTTGGGATACCTGTTGAATCACTACGGTATGATCAAGGCAGAAGCGACGATTGCCAATCTGCCCGCCTGCGACAGGGGGCCGGCCCGCGTTTGGTATGGTTCCGCCGCGGCGAGCGAGTTTCACGACATGGATTGGTTGCGCCTGCATCTGCGCAGCGATGAGGACGTTCAGTTGCGCAGCCTGACAAATGATCAGACCATTCTGGTTCTGGCTGGCCCGAAGTCGCGTTCTGTCTTGTCAGCCTGCGCCAGAGGAGATTGGTCGGCAGATGCGTTCCCGTGGCTCAGCGTGCGCGAGTGCTTTGTCGGTATTGCTCCGGCGACGGTCATGAACCTGAGTTACTCGGGCGAGCTGGCCTATGAAATCCATGTTCCAAACGCCTCGCTCTATGCGGCCTATCTTGCCTTGCGCGAGGCCGGCGAAACGCACGGGCTGAACCTGTTCGGTGCCAGGGCCGTAGAATCCATGCGCATGGAGAAGAGCTTTTTGCACTGGAAAGCCGATCTGATCACCGAATTTGATCCTTTTGAAACCGGGCTGGATCGGTTCGTCCGACTGGACAAGGGCGCCTTCGTGGGGCGTGATGCCCTGTTGAATCGGAAGTCGGAAGGACCACGACGCAAGCTGGTCCCGTTGCGCATCGATTCAACCCTTGGCCCGGCGCATCCCGGCGCATCGCTGATGCAGGGTGATACTGTCGTTGGCACCATCACGTCGGGCGCATGGGGGTATCGCACCGAGCTGAATCTGGCGCATGCTTTCATTCATCCGTCCCTGGCGCAGCTTGGCCGCGAAATGGAGCTGGACAGCTGCGGGAAACGGATTGGTGCGACGGTTATCAGCCCAAGCCCGTACGACCCGGATTTTGTGCGGATGAAAGCCTAGAATCGACCGTTTCGATCAACTTCTTCATTGCCGCATGGGCAAAACTTTGCTTCGCTAGTTTCGAACAAATCGAAACAATGGTCGGTTGCCGTGTCCAAATCTCTGAGTCTTCGATGGCTGGAAGTGTTTCAGCTGATCGCCAAATCCGGATCGATTCAGCAAGTCGCATCAGAAACAGACTTGTCGATCAGCACGGTTTCGAACCACCTGCGCAGCCTTGAACGCGCGTTGGGGATTGAATTGGTCGACCATGGGCGTCGCCCGATGGGCCTGACGCCGGCGGGCGAGGTGTTTGCCCGCTATGTGCGTGAGGGTCTGACTGTGCTGAAACGCGGTGAGGCCGAGATACGAACGGGAAACTGGCAGCATGCGACGGATCTGCGGCTGGCTTTGATCGATGACTTCGACAACCAGATCGCACCCGACCTTGTTCGTTTTCTGGCGCAGGCTCTGCCACGGTGCAATTTCCGCCATTTCACACGCCCGAGCCACGAAATTCTTGCCAAACTTCAGGAACACAAGCTTGACGTGGGCGTCGCCACACGACCGCTGGGTCGTACCGAGGGGCTGATCGAATATCCGTTGATGAGAGACCCCTTCATCGTCGTGGTTCCCAACAAGTTCGAAGGGTCCCCGGACGAGCTGTTCAACCCGGATGCCGACCTGCCATTGTTGAGGTATTCGCGTGACTATGTGATCGGCAAGCAGATTGAAACTCAACTGGCCCGAAGCAAGTTCAGCCTGCCCAACCGGTTTGAACTGGAGTGCAACCAATCCATCATCGGCCTGGTCGCGCAGGGCAGTGGCTGGGCAATCACGACGGCGGCGTGCTTTCACCGAACGCAGAGGTTTCACAACAGCGTAAAGGCCATGCCGTTCCCCGGCAGCAACTTCGTTCGCACGGTGTCGCTGTTTACAACCGAGGTATACCCGGCAACGACGTCGGTGCTGATCCAGAAGGCCATGAGCAAATTGATACGTCAGCATTTCACAAGACCGATGTGTGCCCGACACAATTGGCTGAAGAATGAGTTCCGCACCATGGAGATAGAGGGCGTCTAGCCCAATCTGACCGGGGTGCCGAACGGCTGATGGTTTAGGGCGGATGCTCGCAGGGCTTAAACTGGACTTGCCGTGTTGGTGTTTCGGGAAACCGAGCCGATGTTCGAATTGCGGTCTGTGCTGGTCCGGGTTCTTTCTGACGGGGTGTCGAAATCGTCTCGCCTCGGGCTCAAAGCGCTTCTAGTCTTTGAAGGACAGGCAATCACGTCAACAGGAAGCCAAATGAGCTGGATCAGAACCATCCCATTCGAGCAGGCCACAGGCAGGCTGAAGAAACTCTATGACCGCGTCACGGGCCCGGGCAACAATGTGGACAATATCATGATGGCGCATTCGTTGCGTCCGCATTCGATGGAAGGGCACATGGCGATCTACAAGGCGGTGCTGCATCACTCGGGCAACAAGATACCGAAATGGTTTCTCGAGGTGCTGGGCGTGTGGGTCAGCTCTCTGAACCGATGCGGATATTGCGTCGAACACCATTTCGCAGGGTTGCAGCGGTTGCTGGGCAACGAAGAACGGGGAAACGCGATCAGGGCGGCGATCGAAGCCCGCGATCCGGCCGCCGCGCCATTGGATGCAGCGCAGGTGGCGGCCATGGCCTATGCGCGCAAGCTGACCGAGGATCCGGGCGATCTGGTCGAAGCGGATGTGACGGCGCTGCGCACGGCAGGGTGGGATGATGGAGAAATCCTCGAGATCAATCAGGTCTGTTCGTACTTCTCTTATGCGAACCGCACGGTTCTGGGGCTGGGATGTTCGACGGAAGGCGACGAATTGGGTCTGTCGCCCAACAACTCTGACAACCCTGACGATTGGGGGCATAGATGAAGCGTGAAACAAGGGGATCAGCGATCCGGTGCGCCAAACGGGCGCCAGCCTTGGCCATGTTGGCCGAGGTCGATTAGACGATCCTATTGAGGATTCAGGCAAGGGCCGCTCGCGCGCAGCTTGAAAAACGGCGTTTGTATCGGAACCTTGTATCCAGTGCGGAATTTATGGGTTTTTAAGGCATCAATTTGACCCCAATCAAAGCGCATCCGTGGCCTTTCTGCTAGCTCCTTTCCGGGACAACAGAAAAGGAAAGATTTCATGGAAGCCATTGCTCGGGTCGAAACAAATTCAACTCAGGTCAAGACCAGGCCGACGCCGGTTGCAGAGGTCGCAGAGCCCAGCCCTGAAAAGATCCGGCAGGCGTTTGAAAGCGGCAAGTACCCCTATGGCCGCAAGATGGCGCGGTCGGTGTACGAAGAACAGAAGGCCAAGCTTCAGGCAGAGTTGCTGAAGGTTCAGTTGTGGGCGCAGGAAACCGGGCAGCGTTTCGTTCTGCTGTTCGAAGGGCGCGATGCTGCCGGCAAGGGCGGTACGATAAAGCGGTTTATGGAGCACCTCAATCCGCGTCAGGCCCGGGTCGTGGCCTTGAATAAACCCACTTGGGAGGAAAAGGGGCAATGGTATTATCAGCGCTATATTCAGGAACTGCCAACGGTTGGCGAAATGGTGTTCTACGACCGGTCCTGGTACAACCGCGCGGGTGTCGAGCGGGTGATGGGCTTCTGCTCTCCCAATGAATATCTGGAGTTCATGCGGCAGACGCCAGAGTTGGAGCGGATGCTGGTGCGTTCGGGCATCCAGCTTTACAAATACTGGTTCTCGGTCACGCAGGAAGAACAGCAGCGTCGTTTCAAAAGTCGCGAGACGGATCCTCTGAAACAGTGGAAATTGTCACCGATTGACAAGGCCAGCCTCAGCAAGTGGGACGATTATACCGAAGCAAAAGAGGCCATGTTCTTTTACACCGATACCGCGGACGCGCCGTGGACGATCATCAAGTCGAATGACAAGAAACGCGCGCGGCTGAATTGTATGCGCCATTTCCTGTCGACGCTGGACTACCCGGGCAAGGATCACGACATTGTGGGTGAGCCCGATCCGTTGATCGTGGGGCAGGCGCATCACGTGATTCACCGCTCCGAGCATATTCTGGGTACAGCACTGCATCCGGACGCTCGTTAATCACGCCGGTGCCCGCCTGGACTGCGCAAGCGGGCACCGAAGTATCATGTTGACATTTTAGCGATCGTCTCTTGTCTCGCGCCAAGCCCGCGCATATGGCTGGGGCAATGACAAAAGTGATGACATATCCGGCCCACTTTCGGGCAATTGCCGTGCTTGGCCTGCCGTTGATCGGTGGTCATCTGGCGCAGTTTGCCATCGGCCTGACCGACACGATCATGCTGGGCTGGTACGGGGTCGAGGCGCTGGCGGCGGTTACCCTGGCCAGCAGCTATTATTTCGTTCTGTTTTTGTTTGGTGCCGGGTTTGGCTGGGCCGTCATGCCGATGGTTGCCACCGCAGCGGCAGAAGGGGACGAAACCAGCATTCGCCGCTCGACCCGCATGGGGCTGTGGTTGTCGCTGCTATACGCTGCGGTGGTCATGCCGTTGTTGTGGTGGTCCTATCCGATCCTGATCGCCATGAAACAAGAGCCGCATATCGCTGAAACCGCGTCGGAATATTTGCGCATTGCCGGTTGGGGGTTGTTTCCGGCGCTCATCGTGATGGTGTTGAAATCCTACCTTGCGGCTCTGGAGCGAACTCAGATCGTGCTGTGGATCACGGTTACGGCGGCGGTTGTGAACGGGTTTACCAACTATGCGCTGATCTTTGGCAATTGGGGCGCGCCGGAACTGGGCGTGATGGGCGCTGCGATCGCTTCGATCGCGACGCAGGTCGTTTCTCTGGTCGCGGTTGTCGTCTATGTGGTCCGGACCTTGCCGGAACACAGCCTGTTCCAGCGCTTCTGGCGTCCGGATTGGGAAATGTTCATCAGCGTGTGGAAACTGGGCGTGCCCATTGGCCTGACCACCCTGGCCGAGGTGTCGCTGTTTGCAACATCCGCCGTGATGATGGGCTGGCTGGGTCAGGTCCCGCTGGCCGCGCACGGGATCGCCCTGAATCTGGCTTCGGCCACATTCATGGTACATTTGGGGCTGTCAAATGCGGCCACCATCCGGGCCGGCAACGCGTTGGGCCGCCGGGACAAGGCGCATCTGGAAAAAGGTGCGATTGCCGTGACGGGCATGTCGCTGGTCATGTCCGTCGTGACCGTCATCCTGTTCCTGACATATGCCGAGCCGCTGATTTCCCTGTTCATGGAGGCCGATGATCCGCAGCGCGGACAAATTCTGGCAATCGGGACAGGATTGCTGGCCATGGCTGCCCTGTTCCAACTGGTCGACGGGGCGCAGGTGATTGCGCTGGGACTGCTGCGTGGTTTGCAGGATGCCAAGATACCGATGGTTATGGCGGCGCTCAGCTATTGGGTGGTGGGAATTCCGGCGTCCTACTATTTCGGCTTCGTCCGTCAGATGGACGGCATCGGTGTCTGGCTAGGGCTGGTGCTTGGCCTGGCTTTCGCGGCGGTGCTGCTGATGGCCCGGTTCTGGATGCATTCGGTGCGGCAGGTGCAGGCGCCGGCGGAACCTGCCTAGTCTTTGCTCAACCGGTCGGCCTTTTTCCGAACCAGAACCGTGCGCAGATCGTGCATCGCCATCAGCAACCTGTCGGTTACATCCTCAAGCTGTTCGTCGCTTGCCTTGGACTGCGCCCATTGCGTTGTCAGATTCAGATAGTCGACAGCGCGGTGAATGTCGTCGATGTCGCGCTGGGCCAGTACGGCCCGGCGCTCGTCCATCCATTGGGCGATCTCTGCCTGATCCCGTTCGGACAAAACCCGTTGGCCGTGCGGCTTGACCTCACCGTTGCGGATGTTGATGACGGCGATCTGGTCCATCTCGATCCGGCGCTGGCGGTTTTCCGTATCGATCCGAAACACCGCGGCCCCGTTTTCACGGATGCGAAAATAATATTCGGGCAGGTCGGCAGACATGTTTACCTCAGAGATGCACAAAAGCGCTGTATACGAGCGCAAGCTTCGGTCAGGGCTGCATCGGACGTCGCATAGCTGACCCGGAAGTTGGGTGACAGGCCGAAGGCCGCGCCAAACACGACGGCGACATCCGCCTCTTCCAGCAGGGCCGTGGCAAAGGCTTCATCGTTTTCGATGACGGTTCCCGCGGGTGTCGTTTTGCCAATCAGCCCGGCGATCGAGGGGTAGACATAAAACGCGCCCTCGGGTGTCGGGCAGGTTATGCCGTCAATCTCGTCCAACATGCGCACCACCAGATCACGGCGGCGTTTGAACGTTTCATTGTTCGGCGCCAGAAAATCCTGTGTTCCGTTCAGCGCTTCCACCGCCGCCCACTGGCTGATCGAGCAGGGGTTCGAGGTGGATTGCGACTGGATCTTGCGCATCGCCGAGATGAGTTCAACCGGACCGGCCGCATAACCGATGCGCCAGCCGGTCATGGCGTAGGCTTTCGAAACACCGTTGCAGGTGAGCGTCCTGTCATACAGGCCGGGCTCCACCTCGGCAGGCGTGCAGAATTCAAACCCGTCATAGGCCAGGTGTTCATACATGTCGTCCGACATGATCCAGACATGCGGATGGCGCATCAGAACATCGGTGAGGGCCTTGAGCTCATCCCGGCTGTACCCTGCGCCTGTCGGGTTCGAGGGCGAGTTGAAGATGAACCACTTTGTCCTTGGGGTGATGGCGGCTTCCAGTTGTTCTGCCGTCAGCTTGAAGCTGTTGGCCAGCGTCGTTTCAACAACAACCGGCGTTCCACCTGCCAGCAAAACCATGTCGGGGTAGCTTACCCAATACGGCGCGGGGATGATCACCTCGTCACCGTCATTCATTGTTGCCATCAAGGCGTTGTACAGCGTCTGCTTGCCGCCCGTTCCAACCGAGATCTGCGCGGGCGTGTAGTCAAGCCCATGATCGCGCTTCATCTTGGCGCAAACCGCCTGCTTCAGTTCCGGAATGCCGTCCGGTGCGGTGTACTTGGTTTTTCCGGCTGCAATCGCTGCAACGGCGGCGTCCTTGATGTTTTGCGGGGTGTCGAAATCCGGCTCACCCGCGCTCAGGCCGATCACGTCGCGCCCGGCGGCTTTCAACTCGGCGGCCTTGGCTGTCATGGCGATCGTAGGCGATGGTTTGACGCGTGACAGTGTCGCAGACAGGAAACTCATGGATGGCCTCGGTTTGTATGTTCAACCCGACTGTCATAGGGTGCGCCGGAATGACGATCAAGCCGAATGGACAATGTGAATTGGAGACCCCGATGAATGATGAAAAAGACTGGTATGGACCTGAGTCTGCGACATTCGGGGACCGTTTGGCAGGCGCGCGCGAAGCGGCCGGAATGACCCAGGCAGAGCTGGCGCGCCGCCTTGGGGTCAAGAAGACGACGATTGTCGATTGGGAAAACGATCTGTCCGAACCGCGTGCGAACCGGTTGTCGATGATGGCGGGGCTGGTCAATGTCTCGATCATGTGGCTGCTGACCGGTGAGGGCGAAGGGATGGATGCCCCGGTGGAAGAGGGCGAAGGTGGAATGGAGCTGTCGACCGCGGTGGCCGAACTGCGCGCCATCCGAGGAGAGATGCGGGTTTGCGCTGAACGTGCGGCGCGTCTGGAAAAGAAAATGCGTCTGATGCTGGAGCAGAAGAATTGAGTGAACCCCGGGACGTACGCATCAAGCGAATGAAAATGCGATCCATGCGGCGAGGGATCAAAGAGATGGACATCATCCTGTCCGCTTATGCCGATCGCAACCTGGCCGATATGGATGCCGCCGGGCTGGATGTCTTTGACGCGCTGCTGCACGAAAACGATCAGGACCTTTATCAATGGGTCACAGGTCAGGTGCAGCCGCCGGCGCAGTTTGCCAGTTTGATTTCAAACATCGCGCAGACCTTTCAGAAATAAGAAAAAAACCGGCTTAACCGATTTTTCGGACTTTCAGGTCATCGTGTCTCAAACAGCACGACTGAATCGGAGGGTCGGATGAGTATGGAAATGCAGGTCTCCGGGCTGGAAGCCAAGGGGTTCATGACCAGCTATCTTGAGGCGCTGGCCCTGGTGGAGCGGCTGCACCGGTTGCTGCTGGATGTCATCAAGGATGAATTCGAGCGCGTCGGCGTGCTGGAAATCAACGCGGTTCAGGCGTTGCTGCTGTTCAATATCGGCGATCACGAAGTGACGGCAGGTGAGCTGAAAAGCCGCGGCTACTATCAGGGCAGCAATGTCAGCTACAACCTCAAGAAGCTGGTTGAGATGGGGTATATGCACCACCAGAGATGCGAGATTGACCGCCGCTCTGTCCGCGTGCGTCTGACACCACGAGGCAGGGAAATCCGCAATATCGTGTCCGACCTGTTTGCGCGTCACGCCGAAGGATTGCAAAGCAGGGGCGTGTTGGAGTTGGAAGGCATCGAAGACATCACCACGTCGCTGCGCCGCGTGGAGCGATATTGGACCGACCAGATCCGCTATATCTACTGACCGGGGTCGTGCGTCGCGCAGAACCAAACCCGTCCTGCATTGATGCACAGGCCTGGCGGCCTTGTTCAAACGCCGGTTCAGAGAACAGGCCCGCAAAAGCAGCACTCAGGCGCGGATTTATTGCGGGTTTTCATCAAGCGCACCAATCTGCAAACCGCTCAATTCCCGTTTCAGCTTTTTCCGCATGGCCCGTTCGAAATCTTCGAACCCCTGAGCGACCTCCAAAAAGGCACCGGGACCATGCAGAACATTGTTTTCAAAAAACGGGATCAGAAAAAGTTCGCCTTCAAAATCCGCCGCGTTGATCACGAGGCCATTGACCACCACATTCTGGAACGCGAAGTGACGATAGGCTATTTGCGGCCCATAGCCATCGTTGTTTGAACCATCTCCGGACAGGTCAATCGTTTGAAACAAGCAGTCGGGTGCCTGGTTCATCAAGGTAGACCCGTAAGCCAGGGCATAGCCCATGGCGGTCGCTGATCCGGAATCTGATCTCACAGAGGCACTTATCTGACCGGAGGCGAAAAGCAGGTCGGCAACATCTTCTATCAGCAACCAATTCAAAATGACGTGCTGGGTGGACCGACCGCTCCATTCGTAAACAGCCAAAGCAACCGGCATAGGAGAGGAAAAAAAGGCCTCCTGCACTTCGGGTGCGATCAGCGCAGCGGCCAAACCCTGCCGTTGCAGTACGTCCTCGGCCTCATCGACCGACACTGAAATGTCCATGGCCAATGCAAGGGCCAGACGACACGTCTCGGCCTTGATCGGGCTGGCCAGCGCGGCCAACCCAAGCGTTATGACCCACCGGATCACCAGTGGCCAACGCTTTCCATGCTGGCCCAGGGTTCCTTCGGCTCCAGAGCATCGCCGTTTTGCAAAAGCTCGATCGAGATATTGTCGGGTGAGCGCACAAAGGCCATGCGACCGTCACGCGGAGGGCGATTGATCGTGACGCCATTGTCCTGAAGGTGCTGGCAAACCTCGTAGATATTGTCGACGCCGTATGCGAGGTGACCGAAATGGCGGCTGTCGCTGGGAAGGCCATCATCACCGTCCCAGTTGTAGGTCAGCTCGATGGGCGCATCCTCCTGCTCCGGAGGGGCCATGAAAATCAGCGAAAACCGCCCGGCTTCGCTGTCATAGCGGCGTGTTTCCTTCAGTCCCAGAAGCTTGTAAAACGCCATGGATTTTTCCAGATCCTTCACGCGGACCATGGTGTGAAGATATGTCAGCGCCATTTTGGTCATCCTTTTCGACTCAGTTTGCAAAGAGCTTAGCGCGCCGACCTAGTGTGTCGAGACCGCTGGGTCTGGCGAACTGAATTTTGCGTGGGTTGCGGCATATATCGCGGTTTCGATGTTGCGGTTGGCGAGATATAGTAGGGAGCGACTCATTGCCAGAAAGGAAAACTTGATGCCGCTGTCCGCTGACCAACAGGCCGAGATCGAAGCGCAACGTGCCCAATCGCATCCCACTCGTCGCGTCGTTTCAGCGGGAATGGAAGATCACCTGTACGCCGCGCATCAGGTTCTGGATCACGGCTTTGTCCGCGTGATTGATTACATGGGCGATGATGCGGCCATCTGTCAGGCCGCGCGTGTGTCTTACGGCAAGGGAACCAAATCGGTTCAGAATGACGAAGGTCTGATCCGGTACCTGATGCGGCACTGGCATTCGACCCCTTTCGAAATGTGCGAGGTCAAACTGCATGTAAAGCTGCCGGTCTTCGTGGCGCGGCAGTGGATTCGGCACCGTACGGCCAATGTAAATGAATACTCAGCGCGATATTCGATTCTGGATCGTGAGTTCTATATTCCCGCACCCGAACATGTGGCCGCCCAATCAGAGGTGAACAATCAAGGCCGTGGCTCTGCTTTGGAAGGTGAAGAGGCCGCGCGTGTTCTGGACGTCCTCAAGGCTGACAGCGCGCGGTGCTATGACAATTACGAGGCGATGATCAGCCAGGACGGGCAGCAGGGGCTGGCACGTGAACTTGCCCGGATGAACCTGCCCGCAAACATCTATACGCAGTGGTATTGGAAAGTGGACCTGCACAACCTGTTCCATTTTCTGCGGCTGCGCGCTGACCCTCATGCTCAATATGAGATCCGTGTCTACGCTGATACGATGTGCAAGATCGTCGCCGACTGGGTGCCCTTTGCCTATAAAGCCTTCGAGGATTACCGCCTTGGGGCCGTCAACCTGTCGGCTCAGATGGTTGAAAGCCTGCGCCGCATGCTGGCGGGTGAGGACGTCACGCAGGAAAGCTCGGGCATGACGGCTCGGGAATGGCGCGAATTCGAAGAGATCATTCGCAAATAGTATTCGAATTGCAGGGCGCTAGTTTCTTTGGATTGTCGTGCCAAGCGGCCCATTGACGAAGCAGAGTGTGGGCTTTTGCGACGCATGCACGATGACCTGAAATCGGAACGAAGGGCGTCGCAACGTGCCAGCGTCGCCCCGAGCACACAATGAAAGCCTGGGAAATCCGGTTTGCGGGCGGGGCTGGGATCTGGTCGCAGGAGCCCGGGGTATCCGACACCACTGCAACGGATATACACCATCGACGCCGCGCAAATGAACAATCCGCGCGGGTAATGGAACAGGCCCGGTAGGGGGTGGTTGACGGCCGGAAATTGGCCGCCATCCTTAATGGATCCATCCCGCGATCAGCGGGGATGTCGTTACAACGGCTTCAATTCCGCAGCCATTTGTCGGCCGTCGCGTCCGTCCTGCAACTCGTACGAGACTTTCTGATTGTCTGCGAGTCCGGTGAGGCCGGACCGTTCTACGGCCGAGATATGTACAAACACATCTTTGCCCCCTTCATCAGGGGCAATAAAACCATAACCTTTAGTGGTATTGAACCATTTCACGGTGCCGGTTGGCATGTCCCGTGTCTCCTTCTACTTGCGCATTGTCCCACAAATTGGTGGGGGCTGTGGTCAGCGTCACCACAAAAAAAGACTGTTTGGCACTTTCTGAACAGTCCGTTTCGTGTGTTTCGCCTTTTTCAACATTGCACGGTGAAGTAAAAAATCAAGAATAACCGCCTGAAACTGGCAAGTTTGCCTAAAATGCAATCAATTGCAGGAGCAGTAAAAACATGCGCCTATATGGGTTGAAAACCTGTGACACCTGTCGCAAAGCATTGAAAACATTGCCAGACGCAGAGTTCGTAGATGTCCGCAGCGATGGCGTGCCGGATGCTGTGCTGTCGCAGGCTCTTGCTGACTTCGGCGACGCTTTGCTCAACACCAGGTCAACGACATGGCGCGGATTGGATGACAACCAGCGCGCGAAAGCACCTTTGGAGCTATTGAAACAGCATCCCACCCTGATGAAGCGCCCGTTGATCGAGAAAGGCGGAGAGCTGTTTCTTGGCTGGACCGCGGAAACACGCACGCAGCTTGGTATTTCTTAAGGAATGCTTATGTGCCTGCAAGCAACAGTGAGGACGTTCAATGCGTAATGCCGCCATGATCTTGGGCGTGATTGCCGGGCTGATCGGGATGATCGTCGGATTTTTCGGATATGCGAAGGTGGTCGTCATCGATCACGTCGGCGAGATCGACGGCGTTCTGAGGCAGGTGGACAACCCTGACCTGATTCAGGCTGTTTCGATCATTGCACCTTTGTTGGCCATTGCCGGGGGCGCGATGGCGCCCGCGCGCGCCCTTGTTGCCGGGATCCTGCTGCTGATTTCAGCGGCGGCGATGTATTACGCATTCGGATTTGGTGTGTTCACCATGTTCCCGATCGCGTTTGCCGGGGTTGCCGGGGTGCTTGGGCTGGCGGCAGGTAAACCAGACCAGCCCAAAGCGCATTTTTAGGTCATTTCAGACGCAGGATTCGATCAAGTGAGATGGGGCCTGCACCGTTGATCACGATCACCAGCATCAGGAACGTCCACATCGTGCGCTGATCCATAATGGATGGCGCCGCGTCGAACAGGCTGCCCAGTTTCACGCCATGGCCGGTGACGTCGACCAGGGTCTGCACCCAGATGAAACCGATCATACCCAAGGCCGCCAAGCGGGTGAACAGACCGACCAGCAGCAGCGCGGGAAGGACGAATTCTGCAACCGTGCCAAAGAAAATGACGACCCGTTGAAAGAACGTCATTTGGGATACGTCGTAAAGGACGGCTTCGGCGGCTTTGGGGAAAATCTGACCGAAGGCACCGGCCGAAGGTGAAAAGATCGAGCCGTCGATCTTCAGCATCGCCGAGTTCCAGTAATAGACCAGAAGAACCGCGACAAAGACCAGTCGCGCCAGCGTGGGTGTAAGCCAGTTGGACGCCAGGTCCACTTTTCCCAGAACATTGTTGTGAAGTGAGATCAGGGCAGTCATGTCTCCAGCCTTTCGATAGTCACAGAAGTTATTGCACCGCCCTGCAAAAGCAGTGCCAGAGTGGTTCCAAGGTCAAATTCCGGCTGCGCCGCAGCGGTTTTTTCAAACGCTTCGCCGATCATGTCGCCGCCTTGCATATGGGCGATCCAATCGGCGCCGCCGACGGGCAGCAACTGGGCAACCGGGTCGAATTCCGGGCGCGTGATCAAAACATCCTCGGCGCGCGCATCGGGTTTCGGCGCGTCGGTTTCGGTGTTGAAACGCCAGATCGCGTGAATGGGCCAGTCCGACCGTACTACCCGCATGGCCGGGGCAAAACGCAGCCGGGTTCGCATGACCTGTTCGGGGTCTACGGCCAGTGCGTCTGCCGCGGCGTGTTGGCTGTCGGCGGCGTGGTACGACTTGCGCAATGCAAGTTCCAGCCGCGCCACATCCGGCAGGTAACCAAGATGGGCAAGCTGCTGCATTTCGGCCAGAAATTCGGGAAAGGCTTCACCGTAGAACATCATCAGCGGTGATGATGGCGGGTGCTGGCGCAGAAATATCCCGGCCAGCCCGTCCATGTTCTGTGGCCCCAGCAACTTGGTAATGACTGGAAACGCCTGATGCATCGCTTCGGTCAAGGACACGGCGACATTGTTGCGATAGACGCTGAACCGACGACCGGCTGGCTGCGCCTGGGCGTCCAGCAAACCTTCGGGGACAGGGGCTGACGCATCCATCATGGCCGCGCGAAATTCGGATTGCGAAACGCTCATGCCGGGATCCGTTCAAGGGCGGTCTGCGCGCGAACGGCCTCTTCCCGCAATATGGACCAGTCCGGTACGTCTGTGTCCCACTCGATCAGGACGGGTTTCGGCCCCGTACGTTCCAGCACGTAATCCAACAGCGCCCAGACCGGATCAACGACTTCACGCCCGTGGCTGTCGATCAGCAGCGGGTGGCCGTGATCGTCTTCATCCTCGTCATGACCGCCAAGGTGAATTTCCCCCACTTTTTCAAGTGGATAGGCATCGATGTAACCCCGAGGAGAAAAGTCCAGATTGGTGGCAGAGACAAAGACGTTATTGACGTCCAGCAACAAGCCACATCCGGTGCGACGTGCAATTTCGCGCAGAAAGTCCGGCTCGGACCAGGTGCTTTCTTCAAAAGCCAAATAGCTTGAGGGGTTTTCCAACAGCATCTGCCGTCCGACGGTGTCCTGAACCTGATCGATGTGATCGCAAACTTGTGTCAGTGTTGCGTCGGTATAGGGCAGGGGCAGCAGGTCGTTGTAGAAATGGGTGTCATGGGTGGACCAGGCCAGGTGTTCGGAAAAGCTGGCGGGGTTCAGCCAGCCTACCAGATGTTTCAGCCGGGCCAGGTGATCAGGGTCCAGCGCGCCTTCGCCGCCGATGGACAGGCCAACGCCATGGACCGAGATCGGGAATTGTTCGGAAAGATGGCGCAGCTGCGCCAGAGGCCGCCCGCCATCGCCCATATAGTTCTCGGCATGAATTTCCAGCCATGCGACGGGTTGCGCGTGTTCAAGTATCTGAGCGAAGTGTTGCGGCTTGTAACCTACGCCCGGAGCTGCGGGCAGGCGGTTCGACCTGTGGGCATCATCCAACATGGGCCAGTTCCTTGATCACGAAAGGGAAGGGGCGGGCGATGGTGCCCGCCCCTGAATTCGTCAGGCCGTTCTTATGCGGGCAGATCGCGATCCAGGGCTTCCAACGAGCCTTTGCGCGGGGTGCCGTCTGCCTGTGCGGGCAGTTCGATATCCGCGCAGGTGCCTGCGTCAACCAGGGTCCATGCGTTGCCCTGATAATCAACGGTCGAGGTGCCCGCGCAGGTGGTGCCGGGGCCCGCGGCGCAGTCGTTCTGACCGGCCAGCGATACGCCATAGCATTTTTCCTTTGCCTGAGCGGATGCAGTGGTTGCGGCGCCCGATACGGCGGCTGCGACTGCGGTTGCGATAACCAGGGACTTGGCTGTGTTCGACATCTCGGTAATCCTCTTGATGACTGGGTATGTCTGCTTGTGACAATGACAAAGGTAGTAGCTTGGTGGACAGAGTTGAATTCACGAGCCCGTGTCTCACAAGCACGTCAAAGGGCGGCGTGCCCTCTTGCAGCGTAATGCATTGTTTTTGATGAAGAAAGAGTGAATTGTTTCAACCTGGCCCCAATTCGGGGGCCAGATTCCCAGCAATATGCTGCCGATTGTTACAGCAAATCCGGCGGGGTGGCTGCCTGCGACAGCTCGTTTGTTACAACGTCAAGCGTTTGTACCTGCGTCTGTTTTTCGCCCAGACGCCGGACACTGACGGTGCGGTCTTCAACTTCGCGATGGCCGACGGCCAGAATGACCGGAACTTTGCCGACCGAGTGTTCACGAACCTTGTAGTTGATCTTTTCGTTGCGAATGTCGGCTTCGGCCCGCACACCGGCGGCGCGCAGCGTTTCGACCACTTCGGCGACATAGCCATCCGCATCGGAAGTGATGGACGCAACCACGACCTGACGCGGCGCAAGCCAGAAGGGCAGCTTGCCGGCGTGTTCTTCGATCAGGATACCGATGAAACGCTCGAACGAGCCCAGCGTCGCGCGATGCAGCATGACGGGGCGGTGCTTGCCGCCGTCGGCGCCGATATAGGTGGCATCAAGGCGTTCGGGCAGCACGAAGTCAACCTGGTGCGTGCCGCATTGCCAATCGCGACCGATCGCGTCGGTCAGAACAAATTCCAGCTTGGGACCATAAAAGGCGCCTTCACCGGGGTTGAGCTCCGGCTCGATCCCGGCAGCACGTGTCGCGCTAAGCAACGCGGCTTCGGCCTTGTCCCAGACTTCATCCGACCCCGACCGTTTCTCGGGGCGATCCGAGAATTTGACCGAGAAGTTCTCGAATCCCAGATCCTTGTAGATCCGGGACAGGAACCGGATGAACTCTGCGGTTTCTGACTCGATCTGGTCTTCGGTGCAGAAGATGTGCCCATCGTCCTGGGTAAAGCCGCGCACACGCATGATACCGTGCAGCGCACCTGAAGGTTCATAGCGGTTGCAAGACCCGAATTCGGCCATGCGCAGCGGCAGGTCGCGATAGGATTTCAGGCCCTGATTGAAAATCTGCACATGGCAGGGGCAGTTCATCGGCTTGAGCGCGTTGATCGCCTTTTCGCGGGCATGTTCCTCGTCCACTTCGACGATGAACATGTTTTCCTGATACTTGTCCCAATGGCCCGATGCTTCCCACAGTTTGCGGTCCACAACCTGCGGGGTGTTGACCTCGACATAGCCGCCGTTGCGCTGCTGGCGGCGCATGTAGTCCTGCAACTGGGTGTAGATCGTCCAGCCGTTGGGGTGCCAGAAAATCTGGCCCGGGGCCTCTTCCTGCATGTGGAACAGGTCCATCTCGCGGCCCAGCTTGCGGTGGTCGCGCTTGGCGGCCTCTTCCAGCATATGCAGGTGCGCTTTCAGCTTTTCCTTTCCGGTGAAGGCCACACCATAGATACGCTGCAACATCGCACGGTCGCTGTCGCCACGCCAATAGGCGCCGGCGATGGACATCAGCTTGAACGCATCCCCCGGAACCTGACCGGTATGTTGCAGGTGCGGACCTCGGCACAGATCCTGCCAGTGCCCGTGCCAGTACATGCGCAGCGGCTCGTCGCCGGGAATAGCCTCGATCAGCTCGACCTTGTAGGGCTCGTTGTTGGCCTTGTAGAATTCGATCGCGCGCTCGCGGTCCCAGACCTCGGTGGTGACGGGATCACGCTTGTTGATGATCTCTTTCATCTTTTTCTCGATGAGGCCGAGATCTTCCGGCGTGAACGGCTCTTCGCGGTCGAAGTCATAATACCAGCCGTTTTCGATGACGGGGCCGATGGTGACCTTGGTGGCGGGCCAGATCTCCTGAACCGCGCGCGCCATGATATGGGCCAGATCGTGGCGGATCAGCTCATTGGCCTGGGCCTCATCCTTCATGGTGTGGATGGCGATCTGCGCGTCGGATTCGATGGGCCATTGCAGGTCCCAGTGCTGGCCGTCAACGGTGGCCGAGATGGCCTTTTTGGCCAGCGAGGTTGAGATGTCGGCAGCCACCTGCGCGGGCGTGACGCCTGCGGCATAGGTGCGTGCATTGCCATCGGGAAAGGTGAGAGAGACGGATCGAGAATCCAGGGCCATATCGGCTCTCCTCGTCGGTTTGGCGCCCACTGAACGCCCGGTTGCGGGTTATGTGTGTTCGGCCCATGTGGCAGGTGGATGGGCCTGTGTCAAGATTGGGGGCGAGGGGCCAGCCCCTCGCGCTCCCCGGAGTATTTGGAAAAAGATGAAGTGGGCGGAATTGCACTCGGGGGTGGAGCGTGCATGATGCAGGAAAAGGAAAGAGGGTTTCATGGCAGCGACGGATTTTCTGGAGACGCCGCAGGGGCGGCGACTGGCTTATCACAAGACCGAAGGGGCAGGGCCGACCATCGTTTTTCTGGGCGGGCTCAAATCGGACATGGAAGGCACCAAGGCCGTGCATCTGGAAGCCTGGGCACAGGCGCGGGGGCAATCGTTCTTGCGGTTCGATTATTCCGGCCACGGCGAAAGCTCGGGCGCGTTCACCGAGGGCAGTATCGGTGACTGGCATCAGGACACATTGGCCGCGGTAAAGGCATTGACGGATGGACCTTTGATCGTGGTTGGCTCATCAATGGGGGGATGGCAGGCATTGCTACTGGCCAAGGTCATGCCCGAGCGAATCGCAGGCTTGGTGACAATCGCCGCCGCGCCGGATTTCACCGAGGACGGGTATTGGGCTTCGTTTAGCGACGAACAAAAAGCTGCGCTGGACACTGTCGGCCACGTCGAGCTGCCGTCCGACTATATGGAACCCTATATCATCACCAAGCGCATGATCGAAGACGGACGCCAGAATTTGGTTCTGCGGGGCGCTCTGGATCTGCCGTTCCCGGTTCGTTTCCTGCAAGGCACCGCAGACACGGCAGTTTCGACCGAAACAGCCGTGCGGCTGCTGGAACATGCTGCGGGCCCTGACATGCGGCTGCTGTTGGTCAAGGGGGCCGATCATCGCTTTTCGGACGAGAAGTGCCTGGGTTTGATCGAGACCGCGGTTCTTGATGTGTTGGGAGAAGCCTGATGCGGCGCTTTGGTTGGCTTCTCGGGCGCGCTCTTTTGGCGCTGGTTGTTCTTGGCGGCCTGGTCTACTGGTTCGGCCCGCGCGAGGAAGTGAACCTGCACCCGACTTTTGATTCTCGGAAATTTGGTGAAGGTGTTCAGGTTTATTTTGAAAGCACCGAGTCCGCCTATGAAGACATCGTTCCGGGTGTCGAAAAGCGCGTGATCTGGCAGGACGAGTTCAAGGAACAGCGCACGCCGTATTCTGTTCTGTACATCCACGGTTTTTCAGCAAGTTCCGAGGAAATCCGCCCCGTTCCTGATCTGGTGGCTGACGCTTTGGGCGCCAATCTGATCTACACCCGGCTGCAAGGTCACGGTCGGGATGGGCCGGCAATGGCCGAGGGTACGGCCTCGGGCTGGATGCAGGATACCGCCGAAGGGCTGGCAGCGGCGCGTGCGGTCGGGGAAAAGGTGATCGTCATTTCCACATCGACCGGAGGAACGCTGGCGGCGGCCGCTGCGTTGGATGCCGACCTCAGCCAGGATGTGGTCGGCATGGTTTTTGTCTCGCCGAACTTTGGTGTGAATACCGTCGCAGCGTGGGTGCCTTCGCTGCCTTGGGCAAGAAGCTGGTTGCCCGTTCTCATGGGGCAAGAACGCGATGTGTCAGGGCCGGACCCAGAGAAGAACAGGTACTGGACGTCGGTCTACCCGTGGGAAGCCGTCGTGCCGATGTCCGTGCTGGTGGATACGGTCTATGCGCTGGATTTCTCTGAGGCCCGGATACCCGCCTTGTTCTGGTTTTCGGATGATGATCAGGTTGTGCGGCCGGACCGGACGCACAAGGTTGCCGAGGCCTGGGGCGCTCCGGCAACGGTCAGGCTGGTGACGATGGGGCCGGGTGACGATCCGTCTTCGCATGTTATCGCGGGGCGGTTGATGTCGCCGGGTCAAACCGATGCCACCGTTGCTGGTATTCTGGAGTGGCTGAAGGGCTTGGGGGTGGAATAAACCCTGATCGGAAAAAGGATGCAAGATGCGTAAGCCGGGCAGCATGTGGAGCCTTGAGACCCTGGGTCGTGTCCGATTGTCCCGGCACTTCTTCATGCGCGATTTTCTGTATTCGGAAATCGGCAACTTCCACCAAAAGCAGAATATTCCGGACAACCCGGATCTGGCGATCGAAACAGGCCGCGCGTTTTGCGAAACCCTTCTTGACCCTTTGGAAGAGACATTTGGCCGGGTCGCGGTCAGGTCGGGTTATCGTTCATCGTCCTTGAACCGGTTTGGCAATGAAAACAAGCTGAACTGCGCCCGAAACGATCACCCGCTGGAATGCCATATCTGGGATCGCGGGGAAGGGGATGCGCGGATTGCCGGGGCATCCATCGTTGTCCCGTGGTTCGCGGATCAATATGCGCAGGGCCGGGACTGGCGGGATCTGGCGTGGTGGATGCACGATCATCTGGAGTATTCCGAAATCTGGTTCTTCCCCAAGCTCTGTGCGTTCAACCTTGTGTGGCGACCCAGGCCGCAACGCCGGATCGACAGCTATATTGCCCCGCGTGGATGTCTGTTGAGGCCCGGCGCTGAACCCGGTGAAGACCTTGCGACGCGGCAAGCCCGTTACGCCGATTTTCCGGCATATCGGGCCATCGCCTACCCGTGAAGTTTTCCTTGCCCGGCTGCGGCAAAACTCTCATCCTGACAACAACTGGAAGGACTCGGAAAACCGAGCAGATGGAGCCCCCGCGTGAACGAACCGCTGGTGTTGTTGCCTGGGTTGATGTGTGATGCCCGGCTGTTTCGACCTCAGATCGAGGTGTTGTCACGGTCACGGCCCGTCACTGTTGCACCTGTTTCCGGAGGCGAGCGAATTGAAGAGATCGCCTCGGGGCTGTTGGATCAGCTTCCACATCGGTTTGCATTGGCGGGCCTAAGCATGGGTGGTGTGGTGGGGCTGGAACTGATCCGGCGGGCACCGGAACGGGTGACGCGCCTGTGCCTGATGTCGACGGATGCACAGGCGGACACACCTCAGATCGCGGCCAGTCGCGAGGATCTGATCATCGGGGCCCTGGGGGGGCGGTTGGAAGAGGTCATGCGCCAACTGGTCGGCACCGATACTTTGGCGCCGGGGCCCAGGCGAATCCCCATTCTGAATGATCTTTTGGCAATGGCGAATGATCTGGGCGCCGAGACATTTGTGCGCCAAATGCGTGCCTTGCAGCGCCGACCCGACCAACAGGGATCGTTGCGCCGCATCAAAGTCCCCACTTTGATCATGTGCGGTGCCCATGACACGCTGACCCCGGTCAGACGGCATTCTTTCATGTCTGACCTGATACCGGAGGCCGCGTTTGAAATCGTCGAAAATGCCGGACATCTGCTGCCGCTTGAAGCGCCCGATGCCGTGAACAAAGCCTTGGCAATCTGGCTGAATATCCCGCAAGGGTTTGTCTAAGGGTAAAGCGCCGCGCGTTCGTCTTTCGAAATGACATTCGGTACGACCGCAGGATCGCCGGTCTCGGGGTCGAAAAACGGCGTTTTCTTCCACCGTCCTGACAGGCGCGATAGCAGGGCGCGGCGCAAAAGGCCAAAAGCCGCAAACCTGACCTTTTCGTGTTTTTGTTTTCCATCGGGTCGAGGGACAAACCCACGGGTCGTGACCGGCCCCAATGCGGAAACATCACCGGTCATCCTGCCGACGATAAACCCTGCAAAGGGCAAACGTGCAGTCTGTGGCGTCGTCGCCAGCGGGGCGTTGCAGCAGCTGGCATACCATCGCAGCATACCATTTGGGCTGAGCTTCATGGCGGAAAGGAATTGGCCTCCGGCGGTGATTTCGATTTCATCCGGTGCCATCTGGAAGATGTCGACCGGGCCTGGGGCCGGGTCGGGCTGCCCGAAATACAGCTGCGCCGCGCGGCAGTCATGACAAAAACACTCGACATGGGTTCCAAGCCGAACGCCCCGGTCCGAGATTTGACCCTTCAACTGGCCGCAACTGCACGAAAAGGCGAGGCCACCATGTGCCGGCCCGCCCATGTTCATCAGGCGACCTTGTTGGTGTTCGCTGCGCGGCGAGGTTTCTTACGGCTGTTTTCATTCATGAAATCAATCACAAGCGGGCGAATGTTGTCGCGCCAGCTGCGGCCCGCGAAAATGCCATAGTGGCCCGCTCCGGGTTCTACGTGGCTGGCCTTTTTGCTGTCTGGCAAGCCGGTGCACAGGTCCAGGGCAGCAATACATTGACCGGGCGCCGAGATATCGTCATTCGCACCTTCGACCGATTTCACGGCAACATCGGTGATCTTGCCGATATCCACCTTGTGGCCGGCGACAACAAATTCGTTGCGTGCGATCTCGCGGTTTTTGAACACGCGTTCGACCGTCGACAGATAGAACTCGGCCGTCATGTCCATCACCGCAAGATATTCGTCATAGAAACGGTTATGGGCATCCAGGTCCGAGGCTTCGTTGCGGATAACACGCTGAATCTGATCGGAAAACGCTTTGGAGTGGCGATCGGCGTTCATCGACATGAACGACGCCAGTTGCAGCAGGCCGGGGTAAACCATACGCCCGACACCTTTGTACTTGAACCCGACTCGTTGAATCATGGTTTCTTCCAGCTGACCCATCGTCACACGGCGTCCAAAGTCGGTGACGTCGGTCGGGGTCGCGTCCGGGTCCACCGGCCCGCCAATCAGTGTCAGGGTACTGGGTTGAGCCTTGGGTTCGACCTCGGCCAGATAGGCGGTGGCCGCCAGTGTCAGCGGGGCGGGCTGACAAACCGCGACGACATGCGTGTCCGGCCCCAGTTCCTTCATGAAATCTACAAGGTAGAGCGTGTAGTCTTCGACATCGAACTTGCCGGCAGACACAGGAATATCGCGCGCATTATGCCAATCGGTGATGTAAACTTCGCAATTAACCAGCAGGCTTTTGACGGTCGAGCGCAGCAGCGTGGCGTAGTGGCCGGACATGGGCGCAACCAGCAGGACCTTGCGCGGTTGTTCTTCCCGGCCGTTGACACGGAAGTGAACCAGATCGCCGAAGGGGCGTTCCAGAACTGTCGTGATCTCGACCAGATGGTCCTTTCCATCCTCGCAGGTGAAAGTACGAATGCCCCAGTCAGGTTTGACGATCATTCGCTGGAAGGTTCGTTCGGTGACTTCGCCCCAGGCAGCCATCCAGCTGAACGCCGGGTTGGGTGTCATGGAAAACAGTGGGTAGGACGCCATCGCGCTTGCGGTTGCACCAAGCCACTGGTTGGTGTTACGCATGGACTCCATAAGGTCGTAGGTCATCATATAGCGCATAAATGGGGCCTCCTGAGTGTCATCCTGAGAGTTCGGACCATTCGTCGCTTTGCCCCCCAGCACCCACGACGTTATTCTGCATGGCAGCGAGGTTAGGGTGGAATTGTTAAAATGACAACAAGTGAAGACCAAATGCCGGACGTGTCCGAAGAACATATTGAACGAATTAAAGAAAATATGGAAAAGGTCGAGCAGCTCTCGAAGCGCCTGATTGAAATTATGGCGTCAAAAAAGTCGCACACCCCAGCGCTGGACAGCCCGAATCAAGAGCTTTTCGCACGAGCAGCAACGGCGTATTGGGCCGATGCATGGCAAAATCCCGCCAAACTGTTGGAGCAACAGATAGAATTCTGGGGCAAGTCGGTTCTCAACTTTGCCGAAGCGCAGAAAGCGCTGACAACGGGTGAGGTGGAAACCGAGGAAACCAAGCCCGGTGACAAGCGGTTCTCCAATCCCCTTTGGGAGACAAACCCTTATTTCCGACTGATCCGGCAGCAATACCTGACGAACGCGGAAGCGATTGCGCAGGCTGTCTCGTCGGTCGATGATCTGAATGCCAAGGACAAACGACGCCTACAGTATTTCTCGCAGCAGATCATCGACATGATGGCGCCCACGAATTTTCTGGCGACTAACCCGGATGCTCTGCAAAAGGCGGTCGAGACCGAAGGTCAGTCGCTGATAAAAGGGTTGGAGAACCTTGTTTCAGACCTCGAAGCCAATGATGGCGAGTTGGTCGTCAAACTGGCGGATGAAAGCGCGTTCGAGGTTGGTGGAAACCTGGCGACAACGCCGGGCGAGGTCATATATCGCAACCGGATGATGGAGCTGATCCAGTACAAGCCGGTGACTGAAACGGTTTATGAGACGCCCATCGTTCTGTTCCCGCCCTGGATCAACAAGTTCTATATTCTGGATCTGAAAGCCCAGAACAGCATGATCAAATGGATCACCGAACAGGGCTATACCCTGTTTGTCGTAAGCTGGGTGAACCCGGATGAAAGCTATGCCGAAACCGGCATGGAAGACTATATTCAGGACGGTTTCCTGACCGCAATCGAAACGGCCAAGAAGATCTGCAAGGTCAAACAGGTCAACGCAGTGGGTTATTGCATCGCGGGCACGACGCTGAGCCTGACCTTGTCCTTGCTGAAACAGCGTGGCGACAAATCGGTCAAATCCGCAACGCTGTTCACGGCACTGACGGATTTTTCCGATCAGGGTGAGTTTACGCCATTCCTGCAAAACGACTTCATCGACGGAATCGAAGAGGAAGTAAAAAAGGAGGGCGTTCTGCGGTCGTGGATCATGGCGCGCACCATGTCGTTCCTGCGATCACGCGACCTGATTTATGGTCCGGCCATTCGCAGCTACATGATGGGGGAAGTGCCTCCGGCCTTTGATCTGCTCTACTGGAACGGCGATGGTGCAAACCTGCCAGCAAAAATGGCCGTGGAATATCTGCGAGGCCTCTGCCAGCGCAACGAGTTCGCAACCGACGGTTTCGAGTTGATGGGGCACAAGCTGAAACTCGAAGACGTGGATGTGCCGCTGATGGCCATAACCTGCGAAACCGACCACATCGCGGCATGGAAAGACTGTTACCGCGGCGTGCAGAAAATGGGCTCGCGGTCCAAAACCTTCGTGGTTTCAGAATCGGGTCATATTGCGGGTATCGTGAACCCGCCCAGCAAGAAGAAATATGGCCACTACACGAACCCGGATATGAAGTCGGACGCCAGCACCTGGCTGAAAGAAGCTGATTTTCACGAGGGGTCCTGGTGGCCCATGTGGGACGCGTGGTTGAAGAAGCGGTCCGGCAAGCAGGTTCCGGCCCGTGAGCCGGGTGATTCGAAGCACCCGAGCCTTGCATCCGCACCCGGGACTTATGTTGTGGCGAAACCAAACGCCTGATTTCATTTTGAAACTTAAAAATTCTGCGCCGCAGCAAGAAAAAACTTGCAATGCTGCGGTGCAGCAATCATATTGTCCTCAAGCTGATGAAACCCGGGGTGGGCCCGGACCGGCTAAAAGGATTAGGACAATGGCAAAGACCCAAGACTTTACCGCGATCATGAAAGACATGATGGGTGCATTTCCGGTGGACACCACCGCAATGGAAGGCGCATTCAAATCGACCGCTTCGCTGAACGAGAAGCTGTCGGGCGTTGCCCTGGACGCTGCTGAGAAATCGGCCGAGATCTCGAACAAATGGACCAAGGACACCCTGGCCAAGCTGAGCGAGATGTCGAAAGCCAAGGCAGAGCCTGCTGACTACGCAAAAGCCGCAACCGACTTCGCAAGCGCGTCGGCTGAAGTTGCAGCTGAAAACCTGGCCGCTTTCGCTGAAATCGCGAAAAAAGTTCAGACCGAAACCGTCGAGCTGCTGATGGCTGCCGGCAAAGACGCCGCGGAAGAAGCAACCGCTGCCGTCAAAAAGGCGACCAACGAGGTCACCACCGCAGCCAAGAAAGCTGCAGCTGCAAAGTAAGAAACGTCTGCGAAGCGCACCCAACCCTCCCATTAGGTGCAATCGCGTTGGGCAGGTCCATTGACCTGCCCTTTCTTTTTGTGCTGCACTCGCATAACCTGTGCTGCAACGCATCATCCTTGGGGAGGGAACCCGGTGTCGGACCAAGAAAAACCGCTGCTTATCAAGCGCTATGCCAGCCGTCGGCTGTATAATACCGAGACCAGCGATTACGTGACGCTCGAAGATATCGCGGGGTTCATCCGCGACGGGCGCGAAGTGCAGATCATCGATCTGAAAACCGGCGACGACCTGACACGCCAGTATCTTCTGCAAATCATTGCCGAACATGAAAGCCGGGGTGAAAACGTGCTGCCGGTGAATGTGCTGAATGATCTGGTGCGCAGTTACATGCTGCCGGGTGGGGGAATGATGCCCCAGTTTCTGCAAAGCTCGTTCGAGATGCTGCGCGAAAGCCAAAACAAGATGATGGAAAACATGAGCGCGATGAATCCGATGTCTCAGATGCCGGGTTTTGACGCATTGCAGGCGCAGCAACAGGCTTTCCTGAAGGCGATGACCAGTGGGTTGTCCAGCGGATGGTCCAGCCCGGAAAAGGAAGAGGAAAAGTCCGAACCGAAAGAGGATCTGGATGACATCAAGAAACAGCTGGCCGAGTTGCAGCAAAAACTGTCCAAGCTGAACTGATCCGTTCCGAACAAAGAAACAGGCCCGCATTGTGCGGGCCTTTCTTTTTCAAAATGCCTTCATCCTACGTGCCATAAACTGGCATCGGGCCGGTCACTTCGCCAACCGATGCCAGCAGGATGTCTGCAATCACGTCCAGCTCTTCGCGGGTCAGGCGGACGGGCAGGCGCACGTCACAGGCCTTCATCAGCATGTCGCGCGTCTTGGGCAGGTCGAAAGTTTCTGGCAGGAATTGCCAGTTCCAGAAGGCGCGGGCGTTGTCTTCGCTCAGACCAAAAACCTGAACCTTGACGCCGCGTGCCTCGGACGCTGCGGCAAAGGCGCGGATCTCATGTTCCTGCATTCCGACAAGATTGAACTGGATCGAATCCGGCGCACGCTGCTCGGGGGGCAGGGGGGCGGGAACCTCGATATGAGACGAGGTGTTCAGGCGACCAGCCACGTAATCATGGTTTGCCAGGCCATCGCGGACGCGGCGCGCCAGTTCCGGAAGTTGCGGACGGATCACCGCCGCGCTGAGGTTGCTCAGGCGAAGATTGTACAGCGGCAGCTTGTTCTGCCAGCGGGCAAAGGCCTCTTGCAGTTCGGGTGAATTGTCGCCCTGCGGACCTTTGTGCTTCTTCCAATTGTGCTCATACGCGCCCGACATGATGACGGCCCGCGCGACAAGATCTGCATCATTCGTGATCAGGATGCCACCTTCGCCGGCATTGATCATCTTGTAGGATTGGAACGAGAAACATCCGACCTTTCCGATCGTACCGATATTGCGGCCATGCCATGTGGTGCCCAGCGAATGCGCGGCATCCTCGATCACCGGAATGTTTCGTGTGTCGCACAAGGCCATGATCGCATCCATGTCGGATGTATGCCCGCGCATGTGGCTGATGATGACTGCCTGAACGTTGTCCAGCTTGGCCTCGAAATCGGCCATGTCGATGCGATAGTTTTCACCCACTTCGCACAGAACCGGAATGCAGTCGGCATGGACAACCGACGACGGCACGGCCGCGAAGGTGAAGCCGGGGATCAGAACACGCGCATCGCGGGGTAGGCCCAGTGCTTTGAGCGACAGAAACAGCGCGGCCGAGCAGGACGACACCGCCAATGCGTATTTCGTGCCCAACAGTTCCGCGAACTCGGCTTCCAGCAGGGCCACCGGGGCATCCTGCGGTGCGGTATAGCGGAACAGGTCACCTGACTGCATCAGGGCCTCGATCGCGTCCTTGGCGGCGGCAGGGATGGGTTCGGCGTCGTGAACGTTGGGGGGCAGCATCATATTTGAAATTCCCGAATTCTATCTTTGGGAAAGATAAAGATAATCGGAAGGCAATCCAAGCCCTCAATCGCCGGGCAGGCGAAAATTCACCAATCTGTCGCAATTTACGTGGATCAGACCCCAAGCCGGTCGCGCAGTGCGAACCATGTCATGGCCAGCACCAAAAGCGGGCTACGCAGGGCAGGGCCGCCGGGGAAAGACAGCGCGGGCACGCGTGCCATCGTGTCAAACCCTTCGGCCTGACCCTGAATCGCCATCGCCATGAGTTGTCCGGCATGGGTCGCAGTGCCGACACCGTGACCGGAATATCCCGAAGCCGAAAGAATTTTGGGTGCGACACGGGCCAGATACGGCATCCGCCGCATGGTGATGGCCAGCGTTCCGCCCCAGGCATAGTCGATCTTCACATCCCGCAAATGCGGGAAAATCTCGGTCATGGGTTTGCGGACCTTGGCGGCGACATCTGATGGAAAGCGATAGCCATAGCTTTCGCCGCCTCCGAACAAGAGGCGGCCATCGGCGCTGAGGCGAAAATAGTTCACCACGAATTTCGTATCCGCAACCGCCACATCCCGGGTCAAAACCCGGGCGGTGTCCTCTCCAAGGGGTTCGGTGGCCGCAATGAAATTGTTGATGGGCATGACCCTGGCGGCGACGGAACGATTGAGGCCGCCCAGATACCCGTTGCAGGCCAGAATGACGTGCTCGGCCCGAACGTTGCTGTGTGCAGTTCGGATCACCGCCGTCTGGCCCTCGTCAATCCCGGTCACTTCGGTGCTTTCATGGATGCGAACGCCCGCTTTGGCCGCGGCTTGCGCCAGTCCCAACGCCAAGTTCAGAGGGTGCAGATGCGCCGCACCCATATCCAGATACCCCCCGTGATAGGCGGGCGACGGGCACAGCGAATGACCCGCGTTTTCGTCCAACAGCTCGATCTGGTCGTATCCGTACCGCTCGGAAAGATGGCGGGCGTGGTCATGCAGTTCTTTTTGCTCGGATTTGCTCAGGCCCAGAACGGCGACACCGGGTTTCAGGTCACAGGCGATCTTGTGTTTTGCAATCAGGGATTTGACCAGATCCTTGGCGTCTTCGGCCAGTTCCCACAGCCTGGCGGCGTCGGCATCGCCTACAAGACGCTCGAGGTCTTCCTGATCCATCCGCTGTGCGCTGCCCAACTGGCCGCCGTTTCGGCCCGACGCGCCAAAGCCGACGCGGTGCGCTTCAAGCAGCACGACGTTGAACCCGGCTTCGGCCAGATGAAGGGCCGCGGACAGCCCCGTATAACCGCCACCGACAACGCATACATCCGCCTTGGTGTCTTCTGACAACGCGGGAAAGCGATCCATCGGATGTGCCGTCGCGGCATACCAGCTGTCTGGGTACTCACCTTTGCGGTCATTGGAATAGAGCAGGTTCACGGAAGGTCTCAGACGTTGATCAGCAGGTGTTCACGTTCCCAAGGAGAGATGACCTGCAGGAACTCTTCGTACTCGGCCCGTTTGACGATGCCGTAAACGCGGGCGAATTCAGGGCCCAGAACCTCGTGCAGGGCAGTGGCCTCGTCGAACAGGTCCAGCGCTTCGCCCATGACCTGCGGGATATCGCCCTCGCCTTCATAAGCGTCGCCATAGAACTGACGACGTGGGCGTTCCTGCTCGACCAGGCCAAGATAGCCGCAGGCAAGCGACAGCGCGATGCCCAGATACGGGTTGCAGTCCATCCCGGCGATGCGGTTCTCGACGCGCCGCGATTCCGGGCCGGACAGGGGCACGCGAATACCGGTGGTGCGGTTGTCACGGGCCCATTCAAGATTAATCGGTGCCGCGTGATCCTTCACATAGCGCCGGTAGGAATTCACATAAGGTGCCATGACCGCCAGACCAGCGGGCAGGTGGTTCTGCAGACCGGCGATGAAGTGGTAAAACGCGTCCGTCTCACCCCCTTGAGGACCAGAAAAGATGTTCTGACCGGTTTCCATATCGATGATCGAGTGATGGATATGCATGGCCGAGCCCGGCTCTTCCTCGATCGGTTTGGCCATGAAGGTGGCAAAACAATTGTGGCGCAGCGCGGCCTCGCGGATCAGGCGTTTGAAATAGAAGACTTCGTCGGCCAGTTTCACCGGATTGCCATGGCGCAGGTTGATTTCCAACTGCCCGGCGCCGCCTTCCTGCGTGATGCCGTCGATCTCGAACCCCTGATGCTCGGCGAAATCATAGATGTCGTCGATCACCGGGCCAAACTCGTCCACGGCCGTCATGGAATAGGCCTGCCGCGCCGCGGCCGGGCGGCCGGAACGCCCCATCATGGGTTTGATGCCCTGCGCCGGGTCTACGTTGGGGGCAACCAGAAAGAACTCCATCTCTGGTGCAACAACCGGCTTCCATCCCTTGTTATGATAAAGCTGCACAACACGCTTGAGCACGTTGCGCGGGCTGTAGGGGATCGGATTGTCATCCCGGTCGTAGGCGTCGTGGATCACCTGCAATGTCCAATCCCCCGTCCACGGCGCAGCGGACGTGGTCGAGAAATCGGGCTTCAGGATCATATCCTTTTCGATGAACCCGTCATCGCCGGCCGCTTCGCCCCAGCCCCCTGTGATGGTCTGGTAAAAGATGCTGTCGGGCAGGTGGAAATAGGATTGCTTTGCGAATTTTGATGCAGGCACCGCCTTGCCGCGCGCAATGCCCGGCAGGTCCGAAATGATGCATTCAACTTCGTCCAGTCGTTGCCCGTGGAAATATGCCTTTGCGGCTTCCGGCAGTTTATCGGTCCAATCAGCCATCAGGCTCTCTCTTTCTTTAGAAACTCGGCCATGTGGCGCGCGATTTTGGCGTTGTCGTCCGGGGCCGTCTCGCGATTTGCGGCTTCGCGCATCAGGTCTTCGGGCACCACGCCCTTGCCCCGTGTCCGCATCAGGCCCGCCACGAATCCGTTGGTGAATTCCGGGTGGGCCTGAACTGTCCAGATTGCGTCCCCATAAGCCAGCATCGCGTTTTCGCAGAAGGCATTCCGGCCCAGAACCCGCGCTTCCTTCGGCAATTCGACAACCTGATCCTGATGCCAGGCATTCAGCCACAGTCTGTTGCCGTCATATTCGTATTCCGTACGACCTACGGCCCATCCTTTCGAGAATTTCTCGACCTTGCCACCCAGTGCCTGAGCAATGATCTGGTGGCCAAAGCAAACGCCGATCAGGGGTTTTCCACTTTCCCGGATCTCGCGCACCAGCGCTTCCAGCGGGGCGATCCAGGGAAGGTCCTCGTAAACCCCGTGGCGCGATCCGGTAATGATCCATCCATCCGCATCATCCGCACCATCGGGGAAAGTGCCGTCCACGACGGGGAAGGTCACGAACTCGAACCCGTTGTCACGCAGCAACGCGGGGAAAAGTTCGTCATAATCCCCGAATTCTTCCTGTAGCACTTCGGGGGTGTGGCCGGTTTGTAGAATACCGATTTTCATGTGTCACCAAATTTGATCAAATTAATCCTAACCGAGACTGGTTGACGCGGCAAGGGGGTCAAACCGTCTCGAGATAGCTCAGCCAGTGATCCTCGGGCGGGATGTTCGCAAATCGGGTGATCTCTTGTCGTTTGGTCATGGTCAGATAGCGGATCAGGTCAGCGGGGAACAGCCGGGCCACCAGGGGGTCCGTGGCCAACCTGTCAATCGCGCGCGACCAATCCGGCATCAGTTGAGGCAGGTCCGCGATGTCGTAGGCGTTCCCCGTGATCGGGGCAGGTGGGGTCAAGCCGTCCTCGATGCCGACAAGTGCCGCGCCCAGAACCGCGGTCAGCATCAGATAGGGGTTTATGTCCCCGCCGGCGACGCGGTGTTCGATGCGCCGTGCGGCGGGCGCTCCGCCCGGGATGCGAATGGCAGCGGTTCGGTTTTCATAGGCCCAGCAGGCGCCCGTGGGCGCATGTGCACCCGGTACCAGCCGAGTGTAGGAGTTGCCGTGGGGTGCAAATATCAACGTACTGCCCGGCATGGCCGCGACACAGCCCGCTACGGCAGACCGCAATATCTCGGTGCCTTCCGGCCCGTTGTTGTCGAATACATTGTGTCCGTTCTGGTCCAACACGGAGAAATGCACATGCATTCCGTTGCCCGCGTCATCGGCATAAGGCTTGGACATGAAGGTGGCCGCAAATCCGTGTCTGCGAGCCAAACCACGCGTCAATGCCTTGAAAAGCCACGTATCATCGGCACAGCGCATGGCGTCCTGATGGTTCAGGTTGATTTCGAACTGGCCGATGCCGCTTTCGGAAATGGCCGTCTGCGCGGGGATGCCCATTGCGGCGCAGCCATCGTACAGGTCGGTAAAGAACGCCTCGAACGCGTCCATTTCGGCAACCGACAGAACGGCCTCATCCGCAAGGCGCCGCCCTGTGATCGGATTCACCGGCGGTTGCGGCTGCGCGCCAGAAGCGTCAACGAGTGTGAACTCCAACTCCGTCGCGGCAACAACGGACCAGCCGCGTTGCGCATAGCGGTCGAGTGTGGCGGACAGGGCATGCCGCGGGTCGCCCGGGAAGGGTACGCCGTCATCATCATACAGACACATTGGCACCAGCGCTGTTTCCGTATCCAGCCAGGGCACGGGGACCGGGCCGCGTTCGGTCGGGCGCAGCACCCCATCTGCGTCGCCGGTTTCAAAGACCAGCGGGCTTCCTTCGATATCAGCGCCCCACAGGTCTACGTTCAGTGCCGAAAACGGCATTCGCACGGCGCCTTTTCCCAGTTTGTCGGCATAGCCGGGGGGCACGCGTTTGCCCCGCATCTGACCATTCAGGTCACATGCGGCAACGCGAAAATTGTGCAGGGCTCTCAGATCCATTGGGGGCTCCGTCGGTGAAACTCCCCAATGATCTACTTCAATGGATGCGCTTTGTCATCAAATTTGATCAAATTTTGGCTTGGGTGCTCAAGGAACGCCCCGCACCGGTATTGACCGGCGCGGAGAGCTGTTTTCAGGCAAAGCTTACGCCATGTTCTTCCATGGGCAATTGCGCCACATGCAAACCTGACAGGGCCTTGATCGCATTGGCCAAAGCCGGTGCCGACGGTGGCGTGCCGGGTTCTCCGACGCCGGTCGGCGCTTCGGCCGATGGCATGATGTGCACGTCGATTGCGGCAATATCCCCGATACGCAGCGGTTCGTAATCCGGGAAGTTGTATTGATCCACAGCCCCGCTTGTCAGGGTGATCTGGTCACGCATCACATGGCCAATGCCATAGCCGATGCCGCCTTCCATCTGGGCCCGCACGATATCGGGGTTCACGGCGATACCGCAATCCACGGCACAGGTGACCTTTTCAATCCTGATGCCACTTTCCGGATCGCCCGAGATTTCGACCACTTCAGCCGCGTAAGACCCAAAGGACTTGTGAACGGCAATCCCCTGCGACCGGCCTTCTGGCGCATTGCCCCAGTTTGCCTTTTCGGCCGCCAGCTTCAAAACAGCTGCCTTGCGTTGCTGGTCCGGGTTGCCGCTGTCGGACAGATGGGCCAGACGGAACTCCACCGGATCACGACCGGCGGCCTCGGCCACCAGATCCATCATGGTTTCCATCGTATAGGCGGTGTGGGTGTGCCCGACCGAGCGCCACCACAGAACCGTCGTCGCCTTTGGCGTGTCGGTCAGACCCACCGCCATGCCGGGGATTTTGTAGGGGCTGTCCGAAACGCCTTCGACCGAGCTGTGGTCGATGCCGTCATGAACCAGAACAGCCTCGAACGGGGTGCCCTTGATCACGGATTGGCCGGCAATCTGGTGCTGCCACCCGACGATGTTGCCTTCGGCGTCCAGACCCACACGAACCTTGTGGCCAAAGGCCGGTCGGTAATACCCGCTGCGAATGTCGTCTTCGCGCGTCCAGACCAGTTTCACCGGGCGCGAGCGGTCAGTGACGACAAAGGCCAGGGCGGCCTCGACCTGATAATCCGCATCCGGGGTGGCGCGGCGCCCGAAAGACCCGCCTGCCAGCATGGTTTTGATGTGGATCTTCTCGGCGGGCAGGCCAAAGATCTGCTGGTAGGCCATATGAGGACCCGTCGGCATTTGTGCCCCGTCATGCAGAACGATGTCTCCGTCTGCGGTCTGCTCGATGGTGCAGTTTAACGGTTCCATCGGGGCATGGGCCAGCAGTGGGAAGTAGAACGTTTTTTCGACGACCTTGTCCGCGCCGTCGATGGCGGCTGCCACAGTGGCGAAATCCGCCTTGTTGACGTTATATGTGGGCTCAGCCTCCAGCGCGGCCATGATCTCGGCCTTGATCTGGTCCGAGTTGCGGGTTTCCGCGCCGGACATGTCCCATTCGACGTCAAGCGCATCGCGTGCCTGAATCGCGGCCCAGGTGTTCTCGGCATACACCGCGACGCCTGCCTGATTGGGCAGAACCGCGGCGCTGATATAGCCTTTGACCTCTTTCGATGCGCTGTCATCAAAGCCCAGCGCGATGCCGCCTTTTGCTTCGGGGCGTTTGATCATGGCGATCATCTGGTTGGGCAGGTGAACGTCCATGGCAAACATCGCCTGGCCGTTGCTTTTGATTGCCGTATCCTTGCGGCGCACCGTTTCATTTCCGATCAGACGGAATTCAGACGGGTCCTTCAGGCGTGGCTCTGCCGGAGCGTCCAGTTGCGACGCAGCGGACACAAATTCAGCGATCGGAGCCGACTTGTCGCCTGCCTTCACGATGCCGTCTTCGATGATGATGCCGGATGCATCCACGCCCCAGCTTTGCGCGGCGGCGTTGATCAGCATCTCGCGCGCGGCAGCACCGGCCTGACGGTATTGCAGCCACGAATTCGCCATCGCGGTCGAACCGCCGGTGCCCTGGAACGGGCCGAACAGCAGGTTGTTGTAGACATTCGGATCCGAGGGGGCGAACTCGTATTCGATCTGGTCCATGGTCAGGCCGATTTCTTCGGCAATCAGCGTCGGCAGTCCGGTCGCCGGGCCCTGACCTTTTTCAAAATGTTTGACGATGGCGGTCACGGTGCCATCGGCATCGATCTTCACAAATGGATTGAACTGCGCGGTCTCGGACGAGGCCGCGGCCAGCGCACCGTCCGGACGGGTGCCGACCAGGAGGACGGCACCGGCAGCGGCGGCGCTTTTCAGAAACCCACGGCGAGAAGTGTTGATGGTCATGGATCAGGCCTCCAGAATTTCAGACGCGCGCTGGATGCCGGCGCGAATGCGTTGATAGGTGGCGCAGCGGCAGGCGTTGCCGGACATGTACTCGTCAATCTCCTGGACTGACGGTTTCGGGTTCTCGGACAACAGCCCGACAGCCGACATCACCTGACCCGACTGACAATAGCCGCACTGGACGACATCCAGTTCGACCCAGGCCTGTTGTACGGCGGCACCGATCTTGTCGTCACCGACAGCTTCGATGGTCGTGACTTCGGCGTTTTCGACGTCTTCAATGAATGTCTGACAGGAACGGACGGGCTCACCATTTACGTGCACGGTGCAGGCCCCGCAGGATGCCACGCCGCAGCCGAATTTTGTGCCGGTCAGTTTCAGTTCGTCTCGGATCACCCAGAGAAGAGGCGTTCCGGGTTCGGCATCAACCTCGTGGGTCGTGCCGTTCAGGTTCAATTTAAGAGCCATGATGAGGGGGTCTCCTGTTGGTGCTGGTTTCCGCAATTGGTAAACTCGCAGGTTTACTTATGGCATATAGTTTTGCCTCTGTAAACTCTTGCGTTTACCTAGTGTTTGACCAGGGCACGTCAATAGGTCTATAGCTCTGACATGAACGAATGCAGCGCACAGAATGCGTCCAAGCGCGCACAGATCATCGAAGCTGCCGTGGCCGAGTTCCAGGAAAAGGGCTTTGCCGCGGCCAGTATGGATCGCATTTCAGCAAGGGCCGAAGTGTCCAAGCGTACGTTGTACAAGTACTTTGAAAGTAAAGAAAACCTGTTTCGCTCCATCGTGGTCGAATTGTCCAGCCGCTTTGCTGAAGTGCTGGAAATCCGGTATGAAAAAGGTCGCGATATTCGTACGCAACTTACTGAACTGGCCTGGGCCGAAGGGCGCATTCTGATGCGGCCCGATGTTATCGCAATGGCCCGGATGGTGATCAGCGAAACCTTGCGCAACCCGACGCTTGCGGCGGAAGCGCAGGGCAAGCTGGACAAGACGGCGACGTTCATTGCCATGCTCAAAGATGCGGCCGAGGATGGGCAGCTTCGGATCGATGATCCGGAACGGGCCGGGCGCGAATTCATTGGCCTGATCAAGGCGCGCGCCTTCTGGCCGCTGCTGTTTACGGGTGGGGTGCTCAGCGAAGCCGAGATGACGGAAACGATCGAAAGCAGTGTCCAGATGGTGATGAGCCGATATGGTGTCTGATCGGAAGCAGTTGGATCCTGATGGACGCAGTCGGGACGCCGCCAGAGGAATGTGTTAGGGCTTTTCGACTTGATTCGGATGGGCAAGGCCACTGACAGCCCATCGGATTTCGAAGCATAGCAGGACGGAGGCGTTGCTGTGACAGGCAAGGCAACACAGGCTGCGCGTCTAAGCGTGGCACCGATGATGGACTGGACAGACCGCCACTGCCGCTATTTCCATCGGCTGCTCAGCGCGGAAACGTTGCTGTATACCGAGATGGTGACGGCGCCGGCGCTCGTGCGGGGCGGGGCGTTGCATCTGTTGGACTACTCTCCCCAGGAACACCCGATTGCTTTGCAACTCGGCGGCTCTGACCCGGAAGAATTGGCGCAGGCGGCGAGACTGGGGGCTGAGGTCGGGTATGATGAGATCAATCTGAACTGCGGCTGCCCGTCGGATCGGGTGCAATCCGGCACTTTCGGCGCGGTCTTGATGAAAGACCCGGCCCGCGTTGCCGACTGCGTGACTGCCATGCGCGAAGCGGTGAATGTGGATGTCACCGTGAAATGCCGCATAGGAGTCGATGACCAGGAGCCCGAAGATGTATTGCCCGCGTTTCTTGAGCACATCAGCGCGGCAGGTTGCCAAAGGGTGACAATCCATGCCCGCAAGGCGTGGCTGCAAGGGCTGAGCCCCAAGGAAAACCGGGATATCCCGCCTTTGGACTTTGACCTTGTGCATCGGATGAAGGTTGAGTTTTCGGATCTTCACATATCGATCAATGGCGGCATCAACACGCTGGACGAGGCAGCCGCACATCTGGAAGCAGGTCTGGATGGGGTGATGATCGGCCGGGCCGCGTATCATCAGCCGGGCGACGTCCTGTCGGATGCTGACCGACGCATCTTTGGTACCGGAACGACGCGTGATCCGTTCGCGATCGTTCAACATATGGTGCCTTATGTGGAACGGCACCTTGCCAATGGCGGGCGTTTGCACCAGATCACGCGTCATATGTTGGGCCTTTTCGCAGGTCGTCCCGGAGCCCGCGCATGGCGGCGCGCCTTGTCTGAAGGGGCTGTGCGGGATGGGGCCGGACCCGAGGTGATGCTGCGGGCGCTGGATCATGTGGCGCCCATGGCAGAAGTTTAAGCGGCAGGGGGAACGATGCCCGAGACGATGTTGCTGGCCCAGATGCTGGGCCTTTTGCTTGCGATCGGAGCGCTGGCCGGCGTGCTTGCCGGATTGCTGGGGGTCGGCGGTGGAATCGTCTTGGTGCCTGCCTTTTTCTATGCGTTTCAAACTCTTGGCTACGGCGGCCCGCAGTTGATGCAACTGTGTCTGGCCACGTCGCTAGCCACGATCATCGTGACATCGGTCCGATCCGTTCTTGCGCACAATAAAAAGGGTGCGGTGGATTGGGATATCCTGCGCGGCTGGGGGCCGGGGATCGTCGTCGGTGCGATCATCGGAGTTCTGGTTGCATCGGCCCTGCGGACCGAAGCCTTGCAGGCGCTGTTCGGCATATTGGGAATGGTGATCGGGGCCTATCTGGGGCTGTGTCGTTCGGAATGGCGGCTGGGTGATGTCATGCCCGGTGGGATAAAGCGGGCCATCCTGTCCCCCGCGGTCGGGTTTCTTTCAGTTCTGATGGGAATCGGCGGCGGCAGTTTTGGTGTACCGCTGATGAGCCTCTACAACACGCCGATCCACCGCGCCGTCGCAACCGCCGCCGGGTTTGGTGTGATCATCGCCGTGCCCTCGGTCATCGGGTTTTTGTTTCTGGATATCGCACCGGAACACCGGCCTCCGCTGACCATTGGGGCGGTCAATCTGGTGGCCTTCTGTATCGTCGTGGCAATGACGATGATCACCGCGCCCTGGGGAGTGAAGCTGGCCCATGCGATGGATCCGAAACCTTTGAAGCGCGTTTTCGCCGTTTTCCTTACGCTGGTGGCGCTCAATATGCTGCGCAAAGCGGTGGGTTTGTGAAGGATTTTGGCGCCAGGGGTTGGGTGAAATTCCCGTATGATCCAGTGCTTGCGGCCTGGGTAGGCCATGCGCTGCCTGCCGCACGGGCCGCGGTAACGGACCCGGCCCATGCTGACTGGCTGGATTGTGACGGGACGTGGTTCATCGGTGTTGACGCGTTGCCCAATGACGCTCAGGGCAGGGTCGGCCAATCGGGGCCTTTGGCCGGAACTGCCATGTCATTCATTGCAGGGCGTTACGGGCAGTTGCCGCTTCACAAAGGCCAAGTCTCGGTCATGCATCCGGGATATCCACGCCCGCGCCGGGGGGAAAACGAAGCCGCCGCGCGGTATCGCAGAAATCGGGACGCGGCTCATGTGGACGGTTTGCGCCCGATGGGGCCGGATCGTCGCCGCCGGGTGGATGAACCGCACGCCTGGATTTTGGGCATACCGCTGACCGAGGTCAGCCCGGATGCGTCGCCCATGGTGTTGTGGGAAGGCAGCCATCATATCCTGGGCGCGGCGTTCAGGCGCGCCCTTGCGGGGAGGCCACCAGAGCGTCTACTTGAAGTCGATATTACGGATATCTACCAATCCGCCCGTCGCGAGGTTTTCGAAACCTGCCCGCGAATCGAACTGCCGGCCAAGCCGGGCGAGGCTTACGTGCTGCACCGTCACTGCCTGCACGGGGTTGCCCCCTGGGTGGAAACGGCAAGCGCAGGGCCGGATGGACGGATGATCGCCTATTTCCGTCCGGAATGCGCCGGGGGTGTGGCGGAATGGATCGAATCCACTTAACCTCCTGTCATTGTTTGGCTTTGGAGGATTTGACCGATGATTACGGTCCATACGAATTCTGATGGTGCATTGATAGAAGTAGAGTTGTCGGGGCAAGTCACCAGCGCCGACTATGCCGATGTCCTGGTTCCTGCAATCGAAGCAGCGCTGACAGAACACGATTCCGTTCGGCTTTTGACCATCGTGCAGCCAGAGTTCAAGGGGTATGATTTGGGCGCGGCTTGGTCCGACACCAAGCTGGGGCTCAGCCACTGGCGGGGGTTTGACCGGATCGCGGTTGTTGCCGATCAGGGCTGGGTGCAAACCAGCATCCGATTGGCCGCCCCGATCCTGCCATGCCCCGTTCAGGTCTTTGAACTGGCCGAGCTTGAAGCCGCCCGGCGCTGGATGCGCGAGTCGCTGGGATCCATTCACGTGACCGATCTTGAGGGCCCATGTGTGCAGATCAGCCTTTTGGGAAAACTGGACCCAGAGGAGTACAAGCAGGCCGAGCGCGACCTGGACGCTTTGTTGCATGACCGCTCCGGGTTTCGGTTGCTGATCGACCTGCGGGAATTTGACGGCTGGCAGGGGTTGTCCGCTCTTGCAGCGCATTTTCGTCTGGCCAGTCGCCACATCGGACAACTGGATCGCGCGGCGATCGTCGGGGACAAAAGCTGGCAGCACATGGCACAACGTGTCGCCAGTCATGTATTGGGCACACGGACTCAGTTCTTTCCGTCCGAGGAAATCGAAAACGCCAAAACCTGGCTGGCTGCCGGGTAAGGCCCTGCTCTGCGCGCCAACCTGCATCTTGTGATCTTGCTGCCAACAGGCGGCTTGCGTGCTTTGTTCTCTGGGCAGAACAAAGCACCTTTGAGCGCGAATTGACCAAATCTGATTGGCTTATTTCGCGGAACGACACGCACCACATGTCTTGAAACCGGTCTTGATGCCGTACCGGTCCAGAATTGTGACGTAAGGGAACTGGTGGGTTTTTCCGTGGAATTTCTGACCTTAAGGTCAACACGGACCAAAAACCGTGTGTTTTCCCCCTAAATTTGACCGGAAATGCCCTTACCTACGCCCTGTCGCTGCGGGCCTCCACTCACGTTGAACAGATGCGTTCATGAGCTGGCCCCTTTAAGGAGCTCGAACTCGGCCCGCGGCGGCACAGTTATTGGAAGCGGGAAGTTTGCGATGACACTTAGGTTATTGATGGAAAGATTTGCGGCACGCAAGACGCCAGTTTTCAAGGCGGACAAGACCAGCACGAAACATGTCCAACGTGCAGCGAAAAAATACGGGACTGCAAAAACAAGCAGATCCGAAATCGCAGCACTGTTCGAGTCAGAGCTGCGCGGACAAGACACAAACGGGTCGGTCCGCAACAAATCCAATGACCACAGGGATACGTCCCCAAAGCAGACTGGCTGACTTCAGGAACCGTTTATGCGCGCTGCACGCCCGCCACGACGTTTGCTGAGGCGCGGCTTTCTGGTTGGCAGTTCTTCCATGATTTCGGCGCGTTCGCTGCTGTCCATCTTGGACCAGCGGGTGATTTCGTCAATCGTGCGATAGCAGCCGGTACAGATGCGTTCAGTCGGGTGAACGACACAGATCTGGACACAAGGGCTTTCGACCTCATTCCTTTTCCAAACCATATTCGTCATCACTGGTCCCCGACCCGTTACAAAAAGCGCAGCCTGTCCAGCGCCCCTTGCAAAATATAGCTGGCCGCAACGTGATCAATAACCTGTCCGCGACGTTTTCGTGTCGTATCCGCCTCAAGTAGTGCTTTTTCTGCCGCAACCGTGCTGAGCCGCTCGTCCCAAAATCCGATGGGCAATTCGGTCAGGCGGGACAAATTGCGCGCAAATGCCCGCGTTGACTGGCATCTTGGACCTTCGCTGCCATCCATGTTCTTGGGCAGGCCCAGCAAGATGCCCCCGATCTCGCGATCGGTTACAATTTCGATCAGGCGCGCGGAATCGAGCGTGAATTTCTTGCGCCGTACCGTTTCCAGCGGGCTGGCGACGCCGCGCATCCGGTCGGACACGGCGACTCCGATTGTCTTTTCCCCAAGGTCCAGCCCCATCAGGGCACTCATGGGTTGCAAGGCTGCTGCGAAATCTTCGATAGCGTCATGGATCATTGAGCGATCCCGGCTTGAAGGGCCGCCGCATCGATGATCTGCAACGCCTCTGAATTGCCGGCAAAGACTTCCATGGCCTCGTCGCGGATATCGATGGCGCGCTGGCCCTGGCCAAGAACGCCCAAGGCCGCGATCAGGCGGGCCCATTCCTCGGGGGATCCGCCTTCTGTCGCCAGCCGATCAGACAGCTGGTCCACCATACCCTGAATCATCTGCTGCCGTTCTTCGGGGCTCAGTTCCGCGGCGGCGGCCATGTCTTCCTGGCTGGGGCCGGGTGCTGTGCTCAGATCCGGTGCATTGAAAACGCCGGCCCTAAAGGCCAGTTCGTCGATCTGAGCCCGAATTGCTTCAGCCCAGGGCGCACCTGCGGGGGAATCCTGCAACGTTTCGACCCACATGCGATAGGCAAGGTCCGGCCGCCCGATCTGTGCCAGCATCTGCCCCCAATAATAGCGCGCCGGGCCGTGACGGGGGTCACGGTTCAGCGCTTCGATCAGTGCCTGTTCCGCTTCGGGTGAGACATACCCTCCTGCGGCCAGAATCATCATTTCAGCCAGGTCCGCATAGGTATCAGCCGTGGCGCTGTCGCCGGACAGCTCGATCACCTTTTGCTGCGCGGTGTACCCATCCTTGAAGTTGCCCGCATTCGTCTCGTGCTGCGCCAGCAACATCTGACCCTGCAAATCATCTGGCCGGCTCGCAACGGTTTCCCGCAACTGCTTCAGCAGGTTGGCATAGCTTTCTTCCAGCTGCGCAGGTCGAGGTGGGGTCGCCAGTTCTTCCGCGGCGCTTTGGGATGGCCGGTTGGAGCGCACTTCCTTGGCCAGTTCAAGCCGTGCGGTCAGCGGCATGTCAGGCAAACCAACGGCCCCGGTGCGATGATACATCGCCAACGCTCCACCGATCAGAAGCAACGAGATTGCCAGGATCGACAACACAGAAACCACACGAGATGGCCCGGCGCCGGCGCCCTCTTTCTTCATTTGATCATCTGCGGCCAGAATGCGACGGGAAATTTCCGTGCGCACCCGTTCGGCGTCGGCCTCGCCAATGACCCCGCGCGCCAGATCCCGGTCCACACCGGCCAACTGTTCGCGATAAACTCGCAGATCGTATGCCGCCGCGGGTTCATCCCCACGGCGTTTGCGCAGCAGGGTAAAGCTGAGAAAAGCTGCGATCAGCAGCGCGACAAGAAAAATCAGAACCCAGAACGTCATGGTCCCTCCGAGGATGCTGCCCTGACTTAGACCTGTGAGGCGTCCGACAAAAGGGACAAATGGCCGCGAATGAGCGACATGTCGCAATAGTGCGATATTGCGGCGTTGCACGGCAGGGTTAAAATGCCGTCACACGGCATATCTGCGCCCAATCACCGAACCGGATGGATTCGCACATGAAACACTATTCAGCCTTTGCTGTGGCGCGGGAAGCTCTGCGCTATCACACCGGATGGGAGCGCGCCTGGCGCTCACCCGAACCCAAGAAGCGCTATGACGTCATCATCGTTGGCGCTGGCGGTCATGGTCTGGCGACCGCGTATTACCTTGGCAAGAACTATGGCATCCAGAATGTCGCGGTTATCGAAAAAGGCTGGCTGGGCGGCGGCAATACTGGTCGCAACACGACGATCATCCGTTCGAACTATCTGCAAGACCCGTCTGCGGCGATCTACGAGAAAGCGCGCAGCCTCTACGAGGACCTGAGCCAGGAACTGAACTACAACATCATGTTCAGCCCGCGCGGCGTCATCATGCTGGCGCAGACCCAGCACGAGATCCGCGGCTACCAGCGCACGGCCCATGCCAACGCGCTGCAAGGAGTCAAGACGGAATGGATCGGCCCCGAGCGCGTCAAGCAACTGGTGCCAATCATCAATCTGGATGGCCCCCGGTATCCGGTTCTGGGCGGCCTTTGGCAGGAACGCGGGGGCACTGCGCGCCATGATGCGGTTGCGTGGGGCTATGCGCGTGCCTGTTCGGCGATGGGGATGGATATCATCCAGCAATGCGAAGTCACCGGTGTGCGCTCGGACAACGGTCGCGTTGTCGGGGTCGATACCACCAAGGGTGCCATCGATTGTGACAAGCTGGGCATCGTCGTCGCGGGCCATTCGGGTCAGTTGGCCGAGATGGCGGGCTTCCGCCTGCCGCTGGAAGCCGTCGCGTTGCAGGCGCTTGTGTCCGAGCCCATCAAACCCTGCATGGACGTGGTCGTGATGGCCAACACCGTGCACGGCTACATGTCACAATCCGACAAGGGCGAAATGGTGATCGGCGGGGGAACCGACGGGTTCAACAACTTCACGCAGCGCGGGTCGTTCCACCATATCGAGGAAACGGTGCGGGCGCTGGTTGAAACCTTCCCGATGATTTCGCGCCTGAAGATGCTGCGCCAGTGGGGCGGGATCGTTGACATGACCGGTGACCGTTCGCCCATCCTGTCGAAAACACCGTTGCAGGGCTGCTTTATCAATGGCGGCTGGGGCACCGGTGGTTTCAAGGCGATTCCGGGTTCCGGCTGGGGGATGGCACAGTTGATGGCGACGGGTCATTCACCGCTGACCGAAGCCTTCTCGATGGACCGCTTTAAAGAAGGCCGCTTCATCGACGAAAGCGTCGCCGCCGGGGTGGCGCACTAGGGGGATTCCCGAAGGTGCCAGAAAACAGAATTCAGGTCGGCCCCCGCGCCGACCGACCGCCAAAAGGATGACAACATGCTAATCCTGAATTGCCCCTATTGCGGCGTAGACGCCGAAGAAACCGAATTGGCCGCCGGCGGCGAAGCGCATCTGAAGCGTTTCGGTCCGGGCTCGTCCGATGACGAATTCCACGACTACCTGTTCATGCGTGAAAACCCGAAAGGTGTTCATTTCGAGCGTTGGCGGCACGCCAATGGCTGCGGCAAATGGTTCCACGCCGCGCGCTGCACGCAGACACTCGAAGTGTTTGGCACCTATACGGCTCAGACCTCCGAACCGCCGCAAGACATCAAGGATGCCATCACTGCCAAACGGCCCGGCTGGACGTGGAGAGAGTTCTCCTGATGCTTCATCTTTTCAAAAATATTCCCGCCGGAGGCTTTGACGCCTCCACATGCGAAAGGCCCGCACAATGAGCACCCGTCTCGCAAAACAAGGCCGGCTGATTGACCGGTCGAAAAAGGTCACATTCACTTTCAACGGAACCTCGATGCAGGGCTATGAGGGGGATACGCTTGCCTCGGCTCTGCTGGCCAATGACCAGATGATGGTTGGCCGGTCGTTCAAATATCACCGTCCCCGCGGCGTTGTCGCCAGCGGCGCGGAAGAGCCGAACGCGCTTGTCGGCCTGGGGCAGGGCAACCGGTTCGAGCCGAACCAGCGTGCCACGACGACCGAGGTGTTCAACGGCTTGACCGCGATTTCACAGAACCATTGGCCAAGCCTTGAATATGATATCGGTGCGGTGAACACGGCCTTTGCCCGGTTTCTGCCGGCCGGCTTCTACTACAAGACGTTCATCCACCCCAAACCCTTCTGGAAACACGTCTACGAACCGTTCATCCGACAGTCGGCGGGATTGGGCAAGGCGCCCGACAAAGACAACCGGGATGCCGACACCTATGAACATTTCTACGCCTTTACCGATGTTCTGGTGATCGGCGGCGGTGTGGCTGGTTTGCAGGCAGCCAAGGCGGCGGCACAATCCGGTGCCAAGGTCCTGCTGATCGAGCAGACCGCGCATTGGGGCGGTCGCGCTCCGGTTGACGGCGGCACCGTGGATGGTGAACCTGTGGATAAGTTCGTGGAACAATTAGTTTCCGAACTCGAAACAATGGACAACGTCATCATGCGCACGCGCTGCATGGGAGCGGGTGTTTACGACCATGGTTATGTGTTGGGGTACGAACGCCTGACGGATCACACGCCGGGCGTGCAGGGCCCGCGCCACCGCTTGTGGCGTATTCGCGCCAAGCAAATTGTAACTGCAACGGGTGCAATTGAACGACCATTGTCCTTTGCTGGCAACGATGTTCCGGGTGTGATGCTGGCTTCGGCCATGCGCGATTATGTCGTGAACTGGGGGGTTGCTCCGGGCGATCGGGTCATCGTCGCCACCAACAATGATGACGCCTACCGCACCGCGATTATCCTGAAACAGGCAGGTGTGGATGTTTTGCGCATTGTTGACGCACGGGCAACGGCCGGACCTTTGGCGGAAGAAGCCCGCCAGTTGGGTATCCGCGTCGATCCGGGCAAAGCCATTGCCAAGGTCAAAGGCGGCAAGCGGGTCAAAAAGGTTGCCATCTGCAATCAGGAAGGCATCGGCGGCGCGCGTGAAGAGGTTGAGGCGGATGCAGTCGCCATGTCCGGCGGCTGGTCTCCGGTCGTGCACATGTGGTCGCATTGCGGGGGCAAGCTGATCTGGGATGAGGCGAACGCGCATTTCCGGCCGGATCCCGAGCGTCCGCCGCTGGGCGCCGACGGCAAAGGGTTCGTTGTTGCTGCTGGCGCGTCCAACGGTCCTCTGGCGTTGCAAGATGTTCTGACAGACGCCCATGCGGCCGGTAAGGCGGCCGCCAAGGCGGCTGGCTTCAAGCCCAAGAACACCAAGGCGCCCGCAGGGGAAACAACCACCGAAGCGCCGATGGAAGCGGTCTGGCTGATGCCGGCAAATGCAGAAGTCCAATTGCGCATGAAATCGTGGCTGGACTTCCAGAACGACGTCAAGGTTTCTGACGTGCAACTGGCCGCGCGCGAAGGCTATGAAAGCGTCGAACACACCAAGCGCTATACAACGCTGGGTATGGCGACCGATCAGGGTAAATTGAGCAACATCAACGGATTGGCGATCCTTGCTGATGCGCTGGAATCCGAAATTCCCAAGGTTGGCACAACCACCTTCCGCCCGCCTTATACGCCCATCTCGATGGGTGCGATCGGCGGTGAGGCACGGGGTGAGGTCTTTCAGCCGATCCGTCGGACACCGATGCACAACTGGCACGACAGGAACGGCGCCGACTGGGAGCCGGTCGGTCACTGGCGCCGGGCCTATGCCTATGTCCGCCCCGGTGAATCCGTGCACGACGCGGTCAATCGCGAGGTCAAGAACACCCGCGAGAATCTTGGCCTGCTGGATGCCTCGACGCTGGGCAAGCTGATCGTCAAAGGCCCGGATGCCGGCAAGTTCCTGGACATGATGTACACCAACATGATGTCCACGCTGAAGGTCGGCAAATGCCGCTATGGCCTGATGTGTTCGGAAAACGGCTTCCTGATCGACGACGGCGTTGTCGCCCGCATCGACGAGGACACGTGGCTGTGCCACACCACCACCGGCGGGGCCGAGCGTATCCATGGTCACATGGAAGAATGGCTTCAGACCGAATGGTGGGACAGGAAAGTCTATGTCGCCAACGTGACCGAGCAATACGCGCAGGTCGCCGTGGTCGGCCCCAATGCCCGCAAGGTGCTTGAAAAGCTGGGCGGCATGGATGTCAGCAAAGAGGCGCTGCCGTTCATGGAATGGCGCGATGGCAAGATCGGAGGTTTCGATTGCCGGGCCTATCGCATTTCGTTCTCGGGCGAGTTGTCTTATGAAATCGCTGTTCCCGCCAGCCAGGGTCAGGCGTTCTGGGATGCCTTGATGGAGGCAGGCAAAGAGTTCGGCGTGATGCCTTACGGAACCGAATGTCTGCACATCCTGCGGGCCGAGAAGGGCTTTATCATGATCGGGGACGAGACCGACGGCACCGTGATCCCGCAGGATCTGGGGCTGCACTGGGCGCTGTCCAAGAAGAAAGAGGATTATCTGGGCAAACGCGCTCATTCCCGCAGCCACATGGCGGATCCCGAGCGCTGGAAGCTGGTCGGTCTCGAGACTGTGGACGGATCAGTTCTGCCGGATGGTGCTTACGCGGTGGGCGAGGGCGTCAATGCCAACGGTCAGCGCAACATGATCGGCCGCGTGACGTCGACATATTACTCGGCCAATCTGGGCAAAGGCATCGCCATGGGGCTGATCAAACACGGCCCCGACCGTATGGGCGAGATCGTCGAGTTCCCGGGCACGGACGGCAAAACCTACAAAGCCAAGATCGTGGACCCGATCTTTTATGACAAGGACGGGGAGAAGCAGAATGTCTGAACCCATCAGCGCATTGAACCACGCCAGCTATGACGGCATCGCCAAGGTCCAGGAATGCGGCCTGCAAGGCATGATAACCCTGCGCGGCGACCTGTCCGACAAGGTGCTGGCCAAGGCCGTCAAGGATGCAACCGGTCAGAAAGTGCCGGGTCAGCGCGAGGTGCTTGTGACCGGCGAAACCGGCGTGGCTTGGATGTCGACCGACGAGTTGCTGGTTCTGGTGCCTTATGCCGAGGTCGAAGCCAAACTGGCCGACATGGTCGGTGCCCTGAATGGCACCCATGCTTTGGCGGTCAACGTCTCGGATGCCCGCGCCGTATTCAGCGTCTCTGGTGCCAGCGCAAGAGAGGTGCTTGGCAAGGTCGCACCTGTCGATCTGTCGGCGGATGCATTCCAGCCCGGCCAGATCCGCCGCACGCGTCTGGCGCAGGTGGCGGGTGCTTTCTGGATGGATGATGAACAGACCTTCCGCGTGGTCTGCTTCCGTTCCGCTGCGGATTATGTGTTCAAACTGCTCAAGGTGGCAGCACAGCCTGGCAGTGAAGTCGGGGTCTACTGAACAAAAAAGCCCCGGTTCATCCGGGGCTTTTTCTTACTTGACTGTCGAACAGGTCCCGACTCCGAAAGGTTTGTTGGCGAAATTTCCCTGAACGAACGCCATGCGAACGGCGACCGTATTGTCGGTTGTTTTCAGGTTCGCCTGATATCGAACACGAACATTGCCGCCGGCAACCATTTTTTGATCGAGATTCCAGATAATACGGTATCCCTTGGCGCCGCGGTCTTTGAATTTTGCCTTGGCCCAATCCTGGTACGAAGTGGCGGCCATCGCCGAAGATGCGGCGGGGTCGATCCGGAACGCATACTCTGGCGCAATCCAGCCATGGGCGTCCTGTTTGGTCATCTTGCAATGATAGGTAACCGTTTCTGCCGCAGCGGTTTGTGCAAGCAATGCGGCGACTGCAATCGGTAAAAGTCTTTTCATTTTATCCACTTGGGTATGACTCTTGGTGTGTGCACTCAAACTGATACACATCAATGCCGCAAGCGGGACCTCGCGTGAACGAAGAAAAAAACGCCAGACGTTCTACCCATGCAAGAGAACGGTGTGAAAACGGCTCAGGCCGTCTTCGGTCAGCAATTCCGAAGTCTTTACAGGCTGCGCCTTGTCATCCGACAGCTTTGCGTAATAACCCAGTTCATCCATCAACGCGCTGACACGTTCGTGCCTCTGGTCTTCCGGAAGCAGAGGTGCGTGAAGAGACAGAAGAAGGGCGGGGCGGTGTTTCTTCAGCCATGCGGACAAAGTGGGGGCAACAATGAATTCCGCGCCCTCGATGTCCATTTTGACCAGCGAAACCCGTGACAGGTCGTTTGTCTTTTCGAATTGGTCCCAGGCGATCGTCAGCGCATCAGTCCCATGCGCCCCGTCTTGCAGAAGCGAACTGGTGGAGTCCCCGGGTTCACCGCGCACAGAGGCCATGCGTGCCACGCCAAATCGATCTGACAGGGCGACCCCGAATGCCGAAACGTTCTGAATGCCGTTCAGATCAAGGTTCCATGCCAGATGCCGAAACGCGGTCGGGTCAGGCTCAAAACACCAGACATGCCGTGCCCTTCGCGCACCGTACAGCACCGTCGGGCCAATCCACGCGCCGATGTCCAGATAGTCGCTTTGAGGGGACAGGAACCGGTCAAGAACTGCAAATGTTTCAGGTTCCCAAGCGCCCGCAGTGGCTTTGCGCCAGAATTTCGAATGGTACGGGTCCAGACGAAAGGGCTCGCCGTTCAGATTGCCCGCATAATATCCGCGGGCGCGATAGAACATCTTGCGCGCCTGTGTCAGCATCGCCTGCCTCCGGGTTTTCTTGCCACGCCCCTTGACCTGCGGCGGTTGCCAAAGCATTTAACCTTGGGAACCGCAACTTACATATAAACAGGGGGCCGACATGGCTTTTGAACTTCCTGATCTTCCTTATGCACATGACGCGCTGGCAGCCAAGGGTATGTCCGCGGAAACGTTGGAATATCACCACGACCTGCACCACAAGGCCTATGTCGACAACGGCAACAAGCTGATCGCCGGCACCGAATGGGACGGCAAGTCGCTGGAAGAGATCATCGTTGGTACTTACGACGCAAACGCCGTGGCACAAAACGGTATCTTCAACAACATCAGCCAGTTGTGGAACCACAACCAGTTCTGGGAAATGATGGGGCCGGGCGAGTCCAAGATGCCGGGCGAGCTGGAAAAGGCGCTGACCGAAAGCTTCGGTTCGGTAGATGAATTCAAGTCGCAATTCAGTGCCGCCGGTGCGGGTCAGTTCGGTTCAGGCTGGGCGTGGCTGGTCAAGAACGCCGATGGCTCGCTGGCCGTCACAAAGACTGAGAATGGCGTGAACCCACTGTGCTTTGGTCAAACCGCGCTGCTGGGTTGCGACGTTTGGGAACACTCCTACTACATCGATTTCCGCAACAAACGCCCGGCCTACCTGTCGAACTTCCTCGACAATCTGGTGAACTGGGAAAACGTCGCATCGCGGATGTAACGTATTGAACCGACGTCGGTTCATAAAGGGCCTGCTGGCGGTGACGCTGGCAGGCCTTGTCACGGCCGCCTACGGGTTCATCATTGAACCCGCGGTTCGGTTGCGCGTGCGCAAATGGCGCATTCAGCGGGACGACTGGACAGCGCCGCCGCTTAGAATCGCCGTACTGTCCGATATGCATGTGGGCGAGCCCTATGTCGGCCTGAATCGCGTAAAGCAGGTGGTCCGTCGAACCAATGCGCTGGCTCCGGACGTGATCCTGCTGTTGGGTGATTTCTTTGCAAGCCACAAAGGTGTCTCGGACACGGTCAAGATGCAGGACCTGGCCCCTGTGCTTGCCGGGCTTGAGGCAAAAAATGGTGTCTTTGCCGTTCTGGGCAATCACGACTGGTGGGATGACAGGTCGGCTCAGCGGCGCGGGTCCGGGCCCAATCGCTATACCGAAATTCTGGAACAGAACGGCATTTTGGTGTTGTCCAATGCCGCGATCAAACTCGAAACTCAGGGCATCTGGCTGGCCGGGCTCGAGGATCAGCTGGCGATCTGGCGCAACGGCAAGCCGCAAGGATTGGACGATCTGGAAGGTACTCTGGCGCAGATCACCGATGACGCTCCGGTTGTGATGATGGCGCATGAGCCCGATGTGTTTCCCACTGTGCCCGGGCGGGTGGCGTTGACCCTTTCTGGGCACACACATGGTGGCCAGGTGCGCCTGTTCGGCTGGTCGCCTGTGGTGCCATCGAAATTCGGCAATCGCTATGCCTATGGCCATGTACGCGAAGATGGGCGCGATCTGGTCGTTTCGGGCGGTATCGGCTGCTCGATCCTGCCGGTTCGTCTGGGCGTGACGCCCGAAATCACCGTTGTCGAGATGTCCGCCTAAAGGGTTGATGACCAGCCGGTGAAAACCCGCCGATACGTGCCCTTTCTGCACGACGGTACCTTGTTTGCTGTTTTCCAGTACACATCTCTGTAGGGCAGAGGGAGAAACTGCATATCAATTCAAACAATGATTGGGCTGCGCACTGTTCGTGCGTCAACAACCCCGCATGTCCGGCAGGTCGAGGGATACCCAGAACACAACCTAATCAGGAGATCGCAATGGTCGCACTTACACAGGGAACTTGGGTTATTGTTGCAGATGGAGAGAAAGCGCTGGTGATGGAGAATATCACCGACGCCGACGATCCCAACCTTGTCGTCGTCGCTGTCGAAGAACAAGACGGCCCGACCGGAAAACCGACGGACCGCGCAGGTCGTCGCAACGACGGCGGACCAAAACAGAAATCGGCAATTGAAGAACCCACGTGGAAGGCGCACGCAAAATCTCTGTTCGTGCAGGATCTGGCGAACCTGTTGAATCGCAAGGGGCTGAAAGGCGCCTATGACAGGCTGGTTCTGGTGGCCAGCCCTCATGTTCTGGGCCTGTTGCGGCGTCGGTTGCACAGCGAGGTGCTGGGAAAGGTCGTGGCCGAGGTCAACAAGACCCTGACCAATCATCCTTTGCACAAGGTCGAACAGGTGGTGCGCCACAGTCTGCAACCCAAAGCCAGACTGGCCTGATCAATACGGCGGGCGGTTCGACCGCCCGCATGGTTTCCCATCCTCAAGTCAGCTTGTTCCGCAAGGCGGTCATGGCTGTATCGGCGTCTTCGACCCAGGTGATGAAATCCGCCAAAGACGTGTCGGCAAAGCCTTGCCCGATCACCTGATCCAACAATGTGTGCAACGCGTCCCAATAGCCGTTCACATTGACCACGACGATTGGCTTGTCATGCAGGCCAAGCTGGCGCCATGTCAGCGCTTCGAACAGCTCGTCCAGCGACCCCGGACCGCCCGGTAGAACCACGACGGCGTCGGCGTTCATGATCATGACCTTCTTGCGCTCGTGCATTGTCTCGGTGATCACGAAATGGGTCAGATCCGTTTTTCCGACCTCGCGCTTGACCAGATGCACCGGAATGACGCCGAAAGTTTCACCACCGGCATTCTGCGCGGCGCGGGCCACTTCACCCATCAAACCGACATCGCCGGCTCCGTAGACCAGCCGCCAGCCTTCCTGCGCCAGCAGGCTGCCGAACTGCCGTGCAGTTTCAGAATAAGCTTTCTCGGCTCCATTGCGTGACCCGCAGTACACACAGACTGATTTCTGAGACATCAAAGAGGGGCTCCGGGGTTGTGTCAGGGGTTTTGACCCGTGATAGCGGGATTGATAGATTGGCTCAACTGTCCGTCGGAAAGCTTTTCAACGCATAGCTTTTGCCCGGTGGAGTGAAAGGAAAATAATGGACGCCAAATCGGGAAACGGAAGCTCGGGCAATTTCATCTGGGGGGTGATTGCAGGTCTTGTTGCGATATTGGGCGCGGGTGGATTGTATCTGTCCGGCGTCTTCACCAAAACGCCCGAGCCGAGCGCCCCGCAGGAAACCGCCTCTGCCGTGGCCCCGGAACCTGTAGGGCAGGATGCGCAGGTTTCGGAACCGGAAGTGGCTGAACAGGCGGCTCCTGTGGATGAAGGGCCCACGACCGAGCCTGCCGAGGACACAGGTAAAGCGGCCGACGCCCCTGACGCAGATACTGCCGTTGCCAAGACGGATGATACCGCGCCCCAGCCAGCGGTCCCTCCGGCGCTGGATCAGATATTTGTTGAGCCAGATGGCACGGCGCTGTTGTCCGGCGATGCCGAGCCCGGCAGCCGGATCGAGGTGCTGCTGAACGGCGAACCCCTGCACAGCTTTACCGTGGACGGCAGCGGCCAGTTTGCCGAATTCGTTTCGATCCCGTTCAGCGACGCGGCTCAGGGGTTGGTCCTGCAAAGCAAGGATGGCGAACGGATCACACAGTCCGACGACTATCTGATTGCGGCATTGCCAAAGCCGGTCGAAGAAGCGCCTGTAACTGAAGAATCGCTGGCATCCGATCCGGACACGACGGCCGATGCCGAAGACGCCACGATCGCGACAGCCGATGAAGATGTTGAGCCCGAAACGACGACCGAAGTTCCGGCGCCAGAAACTGACGTGACCGGAACCGAACCCACCGTGCCGGAGACCGAGGAAACGCAAACCGCCGACTTGCCGCCGCAGACACCCGAACCGGATCAGCAGATTGCGGTGCTGCGGTCCGGCGAAGAAGGGGTTGAGCTGGTGCAGCCGCCTGTGGTGCGGGATACGCCCCCCGATCAGATCGCACTGGATACAATCGGATATTCTGATACCGGCAATGTTCAGTTGACAGGACGTGTGCAGGACGGTGCAGCCGTTCGACTGTACCTGAACAATCGCCTGATCGCCGATCTCGACCCGAAAGAGGATGGATCCTGGCGCAGCGATCTGGAGGGAATTGATCCGGGTGTCTACACGCTGCGCGTGGACGCGGTGAATACGGACGGGACGGTGCTGAGCCGGGTCGAAACGCCGTTCAAGCGAGAGCCGGTTGAAGTGCTGGATGCCGCCGTGGCGGCCAGCCAGGCCAACGCGCAGGGCGAAGCAGCTGCCATCCGTTCGGTTACGGTTCAACGGGGCGACACGCTGTGGGCCATCTCGCGCGACCGGTTTGGCGACGGGGTCCTGTATGTACGGCTGTTCGAGGCCAATCGCGACCTGATCCGCGATCCGGATCTGATCTATCCGGGGCAGGTCTTCACCATACCTGAATAAGCATCGCCTTTGGCCCAAGCGGGCCGGGGTCAATCTCTGACCGCAGTTAAGGTACGTGATGAGACGAACACCTACTATGACCCCGGACGATACGGTGCCGCGCGACGAACGAAGCTCGGGCTGGCGCACGATCCGCAAAGTGGCGCCGTATCTTTGGCCACAGGATGAGCCATGGGTAAAGCGCCGCGTGGTGATTGCCATGGTCATGCTGGTTCTGGCCAAGCTGATCGCGGTCTATACGCCGATCCTTTACAAAGGTGCCGTTGACGCCCTGGCAGGTGAAGGCGTGCCGCCGGTGGCGCTGGGCGCGGTCGGGCTGACGGTTGCCTATGGCGTGGCGCGGATGCTGACCGTGGGTTTCCAACAACTGCGGGATGCGGCCTTTGCGCCCGTAGGGCAAAGGGCCCTGCGGGCGTTGGCGCTCGAGACCTTTCGGCATATTCACAACGTCTCGATGCGTTACCACGTGTCCCGCCGTACCGGAGGGCTGAGCCGCATCATCGAACGGGGTGTCAAGGGCGTCGAGTTCCTGTTGCGCTTTATGCTGTTCTCGATCGGGCCGCTGATCCTGGAACTGCTGCTGGTGGCGATCATCCTGATGTGGCTGTTCGATGTCTGGTATCTGGTGGTCGTCGCCGTCACAATCGGCCTGTATATCTGGTTTACATTTGCCGTGACCGAATGGCGGGTGAAGCTTCGGCGCGAGATGAACGATCAGGACACCGAAGCCAATCAGCGCGCCATCGACAGCCTGCTGAATTTCGAAACCGTCAAGTATTTCAATGCCGAAGCCCGCGAAGCTGAACGATATGATGTGTCGATGAAAGCCTATGCCGGGGCGGCGTTGAAAACGGCTTATTCGCTGGCATTTCTGAATTTTGGCCAGTCATTCCTGATCACCTGTGGTTTGATTGGTGTGATGGTTCTGGCTGCAATCGGGGTTCAGAGCGGGAACCTGACAGTGGGCGATTTCGTCATGGTTAATGCCTACATGATCCAGATCACCGTACCGCTGAATTTTCTGGGGACGGTCTATCGGGAAATCCGGCAGTCGTTGGTCGATATGGGTCAGATGTTCGATCTGCTGGAACAGCCCGCCGAAGTCACCGACAAACCCTGTGCGCCCAACCTCAAGGTAAATGGCGGCGAAGTCACGCTGGACGACGTGCATTTCGGCTATGACCCTGAGAGGGAGATCCTCAAAGGTGTTTCGTTGACCGTTCCTGCCGGGCAGACCGTGGCCATCGTCGGGGCAACCGGGTCTGGCAAATCAACCATCGGGCGGCTGCTGTTCCGGTTCTACGATGTGACCAAAGGAGCCTTGAAGATCGACGGGCAGGATGTGCGGGATGTGACGCAGTCCAGCCTGCACGCGGCCATCGGCGTTGTGCCGCAGGACACGGTACTGTTCAACGACAGCATCCGGTACAACATTGCCTATGGCCGTGACGACGCCACCCCGGAGGAGGTCGCGGCCGCCGCCCGAGCTGCGCAAATTCACGATTTCATCACCTCGCTGCCCGAAGGCTATGACACTATGGTCGGCGAACGGGGGCTCAAACTGTCAGGTGGTGAAAAACAAAGAGTCGGCATCGCGCGGACTTTGCTCAAGAACCCGCCGATCCTGTTGCTGGACGAGGCGACCTCGGCCCTGGACACGGATACCGAGCAGGACATCAAGGATGCGCTGGCGCGCGCAGGAGAGGGTCGTACGGTTATCACCATTGCCCATCGCCTCAGCACCATTGCCGAAGCTGATCGGATCGTGGTTCTGGAAGCGGGCGAGGTCATCGAACAGGGCACGCATGACGAGTTGCTGGCGCGGTCGGGGCGGTATGCCCAATTGTGGAACCGGCAGCAATCGGACGGGGAAGCGGCCTGAAGATCCAAACATGGGACGAAACAGGGTAGGATACACCAAACCAGGAGGGTGCCTGTCATGATGAAGCGACTGAAATCACGACTATCATCTGTTGTGATAGCGATTTGTCTGCCCGTCATTGTGGCGGCCGATCCCATCGTGGGTGTCTGGAAGACTGAACCTGACCGCAAGAACCTGATTTCGCATATCAAAATCACGGCGTGTGGGGACAAGTTCTGCGGTCGGATCCTTTCGGCCTATGACGCTTCAGGCAAGGAAGTCCAAACACCGAATATCGGTAAAAAACTGTTCTGGGACGTGGTCGGTGAAGGCGGTGGAAAATACGGCGGCGGCGAATTCTGGGTCCCGCTGATCAACGTGGATGCGGTGCCACAGATGACGTTGCAGGGGGACAAGCTGCTGGTCAAAGGATGCGAACATGCGATTTGTGCGCATCAGACGTGGTCCCGGTTGTGATGATGGCCAAATGAAAAAGGACCGGGAATACCGGTCCTCTTCCTTTATTCAGCAGCTTTCAGCGGCGGGCCAGAGGGGCGACCAGACTGATCTGATCGACTGTCCTGTTCTGATCCTTCAAAACGCGAGTCGTCCTCCCACACAATTTCAGTGGCCTGCATCTGCCGGGCAGAGCGCCCAATCGCCATGTCCTGCGCGATCTGGCTGGACCGGCCTGCCGTTACACGGGCCAGAACTCGGCTGAGCCAAATCGCATAGGTTGTCACCCAGACCCGCAAGGCCAAAAGCGATGGCGTCACGATCAGCGTCAGGACAGTTGCAATGCCCAGGCCAAAGACCACCGCCGTGGCCAGCTGTTTCCACCACAGTGCGGTGGGGCTGTCGATGGAATAGCCGCCATTGATGAAGTCCAGCGACAGGCCGAACATCATCGGTGTCAGACCGGCCATCGTTGTCAGCGTGGTCAGCAGCACAGGGCGGATACGGGACTCCGCGGTGCGGATGATCGCCTCGATCCTTGGCATATAGCTGCTGTATTCCTGATAGGTGTCGATCAGAACGATATTGTTGTTCACCACGATACCGGCCAGGGCCACGATGCCGGTCCCGGTCATGATGATCGAGAAGGGCTGTTCCATCACGATCATGCCGATCAGAACCCCGGTAGTGGACAGAACCACCGCCAGCAGCACGAGAACTGAATTGTAGAACGAGTTGAACTGCGCCAGCAGGATCACGAACATCAGCCCCAGGGCGCCCATGAACGCGTTCACCAGGAAGGCGCCGGATTCTTCCTGTTCTTCCTGATCACCGGTCCATTCCCAGCTGATCGCGTTGGCGAACGGGCCGGTTTCCAGCCATTCCGTCAGCACCGCAATTCGCTCGTTCGGGTTGATCAGCGCAAACTGCGCGTCCCCGTCTTCGATTGCGCTGCGCAGCTGGTCGACACTTTCTGCGCCGGTCAGTTGAACCAGTTCATATGACTTTCCACCCGTACCATTCAGAACGGTGCCGGTCGGTGTGTAGCCTTCCGTCACTTCACGCATGACGGCCATCCGCACCTGATTTCCATCGGGGCCTTCAGTCACGACCTTGCTCAGCCCCGGTTCGACATCCGCTTTGACGTCGTAGTATCGCTGCTGGTCGACGCGGTTGATCTCGGCCAGCTTGGCCACGGGTTTGCGCGTTACGAAGTTCGACAACGGCACCAAACCGTCCGGGGTACGAACCTTGAGTGTATCCAGTGTCGACAAAACGCGGTCTTCTTCGGGCAGGCGAACACGAATTTCGATCTCTTCGTCATTGCTGTCCGGGCGCATCTCGCCCAGCAATATGCCCCGCGTGACCAATTGGACCATGGCGCCGACGGTTGCCACGTCGGCTCCGAACCGACCGGCCTTGGCGACATCCACGTCAATCTGCCAGTCGATACCGGGCAGGGGCAGGGTGTCTTCGGTCTTGATCAGGCCCGGCGTGGTGTCGAAAACCTCGCGGGCTGTGATCGCTGCCGAGGTCAGGTCTTCCCACCCGTCACCCTTGATGCGCAGATGCACAGGCTTGGCCGAAGCAGGGCCTTGCTCCAAGGGCAGAATCTCGACGATGATACCGGGGATCGTTGCAAGTTGGGCATTCAGTTCATCAATCACAAAGTCGCCGTCATATTCGGGCGCTACGAAGTGCCGCTCGAACAGGCCCCACAGAGCGGATTCCGATATGTTGGGTCGATCCTCCCAAGGGATGATTTCGAACTGAACCCGGCCCACTGTATCGGCCGGCGCCTGAGCGCCACCGTTATTCTGGTTCAGGCCACCTTCGCCCGCAAAGGCAAAGACATTGATGACCGCGGGATGAGATCCGATGATCTCTTCGGCGGCAAGAACCATCGCGTCTTTTTCCGCCAGGGAAAGGTTCCCGCGGGCACGCACATATGCGGTGGCCTGTTCAGGTTCGCTTTCCACGAAGAATTCAACCCCGCGGGATTCCTGAGGAAACCAGACGAAGGCCACGAAATACACCGCCGTGAAAACCGTCAGCAGGGAAACGATCGGCATGATCGGATTGCCGACAAGGAACCGAACGACGTGGCCAAAAAACGTGTGTTCGTCCGCTGTATGAACGTGGTCCTCTTCGGCGCGTTCAATTTTGGCCGCGCTCAGGGTTACAGACCCGGCAAACGCCCCGAACAGGAACAGCAGGGCGCCGGCGATCGAGCCACCGGGCAGCAGGTAGTTGGGGTTCAGAACCTGCATCGCACCCAGAAAGATCATGTATAGCGACGGCGGCACCATAAGCACCCGGACCCACCATGGCGTGCGGGCCCGCAACCAGGTCGAAGACCGATCGAAGAGGCGGCTCAGCCGGCCGGATACACCGCCCATGACCGGCAGATAGATCAGCGCCACGATCAGTGAAGCCGACAGAACGAAGATCAGCGTGACCGGCAGCATTCCCATGAACTCGCCGGGAATACCGGGCCAGAACAACATGGGCAGGAACGCACAGAGTGTCGTTGCGGTCGAGGACACGATGGGCCAGAACATGCGCTGGGCGGCCTCGACATAGGCGTGCATCGGGCCCACGCCTTCCTTGATGCGTTTGTCGGCGTATTCCACCACGACGATGGCGCCATCCACCAGCATCCCCACCGCCAGGATGAGGCCGAACATCACGATGTTCGAGATGCTGACACCCATGACCGCCAGAAACGCAAAACACAGCAGGAACGAGGTCGGGATCGCAAAACCGACCAGCAGGGCGGCCCGCGTACCCAGCGAGGCAAGAACCACGATCATCACCAGCGCAATCGCGGTCAGAACCGAGCCTTCAAGCTGGCTGACCATCGAGCCGACGATGCGGCTCTGGTCGTTCGATGTGCCCAGGTCAACCGCCGCCTGAAGCTCGGGCGGCCACTTGGTCTTTGCATGCGCAATGGTTTCCTTCACCTGCGCGACGGTGTCGATCAGGTTATAGCCCTTGCGCTTGACCACCTGCAACGCGACGGTCGGTTCACCGTTGAAACGGGCCGTCCCTTCGCGGTCTTCGAAAGTGTAGTTGATCTGTGCCAGCTCCCCCAAGGTGACGACCCGATCCCCATTGACCTTGATGGGCAGGCCGTAAACATCCTGTGCGGTTTTGAACGACGACGGTATCTTGACCGAGAAGGTGCCCTGCGCGGTTTCAACTTCACCGGCCGCGATCAACTGGTTGTTGTTTCGAACTACGTTGATCAGCTCGTCCGCCGTCACGTTGTACGCCTCGAGCCGAAGCGGGTCGATCACGACCTCGAGCATCTCGTCGCGATTGCCTGCGATACCGGCTTCGAGAACGGAATCCAGAGCCTCAAGATCGTCCTGTAGATCCTTGGCGACACGGGCCATCGTGCGTTCGGGAACAGGACCGGTCAGGTTCACGATGACGATCGGGAATTCGGAAAAGTTGATCTCGGTCAGGGAATATTGTTCTGCGCCCTCGGGAAAGTCCGCCTGGGCTGTGTTCATGGCGTCACGCACATCGGCCATGATCGCGGTCTTGTCCCAACCGAAGTCAAATTCCAGCGCGACCCCCGCATAGTTTTCCGCAGCGGTCGATGTCATTTCCTTGAGCCCGTCGAGATCCGCCAGTTCGGTCTCCATCGGTTTGATCAGCAGGTTTTCAGAATCCTCTGCGGAAATCCCGGGAAACTGCACTGATACAAACAGGGCAGGGATTTCGATATCCGGCTCGCCTTCTTTCGGAAGCGAGACATAGGCAAATCCGCCGATAACCAGCGAGATGGCGATAAATGCCAACACCATGCGGGCCCGATCTGCGGCCCATGCGACGATACCGGTCATTGTGAAGCTTCCCGATAGGTCGGCGCAACGGTCACACCGCGTGTCACGAACTCTTGTCCGACAATGATGATGTCAGCTGTTTCAGGCAGACCGTCGACCCAGACACCCTCTGCCGTGTCACGCAGAATGCGGACAGGCAGGAAATCCACCACATTGCCGGTGCCGACCGTACGCACACCCAATTGACCCTCGTTGCTTAGGGTCAGAGCGGATTGCGGCAGCAGATGTGCCTTTGTGCCTTCGGCTGCGATGCGGATGGTCGCGGTCTGACCGTCGCGAATGGTCAGATCCGGGTTCGGAACCGTGATTTCAACTTCGAACGTACGCGTTGTTTCATCAGCCGACCGGCTGAGGAAAGTGACGCGGCCGCCAAGCTGCCGACCGGTGACCAGCGTTGCCGATGCCTCGGACCCCACCTGAACACGGTTGACTTCGGTTTCCGGCACGAACCCGACCAGTTTGATCGGATCAAGCTGAATCACGGTTGCGCACAGCGATCCGGGCTGCATCAGGCTGCCCAATTCTGCGGTGTCGCTTTCCAGCAGGCCCTTGAACGGGGCTTTGATGGTCAGGCGTCCGACCTCTCGCTGCGCGGCTTCAACTGCGGCTGTGGCTGCTTCGATTCCGGCCCGGGTCGCCTCCAACTCGGCTTCGGCGGATTTTACACCTGCTTTGGCGGCGCTCATCGCAGCCTCGCTGGAAATCCGGCGGGTTTCCGAAGCAAACCCGGTTTCCGCCAGTTTGCGCGAAGCCGTCAGATTGATTTCGGCCTCGGCCACACGGGCATGCGCCTCCTGCAAGCGGGCTTCAGCCTCGGGAATGCGGCTTTCGGCTTCGAGTTTTCCGGCCAGCGCCTCGGCCAGTTGCGCCGGACGCGTGCCGGGGTCGAGTTCACACAGAACATCCCCGGCCTCGACAAAGGCACCTTTGCGCTTGGGTTCCGAGATCACCGTGGATGTGGTTTCAGACAGAACCTCGACTTGCCGGTTCGCCTTGGTTTGTCCACGCAGCAGAACCGCACTGTCAATTTCGCGCGCCTGCGAACGCAGGGCGACCACGCCAACGGCATCAATATCGGTCTCGTCGGATTCGGTGGCTTCGGTCTGCGCCGCTTCTTCCGCTTCGCCACGCCCGGCGAATGCAAACAAAGAGTCGCGCTCAAAAACAAGAAAATACAACGCAATAATAACCAGAAGGGCGTTGATGAAAGAAATCAAACGCATTGAGTGTTTCTCCTAGAATTCGGTGCCAACGCAAGCGGGCCGTCTTGGTATGAAATGGGGCGTCGGCTGTGTAATTTCTACACTAAACTGAATAGTTCGGTTTAGTTTTTTTCGCAAGAGAGAAGCCAAGCGGTGAAAATGCGCAAAATCGGACCCTTGGCTTGGCGTTGGTGCCGGGGTATGACATGGCGCACTTATGCAAGACACACAGCCCAGGGGGCAGGAATGAGCGACACCGACAGTTTCATTGATGAGGTCACGGAAGAGGTACGCCGTGACCGGATGTATCTGCTGCTGCGCCGCTGGGGCTGGGTTGGTGTGGCGGCGGTCGCGCTGATTGTCGGCGGGGCGGCATTCAATGAATACCGCAAATCCCGCGATACGGCGCAGGCGCAGGATCTGGGTGACTCGATTCTTGCGGCCCTGTCGGAAAACGATTCTGATGCACGGGCAGCCGGTTTGCGGGAAATCGAGGCGCAGTCGCCGGGCGGGAATGCTGTTCTGAACATGCTGCTGTCTGCGTCCCAGCTTGAAGCGGGATCGCGCGAAGAGGCGGTCAACAGTCTGAACGCGGTTGCCGTGCAGGGGGATTTGCCCGAGATCTATCGTGCGATCGCAAGCTTCAAGGCGCTTTTGTTGCAAAGCGACACCTTGCCCGCCGCCGACCGTCGACAGCAGTTCGAAGCGCTGGCAGCGCCGGGTGCGCCCCTTCGACTGCTGGCCGAAGAACAACTGGCCCTGATCGACGTGTCCGAGGGCAATGTCGATGCGGCACTGGACCGCTTGCAGGCGCTGCGTCAGGACGCCGAGGTCGGTATTGATCTGCAACAGCGTGCGGCCCAGCTGATTATCGCGTTGGGCGGCGAACCCGAGCCATTGGCGGCACAACAGGGCTGACCAGGCGGGACAAAAGACTTAATGACAGGCGAGTTCGGAACACCATGGTAACAAGACTAATTTCCCGCGCGGGGTTGCCGGTTGCGGCACTGGCTTTGACCGCATTGACCGCCTGTGAACCTCCCGAAGCGATTTTGCCCGGAGAACGTGAAGACATCCGTCCGGCGTCTGATCTGGAAACAGTGGAAAAAAGCGGCTCTCAGCCCATCAGCTTGCCAGCTCAGAAAGCAAATGCCAGCTGGCCGCAAAGCCCTGGTACGGCTGCTTACCGAACCACGAACGCGGCACTGCGTGCCACGCCACAGCGGGTCTGGTCCGTGTCGATCGGGCAGGGTGACTCGCGCAAGCAACGTATCACCGCCGAACCGGTGGTTGCAGGCGGGTTGATCTATACACTGGATGCGGGGGCGACGGTGTCAGCGGTCACGCCGCAGGGCCAGTTGGCCTGGGATACCGATCTGGTTCCGCCAAGCGACGGTGATGCAGACGCCACCGGTGGCGGCATGGCGTATTCGAACGGCGTTCTCTATGTGTCGTCCGGGTTCGGACGACTGACCGCATTGGATGCAAAAACGGGCGCCGTGCGTTGGCAGAAGCGATTGGATGCAACCGGAAGCGGCTCTCCGATGGTCAATGACGGGTTGTTGTACCTGGTTGCGGGGGACGAAACCGGGTGGACCATCAACACCAAGGATGGGCGTATCGCCTGGCAAATCGAAGGCACGCCCAGCGTCGGTAACGTTCTGGGCGCACCGGCACCGGTGATTGCCTCGGACCTGGCTGTGTTTGCATTCGGGTCCGGCGATGTTGCGGCCACCTTCCGCCGTGGGGGCATCCGTCGCTGGAATGCGTCGGTCGCAGGCGGGCGGCGGGGACGGGCCGCCGCGCAGATCGTTGACGTGACCGGCAGTCCGATGGTTGTCGGAAACACAATCTATATCGGCAACCATTCTGGCCGGACCGTTGCCTTTGACGCTGCCACCGGTGAACGCCGCTGGACCGCCGATGAAGGCGCGGTCGACACTGTCTGGCCCGCAGGCAACAGCATCTTCCTGATCAGTGACCGCAGTCAGCTGGCGCGCTTGAATGCGGCCGATGGCTCGGTCATCTGGGCGCAGGATCTGCCAAGCTTTGTCAAGGACAAGCGAGGCCGCCGCGGTCCGATCTTTGCACATTACGGTCCGATCCTGGCCGGAGGCCGTATTGTGATTGCATCCAATGATGGTTATCTGCGCTTCTTCAATCCGGTTAACGGGGCACTGGTTCACCAGGTCGAAGTTCCCGGAGGTGCAACTACGGCTCCGGTTGTCGCCGGGCAAACGCTGTATGTCGTTTCCTCTAAGGGGGATCTACACGCTTTCCGTTGACGGCAAGATGCGCTAAAGGGCGCTTCTTGAGTCTTGAAAGTTGAGTATCATGTCGCTGACCCTCGCCATCGTGGGGCGCCCGAATGTGGGCAAATCCACCCTGTTCAACCGCCTTGTGGGCAAACGTCTGGCCCTGGTCGACGACCAGCCCGGCGTGACGCGTGACCTGCGCGAAGGCGACGGGCGTCTGGGCGATCTACGCTTTACAGTGATTGATACGGCGGGTCTTGAGGACGCGACGGATGACAGCCTTCAGGGGCGGATGCGCCGTCTGACGGAACGTGCCGTGGACATGGCTGATGTCTGCCTGTTCATGATCGACGCGCGCGTGGGTGTGACACCAACGGATGAAATGTTCGCAGAGATCCTGCGCAAACGGTCCAAGCACGTGATCCTTGCGGCCAACAAGGCCGAAGGCAATGCTGCGGATGCGGGTGTTCTGGAAGCTTACAACCTTGGTCTGGGTGAACCGGTCCGCTTGTCGGGCGAACATGGTGAAGGGATGACGGACCTCTATGCGCAGCTGATGCCTCTGGCGGATGCGGCAGAGGAAAAACAGGTCGAGGACGCCCCGCAAACGGACATTGAACTGGACGAAGACGGTGAGGGCGAGACGCCGCTGATCACCGCGGCCAAGCCCTTGCAGGTTGCGGTGGTGGGGCGTCCGAATGCGGGCAAATCCACCTTGATCAACAAGATCATCGGCGAAGACCGTCTGTTGACCGGGCCAGAAGCCGGGATCACGCGTGACGCAATCAGTTTGCGAATCGACTGGGCTGACCCGGACGGCCAAAGCACGCCGATGCGGATCTTTGACACCGCAGGGATGCGCAAGAAAGCAAAAGTACAGGAAAAGCTGGAAAAGCTTTCCGTGTCGGACGGTCTGCGCGCGGTAAAATTTGCCGAGGTCGTCGTTGTGTTGCTGGACGCCGCGATCCCGTTTGAACAGCAGGATCTGCGGATTGCCGATTTGGCCGAGCGCGAAGGCCGGGCCGTTGTCGTCGCCGTCAACAAGTGGGACATCGAAGACAACAAGCAGGAAAAGCTGCGCGAGTTGAAAGAGTCGTTTGACCGTCTGCTGCCGCAACTGCGCGGCGCGCCGCTGATCACGGTGTCTGCCAAGACGGGCCGGGGGTTGGAGCGTTTGCGCGCCGCGATCCTGCGCGCCCATGACGTCTGGAACCGCCGGGTGCCGACTGCCGCCTTGAATCGCTGGCTGACCGCGATGCTGGAACAACACCCGCCGCCAGCCCCACAGGGACGCCGGATCAAACTGCGCTACATGACGCAGGCCAAAACCCGACCTCCGGGGTTTGTGGTGATGTGTTCGCATCCCGACAAAATGCCTGAAAGCTATACCCGTTACTTGGTGAACGGATTACGGCAGGATTTCGACATGCCCGGAACACCGATCCGCCTGACGCTGCGCGGGCAGGGGGACAAGAACCCCTACAAGGGTCGGCGCAAGAAAAACGCGGGCGCATTGGCCAAGCATCTGAAGGGACGCGGGTAAGCTGAGCACCAGAATCAGGGCTTTGATGACACAGGCAGACTGTCTCAATCGTTCCCAAGGACGAATGTGCGGTTCGCTTCTGCGGCATTGGCGATACCCTCTGACGTCCCATTGCCCTGTTCAATGGCCGTCGCCAGTTCGGTCGCGGCTGAACCTATCGTGAAGATCGATGCAATTCGCGTTCGACCTCCGAAAAGACCTTTGGAAGCGTCGGCATTGTCATAGGTCAGGTCAAATGTCGAAACCAAACTGACCGCCTCATCATTGGGTCGTTTGTTTTGATTGCGTGATATGGGCGGAACCAGCGTTGTCACGCGGCGCTGCACACCTGCGTTGACCTCGACAGGCAGTGCCTTGGCTGGATCAGAGCGCAAGGCGATGTTCACGCCGCTGCGTTCCCCATAGACCAAACTGCGATCCTGAACCGAGGTGCAGCCCGCGACCGCGCAACTCGTGCAGGACTGCATTGCCAGTCAAGATGGCGGCAGAGGATGAGGTGCCGAAGCCGTTAAAAGAGTACCCCGCAAGCGAGACGCAGATGAATGGCGCAAATGGCAAAATATTTCTCGATAAAGTCAATCAACAGGCCTGAAAATACTGTTTGTTTTTCTGATCGGCAGCCTCCACGCGTCAACTCAGAGGGGCATACGAATGCGGTTGAAGCGTTCCGAGACACTTCAGGGCAGTATTTTTCGGGCGCTTCCGTCATATGAAAGGCTCGCGTATTTCAGTGCCGGTGATCCTGACGCCAGCGCGTAACTGCGCCAATTTTCAGCGTTTTCGCTCTGAGGGCGTGACAGCCCCTGTTCTGCGCGCTAGCATTCATGTGTGTGCATCTGTCAGCACATGCATTGCCTGCACGCGGTTGAGCCGCGACTGGATTTTAGCAGATTAAAACAGGGCCATCGTGGGGAGCGGACTGGATGGATCTGAGGGAATACACAAGACACTACGCAGTTCAGGACAACAGATTGGCTGCACTGAGCTATTTTGGCACGTTTGCGGTGTATTTCGCATCGCTGTCTCTGGCGATCGTATTCGTGGATCGCTGGTACATCATGATCCCGGCCGGGATCGTCTTCGCCTTTTCGGCGGTACGCCTTTATGTGCTGCAACATGATTGCGGGCACCATTCGCTGTTTGAAACGCGAATGCAGAACGAATGGGCAGGGCATGGTCTGTCGCCATTCACCTTTGCACCGTTCGAGGTGATGAAACAGAACCACAATCTGCACCACGCGGGGATCGGAAACCTTGAGCATCGTGAGACCGGCGAAATTCACACCATGACATTGCAGGAATGGAAAAATGCGGACTGGAAAACACGTTTGTTTTACAGGCTGTATCGAAACCCTTTCATTCTGGTGCCGGTCGGTGCGCTGTTCACATATTTCATTCGCTATCGCTGGCCCAAGAACACTGTTCGTTTCGGTGTCAAAGGCGTCTTGCTGCACAATGCCTCGATCATCGTATTTTTGGGCCTGTTGTACCTGGTGGCGGGCATGACCGGTATTCTGGTCTGGCTGGTATTTTCTTTTCTGGGCGGAATGCTGGGTGTGTTTCTCGTGTATCTGCAACACAATTTTGAAGATACCTATTGGGATCGCCGTCCTGATCTGAACCCGCAGACTGCAGCGTTGCATGGATCTTCTGCACTGGATTTCGGATGGTGGTTCGATACTGCCGTCGCCTGCATCACGCTACATGACATCCATCATTACAACGCACGTATCCCGTCGTACCGGTTGCGGGCCTGCCACTATAACCTGCCGCCTGAATTCACGCCTCGTCGGATCAAGTTCCCCGAGGCAGTGGCGGCTTTGAACCTCAAGCTTTGGGATGAGGATGCGAAACGCCTCGTGCCATTCCCGAAAAATGACCGAACCGCTGGGTTGGCGCATAGCTGATCCATTGGCTCTGAGAAGGCAAGCGCTGAACTGGCGTACATGCATTTCCAATGTATACGCGATGAGGCAGGGCGATAGAGAAAGGACCCTTAGATGACTGCAGTGACCGACGTAAAAGGTGTGGGAGAGGCGCTGGAAAAAGCCCTTGCAGCCAATGGCTTTAAGACCGCAGAAGTGATAGCGAAGGCGTCACCCGCAGATCTGGTCAAGGTTCCTCGGGTCGGTGAGAGTCGAGCCGCCGTATTGATCGAAGCCGCAAAAGCCGCAATAGCCGCAACACCCACTGCCGGTAAACTTGGCGCGCGCAAGGCGCCGGCACGAAAGTCAGCGGCACGGAAGCCAGCAGCCGCAAAACCAGCCGCCCGAAAGCCGGCGACACGAAAAGCCGCCCCGCGCAAGACCGTGGCCGCTGTAGCGGCAGAAAAACGGGCGGAAGAAGCTGCACGCAAAGCGGCAGAAGAACAAGCGGCGGCCGAAAAAGCCGAAGCCGCCGCCAAGAAAAAGGCCAAGGCCAAGGCGAAAGCTGAAAAAGCCGCCAAGAAACGCAAAGAAATGGAAGCAGCGTTTTCCAAGGCCAAGGATAAGGTGAAAGCAAAGTCCAAGAAGGACAAAAAATCGAAAAAGGACGAAAAGAAAAAAGACGCCAAGAAGGGCAAAAAGGACGCCGAGAAGGGCAAGAAAAAAAGTGACAAGAAGAAAGATAGCAAGAAGGACAAGAAAAAGGCGAAGAAATAAATTCCTTCGCCCCGTCTTGCATTGTGAACCGGCGCCCGGTGGTGCCGGTTTCGTTTTTCAGGCCAGTGTGCCGTCCAGTTGCAGGGTCAGTTTGCCGCCCAGATAGGGGCTCAGGACTTCGGGCAGGGTCACGGTGCCGTCCGCGTTCTGGCCATTTTCCAGCACGGCAATCAGGCAACGCCCAACGGCCAAACCCGAACCGTTCAGCGTATGGACGTATTCCGGCTTGCCGCCACCTTCGGGGCGGAACCTTGCGTTCATGCGGCGGGCCTGGAAATCACCACAGGTCGAAACCGAGCTGATCTCGCGATAGGTGTCCTGACCGGGCAACCAAGCCTCAATATCATAGGTGCGGCGGGCGCCAAAGCCCATGTCACCGGTACACAGGATGACAGTGCGGTAAGGAATGCCCAGCTTTTCCAGAATGCCCTCGGCGCAGCGCAGCATGCGCTTTTGTTCTTCATCCGATTTGTCCGGATGCGTGATCGAAACCATCTCGACCTTTTCGAACTGGTGCTGTCGCAACATCCCGCGGGTGTCTTTGCCCGCGGATCCGGCCTCGGACCGGAAGCACAGGGAATGCGCGGTGTAGCGACGGGGCAGATAGCTTTCCTCGATCAAACTGTCGTTTACGATATTGGTCAGCGACACTTCGGAGGTCGGGATAAGCCACCAGCCTTCGCGGGTCTGATAGCTGTCTTCGCCAAATTTCGGCAATTGGCCGGTGCCCTGCATCATCTCGGACAGAACCAGAACCGGGCCATTCACCTCGGTCAGCCCGTTTTCGGTGATATGCGTATCCAGCATGAACTGCGCCAAAGCGCGATGAATGCGGGCGACGCCACCGGACAACAGCACAAATCGCGAACCCGAGAGTTTGGCCGCGGTTTCGAAATCCATGCCTTGCTGAACGGCTTCGATCTCGAAGTGTTCCTTTGGCGCAAAATCCAGTTCACGCGGTGTGCCCCAGCGGCTGATCTCGACATTGTCGTTTTCATCCACGCCATCCGGCACATCCTCGGCGGGCAGATTTGCGATCCGGATCAACTGATCCGTCAGCAGGGCATCCAGATCCTTGGCCTCGGTCTGCATACGCGCGATTTCGGCCTTTTTCTCGGCGACCAGCGCGCGCAGGCGTTCGAATTCGGCTTCGTCGCCTCGAGCTTTGGCAGCCCCGACTTCTTTGGACGCTTTGTTCTGTTCGGCTTGCGCTGTTTCGGCCGCCAGAATCTTGGCGCGGCGGCTTTCGTCCAGCCTAAGCAAATCTGACGACACCGGCGCGTCCCCACGGCGCGCTAAAGCGGCGTCGAATGCGGCAGGGTTTTCGCGAATGGCGCGGATGTCGTGCATGTCTCAGATCCTTGAATGCGTGAATCACTGAAACCGCTTATGCACCATCTGTGGGGCAGGGTGTAGCGCCGGTTAAGACTTATCGGCCTCGTCGTGGGTTTCATGTGCCAGATGTCCATCCCATTCCTCCGCCGGGATTTTTGGTTCTGGTGGATCAGCCATGTAAGATGGCGTCATGATCTGCACTTTGTTCTCGTTGAAAACGGCGACAATGTTGCGATGCAGGTCCGAGCGGATTTTCGGAATGATGCTGCCGCGGGTGGTGTAACCGTTGATCTGATAATTGATGGCGTAGTCGGCCAGCGCCGTCCACAACACGAAAGGTTCAGGCTTGGCCTTGATCCCCTTGGTGCGGTTGGCCGCCTCAATCAGCATTGCTTCGACTTTTTCGGGCGGTTCTTCATATCCGATACCAACCGTCGTGTGCAGCAGCAAACCACTGCCATCGGTTTTCTTCGAGAAATTCACGACGTCCGAATTCATCAATTGGGCGTTCGGGATCGAAATCAGCTCGTTCTTGATGGATTTCAGATGCGTCTCCATCAGTTTGATCTGAACCACGTCACCGATATGCTCTCCGATCTGAATGCGGTCGCCGATTGACGTGGAGCGGCGATAGATCACGAACAGCCCTGCCAGCATGTTGGACACGACCGAGTTGGCACCCAGCGACAGCATAGCGCCGACCAGAATGGTCAGACCCTGGAAGGCGGCCGAATCCGAACCGGGAATGTAGGGAACGGCAAAGACGAGCGCTATCAGAATCACGATAACCCGAGCGATGTTGAACGTCGGATTGACCCAGTGTTTTTCAAAATCGCCCATTTCGAACGAACCGGCTTCGACCGCGTCGAAGAACACGCGCATGCCCTTGATGATGTACAACGTGACCCATGCGATCAGGCTGAGCATAATCAGGTTTGGGATATAGCTGAGTATTCCCTTGAATATCAGCAGTACCGGTTCTGTCAGATAGGTCAGCAGCAGTTGCGCGAAATAGCGTGTTTCCGCAAAGGCCAGTAGAACGAAGGACAGGTAGTAGTAGAAGCCGAGAAAGAAGATGACCAACAGGGCAAAATTCAACCCGTATCGGATCAGGGCGGCGATTGCTTCGGCCTGAACGCTTTTGGCCGTCGCCGTTTCGACATCCTTCAAGTAACGCTTTACCAGTTTCAGAGTGCGCCGCCTGATCCGTCGGTGCAGCCAAAGGATAACCAGCACGAAGACGACAAAGCCAAAGGTCCATCCGGCGGCCTCAATCGCTCCGGATACCCGGGCTTGATCTGTACGGTTGGAGCGGTAGGCAAGGATGGCCTCTTCGATGGCCTGACCATGCAAGAAGCCGAGGACGTCCAGCTCCATCTGGTCCAGTTCGGCGTCCGCAACCGTTACGATCGATACGATTTCACCGTCGGCGCGAATGCGTATGCCCAGGTCGGTCTCTTCAAAGGTGATGTCGACCGTTGGGCTTTCCGAGGCCTCGGCCACCTCAATGATCTTGTTCTGCACGCTTTCGGCACGTTCCGGCGCGGGCAGGGCGCTGGAGCCGCGCAGGAAGAACAACATGTCGCCGTCCACGATGACGGGTGCCTTGAAACTTTCGGTTTCTTCCGCCTCGGGTTCGGTGGCTTCCGCAGGCAATTCCTGGGCCTTCACCGGTGCGGCCAGACACAGGATCAAGCTCAGCAGAGACAGCAAAAGCGTCAACGATTGGAATGGTTTGTATCTAGCTCTCATTGCCCCCCCTGATGTTCGACTATAGCCAAATTGAGATATCTGCATAGGACATATCTGCAACGATTGACCGGTTCATGTGGCACCTTTGTCAGGTTGCGGCCGATCACATGACCACCTTTGCTTGCAAACACGCATTTCAAAGCATAGGTTCCGGCAAAATTTGCGGAACGGTGCCGCAAAATCTGAACAAAGGAATATCCCATGGAAGGTGGCGCAATCGCCCAGTTTCTCCCGCTTATCCTGATCTTTGCGATCATGTATTTCCTGCTGATCCGTCCGCAGCAGAAGAAAATGAAGGAACATCAGGCCATGGTCGATGCCGTGCGTCGAGGGGATCAGGTTGTCACCCAGGGCGGGCTGATCGGCAAAGTGTCGAAGGTCAAGGAAGGCGAAAACGAGATCGAAGTCGAGATCGCCGAAGGTGTCAAAGTGCGTGTGGTCAAATCGACCATCGCTCAGGTTCTGAACAAAACCGAACCTGCGAAATAACATCACCTTACAAATCCTTGAAAAGGCAGGGTAATGCTGCACATTGATACCTGGAAGCGGGTTCTGATCTGGCTGGTCTGCGTGACTGGCCTGATCATGGCCCTGCCAAATGCGTTTTATACACGGGTCGAGCAATCAAACGACGCCAAAGCCGCGATCGAGCTGGGCGTGGACACGCCCGAGTTGCAGGCCGAGGCGGGGCAATGGCCGAACTGGCTGCCCTCGTCACTGGTTAATCTGGGCCTTGACCTGCGCGGCGGTGCACACCTGTTGGCCGAAGTTCAGGTGCAGGACGTCTACGAATCCCGGATGGAGGCGATGTGGCCAGATATCCGTGACGCCCTGCGCGATGAGCGTTCGACCGTTGGGACGGTCCGCCGTCAGGAATCGGCCCCAGATGAGATTCGCGTGCGCATCAGCCAGCCTGAGGGCATGGCGCGGGCACTGGAGGTCGTGCGCGGCCTTGCCCGCCAAGTGCAGACCCTGACCGGTGTCGGGGCAACGGATATCGAGGCACGTGCCGAAGGCGACACGATTGTCGTTCAGTTGTCCGAGGCAGAAAAACTGGCCTCAGACGACCGCACAGTGCGTCAATCGTTGGAAATCATCCGCCGCCGGATCGACGAAGTGGGCACCCGAGAACCGACCATTCAGCGTCAGGGTGCCGATCGTATCCTGATTCAGGTGCCTGGCATCGGCAGCGCGGGTGAGTTGAAAGAGATCATCGGCACGACGGCGCAACTGACCTTTAACCCGGTTGCCGGACGCGGCACCGATCCGGATGCCGTTGCAGGCATCGGCGAAGAAATCGTGCCGTCGATTGACGAAAGCGGTGTTTACTACACAATTGAGTCCGCTCCAGTCGTTACCGGAGAGGAACTGGTCGATGCGCAGCCCGCATTCGACCAAAACGGCCGCCCTGCGGTCAACTTCCGGTTCAACACGTCTGGTGCGCGCAAATTCGGGGATTACACCCGCGACAATATCGGAGCCCCCTTTGCCATCGTTCTGGACGATGAAGTGATTTCAGCCCCCGTGATCCAAAGTCATATTCCGGGCGGCTCGGGCATCATCACCGGCAACTTTACGGTTGAGGAAAGCACCAACCTGGCCGTCCTGCTGCGAGCGGGCGCACTGCCAGCCGGTTTGGAATTCCTCGAAGAACGTACCATCGGACCCGAGTTGGGGCAGGACAGTATCGACGCGGGCAAAGTCGCCACAATCGTGGCCTTTGTGGCAGTACTGGTTTTCATGGCGCTCAGCTATGGTCTGTTCGGGATCTTCGCCAACATCGCGCTGATCATCAATGTGGGCCTGTTGTTCGGTCTGCTGTCCGTGATCGGAGCAACCTTGACCCTGCCGGGTATCGCGGGGATTGTATTGACTGTCGGTATGGCGGTGGACGCCAACGTGCTGATCTTTGAACGTATCCGCGAGGAATTGAAATCCGCCAAAGGTCCGGCGCGTGCAATCGAACTGGGCTATGAGAAGGCGCTGTCTGCCATTCTGGATGCGAATGTGACCACATTTATCACCGCCGTGATCCTGTTTGCCATGGGCAGTGGCCCGGTGCGCGGCTTTGCAATCACTCTGGGCCTCGGCATTCTGACCTCGGTCTTCACCGCGATCTTCGTGACGCGCCTGATGGTCGTGATGTGGTTCGAACGCCGCCGTCCGAAAACGATCGAGGTTTGACATGAGACTGAAACTCGTACCCCAGAACACCTCGTTCGATTTCTTCAACCGCTGGAAGGTCTGGTTGGGCATTTCCGGCCTGATGATGGTGATTGCCTTCACCTCGTTCATGCTGCAAGGGTTGAATTTCGGTATTGATTTCCGGGGTGGCACGACGATCCGGACGCAAAGCGCGGTCGAGATCGATGTGGGCACATACCGAGATGCCATCGCCCCGCTGGAACTGGGCGATGTGACCATCACCGAGATTTTCGATCCAACCTTTGCGGATGACGAAAACGTTGCGATGATCCGCATCCAGGCGCAGGAAGATGCCGAGGCCGTCGAAGCAGCGACCATCACCGCCGTGGAGGGCGCGTTGCAGCAGGTTGTTCCCGACATTCAGTTCGTGTCCGTGGAATCCGTCGGCCCCAAGGTCTCGGGCGAGTTGATCCAAACCGCCGTCATCGCGGTGGCTTTGGCGATTGGCGCGGTGCTTGTCTATATCTGGCTACGGTTCGAATGGCAGTTTGCGCTGGGGGCCGTGGCGGCGCTGGTTCACGATGTGATCCTGACCATCGGTATCTTCTCGGAACTGCAAATCCGCTTTGATCTGGCCATTATCGCGGCCCTTCTGACCATCGTCGGTTATTCGCTGAACGATACCGTGGTCGTTTTCGACCGAGTTCGAGAGAATCTGCGGAAGTACAAAAAGAAAGACCTCAAAGAGGTGCTGAACATTTCGATCAACGAGACGCTCAGCCGGACGGTGATGACCTCGGTCACCACGTTGCTGGCGTTGATCTCACTTTATGTTCTGGGTGGCGATGTGATCCGCGGATTTGTATTCGCGATGATCTGGGGCGTGATCGTGGGCACCTATTCATCGGTCTTCGTCGCCTCGACCATCCTGTTGTGGCTGGGGGTCAAGCGCGACTGGTCCAAGCCGTCGAACACGGCGGGCAACCAGTTTGCCAATATTGATGCCTGAGGCGTTGCAACAGGCCTTGTCCCTGCCGGGGCTGGGTTGGTTGGTTCTTACCATCGGAGCCGCGGGACTTGTCCGCGGCTTCACTGGTTTTGGCACCGCGATGATCTTTGTTCCGGTGGCCACTCAATTTCTGCCGATTGCCGATGTCGTCTTTCTGATGGCAGCCACCGGGATCGTATCGACCTTTGCGCTGGCGCCGCAGGCATGGCGTGAATGCGACAAGACCGAAATCAGCACTTTGGGCGTTGCAGCGGCATTAACCGTGCCGCTTGGCCTTTGGGTCATGGCACAGGCCGACACGATCGTTCTGCGCTGGATTGCCTGCGGTATCACCGGCGTGACCCTGTTGGCGATCGTCACTGGCTGGCGCTGGCAGGGGCGGCTGGGTGTGCCCGGACGGCTGGCCATCGGTGGCAGCGCAGGCGTGATCGGCGGCATGACCGGACTGACCGGCCCGGTCGTTATCGTATTCTATCTGGCCAGCTCTTCAGATGTGCGCAAGATTCGTGCCAACACGATCATCTTTCTGGCTTTGCTGGACGTGGCCATCGTCTTCAGCATCCTGATCGGAGGCGCTGCGGATCTGTCGATCCTTTGGATTGTCCTGCTGCTGGGCGTGCCCTATCTGACCACGACATTGATCGGCAAGGCGCTGTTCGATCCAAAGCTCGAACGGATCTATCGCGCCGCGGCTTATTCGGTCATTCTAATAGCAGTCGTTTCCGGCTTGCCGATCCTGGATTGAAGGAGGGAAGGAATGCGCCTGAACCAAGTTACGTTTTCGGATGCCAAGCCGGTTGATGGCTACGGCCCCGGATTTTTCCGCATCGGCGGTGATGTGTTCGAGGGCGCCGTTCTGACCGGCCCCGCAGGACCTGCCACCTGGGGCGGCTATGAAGATGCGCAGCCACTTCTGGAACTGGCTGATGAAATTGACGTTCTGCTTGTCGGTACCGGCAAAGACATGGCCCACATTCCCCAATCCTTGCGCACCCGGCTGGAGTGTGCCGGTGTCGGCGTCGAAATCATGAATTCTCCGGCTGCGTGCCGCACCTACAATGTCTTGCTCTCTGAAGGTCGCCGAATAGCGCTGGCTCTGATCCCGGTCTGACGGGATCCCTTCATCTGGCTGAAAATATCCCGGGGTGTGTGAGGGGCTGGCCCTTCACTCGGACCTCTCTGCTCAGAGCTCCCACAACCGAACTGCGGCAAATCCCACCTTTTGCCTCTGATGACATTCCGATAAGCGGGTCTCATGACTCTGATTGTAACCGACCTGTCGATCACCCGTGGTGGCATTCCCGTCCTGGAGCATCTCAGCTTTCAGCTGCCTCCGGGCAAAGCGCTGGTTCTGCGTGGGCCGAACGGGATCGGCAAAACGACCCTTCTTCGCACATTGGCCGGGTTGCAGCCGCCGCTGAAGGGTCAGATCAAGGGTGCGGAAGACCAGATTGCTTATGCGTCCCATTCGGACGGGCTGAAACCGACGCTGACTGTATCCGAAAACCTGACATTCTGGGCTTCTGTCTTTGGCACCAACGGCATCCAGACGGCGCTGGACGCGTTCCAGTTGAACGAGCTGGCCGATCGCCATGCGGGGAACCTGTCGGCCGGTCAGAAACGGCGGCTGGGGCTGGCGCGAATGCTGGTCACCGGGCGGCCGATCTGGATGTTGGACGAGCCGACCGTTTCGCTGGACAGAAATGCGGTGCAGATGTTCGCCGATGCAGTCCGCGCGCATCTGGGGCAGGGCGGGTCAGCCCTGATCGCGACTCATATCGATCTTGGTCTGGATGGCGAAGTTCTGGACGTCGGCCCGAACAAGGCCAAACCCAAACCCATTGACGATTTCGACGGAGGCTTCCTGTGATCGCCCTTCTGCTGCGCGACCTGAAACTGGCCTTCCGTGCGGGTGGCGGGTTTGGTTTGGGATTGGCCTTTTTCCTGATCGTGACCGTAATGGTGCCTTTTGCAGTGGGGCCACAATCGTCACTGCTGTCCACCATCGCGCCCGGTGTGCTCTGGCTGGGGGCGTTGCTGGCTTGCCTGCTGTCTCTTGACCGTCTTCTGGCGCTGGACTGGGAGGACGGATCACTGGACCTGCTGGCCACGGCGCCGCTGCCACTGGAATCAGTCGTGACCATCAAGGCGCTGGCCCACTGGCTGACCACAGGCCTGCCTTTGGTTCTGGCCGCACCTTTCCTGGGGGTCCTGCTGAACCTGCCTGCGCAGGGGTTCTTCTGGCTTGTCATCTCGCTGCTGATCGGCACCCCGGCCATGAGCGTGATCGGAACGTTCGGGGCTGCCCTGACCGTCGGTCTCAAGCGCGGCGGGTTGCTGTTGTCGCTTCTGGTGCTGCCGCTTTATGTCCCCACCCTGATTTTCGGGGCCGAGGTCGCCCGGCGTGGGGCAACGGGGATGGACGTGCAGACGCCGTTGTTGATGCTGGCGGGGATCACGGCGGCCACCATCGCGTTGTTGCCCTTTGCCAGCGCGGCTGTGTTGCGTATCAATCTGCGGTGAACCGTCCCAACTTTGACTGATGTCAATTGAGAAAACCCCCAACTCGGACTAGATAGGGCCCATGTCGATAGCAGCCAAAGCCAATGCCCTCTGGGAATACGCCAACCCGCGCAAGTTTCTTGCGACCAGTGAACGTGTCCTGCCGTTTTTCTGGATCGTCTCGATCTTCTGCATCGTCGTCGGGCTGGTCTGGGGGTTCTTCTTCACGCCGGACGACTACAAACAAGGGTCGACGGTCAAGATCATCTATCTGCACGTCCCGGCGGCGCTGATGGCGATCAATTGCTGGCTGATGATGCTGGCGACTTCTCTGGTCTGGCTGGTGCGGCGTCATCATGTCAGCGCGCTGGCGGCACGGGCGGCTGCGCCGATCGGCATCGTGATGACCCTTATTGCGTTGCTGACCGGGGCGATCTGGGGACAGCCCATGTGGGGCACCTGGTGGGCGTGGGATCCGCGCCTGACGTCGTTTCTGATCCTGTTCCTGTTCTATCTTGGCTATGTCGCATTGTGGGAAGCCATCGAGGATCCGGACACTGCGGCGGACCTGACTTCGGTTCTGTGTCTGGTCGGATCCGTGTTTGCGCTGCTCAGCCGATATGCGGTCAACTTCTGGAACCAGGGCCTGCATCAGGGCGCATCGGTCATGCGCGCGGCAGCCGTGACCGGGGCCGATACGGAAGAAAAAGTCAGCAATATCTACTTCTATCCGTTGTTGCTGTGCATTATCGGATTTGTGCTGCTGTTCATCGCTTTGGTGCTGTACCGCACCGGAACTGAAATCCGCGCGCGGCGCATCAAGGCGTTGCAGGCGCGGGAAAGGGTGGGCGGATGATCCCCGATCTTGGAAAATATGCTGACGCGGTTTTGTCGTCTTATGCCGTGTCCATCGTGCTGCTGGTGGCATTGATCGTGTTCAGCGTGATGCGAGGGCGCAAGGTGCGCACTGAAATGGAAAAAATCGAACAAAGGATTTCGCGAAATGGCTAAGATATCGCCCCTGATGATCGCGCCGCCTTTGATTTTTGGCGCGTTCGCCGTGTTGGCCGGGATCGGTATGTTCCGGGAAGACCCCAACGCGTTGCCCTCTGCCCGCGAAGGCCAACCGGCTCCGCCAGTGGTTCTGAGCGAGTTCCCGGAAAAGAAGCTGTTTGATGATGCGACGCTGCGGGATGGAGAGGTCAAGCTGGTCAACTACTGGGCCAGCTGGTGCGCACCATGCCGCGCCGAGCATCCCAATCTGGAGGCCCTGGCCGCCGAAGGCATCCCGGTCTATGGCATCAACTACAAAGACCAGTTGGACAACGCCCAAGCCTTTTTGACCGAGCTTGGCGATCCCTACGCTGCGATTGGACGTGATGAAAAGGGGCGCATGGCATTGGATTGGGGCCTTTACGGCGTTCCCGAAACCTATGTGGTTGATGGCGACGGCACGATCATTCTGCGCTTTGCTGGCCCGATTACGCAGCGTGTGATTGAAAACACTCTGCGTCCGGCGTTGGAAAAGGCTGCGGGCGGTTGAGCAATTTGGAAAACGAGGTTTGAGCCACCTTACAAGCGATAGCCTCCGGTCACGCCCAGAACCTCTCCGGTTACGAATCCCGCCGCGTCCGAGGCCAGAAACCGAACGACCCTGGCGATGTCTTCCGGAGTTCCGATCCGGCCCAGCGCCGTTTCCTTGACGAATAGCGATGTCAGATCGTCAGGACGGGGGTCTTCGGGGATGTTGATGGCACCCGGCGCAACCGCGTTGACGCGGATTCCGTCCGGGCCAAGTTCTTTCGCCATGGCGCGCGTCCAGAGGTTCAGCGCGGCCTTGCTTGCCCCATAGGTCGCGGCGTCGCGCGGCGGCAGTGTTGCGTTCATCGACGAGATGCTGACGATCGAAGCGCCGCGTTTCAGATGCGGTAATGCCGCGGAAAGCAACGCGGCGGGGGCCAGTACGTTGAGGTCAAGAATGGCGCGATGGTCCGCGGCCTGAAACTCTTGTTTCGGAGTGGAGCGAACAAGACCGGCATTGTTCACGATCACGTCCAGTCGCCCGAAGTGATCGATGACCTTTTCGACCACCCGGGAGGGTTGGTTGTCGTTTGTAAGGTCAGACTGAACCGCCAGAACGTCGCCTTTCAGCAATTCTGAATCGGGGTGGCTGGCCAACCAGGTGAAGGCGACATGGTGATCACCGCGCAGGTCTTCGACTATTGCCCGCCCAATTCCGCGGGCGCCACCGGTTATCAGTGCAACTTTTTCCATGAACTCAGATGACCGGCAAAGCGCCCAGTATTCAACGTTGATTTTTTGCGCTGCCGGAATGCTGTCACTTGCGCAGTAATATCCAGAGCATTGCCGCGATGAACGCGAAGGTGACAAGGTTCATCAATGTGTCCGTGAGATCACCGATCAGCATTGCGTTGGCCCTCCTCTCTGAGCCCGCGGAACAGGCAAACCATCAGCAGGACCGAAATGAAGACAAAGGGCAATGCGCCAAGGGAGATGAGGATCTTAACCGAGTCCACGGATCCCGAAAGGATCATTGCAACGCTCAGCAGTCCCAGCAATCCCCCCCAGATCAGACGCACACGCGGCGGGGGGTTCTCGTCCCCGCCCGTCGAGAAGGTGCCCAGAACAAATGCCGCGCTTACGACGCTGGTCACGATGAACAGAAAGGCGGCCAGTACCGTTGCAAGCGTGGTGATCACGGAAAGTGGAAGTCGGTCGAGCAGGGCGAAGGTCACGCGTTCGATATTTGTCTGCGTATAGGCCAGCAGTTCGCCCGCACCATTGAGTGCCTCGAACAGGCCAATGCCACCAAAGGCACCGAACCAGAGGATTGAAAACAGCGTGGGGGCGAACAGGACGCCGATCACGAATTCCCGTATCGTGCGACCGCGAGAGATGCGGGCGACAAAGACGCCCACGAACGGGCCCCAGGCAATCCACCAGACCATGTAGGTCAGGGTCCAGTCGCTGAACCATCTGGTGACGTCATCGCCGAAGAACGTAAAGGTCTGAAATCCCCTGGGAATGACATTGGTGACATAGTCGCCGAACCCCTGAACGATGGTATTCAGAAGGTATTCGGTGGGGCCAAGGACCACCGTGTAGGCAACAAGGCCGATTGCGATCAGCATGGCGGCATTGGACAGGCGCGCCATGCCCTGGCCCAGATCGATCATGAGTGCCGGGATATACGCAGCAACCATTGCCAGAAACACGACACCAATCAAAAGGGCGCCGACCGTTTCCCGACCGCCCAGCACTGCGATGCCGTCTGCCACCTGAAACACGCCCATGGCCATGGAGCCGCCAACACCAATGGATATGGCGATGATCGCCATGAAGTCCGAAAGCCACCCGACACGTTCAGCCCAGCGTTCACCGGGAAACAGGTTTTTGATCGGCGCACTAACCATCATCCCGGTACCGCGCCGGAAGCTGAAATAGGCAATTGTCAGCGCGGTAGAGCCATAAATCGCCCAGGCATGCAGCCCCCAATGGAAATTTGTCGCCAGCATCGCCTGCTGCGCCGCGATGAAATCCGGTGCCATGCCGGAGATGAAGTTGAAATGGGTCAGCGGTTCCGCCACAGCCCAAAACAGCAGGCCGACGCCCATACCGGCGGAGAACAACATTGAAATCCATGTGGCGGTGGAAAACTCTGGCTCCTCGTCATCCCGGCCAAGGCGAATGTTTCCATAGGGTGAAAATGCCAGAAACAGGCATCCGATCAACATACCCGAAGCGGCGAGCATCACGAACCAGCCGCGGCTGTGGAAGGTCTGCTGGACGATGCCGCTTGCCCAGGTCACCAGGCTTTGAATGTCCACGACACCCCATATCCCGACCACGGCAATTACGCTGAGCGAACATACCAGCAGGGCGTTGGGTTTCTTCATGGCGTTTGGTTTTCCGTTGATGACCTTGCCCAACAGTTTCAGGTTTTCGAATAAATGACCAGAATACAAAAAACCCCCGGCGGGTGGCCGGGGGTTTGAATTGCACGCTTTGGTATCGGTTATGATGCCTTCGCAAGATTGCGCAGGACGTAATGCAACACGCCTCCGTTTTCGATGTATTCAATCTCGGGCGCGGTATCGATGCGGCATTTCAGGGTGATGGTCTTTTCGGTTCCATCGCCATAAACGATCGTGCAGGGGACTTCCTGAAGCGGCTCGATCGTATCCAGCCCGTGAATCGAAACGGTTTCATCCCCTTTCAGCCCCAGGGTTTTGCGGGTGTCGCCACCTGTAAACTCGAACGGAATGACCCCCATGCCAACAAGGTTCGAACGGTGGATACGCTCAAAGCTTTCGGCGATTACGGCCTTGACGCCCAGCAGCGCCGTGCCCTTGGCCGCCCAGTCGCGGCTTGAGCCTGCGCCATATTGCTCGCCACCGAATACCACCAGCGGGGTGCCGTTCGCCTGATAGGCCATCGAGGCGTCATAAATTGACGTCTGTTCACCGTCCGGGCCTTTGGTGTAACCGCCTTCGACGCCGTCCAGCATCTCGTTCTTGATGCGGATATTGGCGAAAGTTCCGCGCATCATCACCTCGTGGTTGCCGCGACGTGAACCATATGAATTGAATTCACGCGGCTGCACCTGACGTTCAATCAGGTACTGGCCTGCGGGCGAGGTCGTCGCGAATGACCCCGCGGGCGAGATGTGGTCGGTCGTGACCATGTCACCCAGAATGGCAAGAACCTTGGCGCCTTCGATGTTGGAAATCGTGCCCGGTTCGGGGCCCATGCCCTGGAAATAGGGCGGGTTCTGGATATAGGTCGATGTCGGCGGCCAGTCATAGGTTTCCGCATCGGTGGTTTCGACCGACTGCCATTTCTCGTCTCCTTTGAAGACGTCGGCGTATTTCGACTGGAACGCTTCGCGCGTGACGGTCTGTTCGACCAGTTCCGCGACCTCCTGCTGCGTTGGCCAGAGGTCTTTCATATAGACGTCGTTGCCGTCCTTGTCCTGACCGATCGGTTCGGACGTCAGGTCGATGTCCATGGTGCCTGCCAGGGCGTACACGACGACCAGAGGCGGCGAAGCCAGATAGTTTGCGCGCACGTCAGGCGAGATGCGGCCCTCGAAGTTGCGGTTCCCGGACAAGACCGAAGTGGCGACCAGATCGCCTTCCGCAATGGCCTCCGAGATTTCTTTCTGGATCGGACCCGAGTTGCCGATACATGTGGTGCAGCCGTATCCGACGAGGTTGAAGCCGATCTTGTCCAGATCCTCCTGAAGGCCCGCGGCCTCGAGGTAAGCGGACACAACCTGCGACCCCGGTGCCAGTGAGGTTTTGACCCAAGGCTTGCGATCCAGCCCCAGCGCGGCTGCCTTGCGCGCCACGAGGCCCGCTCCGATCATCACGTAAGGGTTCGACGTGTTGGTGCAGGACGTGATCGAGGCGATCACGACCTTACCCGATTCCATGCCATAGTTTTCGCCTTTGACCTCGACCTGTTTGCCCATCGGACGCTTGAAGGTCTCGGCCATTTCCTTGGCGAAAGCGGCCTTGGCGTCAGTCAGCGCAACATAATCCTGCGGGCGTTTGGGCCCCGAGATTGCCGGAACAATCGTGCCCATATCCAGGGTCAGGGTGTCGGTGTAGATCGGCGCATAGTTTTCATCGCGCCAGAAACCGTTTTCCTTGGCGTAGGCTTCAACCAGCGCGATGCGATCCTCGTCGCGGCCGGTGTTGCGCATGTAGCGCAGAGTTTCGCCGTCAATCGGGAAAAAGCCGCATGTCGCGCCGTATTCCGGGGCCATGTTGGCGATGGTCGCACGGTCGGCCAGCGGCAGACGGTCTAGGCCTTCGCCGTAGAATTCGACGAACTTGCCGACAACGCCTTTTTCGCGCAGCATTTCCACGACCTTCAGAACCAGGTCGGTGCCGGTGGTGCCTTCGACCAGATCACCGGTCAGCTCAAAGCCCACGACCTCGGGGATCAGCATCGAGATCGGTTGACCCAGCATCGCGGCCTCGGCCTCGATCCCGCCGACACCCCAGCCCAGCACGGCCATGCCGTTAACCATGGTGGTGTGACTGTCGGTGCCGACCAGCGTGTCGGGATAGGCGACTTCTTCACCGTTCTGGTCGGTGTCGGTCCAGACGGTCTGGGCCAGATATTCAAGGTTCACCTGGTGGCAGATACCGGTGCCGGGGGGGACAACGCGGAAGTTGTTGAATGCACCCTGACCCCATTTCAGGAACTGGTACCGTTCCATGTTGCGTTCATATTCACGGTCCACATTCATCTGGAACGCACGCGGGTTGCCGAACTCGTCGATCATGACCGAATGGTCGATGACCAGATCGACCGGGTTCAGCGGGTTGATTTTTTGCGCGTCGCCGCCCAGCGCCTTGATGCCATCACGCATCGCGGCCAGATCCACAACGGCAGGAACGCCGGTGAAATCCTGCATCAGTACCCGGGCAGGGCGATAGGCGATTTCACGGGGGTTTTTGCCACCGTTGGCCCCCCATTCGGCAAAAGCTTTGATGTCATCGACCGAGACCGAGAACCCGTCATCCTCGAACCGCAACATGTTTTCCAGCACCACCTTGAGTGCGCCTGGCAGTTTCGAGAAATCGCCCAGGCCGGCCTCTTGTGCGGCAGGGATCGAATAATAGGAAATGGATTTACCATTCACGCTCAGACTGCGGCGCGTTTTGGCGGTATCCTGTCCGACTTTGATGGGCATCTGTGGCCTCCCTCTCAAATGACTTGGATATTAGGATTTGCTGAGTGTTATCTGCATCACCAAGCCCCCGTGTTCAAGGCTGAACACGCAATGAGAGGCAATTTTGTATACTATTGTACACTTTTTCGCGGGGGGAATGTATCAAAGCCTCAAGAAACCTTGATTGGCTGTTGAGTGTCAAAGCAGCTATCCCTGAGATCCAACCGCTCACCCCGAGAGTTCACATGTTCAGATCCATTGCCTTGACCACCGTGTTTTCCTGCCTTGTGGCGGTACAGGTCGCGGCCGAGGAAGACCCGGTTGTGGTCGAGCTGTTCACGTCTCAGGGGTGTTCATCCTGCCCGCCGGCGGATCGGATCATGCATGATTTGGCCAAGCGCGACGACGTCATAGGGCTGGCTTTGCATGTCGACTACTGGGACTATATCGGGTGGAAGGACGAATATGCGAACCCCGATCATACGCTTCGGCAGCGGGCTTATGCCCGCGAGGGGGGGCGTTCCATGATCTATACCCCGCAGATGGTGATCAACGGGCAGCACGACATCGTCGGGGCGCAATCCCGTGAACTTGATCGATTGATCGAAGCGCATCTGAAAGCCGCGCCCGAAGCGCTTGTGACGGCCGTGCGCTCAGCCGATGAAGTGACAGTGGATGTGACGCCCGTCGAGTTGCCGAAAGGCGATACCTATGACGTGCATGTGGTTCAGTATTCTCCCATGCGTCACGCTTCGATCCGTCGTGGAGAGCTGGCCGGGCACGAGTTGGATTATGCCAATGTCGTTGAGGCCTGGCAGATTGCGGGGCAATGGGATGGAACTGCACCGCAATCATTCACGGTTCAGCTTGGTTTGGACCTGCCGGCAGTCGTTCTGGTTCAAAGGGCCGGGGAAGGGCCGATTGTTGCCGCCACCCGGGTCAAGTGATCAGGGCATTTCTTCCGGTTTGATGCCCAACCCGTTCCAATGTTTCCAGCGGCGGTGAATCCAGAACCATTGCCCCATATGCTGCCGCACCATCTTTTCCAGATCGTCATTGGTGAACTGGGTCATGGTTTTAGGGTCCGTGTGCGGAACCGGTTCGTGCAGAACGATCTCAAAATCGATACCGTTGGGCTGACGCACCGCGTAACACGGAATCAGCTCGGCATTGTATTTGATGGCCAACTCGGCGTTCAGCACGGATGTCACGGCGGGTTTGCCGAAGAACATCAGTTCCTCACCACCCATTGCATGAAGATCGGAAACGATGGCAATGATCCCGCCTTTTTTCAACGAGCGTACCATCTCGACCATACCGCGCCGCCCCTGTTCGAACATCGGGGCGCCTGTCTTGTAGAAGGCTTCGACATAAGCGTCGTTGAAATACGGGTTGGCCATCCGCCGATACAGGCAGCCGATGGGCTGACCGCTGTATGTCTGCAAGGCGATGCGCGCTGCCAGGTAGTGACCGAAATGCGCCGTAATCATCATGACCGGACGCCCCTCGGCAACAGCCGCGTCTAATGCAGCGATACCTGGCCCAGAAATCTTGGCCTTGCTCTGCCGTTCGATAAAGTCTTCCGGAGAAAAATGTTCCATGATCGCACGACCGGCATTGTCCGGCACATCGCGGCAGATCTGCCTGACTTCGGCTTCAGGCAAGTCCGGGCAAGTCAGCTTCAGATTCCGACGAACACGTTTGCGAAACCCAACAACAGGTGCCAGAAACCGCACGATGGCCCCCATCGTTGCAATACGCCGCTCATAGGGAAGCATGCGCATAACGCGGATGACCCCCTGCAGAAACAGGTTGGCGACATAGTATTTCCCAAGCTCAAACCGGCTGAGCTCCGACTTTTCAACGGGCATGGAGGTGTCTCACCGCGTGTTGCGAATTGCTGAGAAAGACATACAGCCCGATGCCTGCAAGCTCAAGCGCCCAGACGGGCGGAAAACCTGAACCCGCAGCAGGTGGCCGGATCGCGCAATACCCGTGGGTTCGCGGGGTCAGGCTGCATCTTCCTCGTCATCGTTTTCGATCAGAACAATGGAACCGGCATCGACCAGAACGCGAATGGCGGCCACGACCTGTGTCATGGCATCTTCGGCTTCCGATTGTTTGACGCGCCCACGTTCGGCCATTTCCTCGCGCAGATTGTCGGCCATGCGGGACGAAATGTTTGACAGAATGAATTCAACGGAGGCCTTGTCATCATCCGCGGCGGCACCTGCCAATGCGGTGACAAGAACCGGCTGTTCCACTTCACGCAGGATGGCGGGAACATCGCGGGTCGCGATACGGTTTGGGATATGGGCAAAGGTGAAGATCGATTGGCGTACCAGATCCGCAAATTCGGCGTCGTCCTCGTCCAATGCGTTCAACAAGTCGTCGCGTGTTGCGGCCGCCGACTGGTTCAGGATCGCGCCCACGCGTGCGTCGGGACCATTGTCGAAAGCCTGAGCAGGCCGCTGATCCAGTTGCGCGGCCAGCGACCAGCCAATACGTTCAACCGCTTCGGGGGTGACATTTGTTGTTTTCGAGATGGCATAGGTAATGCGCCGCGCAACCGGGCCCGGCATATGGGCCAGCATCTGCGCCGCCTGTGCGGTATCCATCTTTGAAAGCATGACGGCCGCCACCTCGGTGCTTTCCGCTTGGGCCATTTTGGCAAGATCCTCAACGGGTATGTCACCCAGGCGTTGCCATGGGTCGCCGATCTGACGCACCCCGGCCAGCTTGCGCAGGCGCGCGGCCGTCGATGGTGCGATCTTTCCGTTCACCGCATCCAATGCCCCTGCAAGCCCATGTGGAAAAGCAAGCCCGACATTGTCCAGAGCGTCGCTGAATTCCTGGGCCACCGCGCCAAGGGTTACACGATCCACAAGGCCCATTTGCCCAAGTTGATGGGTCAATGTCTCTTGCAGGTCGTCAGGCAATTCCTCAAGTGGAATATCGGCGCCCTCGTTCAACAGAAGGCGGACGACAACGGCCGCTTTTTGCCGACCGGTCAATGTGCGCGGAACAACTTGCGGCGCGTGTTCATCCCCCGCGGCAAGTGGGGCAGACCCCCCATTTGCCATTTGTATCAAAGCGTTTGTGTCCTGCATCTGCCCGTAGTGCCAAATTTTCCGAACCACGGGCAGATTAACGGGAGTCGGGTTAAATAACCCTGAAGCTCAGTAGCTGTAGGTCAACCCTGTCCGGATGGCCTCGCGCAGAGACGTCTCGGCCCAGGTCCCTTCGCCGCCGCGGGCCTTGATCTCGCGCCATTGCTCGATTGCCAGATCGGTTTTTCCTTCGGTTACAAAGCCTTGCGCCATGTAGCTGCGCGCCAGAAGATTGTCGGGATTGGCATTGATGGCATTCTGGTAAAAGACGTTCGCCAGCTCCAGCTCGCCCATCTTACGGTAGGTAAAGCCCCAATAGGTCAGCACACGGTCGTCGTCCTGATCCATGATCCGCAGGATATCCTGCGCGTGCCCGTATTGCCCGTCATAGGCCAGTTCGCGGACGGCGTCGTAAAGCTGATCTTCCGACAGGTTGGTTTTGTTGGGTTTGACGCACCGGCCTCTGGCTTCGTCATAGACCCGACCGAACAAACATTTCTTGGTCGTATTCGTCGGTTTCGGCGGGCTGCTGCTGTCGCCGCCTGCGGCGTGAACCACCGGGGCAAAGGCGAAGGCCTGCAAAGCGAGGGCTGAAGCTAACAAAAGGCGCATATTCTTACTCCGTTCTCGGGGCTGCTCACAAAATCATAGTGCGATCTACAAAAAAGCTAACAGTGGAACGGTTGCTTTTATTCACAAGTCGGACAGAAATTTGTCAGCTGTTGACGGATTTCGCGCAGCTTTGCGTTTCAGTGTCCCAGGTTGTGCCGGGCGCGCAGGATTGCGTCTGTTTGGAATGCCCGCTGCACGCAAGGCCGGCAGATGCCACACAAACAAGTGCAAGTGAGCAAAGAACGGTACGGATCATGGTGCCTCTCCCCAAAAAAAATCAACCGCAGAATAACCGATTTCGGGCAGTCTGGCAAAAAACAAGGCCCGGCCTGTGAAATGCAGACCGGGCCGTGGGAAGGCGGCGTCGAGACCTACGTTATTCGCCGAATACCCGGGCGAAGATCGTATCAACGTGTTTGGTGTGATAGCCGAGGTCGAATTTCTCTTCGATTTCTTCGGGGCTGAGCGCGGCTGTCACGTCGGCGTCCGCCAGCAGTTCCTGTTTGAAATCGGTGCGGTGTTCCCAAACCTTCAACGCGTTGCGCTGGACCATGGCATAGGCGTCCTCACGGCTGACCCCTGCCTGGGTCAGGGCCAGAAGAACGCGCTGGCTCATGACAAGACCGGGGAATTTGTTCATGTTTTCCAGCATGTTTTCGGGGAAGATCAGCATCTTGTCGATCACGCCGGTCAGACGGGCCAGCGCAAAATCCAGAGTAATCGTGGCATCCGGACCGATCATGCGCTCGACCGAGGAATGCGAGATGTCGCGTTCATGCCAGAGCGCGACATTCTCCATTGCCGGGATCACTGCCGCGCGTACCATGCGGGCCAGCCCGGTCAGGTTCTCGGTCAGTACCGGGTTTTTCTTGTGCGGCATGGCCGACGAGCCTTTCTGGCCCATCGAGAAGAATTCTGCGCCCTCCAAAACCTCGGTCCGCTGCATGTGGCGGATTTCGATGGCGATGTTTTCGATGCTGCTGGCGATGACGCCAAGCGTCGCAAAGAAGGCCGCATGGCGATCACGCGGGATCACTTGGGTGCTGATCGGTTCGGGCACAAGGCCCAGTTTGTCACAGACATGTTCCTCGACGGCGGGATCGATATTGGCAAATGTGCCGACGGCGCCGCTGATGGCCCCAGTTGCAATTTCCGCACGGGCGTCGCGCATACGGGACAGGTTGCGGTCCATCTCGGCATAGAACCGGGCAAAGGTCAGGCCCATTGTCGTGGGCTCTGCGTGGATGCCGTGGCTGCGGCCGATGCGAACGGTGTCCTTGTGTTCAAACGCGCGTCGCTTGAGCGCTGCCAAAAGCCCTTCGAGATCTGCGATCAGAAGGTCCGCCGCGCGTGTCAGCTGGACGTTGAAGCAGGTGTCCAACACGTCCGAACTGGTCATGCCCTGGTGCACGAACCGGGCCTCTTCACTGCCGACATGTTCGGCGAGATGGGTCAGGAATGCGATGACGTCATGCTTGGTCACGGCTTCGATCTCGTCGATGCGGGCGACGTCGAATTCCACGTCCTTGGCTTTCCAGACGGCTTCTGCATTCTCGCGCGGGATCACGCCCAGATTGGCCATGGCATCGCAGGCATGCGCCTCGATTTCGTACCAGATGCGAAACTTGGTTTCCGGCGACCAGATGGCAACCATGTCAGGGCGGGAATAACGGGGAATCATTGGCGGCAGCACCTTTATGTGATTGGGATGAGGCGTTGGCGCGGGGTTTAGCCGCCTGTGCGCAAGGGAACAAGATGTGAGAGCAGGTATGAGACGGTTTGCCCTGATTTTCGCCCTCTGGCCGGGTGTTTTAGTGGCCGGAGACTTCCAGAAACTGTCCGGAGAGGAAATCCTGTCAGCCTTGGCCGGCAAGAAGCTGGAATACGGCGCGGGTGTTTGGCAGGTTTTCGAAGCCAGCATGACCACGCAGTATTTCTCGGGCGGGCCCAGTGTCGGGCGCTGGGCGGTGAGAGGGGATCAATACTGCTCGACATGGCCACCTGCCGATTTGTGGGCCTGCTACGAAGTATGGCGAAATGGGGACGCGATCCGTTTCGTTGATGATGCGGGCGGCCAGACCGTCGGGGTCTATGCGCAATAGATTTCATCTATTTGTCTGAAAGATTGGGGCGGGATGTTTGCAAGAGCCAGACGACAGGTGTGGGGCAGGGAAATACCTGAACGCGGTTTTCCTGGGTCTTTGCAACGCAGTGCTGGACAAGTCGCGCTTTCAGCGGTCAAGCTGAGGGTGAAGAAATCATCAGGTTATTGAGATATGCGTTTATTATCATCTCCAATTCTTGCCGCTTGCGCCGCTGTCTGGCTGGGTGGGGCAGGATCAGCACTGGCCGACACTCCGGTGACGTATACCGAGGATGGTCGCGCCCTGTTTCGGTTCGACGTGCCCGATTTCTGGGTGCTGCGCACTGGCGGCCCGCGTGAGATCGAAGACACCGGGTTGGATGATCCGCGTGCGGTGGCCCGAGTCATGGGGCTGCGCCCCGTAACGGACGACAACGTCTGGATGGGGTTTGTTTCACCTTCAGGGGTTGCAACCATTCAGGATGGGGTCCGCTACTTGCAGGACATCGACAAATTTCTGGTCAAAGACCCGACCCTTACCAGCACCAGCGACACCCGTATCGGCGGGTTGCCTGCCAGGGTGTTTCGGGGGACAGGGCGCCGGGATGGCAAGGGGGTGAACTTCACGGCCACTGTCATTGATTTGCCGCGCAACCGTGTCGCCATAGCTGTTGCCATCCTGCGGGACGGGGCAGACCCGGATTTCGCCGAAGATTTGAACGCCGTTTTCGCGTCGTTCCGGTCGCTTCTGTAAAGGGGGGCAAGATGCGCATTGGACTGATCAAACGGATTTCCCTCGCATTGGGGCTGGGGGCTGCAACTTTGACGTTGTCGGCCTGTGACGGCGTAACGGTCGGCGTTGGATACGGGTATGACCCGTTCTATGACTCGATGCTGTGGAACGATTACTATCGCGATGTCGATGTGAATGTTGATATCGACCGCCCGGACCGCCCAGATCGACCTGATCGGCCCGTGCGTCCCGAGCGCCCAAATCCGCCGGTTGCCAAACCTCCTGCACGGCCGCGACCCCCGGTGGCCCGGCCACCTGCCGCGCGGCCACCGATCCACCGCCCGGCACCACGCCGCAGATAATCAAAAGGCCGCCTGTCCGGCGGCCTTTTCTCAGGTAAGAAGTTCGGTCGTGATATGCGCCGAGCCTTCAAGTGTCCGGTGAACCGGGCATTTGTCTGCGATTTCCAGCAGGCGCTGTTTTTGTTCCTGATCAAGCGGGCCGCTCAGGCGGATTTTGCGGCGGAACTGATCCACTTTGCCCTCATTTGCCAAACCGGCATCCTGAGCATGAACTTTGTCATGGCAGACATCGACGCTGACACTGGTCAGCGGCCATTTTTTGCGGCGCGCATACATCCTTATCGTCATGGACGTGCAGGCGCCGAGGCCGGATGAGACAAAGCCATAAGGCGACATGCCCTTATCCGTGCCGCCATAAGAGGCAGGTTCATCTGCAACCGCATGATGGTGCGGACCGGCCTGAATATCCTGCATGAAGCCATTCGGATCCGCCTCTGTCACGCGAACGACACCTTCCGGCGCACCCGGGGGTGGCGCGGGGGGGCAAAGTTTCAGATAGCGCGAGACCCAAGCCGAGATGACATCCGCGGCATATTCAGCATCAGACGCCCGTGTGATCAGGTGATCGGCTTCGTCGAGGGTGACGAAGCTTTTTGGGTGCTTTGCAGCCAGAAAGATGGTGCTTGCGTTGTCGATACTGACCGTTTCGTCCCGAGGAGCGTGCAGGATCAGCAAAGCGGCCTTGAGATCAGCGATCGAGGCAGACAGGGCCGATCCCGCAATGTCATCCACGAACGCTTTGCCAATTCGAAACGGGCGCCCGCCCAAGGTGACCTCGGCGCTGCCCTCCTGTTCGATCTGGGGCAGGGCATCCTCGAAATGATGGGACACGTGGCCGGGATCGGCCGGTGCGCCCAAGGTGACCACGGCCTTGACCGTCGGAATTCCGGCACGCGCCCGCAAAACCGCCGCACCGCCAAGCGAGTGACCGATCAGAAGGGCAGGGGCCATGTTTCGTCCGGCCAGATATTGCGCGGCCGAGATCAGGTCCTCGACATTCGACGTGAAAGTCGTGTTGGCGAATTCTCCTTCGGAATGACCCAGGCCGGTAAAGTCGAACCGAAGCACTGCAATTCCCATGGCCGCCAGGCGGGCCGAAATGCGCCGGGCCGCAGGTATGTCCTTGGAACAGGTGAAGCAATGGGCAAACAGGGCCGTCGCAAGGACCGGACCATCCGGCAAATCCAGCCGCGCGGCCAATTGGCTGCCGTCATGTCCGGCAAAAGTGATGCGTTCCGTGGGCATGTCGGCTCCTTGAACGGTTCGGGGAAACATCCCCAATACTGTGGTCAAGCCCGCCGGGTCACAACCCTTATGTCAAACGCGTCACGGGAAGGTGAGAACCAAGCGAGCGTCTTGCAATCCGAAAGATGCCACGGGCGGTGACAGGCGTGGCCGCTAATTGGGGGTGTTTGGCGCTCCATCAATGTGTGTGATGAAAAACCGAACAAACATTCGTTTCACTTATGTCGCAATCAGGCCCATCTACGGCCTACAGCAATTGATAAAGGAGACGCAGATGGCACATGCAGACGCTGCCGCACACCTTCCAAAGATACTTCCCGGTACAGTCATGGCGATTGTTCTGGCTGGCCTCGTGGGTTTTGCCGTCGGGCAATCCCGGCCCGCAGTTTTCAGCGGGCCGCAGGCTCAGGTAAGTCCAACTGTCGAAGACTGGCACGGCAACGTGCGCCGGTCTCATTGGTTAGAATGAGGCGCCGGCCTCACTCGAGCCCCATCAACCGGGCATCGAAGGGGTATTTCGTCAGGTTTTCGTATCCGTCTTCGGTTATGAGAACCTGATCCTCCAGCTTGATGCTGAAATCGCCACCCACTTCGCCCACGCAGGCTTCGACACACAAGACCATTCCGGGTTCCAGCGGATAATCGTAGGCCCCTTCAACCGCCTTGTCCGGATAAGCAACCAGCGGCCATTCATCGCAAAGCCCGACGCCGTGCATCAGACAGCCATATTTCTGCGCCTGGAACTTCTCGTCCAGCCTGTGGGAATTTGCGGTCAGTTCGGGGATCATCACGCCGGGCTTGAGCATCTCCATATTGGTCATGATGTGTTCATGGGCGTGTCGCATGGCATAGATCATGTCCTCGCGTGGCTTCTGATCGCCAATCCACCAACTGCGGGAAATATCGATACAAATCCCGTAAGATCCAATCAGGTCGGTGTCGAACGAGATGATCTCGTTCTGCTGGGTGATCCGCGGGCCACATTCCTGAAACCACGGGTTGGTGCGCTGGCCCGAAGCCAGCAGACGGGTTTCGATCCATTCACCGCCACGCTTGATGTTTTCGGCGTGAAGTACAGCCCAGATATCATCTTCCGAGGTCTTGCCGTCGCCGACATTGGCACGGGCAAACCGTTCCATTTCGGCAACCGCAGTTTCGCAGGCATGGCTGGCGCAGCGCATGGCCAGGATTTCGTCAGGCCCTTTGATGGCGCGGGTCTTCTCGGTCAGTTCTTCGCCTTCCATGATGTCGAACCCCTGCGCCTCGAGCGCGCGCAATCCGTGCAGCATGATCTTGTCGACCGCCAGGCGCATATTTCCGCCGCCGTGTTCTTCGATCAGTACGCGTACTTCGTTCGAGAACACATCTGCGGCAACGTCAACCTTGTCGCCCCGGTCGAAGTAAAACAGGTCAGCGCCCGAGCGCTGCTCGCGCACAAGTGGGTTGAAGGTGCTGAGGAAGGGGGAGTTCTTGTAATCCCAGATCACCATATAGCCATCTGCACACAGCAAAACCGCCCGAAACGGATTGTGGGTGTTCCACAGCTGCATATTCGTGCTGTCGGTGGCATAGCGGATATTCAGCGGGTCAAAAATCAGCAAGCCGCCATAGCCGCGGTCCACGATGGCCTGTGTCAGCCTCTTCCAGCGGTGTTCCCGCATCCGTGCCAGATTGGGAAGTTCCAGCCCCGCAGCGGCCCACTCGTCAAACGCAAGCTGCGTCGGACCAATCTCGATCCGATCATTTTCGTTTGGCGTACCATCGCCCAATGTCGTGCCACGGCTGGGGTCAATCTTGCGCGCGTCTCGGTAGTGCTGGTTCATGGCTGGCCTCGTTGCTTGTTCCAATTACAATTCATCCGCCACAACCAATCGTCTGAGAAAAATGCGACGGCGAGGTTGTCGTTTTCGACCGACAAGAAAAGCTGCGCATGCTAAGCCCCCGGCATGACTCGTATTCTGCAAAACAAGATCCCGTATGATGTCGAAAACCCACGCGCTTTGCCGGGTATTCAACCGGCAACCATGGAAAACTGGCTGCATCAGGATGAGGCTTTTGCCGACCAGATGCGGCGTCGCGAAGAAATTCTGGCTGAGCGGCGCGACGATGTTCTTGCGCTTGATCCTGGGGCCAAACCTGCCGCGCAAGAGTTGCTGGATCTGGTGCTGATGCAGACATATCCCACGGCCGGGGCAGAGGCCGCAAGGCCGGATGGCATATCCGTCGCGATCGACCGCGACCGACCGCTTGATACGCTGTGCAGGCTGGTGCAGGAGGACTTCTGCATTCTTCAGAAACGGGGAAATGAGCATGTTCTGACGGGTGCCATTCTGTGTTTTCCTGCCAGTTGGCGCTTGTCCGAGAAATTCATGCGGCCGCTGATTGATATCCACGTGCCCGTGGAAAGCTATGACGCCAATGTCGCGAAACGGGTACAGAGGCTGTTTGACGGTATTCAACCCGGTCGCCCGCTGTGGCGCTTCAACGCCCTGTGGTACGAAGACCCGGAGTTGTTCCAACCTCGCAGTGCCAGTGAGCCGCGCGAAATACGGGACCGGCGTCAGGCGTCTTATCTGCGAAGCGAGCGGCAGACGTTGTTGCGTTTGCCGAAATCCAACGCGGTCGTGTTTTCCATCCACACATACGTTCTGGCCGCAAACGCGATCCCAAAAACGGAAAACCCCGCCTGATGGCGGGGCCTCCTAGGAGGGTCTTCGATAATTCTTTTACATGCCCAAGGCACCCGCAACATCAGCCAACGCGTTGCTGGCGTTCAGCGCGACAATGGCGAATGTGAGCACAAGCACCTGTGTGTTCAGGCGGAAATCCTCGCCCCGGATCAGGTTGACTGCGGCCATCGATACGGCAATTGGCGCTGAAATGCTGGCCAAAACTCCGGTCATGCACCAACTGCTGAGGCGCAGGATGTCGCTTGGCTTGTCATCATCATCCGCGATGGCCCCGCGCGCGTCCATCTGGGCGGGCAGGTCTGCCTCGTCGCTTCGGAACGCAATGCTGAGCAATTGTTCGTCGGTCAGTTGAATCGGACGCGCGGCAGGAGAGTGTAGGGCAGTGATCGTGTCATCCTGTTCAGACTGCTGCATCCCGGCGAACTGTCCGGTCAGTGATTGAAAGATCTGCTTTCGATCCCGGCTTGTTCGGCTTGGTGTCAGGGTGTCAAAGGCGCTCATGAAGTGCTCGACAGTAAGAACCGTGTGCGGCGACAACCATTCAACCCGTCGGGTCGAACAGATATCGACCATGCGATACAGAGTGACCACCAGCATCAGTTCCGAAATCTCGGCGTCGTCCAAAAGTGGCGAGACTGGCGTAATTGTCAGCACCAACCTGTTTTGGGGATGCGACACGCGGGGCTTTGTTATGGTTTTCAACCCTGCGGCGCGATCCATGCGCTCGTATCGGTCCTGCTGCCCGGAGGCGCCTGTATCCAGAGTCATCCGCACAAGATACTGGCTCGAGACGATGCTGGCCTCGGTCGCGCTGAGCAGGGCCTTGCGCTCGACCAGATGACCGTAGTCTTCCAGCGTCGTGGCAACGATGGATCCAAAGCGCTCTATCGCGCCGGTTGCGTCGCCATCAAATTGCAGGCCGCCATGGTAGCTGTGCTTCCGAGCCACTGCCCCGTCCTTTTCTGCGTTCTGTTATTCAAAGACTAGCACCCCATCTTGGAGAGAATTTGGCGAAAAATGCAAAAAAGTGAAATTTCCCAGCGATTGGTTACGCTTTGGAAACCAAGCAACTAAAGGCTTTTGTTTGTCACTGTGGCGGAAATGTGGCGAAATCAGGTGCGGCGCGTGTTGACGGTGCGGCGGGGCTAATTGTCGATTCGGGCAGCCATTATTGCGATGGATTGCTGATAGACCGAGGCAGCATTCCACTGCTGCAAGACGCGAAAGTTTGGTTCTCCGGGTTGATAACCGCGCCCTGGTTTCCACCCCTTCTTGCGAAGAAAATTGGCGGTTGAGGCCAGTGCATCCGTCATGTTGTAGAAGTCCACGCGCCGGTCGCCCGTAGCATCGACACCATAGGTCAGGGCGTTGCCGGGCAGGAATTGCGTGTGGCCCAGTTCGCCATGTTTTGCCCCTTTTGTCGCCATTGTGATACTGCCTATGTCGACCAGTTTCAGTGCCCCAATTGCGTGGGGAATAAAGAACTCTGACCGGCGACAATCATAGGCCAGTGTTGTGATTGCGGAAACAACCTGACTGTCGCCCATGAAATTGCCAAAGCCGGTTTCCATGCCGTGAATGGCGATCAGAACGCCCGCAGGAACACCATATTGCCGCTCAAAGGCGGCATAATAGTTCGGGTTGGCGGCTTTGCGTTTGCGCCCCTGTGCGACGATTGTATCGGCCCCTCGAACACGCATGAATTTGTCCAGCGAGTATTTGAAGCTTTTTTGATTGCGGTCCGCGGCGATGGTGCGCGTGGCATATTGTGTCTGGGACAGCGCTTGCAGACCTTTCTTTTTCACTCCCGCCTTGCGTGCCTGTTTGGCAAAATCGGCCTTCCATGCCTCAAATCCAGCGCTGGTGTTGCCACAGGGTGCGGCCAGAACCGGAGACGTCAGGGAAAGGGCAAGAATGGTGGCAAGGCGAAACATGGGCGTAATCCGTTGGAATTGAAATCTGCGGTTAGCCTAGCGTGAGCTGCGCCTTGGGCAAAGCGGTTAATAAAGGTCCAGCTCGCCCTTTTTCCTGAGCGTTTCGAACCATTCCTCAGGCGTGGCATTGATGCGGGCGTGTTTCACCATCATCGCATTCATATTTGGCAGATGGGTCGAATCCGGCCAGTCTTCGGGTTGCCACAGATGTGCGCGGATTACACATTTGGGACAGTGTGCAAATGCTGTCTCGACATGGATGAGCAGCGCCAGTTTGGGTGGGTGCCCGTCAATGGCCATGGTTTCAAGCAAACGGGGGTCAGCACAGATGCGGGCGGTGCCGCGAATGCGGAGCGTTTCCATCTTGCCCGGAACAAAGAACAGGACGCTGACGCGCGGATCCTTGAGAACATTGTGAAACGTATCCACGCGTTTGTTTCCCGGCCGATCCGGGATCGCGATCAGGGTATCGGACAGCACCTGAACAAAGCCGGGCGGGTCACCACGGGGTGAAACATCAAGATGCCCATCCGTGTTGGCCGAAGCGATCAGGCAAAATGGCGAGGTCGCTATGAAATCGCGACACATCTGATCGAGGGAGGACACCTCCTTGGCAGTGATCTGCGGCAGCGGATGGCCAGAGATCCTCCTCAGCTCCTGTTCGGATGTCACAAGGTTTGAGAATTTCGAGAAAGGTGAGGTATCGCAAGGCATGCTGTCGTCTCCGGCCGGGAGTGTTCTCACCAGTTTGTTGGATCAAAGGCGGCGCGTCAAACCGTGTGGGCAGACATGACGAGGGCGCCCGAAGGGGCGCCCTGCCAAATCGTTTCCGTACTCAGCTTAGCAGCTGTAGTACATGCCGTACTCCACCGGGTGCGGCGTGTGCTCGTAGGTTTCCACCTCTTCCATCTTGAGCGCGATGTAACCGTCGATCTGGTCTTTGGTGAACACATCGCCCTGAAGCAGGAAGTCGTGATCGGATGCCAGAGCTTCCAGAGCCTCACGCAGGCTGCCGCAGACGGTCGGGATGTCGGCCAGTTCCTCGGCGGGCAAGTCGTACAGGTTCTTGTCCATCGCCTCGCCGGGGTTGATCTTGTTCTTGATACCGTCCAGGCCAGCCATAAGCAGGGCGGCAAACGCCAGATAGGGGTTGGATGAAGGATCGGGGAACCGCGCCTCGACACGTTTGGCTTTGGGGCTTTCAGTCCATGGGATACGCACACAACCCGAACGGTTACGTGCCGAATAGGCTCGCAGAACGGGGGCTTCAAACCCGGGGATCAAGCGCTTGTAGCTGTTGGTCGACGGGTTGGTGAAAGCGTTCAGGGTCTTGGCGTGTTTCAGGATGCCGCCGATGAAGTACAGCGCCTCGTCCGACAGGTCGGCATATTTGTCGCCAGCGAACAGCGGCTTGCCATCTTTCCAGATCGACATGTTCACGTGCATGCCGGTGCCGTTGTCACCTGCGACAGGCTTGGGCATGAAAGTGGCCGATTTGCCGTAGGCGTGTGCCACGTTGTGGATGACGTACTTGTACTTTTGCAGCTCATCGGCCTGCTTGGTCAGGCTGTCAAAGACAAGACCCAGCTCGTGCTGGCACGAGGCCACTTCGTGGTGGTGCTTATCGACCTTCATGCCCAGGCGTTTCATGGTCGACAGCATTTCCGAACGCAGGTCCTGCGCTTCGTCGATGGGGTTGACCGGGAAGTAGCCGCCCTTGACGCCCGGACGGTGGCCCATGTTGCCCATCTCGTATTCGGTGTCGGTGTTCCACGACGCATCCGTTGCATCAACTTCGAAAGATACTTTATTGATGCTGTTGGAAAAACGAACGTCATCGAACAGGAAGAATTCAGCTTCGGGACCCATGTAGGCTACGTCACCGATACCGCTGGACTTCAGGTAGGCTTCGGCTTTCTGCGCAGTTCCGCGCGGGTCGCGGCCATAGGCTTCACCGGTGTCGGGCTCAACGATCGAGCAGTGCAGACACAGTGTCTTTTCCGCATAGAACGGGTCGATGTAAGCCGAAGTCGTGTCGGCGATCAGTTTCATGTCCGAGTTTTCGATCGATTTCCAGCCTGCAATGGACGAGCCGTCAAACATAAAGCCTTCTTCCAGGAAGTCTTCGTCGACCAGATCGACGTCCACCGTGACGTGCTGTAGTTTGCCGCGCACGTCGGTGAAGCGGATGTCGACATATGCGACGTCTTCTTCGCGGATTGTATTGAGAACTGCGTCTGCGCTCATTCCCTTGGTCCTTCTGATAGATGTGTCAGTAATGTTGTGAGTTAGAGTGCTTCCGAGCCGGTCTCGCCGGTCCGGATGCGAATGGCTTGGTCGACGGGCGAGACGAAAATCTTGCCGTCTCCGATCTTGTCGGTTTTGGCGGCCGATACGATGGCTTCGATCGCGGCGTCGACCTGGTCGTCGTCCAATACGACCTCGACCTTTACCTTGGGCAGAAAATCGACGACATATTCCGCGCCGCGATACAGTTCGGTATGGCCTTTCTGGCGACCGAAGCCCTTGACCTCGATGACGCTGAGGCCCTGGACGCCCACATCCTGCAATGCCTCTTTCACTTCGTCCAGTTTGAACGGCTTGATGATCGCTTCGATCTTTTTCATCCCGGCTCACCTTGAATGGTTGTCTCAGGGGCAGTGATCACGTCTAAGATCGGGCGGCAATGTGATTGCGATATCGTGCGGGTCGGGGTGCTTTGAAAAACGGCTGTGTGCTATTTTTTGAGCGACTTGCACAAAAAGTAATCAAAATTGAATCGAGCAAGGGGTGAAAGGATGGAATTGCTGACAGCGGCACAGATGCGGGCCATTGAGCAGGCCGCCATCAAATCTGGTGACGTGACCGGTCTGGAACTGATGGAGCGGGCCGGCCAGGGTGTTGTTGACGCGATTTTCGAAGAATGGCCCGTGTTGGACAGGCGAGGGGCCAGCCCCTCGCGCTCCCCGGGATATTTAGGGCCAGATGAAGAGGATCCGCTGCGCGCAGTGGTGCTGTGCGGACCGGGCAACAATGGGGGTGACGGGTTTGTCGTGGCGCGGCTTTTGCAGAAGCAGGGGTGGGCGGTGGAGGTTTTCCTTTATGGAGACCCGGAAAAGCTGCCTCCGGATGCGCGGGTGAATTATGAGAGATGGGGTGCAAAGAACGAGGTTCGCGTCTTCGCTGTCGACTCCGCCCCGTTGGCGGATGATTTGCTTGGGTTTCCAAAGAGCATTGATCTGGTTGTCGACGGGGTTTTTGGCACGGGTCTCACCCGGCCATTTGGTGGGGCGTTTTCCATGTTGGCCAATGCGTCAGTCAGGGCCCTGCTGCGAGAGCGAGGTGTAAAGGTTGTTTCAATTGACGCGCCAAGCGGCCTGTGCGCCGACAGTGGTCGCATTCTTGGTCAGGCGATTGTTGCGGACATGACGGTGACGTTTCACAGCAAAAAGCTTGGGCATGTTCTGGGCGATGGTCCGGTGACCTGCGGTGCGGTCCGAACCAAGTCGATCGGGCTTGAAACACTGGAAGACGGTCAGATCGTTCACACGACCGAGGCCGACGGGGTGAAGCTGTCGAAAGGTTCGGTTGGCCACAAATACTCACATGGTCATGCTTTGATCCTGTCCGGGGGGGGCGGCAAAACAGGGGCCCCGCGGTTGGCGGCGCGGGGGGCTTTGCGGGTTGGAGCGGGGCTGGTGACGCTGGGCGTGCCGCCGTCTGCGCAGATGGAGGTGGCCAGTCAGATCACGGCTCTCATGTTGCAGCGGGTTGATGGGGCTGATGGATTGTCTGACATACTTGAGGATACGCGCCTGAATGCGCTCTGTCTGGGGCCTGCGCTGGGATTCGAGCGGGCGCAGGCGCTGGTGCCGACGGCCTTGGCTGCGCGGCGGGCGACCGTGTTGGATGCGGATGCTTTGTCAGCTTTTGCAGAGGATCCCGGCGCCCTGATCGCGCGATTGCACGACAAATGCGTACTGACACCGCATGGCGGGGAATTTGCTCGGGTATTTCCGGACATCGCCGCGCAGATGAACGCGCAACCGGCCAAAGGCCCGGCGTTTTCCAAGGTAGACGCAACGCGTGCTGCCGCAAAACGGGCTGGGTGCGTGGTTCTGTTCAAGGGCCCGGACACGGTGATTGCTGCGCCGGATGGCCGGTGCGTGGTGAACTCGGCCGTTTACGAAAGAGCGGCCCCCTGGTTGGCGACGGCCGGGTCCGGCGATGTGCTGGCCGGATTCATCGCAGGGTTGTTGGCGCGAGGTTTGGCACCGATGCAGGCGGCGGAAACTGCGGCGTGGCTGCATGTGGAATGTGCGCGCCAGTTCGGGCCGGGTTTGATCGCGGAAGATTTGCCGGAACAGGTGCCGGAGGTTTTCAGAAAGTTGAATATTTGAGTTCGTTGGGCGTGGAACGGCTCAATTCCCGGCGAGTCGGCGGAAATCCGCCGTCAAGCTTCACGTCAATGCAGACCGAATGTTTGCCAGATGCATAGCTGGACGTCACAATTTATTTGCACACGGTGCCGCGGATTTTCGAATGGATTCGTAACTGTATGATATAAAATGCGAAATGACCTGTTTTTTGACATGCCATGTTGCGAATTTGCAATGTTTGCGAGGGAGCGAATGCGGGCCACTGGAACGCTCGCAGTTCGTAAACAAATGGACAGTATCTGAACCCCGAACCTTTCATGGTGAGTGAAATGACCCTTAACATCAAACCGATATCAGTAGCCGCTGTTCTGACTGCGACGACCGCCATCCCGGCTGTGGCGGAAATGAAATACGAAAACAATAGTGGCGGATATGTGCTGCTGTATGGACAGTTGCACCCCGCCTTGATCTCGGTGGATGACGGACAGGATACCGAGACCCGTGTTCTCGACAACGATCTGTCGAACAGCCGTGTTGGCCTGCGTCTTGTGCAGCCATATGGAAGCAACGAATTCCAATTTTGGTTTGAATCAGGCCTTGGCCTGCCGGGTTCGGCGTCTGCCGATCAATTCGGAACCAACGCAGATGGTTGGAATCGCGAAGACATTCGCCATGTGGATTTTTCGCTGAAAGGTGGCTACGGCAAGTTTTCGGCAGGTCAGGGCAGCATGGTCGCTGATGGTGCCGCAGAGGTTGATCTGTCATATGTCGGAACCGCGCTGTATTCGTTTACCAACGATGAAAATGCAGGGTTCTTCTATCGGGACACGACCGGTATGCTGAGCGGTATTACGGTTGGTGACAGTTCCAGCAACTTTGACGGCGCGCGGCGTGGTCGTGTGCGGTATGATACGCCAACGTTCAATGGGTTCTCCGCCGGATTCGCTTATGGTCAGAACATTTTGTCCAGCAGCGACGACGACGACTATTATGACGTCGGTCTGTTTTACGAAAACACTTTTGCCGGTGGTGTGGAGTTCGCTGCAGCCGTTGCCTATTCGGTAAGAGACCGGGATAACAATTCGGGGGATCGCAAAGATACGATCGGTTCCGCTTCCGTCCTGCTTCCCAGCGGGTTGGGCTTTACGATTGCGGGCGGTACGCGCGACGATGATCAGGCCGGTGCCACGGATCCGAACTATTGGTACGGTAAGATCTCGTACGAAGGCAACTGGGTGTCCTGGGGCAAGACCGGTGTCGGTATCGACTATTATGATGGCTCGGATTTCCAGAGCAACGGTTCTGACACCAAAGCTTGGGGTATCGCGGTCGTGCAAAAAGTCGAGCCGATCAACACGGATGTTTATCTGAAATACCGCAACCACGATTTCGATGACGGCTCGTCATTCGACAACAACGAAGCATGGGTTCTGGGCGCACGCTGGAAGTTCTGATTGTCTGGCTGGAACAAGTGCGAGCGCCCCGGTTTCCGGGGCGTTCTTTTTTGCGGTTTAGGCGATCAAATACCACTGGATTCAGCCTTTGCCTCTTGCACGCGGGCGGCAGGGCAAATAGAAGGCTTCAAATTTGCCCGGCGCGCCCTATTTGCGCGCCCCGAATCCTATGGGGACTACCATAATGCAGGTTACCGAGACGCTGAACGAAGGTCTGAAACGTGGCTACAACATCGTTGTGTCAGCAGCCGAGCTGGACGAAAAGGTCAATGAAAAGCTGACCGAAGCGCAGCCGGAAATCGAAATGAAAGGTTTCCGTAAAGGCAAGGTGCCCATGGCGCTGCTGAAAAAGCAGTTCGGCCAGCGCCTGTTGGGCGAGGCGATGCAGGAAACCATCGACGGCGCCATGAACAAGCATTTCGAAGACAGCGGTGACCGCCCCGCGCTTCAGCCCGAGGTCAAGATGACCAATGAGGACTGGAAAGAAGGCGATGACGTAGAAGTCGCCATGTCTTACGAGGCGCTGCCAGCGATCCCAGAAGTTGATCTGAAATCGGTCGAGTTGGAAAAACTGATCGTCAAGGCTGATGAAGCAGCCGTTGAAGAAGCGCTGAACAATCTTGCGGAAACCGCTCAGGACTTCAAAGCGCGCCGCAAGGGGTCAAAAGCCAAGGACGGCGACCAGATCGTGTTCGATTTCGTCGGTAAGGTTGACGGCGAAGAATTTGAAGGTGGTTCGGCAGAGGATTACCCGCTGGTACTTGGCTCGAACAGCTTCATCCCTGGCTTCGAAGAGCAACTGGTTGGCGTGAAAGCCGAAGAAGTAAAGGACGTCAACGTTACGTTCCCTGAAGAGTACGGCGCCGAGCATCTGGCGGGCAAAGACGCAGTTTTCACCTGCACCATCAAGGAAGTCAAAGAACCGGTTGCTGCGGAAGTGAACGACGAACTGGCTAAAAAATTCGGCGCCGAAGATCTTGAAGCCCTGAAAAGCCAGATCGCAGAGCGCCTGGAAGCTGAATATGCAGGTGCATCGCGCGCCGTGATCAAGCGCGCTTTGCTGGATGCACTGGACGAGAAGGTGTCGTTCGATCTGCCGCCGTCGCTGGTTGAAGCCGAAGCCAAGCAGATTGCGCATCAACTGTGGCACGAAGAAAACCCAGATGTCGAAGGCCACGACCATGACCCGATCGAGCCCACGGACGAGCACACCAAGCTGGCCGAGCGTCGCGTGCGTCTGGGCCTGTTGCTGGCTGAACTGGGCCAGAAGGCCGAGGTTGAAGTTAGCGACGCTGAGATGACACAGGCGATCATGAACCAGGCCCGTCAGTACCCGGGTCAGGAACGTCAGTTCTTCGAGTTCGTTCAACAGAACGCGCAGATGCAACAGCAGCTGCGTGCGCCGATCTTTGAAGACAAGGTTGTGGACTACGTGTTGGAGCTGGCTCAGGTCACTGACAAAGAAGTCAGCAAGGACGACCTGCAGAAAGCCGTTGAGGCACTGGAAGAGGAGTAATCCTCTTCCTTCCCTTCGTCAGAAGAAGGGACAAAAAACGGAGCCGCCTGCAATCAGACGGCTCCGCATGGGTGGCTTTTGTATCTATGAGGTGAGGGGGTCAGGCCTCATGAGCAAAAGCACGGGGGGTTTCCAAAAGAGCGGTTCTTTGCTCTGGCGTGAACGTATCCGTGAGCGCTTCGATCAGCTTGAGGACATCCTGCCGTTCAGCTTCTGTTTTTGCGGCGCTCATCTGTTCCACAAAATATTTCTCGAGATCTGTGAGTGGTTTGTGATCCTGGTTCGCGGGGTTCTGTGCTGCGGCTTTCTTAGCGGCGAACAGAGCCAACGCTTCTTCTTCGTCCATAAAGACGTCGTTGTGAATGCCCGCAAATTCACGCAGGCCGGCGATGCGTTCTTCGGTGCAGTCCAGCAGAGCGGCCAATGCGTGAACCTTACCCATTGGAACTGTCTTACCTACATAGTCGTAAGGCGCGCAATTCGAACGCTTCAACACCCGATCCATAACCGGATCAATCACGGTGATGATGTCCTGAATACCTGCATTCTTCGCATATTCCAAAGATCCGATCATCAATTCGCAAGTCGCGTAGGAGACGGAGTTTTTTTCTTTGCCACGCGTGAGCCGTTGCGTGTCGACGCAGAACCGGGTCGATTCCCACATGGTCGCACTGCGAAGTGGTGCTTCGCCGCAAAGGATCGCCGAAAAGACATCCGCCAACATGTGTGGTCCGGTGGTCTGGAGGGCACGCACGGCTGCGACGACATTCCCCTCATCGTCGAGTCCGATTACATATGCCGGGTCCAGGTGATCGAACTCGTCGATCTCTTTACCATCTTCAATGTTGACGTCCCATCCCAGGCGTTCGCCAAAAACTCGTGCTCTCAACTCGAACATTTCATCAAGAACTTCGCTGAACATATGTCTGTTCAGGCCATCTACCACGATGATCATTTCTTCCCCCTTCGAGTGGTTGTTCGGTAACTTAGACGTTACCGGACACAGGGGATTTTTCTATTGGGGGTTTCCCGTATTTTGGCGAAATTTTGCGTTTTTTTTGTTTAACTTGGGGTAATAAGCCCAATTGCAATCGCCCGGCCAACGGCCTGAGGAGTGGTCAGCGCACTAAGCTTTTCTCGACTGGAACGCAAGTGCACTTCTACGGTTCGGTGTGAAATGGACAAAATATCGCCGATGTCCTGTTGCGATTTCCCTGCCGCAACCCACTGCAAGATCTCTGTCTCACGTCTGGAAAGTGTTGGATGATACAGCGCGCTGGTCAATTCGTCTGAGGAAACCACGTTGTCATGGATGTGCACTGCCATCGATTGCAAGTCACTAATGACATGCGTGTATAGCTTGCGCCATTCCTCTTTGCTGCAATTGCGCGTTGCGCTCAGCAGGCCGATATCTCCGTAGGGACCGCGCACGGGAATTGTAACGCCTTGGTTTGGCAATCCAAAATCATGGGCATCCCGGAATACACGTTGGAAGTCGGGGCTGCGCTCAAGTCGGCTCCAATCCACTGGCGCGATGCTGCGGCGGGCCATATGGATGGTCGGATCAATCATGATCAGACCCTGGTTTTGGTAGTGCTCATTCCAGGCGTCGTCGTAGGTAACAAAGCCGGCAACCGTGCCGGCAGCAGGGTTCATGCCAGCATAAGCAGCATGATCCATATCATGCTTCTCACAGATTTGCCTTAGAAATTCGGTGTATCGAACTTCTGAATCCGGCAGAGTGCTCAGATCGACAATTTCCATGTGGTGCCTACCAGCTGCGGCCCATCTTACAGCCCGATGGTGTCGTCGAGCATGCATATAACACAGAGTGGAACCCGTTTACCTCACCGAGCCAGAACACCATACTTTCCTAAACATGACAAGGCGAGGTACTAATTGTCTGCGCAATTCCAAATAATGAGACATTCAATAGAACATTTTTGTCACTATTCGGCAAAAAGTGCTAATTTCACGCGGCTTTCTGACGCTAATCACCGTCAGTTGGCGGGTTTCAGCCCAGTTTCCACCAACAATCCGCGCGCTTTGGCCTCGGGGTAAAAGCCCTTGGCATAAAGAAATATGGCCCGATCCTGGTTGCCGTCAGCCAGAAGCCAGGCGCCACGAAGGTATTTCCCGGCGAACTCAAGGTTGGTGTCCGCGTCCAATAGACCTTTGGCGTTTCCGGTGTATCCCATGGATCGTGCGGTGGCCGGAAGGATTTGCAACAACCCATAATAGGGCCGGTTGACCGCCCAGGGGCGATGCGTGCTTTCACGAATAGCAAGCTTGTGAACAAGCTCTCGCGGAAGCTCGTAGTGGTCCGCCCATTTGTTGATCGACGCGCGAAGTTCTGGCGTTTCGTTTGGATAGAGCGGAGGATTGAATTGTTGTGTCTCTGCCTTGGAGACTTCTCCTGCACCGCAGGCAACCAACGGGGCTGTCAGCAAGAGTGCCATGAGATTGCGACGGGTGAACAGGGGCATAAGTTTCTCCGGGGTTTCGAGTTGCAATGATATGGCCTGAGTATTTGGCTGCAAGATTATGGATGGAGTTGGGCTAAAATTTGCTGGTTTGGCTCGGAGACAAGAAAAAAGGCCGCGCTTGAAGCACGGCCTTTGTTGTGTTCGAAACCTTGCCGGATCAGGCTTTGGCTTCGTCTTCCTCGGCAGGAGCGGCTTCCGGAGCCAGCTCTTCGTCCTCGGACGCGGCCGAGCCGATGTCGTCGAACAGTTCGGCGATCTCGAATTCAGCGGCTGCTTCTTCTTCGGCGGCCAGTTCCTGGATCGATTTGCCCGAGGCCTGAAGTTCAGCTTCTTCTTCCGAACGCGCCACGTTCATCTTGATTTCAACTTCGACTTCGGGGTGCAGCTTGACTGCAACCGAGTGCAGGCCCAGTTCCTTGATCGGATTGACCAGAACAACCTGCTTTTTGTCGACGGTGAAACCAGCTTCGGTTGCAGCCTCTGCGGCGTCACGCGGGGTGACCGAGCCGTACAGAGCGCCAGCATCCGATGCCGAGCGAATCACGATGAACTGCTGTCCGTCCAGCTTTTCAGCCAGTGCTTCAGCTTCTTTCTTGGTTTCCAGGTTGCGTGCCTCAAGCTGCGCTTTCTGGGCTTCGAACGACGCGATGTTGGCGTCCGAGGCGCTCAGAGCTTTGCCCTGAGGCAGCAGGAAGTTGCGGGCGTAGCCGGGCTTGACGTCAACGACGTCGCCCATCTGACCCAGTTTCGCAACGCGTTCCAGCAGGATAACTTGCATGTCAGTCTCTCCTTACTTCACAGCGTAGGGCAGCAGGGCGAGGAAGCGGGCGCGCTTGATAGCACGGGCCAGTTCACGCTGCTTTTTCGCCGAAACGGCGGTAATGCGCGAAGGAACGATCTTGCCGCGCTCAGAGATGTAGCGTTGTAGCAGACGGGTGTCCTTGTAGTCGATTTTTGGCGCGTTCTCACCCGAGAACGGGCAGACCTTGCGGCGGCGGAAAAATGGTTTTGCGGCCATGGTTTAGTGTCCTTTCCTCAGGCGGTGATCAACGACGCTCGCGGCGGTCGCCACGTTCGTCACGCTTCTGCATCTGAACCGACGGGCCGTCTTCGTGACCGTCAACCTTGATGGTCAGAACGCGCATGACGTCATCATGCAGGCGCATCAGGCGTTCCATTTCCTGAACCGCACCCGAGGGCGCATCGGTTTTCAGGAAGGCGTAGTGGCCCTTGCGGTTCTTGTTGATCTTGTAGGCCATCGTCTTGACGCCCCAGTACTCGCTATCAACCAGCTTGCCGCCGTTGTCAGCCAGAACGGTGCCGAAATGTTCGACGAGGCTTTCCGCCTGCGCGTTGGACAGATCCTGACGCGCGATCATTACATGCTCATACAGTGGCATGTGCACTCCTGTTTATGTCAAGGCGCATTTCATAGGCGGGGCCATCCGGTCCTTCGCGACCCTGCCACGAGAGGCTGCGCGATTCATCTGATTGCGAAGGATGGCCCCGTATACACGTTTGAACCGCAGGAGCAAGCCCCGCCACATATGCCTTTGAGACGCCGCCCAATTTCCTTTGGGCCGCCCAAATGCTGACGCTTTTCGGCTCAAAGTTGTTTTGCATACCGGACGTTACCCGGACCAAACAGAAATTCGACAGTAACCTGATAAAAGGTGAAGTGTTATGACCGCGACCAATACAAACACATACCGGGAAGAGGCGGCGGGCTCGCGCTTTGAGCATTCGGTGCCGGTAATGATTGCCTTCGCGCCAAACTGGAAGGCCCGTTTGATCCTGGCGCGGTTGGTAGGAGCGTTCTTGATCTTTTCGGCGTTTTCGATGTGGCTGATGCCAGGTTCGATCGTGGGTGCAGATGTCTGGCCGATCAAGATGGTGGCATCCATGCTGTTTCTGATCGTCGGTGTCAGTTTGCTGACGATCGAAGTTCTTGATCAGCGCCCGGATGCCTATTTCGATCCGATCCGCCGCGAAGTCCGTGTTCTGCAAAAGAACGAAGACGGGCGCCCTCAGACGGTGCTGCGCCGCAGCTATGAATCGCTGGGTGGTGCGCGTTTTGAAGAAAACGAAGTCCACTTGTTTGATGTGGACGGGAGCCTTTTGATGAAGCTGCCCCTTGAATCGGCGGATGTCAGCCGAGCGCTGAAAGGGCAACTGAGCAAGAGCGTAACAATTTTCGGCTGAACTTTATTCTGTTCAAAAAGGAACAGATGTTGTGACTCGAAAAAGGTTGTGTGCCGCCGACAGGCGGCACATTTTGTTTGTGAGCAACCCTGCCGGGTTGCGTTCACAAAAACGCGGAGATTGTTATGAAATCCACCCTTCTTGCTGCTGCACTGGCCGTATCGGCGACCACGGCATTCGCCAGCGCCGAGAAATACGTGCTGGACCCGAGCCACAGCCAGGTTGTCTTCAGCTATGATCACTTGGGCTTTTCAACCACAACCGGCATGTTCTCGGGCTTTGAGGGCGAGATCATGTTTGATCAGGAAAATCCCGCCGCTTCCAGCGTGAGCGTGTCGATGCCGGTATTGGAAATGTTCACCGGTTGGAAGCCGCGTGAAGATCACTTCATGACCGAGGATTTCTTTGGTGCGACCGAGGGCGATCTGATCACCTTTACCTCGACGGGTATCGAAGTGACGGGTGAAAACACTGCCAAGATCACCGGCGACCTCACCATGAACGGCGTGACCAAATCCGTTGTTCTGGATGCCAAACTGAACAAGGTTGATACCCATCCAATGGCGAACAAGCCATGGGCCGGTTTCGACGCCACCACGACCCTTGTCCGCAGTGAATTTGATCTGGGCCAGTTCGCACCGTTTGTCAGTGACGAAGTGCAGGTGCAGATCTCGGTCGAAGCGCAAAAAGCCGAATAAGCGCAAGACGACGAACATGAAAACCGCCGGTGATCCTGTCACCGGCGGTATTTATTTGGCATTACTGACTGCGGGACGCGGCGAGTTCCACAGTGACGGTGACGGTGAAGCCGAGCGAATCTTCGGTGGGCTGCGATGCGCCGATGCCGAAATCCAACCTGTTCAGATCAACCGAGCCCGTCATGGTCGCGGTGTCGTCCTCCAGCTCCAGTGAAAACGGGAGTATGATGTCGATCGTCTTGTCGCGGATTGTCAGTGGTCCGCGTGCCTCATATCCGCTTTCGGTTCTGAAAAGGTCAGCCTTGAATTGGGCCGTCGGAAACTGGGCGTTGTTGAAGAAATCCGCACCCATGGCCTGTTCGGTTACGGTTCCGAGGCTGAGAGAACCTATTGCGATCGTGACCTCGACGGACCCGGCCGGGCCAGGCTCGGCAGGGTCGTCAAAAGCAATTGCGGCTGTCCAGTCGGAAAACGAGCCGGTGACCGGGCTGCCCAATTGGGAAATCGTGATGGACAGGGTGCCGTTCTGAACCTGCCAGTCTGATTGCACCTCGGCCAGTTGGACGTCGGCGTCATCATCGTCGGCCTCGCGCGCAAATTCGCCAGAGACCCAGCCACCGGTGAGGACAAGCGCCCAAACGGCCACCGCGGCGACGGCGGGCACAAGGGAATGATGCTGGTGTGGAGGCTCCGGAGCGTCTGACCCACCCGGCAACATCCTGCGCAACGTGCTGTCTTTGTCTATGACGTGATGCTTCAACGCTCCGGCAACATGCAGGACCAGCGCGCCGACGAGCGTCCACATGAACAGCCAATGCAGAACGCCTGTCACCTCGGCCACAATGGTTGATTTCGGTACAAAAGGCAGGTTTTGGCCGAAGGGCCAGAGGATTGGAGCAAACCCTTCGGTTGCGGCGTGGTGCACCCAACCGGTCAGTGGCACAAGCACCAATGACCCATAAAGAAGCCAGTGGACAGTTTCGGCGGCAAAAGCCTCGGGCTTGTTGTCGGCATTCAGCAGGCCGGGCTTGGTTTGCGTGAAGGCCCACATTATCCGAGCCAAAGCAACGAAGAACACGGTGACGCCTACGGTTTTGTGCAATGAGAACATGCGCGCCGCGCGTGCGATTTCGGCCTCGCTTGGGGCTGTGGAGGCATGCAATACGGCATGGGCCAGGTTGTCCGCGATCCAGCCGAGCGGCAGGGCCGTGAAGATCAGCAACGCGGTGAGCCAGTGAAACGTCCTTGCGACACTTCCGTAGCTTGAGAAGGAATTGGTCGAGGCCATGGGTGCAACGCTCCGAGATTCTGTGCTGCGCCCAAGTTAAGGTTATCGGAAGTCGGCACAAGTAAGCGCTTGTGCACAGCCAAGGTGCCAGAATGCAGAACACAGGCAGTGCTTGTGCCAGACGATCAGTCAGTTTACACCCCGCCGCAACCTGACATCATCCATGAGGTTGCAATGACACTCGCGTTCGTTTTTCCGGGGCAGGGCGCCCAGACCATCGGTATGGGCAAAGCACTGGCCGATGCCTATCCGGCGGCGCAGGCCGTCTTCGATGAGGTGGACGAGGCACTGGGAGAGAAGCTGAGCAGCGTGATCTGGGAAGGCGATATCGCCGACTTGACGCTGACTCAGAATGCCCAGCCGGCTCTTATGGCGACATCCATGGCGGCAATGCGTGCGCTGGAAGCCGAAGGCGTTTCGGTTGGTCAGGCGGCTTTTGTGGCGGGTCATTCCTTGGGTGAATACTCGGCCCTTGCGGCTGCGGGGGCTTTGTCGGTCGCGGACACCGCGCGCTTGCTGCGCACCCGCGGTCTGGCGATGCAAAGTGCCGTACCGGTGGGCGAGGGCGCAATGGCGGCCATTCTTGGATTGGATCTGGAGGCGGTGCGCGCCGTTGCAGAAGAAGCCGCGCAGGGGCAGGTCTGTCAGGCTGCCAATGACAATGATCCAACCCAGGTCGTTGTGTCCGGTTCCAAGGCTGCCGTGGAGCGTGCCGCCGAGATTGCCAAGGAAAAAGGCGCAAAACGTGCTGTTATGTTGCCTGTAAGTGCTCCATTTCACTGTGCGCTGATGCAGCCTGCGGCAGATGTCATGGCGGAAGCGCTTGCTGCCGTCGAGATTAAGGCGCCTTCCGTGCCTTTGGTGGCCAATGTGCGCGCCGAAGCCGTCAGTGATCCGGATCTGATACGTCAGTTACTGGTGGAACAGGTGACGGGGTCGGTTCGCTGGCGCGAAAGCGTTCAGTTCATGGCCGCGCAGGGCGTGACTGAAACGTGGGAAATCGGTGCCGGCAAAGCGTTGTCCGGCATGATCCGCAAGATCGATCGTGCCATTGCAGGCAAGGCAGTGGGCACACCGGAAGATGTTCAAAAGGCCATTCAGGCCGAATCGTAAGCTCAAAAAGCGTCGTGGCCGACGCACCAAGAGGAAAACCGAATGTTTGATTTGACAGGTAAAAATGCGCTGATCACCGGTGCTTCGGGCGGTATCGGAGGCGACATTGCACGTGCGTTGCACGGTGCTGGCGCAGCGGTCGGATTGTCCGGTACACGAGTCGAGCCATTGCAGGCTCTGGCAGACGAACTGGGCGAACGCGCGCATGTGTTGCCTTGCAATCTGAGCGATCCGGAAGCCGTAGAAGCGTTGCCAAAGCAAGCGGCCGAGGCGATGGGATCGGTGGATATCCTGGTGAACAATGCGGGTATCACGCGCGACAACCTGTTCATGCGCATGTCCGATGAGGAATGGCAGAGCGTGATTGACGTGAACATGACCTCGACGATGAAACTGTGCAAAGGTGTGATCCGCGGCATGATGAAGTCACGCTGGGGCCGGATCGTGAATGTCTCGTCCGTGGTGGCCGCAATTGGCAACCCGGGGCAGGCCAACTATGCTGCGTCAAAAGCCGGGATGATAGGGTTTTCCAAGGCTTTGGCTCACGAAGTGGCAACGCGCGGAATTACCGTGAATGCCGTGGCACCAGGTTTTATCACGACTGCAATGACCGAGAAGCTGACCGAGGAGCAGAAAAAGGGTCTGTTGCTCAAGGTTCCGGCGGGCCGCATGGGTGAACCCGAAGAAATTGCAGCGGCTGTTCTGTATCTTGCCAGCGCCGAAGCGGGTTATGTTACCGGAAGCACCTTGCATGTGAACGGTGGTATGGCCATGTTGTGATCGCCACAGGGGCAGCGCGAAAGCGTTTGCCTCTTGCGTCGACTATGCTATAGGCGGCGCATCTATGCGGGGCCGGTTGTTCAGGTCGGCCTTCGACTTCCCGGTTCGCCGGGACCCAAACCGCCCGAAACGGGCAAATCAAAGCCAACCCGTGCGGGCAAGGGCAGAATCGGGCAGACCGCCCTGTAAAGGAATGAGGAATAGACATGAGCGACGTCGCAGATCGCGTTAAGAAGATCGTTGTTGAGCACCTGGGTGTTGAAGAAGACAAAGTCGCGGAAAACGCGTCCTTCATCGATGATCTGGGCGCAGACAGCCTGGACACCGTTGAACTGGTCATGGCCTTCGAAGAAGAGTTCGGCATCGAAATCCCCGATGACGCAGCCGAGACCATCCAGACCTTCGGCGACGCGGTCAAATTCATCAGTGAAGCGTCCTAAGCGTTTCCTTCTGATCAAAAGCGGCGCTTCCGAGCAACGGAGGCGCCGTTTTTTTATGCCCGCTCAAAATTCATGCTTGCGCGTGCATTTTCGGATGCGCACTGTTTCCATTGAGGCAAAATTCAAAGTGGACAGGGCATGATAAGATCCACTCCCATGATAAATACCGCGCGTTTGACGCTGTGTGCCATGCGCCCGGAGGACTTTGACCGGTTCGCCGAGATCTGGAGAGATCCGTACGTCGTTCAGCATGTTGGCGGCTCACCCCGATCGCGCGGAGAGGCATGGGATTCCTTTTTGCGCAATGCCGGGCATTGGCACATGGCCGGGTTTGGACAATGGGGTGTGCTGCAACAATCGAATCGAAAGCTGATCGGACAGGCCGGTTTCTTTTACGGAAACCGTCAGATGGGCGATGATTTCGACGGCTTTCCCGAGGCGGGCTGGGTTCTGGCGCCCGAGGCGCAGGGGCAGGGCCTGGGGTATGAGGCGGCCAAGGCAGCGCATGACTGGTTTGACCGGGTGATTCCCGGGCCTTTGGTTGCGATGGTGAATGCGTCCAACGCCTCGTCGCAGAAACTTGCCAAAAAGCTGGGCTATGTATTGATGCGGGAAGGGGTGTATAATGAAACCCCGGTGCATTTGCTTCGGCGCAACGGGCCACCGGCGCTCGCGTAAATCCGCCACTTCGACACTATGCCGCAAAATGGCCAAACTGTGCCGATCCCGGTGATATTGGGAGGGCGTTCAAGGTGTATGCTTCCGGGGATTTTCAGAGCGATTGAGCGGAGGACCAAGCTCATGAGGATATACCCCACTATGGAATTGCAGAACGGCCGGTGTGTCACGTTGGACAAAGGTCGTTTGGACAACGCTATGATTTGGCATGTAAACCCAGTCGAAACAGCGCGAAGCTGGGCGGAAGCGGGTGCCGAATGGATGCATCTGACCGATTTCGACGCGATCGAAGGCAAGGATACCAACGTCGAATTGATTGAAGAGATTATCCGCGCTGCCGAAATCCCGGTTCAGTTGGCGGGGGGTATGCGGACCCGCGAACAGGTCGAACGCTGGATCGACAAGGGCGTCGGTCGCGTCGTGATCGGGACGCTGGCAGCGCGCGAGCCGAAACTGGTCAAGGAATTGGCCACGCTCTACCCGGATCAAATCGTGCTGTCGGTCGATGTCTGGCAAGGTTATGTAATGACGGATGGCTGGCGCAGCCAAAGCGTATTCACGCCCGAAGCGTTTATCGATGCATTCGAAGGAGCGCCATTTGCTGCTATCGTGGTGACGGATATCGACAGCGATATGGAGGACGTCGAGGCTCAGCTTGGCCTGATCTCGGGACTTGCCAGCCATTCGCGCACCCCGGTGATAGCAAGCGGGGTTGTACGTACCGCGGATGACATCTCGCGGCTGGCCTATATTCCCAATATCTCGGGTGCAATCGTGGGGCGTGCACTGTTTCGCAAGACACTTGATCTGACGGATGCACTGGAAATGGCAAAATCGGCGCATGAGCCGGTGGCACAGTTCCAATAAATACGCTTCGCCCTTTCAACCGGATCCGTGAAAGGGCGGGCACCGATTTCCGTAACCCACAGCGGTACTGCTTCGGTTGCCCGGCGGCGGGAAGCCCGCCTGAAATCGCCGTTGCTCTTGCCCCCGCACCCCGGGCCGGGGTAAGAGCGGTTCTCATAACAGGAAGCAGGCAAGAGGCACTTCATGCGCAGAGTCGTTGTAACCGGTCTTGGATTGGTCACTCCTTTGGCCAGCGGGGTCGAGGAAACCTGGTCGCGGCTGCTGGACGGAGAGTCCGGCGCTGGTCCCATCACGCATTTTGATGCGGAAGGCAGTGGTGTCGCCACGACCTACGCCTGTGAAGTGCCCCGCGGGGACGGAACCAACGGGACCTTCAATCCCGATGACTGGATGCCGCCGAAAGAGCAGCGCAAGATCGAGGACTTTATCCTGTATTCCATCGCAGCCGCGGAAATGGCCTGCAAGGATGCGAACTGGTTGCCGGAAGATGAAGAGGACCGCCTGCGAACAGGTGTTCTGATCGGTTCTGGCATCGGGGGGTTGGGTTCGATCGCGAATACCGCCAATCTGATCCGCGACAAGGGCCCGCGCCGGGTTTCACCGTTCTTTATTCCGGGTGCTCTGATCAACCTGGCATCAGGTCAGGTGTCGATCCGGCACGGCTTCAAAGGGCCGAACCATTCGGTCGTGACGGCGTGTTCCACCGGTGCCCATGCAATCGGTGACGCCAGCCGTATCATTCGGGCAGGTGACGCAGACGTCATGGTTGCAGGTGGCGGCGAAGGCTGCATCTGCGAAATCGGCATCGCCGGGTTCAACGCATGCAAGGCGTTGTCGACCAAATATGCAGACAACCCGAAGGCGGCCAGCCGACCCTATGACGTTGACCGCGACGGATTCGTCATGGGCGAAGGTGCGGGCATCGTCATCCTGGAAGAGTATGAACACGCAAAGGCCCGCGGTGCAAAGATCTACGCCGAGGTGCTGGGCTATGGCATGTCGGGCGACGCATATCACATCACGGCACCGTCCGAGGATGGTGACGGGGCAGAACGTTCGATGAAAGCCGCGTTGCGCAGCGCCGGGCTGGAGCCGAAGGACTTGGACTACATCAACGCCCATGGCACTTCGACCATGGCGGATACGATCGAACTGGGTGCGGTCGAACGTCTGCTGGGAGACCACGCCGCGAACGCCACCATGACGTCGACCAAATCGGCAACCGGGCACCTTTTGGGTGCAGCGGGGGCGATCGAGGCAATCTTCTCGATTCTGGCGATCCGCGATCAGGTCGCACCTCCGACGATCAACCTGGACAACCCCGCGGTGGAGACACCAATTGATCTGGCCCCGAACACCAAGCGTGAGCGTGAGATCAACGTGGCCCTGTCGAACTCGTTCGGGTTTGGCGGCACCAATGCCAGCGTGATCTTCGGAAAGGCCAACTAAATGTGGCGGGCCATTGCTTCGAACGCGCTGACCATTCTGGTGGTCGGTCTGTTCCTGATGGGTGGACTGATCCTTTGGGGGCAGACCCAGTACAAGGCCGAAGGCCCGCTTGAAACCGCGATCTGCCTTCAGGTCAGAAGCGGATCGAACATGACACGTGTCAGTCAGGAACTGGAAGAGCAGGGCGCGATCCGCAGTGCCACGATCTTTCGGATGGCCGCCGATTACACGGATCGGGCGCAGCAGTTGAAAGCCGGCAGCTTTTTGGTGCGGGAAGGCGCGTCGATGGAGCAGATCATCGACGAAATTACCAGCAGCGGTGCCAGCACCTGTGGATCCGAGATTGAGTATCGTATCGGTGTGACGCGTGCTCAGACCCGTGTGCGCGAGTTGAACCCGGCGACCCTGGATTTCGTCGAAATCGCGTCGTTTGATCCCTTGGAAGACGAGGTGCCCGAGGCCTATGACGAGAAACGCAACGAGGCGGACACCCGTTACCGCGTGTCGCTGGCCGAAGGTGTGACCTCGTGGCAGGTGGTACAGGCGTTGAAGGCGTTCGACGCTTTGACAGGTGAGGTGACCGAGATCCCGGCCGAAGGGATGCTGGCGCCTGACAGTTACGATGTTGTGGCGGGCCAGGACCGTAACGACATTTTGCAGGCGATGCAGGACAAGCAACAATTGCGGATCAATGCCGTTTGGGAAAGCCGTCAGGACGGGTTGCCGCTGCAAAATCCCGAAGAAATGCTGATCCTTGCGTCGATCATCGAAAAGGAAACCGGAGTTCCGGAAGAGCGCGGGCAAGTGGCCAGTGTTTTTGTGAACCGGCTGAAACAGGGGATGCGGTTGCAGACGGACCCGACCGTCATCTATGGCGTCACCAAAGGGCAAGGCACGTTGGGACGCGGGCTGCGCCGCAGCGAGCTGAACCGACCAACCCCGTGGAACACCTATCAGATAGACGGTTTGCCGCCGACGCCGATTGCCAATCCGGGCTTGGCCAGCCTTGAAGCTGCTGTTGCGCCGGATGACACGGATTTCGTGTTCTTCGTTGCCGATGGCACGGGCGGCCATGCATTTGCCGAAACCTTGCAGGAGCATAATCGCAATGTCGCCAAATGGCGCGAGATTGAGGCAGAGCAGAATTCGGGGAATTGATCTGAACGAAAAATAGTTTCGTTCATCGTGTTGCGCCAACGCCGGTCATTGAACCGGCGTTGGCTTTTTTGTGTTCCGATCTTAGGCCGCCGGACGTTTACCGCGTGGGCGACGCCGTTTGTTTGCTGCGGGTTTTGACCCCGCGTCGGCGGATTTGGGTTTGAACCCCCGGCGACGGTTGTTCGGGCGGCGCGCCGGTTTTTCAGGTTGCACAGCTTCGGGCATCGCGCCACTGGCAACTGGAATCTCGATCTTCATCAGCTTTTGAATCTGGCTCAGCAGATCAACTTCTTCCGCGGAACAGAAGGCGATAGCTTCGCCCTCGCGCCCTGCGCGGGCGGTGCGCCCGATACGGTGGACGTAGTTGTCAGGTACCTCGGGCAGGTCGAAGTTGATCACGTAGGCGACGCCCGGGATGTCGATGCCCCGGGCGGCAACGTCGGTGGCCACCAGAATGTTGATGTCACCCGCGCGGAACGCCTTGATCGCGCGATCACGCTGACCCTGGCTTTTGTTGCCGTGGATGGATGCGGCGTTGTAGCCATCGGCCACAAGCCCTTTCATCAGCCGTTCCGCGCCATGTTTGGTGCGGGTAAAGACCAGTGTCAGGGCGTCCGTGTCCTTCGACAGGATTTCACGCAGCTTGGCTGGTTTCCCGGGTTTGGAGACGAAGTGCAGAGATTGTGTAATCTTGTCTGCGGCTTTGCCCGGAGGCGAGACCTGCACCCGCTGCGGGTTGGTCAGGTAAGCGCGGCTGAGCTCTTCCATCTGCTTCGGCATGGTGGCCGAAAACAACATGGTTTGGCGTGGGGTGCCCAGGGCCGGAGCGATTTTTCGCAGTGCATGGATAAAGCCCAGGTCAAGCATCTGGTCTGCTTCGTCCAGCACCAGATGGCGCACCGCTCCGAGGTTTACCGCGCCCCGCTCCATCAGATCTATCAGGCGGCCCGGTGTGGCAACCAGAATATCGGTACCACGGGAAAGGAACATTATCTGCTTGTTGATCGATTGGCCGCCGACAACGGTGGCCACGCGCAGCTTGGTACCTTTCGTCAAGGTGCGGAGGCTGTCGGCGATTTGATTCACAAGTTCGCGGGTGGGCGCCAGGATCAGTGCTTTGGCGGTTTTCGGGTCGAGCTTGCCGGGTTGGGCCAGAAGGTGATCGATCAGAGGCAGGCCAAAAGCCAAGGTCTTTCCGGTGCCGGTTTGCGCCAGTCCCAGAATGTCGTGACCATTCAGAGCAAGTGGAATCGCCTGGTTCTGGATTGGGGTGGGTTGAGTGAAATTGGCGCGTTTGAGTGCCTCGTTCAGTGCCGGGGCAAGGCCCAGCATATCAAAGTCGAACAAATAACTATCCTTTGCAGCCCGGAGCGTTGGCCCACGGACAGGTCATGAAGGGTCGCGCGTTGGCGACCGACAGGGGTTGTGCGAGACCTCGGGACGAGCAGGCGTATCCTGCGCCATCCGGCCGCCGCGTCAAGAACCCTGCGTGATGGGGAACTGGAATGATGAGTTGGCGCTGTGGGGCGGACGAGGTCCGCTTGAACTCACGCATCAGCGCTGTGATGTGGGGCACATGAGGGTTCCGCCATGAAATGTCAAGCGCTGGCAAGCCTTCTGGTGGTCTACTGAGTCGAATAAGGCACTGTTCGCGGCACCAGGCTGCCATTGAATTACAACGTAAAACCAACGGCCCTGTTGATCGCCATTCCAGTATTCACGGCCTGATAGGTTGGAAATGGCATCCTCTCGGCAGTGTGAATGTCGCGTCGGATCCAGTTTTGTGCTTCCAATTGGTGAAGGGATGAGGACAGCGCCCGATCTGTAATGATCGTAAGACCAGATTTGATGGCCGAGAAACGATGAGGGGTACCTGTCAACGCCAGAACTGGCACAGTCCAGGATTTTCGTAGCAGTCTGATTTCATCCTCAGAGCGGGCGGTAGTAATTATCTTGCTGGCGATCGTGGCAGCCTCGGTTCCGAATGGCGTAAGTCGAAATTCTGGACGCAGAGGGTGCCCATGTCCGGGGTTCCTTTCGATCATTCCAAGTTCAATAAGATGAGAAAGGCTGGCTGCAAAGGCCGTTCGGCTTGCGTCGGTCGCTGCCAAAAGCGGGGCTTGCCGGCCCGGAACTTTGGCGTGCAGCAGGGCAAGAATTTTCAGGGACCAAGCCCGCGATGTCAGCTTGACAAGTGTATTTATGTCCATAAAGTATAGTAAATATATTTTTCAAAAAGGAAAAGCCTTATGTCGCTCGTTTCATTGAAAAACACCATCACACTTGCGATGTCCGTTCGGGACCGACACGCCAGTGCGGAATGGTATGCCGCCAAGTTGGGATTTGAGCTTATCCACCACATTGATGAAGCGGGATGGAGCGAATTGCGAACCAATGTCGACCGTGTCACTTTGGGACTGGGCGAACAGGCCGAAGCCTCTCCGGGGAATTGCGTGCCTGTCTTCGAAGTCGCGGATATCGCGGAGGCGCGCGGAAAGTTGGAACTTGCAGGAGTGGAATTTGACGGTGAAACGGACACGATTGAGGGGATGGTCAGCACAGCAACGTTTTATGATCCGGATAGGAATGCGCTGATGCTGGCGCAGGATTTGACAGGCCAGAGCTGAGAGTAAGAGGTAAAGGAAAACTCAACACAGCGACCGCTGCGTGTTGCGTCGACGTTGCGCAACTCATTGACTTTGCGCACTTAATACCGTATAGCTTGTGACATGCTAGAGGAAGTGGGCAACGGCCCCGGGGCGACCCGGTGGCCGTTTTTTGCTTCTCTCGTGCGGAGAAAACTCACGCATGAGGTCACAGGCAAACATGACTTTGATTACCCCGGAAGAGCGGATTTCCCAGACGGCTGAATTGTTGCAGTCGCTTGAGAGGTCCATTCGCGATCTGCGGCAAGCGGCGGAAGACCTGCGCAAACAGATCGGAGCCGGGGAGGATGTAGATCTTGCTGGTTCAGCCAAGCAACTCGGGCAGTTAGAGGGGCTGATCCGAAGTTGTCAGAAAGTGGAGACAAGCTTTGTCGAACAACATCACAGACAAGCCGGAATTGCCCAAGGAGGGTACGCGCTCGATCTTGACCGAGCTCGGTTTGAAGTCGGGTGCAGGCTGGCTCGCCTCCGCGCCTGTTGCGGTGCAGAACAGATTTCTGAGTGAGATCGGGGAGGGAGGGCTGTGTGCCCTCCCTTTCCTGTTCGAATTCTGGGCGCTGCCGCATCAGCTGCCACCCGAGGGCGACTGGCGGTCCTGGGTGATCATGGGCGGACGCGGTGCGGGCAAGACACGCGCCGGGGCCGAGTGGGTGCGGTCGATGGTCGAGGGGTCTTTGCCATTGGATAAGGGCCAGGCCTGTCGGGTGGCTTTGGTTGGTGAGACCTTCGATCAGGTACGCGATGTGATGATTTTTGGCGATAGCGGGATTTTGCAATGCTCGCCGCCGGATCGTCGGCCGGTGTGGAAGGCATCCGAGCGCAAACTGATCTGGCCCAACGGGGCCGAGGCGCAGGCGTTTTCGGCGCATGATCCCGAGGGGCTGCGCGGCCCGCAATTCGATGCGGCATGGGTGGATGAGTTGGCCAAGTGGAAGAAGGCCGGCGAGACCTGGGACATGCTTCAATTTGCGCTGCGGTTGGGGGATCAGCCTCGGGTCTGCGTGACCACGACGCCGCGCAACGTGAAGGTGCTGAAGGATCTGCTGGCCTCGCCGTCCACGGTTCAGACCGATGCGCCGACCGAGGCGAACCGGGCCAATCTGGCGGACTCGTTCCTGCAAGAGGTGCGTGCGCGTTATGCGGGCACGCGGCTGGGGCGGCAGGAACTGGACGGGGTGCTGCTGGCCGATGCCGAAGGGGCGCTGTGGACAGGCTCGATGCTGGATGCGGCGCGGGTCGAGGTAGTGCCCGAGCTGGATCGCATCGTCGTTGCGCTGGACCCGGCGGTGACGGGGGGATCAAGCGCTGATGCCTGCGGGATCGTGGTGGTGGGCGCGCAATTGCAAGGCCCGCCCGAGGACTGGCGCGCCTATGTGCTGGCTGATCGGACGGTGCAGGGCGTTGGCCCGGCGGGCTGGGCGCAGGCGGCAATTGACGCGATGGACGAGTTTGGGGCCGAGCGGCTGGTGGCCGAGGTCAATCAGGGCGGGCAGCTGGTGGAAGAGGTGGTGCGGCAGGTGGACCCTCTGGTCCCGTTCCGGGCGGTGCGGGCCTCACGTGGCAAGGTCGCACGGGCCGAGCCGGTGGCGGCGCTGTACGAACAGGGGCGGGTGCTCCATGTGGCCGGGCTGGACGCGCTGGAGGAACAGATGTGCCAGATGACCGCGCGCGGGTTCGAGGGGCAGGGCTCACCCGACCGCGTCGATGCGCTGGTCTGGGCGCTGCATGAGTTGGTGGTGGGGCCTGCGGGGGTGTACCGGCGGCCGAGGGTGCGGAGTTTGTAAGGCCAGTGCGGCGAATACATCAAGCGCTTTGGATAGGGGCGAGTTCATCTGGCCATCGTCTGGGGTGTTCAGAGACAATCAGCAGAACGTCAGCCCCGGCCAATACGGTTCGAACATCGCGTATCAAATCCAGGTTGAGGCGGTCGATTTCGTGCGCGAAAACGGAGCGACATGGGTCATAGTAGACAGTCACTAAATGGGATCGGCCCAGTTTGGTAACAGACAGATCCCGGATCCGGCCGCCATCTTCAATGAGAGTTGCACGTACGGCGCGGCGCGCGGTCGCAATAGTGGCGGGGCTGGCGCTTAACCCTGCAAGCTCGCCCAATCCGCCTTTGAATTCACGGATATACGCCCCGAGGGCCAGCAGGCAAAGCAGTAGGACAATCACGGAGTCCCCGATCGGAGCGATCAAGGCAAGTGGTCCTTCCCTGAAATAGTAGATGGCAGCCAGGCCGATGCCTGCCGCCGCAGTGATCATCCCGTCAAAAAGCGCCGCTTTGGCCTCCAGTCGCAGGATTGCGCTGTTTCGTCCGATGCGACGCCAGGTGAAATGATGAAAGGCCCAGAGCAAGGTGCAGGTCAGTCTAATCCCCGAGAAATAGAGGATCATTGGCGCAAAGCTCAGAGGCTCGGGGGGCAGGCCGTTCAGATAGTTGTAGATGCTTTTGAGGGCGCTGGTGATAGCAAACAATACAAGACCCAAAAGGGATAGAGAGCGGAGTGTTGAAAAGATGGCCTCGTCTGCGGCATAGCCGAACGGTCGTAGCTTGTCGGGTCCGGCATCAATTCGTTGGCTGATCCTTCGGCCGAGAACGGCTGAAGTAAAACCGATCAGTGAGAACAGTCCGTCCATCATGATCGCGTTCGAATTCGACAGAATGCTGGCCAGGATTCCTGCGGCACCCATGAAGAGATTTCCCCCCATTGCTACTACGAGTGCGCGGCTTTCCAGTCGTTTTCTGATGGCCAATTCTGGCTGGGTCATTCGATCGGTCCCGCTTTGCTTTCAGTACTTCTACCAATAGCCATCCATTCGGAATTCGCCACCTACTTTGGTTGTTCGTGTTGCCCAACCCCCGTACGCCCCATTCCCGAGGCTTAAACTTCTTTCCGTCATAACTCCCTTCAACAAGCCGGGCAGAGCGGCGGCAGAAAGGAGCACAGATGGTATTCGATTTCTTGCGTCGTGGATCGGCTGAAGCGGCGCACGAGGCAAAAGCAAGCGCGGCTGGGCCGGTGGTGGCGTGGCAGACGGGCGGGCGCGTGGCCTGGAGCCCCAGGGACGCGGTGTCGCTGACGCGGACGGGGTTTTCAGGGAACCCGGTGGGGTTTCGCTCCGTCAAGCTGATTGCCGAGGCGGCGGCGGCTTTGCCGTTGGTGTTGCAGGATCAGGCGCAGCGGTTTGATACCCATCCGATCTTGTCCCTGATGCGTCGTCCGAATGCGGCGCAGGGGCAAGCGGAGTTGATGGAGGCTCTGTTCGGGCAGTTACTGCTGTCGGGCAATGCCTATGTCGAGGCGGTTCAGGCAGAGGAAGGCCTGCCGGTCGAACTGCATGTATTGCGTTCCGACCGGATGAGCGTGGTGCCGGGCGCGGATGGCTGGCCCAAGGCATATGACTATGCGGTGGGTGGTAAAAAGCATCGCTTCGCAGCGGAAAACATCTGTCATATCAAATCGTTCCATCCGCAGGATGACCACTATGGGTTCTCGCCGATGCAGGCAGCGGCGATGGCGATTGATGTGCATAACAGCGCGTCGCGGTGGTCGAAATCGCTGCTGGACAATGCGGCGCGGCCATCGGGGGCGCTGGTGTGGAAGGGCGATGGTCACGGGGTGATGGCCGAGGATCAGTTCCGGCGTCTGTCGGATGAGATCGAACAGAACTATCGCGGGGCACGCAATGCGGGCCGGCCGATGGTTCTGGAGGGGGGATTGGACTGGAAGCCGATGGGCTTTTCGCCCTCGGACATGGAGTTTCAGAAGACCAAGGAAGCCGCCGCCCGCGAGATCGCGCTGGCCTTTGGGGTCCCGCCGATGCTGCTGGGGATCCAGGGCGACGCGACCTATTCGAACTATCAGGAGGCCAACCGGGCGTTCTATCGCCTGACCGTTCTGCCCCTGGTGACGCGGGTGGCGGCGGCGGTGTCGGACTGGCTGGCGGGCTTTACCGGCGAGGAGCTGGTGTTGAAGCCTGACATGGACCAGGTGCCTGCGCTGTCCGCAGAACGGGATGCGCAATGGGCGCGGGTCAACGGGGCCGACTTCCTGACCAACGCCGAGAAGCGTGCCTTGCTGGGCCTGCCGGAGCGTGCGGATGGGTGAGGGGTATCCCTCGTTCGAGTGCGCGCCGGGTCTGCGTCTGGCCGCGCACGAACGGGTGGCCGAGATCCAGCATGCACATCTGTGTCGGCGCCTGGATCAGATCGAAGAGATGATGGAGCGGCTGGAGCGCCGGCTGTGGCTGACGGTTTATGGCGTGGCGGCGGTGATCCTGGCGCAGGCGTTTCAATCTCTCTTGGTGGTATCGCCATGAGTTCAATGAGTTACGTGGAGAAGTTCATGGATTTGGAGCACAAGTTCGCAAGGTTCGGTGGCGGTTTGTCGGTTACGGATGATGCGGTAATCGAGGGCTATTCCAGCCTGTTTGGGCAGGTCGATCAGGGCAGTGACGTGGTGCAGCGTGGCGCCTATCGCGGTTCGCTTGACAGGTTGGCCAGGGCGGGGCAGCGCGTCAAGATGCTGTGGCAGCATGATCCGGCGCAGCCCATCGGCGTGTGGGACGAAGTACGCGAGGACGACAAGGGCCTGTGGGTCAAGGGGCGTCTGCTGGAGAGCACGCAGAAGGGCCGCGAGGCGGCAGAATTGATCCGGGCAGGTGCGATGGATGGTCTGTCGATCGGCTACCGCACCAAACGGGCTGTGAAGAATGACAAGGGCCAGCGGGTCCTGACCGAACTGGAGCTGTGGGAGGTGTCATTGGTGACCTTCCCGATGCTGCCCAGTGCGCGGGTGGCGGCGAAGGGAAGGACACCTGACGCCGAGGAAGCCCTGCGCTGTATTGCCGACGTATTCAACGATGCCCGGCAGGAGCTGGCGCGGAACTAGCGCGCCTCAAAACCACTCAGAACAGGACATGCTGATGAGCAAGACCGAAACCCCGGCCTTGACCGGAGAGGGTGCGCCCCTGGTTCAGGAGGTGAAGCAGGCGATGGCTGGCTTCGTGAATGAATTCAAGGGACTGAAAGCCGAAGTTAATACTAAACTGCAACAGACAGAAGAGCGACTGACCATGCTGGATCGTAAATCAACAATCGCGGCACGCCCGCATCTTGCCGCTTCGATCGAAGACGGAGCCCCGCATCAGAAGGCATTTGACGCCTATGTGCGGTCCGGCGAAGATGACGGGCTGCGTGGCCTCGAGATGGAGGCCAAGTCCCTGTCAACAGCGGTCAACAGCGATGGTGGCTATCTGGTTGATCCGCAGACTGCCGAGACGATCAAGTCGGTTTTGAACTCGACCGCCTCGATCCGTTCGATTGCATCGGTCGTGAATGTCGAGGCAAATTCGTTCGACGTGTTGATCGATCACACCGATGTAGGTGCGGGCTGGGCTGACGAAAACTCGGCCACAGCGGAAACCGGAACACCGTCGATCGATCGCATCTCGATCCCGCTGCACGAGCTGAGCGCGCTGCCCAAAGCGTCGCAACGTCTGCTGGATGACAGTGCCTTCGACGTCGAGGGCTGGCTGGCCGGGCGCATTGCCGACAAGTTTGCACGCGCCGAGGCGGCGGCATTCATCAACGGCGATGGCGTCGACAAGCCCAAGGGGTTGATGATCCACCGAGCGGTGCCGAATGATGGCTGGTCGTGGGGCAGCATTGGCTATGTCGCGACCGGTATTGATGCGGGTATTGATGCGGATGCGATTGTCGATGTCGTTTATGCGCTGGGCGCGCAGTACCGGGTCAACGGGACCTTCGTGATGAATTCGAAGACCGCAGGTGTGATCCGCAAGCTGAAGGACAGCGATGGCCGCTTCCTGTGGTCCGATGGTCTGGCCGCAGGTGAGCCGGCGCGTCTGATGGGGTATCCGGTTCTGATCGCCGAGGACATGCCGGATGTGGCAACCGACAGTTTCTCGATAGCCTTTGGTGACTTCCAGGCTGGTTACACCATTGCCGAGCGTCCTGATCTGCGCGTGCTGCGCGACCCGTTCAGCGCCAAGCCACATGTCCTGTTCTACGCGACCAAGCGCGTCGGCGGCGATGTCAGCGACTTTGCTGCGATCAAGCTGGTGAAATTCGGCACCGCCTAACGCGGGCTGAATCCGGGGGGCCCTGGCCCCTCGGACGGCGGGCGCGGGCCGGAGTGAGATCCTCTGCGTTGTCTAGCTGCTCCCCTCCGTCCGAGCAACGTGGGGTGGCGCGTGCCCGCCATTTTCCAAGGATGGGGCCCTGGAGGGGTCCGAGATTGCGGAGTGAGTGGATGATGTTGATCGAAGAGACCGCCATCGCGGATGCGGCGCTGCCGGTGGATCAGTTCAAGGCGCATCTGAGGTTGGGCACGGGCTTTGCCGAAGATGATGTGCAGAATGAAGTGTTGAAGGGGTTCCTGCGAGCCGCCATCGCGGCGATCGAGGCGCGCACTGGCACGGTTCTGATCACACGGGATTTCTCGTGGAGTTTGAACAGGTGGCGCGACCCGTCGGGTGAAGTTCTGCCTGTGGCCCCGGTGGTTTCAGTGCAGGCCGTGACGCTGGCTGACAAGCAAGGAGCCGAAAAAGTTGCGGACGCCGCGACCTATCGCCTGGAGCATGATAGTCAGCGGCCCCGGATCCGCCCATGGGAATCCAGCCTGCCTGCCATCGAAACGGGTGGTTCCGTAAAGATTTCGTTTGTCGCGGGGATGGCGCAGGATTGGGGCGGGCTGCCTGCCGATCTTGGGCAAGCCGTGCTGCTGCTGGCGGCGCATTACTATGAATACCGGGATGAAACCTCATTGGGCGCTGGATGTATGCCCTTTGGTGTCACCAGCCTGATCCAGCGCTATCGCATGGTGCGTTTCGGGGCGGGGGTATCGCAATGAATACGCCGCATCTGAACCGTAAATTGGTGCTGGAGGCGCCAATGCGAAGTGCTGATGGGGCGGGGGGCTATACCGAAACATGGGCTGCGATGGGGACACTGTGGGCCGAGGTGACGGCGCGCAGTGGCGCCGAACGGCAGATCGCCGGAGCGTCCGTTTCGCGTGTCGGGTACCGCATCGTGGTACGTGGTGCGCCCATGGGATCTTCGGTGCGCCCCGCGCCAGATCAGCGGTTTCGCGAGGGAAATCGCTGTTTCGTAATCCGGGCCGTGGCCGAGCATGATCCGCGCGGCAAGTTCCTGACCTGTTTCGCAGATGAAGAGGTGGCGGCATGAGCTATGGCGTTTCCGCCGCTTTGCAGGCGGCCGTGTATCAACAGCTTTCAGCGGACGCAGCAGTCAGCAGCCAATCGGGGGGCGCGATCTATGATGCCGTACCCGCGGGAACCGTGCCGCAGACCTATGTGACGCTGGGCCCCGAAGAGGTGCGGGACGCGTCGGACCGAACAGGCGCGGGCGCGATACACCGCTTCACCGTTTCGGTGGTGTCCCAGGAGGCAGGGTTCGGTGCTGCCAAAACACTGGCGGGCGCGGTGTATGACGCGCTTGAGAACGCGCCACTCAACCTGGTTCGCGGGCGTTTGGTGGGGCTGTGGTTCGAGCGGGCCTCGGCCCGGCGCACCGGGACCGGCGGCACCATCCGCCAGATCGACCTGAAGTTCCGCGCCCGCGTGGAAGATGACTAAGCAATCAACGGAGAGAGCACATGGCTGCCCAGAACGGAAAAGACCTGTTGGTCAAAATGGATATGAACGGTACCGGCCTGTTCCAGACCATCGCGGGGCTGCGGGCCACGCGCATAAGTTTCAATGCTGAAAGTGTGGATGTCACGAGTCTGGAAAGCCAGGGTGGATGGCGCGAGCTTTTGTCCGGGGCGGGGGTCAAATCGGCTTCGATTTCTGGCTCTGGCGTGTTCAAGGATGCTGGCACGGATGAACGCGCGCGGCAGTTGTTCTTTGATGGCGAAACTCCGGCCTTTCAGGTCATCATCCCTGATTTCGGGATTGTAGAAGGCCCGTTTCAGGTGACCGGCATCGAGTATGCGGGCTCGCACAACGGGGAAGCGACCTACGAGATGAGCCTGGCAAGCGCCGGTGCTTTGACCTTCACGGCGCTGTAATCCGATGGCCAATCCGTGGACGGGCGAGGTGGCTTTGACCATCGATGGGGAACGGCGGGTGCTCAAGCTGACGCTTGGTGCTTTGGCGGAGCTGGAGCAGGAGCTGAATGCTGGGTCGCTGGTTGAGCTGGTGCAGCGATTTGAGGGCGGTGCGTATTCCAGTGCGGATGTTCTGGCGCTGATCGTTGCCGGTTTGCGGGGCGGTGGCTGGAACATTGCCCGGGCCGACCTGATGCATGCCGAGATCGAAGGCGGCCCCATGGCGGCCGCCAGAACAGCAGCCGAATTGTTGGCGCGCGCCTTCATGGTGCCGGAGGGCGCATGAGCGGGTTCGACTGGCCTGCCCTGATGCGGGCCGGATTTCTGGGGCTGCGACTGACGCCGGATCAATTCTGGCGTCTGACCCCGGCAGAGCTGCGGCTGATGCTGGGGCAGGGTTCCGGAGCGCCCGCAATGAACCGGGCGGGGTTGGACGCTTTGCTGGCCGCCTATCCGGACAAGACACAAGGAGAGCGTGATGACAGATCGTGACGGGTTTGAGGACCTGCAAGAACGAGGCGAAGCGCTGGGCGATTCCCTCGGCGATGCTGCGACTATGGCGGCAGCGTTTGACAGCCAGATGAAGCGCATCAGCGCCGCATTTGAAGAGACCGGCAAGGATGTCGCCACGCTGGAGCGCGGCATGTCCAGCGGATTGCGCAAGGCCTTCGATGGTGTCGTTCTGGATGGGATGAGCCTTTCCGGTGCGTTGGATGTCCTGAAGAACTCTTTGATCCAAACGGCTTATGCGGCTGCGATCAAGCCGGTGACGGACCACTTTGGCGGCATGCTGGCCAACACGGTCGGCGGGTTGGTGAAAGGAATTCTGCCCTTTGCCGATGGCGGCAGCTTCAGCCAGGGCCGGGTGATGCCCTTCGCCAATGGCGGTGTGGTCAGCGGCCCGACCATGTTTCCCATGCGTGGCGGCACCGGGCTGATGGGAGAAGCCGGGCCAGAGGCGATCATGCCGCTTGCGCGCGGGGCCGATGGCAAGCTGGGCGTGCGGACGCAGGGTGCCGGGCGTGCCGTGAATGTGGTGATGAACATTTCGACACCTGACGTGCAGGGGTTCCGCCGCTCTCAGGGGCAGATTGCGGCCCAGATGAGTCGCGCGCTGGGGCGCGGCAATCGCAACAGGTAAATCAGGGAGCAGCTGATGAATTTCCACGAGGTGAGATTTCCCGCCAGCCTGAGCTTTGGCTCGGTCGGGGGGCCGGAACGGCGCACGGACATCGTGACGCTGGCCAATGGTTTTGAAGAGCGCAACACGCCCTGGGCCCATTCGCGTCGCCGATATGATGCGGGGCTGGGGATGCGGTCGCTGGACGACATCGAGACACTGATTTCGTTCTTCGAAGCGCGGCAGGGCCAGATGTTCGGCTTTCGCTGGAAAGACTGGTCGGATTTCAAATCCGGCAAGGCCACGGCGGACATCAATTTCGGAGATCAGGTGATCGCGAAAGGCGACGGAACACGCACCGAATTCCAGTTGATCAAGACCTACCAATCGGGTGGGGTAAGCTATGCGCGCCCCATCGTGAAACCGGTATTGGGGACGGTGCGTCTGGGGCTGGATCAGGATGAGGTCCGCGAGGGCGTGGATTTTGACGTTGATCTGACGACGGGCAGGGTCACGTTCGCGGACCCACCGCCGGAAGAGGTCGATATCACCGCGGGTTTTGAGTTTGATGTGCCGGTGCGTTTTGACACCGACAAAATCCAGACCAGTGTTGCCAGTTTCCAGGCCGGCGACGTACCGAACGTTCCAGTGGTCGAGGTGCGCATCTGATGGCTGAAGATATTAAGGGTCTGCACGCGCATCTGCAAAGCGGGTTGACAACGGTCTGCCGCTGTTGGGCGATCAAACGCACGGACGGGCAGGAATACGGTTTCACCGACCACGACACGGAGCTGAGTTTTGACGGGTTGACCTTCAAGGCCAGTACCGGCCTGACGGCCGCCGCCATCGAGCAGGCCACGGGCCTGTCCATCGACAACACGGAAGCGATGGGCGCCCTGTCTGACGCGGCCATTCGCGACGAGGATATCGAAGCGGGGCGTTTTGACGGGGCCGAAGTGCGCGCCTGGCTTGTCAATTGGGCAGATCTGGATCAGCGCGTCCTTCAGTTCCGTGGTTCTATCGGTGAATTGCGCCGCTCTGGCGGCGCGTTCCATGCGGAATTGCGTGGCCTGACCGACTTGCTGAACCGCCCTTTGGGGCGCGTTTACCAAAAGCCTTGCACGGCTGTGTTGGGGGATCGGGCCTGCCGGTTCAACACCGACGCGCCGGGGTATTGGTTCGACGGTGTGATCTCGGGTTTCGATGGCGGCACCCTTTTGCATGTTGTAGGAGGCCAGACCATTGAAGAAGGCTGGTTCGAACGGGGGCGCGTGGATGTTTTGTCCGGTTCTGCCAAGGGGTTGTGGTCTTCGATCAAGAATGACAGGCAGACGGCAACCGGGCGCGAGATCACGCTTTGGTCCGGTTTCGGGGCAAGCCTGGCGATCGGCGACAGTGTGAAACTGCGGGCAGGATGCGACAAACGCATGGAAACCTGCCAGTTCAAGTTCAACAACTTTCTGAATTTTCAAGGGTTTCCAGATCTTCCGGGCGAAGACTGGGTCATGGCTGTTCCCAAGAAAAGCAAAGCCAATAGCGGAGGCAGCTTACGGTGACGATACGTAGAGAGGATATTGTGACAGAGGCGCGCAATTGGCTTGGAACGCCTTATATGCATCAGGCCTCGGTCAAAGGTGCCGGTGCGGATTGTCTGGGCCTGTTGCGCGGCGTTTGGCGCGCCGTGATCGGGCGGGAACCTGAATCTGTTCCGGCCTACAGCATGGACTGGTCCGAACCGCAGGGTGAGGAACGGATGTGGGTGGCTGCCAGACGGCATCTGGTCGAAAAACCAATAGGCGAGATGGCATCGGGGGATGTTCTGCTGTTTCGGATGCGCGATGCAAGCGTCGCCAAGCATCTGGGCATCGTCAGTACCACGCACCCCGAGCCGCGCTTTATTCACGCGTATTCCGGCCACGGCGTCGTGGAGAACGCACTGAGCAGGCCTTGGTGCCGCCGTATCGTTTCCTGTTTCGAATTCCCGATGGAGATGCATTGATGGCCACTATTCTTCTTTCTGCAGCCGGGGCCGCGCTGGGCGGTTCGATCGGGGGCACGGTTGCGGGCCTTTCAACCGCAATTATCGGTCGGGCCGTTGGTGCGACGGTCGGGCGGGTCCTTGATCAGAAGTTCTTTAACCAGTCCGTTATGGGCAGCGGCAGTGAAGTCGTTGAAACCGGCCGTATGGATAGGTTTCGGTTGACGGAAACCGGCGAAGGTGTGCCGGTGACCACCGTGTTTGGCCGTATGCGTGTGGGTGGTCAGGTCATTTGGGCTTCGGATTTTCTGGAGACCCAGACGACCACCACAGAGGGTGGCGGCGGCGGGGGCAAGGGGAAACCCAAGACCCCTGAGGTGACTACGGTCACGTACAGTTACTCGATTTCGCTGGCGATTGCGGTCGGCGCCGGTGAGATTGCCGATGTCGCGCGCATTTGGGCGGATGGAGAAGAGCAAGATCGATCCAGCTTCAACATGCGGGTTTACCATGGCACGTGGGATCAGTTGCCGGATCCTCTGATCGAGGCGATTGAAGGCGCGGGAACAGTTCCAGCGTATCGCGGAACCGCCTATGTCGTGATCGAGGACTTCCCGCTCGGCGCTTTCGGCAACCGGGTGCCGCAGTTTTCATTTGAAGTTGTGCGCCCCACGCAGCGGGACATGCCCGATCACGACAGTGCATTGCCTCAGATCGTGCGCGGGGTCGCCATGATACCGGGGACCGGAGAATACGCTCTGGCCAGCTCTCAGGTGAATTATTCACAATCTGGCAAGAGCTGGCCTGCAAACGCACATTCCGCGTCAGGCACCTCGGATCTTGTCTCCTCGACCCGAGCGCTGGAAAGCGAGTTGCCCAATTGCGATGCTGCATCATTGGTGGTGTCGTGGTTCGGCGATGACCTGAGATGCGGACATTGCAAGATCCGGCCAAAGATCGAACAGCGTGAGAACGACAGCAGCGATATGCCCTGGATCGTATCTGATCAGGCCCGAAGTGACGCCGGGCTTGTGGTGCGACAGAACGGCCGCCCGGTCTATGGGGGGACTCCGGCCGATGCGGCCGTGGTCGAGGCGATCCGGCATCTGAACCAATCCGGCAAACGGGTGATGTTTTACCCCTTCATCCTGATGGAGCAATTGCCGGGGAACGGGCTGCCTGATCCCTGGTCGGATGCATCAAGTCAGCCACACCTGCCATGGCGTGGGCGGATCACCCTGGATGTGGCGCCGGGGCGTCCGAGTTCCGTGGACCAGACGGCATCGGCCGATGCACAGGTCGCCGCGTTCTTTGGAACAGCACGTGCGCAAGATTTTGCAATCAACCAGGATACGAACGGATCGGGCGGCACCGGCGGTGGCTCGGGTGGTCTGGTCAGGCCCAGACCGGGTGGTCGGCCTGACGACAGAGGGGATACCGGTTTAACCTGGGTCTCCGGGGGCGGTACCTTTGGCGGGCTGCTGGGGGACAGCGGTGTCACGGCCAAAGAAATCATCACATATTCCGGCCCTCAGGAATGGGGCCTGCGGCGTTTCATTCTGCACTATGCCATGCTGTGCAAGGCTGCCGGCGGCGTTTCGTCGTTCTGCATCTCGTCCGAGATGCGTGGCCTGACCCAGATCAGAGGGGCTTCGGGCTTTCCGGCCGTTGTACAACTTCGCGCCTTGGCGGCCGAGGTGCGTCAAATTCTGGGGCCGAACACCAAAATCGGCTATGCAGCGGATTGGAGCGAGTATTTCGGATACCAGCCAAAGGGCACCAGCGACAGGTATTTTCACCTCGACCCTCTCTGGGCGGACGACAACATCGATTTCATCGGCATCGACAACTACATGCCGTTGTCCGATTGGCGCGACGGTGAAAACCATCTGGACGCCGAGGCCGGCGCGCCTTCGATCTACGACCTGGGGTATCTTCGCAGCAATATCGAAGGCGGTGAAGGGTATGACTGGTACTACGCCTCTCCGGAAGAGGCGGAGGCGCAGATCAGGACTCCGATCGAAGATCAGGGGCATGACGAGCCGTGGATCTGGAGATACAAGGACCTGCGCAACTGGTGGTCGAATCCGCATCACGAACGGATCGGAGGCGTGCGTCAACCCAACCCGACCGATTGGGTGCCCGGCTCGAAACCGATCTGGTTCACCGAGTTGGGGTGTGCGGCAATCGACAAGGGCACGAACCAGCCGAACAAATTCCTGGACCCGAAGTCATCGGAATCGTTGTTGCCCGCGTATTCAAACGGGCTGCGCGACGACTTCATTCAGGTTCAGTATCTGACGGCGATGCTTGGCTATTGGAGCGATCCGAAGGTCAATCCGATCTCGGACATCTATGGCGCGCCGATGCTGGACATGGCAAACGCGTATGTCTGGGCATGGGATACCCGTCCGTTTCCGACCTTTCCGAACCTGAAAAGCCAGTGGGACGATGGCGAGAACTATCCCAGAGGGCACTGGCTGAACGGTCGGTCCGGGTCTCGCACGTTGGCCTCCGTGGTGACCGAAATCTGCCACGGTGCAGGTGTCACGGATATAGACGTCTCTGGTCTGTACGGTGTGGTCCGCGGGTATGTCATCGAAGACGTGACGAACGCTCGTTCCGCCTTGCAGCCGCTGATGCTGCGCTATGGGTTTGATGCGATCGAAAGGGATGGAGTGTTGAAGTTCCAGATGCGCGACGGGTACGGCGCGGTTGCCTTGAACCCCGACCATCTGGCGATCAGCAGTGATCTTGAGGGCACGGTTGAACACCGGCGCGAGGCCGAGGCCGAAATGACCGGGCGCGTTCGTCTGCGCTTTGTTCAGTCGGACGCGGATCATGATGTCGTCGCGGAAGAGGCGGTTCTGCCCGATGATCGCACCCATTCCGTATCCGTGAATGAAATGCCTCTGTCCATGACCCGCACCGAAGGGCGGCAAACGGCCGAACGCTGGTTGAGCGAAGCCAGAGTTTCCCGTGATACGGTTCGGTTTGCGCTTCCGCCGTCTCAAATGCACCTGGGGGCAGGGGATCTGGTTCGTTTGACGGATGCTGAAACCGGGCCGGTGTACCGGATCGACCGGTTGGAATCCGCCGACCTGCAACTGGTTGAAGCGGTCCGGATCGAACAGGGCGTGTACAAAGCGTCCGAATTGAATGACGACCCGGCAACGGTCAAACCCTATGCGGCGCCGGTCCCCGTGCTGCCGGTTTTTCTGGATCTGCCCTTGATCACGGGGGCCGAGGCCCCTCATGCGCCCTATCTGGCCGTTACCGGGGATCCATGGCCCGGGGCGGCAACAGTCTATTCCTCGTCCAGTGACGATAGCTATCGCCTGAGCGACGTCATTGCACAGCGGGCAGTGGTCGGCGTGACTGAAACACCGCTGAGACGCGCCAGTGTCGGTGTCTGGGATGAGGGCCCTGCCTTGAAGGTCAAACTGCTTGCAGGTCAGTTGGAATCCCGCCCGCGCAGCTCGGTGATGAATGGCGTCAATCTGGCTGCAATCGGTGACGGAACACCCGGTAACTGGGAGGTTTTTCAGTTCGCTGACGCGGCGCTCGAGGCCCCGGATGTATACGCGTTGTCCGGGCGGCTCAGGGGTCAACTGGGAACAGACGCCTTGATGCCTGATGTCTGGCCGGATGGATCGGTATTCGTGCTGCTGAATGACAGGGTGCAACAGATCAGCCTGCTGCGAAACGAAAGGCGTCTTGCCAAACATTATCGCATTGGGCCTGCGACCCGCGGCTATGATGATCCGTCCTATCAACATCTGATTGCCTCGTTTGCAGGCAACGGATTGCGCCCCTATGCGCCTGTGCACATGCGGGTTCGGTCTGGTGCCGCCGGGGATGAGCTTACGTGGATCCGACGTGCCCGAACGGATGCGGATGACTGGTCGGGGCTGGAGATTTCCCTGGGCGAAGAAACCGAATCCTACCTGGTCCGTGTCGTTGCGGGTGGAACCGTTCTGCGTGAAGAACTGACATCCGAACCAAGGTGGACCTATTCGACGGCCATGAAAGCGGCGGATGGTCTGTCCGGGGGCTATGAGGTCGAAGTGGCCCAGGTATCTGCTGTATTCGGACCGGGTGCCTGGTCGCGTCTTGCGGTTGGGCAAGCTGCCTGATGCGGCCGGTTCTGCATGGAGATGTCAGTGCTGCGGCGCGCGCCTTGCTGGCCGTGCCGCAGCCGGACAGGGGGGCTTTGTGTGTGCGGATGATCCACGAGGCGGAATTGGCCGATAGGCATTTGGAGCGCACGGGCAAGCTCCACCCGGTTTACGGCAATGGTTCTCTCATGGCCGTTGCGCGAAACAGGGCCCTGGCCGATGAACCCGGGTTTGACGATCTGCAATATTGCCAGTGTTTTGAGATGGTTCTGCACCAGCTTGCGAGATTTCAGGCTAGCCGGACGCGCAGCTGACGCATTTGCTGGCGGCCAGATCCAGAGTCAGCCGCCCATCCGGAATCCGCTCGCCGCAGTCTTCGCAATATCCGAACTCGCCCGCTTCAAGCCGGTCCAACGCGGCCAGAAGCCGGCGTGTTTCCACATCGCGATTGGCCTGCTGTGCCTTGGCCATGGCCTGATTTTGCAGCGCATCCATGCGGCTCAGCCGTCCAACGGCCTGTTGATCCAGCTCGACAACGGCCTGGGCCTGCTGCCCCGACGCTGACATCTGCTGCAATTCCGCCAATCGCTCGCGAATTCGTGTTTCGAAATGGGTGCGCTCTGACTCATTCATTTTCGTTACATGACCGATCATGGGTTTGCGTTTGGTCTTTTTGCCACTAAATGGCATTCTAGGCGCAGTAAAGGATCAAAGCCATGTTCGAAAAGCGCAGCCATGTGACACCGGTTGATCCGGTCTGGACCCGTATCACATCCGAGGCCCATGCGGCCGTCGAGAAAGAGCCCCTCATGGGGGGGCTCGTGCACGCCTGTATCCTGCATCACCGCAGCCTTGAACGCGCGCTTTCATATCGGGTGGCGGCGAAGCTGTGCTCGAACGAAATGTCGATGATGGTTCTGCGTGAAATCGTGGATGAGGCATATGCCGACGATCCGGGTTTGCTCGAAGCTGCTCGGGCGGACCTTATGGCCGTTTACGAACGTGACCCGGCCTGTCATCGGCTGTTGCAGCCGATCCTGTATTTCAAAGGGTACCAGGCCATGCAGGCATATCGCGTGGCCCATTGGTTGTGGCGCAAGGGGCGCTATGATCTGGCCTATTTCTTCCAGATGCGCTCATCCGAGATTTTCGGGATCGACATTCACCCGGCAGCCAAAATCGGCAAGGGCATCATGATCGACCATGCCCATTCCATCGTGATTGGCGAGACAGCAGTGGTGGGCGACAACGTGTCGATGCTGCACTCGGTGACGCTGGGCGGAACCGGCAAGGAAGAAGAAGACCGTCATCCAAAAATCGGAGACGGTGTTCTGATCGGGGCCGGGGCCAAGGTGCTGGGCAATATCTCCATTGGCCATTGCAGCCGCATCGCCGCAGGTTCGGTGGTGCTGCAAGAGGTGCCGCCCTGCAAGACGGTCGCCGGTATCCCCGCCAAGATCGTGGGGGAAGCCGGGTGCGACCAGCCTTCGATCTCGATGGATCATATGCTGGGCAAGGATCAGTAACAGCTCAGCGAGAGCGGTTGGCGCGTTTGTCCAACCGCTTGCGCCGCTGTTCTTCCCGTTTTTGTTTGCGAAGCTCTAGCCGTCTGTCCTGTGCGGCTTTCTGCCGGGCAATCGCGGCCGGATCGTTTGGCTTGAACTTTGAATGCTCACCCGTATAGCTGTTGGGCTTTGCCATGGCACATTCAGGTGCCGTGGCTGCGGGTATCGCCAAAACAGTCAGGCTGAGAATGAGATTTCTTGAGAGCATCGCGCACCTGCCTTCCGTCTGCTTCTAAAGGAAGGAAGTGGGGCGCTTGGATACATCGGGCAATCGGTGCCCCGATCACGCAAGTTCAATTCAATGCAAACACTTGAGGCTGCCCGCGCTCCGGCTGTCCGGGGCGCGGGTATTCTTTGGGTTGTCAGGCCAGCATGACCATCGGGTTTTCCAGGTTGTCGACAATAGCCTTGAGCAGTTCTGCCCCCAGCGCGCCGTCGATGACGCGGTGATCGACGGACATGGTAACGGACATTACGGTTGCCACCGTCAGTTCTCCATCATCCCCGACAACGGGCTTTTTCACGCCGGTACCCACCGCCAGAATGCCGGCATGAGGCGGGTTCACGATGGCGTCGAAATTGTCGATGCCGAACATGCCGAGGTTCGAGATGGCAAACGTGCCACCCTGATACTCGTGCGGTGCCAGTTTGCGCTCGCGGGCACGGGCGGCGAGATCCTTCATCTCGGTCGAAAGCGCCGACAGAGATTTCATGTCGGCGTCCTGAAGAACCGGGGTGAACAACCCGCCCTCGATCGCGACCGCTACGGCCACGTCCGACGGCTTGAGTTGCAGCACGCGGTCACCCGCCCAGACGGCGTTGCATTCGGGCACCTGCTGAAGCGCGTTGGCGACGGCCTTGATGATGAAGTCGTTGACGCTCAGCTTCACGCCACGGCCTTCCAACTGCTTGTTCAACTGGCTGCGGAACTTCAGCAGCGCATCCAGCTTGATGTCACGGCGCAAGTAGAAATGCGGGATGGTCTGTTTGGCCTCGCCCAGTCGCGCAGCGATGGTTTTCCGCATACCGTCGAGCTGAATTTCTTCGTACTCGCGGCCCTCATACATCCGCGCGACCATATCGGCGGACGGTCCAGAGGCCGCCGTCGGTGCGGTCGCAGGCGCGGCCGCTGCGGCTGCCGGGGCAGGAGGCGTCGCAGTGGCCGTCGCGCCTTCGACATCCGCCTTGACGATGCGGCCATGCGGGCCAGAGCCTGTGATCTGTGCCAGATCGAGGCCTTTCTGCGCAGCGATCCGTCGGGCCAGAGGGGAAGCAAAGATGCGACCGCCATCCGCCTTGACCGGAGCGGCCGGCGCAGGGGCAGGGGCGGGCGCCTCGGACGCCGCAGGGGCGGCGGCCTCGTTGCCCGGGTCGGCTGCGGGGGCAGCCTCCGGGGTCTTGGCCGGGGCCGCGGCGATGTCATCGGCGCTTTCGCCATCTTCCAGCAAAATCGCGATGGCGGTGTTGACCTTGACCCCTTCGGTGCCTTCGGGGATCAGGATCTTGCCGACGATGCCTTCATCGACGGCTTCGAACTCCATCGTGGCCTTGTCGGTTTCGATCTCGGCCAGCAGATCGCCGGAGGAGACGGTGTCGCCTTCCTTGACCAGCCATTTGGCGAGCGTGCCTTCCTCCATGGTCGGCGAAAGGGCGGGCATCAGAATTTCGGTGGGCATCTGTCTGTCGCTCCTTACCGGTAAGTCACTTGTTTGACGGCTTCGATCACCTCGTCCGTAGTGACCAGGGCCAGCTTTTCGAGGTTTGCGGCGTAGGGCATCGGAACATCCTTGCCGGTGCAGTTGATGACCGGCGCGTCGAGATAGTCGAATGCTTCCTGCATCACGACGGATGAGATGTAGCTGCCGACCGAACCTTGCGGCCAGCCTTCTTCCACAGTCACCAGACGGTTGGTCTTCATCACCGAATTGATGATCGCACCGGTATCCATCGGACGGATGGTGCGCAGATCGATAACCTCGGCGCTGATGCCTTCTTCGGCCAGCCTGTCGGCGGCTTCCAGCGCGTATTGCATGCCGATGCCGAAGCTGACGATGGTCACGTCCGAGCCTTCGCGCCAGATGCGGGCCTTGCCCAGCGGCACGGTCAGGTCATCGACCTGCGGCATGTCGAAAGTGCGACCATAGAGGATTTCGTTTTCCAGAAAGATCACCGGGTTGGGGTCGCGGATGGCCGATTTCAGCAGGCCCTTGGCGTCGGCTGCGGAATAGGGCATCACCACCTTCAGGCCGGGGATCTGCATGTACCAGGCGGCATAGTCCTGGCTGTGCTGGGCTGCCACGCGCGCGGCGGCGCCGTTGGGGCCGCGGAACACGATCGGACACCCCATCTGACCGCCGGACATGTACAGCGTCTTGGCGGCCGAATTGATGATCTGGTCGATCGCCTGCATCGCGAAGTTGAACGTCATGAACTCGACGATCGGCTTCAGCCCGCCAAAGGCCGACCCAACGGCGATGCCGGCAAAGCCGTGCTCGGTGATCGGTGTGTCGATCACGCGTTTGGGGCCGAATTCGTCCAGCAGACCCTGGGAAATCTTGTATGCGCCCTGATATTCCGCGACCTCCTCGCCCATCAGATAGACATCTTCGTCGTTGCGCATTTCTTCGGCCATCGCGTCGCGCAGAGCTTCGCGAACGGTTTCGGATTTCATCTCGGCATCTGCCGGCCAGTCGGGCGACAGGTCGACCACCGGCGCAGCGGGGGCCGCAGCGGCAGGAGCGGGGGCCTCGACCGCCGCAGGGGCGGCTTCGACCACCGCTGCGGCTGCGGGTGCAGCCGCGGTCACGGCCGAGGCGTCTTCGCCTTCCTCGACCAGAACCGCAATCGGGGTGTTCACCTTGACCCCTTCGGTGCCTTCGGCGATCAGGATCTTGCCGACGATGCCCTCGTCGACGGCTTCAAATTCCATTGTCGCCTTGTCGGTCTCGATTTCGGCCAGGATGTCACCGCTGGATACGGTGTCGCCTTCCTTGACCAGCCATTTGGCCAGCGTGCCCTCTTCCATCGTGGGCGAAAGGGCGGGCATGAGAATTTCGGTTGCCATGTCTTATTCGTCCTCTCAGGCGTAAATGTCGGTCCAGAGCTCTTCAACGGCGGGCTCGGGGCTTTCTTTCGAGAATTCGGCGGCTTGGTTCACGATCTCTTTGATTTCCTTGTCGATCGCCTTCAGGTCATCCTCGGTCGCGTGTTTGCCGGTCAGCAGCAGCTCGCGCACATGTTCGATCGGGTCGCTTTGTTCGCGGACTTTCTGAACCTCTTCGCGGGTGCGGTACTTGGCCGGGTCAGACATCGAGTGCCCGCGATAGCGGTAGGTCTTGACCTCAAGAATGTAAGGGCCCTTGCCGGCGCGGCAGTGGGCAACGGCCTTTTCACCAGCGGCTTTGACGGCCAGCACATCCATTCCGTTGACGATCTCGCCGGGGATGCCGAAGGCTTCGCCGCGCACATAGATATCGGGTGACGAGGTCGAACGCGCCTGCGCTGTGCCCATGGCGTATTGGTTGTTCTCGATCACGAAAACCACGGGAAGATCCCACAGGGCGGCCATATTGAACGTCTCATAGACCTGGCCCTGGTTTGCGGCACCGTCGCCGAAATAGGTAAAGGTCACGCCGCCATTCTCTTTGTACTTGTCGGCAAAGGCCAGACCTGCGCCCAGCGGAACCTGCGCGCCGACGATGCCATGGCCCCCATAGAAATGCTTTTCTTTCGAGAACATGTGCATCGAACCGCCCTTGCCCTTGGACAGGCCGCCTTCGCGCCCGGTCAGTTCGGCCATCACGCCGCCCGGATCCATGCCACAGGCCAGCATATGGCCGTGGTCACGATACGATGTGATCCGCTTGTCGCCGTCCTGTGCTGCCGCTTCGAGCCCGACAACAACCGCCTCTTGACCGATGTACAGGTGGCAGAACCCGCCGATCAGACCCATGCCATAAAGCTGACCCGCCTTTTCTTCGAATCGACGGATCAGAAGCATCTCGCGGTAGTATGTCTTGAGTTCTTCCGCAGAAACATTTGGTTTCTTTGTGGTTTTTCGCGCAGCCATAGTGGCGATCTCCCCCTTTCGGCAAGATAGTTTAGCGTTAAACTATCTCATAAAGCATTTGGGGCTTTCTGGCGAGGGGAAATGTGACGCAGCGTCCGCGCGGGCGTGGCGCAGCCGACAGGCAAAGCGGTGCGACGATGGTCCGAAGGCGTCCGGCAGCCCAAAAAGGATCAGCGGATCACGATCTCATCCGCCCGGATCATGCCAAGAACCGAACGCGCCTGCTGATCGAGCAGGTCAAGATCCAGATAAGTGTCGGACAGGCGCCGAGTCAGGTTTTCCAATTCGGCGATTTGGGCATTCAGCTTTTCCAGGTCCTGTGACAGGGCGTCCCGTTCCGCAGCAATTTCGACCCGCCGAAACAGGCCATAGTCACCTTGTACGGCGGCAAAGGTGAAATACACACCAAGCATGAAAGCCACCGAGAAGAAGATGATTGAGCCCAAACCGGGCCGATGGGAACGGGACACTCTGTTTACCGCCGTATGAAAACCAGCCTCAAAAACGTGCCCTTTGCGAGCATCTGAACACACTATGTCACAGGTGATTCGGGTTGTGAATCCCCTGTTTCGATTTTTTCATCAGTAATTTAAGCGCGTCCTGATCCGCGTCAGCGCCATGATTCTAGCGCCTGATTTCGCGCGACGGTCTGTTCTTTCATGCAGGTCCAGTAGAACATCGGCGCAGCGCTGCCGCCGCCCGACAATTCCTTGTCACAGGTTACGTCTCGGGCCTTCAACCAGGCACGTTGTTCGGTCAGAAGGGCATCACCGTCGCCGCGCGCATCAGCTGCGGGCTTGATCTGAGCCCACAGCCGGTTGAGTTCACGATCTGCGGCCTCCCATTGTTCCTTGGCGCAGAAATTGGCGTCAAGCTGGGTTTGGCCGCCGCAACTGGATTGAGCTGCGGCAGAGCAGGGCAGGATCATTAGGGCAAGAAGGTAAATTGGCTTCACGGCAATATCCCCCGTTCAAAAGGGGATACTACCATGGACCATATCAGGCGATCAAAGGCGGCAAGTGGTGCTTACTGATCCAGCGCTGCGACACCGGGCAGCGTTTTGCCTTCCATCCATTCCAGAAACGCGCCACCCGCGGTCGAGATATAGGTGAAGTCCTTGGCGGCACCCGAGGCGTTCAGGGCAGCAACCGTGTCTCCACCTCCGGCGACCGAGATCAGCTGGCCCGAACGGCTGAGCGCGGCCGCTTTTAAGGCGGCGGCATTGGTGGCGGCGTCGAACGGTTCCAGTTCGAATGCGCCCAGCGGTCCGTTCCAGATCAGGGTTTTGCTTTTTTCGAATATCTCGATGATCGCGGCCACGCTTTCTGGGCCAGCGTCCAGGATCATGTCATCGTCGGGGCATTGATCCGCAGGCAAAACCTGATGAGGGGCATTGGCTTCAAACGTTTCGGCAACCACGACGTCACGTGGCAGAACGATCTGACAGCCGGTGCTTTCGGCCTTGGCCAGAATTTCGGCAGCGGTGTCCTTCATCGCAGTTTCGGCCAGCGATTTTCCGACGCTGATACCTTGCGCGACGAGGAACGTATTGGCCATGCCGCCACCGATCACCAGATAATCGACCTTGTCGATCAGATTGCCCAGCAGTTCCAGCTTGGTCGAAACCTTGGCCCCGCCCACAACCGCTGTCACGGGGCGTTCGGGCGCGCCCAACGCGCTTTCCAGTGCCTGCAACTCGGCCTGCATCAAACGACCGGCGCAGGCGGGCAGCAGGCGCGCGATGGCCTCGGTCGAGCTGTGGGCCCGGTGCGCCGCTGAAAACGCGTCGTTGCAGAATACGTCGCCCAGCCTGGCCATACCTGCGGCCAGATCAGCATCGTTCTTGGTTTCGGCCGCGTGAAAACGCGTGTTCTCAAGTAACAGCACCTGGCCGGGCTGCAACGCCTGCGCCGCCAGTTCGGCCTCGGTTCCGACACAGTCGGCGGCAAACAGGACTTTGGTGCCAAAAGCGCTTTCGAGGGTCGGAACCAGTTGCTTGAGCGACAGGTTCTCGCGCCGCTCTCCTCCGGGGCGGCCGAAATGGGCCAGAAGGATCGGTTTGCCGCCTGCGGCCAGAATATCGCGCACCGTCGGCACGATTCTCTGGATGCGGGTGGCGTCGGTCACAACACCGTCAACCACGGGCACGTTGATATCCACACGCACAAGTACGCGTTTGCCGTTCAGGTCCATATCGTCCAGTGTTTTCCAGCCCATTGTGCGATCCTTGTCATTGGCAAATGATTTAGGCGGTTCTTTTCCTGCAATTTGCCCTCAGGTCAATGCGTCACTTGGCATTCGTACGCGTGCGTCATAGGTATTTGCGCAAGATAAACGACAGGAGGGCCTCATGGCCGAGATCAAGGATCCCGAAAACACGATCATCATCGAGCTGAAAGACGGCAATGTCGTCATCGAGCTGCTGCCGGATGTGGCGCCTTTGCACAGCGCGCGGATGAAAGAACTGGCCCGCAGCGGAGAATACGACAACGTGGCCTTTCACCGAGTGATCGACGGCTTCATGGCCCAAACCGGTGACGTGCAGCATGGCGACATGGAAGATGGGTTCAACCTGCGTATGGCGGGCACCGGCGGTTCGTCGCTGCCGAACGTGCCGGCAGAGTTCTCCAAGCTGCCCCATGATCGCGGTACGCTGGGCGCGGCCCGGTCGCAGAACCCGGATTCGGCCAACTCTCAGTTCTTCATCAACTTCAAGGACAACCACTTCCTGAACGGTCAGTACACCGTTTATGGCCGTGTCATCGAAGGCATGGAGCATGTGGACGCGATCGTTCGTGGCGAGCCGCCTGCGAACCCCGACCGCATGATCAGCGTCAAGGTGGCCGCAGATGTATAAGCTTGCCGCCGCCTTTGCCTTGCTGGCAAGCCCGGCGCTGGCCAGTGGTTTGCAGATCGAGGTCGAAGGGGAAGGGGCCAATGGCACGATCTCCATCGATCTGTTCGAAGATGTCGCGCCGAAGCACGTGGAACAGATCACGGTACTGGCTGCGGACGGCAAGTATGATGGTGTGGTGTTCCACCGCGTGATCGAAGGTTTCATGGCCCAGACCGGCGATGTTCAATACGGCAATTCCACCGCGAACGGCTTTGACATGCGGTATGCCGGGCGTGGTGGGTCAGACCGCCCGGATCTGCCGGCTGAGTTTTCTGATCTGACCTTTGATCGTGGTGTGGTCGGCATGGCCCGGTCGCAGAACCCGGATTCAGCCAATTCGCAATTCTTTATCATGTTCGAACCCGGCCCGTTTCTGGACGGTCAGTACACCGTAGTCGGTCAGGTGACCGACGGTATGGACGTGGTGGATGCGATCAAACGGGGGCATTCCCAGACCGGAGCGGTTACGGGACAGCCCGACGTGATGAAAAAAGTCACCGTCACCGAATGAACCGAAACAGCCCGGCGTTCCAAAGAGCGCCGGGCTGTTCCTTATGGTCGATTGAACGAAACTCAATCGTCTTGTGACATCGCTTTCCAGATGACAGCACCGATCGCGCCGCCGATCAGCGGGGCCACCCAGAACAGCCACAGCTGTGACAGGGCAGGGCCGTCGGCAAACAGGGCGACGCCTGTGGACCGGGCCGGGTTGACCGAAGTGTTGGTGACCGGAATTGATACCAGGTGGATCAGGGTCAAGGCCAGACCAATTGCGATGGGGGCGAAACCGTCCGGCGCCTTGTCCGAGGTTGCGCCCAGGATGATCAGGATGAAGAAAGCGGTCATCACGATCTCGATCACCAGAGCGGACATCAGAGAGTACCCGCCGGGTGAGGCCTCACCATATCCGTTGGACGCAAATCCCCCGACGCCGGCGAAGTCGGGCGCACCGCTGACGATCAGATACAGAACCAGTGCGGCGGCGATGGCGCCGATGACCTGAGCGATCCAGTAGGGCAGCAGATCCTTTGCCGGAAACCGCCCGCCGATCATCAAGCCCAGGCTGACCGCTGGATTGAAGTGCCCGCCCGAGATATGGCCAACCGTGTAAGCCATTGTCAGAACCGTCAGGCCGAAGGCGAAGGAAACGCCAAGCCACCCAATGCCGACATCTGCAACGCCCGCGGCCAATACGGCACTGCCGCAACCTCCGAGAACCAGCCAGAAGGTGCCGAAGAACTCGGCCAGTAGTTTTGATGACATGAAATTTCCTCCACAATGCAATGAGCTTAAGTGTAGTTCATAAATTAACTTTTGTTAAATTGTGCAGAACGGGGAATTTTACCGGCACCCTCGCACCAGGGGTCGAAAAGCCCTTAGCGCCATTGAGAAGGGTCCACGTGAAACAGCTTGGACAGTTGCTTGTAAACCTCCGGGTCCGACCTGCGCAGGGCCTTTGGTCGCTCAAAGAACACTTCAACCGAAACGGCGAAAAACTCCTCGTGCCCTTCCGCGCCATAGGGGTCGATTACGGTTGGCTGCCCGGATTCGACGGCGCGGACATGCGCGTCATAGGCTGTCAGGAATGCGGATTCCCATTCTGAAAAGCTTTGGTCGTCGCTAAGTACGGGCACTCCGTTGGCCGACCCTGTCAGATCGTCGATCTGGTGTGCAAATTCGTGAAACACAACATTTTGGCCGTCATGATCGTTCATGGCCCCGCGCTGGCTATGCGCCCAGGACAGGATCACCGGGCCGCGGTTCCAGCTTTCCCCTGTGCGCACGATTTCCTTCTCGGTGACGACATAGCCGCTGTGACGGCTCTGTCTGGATTTGAATGCGCTGGGATAGATCAGAATGGTGGTCAGGCTGTCATACCAGAGATCGGTATTCACTACCAGCAGGCAGGCTTGCGCGGCGATGGACAGTTGCATGTCTTCGGTAACGTCCAGACCCTCGCACCCGATGAATTCAACCTGATCCAGGAACAAGTTGATCTTGCCCTCCAGCTTTGCGCGCAGGCTTTGCGGCAATTTCCGCAAAATCGGGACCTGAGCGTCGACAAGCTGCCGTTGTTTGTCAGTCAACGGCGCGGCCAACAGGGCGTGGCGCGCCTGTCGTTTGGACCAGAAATAAAAGGCCAGACCTGCGGCGATCACCGCAATAAGTGTCAGAAAAATCAACATGGCCCGACCCTAACGTGATCCCGGCGGGATCAAAACAAGTTTCCCGGGTATAGGCTGCGGTGCAAGAAAGAAACGCCGCTGGTCTCCCTGCGGCGTTTCCGATCTGACCTGATGGGTCGAATTACTGTTTGACGTCTGCTGCCGGGTTCGATCCGGCTTTGGCGCTGCGGCCCGGATTCAGCGGATCGTCCTGTCGCTGTACAGACCCTTCGAAATGCGCGCCGCTTTCGATGGCGATGGTCTTGTGGATGATGTCGCCTTCGACACGTGCGGTCGATGTCAGACGCACCTTGAGGCCACGTACGCGACCCACGATACGTCCGTTGATCACGACGTCATCTGCGGTGACTTCACCTTTGATCGTTGCCGATTCACCAATTGTCAGAAGGTGAGCGCGGATGTCGCCTTCGACTGTGCCTTCCACCTGTATGTCACCAGAGGTTTTGATATTGCCAGTGATGTGCAGATCCGAAGACAGAACCGACGCAGGCGGCTTGGGCTTGGGTGCGGTGGCAGGTTTCGACTCGGTCGGTGCAGGGGCCGCTGGGGTCGCCGGAGCGGCTGGTTTGGCCGCCTCGGGTGCCTTGGATGCGGGCTCGTTGATTTTGCTTTTAGAAAACATTTCTCGCAGCCTTGATGTAAGTCATTGGGTTTACGGGTTTTCCGTTCACGCGCACCTCATAGTGCAGATGCGTGCCGGTCGACCGTCCGGTGCTACCCATATCAGCAATATGATCCCCGCGCGAGACCCTTTGACCAACCTTCACGTTGATCTTGGTGTTATGAGCGTAAAGTGTCTCAATTCCGAATGCGTGCTTGATTTTCACAAGCCGTCCGAAACCGGATTGCCAGCCTGCATGGGTAACGACGCCGTCTGCGGTCGCAAAGATATCCGTGCCTTGCGGCCCTGCGAAATCGACCCCGTTATGCATCCGGCGACCACCGGTTTTGGGGTCGCGCCGGCTGCCATAGCCGCTGGTGAAACGCACGGCCGAATGTACAGGATTGGCAAAGGGGGCCTTTTCCGCCGCAAGTCGGTAAAGGTTCAGCTGATCCATCTGTTTCAGCAATGTATTCGCGCGGGCTTCCTCGGCGGACAACTCGTCCACCTCACCGCGCGTGCTAAGGGATAAAGGGGTCAGCGGACCGCCCATACCGCTATATCCGCGCCGGACCTCTTCGATGATACGGTCTGTTGGCATTCCCGCCTGACGGAACATCTTGTCCAGCGGCTCGACCGAGATCACCATGGCCTCTTCCAGCTGCCGGAAAATCTCGTCGCTGCGTTCCTGCATCAGGCGGATTTCCAGCTCAAGATCATCGCGCTGGTCCAGTGCTTGCCGGGCGTCGGCGGCGATCTGATCGCGTTCCTCGGCCGTACGCGCCAGAGCGTCTGTCATGAAGGCCATCTGAACCGGCGCGCTGGAGGCCGTTACGTACATGTCAGCGTTGCTGTTTTCCTGCTTCAGCGCCGCCAGTTCCTTCCGCGCATCTTCCCGCTGTTTCATGGTTGTGCGCAGCGTGGTCTGAATGACTTCGATCCCCGTCTCAAGTTCGCGACGGCGGTTTTCCGAGGCCAGCAGTTCGGACTGCATGGCGGATATCTGTTCCAGTGCGGCGTTGAAACGATCCTGAGCGGCGAGGGCTTCCTGCGCACGGGCGTCGCGTTCTGCGGACAGGACATTCAATCGTTCCTGATAGGTTGCCTGGTCGCGTTTCGCCTGTTCCCGGAAGTTGCCCGAACCGATGCTGTCCATCAGCAGAATGGCAGTTGCGACAGCGGTCCATCCGACCATGACGGCAACACCGGCCACCGCGACCACCTGCGTTTCCGAGCTGAGACGGATAAAACGTGTATCTTTGTCAGACTTCAGAAAAACCCGGCGTTCCGGAAAGTACCGTTCAAATGCGGAGTGTATTTTTATTGCCAGACGTGTTCGCACGCGTCCTACCTCTCATCCCCAAGATCGGGACCGGTTGTGAGTGCCGGCCGCTCCTTGGGCCGACTGCATAAAGGGCAGGCAGCGTTCGGGCAAGTTTGTTGATCAGTCTGGCGCCAACTGCGTAGAAATCCCCCCAAAGATCGGCGGGAAATTGCCGAAAAGCATGTTGAGGCGTCAGTTGGTGATATCGCCGGGCGCGGGTAGGTCTTCGGTCAGCGGCCAGTAGAAATCGGGCGGCAACCCGGCCTCGGCCCGTTTTTCCTCGTTGAAGGGTGGTTTCAGGACGCCGTGGAAATACCGGCGTACCAAAGCGTGAAACACATCCTTGGGGTCCGCGTTTTCACGGCCACACAGGAAATGAAACCACTTGGACCCATAGGCGACATGGCCGACTTCTTCGGCATAGATCACCTCAAGCGCTGCAATGGCCTGTTCGGCCTTGGCCTTGCGAAAGATCTCGATCATGCCGGGGGTCACATCCAGACCACGCGCTTCGAGCACCATCGGCACGACCGCAAGCCGTCCCATCAGGTCGTCTGCGGTGTCCTCGGCCGCGCGCCACATTCCCGCATGGGCGGGCAAGGCGCCATAATGGCTGCCCATTTGTTCCAGACAATCGCAGACCATCTCGAAATGGCGCGATTCCTCTTCGGCGCATTTTACCCAATCGTCATAAAACCCGATCGGCATCGGCACATGGCCAAAGCGGGCAATGATATCCCAATGCAGATCGACGGCGTTCAGTTCGATATGCGCCACGGCGTGCAAAAGGGCGATGCGGCCCGCCTCGGTGCCCGGTTTGCGCTTTGGCACCTCGCGCGGAGACAGGAGTTCGGGCCGTTCCGGGCGCGCGGGCCGCAGCGGGGGTGACGCCGTCCCGATCTCGATCGGGGGCGCGTCGCCCTTGCGCGAGGCAAACCACGCGGCGGCGTGCTGTTTGGACAGGGCGGTCTTTTCCCGACCTTCCGCCGTTGCAAGAACTTCGGTCGCCATCTGGGTCAGCGATTTGGACACCATTATTCTCCGCCTGGTTGATCCTGTGGCTCTTAAACCGGATGGCGACCGTGGTCGAGGGCGTTACAGCGCGCGCACGGCTTCCAGCACCTCGTCCACGTGGCCGGGAACTTTGACCTTGCGCCAAACGCGGGCAATTTTGCCTTCGGGGTCGATGATGAAAGTCGAACGCTCGATCCCCATCGATTTGCGCCCGTACATGTTTTTTTCGACCCACACGCCGTAGTCTTCACAGACGGTCGCGTTCTCATCCGATAACAGCGGTGTGGTCAGCCCATGCTTGGCGACGAATTTGTCATGTTTGGCGACGCTGTCGCGCGAGATGCCGAAAACTTGAGCGCCCGCATCGGCAAAGGCCTGAAGTTGTTCCGAGAAACCGATGGATTCCTTGGTGCAGCCCGGCGTATCATCGCGGGGGTAGAAAAACAGAACCACGGTGCTACCGCGCAACGCCGAAAGCGTCACCTCGCCGCCGCCGTCGCGCGGCAAAGTGAAGTCAGGGGCGATGTCTGAAACGTCGGGCATTGGAAACTCCGCTAAAGGTTTTTAAAGGCTGCCTGATATCATAGGGCAACGCGTGCGGGTTGGAAGGCGTGGATAGCAATTTGAAGCAGCACGAAGACGGTGACGGAGCACGGCCCGTCAAGCCCGCGCGCCGCCGGTCTCGCCGCCGGGCAGCGGGTCTGTGGGCCATGCGCGGCACTTTCGTGCTGGTACTTCTGGCGCTGTTCACCGGTTTCATGGTTGTCGGGCAAAGAATGCACGCCCCCGTCTGGTTGCGGGACAGGGTCGAAGCGCGGCTTGAACAGGCATTGGGTGGGCTGCAAATCCGGTTTGGTGATGTCAGTTTCATCATTCACGAAGGATGGCGCCCCCGTCTGCGTCTGACTGATGTGGCCATCAGCGACGCTGAGGGTCGGCAAATTGCGCAGGTGTCCGACATGCGCGCCAGTCTGGCCATGCGCCCCTTGTTGCGGGGTCATGTCCGACCCAAAAGGATCATTCTGAGGGGGGCGCAGATCGCCGTGACCCGAGACGAGGACGGGGCGCTGAGCCTTACGGTCGGGTCCGGCAGCGCACCGGTGCAGGAGGCCCCGAACCTGGCACAGCTTATCGAGGCTTCGGATCAGGTCTTCCTGTCTCCGGCCCTGTCTGCACTGACTTCAGTCGAACTTGACGCAATCACACTGGATTATCGCGATCTTAGGCAGGGGCGGTCCTGGATACTGGACGGTGGGCATATTCAAGCCAACCGAGCCGGCAACGAAGTGCGCTTGGCGACCGGGTTTTCGGTTCTGGCGGGGCGTGACTATGTCAGTGCCATCGAGGCCAATTATACAAGTGTTCTGGGCACACCTGCCGCACAATTCGGAATCTCGGTCACCGATCTTCCGGCCGAGGACATCGCGGGCCAAACGCCTGCCCTTGCCTGGTTGCAGGTTCTGCGGGCCCCGATCTCGGGTGCCTTGCGCGGTGGTGTCGACGAAAACGGAGCGATCGGAACTTTGTACGCCACGCTGAATCTGGGGGCGGGGGCGGTGCAGCCAAACCCGGAAACACGCCCGGTTCCCTTCGAATCCGCGCGCACCTATTTCACCTATGATCCCGAAGACCAGATCCTGGATTTCAACGAAGTTTCGGTGGTCTCGGCCTGGGGTGAGGTTCAGGCTGACGGAAAGGCGTATCTGGAAGGTGCAGAAGATGGCGTGCTGGACAGCCTGTCTGCACAGTTGCGGCTGTCCGGTATCAACGTGAACCCGGCAAACCTGTTCCCGCAACCTCTTCAGCTTTCGCGGGCCAGCCTGGATTTCAATATGGCCCTCAACCCGTTCCGGCTGCATCTGGGTCAGATGACCATAGAAGATCCGGGTCACACGGTGCGTGCCTTTGGCGTCCTGACCGGGCGGCCGGATGGCTGGGCCGTCAAGCTGGACGCACATCTGGATCAAATGACGTCGGACAAGGTTCTGGGATACTGGCCCGAACGTCTGGCCCCGAAACCGCGAGAGTGGGTGACCGAAAACCTGTACGAAGGGGTCCTTTCGGATATGGACTTTGCCCTGCGCCTGCTGCCCGGATCGAAACCGGATCTCTATCTGGATTTCGGATTTGAAAAGGCGAAGATCCGGTTTGTCAAAACGCTTCCGCCGATCGAAAAGGCGCAAGGTCAGGCCAGCCTGATCAACAGCAGGTTCACGGTCACTGCGCAGCAGGGCGTCGTGATTGCGGATGACGGCGGTGCTGTGGATGCGTCGGGGACGTCCTTCATCATACCCGACACGGATATCAAGAAATCCGCGCCTGCGATTGCGCGCATTCAGGCCAAAGGCAGCGTGACGGCTGCGTTGTCGTTGTTGGACCGGCCTCCGCTGGAATTGCTCAGCAAGGCGGGGTTGCCCGTTGATGTGGCGAAAGGAACGGTGTCGCTGGCCGGAACCCTTTCCCTGCCCTTGAAAAAGGGTCTCAAGTTTGACGAGACCGAGTTCCATTTTGAAGGCCGGCTGGCAAACCTGTTCAGTGACCGCTTGGTGCCCGGATTTGACGTCAGTGCTGATCTTCTGGACCTTTCTGGTGATCAGTCCGGCGTTCAGCTTCAGGGGCAGGGGCAGTTCGGGGACGTACCGCTGACGGCGCTCTGGCGGCAGCCGATAGACGGCAAGTCGGAACAGCGAAGCACCCTGACCGGTCAGATCGAGCTGTCGCCGCGATTGATGGATGAGATCGGCGCCGGTCTGCCTCCGGGGATGCTGACCGGCAAAGGGATTGCGGATATCACATTGGGGCTCGGCGCCGGGGTTGCCCCGAAATTGTCCGTCACGTCTGATTTGCAGGGTGTCGCGCTGGCCATACCCGAACTTGGTTGGAGAAAGGGGGCCAATTCGACCGGCTCTCTGACGGCCGAAGCGACTTTGGGGTCGCAGTTGAAGGTGGATAGTCTGCGCATAAATGCAGCCGGATTGCGTACATCTGCCTCCATTACGTTTCGTGAAAACGGCGAATACGACCGGGTTCGCTTCACCTCTTTTGACCTGGGCGATTGGCTGGCAGTTCCGGCAGAGCTGATCGGGCGCGGAAACGCCATGCCGGATATCCGTGTGCTTGGCGGCGTCCTTGATATGGGCCGCGCGAATTTCGGCGAAAGCGGCGGATCGGGCGGCGGGGGCGGCGCCGGGCCGAAACTGGACGTGGCTCTGGATCGCCTTCAGGTTACGGAAACCGTCGCGCTGACCGGGTTCCGGGGCGCATTTCAGACGACGGGCGGAATACAAGGGAACTTCACCGCGCAGGTCAATGGCGGCGCGCCGGTCAGAGGGCAGGTCAGCCCCAGAGGGAACCGAAGTGCTGTTGACCTGACGTCGCAAGATGCGGGGTCCGTGCTGCGATCGGCCGGAGTACTGACACAGGCGCGGGGCGGAGAAATGAATCTCAAACTCGAACCTGTGACGGCACCGGGTAGCTATGACGTGATACTGAAAATCACCAACACGCGGATAACCGACGCCCCGGCCATGGCGGCCTTGCTGAATGCCATCAGCCTTGTGGGCCTGTTGGATGAAATGGCCGGACAGGGTATCTTTTTTGCAGCAATCGACAGCCGGATGCGTGTCACCCCCACAGACATCAAAGTGCTCAGCGGCAGTGCCGTCGGCCCGTCGATGGGCCTGTCTTTTGATGGCACCATCGATACGGTGAACGGCTTGCTGAACCTGCGCGGTGCGATCTCGCCCATATACCTGCTCAACGCAGTTGGCAGCGTGTTTACGCGCAAGGGCGAGGGCGTCTTTGGATTCAACTACACCCTGACCGGCCCGCTTGCCTCGCCCAAAGTTTCGGTAAATCCGTTGTCCGGTCTCGCCCCTCTGTTCCTGCGCGACCTGATGCGTGCCCCGGCACCCAAAGTTCAGGATGGTCCGAACGCAGTGCCGCAGAAACCGGATGAACCCAAACGCACATTCGGCTCATCCCCAAGTGACCGCTGACAGGATATGGCCGAATCTGATGCAGGGTTGTAAGGCGCGGGCATGAAACTTAGCGATTTTGATTTCCATCTGCCCGAAGACCTGATCGCCACGCGGCCGGCCAGCCCGCGTTCCTCTGCGCGCTTGCTGGTGGCGCAGGGGGATGCAATCACGGACAGCCATGTTTTCGACCTGCCCGATTTCCTGCGGCCGGGTGACCGGCTGGTGTTGAATGACACACGGGTCATTCCGGCGCGACTGAACGGCCGACGCCACCGGGACAGCGCGCAGGGGCCGGTTTCCGCAGGGATCGAGGCCACTTTGCTTGATCCACAGGCCGATGGCACGTGGTCTGCGTTGATCAAGCCGCTCAAGAAGGTGAAGCTTGGGGAAGAGATTGTCTTCTCGGATGATCTCAGCGCCACGCTGGACAGAGTTGCGGATGGCCAGGCTTATCTGCGCTTCAATCTCAGCGGCGAGGATTTCGACGCGGCGCTGGATCAGGCCGGAGCAATGCCTCTGCCGCCCTACATCGCAGCCAAACGTCCGGCTGATGAACGGGACAAGACGGACTATCAGACCATCTGGGCAAATCATTCCGGTGCCGTGGCCGCCCCGACCGCATCCTTGCATTTCGACGAGGCGCTGATGAAGGCGCTGGCAAAACGGGGGGTAAGCTTCACGCATGTGACGCTGCACGTGGGGGCAGGGACTTTTCTTCCGGTCAAGGTTGAGGATGTCACAACACACAAGATGCATGCTGAATGGGGGCAGGTAAGCCCCGACGCCGCCGCTGAGATACAGGCAACCAAGGCCGCCGGCGGGCGGGTGATCCCGGTGGGGACAACGGCTTTGCGACTGATCGAAAGTGCGGCAAGGTCAGGAAAGATCGAACCCTGGGAAGGCGACACGGATATCTTCATCTATCCCGGTTTTGAATTCCACGTCACTGACGCATTGATGACCAATTTTCACCTGCCGAAATCCACGTTGCTCATGCTGGTTTCGGCGCTGATGGGGCAGAATCGGATGCGCGATGTCTACGCGCATGCCATCGCCCGGAAATACCGGTTCTTTTCCTATGGCGACGCGTCGCTTTTGATCCCTTGAGAGGCGCGGAAACAGCATCGCGGATCGGGAATGTCGTAGACAAGCGCGACGTAGGCGGTCTTTGATCGCAGAACGACACTAAAATCAGGTTGGCATTAGTCGGAGGCCCCAATGATTCAGGTCCTTTCCAGCGCATGGGCGCTGCTGCTCGGCATGGGGTTGCTGATGGTCGGAAACGGCCTCCAGGGCACGATTCTGGGTGTGCGGGGTGAGATCGAAGGCTTTTCGACCCTCGAGATGTCTTTTGTCATGTCGGCCTATTTTCTGGGCTTTCTGGGCGGCTCACGCCTTGCGCCCGAGATGATCCGGCGCGTTGGCCATGTGCGGGTCTTCGCGGCCCTTGCGTCGTTTATTTCGGTCGTGATGATCATGTATCCCATGCTGACCAACCCGATCGCGTGGGCCTTGGGCCGGGTGGTGATCGGATTCTGTTTTTCGGGCGTGTATGTTACCGCCGAAAGCTGGCTCAACAATGCGGCCAGCAATGAAAATCGCGGGCAGGCGCTGTCGCTCTATATGATCGTCCAGATGACGGGGATCATCAGTGCGCAGGCGCTTGTTCTTGTCGGCGACCCGGCTGGTTACGAGACCTTTGTGATCGCCTCGATCCTGGTTTCAGTGTCCTTCGCACCGATTTTGCTGTCGATCTCGCCGACACCGGCCTTTGATACCACCAAACCGATGACCTTGAAGAAACTACTTGAAACATCGCCTCTGGGCTGCGTGGGCATGTTTCTTCTGGGGGGTGTGTTTTCCGCGCAGTTCGGCATGGCGGCGGTGTATGGCGCCCGGGCAGGGCTGTCGCTTGTTGAAATTTCAACCTTCGTTGCGGCGTTTTATATCGGCGCTGTGGTTCTGCAATACCCTTTGGGCTGGTTCTCTGACCGTATGGATCGCCGCTTTCTGATCCTGCTTGTGGCGCTCGCCGGTGCCGGTGGCGCAACGATCGCTATGATGATGGGCGGATCGTTTCCAATTCTGCTTGCTTCGGCTTTCCTGATCGGCGGTATGTCCAACCCGCTATATTCACTGCTGATTGCGCATGCGAATGACTTTCTGGATCACGAGGATATGGCGGCCGCATCCGGTGGGCTGGTATTCATCAACGGTCTGGGCGCGATTGCCGGGCCGGTGATCACCGGCTGGCTGATGGGGGATGCCGTATTCGGGCCACCGGGCTTTTTTCTCTTTATTGCGGCACTGTTACTCGCAATGGCACTTTACGCCCTGTATCGGACGACGCAGCGGGCATCGATACCCGTGGACGAAACCGGCACGATGTCGACGCTGTATCCAACGGCCTCGCCAGTTGCGTTTGAAGTGGCACAGGAAGTCGCCATCGAAGCCGCCGAGGCCGAACAGGCCGAGCAGGAAGATGCCTAGGACACAGGATTATGTCGCAAGTGTTGCAATATGTTACTGTAACAGTTCTGTAAAACGGCCTTAAATGACGTTACGTCCAAACTACGGGCACAAGACGGAGTTTAAGGCAATGGTAACGCCTGAAGAAGTATTGAGTTTTTGGTTAGATGAGGTGGGTCCAAAGGGCTGGTACATAGAGGATGAAGCGCTGGATTCAGAAATCCGCGCACGTTTTCAATCAACGTGGGAGGCTGCGGCCGAGGGCAAGTTTTCGCTCTGGCTGACCTATCCCAGCGGGTCACTGGCTTACATAATTTTGACGGACCAGTTTCCACGCAACATGTTCCGCGGGCAAGCGCGTGCTTTCGCGACGGACCGAGCGGCCCTGGCAGCTGCGAAATGCGCGGTGGACAGAGGTTGGGACAAGAAGATCGGTGAACCGGCCCGGCAGTTCTTTTACCTTCCGATGATGCATTCGGAAAATCTGTGCGATCAGGAACGCTGCGTGCGTCTGATCTGTCAGAACCTAAGCGGCGATACAAGCAATCTGCTGCACGCCCGTGCGCATCGTGAAGTGATCCGCAAGTTCGGTCGTTTCCCTTACCGGAACAAAGCACTGTCGCGCAGCTCGACCCCCCATGAAGAGGCTTATGTCGACATGGGCGGCTATGGCAGCACCGTGCGAGAGCTGCAAGCAATGGCCTGAGACCGTACAAAGGTTTTGCGCCTCTGTTGTTAGTGCGGGGGCTTCAGGCTCCCGGCTCGCATCCTTTGAACGACAAGACCCGTTCGGACGCGATGTCTGCTCCGGTCTGAATGGCTTGGGCGATCAGAACCTCTGGTGTCTCGGCAAGTTCAGTGAACCGCTCCTGCGCAGTTTGCAGCTTTTGGTCAACTGCGTTCAGGCGGCGCAATGTTGCCTGAAGGTTTTGCGCGGCTTGACTGTCAGTGATCTGGTTCTCATTCCTCAAGGTCGCCAAATCCTCACGCAATGCGGAAAGTTCTGCCCGAATGCCCTTCGCCTCATCCCGAATAGGGGCAAGAACCTGCACGGCCTCTGAGAATTCCGCCGAGACGCTTTCGACTTTCGATGCCAGCTTCCAGCCTAAAAACAAGCACAGCGCCACAAGTATCAAAGTTGCGTTTAGCAGAGCAAGCGCCAGATCTTTTAGTGTTTTGGCCATGGTAAACCCCTTGAATTCAATGTGTTCACAAATGTCCGAGCGGCGTCGGCGTTTCTGTTCTAGCCATAGCATGGGCCTGCGTATAGGCTGAAATCCGCATATTCAGGTAAGGTTTACCCTGCGTCTCATTTGTCGCGGGAACGCGTGTTGATGCGTTTCTGAAAATAGTTTAATGGTAAACTAAATTTTCACCACCTGCGCCGAGAGGAACACATGGCTGCACAATCCTATGATCTGATCGTAATCGGGGCTGGCCCCGGTGGCTATGTCGCCGCCATCCGTGCGGCCCAGCTTGGTCTGAAAACCGTCGTGGTAGAGCGCGAGCACCTTGGTGGCATCTGCCTGAACTGGGGGTGCATCCCGACCAAGGCATTGCTGCGGTCCTCCGAAGTGTTCCACCTGATGGAACGCGCCAAGGATTTCGGATTGAAGGCCGACAAGATCGGTTACGATCTGGACGCGGTCGTCAAGAGGTCCCGTGGCGTTGCCGGGCAGCTTTCGGGCGGCATCGGCCATCTGCTGAAAAAGAACAAGGTCGCCGTGGTGATGGGTGAGGCGACGATCCCCGCAAAAGGCAAGGTCAGCGTCATAACCGACAAGGGCACCGAAGAACTGACGGCCAAGAACATCATTCTTGCAACCGGCGCACGGGCCCGCGAACTGCCCGGTCTCGAGGCTGACGGCGATCTGGTGTGGACGTACAAGCACGCGCTGCAACCGCCCCGGATGCCAAAGAAGCTGCTGGTCATCGGCTCGGGCGCGATTGGAATCGAATTTGCCAGTTTCTACAACACGCTGGGGGCCGACACGACGGTGGTCGAGGTGATGGACCGCGTGTTGCCCGTGGAAGATGCGGAAATCAGTGCCTTGGCTAAGAAAGCCTTCACCAAACAAGGCATGACCATCATGGAAAAAGCCATGGTCAAGCAGTTGGATCGCGGCAAGGGCAAGGTTACCGCTCATATCGAGGTCAAGGGCAAGGTTGAAAAGCACGAGTTCGACACCGTTATCTCGGCTGTCGGGATTGTTGGGAATGTCGAAAACCTCGGGCTCGAGGCGTTGGGCGTCAAGATCGACCGCACGCACGTGGTGACGGATGAATATTGCCGCACCGGCGTCGATGGCCTTTATGCGATCGGTGACATCGCGGGCGCGCCTTGGCTTGCACACAAAGCCAGCCACGAAGGTGTCATGGTTGCCGATCTGATCGCGGGCAAGCATGCGCATCCGGTCAAGCCCGAAAGCATCGCCGGATGTACCTATTGTCAGCCGCAGGTGGCCTCGGTGGGATATACCGAAGCCAAGGCCAAAGAGCTGGGGTATGACATCAAAGTCGGTCGCTTCCCCTTCATTGGCAACGGCAAGGCCATTGCTCTGGGCGAACCGGAAGGTCTGATCAAAACCGTGTTCGACGCCAAGACAGGCGAACTGCTGGGGGCCCATATGATCGGCGCGGAAGTTACGGAACTGATTCAGGGCTATGTGGTTGGGCGGCAGCTGGAGACCACCGAAGAAGACCTGATGAACACGGTCTTCCCGCACCCGACTCTGTCAGAAATGATGCATGAAAGCGTGTTGGATGCGTATGATCGCGTGATCCATATGTAACGTCATACGCGTGTTGCGGTCGGGCAGGGGGCGCTGCCCCCGCCTTGCTGCGCGCGGCTCCCCCGGGATATTTTGGGCCAGATGAACAAGGGATCCTTTATTCATCTGGCGGCAAATATCCCGGAGCGCGAGGCAGAGCCTCGCTGAAATCCGTTACTTGTTCAAAGCATCCAGAATGCGGGCCCATGAACGGATGCCCTTGTGGAAGCTTTTGACGTCGTATTTCTCATTCGGCGAATGGATGGCGTCGTCCTCGTTGGCATAGCCGACCAGCATCGAATCCAGCCCCAGAACGGTATTGAAATACCCGACGACGGGGATCGAGCCGCCCATGCCGGTAAACACCGCTTCGCGGTCCCACTCGTCCGACAGTGCTTTGCGCGCGGCTTCGAATTCCGGGCGATCGATATTCATGACCGAAGCGGGCGAACCTTCCAGATCGTTGTCCCAGACAACTTTTGCATCCGGGGACAGGCGATCCTCGACATGTTTGCGGATCTTGTTGCGCAGCGCGTCGGGGTCCATGTCGCCGACCAGTCGGCACGTGATTTTACAATGCGCTTCCGAAGGGATAACGGTTTTCGAGCCTGCGCCATTGTATCCGCCCCACAGCCCGTTCACCTCAAGTGTCGGGCGCGCCCATTGCTGTTCGAGCGTCGAATAGGCTTTTTCGCCGTGCGGCTGGGTATAGCCGACCGAATTCAGATAATCCGCTTCATCGAAACCGCAATTCTGCCACTGGCGCAGCTGGTCCTGGGGCACTTCATGAACGCCTTCATAGAAACCATCGACCGCGACACGCCCGGTTTCGTCATCATAGAATGAGGCAACGATCTTCGACAGCTCGCGCAGCGGGTTCAACCCCGGGCCACCGTAATGGCCGGAGTGCAGATCGATGCGGGGCCCGATGATCGTGAACTCGTCCTTCAGCATGCCGCGAAGCTGCGCGGCAATCGACGGAACACCTCGCGACACCATGGATGTATCGCAAACCAGCGCCAGATCCGCTTTGAGTTCGGCCGCGTTTTCTTCGAGGAAGGGGACCAGCGAGGGTGAGCCGGATTCCTCTTCGCCTTCAAAGAAGAAGGTGATGCGGCAGGGTAGGGATCCGTGCACCGCTTTCGAGGCGCGGCAGGCTTCGACGAATGTCATCAATTGACCTTTGTCGTCCGATGCCCCGCGCCCGCGGATGACGGGGCCGTGCTCGGTATCTTCGATGGCGGGGTCAAACGGGTCGCGCGTCCAAAGGTTCAACGGATCGACGGGTTGCACATCATAATGGCCATAAAACAGGATATGGGGTGCATCCGAGTCCTCGCCCACATGGCCTACGACCATCGGGTGTCCCGGGGTTTCCCGTTTTTCTGCTGCAATTCCGATACTGTTGAGGTCGGCAACCAGCCAGTCGGCCGCACGGCTGACGTCGGCCTTGTACGCGGGATCGGTTGAGATCGAAGGGATGCGCAGCAGCTCCATCAGGCGGTCGATCGAGGTTTGCAGATCTTCGTCAATCCGGTTCAGCACGGTGTCTAGCGACATGGGGATCTCCTGCTTGTCTGTGTTCGCGCGAACCCTAGCAGCGTTGACGGCGCCGTCCAGTGCGGTTGATCATGAATTCTTCATGCAATCACAAGCCCGCGAATGACGTTGCGCGGGCTGCGTCGTTTCCACGCGTCCGAAGGACGGAACTGTACTTGCCGTGAGCATTGCAAACTTATATTTGATGCAAATCAAAGTTGGGTTCACCTGTTCGGCTGTAACCAGCTGAACAAAGTAACACAAAGCTGCTGATACAGGTTAAGCTGTGGGATGTGGCAGACTAATTGCCCAAGGGAAACCGGAAACGGGCATTCAAGGAGGGTCCGTTGGACTATACTGCTCAGCTCGATTCAGCGATTGCCAGGCTGCATGACGAAGGACGTTACCGGACCTTCATCGATATCGAACGTCGCAACGGACAGTTCCCCCATGCAGTGCGTACGCGCCCCGACGGGTCGCAGCAGGACATCACAGTCTGGTGCGGCAATGACTATCTGGGCATGGGCCAGCACCCGGTCGTGTTGCGGGCGATGCACGAAGCGATCGACGCAACCGGTGCCGGGTCGGGCGGGACGCGCAACATCTCGGGGACAACGGTCTATCACAAACGGCTCGAGGCCGAGCTGGCAGATCTGCATGGCAAGGAAGCCGCGCTTTTGTTCACCAGTGCTTATATCGCCAACGACGCCACGCTCAGCACGCTGCCCAAGCTGTTCCCGGGGCTGATCATCTATTCTGACGCGCTGAACCATGCTTCGATGATAGAAGGGGTGCGCCGAAACGGCGGGGCCAAGCGCATCTTCCGTCACAACGACGTGGCGCATCTGCGCGAATTGCTCGAGGCGGACGACCCCGCCGCCCCCAAGCTGATCGCCTTTGAATCCGTCTATTCGATGGACGGTGATTTTGGTCCGATCGAAGAATTCTGCGATCTGGCAGATGAATTCGGCGCGCTGACCTATATCGACGAAGTGCACGCGGTGGGCATGTACGGCCCGCGCGGTGGCGGCGTGACCGAGCGGGATCGCCTTGCACATCGGATCGACATCATCAATGGCACCCTGGCCAAGGCCTATGGCGTCATGGGGGGCTATATCGCCGCCAGCGCAAAGATGTGCGATGCCGTGCGGTCTTATGCGCCGGGCTTTATCTTTACGACATCGTTGCCGCCGGCGGTTGCCGCGGGCGCTGCTGCATCCGTTGCGTACCTGAAAACCGCGTCTGAGCTGCGCGAGCAGCACCAGACTCAGGCGAAGATCCTCAAGCTGCGGCTGAAGGGAATGGGCCTTCCGCTGATCGACCACGGCAGCCATATCGTGCCTGTGATCGTCGGCAATCCGGTGCACACCAAAAAGCTCAGCGATATGCTGCTGGACGATTATGGCATTTACGTGCAACCGATCAATTTCCCGACTGTCCCGCGCGGAACCGAGCGTTTGCGTTTTACCCCGTCTCCGGTGCATGGACCCGACGAAATGAACCGTCTGGTGCAGGCGATGGACGAACTTTGGTCACATTGTGCGCTAAATCGCGCCGAACTTGCCGGATAACCTAACGCCAAAGTGTGCAACGAGTTTGCCGCGTGTTAAGCTTACGCTAACAAAACGAGTAGACGAATCATTGTGGGGATGATTCGCCACTTACGCGAAATACGCGACAGGCAGAATGGGGCAGCAGGGATGATTGGGCGCAGATCTCAGCGCGAATCCGAAGAGAACGTAGATGTCAGACCAAAAGGGTTTGACGACTACGAAGTTCGCCTGGGCGACAAGATGCGCGGTGAACGCGCTACGATGGGCAAATCTCTTCTGGATGTTCAGCGCGAGCTGCGGATCAAAGCCAACTATATAGCTGCAATTGAAAACGCCGACCCCGATGCGTTTGATACACCCGGCTTTATCGCCGGGTATGTGCGTTCCTATGCGCGCTATCTGGGTATGAACCCCGATGAGACCTTCGCGACTTTCTGCGAGGAAAGCGGATTTGAGGTTGCGCATGGCATGTCCGCAGAGGCCTCGGTGGTGCGGAAACCTTCGGGGGCTCTACCTGCGCGCGGTCCGATGGGGCGGGATCCATTCATCTCGCCCAATACGCCCTATATTCCGGGCAAGGAGTCTCTGGTCAGTCAGATTGAACCCCGTGCAATCGGCTCGTCGCTGGTTTTGCTCGCGGTGATCGGTGGCATTGGCTATGGCGGTTGGGCTGTTTTGAACAAGATTCAGCAAGTACAGGTCAGCCCGGTTGAACAGGCACCGGTGGTTCTGTCTGATTTGGATCCGCTGGATGCGGCGCGCAGCAACGTGTCAGATGATGTTACGGAAGTAGCAAGCGCAGAAGCACTGGACCGTCTCTATCGTCCGCAGGCGCTGGATGTTCCGGTGCTGGTCTCGCGGGATGCTCCGATCTCAACGCTTGATCCGCGCGAGGTTGGAACCTTCCGCCCGCCCGAATTGCCGCAGTTCGAAGTGGCTGAACTGCACACGGTCGAAAAACCGGCCCTGCCGCAAGTGGTCGAACAGATCGATACCACGCTCAAGATCGTGGCAGTTGACCCCGCCTGGATGCGTGTGACGGCTGCGGATGGCAGCGTCATTTTCGAAGGTACGCTGGGAACCGTCGAGCAAGGCAGTGTATTCGAAGTGCCCCTGACGGAAGAACCGCCGACATTGCGTGCGGGCGCGTCGGGATCGGTATATTTCGCGATGAACGGTGAACATTACGGCCCGGCAGGTGCTCCGGGAACGGTCGCCAAGGGTGTCGTTCTGTCGAAAGACGCCGTGTCCGAGGCCTATGCCGTCGCCGATCTGGAGGCGGAACAGAACAGTGCGCTCAAGCAACTGGTGGCGGAACTGCAAACCGAGGCGACAGAAACGCCCGCCGAGTGATCTAGCCATTGCGGTAACCCCGTTGCCGAACTATCTAATGTCGCAACTCAGGCAGACGCGGATCCGTCCTTATGTCCCTCAATCATGTACGCCCTTGGCGCGACATTTATCGTCGTAAATCCCGTCAAATCATGGTCGGTAACGTCCCCGTTGGTGGCGACGCGCCCATTGCCGTTCAAACCATGACCAACACGCTGACCACCGATGTGGCGGCGACCGTGGCGCAGGTACAGGCGGCGGCTGAGGCCGGCGCTGACATCGTTCGCGTCTCGGTTCCTGACGAAGCGTCATCCAAGGCGCTGAAACAGATCGTGCGCGAAAGCCCGGTTCCCATCGTGGCGGACATTCATTTTCACTACCGCCGCGGCATCGAAGCAGCCGAAGCCGGGGCTGCCTGTCTTCGCATCAATCCCGGCAATATCGGGGACGAGACCCGGGTAAAAGAAGTCATCCAGGCGGCGCGCGGCCACAACTGCTCGATCCGCATCGGCGTGAACGCGGGAAGTCTGGAAAAGCACCTGCTTGAGAAATACGGCGAACCGTGCCCCGAAGCGATGGTCGAAAGCGGCTTGGAACATATCCGCATCCTGCAAGACAACGACTTTCACGATTTCAAGATCAGTGTGAAAGCCAGTGACGTTTTCCTGTCCGCCGCAGCTTATCAGGGTATTGCCGAGGCCACGGACGCCCCAATCCATCTGGGTATTACCGAAGCTGGTGGGCTGGTCTCCGGCACCATCAAGTCCGCTATCGGTCTGGGCAATCTTCTGTGGATGGGGATCGGTGACACGATCCGTGTCAGCCTGTCTGCCGATCCGGTAGAAGAGGTGAAGGTCGGGTTCGAAATCCTCAAATCCCTTGGTCTGCGTCACCGGGGTGTAAACATCATCTCATGCCCATCCTGCGCGCGGCAGGGTTTTGACGTCATCAAAACCGTCGAGGCGCTGGAGCATCGCCTTGAACACATCAAAACGCCGATGTCTCTGTCGATCATCGGCTGCGTGGTCAACGGGCCGGGTGAAGCGCTGATGACCGATGTTGGTTTCACCGGCGGCGGGGCAGGGTCCGGCATGGTCTATCTGGCCGGCAAAGCCAGCCACAAGATGTCGAACGACCAGATGATCGATCACATCGTGGAAGAGGTCGAGAAAAAGGCGGCTGAACTGGATGCGGCGGCTGAAGCGGCTGAATAGCCTGTTTCTTCACGACATCTGAAAAACCGGCATCTGTTGTGTGGCGCAATGGATGCCGCCGCCAAGCTCTCCCAGCACATCCACGTCAAGCGTCACGACTTCACGCCCAGGGTGGTGCCTTGCAAGCGTTTCCGACGCGATCCTGTCTGTTTCCGAGTCTCCGAACCGGGCCGCAATCACACCGCCATTGCAGACGTAGTAATTGGCATAAGAGGCCACGAAATCCGGGTCTTCGACACGGCGGAAATGCGGCTCGGGTATCACGTCCATGTTGATGCCCGCGGCAATGAGACGATCATGGGTGTCCAGCGCGGCCATGTGGAAAGGATCATCTTTGTCCGGTTCATCCGGCAAGTTGATGATGCCGCGACCGGGGCCGGTAAAGCGGGCCAGACTGTCAATGTGATAGTCGGTGATGTCTTCGCCCCAGACACCTTCGGACCAGATCATGCGTTTGGCCCCATAGGCCGCCAACAACCGGGCTTCGATCTCGTCCCGAGTGAGGCCGGGATTGCGGTTGTCATTCACCCAAGAGCTTTCATGCGCCATAAGTGTCCCATGCCCATCCTGCTCGACGCCACCGGCTTCGCCGATCAGCCCGGTCGGCAACAGGGGCAGACCCAGCGTTTCGGCCACTCTGCCGGCAATTTTCGCATCATGTGCGTGAACCTGTTTTCTTCCCCACCCATTGAACTGGATCTGTTGGACCGCAAGCGCGCCACGGTCGTTGATCGCAAAGACCGGGCCTGCGTCCCGGCACCACAGATCTTCGGTCGGGACATCCCAGATCTCGACCGCCGCAGAAAGCCGTTTGCTGATGTCTGCGTGATGTTCCGATCCGGCGAGCATTGTGACGGGTTCAAAAGCAGAGATCGTGTTTGCGATTTCCGCAATGGTCCCCTGTACCATTTCCAGAAAAACGGGGTCGGGATAGACGGTGCGGCTGACCGGCCATTGCATGAAAGTGCGTTCATGCCGGGCGTCTTCGGCCGGCACGTGGAAGCCGGTCGCGGGCTGCGCAATAGACTGGCCAGAGAGACCCGTCATACCCAACGCTCCTCCGGCCACCAGAAATTCCCGCCGCTTCATGGCATGTTGCCGACAGTTCCGGCCTCAGCCGCGTTCGGCACGTATACCGTCAACGATCTGCTGCATCTGATCGGCTGGCAAATAGCCGCGCAGCATCTCTGTGCCCAACACGAACGAAGGCGTGCCCGAGATCTGCATCCGCTGGGCCAGAGCACGGGTGCGCGCGATCTCATCCGTGACGCGATCGCTGTCCATCGCCGCGATGATCTCGTCGCTGTTCAGCCCCAAACCGTCCGAGATGCGGCGCAAGGCAACTTCGGTTGGCTCGCCGGTGAATTCCAGCAGGGCATCATGGACCTGTTTGTATGCGTCATCGCCCGCCACGTGTTTGGTGGCCACGGCAAAACGTGAGGACAGCACGGACGCATCACCCAGAATGGGGAATTCCTTGATCACAAGGCGGATGTTGCCGTCTTCTGCCAGCAGGCTGGTAACTTCGGGAACGGCACGGCGGCAATAGCCACACCGGTAGTCCATGAACTCGACCAGCGTGATGTCGCCATCCGGGTTGCCGCCAACCCAGCTGTACCCGTCATCGAACAGTTCATCCGCATTGGCGGCGACCAGTTCCTTGTCCGCCGCGGCTTCAGCGACGGCATTGCGCTCTTCCAGAATGTTGATGGCTTCGAGGATCACTTCGGGGTTTTCCAGCAGGTATTCGCGCACCTGGGCACCAAATTCCGCCTTCTCGGCATCGTTCATCGCGTTCAAGTCCAGCGCCTGCGCCGAGGTCGCCGCCATGGAAAGCCCCAGAAGGGCGGGTGCAGCATGTCTGAGGATCATTTCCGTTTCCTTTTGTCTTTGTCGAGTCGTTCCGCCGCAATCAACACGTCTTGTGCCCTTTGCCAACCCGGTGAACCTTCGGGCAGTCGTGCCACGGCGCGTTTCGCGTGAATTCCGGCGTCTTTCAACCGCCCTTGCAGCGCATACCGCTCTGCCGTCACGGTGGATGCCATACCATCATTGCCAACCTGAGCATAGGCCACACCCAGATCCTGCAACAGCCTGGCATTCCGGTAATCCCGGGCGCGGGCTTTTTCCAGCACGCTCAGGGCCTGTTTGGTTTGACCCTGCGCCAGCAACGCCCGCCCGTATCCAGCCAGGATAAGCGCATCGTTCGGAGCCATTTCAACAGCGTTCCCATACGCTTCAACAGCCGCGCCTATTTGCCTGTTTTCCAGCAGAATTTGCCCTTTCAGGTCATAATAGTAGGGGTCGTTCGGGCGCAGCGCCAGTGCCTCGTCGATGGCACGGCGCGCGCGATCCAAATCACGGTTCTGATGATGGGCCGAAGCCTCGCGCATCAGGCGGATGTCCTGAGCGGTTTCTTCTTTGGCGCGCCGTAATGTCCAACTGGGTGAGCGTAAAAAGGCCGACAGTTTGCCTTTGACGCGGGCAAACCAGTAATCGGCATTGGCATTCGGAACGGCCTTGTCGCCGAACTCATCCAGAAACGCTTCGGCGGCGCGCAATCGTTCACGACTAGTGGGATGCGACCGCATGTACGGGTCCTGATTAGCGACGCTCAACAATTCCTGACCTGCGAATTTTCTGTGCAGCTCGACCATGCCGCTGGGGGAAATCTGAGCCCATCGCAGATAGCTTGCGGCGCTTCGGTCGGCCGAGGCCTCTTCGGCGCGGGTATGGCCCAGAAAGCTGCGGATTGCGGCGCCTTGGGTGCCTGCGGCGATGCCAATGGCGGCTTCACCCCCTCCGGCCGCAGCCGCAAGCAGGGCCAAAGCGGTACCAAGGCCCGCATTGCGCCGCGCCGCCTTCAGGTTTTCGGCACGGCGGGCCAGATGGCCGTTCGCGATATGCGCGGCCTCATGCGCGATCACTGCTTGCAGCATTTCGGGGTTTTCGACCGTAAGGATCAGCCCGTAATTCAAATAGATCGCGTTGTAGTCGATGACGAAGGCATTGAACGTGTTGTCATTGACCACAAGGATTTGAACCCGGTTGGTGTTCAGGCCGGCGGCGCGCAGAACCGGAAACGCCAGCTCGCGCAGGCCATGCTCGATATCGGGGTCGCGGATCAGGCTTTGCCCATGAGATTGCGTTGCCGCCGTCAGCCAGACGACAACCGACAGTATCAGAGCCGGGATTGACGTCAGCCGGGATACGCGTTCAAAAGCCATGGCTGCAACATGGGAGATGGGCATGAGAAACTCAACCCGGTCCGAGGTCGATCCCTTCATCGTGATGGACGTGATGGAGGCCGCGCGCCGTGCGGAAGAAGCGGGCCGCCATGTGATTCACATGGAAGTTGGCCAGCCCGGAACCGGCGCCCCCAAGGGTGCGACCGAGGCGCTGGCGAAAGCGATGGATCAAAGCCCGTTGGGCTATACGGTGTCTCTGGGTTTGCCTGCGCTGCGAAAGCGTGTCGCGCAGCTTTATGGTGAGTGGTACGATGTGGACCTGAACCCGGGGCGCGTGGTCATCACGCCCGGATCGTCCGGCGGGTTTCTGCTGGCTTTCACGGCATTGTTCGACAGCGGGGATCGCGTCGGAATCGGTGCGCCGGGGTATCCGTCTTATCGCCAGATTCTCAGGGCACTTGGATTGGTGCCGGTCGATCTGCCGACCGCGCCTGAAAACCGTCTGCAACCCGTGGCAGCGGATATTCAGGGAATGGGCCTGAAGGGGCTGATGGTGGCGTCTCCGGCGAATCCTACCGGCACGATGCTGGATAACGCCGCCATGGGGTCGCTGATCGAAGCCGCACACGGGCAGGGGGCATCCTTCATCAGCGACGAAATCTATCATGGTCTGGAATACGAGGCCAAGGCCGTGACCGCGCTGGAACTGACGGATGAGTGCTATGTGATCAACTCGTTTTCCAAGTATTTCTCGATGACCGGTTGGCGCGTGGGCTGGATGGTCGTGCCCGAGGATCAGGTGCGCGTGGTCGAGCGGATAGCCCAGAACATGTTCATCTGCGCGCCGCATGCCAGTCAGATTGCCGCACTGGCCGCGATGGATTGCGAGGACGAACTGCAAGCCAATCTGGACGTGTACCGCCGAAACCGCGCCCTGATGCTGGACGGGCTGCCCAAGGCGGGCTTTACGAAAATCGCGCCTCCGGACGGGGCTTTCTATGTATATGCCGACGTGTCTGACCTGACCGATGACAGCCGCGCATTTGCGGCCGAGATTCTGGAAAAGGCCGGGGTCGCGGTCACGCCGGGTCTGGATTTCGATCCGCAGCGCGGCCATACGACGTTGCGTTTTTCCTATGCGCGTTCGACGGCCGACATTCAGGACGGGCTGGAACGGTTGCGCGTTTTCATGACCGAGCGGAAGGTGATCGGGGAACCTGCCTGAGCCGTTCACAAATCAGCCCTTGTGGTATAGGCTGCCCGGCAAACGATCTCGGGAAAACTTGAGGCCATGAGCAGGATCTTCATTTGCATCGCCCTGATCTGGGCGCTGTGCGGCAGTGCCGTCGCGCAGGATTTCAGCGCGCTGGCACGCGTTCAGCCCGACCAAAGCCGCATCACGGATGTGGGGCGAACTGGCGTTCGCGTGGATATCGGCCTGAGCCAGGGGGTGCCGTACCGGATCTTCACCTTGCAGGATCCGTACCGGATGGTTCTGGACTTCAACGAAGTGGATTGGACCGGGCTGAACCGAACGGATTTCCTGCAATCCGAACGCGTCAGCGGCGTGCAATTCGGAGCCTATGTTCCGGGTTGGTCGCGGCTGGTGTTGGAACTGGGCGCTCCGATGGCCGTAGACACTGCCGAATTGTCAGTTTCCGAGGTTTCGGGGGCGGCTTTGCTGACTCTCAACCTCAAGGGCACGGATTTTGATACGTTCAACGCAACCGCAGGTGCGCCGCGCAACCCGGGATGGGACCTGCCGGAGCCAGCTGATGTGCCGCAGGCATCGGCGCGCTCGGCAGACCGGCCGTTGCGCGTGATGCTCGATCCGGGGCATGGCGGGATCGATCCGGGTGCCGAAATCGACGGCGTTGATGAAAAAACCCTGATGCTGACCTTTGCCCGCGAACTGCGCGAAGTTCTCTTGCGATCAGGAGGTTATGAGGTGGTCCTGACCCGGGTTGACGACCAGTTCGTCTCGTTGGAGCGCCGGATTGCCTTGGCGCATCGGGCTGGCGCGGATCTGTTCATTTCGCTGCATGCGGATTCCCTTTCGGAAGGTCAGGCCCATGGGGCTGCCGTCTATACCCTGTCGGCCGATGCTTCGGATGTGGCCAGTTCAAAACTGGCCGAGCGGCATGATCGGGGGGATTTGATCTCGGGTATCGATCTGAATGGTGCCGATGATCAGGTGGCCGATGTTCTACTTGATCTGGCGCGCCAGGAAACGATGCCGCGGACCAGGTCCTTGGCCAGCGCGATCGCCAACGGGATGGCCCAGCAAGGCGGGCCGATGAACCGAAAACCGCTGCGGACCGCTTCGTTCTCGGTGCTCAAGGCGGCCGATATTCCGTCTGTTTTGGTCGAACTTGGATTTCTGTCGAGCCCCAGAGATCGAGAAAACCTCAGGGATTCGGAATGGCGGGCGAAAATGGCCTTGGGTATCTTTCAGGGGATCGAAGACTGGCGTCAGCAGGATGTGATCCGCAAATCCCTGATTGGCCAGTGACCTTGCGACGCAAAACGGCTAGAATACGCTTGGTGTTTTGACCCTTGGGCGGTGCAACACTATATAGGCACCACCGCGAGAAAAAGGCAGTAACGTGATCCGGTTCATTCTTTCGTTTTTCGGGGCGATCTTCAGTATCGTTACCTTGGGTATTTTCATGGTCGCACTGGTGATCGGTGCGGTGTTCTGGATGTATGGCCGGGACCTGCCCAGCCACGAATCCCTGGCCCAGTACAAGCCCCCGACGATCAGCCGGATCTATTCGGGCGAAGGCCAGTTGATCGACGAATTTGCGCAGGAACGCCGCCTGTTCACGCCGTCCGCGGAAATTCCCGATCTGGTGAAGCAGGCGTTTATTTCGGCGGAAGACAAGAATTTCTATACCCATCAGGGGTACGACCCACGCGGCATTGTCGCGGCAGGTGTCGAAGCGGTGCGCACCAAAGGCGGGACCGTGCGGGGTGCATCGACCATTACGCAGCAGGTAATGAAGAACTTCCTGTTGTCGGGCGACCGCCGGGCAGAACGCAAGATCAAGGAAATCATCCTCGCCACCCGGCTCGAGGATACCCTGGACAAGGAGCAGATCCTTGAGCTGTACCTGAACGAGATTTTTCTGGGTCAGAACTCGTACGGCGTGACGGCCGCCGCGCAGACCTATTTCAACAAGACCTTGCAGGAACTTGCCCCGCACGAGGCCGCGATGCTGGCCGCGATGCCCAAGGCACCGTCGGATTACCACCCGGTTCGGGAAAAGGAACGCCTGCTGGCCCGCCGAAACTATGTGCTGCGCGAGATGTACCAGAACGGTTACATCGATCAGGCGACCTATGAGTCCGAGGTCGAGATGCCGCTGCGCTCGGTTCAGAACGGCGATTTCGAAAGCTTCCGCACCGCATTGCCGCCGCGCGACTACTTCACCGATGAAATCCGTCGCCAACTGAGCGAGGACTTTGGTGAAGGTGAGTTCTTTACCGGCGGCTTCACGGTTCGTGCGTCGGTGGACGAAGAAATGCAGGTCGAGGCCGCAAAGGCCCTGCGCACGGCGTTGCAGAAATATGACCGGTCGCGCGGGAAATGGCGCGGCACCGGCGAAGTGATTCCGGAAGAAAAACTTGCGGATGAGGCACAGTGGCGCGAGGCACTGTCGCTTCTGGAAATCCCGCGCGATGTGGTGCTGCCGACCCGCTGGTATCCCGCCGTGGTTCTGAATGTCTCGGATCAGCAACTTACCGTCGGGATCGAAGACGGCCCTGCGGATGGCACCATTCCGCGGTCCGATATCAAGTGGATGCAGGGTGATTTTGCGGCGAACTTCAAGCGCGGTGATGTGATCCTTGTTGTTGAGGGCGAAGAGGGGCAGTGGTCTGCCCGTCAGGTGCCCGAAGTTCAGGGCGCCTTTGTGGCGATGGATGTGAACTCGGGCCGCGTTCTGGCGATGCAGGGCGGGTTTTCTTATCAGGATACCGTTTTCAACCGCGCCACGCAGGCACAGCGCCAGCCGGGGTCCAGCTTCAAACCCTTTGTCTATGCCGCCGCGCTGGACAGCGGATACAGCCCGGCAACCATCGTTGTGGACGCACCGATCGAGGTGAACACGCCACAGGGCTTGTGGCGGCCCAAGAACTCGTCAAACAAGTTCTACGGGCCGACGCCCTTGCGCACCGGGATCGAGCAGTCGCGGAACCTGATGACCATCCGTCTGGCGCAAGAGGTCACGATGCCGGTGGTTGCAGGCTACGCCGAACGCTTTGGCGTCTATGACCGGATGGGCGCGTTCCTTGCAAACTCGCTGGGGTCCGAAGAAACGACGCTGTACAAGATGGTCGCGGCTTATGCGATGTTCGCGAACGGGGGTCAGCGGGTTGAACCCACTCTGGTCGACCGTATTCAAGACCGGTTCGGCAAGACCATCTATCGTCATGATGATCGCCAATGCCTGAATTGCAACTCGACCTGGCTCGAGCCCGACGAGGCCCCAACCCTTGTCACGGATCGCGCGCAGGTCATGGATGCCATCACGGCTTATCAGCTGACGTCCATGATGAAAGGCGTGGTGGATCGCGGCACCGCCTCGCGCTATGTGAACCTGCCGGTGCCGACTGCCGGCAAGACCGGAACCACCAACGAATCCAAGGATGCGTGGTTCATCGGCTTCACCTCGAACATCGTGGCAGGCTGCTATATCGGATATGACCGCCCGCGCCCGATGGGCCGGGGGGCTTATGGTGGTACCTTGTGCGGCCCGGTGTTCCAGAGCTTCATGGAAAAAGCCGTCGAAAAGTATGGCGGTGGGCCATTCAAGGTTCCAGAAGGCGGTCACTTTATTAAAATCGACCGTTTCAGCGGCGCCCGCCTGCCGGATGACGCCACCGGTGACTATGTCGTGGCCGAATTCTTCCGCGACGGTGTCGATGGGTTCATCGACCGTGTTTACGACGGTGGTTTTGCGATTGGTTCCGACCTGCCCTTGTTCGAGGAAGCGCAGCGCGCAGGTGTGCAGGTTCAAACCTCCACCGGTCAAACCATCACGGTCGGCCCCAAGGCCACCCAAGGCGATCTGAGTACCGGCGGTCTTTACTAATCGGCCGCGTCCAGAAAAAGGCGCAAAAGGTCGGCTTCCGGGTCGTTTTCGATGGCACCGTCGGATCGCCAGCAGATGGACAAGGCGCATTTGACGGCTGCCCATTGAGCCAGCCGTTTCTCTGAAACATTCATGGCTTCGGAATAGAGCGACAGGCAGGTTTCGATCTGCCGGGGATCGCGCACCAATTCGGTCATGCCTTTTGGGTGCCGCAGTGCATTTGCCAGTTCAAAGGCCGGATCTCCTGCATATCCTTTGGCATCGAAAACCCGCGGGCCATTGTGGGTCAGAATAATGTTGTCCGGGTGAAGATCCCCGTGCAGGGGCACCGGCGTGGGCTGGCTGATCAACAGGTGCTGACCCAGATTTGTGGCGGACAGCATGTCCTTGCGCAGAAGGGTTGGGCAGGCCGGAGCAAAGGTGCAGCCGAACAAAGGGGCGAACACCTGGTTCAGGGGTTTCAAGCCACCGACGTCAGCGGTGGCCTTCCCATGCAGGCGCGCCGCCGTTTCTGCAAGGATCGCAACAGCGTCTTCAGGACGTCCTGCCCGCGCAATGTCCCCCAAAGACGGGCCTTCCAGCCATTCCATCAGAATGGCATTCCGTTCCTCGTTGAGAACCCGAACCGCGCCCCGGTCATGCCAGGCTTTCAACAGCGCGGTCCCGGGTTCTTCGTTGCCGCGATCCGGTCCGCGATAGAGTTTCAGGGCGGCCGGCCCGTGTTCCGACTGTACCTTCCACACCCGCGCCTGGGCTGTCTCGGCAACCAGTTCCGGTTGATGCAATTCCCATCGGTCCAGAAACTCTTTGAATGTGCCTTGCATTCACGCTCAGCCCGTCTTGTGGTGTCTCGCACCTCTTGCTATCACGCAGGCCTGATTGAGCAAGTTGGGACAAGACCATGCGCGCCGAAACCCAGAACACTGTGGCGGAAATCGAAAAGTCGCTGGAGCTGCTGGCGCAGCGCATGGACTATGAGACCGCGCCGCATCGCCTTGAGGAATTCAATGCGCGTGTCGAAGATCCCAACCTGTGGGACAATCCGGAAAAGGCGCAGAAACTGATGCGCGAGCGGCAGATGCTGGTCGACGCGATCGAGACCTACGAGTCTATCAAAACCGATCTCAGCGACAATATCGAACTGATTGAGCTGGGCGAAATGGAAGAAGACGAAGAAGTTGTCCAGGACGCCGAAGCCGCGATCAAGGCGCTTCAGGCCAAGGCCGCGAAGAAAGAGCTTGAGGCCCTGCTTGACGGCGAGGCCGACAGCAACGACACCTTCCTCGAGATCAACTCGGGCGCGGGCGGAACCGAAAGCTGCGACTGGGCCTCGATGCTGGCGCGGATGTATGTGCGCTGGGCCGAGAAAAAAGGCTATACGGTCGAGCTTCAGTCCGAAACCCCGGGCGAAGAGGCAGGGATCAAATCCGCTGCGTACAAGATTTCGGGGCACAACGCTTATGGCTGGCTGAAATCCGAAAGCGGCGTGCACCGGCTGGTGCGGATTTCGCCTTTTGACTCGGCGGCCAAGCGGCACACCTCGTTCTGTTCGGTCTGGGTCTATCCCGTGGTCGACGACAATATCGAGATCGAGGTGAACCCCGCCGATATCCGCATCGACACCTACCGGTCATCGGGTGCCGGTGGTCAGCACGTGAACACCACGGACTCGGCCGTACGGATCACGCACATTCCGACCGGGATTGTCGTGACCTCGTCCGAGAAGTCGCAGCACCAGAACCGCGATATCGCCATGAAGGCTCTGAAATCGCGCTTGTATCAACTGGAGCTGGACCGCCGGAACGCTGACATCAACGCGGCACATGAAGCCAAGGGGGATGCGGGCTGGGGCAACCAGATCCGGTCATATGTTTTGCAGCCCTACCAGATGGTCAAAGACCTGCGGACCAATTACGAGACCTCGGATACCAAGGGTGTTCTGGACGGCGATCTGGACGGCTTCATGGCGGCCACACTGGCCCTGAACGTGGCGGGCAAGAGCCGCTCCGAGGCCCAGGGCGACATCTGAGGTGAAGCGTAACAGCCCTTTCCTGAACGTTCTGAAAGGGCATTGGCAGCTTATCCTCATCACGGCCCTGGTGTTTCTGCTTTGGAATACACTGGTTGCGGTTCCACTGAAGATACTGGTCGTCTTTCTGCATGAGCTGTCTCATGCGGTGACGATCCTGATGACGGGTGGCTCGGTCGAGAGCTTTTCGATCTCACCACAACAGGGCGGCGTTGTCGTCGGCCGGGGCGGCAATCGCTTTCTCAGCCTGTCTGCCGGGTATCTTGGTTCCCTGGCGCTGGGCATGGCCCTTTTGATCCTTGCTTTGCGAACACGGGCCGACCGCGCCGTTCTGGCTGGTTTTGGCGGTGTTATGTGCCTGGTGGCGGTGCTGTATATCCGCGACCCGTTCGCCCTTGTTTTCAGCATCGGAACCGGGGCTGCGATGATTGCTGCAGCGTGGTATCTGCGCCCCGATGCAAGCGATCTGGTGCTGCGCGTGATCGGATTGACCAGCATGATATATGTCCCTTTCGACATCTTCGATGACACGATCCGACGGTCTGGCGCGCGTTCGGATGCATTCATGCTGGCCGAGGAATTCGGTGGCTCTGCCATGTTGTGGGGCGGGATCTGGCTGGTGCTCAGTTGCATCGTGATCGTTCTTTGCCTGCGCTACTGGCTTGGGGCTGACAGCAACCTGCGTTTTCGCAGGTCAGCGCGCTGACATTGCCGTCCGGGACTTCACTGAAAAGATACATTTAAACAGTGGGTTTAAATGATCCGAGCTGCCCGCTAGGCTGCCGGAAACGACAATGGATTGGCGCGTCATGGACCTGACCCGGATATCGGCTACAGACCTTTTGAAACAGTTGGCCAACCGGCAGGTTTCAGCCTCGGACGTGATGCAGGCCACGCTGGATCGCATCGCCAAGGTCAATGGTGAGGTGAATGCCATCGTGGCGCTGAGGGATTCAGATGGTTTGATGGCCGAGGCGAAGGCCTGTGACGACGGCCCGATCACCGGCCCACTGCACGGTCTTCCAATCGCAGTCAAGGATCTTGTGAATGTGGCGGGTGTCGTCTCGTCGCAAGGATCACCTGTTTTTCAAGACCACGTGCCAGCCAGCGACGATCTGATCGCCGCGCGGATGCGGCAAGCCGGTGCCATCCTGATCGGAAAGACCAATACGCCGGAATTTGGGCTGGGATCGCACACGTTCAATCCGGTCTATGGCGCAACGCGCAACCCTTATGATGCCAATCGCACCTGCGGTGGCTCATCCGGCGGGGCGGCGGTAGCCTTGGCGACGGGCATGGTTGCTTTGGCCGATGGCTCGGACATGATGGGCAGTTTGCGCAACCCTGCCGCCTGGAACAACGTTTATGGCTTTCGGCCAAGCTGGGGCAGGGTGCCTTTCGATCCCGTGGGGGACAGCTTTTTGCACCAGTTGTCGACACTGGGCCCCATGGCGCGCTGCCCCGAAGATCTGGGTGTTCTGCTTGATGTCATCTCGGGGCCGGACCCGCGCTTGCCGCTGGCCGTTGAAAGTGCGCCGGTGTCGCCGGTGACCGCCGCAGATCTGCAAGGGCTGCGGATCGGGTGGCTTGGCGACTGGGGCGGCGCTTTTCCGACCGAGCCCGGTATTCTTGACATCTGCAAAGACGCGATGGGCGTGTTCGAAACGCGTGGCGCGCGGGTTGAGGACGTCGCCCCGCCTTTCGATGCCGAAAAACTCTGGACCAGCTGGATCACCTTGCGGTCGTTCAGCGTGGCCGCCGGGCTGGAACCCTTGGTGTCGCAAAAGGAAGATTTGAAAGACTCGGCACAATGGGAACTGGATCGGGGTCTGGCACTGAGTGCAATGGAGGTGCACCACGCCAGTGTCATCCGCTCGGAATGGTTCCGTTGCGCGGCGAAGCTGTTCGAAAAGTTTGACGCTTTGGTTCTGCCGTCTGCTCAGATCTGGCCATTTTCGGTTGATTTGCCTTACCCGACAGAGATCGCGGGCCGGGCCATGGATACCTATCACCGATGGATGCATGTCACGATACCGGTCAGCCTGATCGGCCTGCCATGCCTTGCTGCGCCCGCGGGGTTTGGCACGCAGGGGCTGCCAATGGGGTTTCAATTGTTCGGGCCCAGAGGATCGGATCGAAAACTTTTGTCAGTCGGTGCGGCTTACCACGCCGAAACCAATTGGCCGAACAAGAGGCCGGCGATGCCATAACGCCGGTCAGGGAGGAGGAAGACAACATGGACAAACCCTTTGGTGTTCCGGATATGCGACCGGTCGATACCGCCATGCTGCGGACTGCATTGCAGCGCGCTTGGGCCGACTTTCGCCGCGCACCGCTGTTCGGCCTTATTTTTGCGGGGTTTTACGTACTGTCCGGGTGGGCGATGGCATGGGTGACAGTTCAGACCGGAACAACCTTTTGGCTGGTGCTGGCGGCCATCGGGTTTCCGCTGATCGGCCCGTTTGCCGCTGTTGGTCTGTACGAGGTATCGCACAGGCTGGAACAAGGAGAGCCGCTCGATTTTGGCGCGATCTTCGGGGTCGTGATGCAGCAAAGCCGCAGACAATTGCCCTCGATCTGCGCGATCATAGTTGTCGTGTTTCTTTTCTGGTTTTTTCTGGGGCACATGATTTTTGCCCTGTTCATGGGGTTGGCGACGATGACCAACGTGTCGACCTCGCTTGAGGTGTTTCTGACATTGAATGGCCTGACAATGCTGGCTGTCGGCACGGCAGTCGGGGCGGTTTTTGCGACCGTTCTGTACATGATCACCGTTCTGTCGATCCCTCTGCTGCTGGACCGCGAACTGGATTTCGTAACGGCCATGATCACCAGCTTTACCTACGTGTCAGAGAATTTTCCGGTGATGCTGGCCTGGGGTGCCTTCATCGCGGTGCTGACATTTCTGGCGATGGTGCCCTGGTTCCTGGGGTTGCTGGTGGTTCTGCCGTTGCTGGGACATGCCAGTTGGCATCTGTACCGGCAGATCACGCAGAATGATGAAGAGGAAACACCAACCTGAGACGGTAGGTTACAGGTTCTGAGCCACATTGTTCGTCGACAATCGCGCAGCAGCAAAAATGGCCGTCGAGTCGTGCCCAAGGTATTTTAGCACAACAGGTTCGGGCGTTGTCGCATTTGTCGGGCTGATGACCGACCCACGCCAATGAACTGCCGTTCCCGTGGGGTCCGGAGAGATCAGATAGACCCGGCTGTTGTGACCTTCCCGCTGGGAGGTCAGCATATAGACAGTGTCACCGCTTGAGGCTGCTATCCCCTGTATTTCCCGCGCCTTCGGGGGTGCCTCGGGCATTGCCGCACGCGACACGTAGCCACGGATCAACGTACATTGGGCCAAGGGTCGGGCGTGCAGCAGGGTCATCCGGTGTTCAGCCGACAGGCTTTCGATCACCGCGTAGAACCCGGGGGAAAACGGGGATTTCTCGATCGCATCCGCACCCGAGCCCAAAAACTCTGTCAGGGCCGGGGTTGCAGGGTGTTCTTCGATCTTCTCGATCTCGTCCAGCGGTTTCAGAAGAATGCGGGCATCGACATCGAAAAACCTGCATATACGGTCCAGCACATCCGGTCTGGGTACGCTTTCACCGGAAAGATATCTGTTGAACTGGGTACGGTTTACGCCAAGTTGGCGGCACAGTGCCGAGACCGAGCGATATCGCTTTGCCAATTGCCGAAGGTTCGCACCAAACATTGCGCGAATCTCGGCCGGACTACGAATATCGTCAGTCATGGGTGCCCACGTCTTGCTTAGTTTCCGGAAGAAACCATCGTCGCACCGACGCCGAAGCCCGGTGCATTTTAAAAATCGTACAGAATGACCCCAAGCAACGTATCCCCACGTCGCGTTGCAGCTTCGAGGCTAACGCCCTCATGTGTAAAGGCAATAGGCTTTATCTGAAAATGCCTGATCTTTATTGGGAAAAGCCGACCATATGGCAATTATAGCGCATTCAGATCGCAAGAGTTGAATTTGAAAGGACCAGCCACCCTAAAAAGTGTTCCCGCCTTGGCTGCAAGACAAGCGCCAAGGCGGGACAGGTCGATCAATCGCCGCGCAGCAGGGCCGCCACGCCGGTACGCGCGATTTCCATCAGGCCCAGCGGGCGCATCAGGTCGGCAAATGCGTCGATCTTGTCCGGCGCGCCGGTGATTTCGAAGATGAAGGAATTGAGCGTGCTGTCGACAACATTGGCGCGGAAGATGTCCGCCAGTCGCAGGGCTTCGACCCGCTTGTCGCCTTCGCCGACGACCTTGATGATCGCCAGTTCACGCTCGACCGAGGCGCCCTCGACGGTCAGATCATGCACGTCACGCACCGAAACAATCCTGCCAAGCTGCGCCTTGATCTGTTCGATGACCTGCGGCGTGCCGGTGGTGACGATGGTGATGCGGCTCAGGTGGCCGGTATGATCAACCTCGGCCACCGTCAGGCTTTCGATGTTATAACCACGACCCGAGAAAAGGCCGATGACACGGGCCAGCACTCCGGGCTCGTTTTCGACCAGAACCGCGATTGTATGGCGTTCCTGAACGTCCGAGAAAGTGGGCCGTAGGTTATAGGCCGAATGGCGGGTAGAGCCTTTTTTGATATGTAGGGCAGACATTTACGTCCCTTTCATCATCCTTGAGATGTCGGGCACAGCAAGGCACCCGACCAAATCCGTCGAATTGTGTTAAACCAGAACCGAGCCTTTGCTATCGATCACGCCCTGCGTTTCCGCCTCGCCCAACAGCATCTCGTTATGGGCCTTGCCCGACGGGATCATGGGGAAGCAGTTCTCGTGCTTTTCAACCAGACAGTCAAAGATCACCGGACCGTCGTAATCGATCATCTCCATGATCGCGTCATCCAGATCGGCGGGGTCGGAACACAGGATACCTTTGGCGCCAAAGGCCTCAGCCAGTTTTACGAAATCGGGCAGGGCCTCGGACCAGGAATGTGAATAGCGCTCGCCATGCAGCAGCTCCTGCCACTGGCGGACCATGCCCAGACGTTCGTTGTTCAGGATGAACTGTTTCACCGGCAGGCGGTACTGAACGGCGGTGCCCATTTCCTGCATGTTCATCAGCCAGCTGGCCTCGCCGGCGACATTGATCACCAGAGCGTCCGGATGCGCCATCTGAACGCCGATCGAGGCGGGGAACCCATAACCCATCGTGCCCAGACCGCCCGATGTCATCCAGCGGTTTGGGTCTTCGAACCCAAGGTACTGCGCCGCCCACATCTGGTGCTGACCCACCTCGGTGGTGATGTAGCGATCATGCTTTTTCGTCAGTTCTTCAAGGCGTTGCAGCGCGTATTGCGGTTTGATCGACTTTTCGCTGTTGGTGAAGGCCAGGCAGTTGATCTTGCGCCACTCGGCGATCTGGTTCTGCCACTGCTTGACATTCGCGGCGTCCGTCTTGCGGCCGCGCGACTTCCAGATCTTCAGAATATCCTCGAGCACATGCGCCACATCGCCGACGATCGGGATGTCCACCCGTATGACCTTGTTGATCGAGGACGGGTCGATGTCGATATGCGCCTTTTTCGAGTTCGGCGAAAACGCATCGATACGCCCGGTGATCCGGTCATCGAACCGCGCACCGATATTGATCATCAGATCGCAATCATGCATCGCCATATTGGCCTCATAAAGGCCGTGCATGCCGAGCATTCCCAACCAATTTTCGCCCGAGGCGGGATAGGCGCCCAGACCCATCAGGGTTGAGGTGATCGGAAAGCCCGTTGCATCCACCAGTTCACGCAGCAACTGGCTGGCCGCGGGGCCGGAATTGATAACGCCACCGCCGGTATAGAAGATCGGTTTCTTTGCGGTTTCCATCGCGGCAACCAGTTCGGTGATCTCTTCCAGATCTCCTTTCATCGCGGGTTGGTAATGCGAGGTCGAAGGTTTCGGGCTGGCATATTCGCCCGACGCGAACTGCACATCCTTCGGGATGTCGATCAGCACCGGGCCGGGGCGGCCCGAGGTGGCGACATGGAATGCCTCGTGCAGGGTTTCAGCCAGCGAGTCCGTGTCCTTCACCAGCCAGTTATGCTTGGTGCAGGGGCGGGTGATGCCTACGGTGTCGGCCTCCTGAAACGCATCCGATCCGATCATGAAGGTCGGGACTTGCCCGGTCAGAACAACGATCGGGATCGAATCCAGCAACGCATCGGTCAGACCGGTGACAGCATTGGTGGCACCGGGGCCTGACGTGACAAGCGCGACGCCCGGTTTTCCCGTCGATCGGGCATAGCCTTCGGCCGCGTGGATCGCGCCCTGTTCGTGACGCACCAGAATGTGGCGAATGTCGTTTTGCAGAAAGATCTCATCATAGATCGGTAGCACGGCGCCACCGGGGTATCCGAATACCGTGTCCACGCCCTGATCCTTGAGGGCCTGAACCACCATCTTTGCGCCGGTCATCTCACGTGTCATCTGCTTTGCTCCGTTCGCGACATGTGTCTTGCGTTCGACAAAAAAAAGCCCCCGATTTTTCGGAGGCGCATGGGTTCGATTATGGTTTACCGTTACCGGCCCATGCGCGTGGTTCCTACGATTACGACTAGCGTTCTCATCGCCAGAGGCTCCTTTTTGCTTGGAGGCGACATTATGGTCGGGGGGAAGGGGCGTCAACAGGCAATTGCACCAATTTTCTATCTCAGCGGCGGTATTTTGCGACATTTTATTGCGCAGAGTGCCGCATGTCGGGAATTTCCGGGAATTCGGCGGGTGAGCTGGCCGTTTTGTGTGCGAATAAGGCGGTCTGAAAGCGTCAGGCCGATGTCCGAAACGGGCATGATCATTACTTTTTTCTGCGCCACGCTGAACGTGCAGGGGGCAAAACCCGGAGGCTTGAAATGTTGCAGGACCTGGTTGATCTTGGCCGCTATCCAATCGATCGTCCGGATTCACCGGCTTATGACCGGCTGATCGAGGATTTGAGACGCGAGTTGGAACAGGATGGATGTGCTGTTCTGCCGGGTTTCGTGCACGAAGCAGGGGTCAAGCTACTGGTGCAAGAAGCCGAGGGGGTGGCGCCCAAGGCGCACCGGTCCTTCAACAGAACCAACGCCTATTTCACGAAGGACGACCCAAGGCTTGGCATCGCCCATCCGATCCGCCGGTTCTATGATCGTTCGAACGCCTTTGTTCCGGCCGACAATTTTTCGAAATCCGGCCCGCTGCGGCGCATTTACGAGTTCGACGGCTTTCTTCCGTTTGTCCGCGATGCCCTGAATGAACCCGAAGACCGCTTTTTTCGCTACAATGATCCATTGGCGGACGTGATCATCAATGTCGTGGAAGAAGGGCAGGGCTTTCCCTGGCATTTCGACACCAACAACTACACCGTGACGCTGGCCATCCAGAACGGAGAGACGGGCGGCGCGTTCGAGTATGTGCCCAACCTGCGGACGGCGGAAAATGAAAACTTTGATCTGGTGGCCTCGGTTCTCGATGGGAACATGGGGCGGGTTCGCCGGCTGGAACTGCAGCCGGGGGATTTGCAGATATTCAAGGGCAGGTATTCATTGCACCGGGTTGCTCCGGTCAGAGGCAAGCGCCGTCGTTTTGTCGGCATCTTTTCCTTTGTCGAGGCTGAGGGCATGTGTGGCGGTGTGGAACGGACGCAGCAATTGTATGGCCGCGTTTTGCCGCATCATTTCAAGCGCGCGGGGCTGCGAAAGGATCAATTGCTGGATTGAGTGGTCAACCTCGGTACAATGCATCTGCTTCCTGTCCGGAGAGTCAGATGCCCAGGATTTTGCAGCTTACACCATTTGTGTTGTGCTCGTCCCTGAAGGACCAGATCGACTTCTATTGCGATCGCCTTGGGTTCACCTGTGGGTTCACGCAAGACAATTATGCCTTTTTGAAACGTGGTCCTGTTGCGATCCGCCTTTTGGAATGCCCACCCCGGGATGATGGCAAGCCATTGGGTGAAGAACACTCCTTCTATATCGATGTTGAAGATATTGATGGGCTTTATGACAGCCTGCGCGACCGATTGGCCGATCTGCCCGAAGGCCGTGTCAGGCCGCCGTTCAATCAGCCCTATAATCAGCGTGAATTCCACGTTCTGGACGAAGACGGGACATTGGTTTTTTTCGGAGAAGGTCTTTGACCCGGCGGGTACCGCTCCCGCCCGTCGTCAACACGCTTGCGGCGCCTATCCTATGGTTGGGCCGGGCAGCGCTGCGCGCGCGTGCAGATCAGAAACCGACACCAGTCCCTTGCAGCACGCCATGTTCCAAAGCGTAGCGTGTCAGCCCGGCGGTTGAGGATATGCCGAGTTTGCGTTTGATATTCTTGCGGTGCGTTTCGACCGTCCGCACGGAAATATCCAGCGTTTGCGCAACTTCCTTGTTGGATTTGCCTTGGGCCAGTTCCAGCAGAATGGTCTGTTCACGTCCGGTCAGCGCTTCGCGCACGTTGTCGCCCTTGGGCTTGAGCGATCCGCTGGCGCCGGTGCACAGGTACCGTTCACCCCGCATCACCGCATCAATGGCCTGCTTGATCTCTTCCGTGGGCACGTCCTTGAGCACGTAGCCTTTGGCACCGTGGCTGAGCGCGGTCGAGATATATTCCGGGCTGTCATGCATCGACAGGATCAGGATGCGTGTTTCCGGCAATCGTTCCAGGATGATTTCCGTGGCGCTGAGACCGCCGAGGCCGGGCATGTTCAGATCCATCAGGATCACATCCGGGGCAAGGTCAACAGCCTGATCCACTGCCGCCTGTCCGCTGCCAAGCGTACCGACCACTTGAATCTCATCATAGCTTTCGAGGATGGACTGGATGCCCTCGGCCACCATCGGGTGGTCGTCGACAATAAGAACTCGGATGCTTTCGGCGCTCATGTGCCGGCCTTTCGGTTCGGAGTTGCGTCTTCCTGCGGCGGCAGAAGGTGGCTCAGCGGCAGGCTGACTTCGATGACAGTGCCGCCGCGCGGTCCGCGTGATGACAGAATGCGCAGGGACCCGTCAAGCTGTTCGATGCGTTCTTGCATGTTGCGCAACCCGATCCCGGTGCTGGGGGTGCTGGGATCGGTCCGCATGCCCCGGCCATTGTCAGTGATCCGCATGGTTGCACCTTTCTTGTGTCCGCGCAGGTCTATCGTAACATGCGTGGCGCCAGAGTGGCGCTCGATATTGGTCAGCGCCTCTTGCGCGATGCGATACAGGGCAATCTTGCTGTCCTGGTCCAGCCGGTTGCGGAACACCACGGTCGAGAATTCCGTCTCGATCCCGGTGCGGTCCCGGAAATCGTCGGTCAGAGCTTTCAGCGCTGGCCCAAGACCCAGATCATCCAACACGCCGGGGCGCAGGTCGCGACTGATGCGGCGGACCTCGGTTATGGCGGTGCCAAGATGGTCAATCCCTTTGTCCAGCGGATCGCGTGCGCCCGCGTCATCGCCGCGGGACAGGCGGCGCCGCGCGTTGTCCAGTGCATAGCGTACACCGACCAGAATCTGGCTTATGCCGTCATGCAGTTCGCGGGCAACGCGGCCTCGTTCCTCTTCCTGGGCATCGAAGACGCGCTGGGTCAGCTCCTTCAGCTTGGCGTCCGCAAGTCTGCGCTCGCGGATGTTCAGCAACATGCCGGATGCAAAGACGATGAGCACCGCCGCCACAACGATCGCGCCGATATACATGAAGGTGCGCTGAACGCGGGCCTCGACCTCGGCCCTGGCGTTGGCGACCGTTGCAACGATGTCGTCGATGAAGACTCCGGTTCCCACGACCCAGCGCCAGTCCTGAAGCCCGACGACATAGGCGATCATCTGTGCTTCCTCTCCGGTCGAGGGCTTTTGCCACATGAAGCTGTGCCAACCAGCCCCCTGGCGGGCGAGGCGGATGAACTCGTCAACGATCGGAGTGCCGTCGCTGTCCGTCAGCCCTTCCCAGTTTCGGTTGATGAACTGCGTCTGGCGGGGGCTGACCAGATTGTTGCCGTCATAATCGTAGACAAAGAAGAACCCATCCTGGCCATAGATCATTGCCGACAGGATTTGGGACACGAGGTTTTTCGCAACCTCGTCATCTGGCTCGGCCCGGCCGTAGATATAGGCGAACCCGTTGCGCGCCTGTGTTACGTAGTTGCGCAACTCCTCCTTCTTGGCTTCGACCAGGCTGCGTTCCAGCGCTTCGATCTCACGCTCGGCGGTCGCGCGCGCCTCGTATGCCACAAGCACGGCAATTGCCGCCACGGCCACGACCAGCGGGATTGCCGCCACCAGCGACAATTTCTGCGCATAGGTCAGCGAGACCAGATGTCGGAGTCTTTGCATGGACGAATCGATACGCAAGCGGCGGCGAAAATGCAAAAAGATTGGGCTTTATTCGCGGAATACAGAGATTATCGTCGGGGAAGACGTGCTTTGCGGTCTGATTTCTTGCCGGAAATCGCAAAGAATCCGATTCTCTACGCAGTAGTAGGTATTCCCTTTCAGTTCGGTCACATTAGGCTGACGCGCACTGAATGCGACAGGTCCGGTTCTGCCGGGCCGTGACTATGAAGGGGAGGAACACTCATATGGATCGTCGTTCATTTCTGAAAAAATCCGCGCTGGGCGGTTCGGCAGCTGCAGCGACAGCATTGGCGGCACCGGCTTATGCTCAGGGCCAGCGAACCCTGACCATGGTGACCTCGTGGGGTCGTGGTCTGGCGGGCGTGTTTGACAGCGCGCAGCGTTGTGCCGACAGCATCAACGCCATGTCGGATGGCAGCTTGAATGTTGAAATCAAGGCGGCAGGCGAACTGGTTGGTGCCTTCGAAGTATTTGACGCGGTGTCGTCGGGTCAGGCGGACATGTATCATGCCGCTGACTATTACTTTGTGGGTCAGCACCCGGGTTATGCGTTCTTCACGGCCGTTCCTTTCGGCATGACTGCACAGGAACTGGTGAACTGGTACTATCATGACGGCGGTATGGAGCTGCATGACGAGCTGGGCGAAATCTTTGGCCTGAAGTCCTTCCTGGCCGGCAACACCGGTGCGCAGGCGGGTGGCTGGTACTCGAAAGAGATCAACAGCCCCGAAGACTTCAACGGTCTGAAGTTCCGTATGCCGGGTCTGGGCGGCAAGGCGCTGGGTAAACTGGGCGCATCCGTACAGAACATTCCGGGGTCGGAAGTGTATCAGGCGCTGTCGTCCGGCGCGATCGACGGTACCGAGTGGATCGGTCCATGGGCCGACGAAAAGGCCGGCTTCCAGGAAATCACCAAGACCTACTACACTGCGGGCTTCCACGAGCCGGGCGCAGGTCTGTCGCTGGCAACCAACCGCGACGTGTTCAATGAACTGACCCCGGCACAGCAGAAGATCATCGAGATCGCTGCTGCCGAAGCGCACCAGTGGAACCTGGCACAGTTCCTGGCCAACAACGGCGCAGCGCTGCAGCGCCTGCAGGCGGGCGGCGTCAAGGTTCTGGAATTCCCGGACAGTGTCTGGGACGCGTTTGGTCAGGCCAGCCAGGAAGTTCTGGACGAGAACATGGGCGATGAGCTGTTCAAGAAGATCCACGACAGCGCGATGACGTCGATGGCAGCATCGTCTGCTTGGAACAACCTGTCATCGGGTGTTTACACCGCTCAGCGCGACCGTGTTCGCGGCTAAGCCATTCTGATCCAAGAAAAACCGGTTCCCCCGCGTCGCGGGGGAGCCTTTCCCGTTGCGCTAAGGGGTTTGGGCAAGCAACAATAATCCCATGCACAACTGAGACGACCTGGGGACAACATGCAGGACGAAAACGGTATCTCGTTCTTCGGCGCCCTGTGGAATGGACTGGTCTGGTTCATTCAGAACATTGCCGAAGCCTTCTATAATTTCGGATACGCCATCACGCATCCGCAACTCTGGCTGGACTGGTCCGACAAGGCGTCGATCATGCGCTTTGTCTATTACGGCGGTTCGGTCGAGTTCTTCTTTGTGGTGTTCACGTTCTTTCTGGTTCTGACGGCCATCGGGCTGTACTACCGGAACTTCATGTGGGCCATCGTGCGGGGCCTTGAGGGGTTCGCCAATACCACCGGGCGCTTCTTTGCCTGGGCGGGTCTTTTGATGGTGATCCAGCAGATCGTGATCGTTTTCATGCAGCGGGTCTTTACCAGACCCGATATGTCTTTTGGTTTGGGTATCCCTTTCCAGATGGATATCAGTTGGTTCGCGGAAGAACTGAAGCTGTATAATGCGATGGTCGTGTGCCTGTGCTGTACCTACACATTCGTGCAGGGTGGGCATGTGCGCGTTGACCTCATCTATGCCGGCATCAGCCACCGTGCCAAACGGGTGGTTGATATGTGCGGTGCGGTTTTGTTCATGATGCCCATGGCGGTGCTGACCTGGATGTATGGCTGGTACTTCATGTGGCGGCACCTGATCGTGCCGAAGCCTTCGGCCAGTGACACGCTGGACCGGCTGGTGGCCAAGTCCCGCGCCCTGCGCTGGAACGTGGAAACCATCGGGTTCAGCCCAAACGGGTTCAACGGATACTTCCTGTTCAAGATCTTGCTGGTGGCTTTTGCCGCGATGGTGTTCTTGCACGCAATCGCATTCCTGTACCGCTCGTATCTTGAGTATGTGGAAGGGCCGGAAAGCACTGGAAAATACCTCGACAAGGACAGCCTTGGTGAGGGCGAAGAAGCCTATGAAGGCGCGCATTAAGGACGGAGACCAAGACAATGCTATTCGGACTTGATGGCGTCGAGATAGGCCTCATTATCGTATTCTTCTGCCTCTTTGGGGGCATCCTTTCCGGCTTCCCGGTGGCCTTTGCCATCGGTGGCGCCGGGGTGATTTCCTTCGGGATCATCGCCGCACTGGACAGCGCCGGGTTGTTGGTCCACCAGGCAATCGACACAGGCTCACAAGCCTATCGGGATCTGGTGAATTCCGGGGTCAAAGCGGATGTCATTTCCGTGTTCCGATACCCGGAGTTACCGAGGATCGCCGAGCCGGTTTTTGTGCAAGGTTGGGAAACCGCGCTGGACCGCAACGTGTCGTTCATCGTCAATCGCATGAACGAACGTGTTCTGGCCGGTCAGTCCATCGAAACATTGCTGGCCGTGCTGATGTTCGTTCTGATGGGTATCACGCTGGAACGCTCGAAAATCGCGAACGACCTGCTGACGACGATGGCGCGCGTCTTTGGACCGCTGCCGGGTGGTCTGGCCGTGTCCATCGTGGTTGTGGGGGCATTTCTTGCGGCCTCTACCGGCATCGTTGGCGCGACCGTGGTGACCATGGGCCTGCTGGCGCTGCCAACCATGTTGCGGAACAACTACTCGCCAGAGCTTGCAACGGGTGTGATCGCGGCCTCGGGTACGCTGGGGCAGATTATTCCGCCCTCGATCGTGATCGTTCTGCTTGGCACATTGGCGGGCGATTTGTACTCGACAGCGCAGGAGACGCGGGCCGTTGAGGCGGGATGTACCGATGCGCTCACCTATTTGGGAGAGCCGGCAGTTGTCTCGGTCGGAACCTTGTTCCAGGCGGCTCTTTTGCCGGGGATCCTTCTGGCCCTGCTTTATGCGTTGTATGCGTTTGGTTATGCATTGCTGAATCCCCATAAGGCACCTGCTGTGGCGCTGTCAGGCGGGTCGGGTGAGCCGATCACCCGGTCCGAAGGTTTGACTTGGCTGCTGGGCGCACCGGTTGCGCTGATCGTCGGCACCGTGTTGCTGGGCAATGTCGGCCTGATCGGCAGCCAGAACATTTCGGTCTCGGCTTTCTCGGACATCGGACAGGGCGCATCGTTGCGTACCAACGTGTCGGAAGAATGCAAGGTATCGATGATCGATCTGCATGGTCAGGCCGCCTGGGATCAGGCCGTCGCCGAGCAGGAAGCCATTGACGCCGCTGGCGGTGCAGCTGAGTCTCAGCGCCTGACCGAAGAAGAACTGGCCGCCGCACAACAGGAAATGATTGCATCAGCCGCACCAATTGGCACGGGTGTCGCGATCACCGTCGTGCTGTTGGGCCTCACTCTGGTTCTGGGCCGTGGCATCGCCCCCTCGCGTGCGCCACAGCCGCTTATCGTTGGTGCGATTGGTCTGCTGCTTATGGTGTTGGTCGATATTTTGCTGATTTCGCCCACAACAACTTCAGGGGCGACGTTCCTGTTGCTCGCGTTGCCATTTGCGCTGGCTATGTATGGTTGCAAGGAAGCCGCAGCGCGATGTGCGACCAATGACCTGATCCGCGTGGTCTTCCCGCCACTGGTTCTGATCATCGCGGTTCTGGGATCGATTCTGGGTGGTGTGACCAACCCGACGCCGGCGGCTGCGCTGGGGGCGGGTGGCGCGATCATGCTGGCGGCCTATCGCAAGCTTCAGGATCAGGGGCGATCGGGCAAGGTGATCATCTGGTCGACCTTTGCCGTGATCATCGCCTTGCTGATGGGGGTCAACTTTGACCTGCGGGTCAATCAGGGCAATGTGACGTTGGAGACCTGGATCGCCTTCATCATCGCGTATGCAGCCTATCTGTATGCCTTGTTCGGGCTGCTGTTCGGGTGCTGGGTGCTGTATTCCAGCGGAGTTCTGACCCCGGTGGTGCGCGAGACGGCCAAGGTGACCTCGATGGTGTTTACCATCCTGATCGGATCCCAATTGCTGAACCTGGTGGTGATCTCGTTCGGAGGGGAGCACTATATCCAGCAATTCCTGAAGAGTTTTGACAACGAGTTCACGGTCTTCCTGATCGTGATGCTGGTGTTGTTCATTCTGGGCTTCGTGCTGGATTTCCTCGAGATCATCTACATCGTGATCCCCATTGTGGGGCCGGTGATCTATGGCGGGTCGTTCGACCCGAAATGGGTGACGATCATGGTGGCGGTGAACCTGCAAACATCCTTCCTGACACCGCCGTTCGGGTTCGCGTTGTTCTACTTGCGAGGGGTTGCGCCGAAGGAAGTGACGACGGGTCATATCTATCGCGGGATCATTCCGTTTGTTCTGATCCAGGTGGTAGGGATCGCAATTCTGTGGTTCTTCCCGGCGATTGTCACGATCGTACCGGACCTGATCCCGAACTGATCCGGATCATCAAAATGCAAAAGGGGGCCTGTGGGCCCCCTTTTTCTTGTTTGTTGCAGGGAAGGGGCCAGCCCCTTCTTGCCCTGCGGCCAATTCATCCCCGGGATATTTTCGGCCAGATGAAGAAGCGGATCAGGTGAATTGGATCAGATCCCAGCGGTTGCCAAAAGGATCGCGCCAGACGGCGACTGTGCCATAGGATTCGAAGCGGGGAGTTTCTTCGAAATGGACCCCGTTGGCACGCATCTGTGTGTAGTCGCGTTGGAAATCATCGGTTTGAAGGAAAAAGCCCACACGGCCGCCGGTCTGGTTGCCGATGGCGGCGCGTTGTTCAGGCCCGTCGGCTTTGGCCAGAAGAAGGCCGCCGCCGTCAGAACCCGGCGGTATGATCAGGACCCAGCGTTTTCCGCCCCCGAGATCGATGTCCTTCAAAAGCTGGAAGCCAAGTCTTTCCGTGTAAAACGCAAGTGCGTCATCGTAATCCGGCACCACTAGGGTGACGGCGTGCAGGTTCTGTTTCATCGGATGGTCAGCCCTTGGTGGGGTGGCGGTCGGGAAGCTGGATATTGGCCACTTGCTCGGCGATCGGCGCGGTGGACAGGGGGTGCCGTGAGGAAGAGCAGAAGGTATCCGGATCTTTGATCTTTTGCCATTCGCCCTGAACATAGGCCTCAAGCCCAGAGAATTTTGCCTTGTAGCCCATCTTGGGGCTGCCGGGGACCCAATAGCCCAGGTAGATAAAGGGCAGGCCGGCTTCGCGCGCGATCTCGATGTGGTCCAGGATCATATAGGTGCCCAGAGAATTCTGAGGCTGGTTCGGATCGTAGAAAGAGTAGACCATGCTCAGCCCATCATCGAGCACATCGGTCAGGCTGACAGCGATCAGGTCGCCGGTCTCAGGATCTGCATATTCCACCACCCGGCTTCGAATCGGGGTTTCCTCGATCATTGCCGCAAATTCGAACACGTCCATGTCGGCCATGCCGCCATCGGCGTGCCGGGTGTCAAGATAGCGGCGGAACAGCTCATACTGCTCGTCCGTGGCCCAGGGCGATGTGGCGCGGCGTTGCAGATATCCGTTGCGTTTCACCGCGCGTTTCTGGCTTTTTGTCGGGCGGAAAGCCGAGACGTCGATCCGGGCGGACAGGCAGGCCGCGCAATCTGTGCAGGAAGGGCGGTAGAGTACATTCTGCGACCGGCGAAACCCCTGCTGCGACAGGGAATTGTTCAACTGTTCCGCACCTTCGCCCTGGAGCGCGGTGAACAGCTTACGCTCCATCCTGCCATCGAGATAGGGGCAGGGTTGCGGGGCCGTGACATAGAATTGTGGCGCAATTGGCAGCGTGTGTCGCATGAAGTTCCCAGATAGCCTCGGGAGGGATGATAGCAACCGTTCCCGAGGCCGCCAAGTGTTTCGCGCAACCGCGTGTCAAGCCCGTCGATTGATCATGACCGTGCCCAGAAAACTGTCGGTCAGACCCTGGCCGCGGGCGCTGGTCAACATCATGATCACCGAGATGATCTGGATCACTGCAAACGCCATGCTGACGAAATAGCCGGCAGTGTGGGCGATGGCCTTGCCCATATCCATTCGTTCTCCGAATGCGTCGCGCAATTCGATTCCCATGAACCGCATGCCCAGAGTGGCCGAGCCGTTCGTGATGGTTACTACGCGATAGACAAAGCTGATCACGGCATAGATCACTGCCAGAAAAAACAGACCGAGGCCTGCGCTCAACAGGATCGCCACCGTGCAGAGCAGCGAGATGAAGGCGATATCAAACAACCAAGCGACAAAGCGTTTGCTTGTCACCGAGTTGTAGAATTCTGGTTGGGTATCCGGGTCAGGCAGGTGGTTCATTCGTCAGGTCCGAAAAAAATGGGTCAGGGTACCCTGACCCGGAATGCCGGGACAGGGCAAGGTCAATCAGGCGGGCTTGGCATTTCCGTCGTCTTCATGGTTCTCGCGGGCGCGTTCGTCCATGAACTCGTCGAACTCGGCCTTGTCCTTGGCATCGCGCAGGCGGCGCAGGAATGCCTCGAAGTCCTGCTGTTCGCGTTCAAGGCGGGCCAGTGTATCTGCCTTGTAGGCGTCAAATGCGCTGTTGCCGGATGGTTTCATCGCGCTCATGTGGCTGTGCCAGGATTTGCGGCGGTTGCAGGATTTGCTGAACATGCGTTTGCTCCAGATCATGTAAGCCAGAAGGGCCAGGCCAACCGGCCAGAAAAAGATGAAACCAAGGACCATGGCGGCGATCCAGGCCCCTTTGCCTTTGTCATCCAGCCAGGCCTCGATTCGATAAAGCCATCCCGGATTCGCGGGGACGGCGGGGTCGGACAATGCGGTCATTTGAGCTCTCCAGGGTTGATGTAAACTCTTTTCACATTGATTAGATGGGGTCGTGGGCGGGGGTTGCAAGGGGTCGATGTAAAAAAGATTTACATTCAGCAATTCGGTTGACGGTGAGCGCCATCAGCCGCAGGTTGCGGAAATGGATATGACAGAACAAAAAACGGCACCTGCGCTGAGTGAGATTCTGAATTTGGAAAAGCAGGTCTGGATGGCGCTGGTCGAGGGCAACGCAAGCGCGGACCGGGCCTTGCTGAGCGCGGATTTTCTTGGGGTCTATCCGACGGGATTTGCCAATCGTGACGATCATGTCGGCCAATTTGCAGATGCTCCGACGATGGCCGAGTTCGAATTGAGCGACGAGAGATTGCGAGTTCTGACACCGGATATCGTCTTGCTGTCCTACAAGGCCGATTACCTGCGCCCGGGTGCGACAACGCGCGAGGCGATGCTGATTTCTTCTTTGTGGGAACGCAGAAACGACGTTTGGGTCAACAGTTTCAGTCAGGACACGCCGGTTCAGAACACCTGATCAGAATGCCCCATTGACGATCACGCGCCGCGATGCGCAGTTTGCGCCCATGACAGACGTTTTAGCCATTTCAAGACTTCCGCGCGCTTTCGATCCGTCCCTGGGGGCCGAAGCGCGGGCCCTGATGCCTGATTTGCCGGCCGAGATGGCGGATTTGGTGGCGGGCACCGCCGGTTCCAGCCCCTATCTGAAAAGCCTGATCGAACAAGAGAAGGGCTGGCTGCCCGAGGCCCTGATGCACCCGGATCAGGCATTGGCCGACGTCATGGCTGCTGCGCGTGATCTGCCGCCGGATCAGTTGAAACCCGGATTGCGGCAGGCCAAGCGGCGAATGGCTCTGCTTACGGCGTTGGCCGATATTGCAGGTGCATGGCCATTGGAGAAGGTCACGGCGGCCCTGACCGATTTCGGTTCGCTGGCCGCGGATGTTGCCGCCAAGGCCGAGATCGCGACACTGATCCGGCGCAAGAAGCTGCCGGGCATGACCGAGGATGATGTCGAAACCGCAGCCGGCCTGGTCATACTGGCGATGGGCAAGATGGGCGCGCATGAGCTGAACTACAGCTCGGATATCGATCTGATCGTCCTGTTTGATGAGACGCGCTTTGACCCCGATGACTTTTACGAGGCCCGGCAGGGCATGGTTCGGGCCACGCGCAACTTCTGTGCGACGTTGAGCGAGAAGACGGCGGATGGCTATGTGTTCCGAACGGATCTGAGGCTGCGCCCCGACCCGGCCGTGACACCGGTTTGCATGGCGATGGAGGCCGCCGAGCGGTATTACGAAAGCCTCGGTCGTACGTGGGAGCGTGCGGCTTACATCAAGGCGCGGCCCTGCGCCGGGGATCTGGATGCGGGGCAGCGTTTCCTTGACGGCTTGCGCCCCTTTGTCTGGCGCCGCCATCTGGACTTTGCCGCCATCCAGGACGCCCATGACATGCGCCTGCGCATCCGGGAAAACAAAGGGACGGGCGGATCCTTGTCGATCCCCGGTCACGACATGAAACTGGGGCAGGGCGGTATTCGCGAGATCGAGTTTTTCACGCAAACCCGCCAGTTGATCGCGGGCGGGCGGGACGCTGACCTGCGGGTACGAGGCACGGTTCCCGGGCTGGCGGCGCTGGCGGCAAAAGGCTGGGTGCCACAGGATGTGGCGGACAAGCTGACTGATCATTACCGCGCGCACCGCGAAGTCGAACATCGCATCCAGATGATTCATGATGCCCAGACCCACAAGGTGCCGAACTCACCCGACGGGATCGAACGCGTCGCCTGCCTGATGGGTATCAGCAGTGCCGAGTTGACGCAGGACCTGAAAAACCGTCTGACCGAAGTGCATGAGCTGACCGAAGGGTTCTTTGCCCCCGGACCTGGTGCGGCGCCCGCCCATGTACAGGATGTGGAGTTCGACAAGAACGTTCTGGCCCGATGGACGACATATCCGGCCCTCAGGTCCCAGCGCGGCGCGCGGATTTTCGAACGTCTGCGCCCCGAGTTGCTGTCACGTCTGGCCAAAACCGCCAAGCCCGACGAAGCATTGTTGGCCTTGGACGGGTTCCTGGCGGGCCTGCCCGCCGGGGTGCAGCTGTTTTCGCTGTTCGAGGCGAATCCGCAACTGATCGACTTGCTGATCGATATCGTCGGAACCTCGCATGCTCTGGCTTCGCACCTGTCCCGCAACGCGTCGGTGTTTGATGCGGTGATCGGGGGCAGTTTCTTTGCGGATTGGCCCGGGCAAGAGGCGTTGCAAGCGGAATTGACGCAGGCTTTGTCGGAAGAAACGGATTATGAAACCCAGCTTGATCTTGCCCGGCGCTGGTGCAAGGAATGGCATTTCCGGGTCGGCGTGCATCACCTGCGCGGCCTGATCGACGGGGTTCGGGCAGGTCGGCAATATGCCGATCTTGCGCAGTCGGTCATCGCGGCCATCCTGCCGCATGTCACCGAAAATTTCGCCCGCAAACACGGCCCTGCACCGGGGCGCGGCGCTGCCGTGCTTGGGATGGGGTCGCTGGGGGCAGGCCGGATCAACTCGCAATCCGATCTAGACATGATCGTCATCTACGATCCTTTGGATCAGGACATGTCTGACGGTCCGCGCCCTCTGGCCACGCGCACGTATTATGCGCGTTTCACGCAGGCCCTGATCACGGCATTGTCCGCGCCGATGTCGCAAGGACGCTTGTATGAGGTCGATATGCGGTTGCGTCCCTCGGGCAATCAGGGGCCGGTCGCGACCAGTTGGGCCAGCTTTGTCAATTACCAGCGGAACGAAGCCTGGGTGTGGGAGCATCTGGCCCTGACCCGCGCGCATGTTGTTGCCGGGGATGCCGGACTGGCCGAGGAAATCGAAGCCTTCCGCACCGAGTTTCTGTCGCACCCGCGAGAGCAGGGGAATGTTCTGCGCGAAGTGGCCGAGATGCGGTCACGCCTGGCCGCGGCCAAGGCGCCCGCCGGCATCTGGGACGCCAAGAACGGCCCCGGCCGGCTGATGGATATCGAATTGATGGCCGAAACCGGTGCTTTGCTGGCAGGGTCCGCGCAGCGCGATGTCGCGTCGGGTCTGGATGGTGCCGTCGCAGCCGGGTTGCTGGATGTCGCGCAGGCGCAATCTCTGAAAGACTGCTATGACCTATTCTGGTCGGTGCAATGCGCCGCGCGGTTGCTGTCGGGCAAGACAATCGAAGCCGACAAGATCGGCGAAGGCGGTACTGCATTTTTGTGCCGCGCCACCGGGTTCGAACAGGTCGAGGCGTTGCAGGCGGCATTGCAGGAATGTTACACGACCGCGGCCGATCTGATCGGCGGCGTGATCAAGGGGGAAGAAGATGGCGCGCAGCAGTGATCCCAACGACCACAAAGGCCTGATCCGCGAAGCCTATCGAATCGACGGCATCACCCTGCCAGAGTGCCGCAGCATCTTTTTGGACTGGGCGCTGAGCCTTCCAGCGGATCGCGACCAGAACACGGCGCTGGCCGAGCTGCACGCGGGCTATGCCGCGCAGAACCCTGATCATCCGATGACACAGGTTCTGACCGAAGGCCTTCAGACGGCAAAGGCCCCAAAACGCCGCGGCGGTTGGCGATCCCGTAACCGCTAGGGCTTTCCCACCGGCGCGTTCAGGACTATGAGGGCGCCATGACCCAATCTGCCGACCGTCCCCGCATCCGCCTGAAACCCAAAGCCAATGCGCGCGGCCTGCGCCATGGCTTCCCCTGGGTCTACGCCAATGACATCGTCTCGGACCGCCGTACCAGAAAAATCCCCGCGGGCGCTCTGGCAGTGCTTGAAGATGACAAACGGGCGCCCGTCGCGCTGGTCGCGGTCAACCCCGCGTCCAAGATCATGTGCCGGGTGCTGGACCGTGACATCGACGCGCAGCTTGACGCGACATGGTTCGAGAACCGTTTGCAGCGCGCCCTCGATCTGCGGGAAAGCCTGTTTGACGCCCCGTATTATCGCCTGATCCATGCCGAAGCGGACGGCTTGCCCGGCGTCATCATCGACCGCTTTGGCGAGGCCTGCGTCATTCAGCCGAACGCGGCCTGGGCCGAGGCGCATCTGGATGTGCTGACCCAAGCTCTGGTCAAAGTCACTGGCGTGACCACGGTGCTGAAGAACGCCTCGGGCCGTACACGCGGGCTGGAGGGGTTGGACGACGTCAACCAGGTATTGCGCGGAACCGCGCCCGATGCGCCCCTTCCGGTGCCGATGAATGGCGCCACCTACATGGCGGATCTGACAGGCGGTCAGAAGACCGGGCTGTTTTACGACCAGCGCCCCAACCACGCCTTTGCCGCGCGCCTGGTTCATCCCGATGCGCAGGTGCTGGACGTGTTCAGTCATGTGGGCGGCTTCGGTCTGGCTATGCTTGCAGGCGGTGCGGGGCAGGCATTGTCCGTCGATGGCTCAGCCGCCGCGCTCGACCTCGCGAAACAAGGGGCCGAGGCGTCGGGCCTTGCTGAAAAGTTCCAGACCCGACAGGGCGACGCGTTCGAGGTTCTGACTCAATTGGGCGAAGAAGGCGCGCGATTTGACGTGGTGATCTGCGATCCGCCCGCGTTTGCGCCGTCGAGGCAAGCGCTGGATGCGGGGCTACGCGCCTATGAACGTATCGCACGACTGTCGGCACCTCTGGTCAAACCCGGTGGTTATCTGGGGCTGTGTTCGTGTTCGCACGCGGCTGACCTGAGCCGGTTCCGCGATGCGTCCTCCCGTGGGATCGGGCGTGCCGGGCGACAGGCGCAACTGATCCACACCGGGTTTGCGGGTCCGGATCACCCGCAACTGCCGCAACTGGCGGAAAGCGGCTACCTCAAAGCAGTGTTCTACCGCCTGTGAGGGCCGTTCTCGACACCTGCGTCATCTATCCCACGGTGATGCGCGAGATGCTGCTGGGCGCGGCCCGCCTTGGCCATTTCACTCCGATCTGGTCTGCCCGCATCCTCGAAGAATGGGCCCGCGCCGCGCACAAGCTGGGCCCGACGGGCGAGGCGCAAGCCCGCGCCGAAATTGCCCTGGCGCAAGCGCAGTGGCCACAGGCCGAACGCGCGCCGGTTCCGGGGCTGGAGCAGCGCCTCTGGCTGCCCGACTCAGCCGACATCCACGTTCTGGCGACGGCCATCACCGCCTCGGCTGACGTCATCGTCACCGTCAACGCCAAGGATTTCCCCAGAAATATCCTGGCAGAGGAGGGGCTCGACCGCCGAGATCCCGACGGCTTGCTGCATGGTCTCTGGCTATCGGACCCTGACGGCCTGGCAACCATCGCCGATCGCGTTCTGAGTGAAGCCATCCGCCTTTCCGGCCACCAATGGACCCTGCGGGCGCTGATGAAAAAGGCCCGCCTTCCGCGCTTTGGCAAGGCGCTCACCCAATAAACTGAATCCCCCTTCATCTGGCTAAAAATATCCCGGAGAGCGCGAGAGGCTGGCCTCTCGCTGCGCACCCTCAGCCACGCGCCCAACGCTGCTCAAGGGCCTCCAGTGCCGCTATGCGCTCACCCGTTTTCGGGTGGCTCATCAACCATGCCGGGGCAACGCCCGCCCGTTGCTGCGTCAGGTCTTCCAGCTTGTGAAACAAGGATTTCTGCGGCCCGATCCCGATTCCGGCCTTGGTCAGCAAGGCGGCGGCATATTCGTCCGCCTCATACTCATCCTGTCGTGACAGGCGCGAGGCCAGCAATGACGTCAAAGCATTCGCAATCATCGCTCCGATGAACGGAATAAACCGGTTCAGCACCATGATCAGCGCCGTCCGCATTGCGTTTTGACCTGAAAAATCAATCATCCGTCGCTTTGCATGACCCAAGGCAACATGCCCCAACTCATGTGCGATCACGCTGGCCATCTCCTCGGCCGAAACCTCTCCGTTGCGGAATTTTCGGTAAAACCCGCGCGTGATGAAAATCCGACCGTCCGGAGCAGCCAGCCCGTTCACCGGGTCGATCTCGTAGATATAGACGGGGACCCGATCGATTTCCAAAGCTGCGGCCAGCCGGTCCGTCATCCGTTTCAGCACCGGGTCGGCCAGTTCGGTCGATTTTGCGTCCAGCTCACGATGGGTGCGCCAGACCGAAATACGGTACATCACGATGGCGTAGCCAATTGCCAGCAGGATCGGGGTCAATCGAAGCATGTCAAAGATATGGTCCGAACATGGGCATTGCGCAAGTCACACCTGCGGGATGTTCGTCGGGACCCGCATGTTCGTGCGCCGAAATCGGCAAAACCCTCCTCGTGCGCCGAAACAGGCACAACCTTCGATAAGTTGTGATCTTGCGATATGAGCTGTTGATTATTTCAACGATCCCACTTAACCGACGGGGCGCTATCGATGGGGGACCCATGACCGACAAGAACTATGAAGCGCGTCACCTGGAAACACTCGACCGGGATTTGCGGCGCTTTTCACGCCTAGAAATGGCGACCGCACAGGCTGGACGGCCCTTTGTGGGCTCAGGGATTGCCCTGGCATTCATTGTCACCGCAGGCCTTGTGGCCGCTTTTTTGTTCGGGCAGGGCAACAACGCGCTTGTCGTCGTGATCGCCGCGATGTTCGGGGCCTATATGGCGCTGAATATCGGGGCCAATGACGTCGCCAACAACATGGCCCCTGCGGTGGGGGCGAATGCGCTGACCATGGGCGGTGCCATCGCGATTGCCGCCATTTTTGAAAGTGCCGGGGCGCTCATAGCCGGGGGCGATGTCGTATCGACCATCGCCAAGGGAATTATTGCGCCGGAAAGCATGGGAACGGCCAACGTCTTCATTTGGGCGATGATGGCGGCGCTGCTGTCCTCGGCGCTTTGGGTCAATCTGGCCACATGGGTCGGTGCGCCGGTTTCCACTACGCATTCGGTCGTGGGCGGCGTCATGGGGGCAGGGATCGCCGCTGCGGGATTCGGCGCCGTAAGCTGGGGTACCATGAGCAAAATCGCCGCCAGCTGGGTGATCTCGCCACTTCTGGGAGGTTTGGTCGCAGCCGGTTTCCTGTGGTTCATCAAGGCCCGGATCATCTATCAGGAAGACAAGATCGCCGCGGCCCGCAAATGGGTGCCGATGCTGGTCGGGATCATGGCGGGCGCCTTTGCATCTTATCTGGCGCTCAAGGGCCTCAAGAAAATCATCAAGATCGATCTCGGGACGGCGTTGCTGATCGGTGCGGCGTGTGGCGGGCTGATCTGGGCAGTGATGATCCCGGTGATCCGCCGCCAGTCCGAAGGGCTTGAGAACCGCAACAAATCGCTGAAGATTCTGTTTGGAATTCCACTGATCATCTCTGCGGCGCTGCTGAGCTTCGCGCATGGCGCAAATGACGTTGCCAACGCGGTGGGGCCGTTGGCCGCGATTGTGCAGGCTTCTGCCTCGGGCGATTTCACGCATGCCGTCAGCATTCCCCATTGGGTCATGGTCATCGGTGCGTTCGGGATATCGTTCGGCCTGTTCCTGTTTGGTCCGAAACTGATCCGCATGGTCGGCAGCCAGATCACCAAGCTCAACCCGATGCGGGCCTATTGCGTCGCCCTGTCGGCCGCGATCACAGTGATCGTTGCAAGCTGGCTGGGCCTGCCTGTCAGTTCCACCCATATCGCGGTTGGCGCTGTATTCGGGGTCGGGTTCTTCCGGGAATGGGATGCCGAGCGGAGGCTGAAACGCGCAAGGCTGGCCTTTCCCGAACGCCCCCGCGTCGCGCCGGAAGAACGCCGCCGCCGCAAGCTGGTTCGCCGGTCGCATTTCCTGACCATCGTTGCCGCGTGGGTTATCACTGTTCCCGCAGCAGCAATGCTGGCAGCGATCCTGTTTCTTGGGATTCAGGTGATTGCCGGGTAAACTCTGGCGCTGACCTCAACGGGTCAGCGCTTTCATTCCCTGTTCCAGCCCTGCCAAGGTCATCGGCACCATATGGCCTTCGAAGATTTCCTGAATCATGCCGATGGAATGGGTGTATTCCCAATACTTCTCGGGCACGGGATTGATCCACAGGTTCGACGCCCATTGATCCCGCGCACGTTGCAGCCAGACTTGCCCGGCCTCGGCGTTCCAATGCTCGTTGGCGCCGCCAGGATAGGCGATTTCATATGGGCTCATCGAGGCGTCGCCGACGAAGATGCATTTGTAGTCGGGCCCATAGGTGCGCAACACTTCATGCGTGGGCGTCTGCTGGTCCCAGCGGCGGCGATTGTCACGCCAGACGCCCTCGTAAAGGCAATTGTGGAAATAATAATATTCCAGATGCTTGAACTCGGACCGTGCAGCTGAAAACAGCTCTTCCACCACTTTGATATGCGGGTCCATTGATCCACCAACGTCCAGGAACAGCAGCACTTTGACCGCGTTGTGACGTTCGGGGCGGGTCTTGACGTCCAGATAGCCGTGTTCGGCCGTGGCGCGAATGGTGCCGTCCAGATCCAGTTCTTCCGCAGCACCTTCGCGCGCCCAGCGGCGCAGGCGTTTCAGGGCAACCTTGATGTTGCGCGTGCCCAGTTCAACCGTGTCGTCCAGGTTTCTGAATTCGCGCTTGTCCCAAACCTTGACCGCGCGCTGGTGGCGGCTTTCCTTTTGGCCGATGCGCACGCCTTCGGGGTTGTAGCCATAGGCCCCGAAAGGAGAGGTCCCGGCCGTGCCGATCCACTTGTTGCCGCCCTGATGGCGGCCTTGTTGTTCCTTGAGACGCTCGCGCAGCGTGTCCATCAGCTTGTCGAAACCGCCAAGCGCCTCGATCTCGGCTTTTTCCTCGTCTGACAAGTGTTTTTCGGCCATTTTGGCCAGCCAGTCGCCGGGAATGTCAACGGCTTCCAGAACCTGATCGAAGCTGATCTCGTTCAGTCCTTCGAAACTGGCGGCAAAGGCGCGGTCGAACTTGTCGATGTTGCGTTCGTCCTTCACCATCGACACGCGGGCGAGATAGTAGAACGCCTCGACATCATAGGTGGCCAGACCCTTTTTCATGCCTTCCAGAAAAGTCAGATACTCCCGCAGCGATACCGGGATGCCAGCTTTGCGAAGGTTTTCGAAAAAGGGCAGGAACATCGTGTCAGGCCACCAAACGCACCAGAACCAACGAGATCACCAGACCCACCAGCGCAAAGGCAATGCCGTATCCGGCGGCATATTGCGCCATGTCGGCCCGATTGCCGCTGCGCTTTTTCGCGGCCAGTGCGCCTAAGGTCGCACCCAGTGCCGCCATTCCCAGAACTACCAACATATGTGCGTCATCCGTCTTTCGTGCCATCTGTGTTTCTTCGGCCATTGCCCCGCGACAACGACTGGGCCACCAGATCCGAGCCAAACCCGTACCGCGCCCATCCCAGGCTGTCCAGCCTGACGGCACGTGCCTGCTGTATCTGCCCCGCCTGCTTCAGCGCTTCGGATTTCAGCAACAACAACGTGGCCAGCAAAGACGCATTTTCTGCCCGTGTCATGACATCGATGGCCCTGTTCAACTCGGGCAGAACACTGGGCCCCTTTTCCTGTGCCAGCGCAAATGCCGCGGTTTGCGTTGTGACATAGGCCTGATGCACCTCTGTGCCGGGTGTGGCTTTCAGAAACTGTTGCGCAATCTGAAACTGGCGTTGGGCTTCGATGGGGTCCCGGAATTGTTCCATCCGGCCTATCAGGTAATGAGGATAGGCGCGGCGGTGATCCGTCCATCCCTGCTGCTGACCGATCCGTGCCGCCTTACGGGCAGCGCGCAGCTGTCTGGGCGACCCCGCCCCCGGTCCCAGTGATTTCTGAATCGCGTCAATCCATTCGCGCGGCGTATCCGTAAAGGGTTGAACGGGCACCCTGTCCCCGCGCGGGTTCATCCGGCTGAGAACCCCCGGGATGACCGCGGCAACCTGATCGCGGGTCATGCCGGTGCGCAGTTCCGGCGCATAGGCAGCCCGCAGAACCAACATGTCGAACCCGGTCAGAACCGTATGGATATTGTCGTCGTTGAACACCGAATCCGGCAGGTGATACAGATCGTTCAGCGGACCAAGCGCTTGTGCCAGTTCTTCATGCAGGCAATCACGTATTTCCTGCGGACTGACGTCGTATGGGATGAAAATCCCAAGCCGTTCGCGTTTGCGCAGTTCAGTCCAGCTGCTTTTGATCTTTCGGCGGTCACGGCGATATTCTTCAAGGCTCGAGGAGTTGGGGACGACGAAACAGGCCGCATTGGGCAGAATGCGCAGAATGTCTTTCTGGCTGACGGCTTCGATGGTGATATTGGCCTGCCCTTCGTCGATCTGTCGGATGTTGATCCCGGCCTCGCGCCTCAGGCGGTTGAGCAACCGGGTCAGATCCTGCTGCATGCTTGCGGTCGGTGATCCGCTCAGACGGACAGTGACCGGCGTTTCGAAACGCGTGAAAACGGGCAGGGCGGCGCCGCTTTCCAGTTCGAAATGCAGGGACAGGAAGTCAGAGGCGATGTTTTTGTTGGACCGAGCAGGCGGCGAAGGACGTGCCGTTGAAAAAGACTTGGCAGGCGGCAGGCTTGCTTCGATGGGCGCGACCTGATCGGGCAGCTCGATCGTTTCAACCGTCGCGCAGCCGGCAACAACCAGTGCCAGAAAAAGGGCACTCAATCGCTTCATGAGCGGGCGTACTTGATGAACGGTGTCAGTGTGCCGATGCGATCATACAGTTTCCGCGCGGTTTGGTTGAATTCCTGGGTCAGCCAATAGACCGACGGTGCGCCCTGACGATCTGCCTCGTCATAGACCGCCTGGATCAAGGCCCGGCCAACGCCTGCCCCCCGTGCCTCGGGGCGCGCGAACAGGTCTTGCAGGTAGCAGACCTTTTCCACCTTCCAGGCGTGGCGATGAAACAGATAATGTGTCAACCCGACCAGGGCGCCATTCTGTTCGGCAACGAAACAGGAAAAATCCTGCGGGTCGTCGCCCAGCAGTCTGGAAAAAGTTGTTTCGTATACATCATCGGGCAGGGCGGTTTCATAAAATGCCAGATAGTCCCGCCACATGTTGGCCCATTGGCTTTTGTCCTCGGCACGCAGGGTGCGGATTGTCAGTGCGTTCGCCACGCGATTCATCCAATTCTGTGGGCGGCGAAGCTCTGTTTCGCCAGATGGGCCGATGCTGGCATCCGGGCCGTCCCAAGGCAAGCCATGATCACCGACCGGTCACCGTCCGGCTATCGTTTGCCGCGTGCCATAAAGGCCAGACGTTCGAACAGATGCACGTCCTGCTCATTCTTCAGCAACGCGCCATGCAGTTTCGGAAGCGCATCTGCGCCGCCGCGTTTGAGGTCTTCGGCACTCAGGTCCTCGGCCAGCAGCAGCTTCAGCCAATCCAGCACTTCCGACGTTGACGGCTTTTTCTTGAGCCCTTGCGTCTCGCGGATTTCATAGAACTGGGTCAGAGCGGTGGTCAGCAGCGCATCCTTGATGCCGGGATGATGAACCTCGACGATGCGGCGCATCGTGGCCTCGTCCGGGAAGCGGATGTAGTGAAAGAAACAGCGGCGCAGAAACGCGTCCGGCAGTTCCTTTTCATTGTTCGAGGTGATGATGACGATAGGGCGGTTCTTGGCCCGGATCGTTTCCCCTGTCTCGTAGACATGGAACTCCATCTTGTCGAGTTCCTGCAAAAGGTCGTTTGGAAACTCGATATCGGCCTTGTCGATCTCATCGATCAGCAGAACGACCTTTTCGTCGGCCTCGAAGGCCTGCCACAGCTTGCCCTTGCGGATATAGTTCGACACGTCATGCACGCGTTCCTCACCCAACTGGCTGTCGCGCAGGCGGCTGACCGCGTCATATTCATACAGGCCCTGCTGCGCGCGGGTGGTGGATTTCACGTTCCACTCAATCATCCTCAGCCCCAGCGCACCGGCCACCTGTTTGGCCAGCTCTGTCTTGCCGGTGCCGGGCTCGCCCTTGACCAGCAATGGGCGTTCAAGTGTGACGGCGGCGTTCACGGCAATCGTCAGATCGTCAGTGGCGACATATTCGGCTGTACCTTGAAAGCGTGCGGTCATGGGCCTCTCGTGTGGTTTTTCGTGATCCGTGGGCAGGTTGTGTTGTCCGGGTTACAGACGGTCAATGATTTTGACAACCCGCGTCCCTGCGTCGGTTGAGGCGATTTTTGCAGGAACTCCAAGCCCTTTTGGTTGATTCGTGCGCGCGAATGTACCCTGCCAATTGACACCTGCCTCAAAAAGGCCTGCCAAATTTCATAGAAAAACAGGGTTTTGTTGTTGTTTGTCTCATATTTAGACAAAACAGCACGAGGGCGTGCTGAAGCAACGTTTGTGTAGTGACAATCCCACGCCCGTCGGCTAAACGCTGCGCAGAAGGGGGTGCCAAATGTCAGGTGAAACATCCGCGACCGACGTTTCTGGCCATACCGAGGGAGCAAATATGAAACAGGAAGTTTTTCTGCCGGAGGATTACCGCCCGGCCGAAGATGAACCTTTCATGAATGAACGTCAGCTTGAATATTTCCGCCGCAAGCTGTTGGATTGGAAGAATGAGCTTTTGGCGGGCAGCCGCGATACGATCGAAGGGCTGCAGGACAACACCCGAAACATTCCGGATGTCGCAGACCGCGCGAGCGAGGAGACCGATCGCGCTCTGGAGCTGCGGACACGCGACCGCCAGCGCAAGCTGGTTGCCAAGATCGACGCAGCCCTGCGCCGGATCGAAGAAGGTGAATACGGTTACTGCGAAAAGACGGGCGATCCGATTTCGCTGAAACGTCTTGATGCACGTCCGATTGCGACCATGACGCTGGAGGCGCAAGAGCGCCACGAGCGCCGCGAAAAGGTCCACCGCGACGATTGATCGCCGGGTGCAGCTGGAAAATTTCGAACGCCGGGGCCTGTGGCTCTGGCGTTTTTGCGTTATGCGAGGGGCATGAAGATCAATCGGTTGAATTTCTGTGTAATTGGCGGCGGCATCGGCGGTCTGGCGGCTGCGTTGGCGCTGCGGCAACACGGGGCGCAGGTCACCCTGGTGGAGCAAGCCCCGGCATTGACCGAGGTTGGCGCGGGCCTTCAGATCAGTGAAAACGGGATGTGCGTGTTGCGCGCCCTTGGGGTGGCGGATCTGTCTGTGGGCCAGAAGTCGCACGGTACGATCTTGCGCGATTACCGCAAAGGCCGCGTTGTCAGCCGGCTGCCCGGGCCTTCGGCTGGCCCGACCTATTATTTTCACCGTGCCGATCTGTTGAATCTGCTGCATTCTGCGGCCCGTAAGGCCGGTGTGGATGTCCGTCTGGGGGCCAAGGTTTCCAACGTGCAGAAACACCCCAACGAAGCCGAAATTCTGTTGGCGAGCGACGAACGGCTGCGCGCCGAATGCGTCATCGCCGCCGACGGTGGCCGAAGCACGATTCGTCCGGCTCTGAACGGGCCCGAGACACCCGCGTTCACGCACCAGGTCGTCTGGCGCGCCACCATTCCCTGGCGACCGGATTCAGGCGTGGTGACGGCATCCCTGACCATGGGGCCGGGTCGGCATGTCGTAACCTATCCTTTGCGCGATCAGAGCATGATGAACATCGTAGCGGTCGAGGAACGCTCGGACTGGCGGGAAGAGGGGTGGAAGCTGAAAGGTGACCCGGACGAGCTGCGCGCACGGTTTTCAGGGTTCGGCGGTCCGGTAGGTGAGATTCTGTCAAAGGTCTCGGATGTGAATCTGTGGGCCCTGTTCCTGCGCCCGGTCGCAGAAAAATGGCAGAACGGTCGTCTGGCACTGCTGGGGGACGCGGCGCATCCGACATTGCCGTTCATGGCACAAGGCGCCTGCCTGGCGCTGGAAGATGCCTGGGCGCTTGCACGATCATTCGACGAACACTCGGGCGTCACCAGCGCGCTTGCCGCCTACGAGCAAACGCGCAGGCCAAGGGCAGAAAGCGTGGTTGCCGCTGCCGGGTCGAACGCACGCAATTTCCACCTGTCAGGCCCCGCCCGTTTGGCGGCCCAATGTGCGCTTATGGCCATCGGAGGGAAATTGTCACGCCGCTACGAATGGATATACAGCTACGACGTCACGGCCTGAACCGCTAAATATCCAGATCGACCCAGACAGGCACGTGATCCGAGGGTTTTTCATGCCCGCGCACGGCGGCATCAATCTGGCAATCCCGCATTAGATCTGCCGCTTGCGGGGTCAGCAGAAAGTGATCGATCCGAATTCCGTCGTTCCGGTTCCAGGCCCCGGCCTGGTAGTCCCAGAATGAATAGTGCCCCGCGCTTTGGGTGGTGGCCCGGAACGCTTCGGTGAAGCCCAGATTCAGGATCTTGCGGAATGCGGCGCGGCTTTCGGGGCGGAACAATGCATCGTCGCGCCATGCTTCGGGGCGTTTGGCGTCCTCCGCCTGCGGGATGATGTTGTAATCCCCCGCCATCAACGCGGGTTCTTCGGTGGCCAGCAAATCACGGGCACGGTCATATAGCCGTTCCATCCATGCCAGTTTGTAATCATATTTCGGGCCGGGTGCGGGATTGCCATTGGGCAGGTACAATCCACAGATCCGAAGAGCCTTTTTGCCAACGACGGTGGCTTCTATCCAGCGGGCCTGTTCATCCGCGTCATCGCCGGGAAGGCCGCGGGATACATCCTCGAGGGGAAGCTTCGACATGATTGCAACGCCGTTGAAGCTTTTTTGTCCGTGGGTTTCCACGTTGAACCCACGCTCTTCGAATATCTCGCGCGGGAAGTTTTCATCGACCGACTTGATCTCTTGCAACAGCACAACGTCCGGCTGTGCTTCGTCCAGCCAACGGGGCAGGGCTTCGGCCCGCGCTTTGATGCCGTTGATGTTGAACGTGGCGATTTTCATGCGCGATCCTCCGAAGACTTGGTGCAACCTATCGCGCAGAACGGGCCCAACGGCAAGGCGGAGATCGTATTTGCGAGGCTCTGCCTCGCGCTCCGGGATATTTTTGGCCAGATGAAGAAACGGATTATTAACCGAATTTCTTCAAGCTGAAGTGGCGGTACAGGCGGGGACGCCGATGACCGCGCCAGGTGAAGCCCTCTGGTCTTTCGGTCAGAGGGCGGACTCCTGCTTCATCTGGCTGAAAATATCCTGGGGGTGTGGGGGCAAAGCCCCCACGGTTACATCGAAAAAGATGTGCCACAACCACAGGAAGAGGTGGCGTTGGGGTTGTCGATCACAAATCGCGCGCCAATCAGTTCCTGGGTGAAGTCGATAACCGCGTTTTCCAGAAAGGGCAGCGAAATGGCGTCAACAATGACTTTTTGCCCTTTGCCTTCAAGGACCAGATCATCTTCTTTTGGCGTATCCAAAGCGATTTCGTATTGAAACCCCGAGCAACCGCCGCCTTCCACTGCGACGCGCAGTGCCTGACCCTGATCCGCCGCGCCGATTTCTGCGAGGCGTTCAAAGGCGCGATCCGTGACTGTTGGGGGCAGATTCATGCCGGTCTCCAAAGGTTTCCTTCCGTTACGCCATACAATATAGAAAGTGCAAGGACAGGCGACAAGGACGGGCCATTTGGACAGAGCTAGTTTTGCCTCGGATCCGGACCGCACCAGGGGACGGCTCGTAGCCGAGGAGGAAAGTAGTTTCCGATCGTGCTTTCAGCGCGACCGGGACAGGATCATTCACGCCAGTGCCTTTCGGCGCCTCAAACACAAGACGCAAGTTTTCGTTGAGCATGAGGGCGATAGCTACCGCACCCGCCTGACCCATTCCATCGAGGTGGCGCAGGTGGCCCGGACCATTGCCGGTGCCCTGGGCCTGAACCCAGAGCTGACCGAAGCCGTGGCCCTGGCGCATGATTTGGGGCACACGCCCTTTGGACATACCGGCGAAGACGCGCTGCACGCGTTGATGAAGCCCTATGGTGGCTTTGATCACAACGCGCAGGCCATTCGGATCGTCACAAAGCTGGAGCGCCACTATGCAGAATTCGATGGGTGCAACCTGACCTGGGAATGTCTGGAAGGGATAGCCAAGCACAATGGGCCGGTTGAGGGCGATCTGCCCTGGGCATTGGCCGAGTGCGATCAGGAGTTTGATCTTGAACTGCACACCCATGCCAGCGCGGAAGCGCAAGTTGCCGCCCTTTCCGATGACATAGCTTACAACAATCACGATCTTCTGGACGGGTTGCGCGCAGGGTTGTTCACGGATGACGATTTGCAGGACCTGCCGATTGTCGGGGTCTGTTACGCCGAGGTGGATGCCAGATACCCAGGGCTGGATTCCTATCGCCGGCGTCACGAAGCGCTAAGGCGGGTTTTCGGGGTCATGGTGGCGGATGTCATCAACACTTCGAACGATCTCATTGCCGTTTCTGGCGCGCAGTCCGTCGAAGAAATCCGACATCTTGGGTATCCTGTCATCCAGTTCTCGGATGAGGTTTGGGCGCAACTGCGTGAAATCAGGTCGTTTCTGTTCACCCGGATGTATCGCGCACCCAGGGTGATGTCAGTGCGGGCAGAGGTGGCAAAGATCGTGGAAGATCTGTTTCCGATCTACATGAACGATCCCAGGCAGATGCCCGTGCGCTGGCATGATGACATTGAAGCGGCCAGGGACGACACAGCCTTGGCCCGCATCGTTTCCGATTACATTGCGGGCATGACCGACCGATTTGCCTTGCAGGACCATGCGCGGCTGACGGGCTGATCACTCCACGGCTATGTAAGCGATGGCCCAGACTTGCTGAGCCGCTTGTTTAGCGGACTGTTCGGCGTTCTTCGTCGGTGGGAAAACGATTATCGTCGGGCCATAACCTCCGATCCCCATCGGTGCGCCATCAGCATGCGTTGCAACGATCGGTTTGTGGGTGGCGATACTGTTCCACTCGATTTCAGCCTGATACCCATCCAGCGCCATGGGAAGAGCGGTTTTCCCCTCGGCCCCTGCCAATGTCATGACGTCTGCCAAAAGCGGGCCCGAAAACCTGTATTCCCGCTCATTGCCCGGAGGACCATAGGGGATCGTGATCTCGAACTGCTCCAGCCCGTCCAGCATGGCAGCATCAAACCCTGCCGCGCCGTCATGCGTGACCTCCAGATAGCCCAGCAGACCACCGTCATTCTGACCCCGCGCAGGCAGGTTTGTTTCGCGGACTGCGCCGCCCAGCGTCAGCAGCACATGGCCTTTGGGCTGTGGCAGGTCGGCAAGCGCAGGCAGGGCGGTGGACAAAAGCAAGGCAAAGGACAAGGCGCGGTGCATCGACGGTCTCCGGTAGCGGCGTACAGGCCCGAGATTAGCGAGATGTTTCGCCAAACCAAGCTTAAACATTAGGCGTCCATTGACCTTGCCGGTTTGCGTGGTAAACCCCGCGACAAGCAAAAGGACATCCGAAATGAACCTGTTTTCCGAGATCCGCGGCCTTGTACTGGACGCGCTGGCACAGATGCAGTCCGAAGGCGCATTGCCCGAGGGGCTGAGCTTTGACAACGTGGCGGTCGAGCCTCCGCGCGATGCGGCCCATGGGGACATGGCCACCAACGCCGCGATGGTGCTGGCGAAACCGGCCAGGATGAAGCCGCGCGACATTGCGGATGTTCTGGCCGGGAAACTGGCGGCGGATGACCGGATCACCAGCGCAGAAGTGGCAGGGCCCGGTTTCCTGAACCTGCGTCTTGCGCCGTCCGTCTGGCAAGGCGTGTTGGCGGCTGTGCTGGAAAAAGGCACCGATTTCGGGCGCTCGACCATGGGGCAGGGGCAGAAGGTCAATGTTGAATATGTCTCGGCCAACCCGACCGGTCCGCTGCATGTCGGGCACACACGCGGCGCGGTGTTCGGGGATGCATTGGCAAGCCTGCTGGCCTATTCGGGCCATGACGTGACCCGCGAATACTATATCAACGACGGTGGCGCGCAGGTGGATGTGCTGGCGCGGTCTGCCTATGAACGCTATCGCGAGGCCAATGGCCTCAGCCCCGAGATTGCCGAAGGGCTGTATCCCGGCGACTATCTGATCCCGATTGGCGAGGCGCTGAAAGAGAAATATGGCGACAGCCTGATCGACAAACCGGAAAGCGAATGGCTGGAAGAGCTGCGCGCGTTTTCGACCGACGCGATGATGGACCTGATCCGCGCCGACCTGAAGGCGCTGGGCGTAGAGATGGATGTGTTCTTCTCGGAGAAGTCCCTTTACGGCACGGGCCGGATCGAGGCCGCGCTGCAATCGCTGACCGAAAAGGGCCTGATCTATGAAGGCGTGCTGGAGCCGCCAAAAGGCAAAAAGCCCGAAGATTGGGAGCCGCGCGAACAGACCTTGTTCAAATCCACCGAACATGGCGATGACGTCGACCGCCCGGTCAAGAAGTCGGACGGCAGCTGGACCTATTTCGCCCCCGATATCGCCTATCACTATGACAAGGTAACCCGTGGCTTTGACGCGCTGATCGACGTGTTCGGGGCGGATCATGGCGGCTATGTCAAGCGGATGAAGGCGGCTGTTTCGGCCCTGTCCGATGGCAAAGTGCCGCTGGATATCAAGCTGACGCAGCTGGTGAAACTGTGGAAAAACGGCGAGCCGTTCAAGATGTCGAAACGGGCCGGGAACTTTGTCACCCTGCGCGATGTGGTCGATCAGGTTGGTCCCGACGTCACGCGCTTCGTGATGCTGACCCGCAAAAACGACGCGCCGCTGGATTTCGATTTCGACAAAGTGCTGGAACAGAGCCGCGAGAACCCCGTGTTCTACGTGCAATATGCCCATGCCCGGGTGATGAGCGTGCTGCGCCGTGCCGCCGAGGCGGGGATCGACGCCACCGACGCCACCCTGCGCGGGGCCGATCTGGCGTCGCTGGACCACCCCGCCGAACTGACGGTTGCCAAGAAGCTGGCGGAATGGCCACGCCTGGTCGAGATCGCTGCGCGGACCAACGAACCGCACCGTGTTGCCTTCTATCTGTATGAACTTGCAGGAGATTTTCACGCTCTGTGGAATAAGGGCAATGACGAAACCCAGCTGCGCTTCATTCAGGATGGCGATGTTGCCACAAGCCAGTCGAAAATTGCGCTGGCCCGGGCCGTTTCTGTTGTGATTTCAGCGGGCTTGGGTATTCTTGGCGTTACCCCGGCGCAGGAGATGCGGTAACAAATATCGCCCGAACCGCCGGTACGAGGTAGGCAAGAAATGACCCGCGCGCCTTATTTTCGGGCGCGAAGCGGGCAGTGAGGCGGACATGGCGAGTTACGATTACTCGGGGCACCAAAGCCCCGGGCAGAATGATTACCCGAATCAAGCGCATTTCGAGGATGCGTATGACTATCCCGACGAGATGCAGGATTACGACGCGCCGCGCGGCGCGTTCGGACTGGGGCGGGCGGTCAATTTCCTGGGGGCTGTCGCATCGTTGGCGCTGGTCGCCGGCGTCGGTATCTGGGGATACAAGCTTGTCATGCGGGATGTCAGCGGCGTTCCGGTCGTGCGTGCGGCCGAAGGGCCGATGCGGGTGCAGCCCGAAAACCCGGGCGGAACACCGGCCGATCATCAGGGCTTGGCCGTCAATGCCGTGGCAGCCAAGGGCAGTGCTGCCGCCCCGGCAGATCGTCTGATCCTTGCGCCGCGGCCAGTCTCGTTGACGGATGAAGACGTACCTGCCGCTGATCTGAAGCCGACACCGGCGCTGCATGTGGTGGAAAAACCGATTTCAACCCAGGAAGCCGCCCGATTGCGCCAGAACGCAGTGGATGCGCTGGTTGCGGAACTGGCTGGTGAGGCGGCCAACACGCAGCAAAGCGCCGAGGATGGCGTGCAACTGGCATCGCTGACCACCCCCGAGGAAGAACCTGCAATTGACCCGGCCGATTTCGCAGCCGCCTTGCCGGACCCGGCCATTGCCGCGCTGCCGGGCGTGCGCCGGTCCTTGCGCCCCTTGACCCGCCCGGCACGCACCTCACGCAGCCGGGTGTCGCCAAGCGAGAATTCCGAAGACGCCATCAATGCCGCAGTGAAGGCCGCGGTTGGGTTGGATGTTGATCCTGACACGCTGGCAAAAGGCACGCGTCTGGCGCAGCTTGGGGCCTATGACAGCGTTCAGGTGGCGCAAACGGAATGGGATCGCCTGAACGGAAGGTTCGGCGAATATATGGCGGGAAAACAGCGCGTTATCCAGAAGACCTCAAGCGGTGGGCGTACCTTTTACCGCCTGCGCGTGCTGGGCTTTGAAGACCTGAGCGACTCGCGCCAGTTTTGTGCCGCGCTTGTTGCGCAAGGGGCTGATTGTATCCCGGTGGCCGTCAGGTGAAGTACGGTGCCACGATCACCGATGCAGAGGGCCTGCGCCTGACGCAACAGGAAAAAGACTTGTTTCGGCAGATGAACCCGTTCGGGTTCATTCTGTTCGCCCGCAACATCGAACACGCGGATCAGGTGCGCGCCTTGTGTGATGATTTCCGCGAGGCGGTCGGGCGCAATTGCCCGATCACCATCGATCAGGAAGGTGGCCGCGTGCAGCGCCTGCGGGCACCGCTGGCCCGCGAATGGCTGCCTCCGTTGGATCACGTGGCCAATGCCGCCGAGCAGGCCGAGCGCGCTATGTATCTGAGGTACCGCCTGATTGCCGATGAATTGTTTGGTCTGGGCATCGACAGCAACTGTGCGCCCATGGTGGATGTCGCGCGTCCCGAGACGCACAAGTTCCTGAAGAACCGCTGTTATGACGCTGATCCTGAACGCGTTTCCAGAATTGGCAAAGCCGTGGCGCAGGGTCATCTGGATGGCGGAGTGCTTCCAGTGCTCAAGCATATTCCGGGCCATGGACGTGCCACGTTGGACAGCCACCATGACTTGCCGCATGTGGATCTGCCCCTGGATGAGCTTGAGCGCAGCGATTTCGTGCCGTTTCGTGCCTTGAACGACCTGCCGATGGGGATGTCGGCGCATTTGGTCTATGACCGGATTGACCTGCAACCTGCCACCATCTCGGCAACCATGATGGATGTGATCCGCGACAGGATTGGCTTCGGCGGGCTGATCATGACCGATGACATTGGGATGAAGGCGCTCAGCGGAACGCCCGCTGAGGTGTCGCGGCAAGCCATAAGCGCGGGCTGTGACGTCGTTCTGCACTGCAACGGAAGCTTTGCCGAGCGCGCCGAGGTGCTGGAAGCCGCCGGGGAGATGTCCGATGTGGCACAGGCCCGCGCAGAACGGGCGCTGGCGATGCGCAAAGCTCCGCAGGAACTTGACATCCCTGCCGCCGAGGCGGAACTATCTGCCCTAATGGGCGGGCAGGTATATGAACGATAATCTTTTCAGCGAAGATCCTGTCTCGGTCGCGGATCGTCTTGCGGCCGAAGCGCTGATTGTTGATGTTGATGGGTTCGAAGGCCCGCTGGACGTTCTTCTGACCCTGTCGCGCACGCAGAAGGTTGATCTGAGGAAAATTTCAGTACTCGCGCTGGCGCAGCAATACCTGGCCTTTGTCGAAAAGGCGCGGGCGCTGCGGATCGAACTGGCCGCCGACTATCTTGTGATGGCGGCCTGGCTGGCGTTTCTCAAGTCCCGCCTGCTGTTGCCGCCAGACCCCGAAGACGAGGGACCCTCGGGCGAAGAACTGGCTGCACATCTGGCGTTTCAATTGGAACGCTTGCAGGCGATGCGCGACGCTGCGGCACGATTGATGGCGCGCGATCAGCTGGGGCGAGATTTCTTCAAACGCGGGCAGGGCGAAGATATCACCCGGATCCGCACCGTCACCTATTCCGCCACGCTGCTGGATCTGATGCAGGGCTATGCCCGCATCCGCACCCGTGATGAATTCCGCCCGTTTGTGATGGACCGCGATTCGGTCTTCACCATGGAACAGGCACTGGAACGGATGCGCCCGCTGATCGGGTTTGCCGGGACATGGACCGACATGGAAACTTACCTGCCCGATGGCTGGGAGTCCGACCCGGTACGGCGCAGGTCGGCAACGGCGGCGACCTTTGCGGCCTCGCTGGAACTGGTGAAAGAAGGACATATGGAAATCAAGCAGAGCGAGACATTCGCTCCGATCCAATTGCGCAAGAGGACCGAAACACGTGACTGATGCCCCAGAAGAGACCGGTACGCTGTTCGAGGCGCCTCCGCTGGCAGAGCAGGAGCGTATGGTCGAAGCCGTTCTGTTCGCCAGCGCCGAGCCGGTGACGATTGCGGATCTTGAGGCGCGGATGCCCCATGGCAGCGACGCGGCGCAAGCGGTTGAATTGCTTCAGAAACGGTATGAGGGGCGTGGCGTGCGCGTTGTGCGCGTAGGGGATGCCTGGGCCATCCGCACGGCCCCTGATCTGGGCTTTCTGATGCAGAAGGAAACGGTCGAGACCCGCAAGCTCAGCCGCGCCGCGATCGAAACTCTGGCCATCGTGGCCTATCACCAACCCTGCACACGGGCCGAGATCGAGGAAATCCGGGGCGTGTCGGTCTCGCGCGGGACCATCGATCAGTTGCTCGAGATGGAGTGGATCAAGCTGGGCCGCCGCCGCATGACACCGGGTCGTCCGGTGACGTTTGTGGTGACGCCTGAGTTTCTGGATCATTTTGGTCTGGAAAACGCGCGCGACCTGCCGGGCCTGAAGGAACTGCGCGCCGCAGGATTGTTGGAGAATCGGCCTCCTCCGGGTGCGATCCCTTTGGGTGAAGGGCGCGAGGACGAAGTTGACGAAGACCAGAGCGAGTTGTTCGAGGAAGAGTGATCGAACAGCCCTTTTGTTGCCGCATAAAGCGCCTATCTTTGTGCGTGAGGACACGGAGTTGAGCGATGAATGCAAACCGGATCATCGACATGATTGTGCGTCAGGTCATGCGCCGTCTGGTCAACAAAGGTGTGAACAAGGGTATCGATCTGGCCAGCCGAAAGGGCGGCGGACCCGGCACATCGAATGGGCCCGGAAAAACCAGCGCACCGCGACATGCGCAGAACCTCAGGCAGGCACAGCGCGTGACCCGTCAAATGCGCAGGTTCATGAAGTTCTAGGGGTCAACTTGCGGCTTTGAAGTGCTTTGACAGTTTCAGGCCCTGACCCTGATAGTTCGAGGCAATGCCCGCACCATAAAGCTGGGTCGGCATTTCAGCCATTTTCTCATAGACCAGACGTCCGACGACCTGTCCGTGTTCCAGCACGAATGGCGCTTCGTGGCAGCGTACCTCAAGCACGCCACGGGAACCAGCGCCCCCGGCAGCGGCATGGCCAAAACCGGGATCGAAGAAGCCTGCATAGTGCACTCTGAACTCACCAACCATCGCCAGATAAGGCGCCATTTCAGCCGCGTACATCGGTGGAATATGCACCGCCTCGCGGCTGACAAGGATATAGAACGCGCCGGGGTCCAGGATGATGCAACCATCTTTGGTGCGCACCTCTTCCCAATAGTCCTGCGGGTCGTATTCACCGATTCGATCCAGATCGATCACCCCGGTATGAGGTTTGGCGCGATAGCCCACAAGATCGGTATCGGGCAGTTGCAGGTCGACCGAAAAGCCCAGACCGTCCTGAATAACGGCAGGTCCGTCCACAAGCGGAGATTGCGCATGCAAGGTCCTCAGTTCCGCATCGGACAACACGGCCTGACCCTGGCGGAAACGAATCTGGTTCAGACGCATCCCGGGACGAACCAGAACCGAGAACGAGCGTGGGCAGATTTCGGCAAAAAGCGGGCCTGTGTAACCTGCGGGCACCCGGTCGAACTCGGTACCGCCATCGGTGATCGTCCGCGTCAGAAGGTCCAGTCGCCCGGTCGAGCTTTTGGCGTTGGCCACGGCGCTCATGCTGTCGGGCAGCGCAAGCGATTCCATCAGGGGCACCAGATAGACGCAGCCCTTTTCCAGAACCGCGCCATCCGAGATATCGATGCGGTGCATCTCAAACTCGGTCAAGCGATCCGTGACAGTTCGGCCTTCGCCCGCAAGAAACGAGGCGCGTACACGGTAAGCCACTGTTCCCAGTCGCAAATCAAGGCTGGCAGGTTGAATCTGGGCAGGCAGAACCTCTGGTTCAGCGGTGATCTCACCGCGCGCGATCATCGCCTCTAGCTGTTGGTTCGGGCAAACACCTGTCATCTCGATCCCCCCTGGTGCCAGAGCGGGATCTGGCCTGTATGCCATAAACGTCGGTGTAATTTGGTCGGGCTAGCAGGACTCGAACCTGCGACCTTCCGTCCCCCAGACGGACGCGCTACCAGGCTGCGCCATAGCCCGACGTTGGGGTGTTCATAAAGATTTTCCCGGCAGGGGCAAGAGGAAATCAATGCCTTTTGTCCTAACCCGTCGCCTGTGTTTCAACCCGGTCCAGCCATCGGCGCAGATCTTTTGCAATCGGAGCGATGCGCCGCAGCAGGTCGTCATCAAAATCTGTCTGATTCCACGCAAGCGACGCGATTCCCCCCATCAAGGGCGCGGCGTCCAGTTCGGGCTCTGGCTCCGGCTGTGATGCGTCAGAGGCGCGTGCGCTTGTCTGCGCATCGTTCTCACCGGTTGGCTGGATCGGTTCGCGCAGATCCATGCGAATCTGTTCCGTTGCGGGGGCGGACTTTGGTTCGAACGGCACCACGGTGTCCTGAACGGCCTCAATCGGGGCGGGGCCAGGGTCATCCAGGGAAGGGGACAGCGCCGCGACATGTGCGACGCCTTGTTCGCGCAGGATACGCTGGACACCTTTTATCGTGATCCCGTCTTCGTGCAGCAGTTTTTTGATCCCGCCCAACAGACGCATGTCATTCGGGCGATAATACCTGCGTCCACCTGCGCGTTTGACGGGCTTTACCTGCGTGAACCGGCTTTCCCAGAATCGCAGAACATGAGCCTGAACACCGAGCCAATCCGCAACTTCGCTTATGGTGCGAAAGGCATCGGGGGACTTACTCATAACCTGGACGTCCTGAACTTACTTGCGGTTCCCGGCTGCGACGCGATCTTTCATCAGATGCGACGGGCGGAAAGTCAGCACACGGCGCGGCTGAATCGGGACTTCTTCGCCGGTTTTGGGGTTGCGACCGACACGAGCGGTTTTGTCGCGAACACTGAATGTACCGAAAGACGAGATCTTCACCTGTTCACCACGCACCAAGGCGTCGGACATGTGGTTCAGAACGCTTTCAACCAGCTGCGCACTTTCGTTTCGTGACAGACCTACCTCACGAAAGACGGCTTCGCTCAGGTCCATTCGAGTCAGTGTTTTGTCGCCCATGCTAATTCCCCTGTTGCTATTGAAGCATATGGGTATGGCAAATTCGCTGTCAATATCAATGAATTGCGGGCGGCTGTGTAAGCCGGTTTGCGCCGGTTACCAGCGCAGAACCACTGCGCCCCATGCCAGACCACCGCCAATGGCTTCGGTCACGATCAGATCACCCGGCTTGATCTGTCCGCGCTGCTTGCCCACGGACAGGGCCAATGGGATGGATGCGGCCGACGTGTTTCCGTGATCCTGAACGGTCACAACCACGTTTTCCATCGGCAGGTTTATTTTCTTGGCGGTGCCCTGAATGATGCGGATGTTGGCCTGATGCGGCACGATCCAATCCACGTCCGAGCTGCTCAGCCCCGCTCGTTCCAACGCTGTTTCCGCTGTTTTCGTAAGCTTTTCAACGGCATGACGGAAAACCTGATTGCCCTGCATGCGCAGATGCCCGGTGGATTGGGTCGAAACACCGCCATCGACATAAAGAAGATCCTTGTAGCGCCCGTCCGAATTCAGGTCGGTTGCCAAAATACCGCGATCCTCGGCGGTGCCTGTGCCCTCTTGGGCCTCCAGCACCACTGCACCGGCGCCATCGCCAAAAAGAACGCAGGTGGACCGATCGGTCCAATCCATGATCCGTGAGAAAGTCTCGGCCCCGATCACCAGCACGCGTTTGGCCTGACCGGAAACAATCAGCGCATTTGCGTTGGACAGTGCAAAAACGAATCCGGCGCAAACAGCCTGCACGTCAAAGGCAAAACCCTTGGTCATGCCCAGCCGTGCCTGAACCATGGTGGCGGCCGAAGGAAAGGTCAGATCCGCCGTTGAAGTTGCCAGTACGATTGCGTCGATATCATCCGCCGTCAGGCCCGCGTCGGCCAGCGCGGCCACGGCGGCATTGGTGGCCAGATCGGATGTCGTCTCGTCATCGGCTGCAAAATGGCGGCGTTCGATCCCCGAGCGGGTCTTTATCCATTCGTCGGTCGTGTCCAGGGTTTTTTCAAACTCGGAATTGGGAACAACGCGTTCAGGCAAATAATGCCCAACACCTACTACAACTGAACGGCCTGCCATTTTCCGGTACTGCCTTTTTTGTTATTTATCTGTTTGCGGCGCTGATTGCGCGGCATCTTGTGCAAGCTGGGCAGTGGATGCAACCCGCGCAGCCAATTTTTCGGAAAAGCCGGACTGCGCCAGGGTGAAGGCCAGTTTGATCGCAGCTGACACGCCTGTTGCGTCAGCGCCGCCGTGGGATTTCACCACGGTGCCGTTCAGCCCCAGAAACACGCCACCATTCACGCGTCGCGGGTCGATCCGTTTCTTCAAACGGTTCAGCGACGTGATGGCCAGAATCGAGGCCAATCGGGATAGCGGGGAGTATTTGAACGCCTGCCGCAGCAGGTCACCGATCAGGCTTGCCGTGCCTTCGCCGGTCTTGATCGCGACGTTGCCGGTAAAGCCATCGGTTACAATGACATCCGCCTTGTCACCGGGGATGTCGCTGCCTTCGACGAAGCCCACGAAATCGAAATTCGCCTGTTCCGCGAAGCCCGCGATCATCGAGTGCGCCTCTTTCAGTTCGGCGCGTCCCTTGTGTTCTTCGGTGCCGACATTCAGAAGCCCGATCCGAGGGCGGCTCAGGGCCAAACCGTTGCGCGCATAAGAGGCGCCCATCAGGGCGTATTGCAGCAAGTCCTTGGCGTCGGCGCGCACATCGGCGCCGACATCCAGCATCACGTTGAAGCCCTGAGGGTTGCGCGAGGGCCACAGTATCGCGATGGCAGGCCGGTTCACGCCCGGCAGTTTGCGCAGGCGCATCATCGACAGGGCCATCAGCGCGCCGGTATTGCCGCAGGACACCGCGCCATGGGCTTCGCCCTGGCGTACCGCTTCCAGCGCGGACCACATCGAGGTCTCTTTGCCGTTGCGCACGACCTGACTGGGCTTGTCCTCCATCGTGACCACGCCCGAGCAATCACGAAAAACGACGCGCCCCTCAAGGACACGCCGTTTGGCGACAAGCTTGCGCAATACCTGTTCGGGCCCGTGCAGCAAGAACCTGATATCCGGGTTCTTGTCGGCCGATTTCGCAAGACCGGCAACAACGACCGAGGGACCTGCGTCCCCACCCATAGCGTCGACCGAGATGGTTATCCGTCCGGCGTGCGTGGGCTGTTCAGTCATGCCTTGGTCTGCGCTCGATCAGGCTTAGGCTGCGTCTTCGTCCAGATCGATTTCATCGGCCTGAGCGACGACTTCGCGATCATCATAGTGGCCGCAGGATGCGCAAACGTGGTGCGGGCGCTTCAGCTCGCCGCAGTTCGGGCATTCGTTCGGGTTTGCAGCAACCAGAGCGTCGTGTGCGCGGCGGTTGTTGCGACGCGACTTGGAAACTTTGTTCTGTTGGACGGCCATGGTCTCAACCTTTGTCTGACTAGGGGTCGCAGAATCGCTGCCGACCCGGGTTTCGTAGTTCGTTTATCGTGGTTTGACGCGCGTTTAGGCGACGGGCCCCGCAATGTCCAACCCAAAATCCGATGAGCGCGCGAAAATACTGCGATTCTCGGTATGTTCAAGCGATTTTTCTGACCGCCTGCTATGACAGGAAATCTGCGCTCTGTCACTCGTCTTTTTTGAGCGTATCGCGCAATCCCGCCAATCCGGCGAAAGGTTTGGCGTCTTCGTCGGTCATCGCCTGTTTTCCGGGTTCGGTATAGTCTGCCTGACCCAGCTCCGCACCCTCCTTGCGCGGATATTGCGGCAGGGCCAGCGACAGCGCCTCGACCATTACCAATGCGGTGTCGATTTCCGGGCCCAAGGGCTCGGATTCGTCATCCTGGGGAATTTCGAACTCGGGTTCATCCGGGTCGGTCCAATCGGCCAGAAAGGTGCGGTGCACGGGAATGTCGATCCGGGTCGTGACCGGCTCGAGCGTCACGACACAGGGTTGGATCACGGTTGCACCGAGTTTGCCGTTGAGGACCCAGTCGCGCTTGCCCTGTGCGCGAAGCTCACCGGAAAAGCTGAGTTTGCGCAGCCCCAGCAGCCCCAGATCCTGCCTGATCTCATCCAATGCGGCGCTTGCGGGGCGCAGTTCAAAGGGTGTCGGGGCGTTCTGGGGCAGGTCAGCCACCCGAAATGATGTAACGTTGCCCATTCGTGAGCCTTTCTATGTGTTGAACCGTGGCAGCGGTTTCTGTAATCGGATAGAAGCCGCAAGAGGCCAAGGCAAGAGGGTGTGCATGTTGAAGGTAGTGAACCGGTTGAAACCAGCGACGAAATCGCTTGTGTTTGTTGCCTGTCTGGCTGCGGCCGGGGCCTGTACGCCGATCTACAAGAATCACGGCTATGTGCCTCCGGCCGAGGAACTGGCCGAAATCAAAGTGGGCGTCGATACGCGCGACAGCGTGGAAGAAGCCATCGGCGCACCGGGTGCGTCCGGGGTCGTGCGGGATTCGGGCTATTACTATGTCCGCTCGCGGGTGCGCCATTACGGCCCGAAACGGCCCGAAGTGGTGGCGCGCGAACTGGTCGCCATCAGTTTTGATCAGCGTGGAGTCGTCAGAAACATCGAGCGTTTTGGTCTGGAAGACGGCATCGTGATTCCGCTTGAACGCCGGGTGACCGATTCCAACGTTCAGGACAAAGGCTTCCTGCGTCAGCTGTTGGGCAATATCGGCAACTTCAACCCGGCCAATATTCCTGGCGCCAACTGATCGCGGCGGAACCTTGCGTTGGTCACAAGGCGGTCACATGTCTTGTGTTAACGGTGTCGTGCCGACACTCGTGGGTCGGCACCCATGGAGGACGCGACCGTGGCGGCGGCAGTTATGTTGAGCAAGGGGCGCTATCGCGCCCGAATGGCGGAATCGGCCGAGGATATCAGGGCCGCACAAAGCCTGCGGACATTGGCGTTCGGGACCCGGCAATCGGACGTTGACGCTTTTGACGCGCAATGCAGCCATGTCCTGATTGAAGATATGCGATCCGCCGGGCAGTTGGTCTGCTGCTTTCGGATGCTGACAATGGAGCATGGCGGTGAAATCGGACGCAGCTATTCAGCACAGTTCTACGACCTGAGCTCGTTGGAAGGGTTCAGTGGCCGCATGGTCGAGATGGGCAGGTTCTGCGTTCATCCGGGTCTGAACGATCCCGACATTCTGCGGGCCGCCTGGGGTGCAATGACGTCCCATGTCGATCAACACAATGTCCAGATGCTGTTTGGATGTTCGTCCTTTGCCGGGACCGAAACCGGGCGATATCTTGATGCCTTTGCGATGCTCAAGCATCGCCACCTGGCCCCGAAACGGTGGTTGCCGCGGGTCAAGGCTCCGGACGTGTTCCGTTTCGCCGCGCGTCTGCGGCGCCGGCCGGACGCGAAAAAGGCAATGTCGCGCATGCCGCCCCTGTTGCGGACCTATCTGATGATGGGAGGGTGGGTGAGTGATCACGCGGTTGTGGATCGCCACATGAACACGTTGCATGTGTTTACCGGGCTTGAAATCGGGGCGATCCCTCCGGCCCGAAAACGCCTGTTGCGGGCATTGGCCGGTTAAGATGAGTATTTCCGAAAAGGTGAAGACAGGGCGTTGACGCAGTGTGGCCGCCGGTTTAGCTGGCGGGCATGGCGAGAATTCCTTTGTTGCAGATGTCCGGCATATCCCTGACTTTCGGGGGCGAACCGGTGTTTTCCGAACTGGATCTGGTGGTACAGCCCGGTGACCGCGTGGCGCTGGTTGGGCGCAACGGGTCGGGCAAATCCACGCTGATGAAAGTGATGGCCGGCCTTGTCGAGGCTGACCGCGGTGAAATTGTCGTGCCGCCCGGAAAATCCGTGGGCTATATGGAGCAGGACCCGACGATGGAGGGCTTTGCCACCCTGGGAGACTATGCGTCGAGCGGGTTGGAGCCGGGTGAGCTCTACAAAGTTGAACGGGCTGGTGCGGGGCTGAAATTCGATCCTGCGCGCCCAGTTGAGACTGCTTCGGGTGGTGAGCGGCGGCGCGCGGCATTGGCCAAGCTGATGGCCGAGGCACCGGATCTGATGCTGCTGGACGAACCGACCAACCATCTGGATATCGAAGCCATCGCGTGGCTGGAGCGCGAGCTTGGGTCGACCCGAGCGGCTTTTGTGCTGATCTCGCACGACCGGGCCTTCTTGCGCGCACTGACGCGGGCGACACTGTGGATTGATCGGGGCGCTGTCCGACGGCAGGAGCAAGGGTTTGACGCGTTCGAAGCCTGGCGGGACAAGATCTGGGAAGAAGAAGACCAGCAGCGCCACAAGCTGAACCGTCTGATCAAGTCCGAGGCCAAATGGGCGGTCGAGGGTATCAGCGCGCGGCGCAAACGCAATCAGGGCCGGGTGCGGGCCCTACAGGCGCTGCGGGCCGAAAAGGCGGCACAGATCAAGCGTCAGGGTTCCGCTGCGATGACGCTGGAGGCCGGGCCAAAATCGGGCCGCAAGGTGATCGAGGCCAAAGGGCTGGCCAAAGGGTTCGGCGACAAGCAGATCGTTCGGAATTTTGATCTGCTGGTGCAGCGCGGTGATCGTGTGGCCTTTGTCGGGCCGAACGGGGTCGGCAAGACGACCTTGCTGAAGATGCTTCTGGGGCAGGTGGCGCCGGACAAAGGTTCGGTGTCGCTGGGTACCAATCTTGAGGTCGCGGTGTTCGATCAGTCCCGGGCGCAACTGGACCCAGAGATGAGCTTGTGGGACAGCCTGACCGGCGACCCGGACATGCGGGTTTCCGGCAAGGCCGATCAGGTGATGGTTGGCGGGCAGCCCAAACATGTCGTGGGCTATCTCAAGGAATTCTTGTTTGACGAGCGGCAGGCAAGAGCGGCTGTCAAATCCTTGTCGGGTGGGGAAAAGGCACGGTTGCTGCTGGCCAAGTTGATGGCAAAATCTTCCAATCTTCTGGTACTTGACGAACCGACCAACGATCTGGATGTCGAAACGCTGGATCTGTTGCAGGAGCTGCTGGACGACTACGATGGAACGGTTCTGCTGGTCAGCCACGACCGGGATTTTCTGGACCGCGTTGCAACGACGACCATCGCGATGGAAGGCAACGGGCGGGCGACCGTCTATGCCGGCGGCTGGTCCGACTATATTGCGCAGCGGGGCGAAGTTTCCGAGAAAAAAGACATAAAAACAAAGCCATCCAAGCCGAAGGTGAAGCAGGAAGCAAAAGCCAGGTCGGGATTGTCCTTTTCCGAAAAGCACCGGCTGGAAAAGCTGCCGGCCGAGATTGAACGGCTGGAGGCCGAGATTGCAAAGCTCGAAGAACTGATGTCCGACCCCGAGCTGTTTACCCGCGAGCCGGTCAAGTTCCAGAAAGCGACCGAGGCGCTTGTCGAACGGCAAGACAAGTTGTCGGCGGCCGAAGAGGAATGGCTGACACTGGAAGAGAAAGCCCAGGCTGAGTAGACGCCAACTGCGCCCGCCTTATCAGACGGCGTGGAAAAAGCTGCTTAAAAACCGGAGTTCGCCTGTTGCTTCGGTTTTGCCGGGGACCGGATCAGCGGATCCGCGTCAATTCGTTCAGCTTGCTTCGGCTGCGACCCCGTCGAGCATTTTTATGCAACTGGCGAGATGAAGCGCGTTCAAATGCGTCTGCGACGGTTCGCGGCTGTTCCAAATTGCATGGAAGGCAACGACACCGGGATGTGTCGCAACCACATTGGGGTCGTTTTGGGTGCATTCTTCTTCGGTGCAGGCGATGACACTTTTGAGTTCGGCGCGGTCAAAATCCACCCTTGCCCGGGCGCGCGCGCCCTTGGGGACACGTTTACCCGGCGCTGCCTGAAAAAAAACAGGCGCTGCGCCTCGTGATCAAGGCCCTGGCGGATTGGGGGAAAAGCAGGGTTATCGGTGGGCGCGTACAGGCCGGGCAGGGTTTCCAGCGACGGTCTCGCCGGCGGGAACGTCTTTTGTCACCACACTGCCCGCTCCGATGATGGCATTGTCGCCGATCGTAACGCCCGGCATGATGATCGCGGCCCCGCCGATCCAGACGTTTTCGCCGATCCTGACTGGGTGGGCGACTTCGAGGCCCCGAGCGCGCAAAACAGGATCTTTCGCGTGTTCGGCGCAATAGATCTGCACCGCAGGCCCAAGCATCGTGTCATTCCCAATCGTCACCGGCGCGGTGTCGAGCACGACACAGCCTGCGTTGAAAAACACGCGGTCTCCCAACGACAGGTTTATTCCGTAGGCACAGTGAAACGGAGCCTCGAGAAAGCAATCCCGTCCAACTCCCGCAAAAAGCGCAGCCAGTTCCGGCGCGATGGCCCCACGGGCATCCGGCGGGCATGTGTTATGGGCATGAACGGCCCGGCGCGCTTCGGCGCGAAGCGCATCCAGTTCCGGGTCAAGGCAGCAATACCATTCACCCGCTTCCATTTTCTGCCGCTCGGTCATGAGCCCCGGTTTAGCGCATACGCAGGGCACCGTCGATGCGGATGACCTCACCGTTCAGATAGCCCATCTCGACGATGAAGCCGGCCAGTCTTCCGTATTCTTGCGGATCGCCAAGGCGGGCAGGGTTCGGGACGTCGGCGGCAAGCTGTTGTTGCACCTCTTCGGGCAGGCCCGCTAGCATCGGGGTCATGAAAATGCCCGGCGCGATGGTCATGACGCGAATGCCGGTCGAGGCCAGGTCGCGGGCCATCGGCAGCGTCATGCCCACGACGCCGCCTTTCGAGGCCGCATAGGCCGCCTGACCCTTTTGCCCGTCAAACGCAGCGATCGAGGCGGTGTTGATGATCACCCCACGTGCCCCATCTGGTTCGGGTTCATTCTTTGCCATTTCGACAGCGGCCAGCCGGGACACGTTGAAGGTGCCAACCAGATTGATGTCGATCGTACGCTGGAAAGCATCCAGAGGGTGAGGGCCATCCTTGCCGACAGTCTTGATACCATAGGCGATACCTGCGCAATTCACCGTGGCCGTGATCTTGCCCATCTTGTCCATGCCATGGCGCACGGCTGCGGCCACCGACTCTTGATCGGTTACATCCGTTTGCACGAAATGCCCGCCAATCTCAGCGGCGACCTGTGCGCCGCGATCTGCATCACGATCCAGAATGGTGACCTGCGCGCCTTCCGAGGCGAAGTGGCGTGCCGTGGCTTCGCCCAGACCGGATGCGCCTCCGGTGATGAGGGCGGCAGTGGTGGACAGGTGCATGGTGAACTCCTCCCAAGGATATGAACACTTGTTCAATAACTGCATTTTGGGGTCAGTGTCCACAAATTTGAGAAAGCAGGATCCTGGTTGGCGGGTAGGGTCCTTGGCCCCGATGTTTTGGCCGATCCTCAACAATACTTAATGCCGACTTCACGAAAACGCGCCTGTTCGTGAGCGAAGAACTCGGCGCCTTTGTGTGTTTTTCCGCCAGGAGGATCTGTTATGGTAATAAGTACGAAACACATACTGGGTGCAGTTGTCGCTGTGCCTGTTTTTGGAATGGTGATGGTTGGCGATGCTGCTGCCGCACCGGAAACCTGCAACTGGAAGACGGCTCGGACTCTTGCCAACGCGGGGGACTATGCCGGGTTGTGCGATTGTGTGCAGGTAACCCCGAGTTTTCTGGACAGGCTTCAAAAGCGGGCCGACTTTGAAACAACCTTGAGTGTAACCGGGGCGCAATGCCCGGGGCTGGCCGCGTTGCTGACGGATTTGCCGACGGCAAACCTGTCTGGTTCAGCGGAAAACCGGGGTGAAAGCCGCGGCTCTGAACCCGGTGGGTCTGGATTCGCCGATGCTGGTGGAGCTGTCGGAGGCGGTGACAGTGGCCCCGGCGGTGCGTCTGAAGAAAGCGAAAACAATGGTGGCGGCCAGTCCGGCGGCGGCGGTGAAACCGGTGGCGGTGGTGAATCCGGTGGCGGCGGTGAATCTGGTGGTAGCGGTGAATCTGGCGGCGGAGGTGAGTCCGGTGGCGGAGGTGAGTCCGGTGGCGGCGGTGAATCTGGCGGCGGAGGTGAATCCGGCGGTGGAGGTGAGTCCGGCGGCGGAGGTGAGTCCGGCGGCGGAGGTGAATCCGGTGGCGGAGGTGAATCCGGTGGCGGTGAAGGCAAAGGCGAAGGTAAAGGCGGCAAGGGTAAAGGTGGTGGCAAGGGCAACAACGGCCATGGCAATGGCGGTGAAGGCAGCAGCCCGGGCCGCGGTCATAACGCCAACAATGACGAAAGTGACGACCGGCCCGGTCGTGGCGGCGGAAAAGAACGCAGATAAGCACGGCTTACCGAATGAAAACGGCCACCCGTTTGGGTGGCCGTTGCAGTTTCGTGTCTTTCAACCTTGCCGGGTCAGCCCAGTTGAACCAGCGCGTGGCGCTTTTTGCCTGCGCTCAGCTTGATCGGCGAAGACAGGGCGTTTGCGTCGATCATCAGCCCGGCATCGGTCAGCGGCGCGTCGTCCAGCTTGGCACCGTTTTCGGCGATCAGGCGCTTGGCCTCTTTGCCGGATTTTGCCAAACCCGATTTGACGAAGAGCTGCACGATAGAAATCCCCTCTCCAATTTCATCAAGCGTTAGCGATATAGTCGGGAGTCCAGCCAAGAACTCAGAGGGAAGGTAGTTTTCTCCTTCACGGGCTGCCATTGTACCGAAAATACCTTCAGCAGCATCCATGGCGGACTTTGCAGCTTTTTCGCCATGAAGTAGCGCAGTAACTTCGTAAGCGAGTATCTTTTTAGCGCTATTGATTTCCGCGCCACGCAAAGCCCCCAATCGTTCACATTCTTCAACGGGAAGTTCTGTGAAGATTTTTAGGAATCGGCCCACGTCAGCGTCCGTTGTGTTGCGCCAAAACTGAAAAAACTCGAATGAGGAAAGCATATCTTCATTCAGCCAAACCGCGCCGCCCTGAGATTTACCCATTTTGCGTCCGTCGCTGGTGGTCAGCAGCGGGGTCGTCAGGCCATAGATTTCATGATCCAGCACGCGGCGGGTCAGGTCGATGCCGTTGACGATGTTGCCCCATTGGTCCGAGCCGCCCATCTGCAAAACGCAGTTATACCGGCGGTTCAACTCCAGAAAGTCATAGGCTTGCAGGATCATGTAGTTGAATTCGAGGAAGCTCAGCGATTGCTCACGATCCAGACGAGATTTCACCGATTCAAACGATAGCATCCGGTTAACCGAGAAATGCCTGCCGATGTCTCGCAGAAAGTCGAGGTAGTTCAGACTGTCCAGCCACTCGGCATTGTTCAGCATAAGCGCGCCGGTTTCGCTGTCATCATAGGACAGGTACTTGGCGAACACCTTTTGCATCCCGGCGATATTGGCGTCGATTTGTTCGGGCCCCAGCAGGGGGCGTTCGTCCGAACGGAACGACGGGTCGCCCACCTTGGTGGTACCGCCGCCCATGAGGGTGATCGGCTTGTGGCCGGTTTTTTGCAGCCAGCGCAGAACCATGATGTTCATCAAATGACCCACGTGCAGCGACTGCGCCGTGGCGTCATAGCCGATATACGCTGTTTGCACCCCACTAATCAGCGCGTCGTCAAGGCCCTGATAATCGGTGCAGTCGGCGAGAAAGCCGCGCTCGATCATCGTGGCGATGAAATCCGATTTGGGGTGGTAGGTCATATCGTGCCCTTTGGGTTAATGTTGCGGGGCACTGTATAGGCGGCAGCGCGTGCGAGGAAAAGCCACCTTTTCACCTCGGGCGCGGGGTGCGGTCGAGGGTGTCGATCCAGACACGCGGGCTGAGAAAAAAATCGCCGGGCCGGTCCGGAACGCTTGCCTTTGCGCCCCAACAGAAGGCACGTTGACCGGGCTGCAACCCAAAGGTGAAATCCCGGACCCGGAGGCGGCGAAAGACACAGCCAATTCAGGAGGCAGGCTTGGGCCAGACCATCGCGAAACACGGAAAGCTCCGGGCTTTGGGCGCAATGTCCGGCACATCGATGGACGGGGTTGATGCCGCGGTGGTGGAAACCGACGGGCATTCGATTTACGGGTTTGGGGAAAGTGGATACCGCGCCTATTCGGATGCGGAACGCGACGTGTTGCGCGCCGCGCTGGGCCAGTGGCACGGACCCCAGGTCGATGCAGCGGCAGAGATGGTAACGATTGCTCATGCCGAAGCACTGTCCGAGTTCGAGGATGTGGATCTTATCGGCTTTCACGGGCAGACGCTGGCGCATGAGCCGCGCGGGCGCGGGACCTTGCAGGTTGGTGACGGGCTGGGGTTGGCGCAGGCCCTTGGGCGCCCGGTGGTCTGGGATTTCCGCAGCGACGATGTTGCGATGGGGGGCGAGGGGGCTCCGCTTGCGCCTTTCTTTCATTTCGCCTGTGCCAAATGGTTCGGTGCGGACCGGCCGCTGTGTTTCCTGAACCTGGGCGGGGTCGGCAACCTGACCTATGTGGACCCGGCGTTCGAGGGCCCCGAAGCGCCCGGTGCGTTGCTGGCCTTTGATACAGGCCCGGCCAATGCGCCGGTCGATGATCTGATGCAGGCCCGGCTGGGGCTTCCGATGGACCGTGACGGGGCGCTTGCGCGCGATGGAACGGTGGAAATGGGCGCGCTGGAGCTGTTTCTGGCCGAGCCGTATTTTTCCCGCATGCCGCCGAAATCCTTGGACCGGAACGATTTTTCGGAAATGATCGGTTTGGTCAAGGAGCTCAATGACGCTGACGCGGTGGCGACTCTGACCGGTATGTGCGCCGCAGCTGTTGTGCAGGGGATGGAGCACTGTCCGAAACCTCCGTCCTGTGTGTTGGTCACCGGGGGCGGCAGACGCAACCCGGTGCTGATGGAGATGTTGCGCGTGTCGCTGGATTGCCCGGTCGAACCGGTTGAGGCGGTGGGGCTGGACGGCGACATGCTTGAGGCGCAGGCGTTCGCCTATTTGGCGGTGCGCGTCGCGCGGGGGTTGCCGACCTCTTGTCCCGGAACCACCGGCGTAAAGGCGCTTGTCGGTGGCGGGGTCGTCAGTACGGTGTCGATGGACCCGGTCGGATAACGCGATCCGGAAAACAGTTCAAAAAAACAACTCTTTGTGCGACGATTGCCCGGACCGATGGATCAGGGGCATGGCAGTATGGCGACCAAGGCAGAGCTTGAGGCCGAGTTGGAGAAGTTGCGAAAGCGGAATGCGACGTTGGAGGCGCAGGCCGAAAAGGAAGCGGGTTCCGAAGATCCGCCTGAGGGCACCAAATCGTCGGATGAAATCCGGCAGCTGCTGGAAGACCACGGGATCGACCTGAGCCAGGTTCAGTCCTTGGGGCATGACGTTGTCGAGGAGTTCGGTCGGCTTCAGAAAGACTATCCGATCACGGCGTTGCTGATCGCGTTTTCGCTTGGGTACGTCGTCGGGCGCGCGCAGGGCTAGGAGGCGGGTTATGAGCAGACTGAGCAAGAACCTGGTTACGATCTATCGGACCGAACGTTTGATCGCACGCCGCCGTCTTGGAGTGGTTCAGCAACAGACTATTCTGATGGGCATCGCGGGCATCGCGGCATTGTCGGCGGTGGTGCTTTTGAATGTCTCCTTGTTCTTGGCGCTTCAAAGCTCGATGTCACCAGCATCGGCGGCGGCGCTGTTGGCCTTTGGAAACCTCGTTTTCGCCGGGCTTATGGTGCTGATTGCAAGACGCCGAAATATCGACGACGAAGTCGCCCCGGCCGTCGAGGTGCGCGATATGGCCATAGCGGATATTGAAGACGAATTGGAGGAGATGACCGCAGAGGCCAAAGAGGTCGTGCAGGCGGTCAAGAGCATTGGATCGAACCCTTTGGGATCGGCAGCGACGCTGCTGGTGCCGCTGATCAATTTGTTGATCAAAAGCCGAAGCGACAAATAGAGGCGCAACCCGAAGGTTCATCGACACACCGGAGCGCCCTTGCGGCGGGCTGTGTCAAAATGGAAATGCCCGACGTGATAGCGGTCGGCGTCCGGGCCAAGCACGGTTCCGAAAATACCGCAGGCGCCTTCGTGCAGCTTTCGCAAAACAGCGCCTTGCGCGTTGTTCCATCCGTCCCGGACCGTGATCTGTGTTCCGTCCTTTAGAACGAAGGTCGATATGTCGATCGCCCTTCCGCGCGCATGTTCCGAAATGCGTGAACGCGGCTGGTTGTTCTGGGTCTTGCAGGCATAGTGGCCAACGATCCGCATCCCCTTCAGCCCGCCGCCCATATCGGCAAAGGCCGGCTTGGCCGTGTTTTCGATCCACGTTTTCAGCGTGACCGCTGTCTGGCAATCCATCAATGAGAACTGGCTGAGTGCGATGTCAGAGATTTTGTAAACCCGAACCGGGTTCGTGATCCCGCATCCGCGGGCCTTTCCGGCGACGGGCTTGCGTGTTTCGCCCAGAATGGTCCAGTCGCCGCACACGGCGCCCCGCGCCTGCATTCGTTCACGGCCCGCTTCGAATTGCCGAAACTTGCAGGGTCGCAGGGCAGGGCGTCTGGAAACCAGCACCGCAGGTTCGACTGTCACGGTCGGGTCAGCATCTTCAACCGTTTCTTCCCAGGCAAGCTCTGGCGCAGTCAGATCGGATGCAAGACGGGCCTCGGCACAAGCGGGCTCTGCGCTGGCGAATGCTGCGCTTTGACACAAGAACAAGACAGTCAGCAGGACCTGCTTCATTCTTACTCGTTACTCCGTCGCCTTTGGCTGCGTGTACAGAATGATCAATGGGCAACCGTCTGTAAACTCACCTTTTCAGAGATCGTTATGTGAGCGGTCATGCCTTGGGGATATCGAAGCCCGGTGCAGCAAGTTCGAACCCCTCGAACTGGAAACCGGGCGAGACCGTGCAACTGACCAGCGTGTAATCACCCGTGCTGCGGGCGGCTTGCCAATGGCCTTGCGGGACGATCAATTGTGGTGCGCCAGCGGAAAGATCGGGGGTCAGCACATGTTCGGTGGCGGGGCCTTGGTCCGTTGCGCTGAGCGACAGGACAAGCGGCGCGCCGGCATGGTACAGCCAGATCTCGGTCGCATCGACGCGGTGCCAGTGGCTGCTTTCGCCTTTCTGCAACAGGAAGTAGATGCAGGTGCCGGTGGGGCGACCTTCGTTTTCGGCGCGCCATGTCTCGGCGTACCAACCACCTTCGGGATGCCGTTGCAGGTTCAAGCGTTCGATAATCTCTTGTGCGGTCATGTGCTTCCTCGTGTTTGGGTGCGATTATGCACGGGCCGGTGTGATCTGCTATGGTATTCATGCGTCCGAGGGATATGTTTACGACATGACCCTGAAAATCCCCTTCGATAACTCTTATGCCCGTCTGCCGGATGCGTTCTTTGCGCGGCAGTCACCGGTTCCCGTGCGCGCGCCAAGGATGATTGCGTTCAACGATGATCTGGCCAAATTGCTGCGGATTTCACCCGGTGACGTCGAGGACATGGCCGAAGCCTTTGCGGGAAACAGTATTCCCGAAGGTGCCGAGCCAATAGCACAGCTTTATTCCGGGCATCAGTTCGGGCAGTACAACCCGCAGTTAGGCGACGGACGTGCGGTGTTGCTGGGCGAGACGGTCGGAAAGGACGGGGTGCGCCGGGACATCCAGCTGAAAGGTTCGGGCCCTACGCCGTTTTCCCGCCGGGGCGATGGCCGGGCCTGGCTGGGGCCGGTGCTGCGGGAATATGTGGTGTCCGAGGCGATGCATGCTCTGGGCATTCCGACCACACGCGCCTTGGCAGCGGTGGAAACCGGCGAGACCGTCTTTCGCGAGGGCCCGATGCCCGGAGCGGTTCTGACCCGGGTTGCATCCAGTCATCTGCGGGTGGGGACCTTTCAGGTGTTTGCAGCGCGTGGGCAGATGGACAGCCTGAAGCGCCTGACGGGCTATGCCATTGCGCGGCATTACCCCAAGGCAGAAGGGCCGATGGGGCTGTTGCGTTCGGTGCGCGATGTGCAGGCCGGTTTGATTGCAAAATGGATGAGCGTGGGATTCATCCATGGCGTGATGAATACCGACAACTGCTCGATCGCGGGCGAGACCATTGACTATGGCCCATGTGCGTTCATGGACACGTATCACCCCAACACCGTCTACAGCTCGATCGACCGGATGGGTCGTTATGCCTATTCGAACCAGCCCGATATCGCGGTGTGGAACCTCGCGCAGTTGGCAACGGCCTTGATCCAGCAGATGGACGACAAAGAGGCCGCCGTGGAAGAGGCGACCGAGATCGTCCACGCGATGCCGGACCTGCTGCAACAGAACTGGTTGTCCCGGTTCCGTGCGAAGATCGGACTGGCAACCGCAGACGAGGGCGATCAGGAACTGATCACCGATCTTCTGAAGCGCATGGCCGAGGGGCAGGCGGATTTCACCAATACCTTCCGGGCGCTGGGCGGCGGCACGGCGCGGGATCAGTTCCTTGACCCGGCAGCGTTTGACACCTGGGAAAAAGACTGGCGCGCACGGTTGGCGCACGAAGCGACGCCACAGGAGGTGATGGCCGCCGCAAACCCTGCATTCATTCCGCGCAATCACCGGATCGAACAGATGATCCAGGCGGCGGTGCAGGGCGACTATGCGCCCTTCGACCGGTTGAACGCTGTGTTGGCACGACCGTACGAGGATCAGGGGGATGCGGAAGAACTGAGGCGTCCTCCGGCCGAAAATGAGGTGGTTCATGCGACATTCTGCGGGACATAACGCGCAGCCCGCGTCTATTTCCGCAGGATTTCCAACACCGCAGCGCTGACGATCAGGGTGGCGCCCAGAAATTCCCGCAGGCCAAATGGTTCTCCTGACAGGGCGGCGGCCGACGCGATGCCAACGACAACCTCGCTCATCAGCAGCAGGCCGACCTTTGCGGGGGACAGCTTGGTTGCTGGCCAGATGGTCATGTAGATCATGGGCAGGACATAAAAGGCCGACAGCAGCGCGTATCCCGCTATGCGGATCGACTCTTCGCTTGTGATGTTCGGCAGGGTTTGGCCCCCAAGCATCAGCAGGCTGACAAGCGACAGCAACAACGCGCCAATCACAAAGGCAAAGACCTGACCCGAGATGGTCATGCTACCAGCCTTGTAAAGGCCCAGTGTGCCCAATGCCCAGCATATGCCCGATGCCAGCGCCAACCAGTCGCCCAAGTTCTGCGGCCATGGCACGAATCCGGCGCCTCCGAGCACGACAAACAGCCCGCCAAGCCCGCAGATCAGGCCCATAAGGCGCATCACGCTCAGGCGTTCTTTCAGAAATACGACGCCCAGAATCGTGCCCCAGATCGGAGTGAGATAGAACAACAGGATCGAGCGGACGACGTCGGTGTAAACAAGGCTGATCGAATACAGGCTGAATGCAGCCCCTGTGAACATTCCGCTGAGCATCAGATCGCGCCATTGCCGGGCCAGCATGCGTCTGTCGGGCCAGACAAAGGGGATCAACGCAATCAGGGCCGCGCAGTACATCGCGATCCCTGACCACGGGCCGGTCAGGCCCTGATCGTAGAAAAAACGCACCGGAATCCAATAAAGGCCCCACAGCGCGCCGCCTGTCACCAAAACCATACTGGCCCGGGTGCTGTTGTCGGGTTGGGTCTGGCTCAGGCTCATGCGGGCCCCGCTTTGGCTGCGATGCGTTGTCGTCACCGCATCGGGATAGAGCGTTGCAGGGCCGGGGATCAAGCGGAACCTTCGCTTTGATGTCAGCCAGGATTCAATCGCCGAAATAGCAGGCAGATTGTCAGGGGCGGGTGTCGTATCGGAATTGTCGCAGCAGGAAACCAAGCACAGGGGTTGCGCCTCACGTCAGGCATGGCACTTTAGGATCAATTCATTTGGTCAAGCCCTCATGCCAACTTCGTCCACGCTGCGTATCGCAAGCTACAACATTCAGAAATGCGTCGGGTTGGATTTCCGGCGTCAGCCCCAGCGTATTCTGCAAGTCATCGAAAACATGAAAGCGGATATCGTGGTGTTGCAGGAGGCCGACAAACGCCTGCCGCCCCGTCCGGCCGCGCTGCCGCATTTCATGTTGGACGAGGCGGGATGGCAGATCGTCGATCTGGGCGGCGCGGGAAGTCTGGGCTGGCACGGCAACGCGGTGATCTGGCGCGGAGAGGGGATCTCGGTCCGCCGAAAAGGGCATCACGAGTTGCCGGGGCTGGAGCCGCGCGGGGCGGTTCGGGTCGAGTTCGACACCCATATCGGGCCATTGCGCGTGATGGGTATGCATCTGGGGCTTCTGCCAGCGTCGCGGCGGCAACAGATTTTGCACATTCGGCGGAATGACTGGGATATGGACCAGATGCCGACAGTTTGGGCCGGTGACTTCAACGAGTGGTCACGTCAGCCAGTTCTGGATCACCTGGTTCCCGAAATGCGGTTTCTGCCCCCCAGACCAAGTTTTCCCGCCGCGCAGCCTTTGGGCGCGCTGGATCGGATCGCGCTGGGCAGCGGAATACAGGCCGTGGCGCACGGTGTTCACGACACACGTCCCGCGCATATCGCATCTGATCACCTGCCGGTCTGGGCCGATCTGACGCGCGCCAGATCAGAAGGTCGCAAAAGGTGAAATCCCTGTAGCGAAACCTGCGCAGACATATTAAGACAGACACCCGAGCAAGTCTGAGGGGCATCATGTCGGAAACGATTATTGGGCGTTGTGAAGCCAAGGGGCTGCGCATGACCGGTCAAAGAAGGGTCATCGCGCAGGTACTGGAACAGAGCGACGACCACCCGGATGTCGAGGAACTCTATGCGCGGGCGTCTGCCGTGGACAAAGGCATTTCCATTGCAACGGTCTATCGTACGGTCAAACTGTTCGAAGAGGCTGGTATTCTGGAACGCCTTGAGTTCGGCGACGGACGGGCCCGGTACGAGGATGCCGAGCGCGATCATCACGACCACCTGATCGACATGCAGTCAGGAGAGGTTATCGAATTCGTCGACCCCGAGATCGAAGCCCTGCAGGAAAGAATCGCCGCCAAGCTTGGGTACAAGCTGAAGGGGCACCGGTTGGAGCTGTATGGCGTCCCGCTGGAAAAGGACTGACCCATCACAAAACGCGATTGATCCGCTCACTTTAATTCATCAGGCGTGACGGGAATTGTCTTGCCAGATGCCGTTGGTTGAGGTTGTTGTGCATCTACAGGCACCAGATGTGCCCTTTCCAACGGACGCGCAAATGAACAACGTAAACGGCATCCTGCTGCTCATCGGGTCGATGGCGGCCTTTGCACTTGAGGACATGTTCATCAAGCTCCTGTCCGGCTCTGTGCCGACAGGGCAGATCATGGTGTTTCTGGGCGTGTTTTGCGGGCTCGTGTTCGCCACGATGTCAGTGGTCACCCGAAAGCGGATCTTTGACCCCGTGGCATGGAAAACCCTGCCATTGATCCGCGCTGCGACCGAAGGCTTTGGCGCGGTGGCGTTCGTGACGGCGTTGTCTCTGATCGACCTGTCCACCGTTGCGGCCGTGTTTCAGGCCATGCCGCTGGTCGTCACCATGGGGGCGGCCCTGTTTCTTGGAGAGCAGGTCGGCTGGCGTCGCTGGAGCGCGATCGGCGTCGGCTTTGTCGGTGTTTTGATGATCATCCGCCCGGGGATGGAGGGCTTTCGGCCCGAATCCCTGTTTGTGGTGTTGTCCGTGGTCGCCATTGCGGCGCGCGATCTGATCACCCGCAAGCTGGACCCACGCGTGCCCTCATCCGTTGTTGCGATGCAGGCCTATATTGCGGTGGCTGTGGCCGGCCTGGTTCTGATGCTCATGTCCGGGGCTTCCTTCGTGCCGGTTCAAGCCGGTCAAACGGGCCCATACGCGGGGGCGATCGGATTTGGCGTTCTGGGCTATTACGGCATTGTCACTGCGATGAGGGTGGGCGAAGCCTCGGCCCTGATGCCGTTCCGGTACACGCGCCTTGTGTTCTCGATCCTTGCAGGAATGCTGATGTTCGGTGAACGCCCGGATGCGCTGACACTGGCGGGGGCGACCCTGATCATCGGTTCGGGTCTTTATACCTTTGTCCGCGAACGGCGTCTGGCGCGGGAAATGGCACCCGCCTGACCCTGTTGGCGCAAACAACGTATTGTTAGCCCTAAATGTCCGGGAATATGCGTGTTAGCGTTAACGGAACCGGTTTACTTTTGGCCGGTTGCTGCTATGACGCGTGCAACCGACCGCAGTCACAGGGACAGGCTTCATGAGCACCATCATCGACATCCACGCACGCGAAATTCTGGACAGCCGGGGCAATCCGACAGTCGAAGTTGACGTGATTCTGGAAGACGGCACCATGGGCCGCGCTGCCGTGCCCTCGGGCGCGTCCACCGGTGCCTATGAGGCGGTTGAAAAACGCGATGGCGACAAGGCGCGCTATATGGGCAAGGGCGTTCTGGAAGCCGTCGCCGCTGTGAACGGCGAGATTGCCGAAGAACTGGTGGGCTTTGACGCGACCGAGCAGGTGGCCATTGACCAGGCGATGATCGAGCTGGACGGCACCGAGAACAAGGGCCGTCTGGGTGCAAACGCTATTCTGGGTGTCTCGCTGGCCACGGCGAAGGCAGCGGCGGATTTCACCACCCAGCCTCTCTATCGCTATGTGGGCGGCACCTCGGCGCGGGTTCTGCCGGTTCCGATGATGAACATCATCAACGGTGGCGAACATGCCGACAACCCGATCGACATTCAGGAATTCATGATCATGCCGACCGCCGCCGCGAACATTCGCGAAGCGGTGCGCATGGGGTCCGAGGTGTTCCACACGCTGAAAAAAGAGCTGTCAGGCGCGGGTCTGGCGACCGGCGTGGGTGACGAGGGCGGTTTTGCCCCCAACATCGCCTCGACCCGTGAAGCATTGGATTTCATTCTGAAATCCATCGAAAAGGCGGGCTACAAGCCGGGTGAGGAAATCCACCTGGCGCTCGATTGCGCGGCGACCGAGTATTACAAAGACGGCAAATATGTTCTGTCGGGTGAGGGCACGACCCTGACATCCGAGGAAAACGCGGCCTATCTGGCGGCGCTGGTCAATGACTATCCGATCATCTCGGTCGAAGACGGCATGTCCGAAGATGACTGGGATGGCTGGAAGGCCCTGACCGATGCCATCGGCGACAAGGTGCAACTGGTTGGTGATGATCTGTTCGTGACCAACCCGGAACGTCTGGCCGAAGGGATCGAACGTGGCTGTGCGAACTCGATGCTGGTCAAGGTGAACCAGATCGGCTCGCTGACGGAAACCCTGCGTGCCGTCGATATGGCGCACCGCGCGCGGTACACCAACGTGATGTCGCACCGTTCGGGCGAGACCGAGGACGCCACGATCGCCGATCTGGCGGTTGCCACCAATTGTGGTCAGATCAAAACCGGCTCGCTCGCACGATCGGACCGGTTGGCGAAATACAACCAGTTGATCCGCATCGAGGAGTCGCTGGGGGAAGTGGCCGAATATGCCGGTGCGTCGATCCTGAAATAAGCATGGAATGGGGGCCAACGGCCCCCATTTTTCAAAGTGCGGGTCTCTGATCCGTCAAGCGGTCATTCCGCTGCCCGTGCCACAATCCACGTGACGGATCAATTGATGCTGTTGTCCCTTCGGAACTCTTGGATCCAAGCGTTTCATGGGCCTTGAACCAGCGTCTTCCGGACGGTCCCAGTGACCATTGCGGCGGGAAACACGGCTTCAGGTGTTATCCACCCTTGATTGAACCTTTCTGGTTCGATCCTTCTTTGAGTTTAAGATTGCCGGGCCTGCTTGCAGTTGAAGTTGAAAGTTTTCAAGAAATCTTCGATCTTTTCGCGAAAGAGGCGTGATCCGGATTACGTAATCATTTCAATGGTTTGTGTTTTGCAGGCGTATTGCATTGGCCCTTTTGTATCAAAAAAGAATGCAAAAATCACATTATGTGTGAACTTGTTACTAACTAAATCACAGGCACGTGATCTAATCTGGATGCATTGCAGAAAGGAGACCACGATGTCTGTATCCAAATTCCTTCTGGTAATCGCAGCAGCTTCCGTCACAGTTCTTTCCGCCTGCGCGGGTCCGGGAACCTACCCAATTACCGGAGACCCAGTCTCGGCGAATGACCCGGTACAGGACATGAACCCGGCCAATATCTTCCGCGGCGAGTCTCGTTAAAGCAACTTGCTCATCAGCATATATCTGTCGCGTGGTTTGAACCCCGTGCGCAGATAGATTTTCTGAGCGGCTTCGTTGTGTCGGTCGACTTCCAGATGAAGGGCAGTCAGCCCCGCTTCGGACAAAGCTTTGGGCAGTGCCAGCAAAACTTCGGTCGCGATGCCGCGGCCGCGAACAGCGGGTCGGATATAGATTTCGTCCACGAAACCGTCCATGCCGCCGAATTCAACGGACCAGCCGAATGTCAGGATGATGTAGCCCAACGGCGCGCGTCCGGGGCCGATCAGATAGACACAACCATGGGGAATACCCTCGAGCAGGGGGGTCAGAGCGTTTCGGGTCTGGTCCGGGTCTTGCGTCAATCCAGCTTCGGTATGGAAGGCGGTGACCAGTGCCATCAGACGATCCAGGTCTTCGGGGCGCGCCAGGCGCAGGGCGGCGCTCATAATCTTGCCAGCCTTTCCGTCAAAAGATTGAAGAAGCCATCGGCGTCGATTTCCCCCATGAACAGCGCATTGGGCGCGCGGTCGGTTACGCCCCACCAATCGGCGACGGTCATGCCCATTGTCAGCTCGGACTGGGTTTCAATCTCGACATTCACATGACGGCCTGAAAACAGCTCGGGCCGGATCAGATAGGCGGTCACGCAGGGGTCGTGCAAAGGCGCACCCGCGCTGCCGTATTTTTCCTTGTCGAACCTCTCAAAAAAATCGGTCATCTCGGCGACAGCGATTCCGACTTTGTTTCCCAGCGCACGGAACGCATCATTGCGGGGTTTGGTGACCAGCGCCTTATGCGTGACATCCAGCGGCATGACCACGATAGGTCTGCCGGATTTGAAAACGATATCAGCGGCTTCTGGATCGACGTGAATGTTGAATTCAGCTGTCGGGGTGATGTTGCCGACCTCGAAATACGCTCCGCCCATGAGAACGATTTCCTGTACCCGGTCCACTATGTCCGGTGCCTTGCTGAACGCGGTCGCGATATTTGTCAGTGGCCCCAGCGGGCAAAGGGTTACCGTGTCCGGTTCTTCAGCGCGCAGGGTGTCGATGATGAAATCCACCGCGTGCCCCTCGGTCAGCGGCATCTGCGGATCGGGCAGGTCCGGGCCATCTAGACCTGTCTTGCCATGCACATGCTCGGCCGTGACCAGCGGGCGGTTCAACGGACGGTCGCAGCCGGCATAGACAGGTATGTCGGTCCGGCCCGCCAGTTCGCACACGATCCGAGCGTTCTTGGCGGTCAATTCCAGGGGCACGTTGCCTGCGACCGCCGTGATGCCAAGAACCTCGATGTCCTCCGGGCTGGCCAGCGCCAGCAGGATGGCGACGGCATCGTCCTGTCCGGGATCGGTGTCGATGATGATCTTGCGAGGGGGCATGGGTGTCTCCGGTGGTCGTGAAGGTGGGACACTCGCAAGTGTCGGGTGCCTTGTCTACCCGTTTCTAGGTGCGGCCATGACGTCAACCGGCGGGAGTTTGCCGTTGGCGCGATGCTCTTCGGTTTTGACCTCGTCCCAGAGCGCATCCATCTCGGCCAGATCGCTTTGCGAGGGGGTCTTTCCCCGTTTGGCCAGCCGGGCCTCGACCTGTTCAAAGCGACGGGTGAACTTGGCATTGGTGCGGCGCAGGGCGGATTCCGGTTCGATACCCAGGTGGCGGCCCAGATTGACCATCACGAACAGCAGATCGCCGAATTCATCCTCAAGCGCATCCGCGTCCATCTTGTCACGCGCCTCTTCCAGTTCGGCGGCTTCTTCGGTGATCTTGGCCAGCACGTGGCCGGCGTCGGGCCAGTCGAACCCTACGCGCGCGGCCCGTTTTTGCAGCTTGTGCGCCCGCAGCAGGGCTGGAAGGTTGGCGGCCACCCCGTCCAGCGCGCCTTTCTGTTCCTTGCCCGCACGTTCGGCGGCCTTGATGGCTTCCCAGTCCTTGGTCTGCTGTTCGGCGGATTTGTCGCGGGATTCGTCACCGAAGACATGCGGATGCCGGGCCACCATCTTGTCGGACATGGTGCGGACCACGTCCTGAAAGGTGAAATATCCCGCTTCTTCCGCCATTTGAGCGTGGAAGACGGATTGGAACAGCAGATCGCCCAGCTCGCCCTTCAGCTCGTCCCAGGCCTCACGCTCGATGGCGTCGGCGACCTCATAGGCCTCTTCGATCGTATAGGGTGCGATGGTGGCGAAATCCTGTTCGATATCCCACGGGCAGCCGCTTTGCGGATCACGCAGGCGGCGCATGATTTCCAGCAGGCGTTCGATCCCTGCGTCACTGTCATGGATCAGAGGATTATCGGCCATTGCGAACCCTTTCATTCCGGTGTCAGATGCATCCATCCCGCAGTCCCGATCAGGAGTCCACCCCAGATGCCCGTCGTCAACCGAATTGCCGATTTCTCTGCCGATATGACCAGATGGCGCCAATATCTGCACACGATACCCGAGTTGGAATTCGAGTGCTTTCAGACTGCCGCGTTTGTGGCCGAGCGTCTGCGTGAATTTGGGGTTGATGAATTGCATGAAGGGATCGCAAAGACCGGGATGGTCGCGATCATCAACGGGCAGGGCGACGGCCCGACGATTGGTCTGCGTGCCGATATGGATGCATTGCCGATTACCGAAGAAACAGGCGTCGATTATGCATCGAAGAATCCCGGAAAGATGCATGCCTGCGGGCATGACGGGCACACCATAATGCTGCTGGGCGCGGCGCGGTATCTGGCCGAGACGCGAAATTTCCGCGGCCGCGTGGCCCTGATCTTTCAACCGGCCGAGGAAGAAGGCGGCGGCGCGGGCGTCATGGTCGAAGAAGGCATCATGGAGCGGTTCGATATCTCTGAGGTCTATGGAATACATAATGATCCGGGAAATCCGGAAGGTACGTTCCATACAACGCCGGGGCCGATCATGGCGGCGGTCGATACGTTCGATATTCATATCCAAGGCGTCGGCGGCCATGGCGCCATGCCGCATCAGACCCGCGACCCGGTCATGGCGGCCTGCGGCATCGCGCAAGCAATCCAGACCATCGTCAGCCGCAACCACTATGCGGTGGAAGACCTGGTTGTTTCGGTCACTCAGATCCATGCCGGAACGGTGAACAACGTGATCCCGGACACCGCCTATCTGAACGGCACGGTTCGCACATTCGATCCTTCGGTGCAGAAAATGGTGATGGAGCGGATGGAGCAGATCGTTCAGGGGCAGGCCGCGTCTTACGGTGTCGAGGCACGGCTGGAATATCAGGTGGGATATCCGGCGACGATCAACGATGCCGAAAAGGCAGCCTTTGCCGCGGCCGTCGCGCGCGAAGTATCGGGGCCTGAGCGGGTGGTCGACACTATGGGACGCGACATGGGGGCCGAGGATTTTTCATACATGTTGCAGTCGCGGCCGGGGGCCTATCTGTTCCTGGGGCAGGGTGACGGTGCCGGGCTGCATCATCCGAAATACAACTTCAATGATGATATCGCGCCGGTGGGGGCATCGTTCTTCGCTCGGATCGTGGAAAAGGCGCAGCCGTTGGGCTGATGGGAGAGCGACATGGCACTGGAAGACGCAAAGAACCAGGTGGATGAGGCGTTCACCAATCCGGACCTCAAAGGGCTGTCCTATGAAAACACCTTTGGCGGGGCGACCTCGTTTCTGCGGCGGCTGTACACCAAGGACCTGACCGGTGCCGACATCGCCGTGACCGGCGTGCCGTTTGATCAGGCGGTGACCAACCGCCCGGGCACCCGTCTTGGCCCGCGTGCGATCCGCGAGGCCAGTGCGCTGCAATCTCCCGATGCGCCTTATGGCTGGCCCTTCGATGCGCTGAGCGAGCTGGCGATCATCGACTACGGCGACATGGCCTATGACTATGCCAACATTCCCGCCTTTCCAGACACGCTGACCGACCATATCCGCACCATTCTGGCGGCGGATGTGGCCTCGGTTACGCTGGGGGGCGATCACTATATCAGCTTCCCGATCCTCAAGGCCTATGCCGAGAAATACGGGCCGATGTCGCTGTTGCAGTTCGATGCCCATACCGACACCTGGGCCGATGACGACATGAGCCGGGTGGACCACGGCACCATGTTCTACAAGGCGGTGAAGTCGGGGATCGTGGATCCGAAACGCTCGGTCCAGGTGGGGATCCGCACCACCAACGAGGACACGCTGGGCGTAAACATCATCGACGCGCGCGAGGTCTACGAATCCGGCCCCGCTGCCGTGGCGCAGAAGATCAAGGGCATTCTGGGCGACAGCCCGGTCTATCTGAGCTTTGACATCGACGGTCTGGACCCGGCCTTTGCACCGGGTACGGGGACACCGGTTTGGGGTGGTTTGAGTTCCATTCAGGCGCAGATCATCCTGCGCGACATCGCCGGGATCAACATCAAGGGCGGCGACGTGGTCGAGGTGTCTCCGCCGTTCGATACATCCGGTGCCACGGCGATTGCGGGGGCGCACGTGGCGACGCAGATCGTCTGCCTGTTGGGGTGGAACAAGCTGGCAAGAACATAACCGTTTGGATGCGTATTAACCATTGGTTAGCCATACTGCCGGTATGTGCTGGGTAAAGAAAGTTGAAGGGATGGGGATACAACGCGCATGACTGAATTCAATCAACCGGTCAGCGGCAATGATCTGGCGCGGTTTTCGGGGCCGAATACGTTTATGCGCCTGCCCCAGGCTGCCTCGTTGGCGGGGCTGGATGTGGCGGTTCTGGGGATTCCGATGGATATCGGCACCTCGTGGCGATCGGGCACCCGGTTCGGACCCAAACAGATCCGCAGCGAAAGTGCGATGATAAGGCCCTACAACATGGCTACCTCGGCGGCCCCGTTCGACAGCTTGCAAATTGCTGACATCGGGGATCTGGCGATCAACACCTTTTCGCTTGCGGACAGCCTGAGGATCATCAGGGAAAGCTATGATGCAATCCTGGCAAAGAACGTGACTCCGGTGGCGATGGGGGGCGATCATTCGATCACCCTGCCGATCCTGCGGGCCATTGCGGCAAAGCATGGGCCGGTGGCTCTGGTGCATGTGGACGCCCATGCGGACGTGAATGACGAGATGTTCGGCGAGAAGGAGACCCACGGAACCGTCTTCCGCCGCGCCTATGAAGAGGGGCTGATTGTCCCCGACAAGACCTTTCAGATCGGCATTCGCGGATCGGGCTACGCGGCGTCGGACTTCACCGAAGCCAGGGATTGGGGCTTCCGCCAGTTCCCGGCCTGGGAGTTGTGGCAGCAGAATCTGACGCAGATCGGCTCTCAGATCCGCAAGATCATCGGGGATCATCCCGTTTATGTCACCTATGACATCGACAGCCTGGACCCGGCCTTTGCACCGGGCACGGGTACGCCAGAGATTGCCGGGCTGACCACGCCGCAGGCGCTGCAACTGATCCACGCGTTGCAGGGTGTGAATGTGGTGGGGTGTGATCTGGTCGAGGTTTCACCTCCGTATGACCCGTCCGGCAACACGGCCCTGACGGCAGCCAACCTGATCTACGAGATGCTGTGCATCCTGCCGGGGGTGACGTCACGGTAAACCGGCCCGGAACGGCTTGCCCCGGCGCTTGATCCGCATAGGGTTTCTGCAAGAGGGTAAAGCGGGATGAAAAAGATGGTTCTGTGGGCAGTGATCGCGCTGGTGCTTGGGCTGGGCGCTTACATCCGACTGGCCCCATCTGCGCCGGCCCAATGGCATATTGCACCGGTTGCAGAGGTTGATCAGGACTTGCCGGGTGGCGTTCTGCGCGTTGTTGCAACCGGCCCCGAAGGGTTGCAAAAGCTCGATCGGATCGCCCGCGCCACGCCGCGCACCTCGGTTTTGGCAGGTTCGGTCGATGAGGGCATGATCACCTATGTCACCCGCACGAAATGGATTGGTTTCCCCGACTATACCACTGTTCAGCAGGACGGCGACACGCTTCGCATCCATGGCCGTTTGCGGTTCGGTCGCAGGGATTTCGGTGTGAACAAGGCACGGGTTGATGGGTGGTTGGAGCAGATGTAACTGTTCTACCGGCGCTCAGGACGCCTCATCCTGTTCAAAGTGATCAACTGGATCGCTTTGCAACCCGGACGATAAACACCCTTCCTGCACCTCGCGCCACATGGGCACGTTCAGGGACATCTGGCATTGTGCCGTGAACATGCGGCCGTCGACTTGCAGGCAGATCATCTCACCCAGTTCGATGCGGGACCCGGACGTGTCGGTGCAATAGCAATCGCGGGTCTTGCCGTCGGGGCCGATGTAATCGGCGAAAACCGGCGTGGACGTCAGCAAAAGGGCAAGCAAAATCCGTTTCATGACAGCAAGCTTAGCACGACGTGGCCCTTGACCAAAGCCCCCGGATGATAGACACCGCCGGGATGATCCCCGAAGAACGTCTTGAACAGATCACCCAACGTTTCCAATACCTCGAAGCAGCCATGGCGGATGGCGCATCGGGCGGCGATATTGCGGCGTTGGCCAAGGAATATTCCGACCTCAAGCCCGTGGTCGATCAGATCATGGCCTGGCGCCAGCTGGTGGCAGACCTGGCTGAGGCCGAGGCGATGCTGGCCGACCCGGATATGAAGGAGTTGGCCGAAGAGGAAATTCCGGACCTGCAATCGCGCATCCCCGAGGCGGAACACGCGCTGCAACTGGCGCTGTTGCCCAAGGATGCGGCGGATGCGCGCCCAGCGATGCTGGAAATTCGCCCCGGTACCGGCGGGGACGAGGCCGCTTTGTTCGCGGGCGATCTGTTACGTATGTATCAACGCTATGCCGAGGCCCACGGGTGGCAGTTCGAGATCATCGAAGAACAGGCTTCTGATTTGGGCGGGATCAAAGAGGTGGTGGCCCATATCAAGGGTGACAACGTCTTTGCCCGGCTGAAATACGAATCCGGTGTGCACCGTGTGCAGCGCGTGCCCGAAACCGAAAGCGGCGGGCGCATCCACACCTCGGCGGCGACCGTGGCGGTACTGCCCGAGGCCGAGGATGTCGACATCCAGATAGACGCCAATGACATCCGTATCGACACGATGCGCAGTTCCGGCGCGGGCGGGCAGCACGTGAACACCACCGACTCGGCGGTGCGGATCACACATATTCCGACGGGCTTGGTGGTAACAAGTTCCGAGAAGTCCCAGCATCGCAACCGCGAGATCGCCATGCAGGTGCTGAAGACGCGGCTTTATGACCTCGAGCGGCAGCGGATCGACAGCGAACGTTCCGCCGACCGGGCCAGCCAGGTGGGATCAGGGGATCGTTCGGAACGCATTCGCACCTATAATTTCCCACAGGGGCGGATGACGGATCACCGGATCAACCTGACGCTCTATAAACTGGATCAGGTGATGCAGGGGGATCTGGACGAAGTGATTGACGCTCTGACGGCGGATGATCAGGCCCGGTTGCTGGCCGAGATGGCGCAATGATGGGGCTGCAAACAGCAGCGCAGGCCATGGTGGCCGCAACCGCGCGTTTGAGGGCCGCGGGCGTGGATGACCCGGCGCGCGATGCGCGCCTGTTGTTGGCCCATGCCGCACGGATAGAAGCCAGCCGGGTGACGCTGATTGCCCCGGAAGAGTTGCAGCCCGAGATCGCTGAACGCTATGACCAGCTGGTTTCTTTGCGTGCCATTCGGGTGCCGGTGTCTCATCTGCTGGGCGAACGCGAGTTCTATGGGCGCAGGTTTCGTGTCAGTTCCGATGTTCTGGATCCACGCCCCGAGACTGAAACCTTGATCGAGGCCGCGCTGAGCGAACCTTTCGACCATGTTTTGGACCTCGGGGTCGGGTCGGGCTGTATTCTGGTCACACTGCTTGCGGAGCGCACCAGCGCTTCGGGCCTTGGGGTCGACCTGAGTGAAGCCGCCTGTCTTCAGGCCAGCGCCAATGCCGTGCTCCACAAGGTGCAAGGACGTGCCGAGATTGTGCAGTCAAACTGGTTCGAAGACATTGAAGGCCAGTTTGACCTGATTGTTTCCAACCCACCGTATATTTCCGTATCCGAAATGGAGGATCTTTCGCCCGAAGTGCGGGAGCACGAGCCGCGCATGGCGCTGACCGATGAAGGGGACGGGCTGGGCGCGTATCGGCAGATTGCGGCCTCGGCACCGGATTACCTGCTGCCAGGCGGGCGAATACTTGTGGAAATTGGCCCGACACAGGCAAATCTGGTGTCTGCCTTGTTTGATGCGGCGGGTTTGGCGGATATTCGCGTAATCCCCGATCTGGACGGGCGTGACCGGGTTGTCGGCGCGAAGATGCCGGGTTGAAACTGTTGTCTGAAGCCAAAAAACGCTGCCCCGAGTAAAAAAGCGTGTGAAAATCCCAGATTCCTCTTGTCTGCGCGGTCAGGACATGTTTACTCAGGATTAGTCGGCGAGGTTGACGCTGTTGCAGCGCACCCCTGACGCCAAGCCCAAAAAAGTCGACATCCCGTCACGGCAAACGCCTCTGAGCAGTGCAAAACACGGGTTGAGCGACAGCGCATTGATAAGGCTGACGTAAAGAAAGATGAGATCTTCCAAATCCCGCTCGCGGGCCAAGAACAACCGCAATCGTCCTTCCGGCGGTAACGTCGTAAACCGGGTTTTTGACAGCTCGGGTCCTGAAGGCAAGGTGCGTGGCACGCCGCAGCAAATCATTGATAAGTACAATCAGCTGGCGCGTGACGCTCAGCTGTCAAACGACCGCGTTGCGGCGGAAAACTTCCAACAGCACGCGGAACATTATCTGCGCATGCTGAGTGAGGCGCAGCGCGAGATTGAAGCGCGCCGCGAAGAGCAGGAACGCCAGAACCGCGAACGCCAGGCCGAGCGTGACCGTGAGCGCGCCGAGCGCCAGGAACGTGAAGCGGCCCGGCAGGCCGATCCCGCCGAAGCCCCGCAGCCGGACGTAATGGATTTCGCCGCACCGGACGCTGCTCCGGAAAGCGGTTTGGTCGAGACACCGGAAAGCAAAGGGGCCGAAGCCCCGGCAGCTGAGAAGAAGGAAAAGCCTGCGCGAAAACCGCGGGCACGCAAACCCAAACCGGCGCCAGCGGCTGAAGATGCGCCCAAAACGGATGGCGACGCACCGGAAGCGGCTGAATAAGCCGTCATCAGAATTTGCAAAGCCCCGAGGTCAAGCCTCGGGGCTTTTTTGTGATCAGGGTTTCTGGATTTCGCGCGCCAGGGCACAGAACGCTTCAAGCGGAACCTGCTCGGCCCGTTCAGTGGGTTGGATACCTGCGGCCCGCAGGCGATCCTCGATATCCGGAGCGACGCCTTTAAGCGAGGCACGCAGCATTTTGCGGCGTTGATTGAAGGCAGAGGCCACCACTCGCGACAGGGTCGCGGCGTCAGCAGGATAGCGCGGTTCGGGCAGGGCGGTCAGGTGGACCACCGCGCTGGAGACTTTGGGCGGAGGGGTGAAGGCGCCGGGGGGAAGGGACATGGCGACGCGCGCCTCGGCCCGCCATTGGGCGAGGATGGCGAGGCGGCCATACGCCTTGCTGCCGGGCTGGGCCACGATGCGTTCGGCCACTTCGCGTTGGAACATCAGCGTCAGGCTCTGCCAGAAGGGGGGCCATTCCGGGGGTGTCAGCCAGCGTACCAGCAGTTCGGTGCCGACGTTGTATGGAAGGTTGGCCGCGATGCGGATTGGTGGGGTCAGGTGTTCCAGCGGGTTGATCTCGAGCGCGTCACCATTGATGACCTCCAGCCTTCCGGGATAGGCAGCGGCGATATCGTTCAGGGCGGCGATGCAGCGGGTGTCTTTTTCGACCGCCACGACCTTGCGTGCGCCTTCGGACAGGAGCCCTCGGGTGAGGCCACCAGGACCGGGGCCGATTTCCAGTACGTCGCAGTCTGCAAGATCGCCAGCCTGACGGGCGATTTTGGCGGTCAGGTTGAGGTCCAGCAGGAAGTTCTGACCCAGGGATTTGCGCGCCGAGAGTTGATGTGTGGCGATGACCTCGCGCAGAGGGGGGAGATTGTCGATAGCACTCATGATCCGATTACCGTGACGCAGGCCGCAGGGGCAGCGCCAGAAGTTTTAAGCCTCCGGCGGGGATATTTTCAGCCAGATGAAGGATCAAGAGCCTTTTGCCATGCGTTGGGCAAGCTTCAGAGCTTCGATCAGGCTGGTTGGATTGGCGATGCCTTTCCCGGCGATATCCAGTGCAGTGCCGTGATCTGGCGACGTGCGGATGAAGGGCAGGCCAAGGGTGACGTTCACACCCCGGTCGAAATCCAGTGTCTTGATCGGGATCAGCGCCTGATCATGATACATTGCGATCGCCGCGTCATAGCGGGCGCGGGCAGCGGCATGGAACAGCGTATCCGCAGGGTGGGGTCCCGTCAGGGTCGCACCTTCCGGGTTCAGATCGGCCAGCATTGGGGCGATCCATTCAAGCTCTTCGCGGCCCATTTTGCCGCCTTCGCCGGCATGGGGGTTCAGGCCGGCTATGGCGATGCGGGGGTGCTGTATGCCAAACTGGTCGCGCAGGCCGCGCGCGGTGATTTCGATCGTCTCGCGCAGCAGGTCGGGCGTCAGCGCGGCGGGAACCTGCGCCAAGGGAATGTGGATTGTCGCCGGGACAACCCGCAACTGGTCGCTGGCCAGCATCATGACAACCCGGCGGGTGCCCGACAGCGCAGCCAGAAACTCGGTATGGCCGGGATAGGTAAACCCGGCCCCGTCAATCAGGGCCTTCTTGTGAATGGGCGCGGTGCACAGAGCGGCCGCTGCCCCGGCCTTCACAAGATCGACGCCGGTTTCGATGGCATCAATCACCGATGGGGCATTGGCTGGGTCTGGCTGACCGGGCATGTTTGCAGCAGGGAAGTTCAGTTGCAGCACGGGCAAGGCCTGATCACTGACTGCAACAGCATCCGAAGGGGTTTGGATTTTCGCAATGGGCGTGCCAGCGGGCAGGTGGTTGGCGTCGCCGACAAAGAAAAACGGGCAGCTTTGGCGCAGCTCGGCCCATGCTTTGGCCGCGATTTCAGGGCCGATCCCGGCCGGTTCACCGCAGCTGAGCGCAATCGGGCGTGTCATTCCTGAACAATGGTGGCGTCAGCCCGCAGCTGCTCTACCAGGCTGGACGCAAAGGCCTGTAGCCGCTGCTGCGCCAGTGCATTCGCGACATCCGCCCGCGAGGTGTCTTCGCCCAGGTCGCGGACTCGGTTGCATAGCATCAAGAACACCAGCGTCTGCCCGTTGTTGCGGGTCAGATTTGTTGACACCTCGAAGCGATCCAGCTTGGCCAGTTCTACGGCGAAATCACGTGGTACTTCTGAAGGGCTGGCTTCGATGCGGTCCAGGACTTCGACGGGTTGATCCTTGGCGATTCCATACAAGTCATCGCAGGTGTCGATCTCCTCCCGCAGGGCGGCAGCCCGTGCCAGGGTCTCGGCGCTGCGACCACCCGGCAGGTAATAGGCAGCATAATCTAGCTTGGAAATACGCGGCGCGGCGGTTGCCACCTCGCGCAATCCGCGCAACTGAAACAGGGCGACTGCGTTTGGCAAACTGATGGGATCGGTGATCTCACCGTTCTGAAGCCCAAGAATAACCGGCTGCAAGGCAGGCGGCAGGTTGGAGATATTCAGCCAGTCCAGACGTCCGCCTTCGTTGCGGGTTGCGGCTCCGGAATATTGCGCCGCTGCGGCTGAAAACGCTTCGATAGTTTCAAGTCGCGAGATTTCTTCCGCCAGCAATTCGGTCTGTGCAACGGTTTGCGGGTTCACCGGGATGATGATCTCGGACAGCAAAACCTGAAGGCCGCCGCCACCGGTTTGTCCCAGCGCGCGATCAATCTCGTCTTCGGTCGGACGGGCCTGCGACAGATAGCGCGAGCTGACATAGTCGCGCCAGGCCAGCTGATCTGCAACATAATCACGGACAGTTTCCGGGTCGACGCCTGCCTCACCCAAAAGTTGCAGGAACTGTTCGGTGGACAATTGCCCGCGCGAGGCGAACTCGTCGATACCCAGTTGTACGGCTTCCGGCGCAGCTTCCACGCCTGCTTCACGCATGGCCTGCTTGCGCAACTTTTCTTCGATCAGGGCTTCTCTGACGTCAGCTTCATTGCCGCCGGGCAGGCCCAGAACATTCAGGAATTGCAGGCGTTGTTCCAGTTCGTACCAGGTGACGATATCCTGATTCACGCGGATCGCTGGCGAGAACAGGCTCTGGGCGCTGACCTGCGGCGCTGAAAAAGCGAGGAAAACGGCGGCCAGTGCCGGCGTGACCGGTTTGTGCCAACCGGAACGAAGAAACCTGGAGAAACCTGATATCAACTGCATTTTCTCTTGTATGTGTTACCACCGCCTTCAAGGGCGTATCCTGTCAGCGATAGGGTAAAGCCGAATTCTGTCGAAGGCTCAATAGTGGATGTTGAAGTAAAGCGTCTGCTTACGGACATGTTAACCTGAACACATTCATTCTGGTAGGTTACACCAAGCCCCAGCCGGATTGGCTCTGACTGGTTCAGATCATAGCGTGCCTCGGCATTCGTAAGCCAGTTCTGGTCGACTTGATAGCGGCCCAAAAGCCAGATTTCCGAGATTTCATCCGCAATGTTTTCCGCCGGATCCTCTTCCTGCCAGATATAACTTCCGGACAGGCCGGCAAATTCGGATGCCCAGGCGCCGCGCAATTCAGCTTTGACGAAACTGAAATCGCTGTCGATCAGACCACGCCCGCCGAGTGACCAACCGTTGGCCGTGGTGATTTGCCCCGCCACCAGCAAGTCGGATGTGGTGCCCTGCAACCCGGATGTCAGGGTGAAATTCGGGTCGGCATCCGCCCGAAACACCTGACCCAACGTTACAAGCGCCTGCTGTCCGTCTGCACCATAGCGGGCCCAGTTCAGGCCGATGACCCCGGTGGCACCGTCTTCGCGCTGATCTTCCGCAGGGAAACGGGACAGGGCCAGCAGGTTACCCTGATCGAATTCCTGAAACGTGCTTTCATCATCTGGCACATCAGTGTCCGAGACATGGGTCCATCCCAACTGTGCGATCGGTTCCAGAAGCTGAACCGCGCCGGTCTTTTCACGACGGGTCATCGGATAGCGAAGCGTCAACGCCGCGCGCGGCGTCGAGCGGGTCACATTGCTGGGAAAGTTGCTGTCATGGCGAATATTGAACGTATCCACCGATGCGCCCAGCGTCGCGTCCGCGCGCAGGCCCGATGCAAATGTCCAGCTTCGCAACCATTCGGCATCAACAGTTGCCCTTGCTATGTCACGGCCAACGATATCGGCGTCGCTGGTGCGTTCATGTGCGTGGCCGATAAAAGCCAGCCGAACCTCGCCGCCAAGTGCGCCGGGGAAGAATCGCTTTTCATAATTCAGGTCGAAGACGCGGGATGGGATTTCGTCCTGATTTTCACTGTCACGCAGTGTTTTGTAATGGATCAGGCTTGTTTTGAATGCGGTGTCGCGTTTGATCCGTTCCAGCGCAATTTCACTGCGCAAACGGTCCAGGTCCGGCAGCCCGTAGTCCGCCAGATAGGCGTCGTCCGAGGTGGTTTTCAGATCGAATGTCAGCCGGAAATCGTTCTTCAGGCTGAACCAACCCCCGGCGAACAGATAACCGCGATCCTGATCGGGCTGGACATCATCACGGGTATAGGCCCCTTCAAGCTGAATGCGCCCGTTCACGAACGCCTGGCGATATCGATACCCCAGCGTCGTGGTCTTGCCCGACAAGTACGGCGTCAAGGTCAGATCCTTGTGGTCCCCCAGCTTGAAGAAATAGGGAACCTGAACCCCCGTTCCCAGTTGTGAGGTGCTGCGGATCGACGGCACAAGAAAGCCGGTTGCGCGATCCAAAGTGGGGTCCGGCAAGCGCAGATAGGGGAAATAGAATACCGGATAATCAAGCACCCGAAGCTGCGCGCCTTCAAAGTACAATTGCCGCTCCAACTGGTCGTGGGTGACCTTGCGGGCGCGGATTTGCCAAAGGGGTGGCTTACCGTTGGTGCAGACATGGCAGGAAGTGGCCGAGACCTTGCTGAACTGCGTATAGCGACCCGCTGCCCGTTTCGCCTGAACCGAGGCAATCTGGATCTGCTGATCGAAAACCATCCGAGCACCGATCAGCAGACCGTTTTGGATACCGCTGTCCAGCTGTCCGGAATCGGCCAGAAGGGTCGACTGGCCCCCCTGATCAATGCGAATAGGTCCCTCGAGCGTCAGCTCACCCGTTTCCCGGTCATAGGTGACACGTTGGGCTGACAGCTTGGTATCGCCCTGAAAGGCTTCGACATTGCCTTCGGCCACCAGTTTTCTATCAGGTGTTATAAAGACCTTGTCGGCAACCAAAAGGGCGGGTTCGGCCTGTGACTGCGCAGCTTGCGGGTCAGGCTCGGTCGACGTGGTTTGCGCCGCCAGAACGGTCGGTGTTGACAACGCGATTGCGCTGGTCAGCAGCAGGAAAATCATGCTCTGCATCAGCCGTCCTCCGCGTGTAGAAGCAGGCCAAGGGACAACAAGATGGCGGCGAAGGGCGGCGCCCAGGCCGCGATATAGACGGGCAATTGTCCGTTTTCTCCGAGGATTTGCGCAAAATTGCGGACGAAATAGATGGCAAAGCCAAGCAGTACGGCCGTCAAAACTGCTATTCCGGTACCGCCGAACCGAACGTGGCGCATGGTGAAAGCAGCCCCGATCAGCACCATCGAGACCAGAAAGAAGGGCCTGGCCAGCTGCACCTGCAACCAGACTTCATATTGCTTGGTCGAAAACCCGGCTTCGCGCAGATCCTTGATCAGTTGCGGCAGGTCAAAAACCGACACTGAATCCTGTTGCCCCAGAGTGTCCAGAATGCGCTGCCGGGTCAGCGAGGTCGGCAACTCCAGCCGTTCATGCTCCACCGAACTGGTTTCGGGGTTCTGCCCGTTCTGCAAATTCCAGATCTTGGCCCGCGACAGGACCCAGTTTCCGTCTTCCAGCACGGCCCTGTCGGCGACGATCTGCTGGGTGGGTTTGCCATCGCGCGCAAAGGTGATGATGGTCACGTCGTCCAGGCCCAGCGTATCCCCGTTCGAGGTGCCCCGGGCATGGATGACGGCCTGTCCGTTTTCCGCCGATTGACGCAGCCAAAGGCCTTCGCTGCTGATCGAAAGCGCTGAACTTCCGTTGTTGCGATAGGAATCGGACAGGCGTTGGAATTCCTGGGATGTGGCCGCAGCGATGGGGTTTAGCAATGCCACTGCAAGCGCACCGATGATCAGGGCCAGCGCCGCTGGCGCGACCAGTGCGCGGATACCCGAGCGACCCGTGGCGCGGGTCACCACGAGTTCAGAGGTCCGTGCCAGCCCTACGAACAAAGCGATGGTGGACAGAATGACCAGCAGGGGCAGCATTTCACTGATGGCGGCCGGTGTGTTCAGAAGCGTCAGGTGCAACAATTGGCCGAAGGACAGGTCGACTTCGTCAAATCGGCGGATCTGTTCGATCAGATCGATGAGAATCATCAAGGTCAGAAAAATACCGCCGATGACCAGAAAGCTCTGTAGAAAGCGGCGGGCGAAATAACGGTCGAGGATCACAAGACTGCCCCCGCCAAGCCTTTTGCGCCGGAAAACGGGCCGAAATCGCGCATGCATGTCTTCCTGCGCGACGGCGTATGCCTGCCCTCTCGTGTCACGTCTTTCTCCCCCGAGCCTGCCGGTAATTTTTTCGGGACCTTACTGCAATTGAAACGCGGGGAAAACTGCTATCTGGTCAAGTCGGGCGGCGCGGGCTAGGTCTTGGGGAACAGAATTCGAGGAGTTTGCAATGAGCAGTCTGATACCGGTCCGCTTTCAGGAGTTTGACTTGGATGCGATGGCGCAGGCCGAAGGGCGGGTGGCCATCATCATTCCGTCGGACGGAAAAATGAACCCTGCGGCGCGTCGGGCCAATCGTCTGACGAAAGGCGCTGTGGCGCGGCTTGTCGAAAGTGAGAAATTCGGAAAGACCAAAACCGGCGATGTCATCTCGATGGCTTGGCCGGCTGGGATGGCGGCCGAAGCGCTGGACGTCGTGGTGCTGCCGCGCCGCCCGGAAGCCGACGAGGCCCGCAAGGCTGGTGCCGCTTTGGCCAAATGCGCGGGTGGCAAGGACATGCTGGTGATGGTCGGCAATCAGGCGCAGACCGAAAACCTGGCCCTTGGCATGGTGCTGCGCAGTTATGATTTCAACGCGCACAAAACCAAGGACAGCGAAGGCAGCGGTTCGATTACGATCGGACATTCAAAACCCAAGGAAGCCGAAGCAGAGTTTGCACCGCTATACGCGATTGCCGACGGCGTGCGGATGACCCGTGATCTGACCAACGAACCTGCAAATGTTCTGACGACCACGGAATTTGCCGATCGTCTTGTCGAGATGCAGGAGCTGGGCCTGGAAGTCGAAGTTCTGGAAGAGGACAAGCTGGCTGAACTGGGCATGCGCACTTTGCTGAGCGTCGGGCAGGGCTCTGCCAGCCCGTCCAAAGTCGTTGTGATGCACTGGAATGGCGGCGACAAGGACGATGCGCCCTTGGCTCTGGTGGGCAAGGGGGTGGTTTTCGACACAGGTGGCATTTCGCTGAAACCGGCCGGTGGCATGGAAGACATGACCATGGACATGGGCGGTGCCGGTGTTGTCGCGGGCACGATGCGCGCGTTGGCCAAGCGCAAGGCCAAGGCCAATGTGGTGGGCCTTGTCGGGCTTGTCGAGAACATGCCTTCGGGCAATGCCACCCGTCCTGGCGATGTGGTCAAGTCGATGAAGGGCGACACGGTCGAGATCATCAACACCGATGCCGAAGGCCGTTTGGTTCTGTGCGACGTGATGTGGTACGCGCAGGAGCGGTTCAAACCGGTGGGCATGATCGATCTGGCCACCCTGACCGGGGCGATCATCATCGGGCTGGGTCATGAGAATGCAGGTGTGTTTTCCAACAATGACACATTCTGTGACGCCTTCCTGAAATCGGCCCGGGCCGAGGATGAAGGTGCGTGGCGGATGCCGTTGGGAGATGCCTATGACAAGCTGCTCAAATCGCGCATCGCCGACATGAAGAACGTCGGTGGCCGTCCGGCGGGTTCGATCACGGCGGCGCAGTTTCTGCAACGTTTCGTGAAAGAGGATACGCCCTGGATCCATCTGGATATCGCGGGTGTGGCCTCGGTGTCGTCCGAGACATCCTATGCGCCCAAAGGTGCCACGGGCTGGGGTGTGCGCGCGCTGAGCCGGTTCGTGCAGGACAATTTCGAGTAAGCGAATGGGTGCTGTCTATTTCTACCATCTGACCCGCCAGCCGCTGGAGCACACCTTGCCTGTGCTGCTGGACAAGGCGCGGCAGGCCGGGTGGAAGATTGCCGTGCGGGGCACCGATCCCGCGCGGATGGACTGGCTGGATGAAAAGCTGTGGCTGGGCCCCGAGGACGGGTTCCTGCCACATGGTCGCGAAGGCGGCCCGCATGATGCCGAGCAGCCGATCCTTCTGACCACCAGCGCCGAGGCCCCTAACGGCGCGGTGTGTGTCATGGCGGTGGACGGCGCGCCGGTCGAACCCGAAGAGGTGTCGGCCCTGGAGCGGGTTTGCATTCTGTTCGACGGCAATGACGACATGGCCGTACAGCACGCGCGCGGGCAGTGGAAGACGCTGACCGGCGCCGGATGCGCCGCGCAATACTGGTCGGAGGAATCCGGGCGGTGGGAAAAGAAGGCCGAAGCCTGACGGGCCGTGCCATTTATCAGGAGATTTGAAGATGCAGATGAAGCCTCTGGGCCGCACCGGGATTGTCGTGAGCGATCTTTGCCTCGGGACGATGACGTTCGGGTCGCAGACCTCGGAATCGGATGCGCACCGGCAGATGGACATGGCGCTGGATGCGGGGATCAACTTTGTGGATGCCGCCGAGATGTATCCGGTGAATCCTGTCGCCAAAGAGACAATTGGTCGGACCGAAGAAATTCTTGGAAACTGGAATGCCGCGAATTCGTCGCGCCGGGCGGATTTCGTACTGGCGACCAAGCATTCGGGTGAGGGGCTGTCATATGTTCGCGACGGTGCGCCGATCACCGCCAAGACCATTCCCGAGGCCATCGAAGGGTCTTTGAGGCGGTTGCAGACGGATTACATCGATCTCTACCAGTTCCACTGGCCCAATCGCGGCAGCTATATGTTCCGTCAAAACTGGGATTATGCGCCTTCGGGCCACAATACCGCGGACGTTCTGGAGAATATGCAGGAGTGTCTGGAGGCCTTGCAGGTTCAGGTGGACAAAGGCAACATCTGTGCTTTTGGTCTGTCGAATGAAAGCGCGTGGGGTACGGCGCAGTGGCTGAGACTGGCCGAACAGACGGGCACACCGCGTGCGGCGTCCGTGCAGAATGAGTATTCGTTGCTCTGCCGTCTGTTCGATACCGACATGGCCGAGCTGAGCGTACATGAAGATGTCGGCCTGATGGCGTTTTCACCCCTGGGTACCGGGCTGCTGACCGGGAAATACCAGGGCGGGGCCGTGCCGGACGGCTCACGTATGTCGCTTTCGCCTCAATTGGGCGGGCGCAAGTCTGACCGGGTGTTTGATGCGGTCGCGGCCTATCTGGATGTTGCCGCGCGACATGGCCTGGATCCGACCCATATGGCGCTGGCCTGGTGCCGCTCGCGACCATTTATGATGTCGGCGATTTTTGGCGCGACCACGGTCGCGCAGCTTGAACACGTATTAGCCGGTGCGGATTTGACGTTGTCACAGGAGGTGTTGGCCGAGCTGGACGCTGTCCACAAGGCGCACCCGATGCCGTACTGAGGCGAGGGGGCTCTGCCCCCGGCACGCTGCGCGTGCCTCCCCCGGGATATTTCTGGCCAGATGAAGTTGGATCCGGTCAGTGATGGGTGGGGTGCGCGCGCTCTTGCCTGAGGTCGCGGGCAGATTGGCCATGCGCGGTGCGGAAAGCGCGGGCGAAGCTGGATTGCGAGGCAAAACCGGTGGCCAGCGCGACATCCATCAATGGAAGGTCGGTGTCGGTGACCAGACGGCGGGCCTCGGCCAGGCGCAGTTGCAGATAGTGATCCTGCGGTGTGGTGTTTAGGCGCAGGCGGAACTGTTGTTGCAGGGTGCGCGGGCTGGTGCCCAGCTGGTCTGCGATATGGGCCAGTGGCAGGGGGTCATCCAGGGATGCCTGCATCAGCGAATTCGCCTTTGCCGTCAACGCGGTGTGGCGATGTGGAACGCCGGTGCGGCTTTGCGGTGTGCCGGGGTCCGGCGCGCCATCATACAGAAACAGGCCCGAGACACGGGAGGCGAAACCCGCGCCATGACGGGCGGCGATGATGTGCAGCATCATCTCGACAGCGGGAATCGCGCCGCCCGAGGTCAGGCGACCGTCCGAGACAGTAAAGCGGTCGGGGCGCACATCGACGTCGGGGAAACGAGTGGCGAAGTTTTCCAGGTCTTCCCAGTGGGTCGTCGCAGAGTGACCGTCCAGCAGCCCGGCCTCAGCCAGCAGCCAGGGGCCGCCGTCAATCCCGGCCATCGTCGCCCCGGTACCGGCAATGCGGCGCAGCCCGGCCAGCAGGCTGGGGGTGGCGTGGCGGGCCAGTTGGAAGCCCGCGACGACAATCATGAGGTCGCAGCCTTGCAGGCGAGCAAGCGGGATGCCGGGCACTTGCAAGGCGCTGGTCAGCATCGCGGGTTCGGCTGTGGCGGTCACATAGTCCCAGTCAAATGCGGGCCGGTCCGCTAGGCGGTTGGCAGCGCGCATCGGATCGACCGCCGAGGCGAAGCTGAGCGTGTTGCATTCGTCCAGCACCAGAACGGCGGTTTTCAGGGCCCGATGTTCGGGTTGCAGTATGTTTTTTGCGGATTGCATCAAGTTCGATTCGCATTCTGCCAAGTGGTTTTCCCAAGGCTGCGCCAGAGTCGGGCCAGAACGCAAATCGGAATCCGGGGAGAAGCCTGGGGAAAACCCAAGGCAAAACCGGGTATAACTTGGGGAAAACGCCATGCCTCTGGAAATGAACCGCGAAGTCTTCATCACCTGCGCCGTGACCGGCTCGGGCGGGACGCAGGATCGAAGCCCTCATGTGCCGCGTTCACCGAAGCAAATTGCCGACAGTGCGATTGCCGCCGCGAAGGCGGGTGCTGCCGTGGTGCACTGCCATGTGCGCGACCCCGAAACAGGTGCCCCGTCGCGCGATCTGGCGCTGTATCGTGAGGTGACCGATCGGATTCGGGATGCCGAGGTGGACGCAGTGCTGAACCTTACGGCTGGCATGGGCGGAGACATGGTGTTCGGCGGTATCGAAAACCCGTTGCCATTGGCCGAGGCTGGAACCGATCTGGTTGGTGCGACCGAGCGTGTGGCGCATGTGGCCGAATGTCTGCCCGAAATCTGCACGCTGGATTGCGGGACGATGAACTTTGCCGAGGCGGATTACGTCATGACCAATACGCCCGGCGCGTTGCGGGCTATGGGGCAGATGATGACCGATCTGGGCGTGAAACCCGAGATCGAGGCCTTTGACACCGGCCATCTGTGGTTTGCCAAGCAACTGGTGAAAGAGGGAATTCTGGAACCCAACGCCCTGGTTCAACTGTGCATGGGCGTGCCGTGGGGCGCGCCGGATGATCTGAACACCTTCATGGCGATGGTAAACAACGTGCCCGATGACTGGACCTTCAGCGCGTTCTCGCTGGGGCGGCATCAGATGGCCTATGTGGCGGCCTCGGTGCTGGCGGGCGGCAATGTGCGCGTGGGGCTCGAGGACAACCTGTGGCTGGACAAGGGTGTGCTGGCCGAAAACTGGCAACTGGTCGAACGCGCAGGCACCATCATCGAGAACATGGGCGCGCGGGTGATCGGCCCGCAGGAAGTGCGTGAGAAGCTGGGGCTGGTCAAACGGGCACCCAAGGGTTGACCTGTTTGCGTCCCTTGCCATGACCGGTAAGTGCAGGGGCGCAGCAAGAGGAAGTGAGCAATGCGATCGGTGCTTGTAATCTGCGCGACGGTTCTGGCCGTATGTCTGCCCCGGGTCGGGGTGGCACAGACCGCGGAAGATCCTTTGGCCCGCAAGGACTGCGAAGCCAAAGGGGGAAGCTATGAGATGGGCGGGCGGATACGGCAGTTTATCTGCTTTGAACCTTTGCCCGACGCTGGAAACTCCTGTGAAAAAGCCTCTGACTGCGCAGGGTTCTGCCTGTCGGACACCAAACAATGCAGCGCGGTGACACCGCAATTCGGATGCATTCCGCATCTGGATGAAGCGGGGCGCGCGCAGGTAATCTGTATCGATTAGAGGACAGCATGACAAAGACGGCAGCAATTATCGGGGGCGGTGTCATCGGCGGCGGATGGGCCGCACGGTTCCTGCTCAATGGCTGGGACGTTCGGGTGTTCGACCCGGACCCCGAAGCAGAGCGCAAAATAGGCGAAGTGCTGGACAATGCGCGGCGATCCCTGCCGGGGCTGAGTGACGTTCCGTTGCCGGCCGAGGGCGCGCTGAGCTTTCATGACGACATGGCCGACGCCGTACAGGGCGCGACGTGGATCCAGGAAAGCGTGCCAGAGCGGCTGGATTTGAAGCTGAAGGTTTACAAGGGCTTGCAGGAGGCTTGTGATCCAGATGCGATCATCGGGTCATCGACCAGCGGGTTCAGACCATCCGAGCTTCAGCACGGTGCTTTGCGGCCCGAACAGATCGTCGTGACGCACCCGTTCAACCCAGTCTATCTGCTGCCGCTGATCGAGCTGGTGCCGACCGACAAAAACCCACCGCAGATGATTGAACGGGCCAGGGAATTGCTGACCTCGGTTGGATTCTTTCCGCTGCATGTCAAGAAAGAGATCGACGCGCATATCGCCGACCGCTTTCTGGAAGCCGTCTGGCGCGAGGCGCTCTGGCTGGTCAAGGATGGCATTGCGACCACCGAAGAAATCGACGAGGCGATCCGGATGGGCTTTGGCATCCGCTGGGCGCAGATGGGATTGTTCGAAACCTACCGCGTGGCCGGAGGTGAAGCGGGGATGCGGCATTTCATGGCTCAGTTCGGGCCAGCCTTGAAATGGCCATGGACCAAGCTGATGGACGTGCCGGAATTCACCGATGAACTGGTCGACCTGATCGCCGATCAGTCAGACGCGCAATCCGGAATGCATTCAATCCGGGAACTGGAACGCATTCGCGACAACAATCTTGTTGGCATGATGCGGGCCCTCAAGGCGCAGAATTATGGCGCGGGGGCGGTGCTGAACCAGCATGATGCGCTGTTGAAACCGGGTGCTCTGCCGTCGCTGGATCAGGCGGATCTGAGCCAGCCGATCCTGACCCTGTCCCGCGCCGTTCCGTTGGACTGGACGGATTACAACGGCCACATGAACGAAGCCAAGTATCTGGAAGCCTTTGCGGCCGCCACGGACCGTTTCATGGAGATCATCGGTTGCGATATGGAGTATATCGCGTCGGGTGGCAGCTATTTCACCGCCGAGAACCACATCCGTTACATCGACGAGGTCCATGCAGGGGCGAAGATCGACGTGCGCACGCAGATGCTGTTGGGGCAGGGCAAGAAGCTGCATGTCTTTCACAGCATGTATGAAGGCGACAAGCTGTTGGCCACGGGCGAGAGCTTTCTGCTGCATGTCAGTCTTGAAACCCGCCGTCCCAGCCCGCCGTCGCCCAGGATCGAAGCAGCGATGGCGCGGATTGCCGAGGCACAGGCCGCTTTGCCTTACCCTGAAGGGGCGGGTGCCGCCATTCGGAAGCCATCGTGACTAGGCGCGTATTGGTAACGGCCGGGGCATCAGGTGTCGGTCATGCGATGGCCGCGGCGTTTGACGCCGCCGGTTATAATGTCTGGGTAACGGATATTGACCAGTCAGCCCTGGAAATCTTGCCCGACCATTGGGTGGCGCAAAGGGCTGATGTGACCAATGAGGCCGACATGAGCGCGGTGTTTCAGGCTGTCGGGGCCGCCGGCGGGTTGGATGTTCTGTGCGCAAATGCCGGAATCGCCGGGCCGACCAGCGCGATCGAGGATATCGATCTGGATGCATGGCGCGCCTGCGTTGCGGTCAATTTGGACGGGGCCTTTCTGGCCGCCAAGCACGCGGCCCCTATGATGAAATCGGCGCGGGCGGGCAGCATTATTTTGACCTCTTCGACAGCCGGTCAGTACGGCTATCCGTTCCGAGCGCCCTATGCCTCGGCCAAATGGGCGGTCATAGGGTTGATGAAAACGCTGGCGATGGAACTTGGGCCGATGGGCATTCGCGCAAACGCCATTTGCCCGGGTGCCGTGGAAGGCCCGCGTATGGAAGGTGTCTTGGCCCGAGAGGCAGCTGCGAAAGGCATGACCCGCGATGAGGTCTATCAGGGCTATGCCTCGGGCACCTCTATGGGGCGCTTTGTGGAAGCGCAGGATATCGCCAATATGGCCGTCTTTCTTGCTTCAGACGCAGCACGGCTGGTGTCTGGGCAGGTGATTGCGGTGGATGGGCACACGGTCAACCCCGACCCAAAACTGTAGGTCAGCCCTGATTTGGTCCGCGGATCTGGCGGATGGTCTGACGGACCGCCTGCCAATCCTGCGCCTCTTTCTGGTTTCCGGCGGCTTCGCATTCACGCATTTTCTGCGCGGCTTCCGCCTCGGCCCGGTCTCCGTGCGCGGCATACAGCGCGCGCGCATATTGAGCGGTTTGAATTGCGTCCATTCCTGTGGTCCTCCGTTTGTGATCGGAATGCCCGTTGGTTCGCGCCAAGGGACGATAGCACAGGTTTTGCGCCGCTGCATCAATTCTTGCCGGATACAGCCGTTCTGAGTTGTCGCAAGTGGTCCGGGAAATCGCGGGCGGCCACATCGGCCTCGCGCACAAGTGTGTCGAAGTGCCGTGAAAACGTCTCGATCCGGTCCCGGTCTCGGAACGCCATATAGTGACTGCCTGCATAAAAAACGCACAGCAGCGGCCCGAAAATCGTTACAGGGGCTGAATAAAGCCGTTTGGCATCGAACAGATAGACACGCATTCGGGGATAAAGCTGTTCACACAGCGCCAGCAGATGATCGATCTGCTCCAGACGAATTTCCGGACAAAGGCCATGGTAATACCCCGTGCCGCTGGCAAAGCTCTCGATCTCGAACAATGGCATGGCAATTTCGTAATCAGACTGCGCACTGCGCATCCACGCCAACCTGTCTTCGGACGCACCGATGGCCTGATCCGCCGTGCGCCCCAGATGGGGGGCATATTCCCACTCCAGCACCGCGCGCGTCTTGAGCATGTCGGGCAGGGTGGCCGGGACATAGCGGATCTTGTACCCGGCGGCTTCTTTGTGCCAGTCGAAAATCCGCTCATCGACCAGGGCGCGGGGCGCTTCGGTAATGGACAGGGTACTGGCCAGAATTTCCGCCGCGCTTTCCGGTCTGTCGGACAGGCCCAGCAACCAGTCAGCCGAAACGCCCAGTGCTGCGGCGCAGCCACCCACAACATGCGCATTGGGAAGACGCGCGCCATGATCGGCCAACAACTGGGATACGGTTGATCGGTCCACGCCGATATGGCGCGCAAGCGCGCTTTGGCTGACGTGACGGTCCTCCATCGCGCGGGCAAGGCGTAGGCGGAATTGAGCGGCGCGGTCGCGTTTGTCGATATTTTCCTGCATAAGATGAAAAATATCACAATTGATGAATTTTGTTAATCATATTCAGAATTTTCAGCGCATGCACTGAACGGTAACCCCTTTGTAAAAACAAAAAGAATGGGGTTCGGAATGGAAACGCGGCGAAGATCTGTCGTGAAAGCAATCGTGTGGAGTGTCATGGGGCTGGCCACCATGACGCTGGTGGGCCTGATCGCCACAGGCTCGGCCGCCGTCGGCGGGGCATTGGCGCTGGCGAATACCGCCATCGGCCTGGCGCTTTACATTGTCTATGAAAGAATTTGGGACGGAGTTTCGTGGGGGCGCAATGGCTGAGCCCTCGACACCCAAGTCGCCCGAATGGGGTACATTTGCCCTGATCGTCGGCTGCTATGCCGCATGGCTGGTCGGGCTGTTCTGGCTGGCGGATATTTCGCTGTGGTTGGCGGTGCTGGCTTTGGGCTTTGTTGCGGCCCTGCATTCGTCTTTGACGCACGAAGTCCTGCACGGGCACCCGTTCCGAGCCAAATGGCTGAATGAGGCGCTGATGGCGCTGCCGCTGACCCTGGCCATTCCGTATGACCGTTTTCGCGATCTGCATCTGGCGCATCATCAGGATGCCACCTTGACCGACCCGTATGACGACCCCGAGTCCAACTATCTGGATCCCAAGGTTTGGGCGGACCTGCCGCGCGGCGTGCAGGCTGTGCTGGCCCTGAACAACACGCTTCTGGGGCGGATGGTTCTGGGTCCGGCCATTGGGCAGGTGCTGTTTCTGCGCGACGAATGGCGGGGGCTGGGGCGCGGCGACAGGGCGATCCTTCTGGCCTGGGCATTGCATATCCCCGGCGCGGTTGCGGTGCTGTGGATCGTTGCACAATCGGCCATGCCGATCTGGGCCTATCTGATTTCGGCCTATATCGGGCTGGCGTTGCTGAAGATCCGCACGTTTCTGGAACACCGCGCGCACGAGAAGTCTCGCGCGCGGACCGTGATTATCGAAGACAGCGGGCCGCTGGCATTTCTGTTTCTGAACAACAACCTGCATGTTGTTCATCACATGAATCCCGCCGCGCCATGGTATCGGCTGCCGACGTTGTATCGGGATGGTAAAGACAGGTATCTGGCCTGCAACGAGGCGTATGTTTACCGCTCGTATGCACAGATTTTCCGGCAGTATCTGCTACGTGCCAAGGACCCGGTGCCGCATCCGCTCTGGCCAAAGTCTTGATTTGACGACACAACGGGTGACATGAGTCTCTGGATCCCTGTCACCATCGCCGCCGCCAGTTTTCAGACCGTGCGGTTCATGCTGCAAAAATCCCTGAGCAGCGTGAAACTGTCCGCCGCCGGCGCGACCTTTGCGCGATTTGCGTATTCCATGCCGCTGGCCGTTGCCGGGCTGTTTGTGGCGATGCTGACGACGGGCGCCAGCCTGCCTCCGATTGGCGGAGTGTTCTGGCTGTACGCCGTCATCGGAGGCACGGCGCAAATCCTGGCGACGATCTGTGTTGTGGCGTTGTTCAAACAACGAAACTTTGCGGTCGGGATCACCTTCAAGAAAACCGAAGTCATTCAGACCGCGATCGTCGGCTTTCTGGTTTTGGGCGACAGCGTTTCCAGCGGCGCGCTGGTTGCGATCCTGTTGGGGTTGATGGCGGTGCTTTTGCTGTCGAAAACCCCCGGAGGAGGCGGCGCCTGGTGGCGGCATCTGACCAACCGCGCGTCCCAATTGGGGCTTGGATCAGGGGTTTTGTTTGCCTTTTCCGCCGTCAGCTATCGCGGGGCCTCGTTGCAATTGGGTGATGTCGACGCCTGGTTCCGGGCACTGATCACCCTGGCCGCCGTCGTGACGTTTCAGTTTGTCAGCATGGGCCTGTGGCTGTTGTGGCGCGACCGGGCCGAACTGCGCGCGGTGTGGCAGACCCGATCCACCGGCGTGTTTGTCGGCCTGACCAGTCTGGGCGGTTCGTTTTGTTGGTTCTGGGCCTTCACCCTGCAAAACGCAGCCTATGTCAAAGCGCTGGGGCAGGTAGAACTGATCTTCAGCCTGATGGCCTCGATCCTGTTTTTCCGCGAGACGATCACCCGGCGAGAAATCGCCGGGATGTTGCTGTTGGGTGTCTCGATACTGGCCTTGGTGCTGGCGATTTAGCCGGCACGACGCTCGTCAAAGCTCAAGGCAATGAAGCTGGGCAGGTGATCGCCCATACCCACCACGGCCCGGCCATTGTCTTCCTTGCGCCCGCGGCTACGCCCTTTGGGCTCTCGCTCTTTCCGGGTGTCTTTCTTGGTTTCGGAGTCCCGGGCTTTTTTCTCGGGCTTCGGCTTTTCAGGCTTGGGCTCTTCCTTGACCGGATTGTCGATGCGCGGGATGTCCTTCTGGATCAGCTTTTCGATCGCAGCCAGGGCTTTTTCATCGCGGACCGAGCAGATCGTGATGGCCTTGCCTTCGCGCCCGGCGCGACCGGTGCGGCCGATACGGTGCACGTAATCCTCGGGGTGGCCGGGGACGTCGAAATTGAACACGTGGCTGACGGCTGGAACATCCAGACCGCGCGCAGCGACGTCGGACGCAACCAGCAGACGCAATGATCCGTCGCGGAACCCGTCCAGCGTCTTCATCCGCTGCGATTGGTCCAGATCGCCATGGATCGCAGCGGCGTCATAGCCGTATTTCTTCAGCGATTTCGCGCAGATATCGACATCTGTCTTACGGTTGCAGAAGATGATTGCGTTGGTACACTTTTCGCCCTCTGCGTCGATCAAGGCGCGCAGCACGTTGCGTTTCTGGCTTGCTTCGCGGTCCCGACGGCCGCCTTTGAACATGACAACGCCCTGTTCGATCGTCTCGGATGCGGTCGCTTGCCGGGCGACTTCAACCCGGGCAGGGGCGGACAGGAAAGTATCCGTGATGCGCTCGATCTCGGAAGCCATGGTCGCCGAGAAGAACAATGTCTGCCGCGTGAACGGCGTCAGCGAGAAGATGCGTTCGATATCAGGAATAAAGCCCATATCCAGCATCCGGTCGGCTTCGTCCACCACCATGATCTGAACACCGGTCAGCAGCAGCTTGCCACGTTCGAAATGGTCCAGCAGGCGGCCCGGAGTGGCGATCAGAACGTCGACGCCGCGATCGATCAGCGCCTCTTGTTCCTTGAAGCTGACACCGCCGATCAACAGCGCCTTGGTCAGTTTCAGGTGTTTGGTATAGGTGTCGAAATTCTCGGCCACCTGGGCGGCCAGTTCCCGCGTCGGGCACAGCACCAGCGAGCGCGGCATGCGCGCGCGGGCGCGGCCACGGGCCAGCAGGGTGATCATCGGCAGTGTGAAGCTGGCGGTCTTGCCAGTGCCGGTCTGGGCAATCCCCAAGACATCACGGCCTTCCAGAGCGGGCGGAATCGCGCCTTCCTGGATCGGAGTGGGGGATTCGTATCCGGCCTCTTCAATGGCTTTGAGGACCTTCGGGTTCAGGTTCAGTTCGTTGAATTTTGTCATGTATGTCCGGTTTTTGCGGACACTTGACCTGGCCCGCGCGTCAAAGATGTGCCGGGCCCGGATGGCCATGCGCGTTATGCGACATTTCGGCTTGTACGCGGACATAACAAAAACGTTGATCGGGGTCAAATGAAGAGAATTTCACCTGACCCTGCCTGTTGTCTGCGGTGAATTTCAGCAACAATTCAGCAACTTCCGGGGAAGTGTTTCTGTAGTTTTTCGTCCAGGTTCAAAGGGCGGTGGCGCAGCAGGCCGTGGCGTTCCAGGTTGGCGCGCACCTCTGCGTCCGCGCCGCTCATTTCATTGTAGAACGCACGCAGCCCGTCCATGCCCTGCTCGGCCTCGATCCAGTTGAGCAGTTCGTTCTTGCTCAGCCCGCCCTGTTCGCGCGGAACATTCGGAGCCATGCCGGCCTGGTACGAGCCACGATCCATGCGGAACTGGTAATGTGCTATCCAGTGGTCCCAGTCCGGGGCATGACGATGGCACAGATCGATCTGCGGAAGTTCGTATTTGCAGGGCAGCAGCACCTTGTTCTGAAACAGGTTGTGGATGCGGATGCTCAGGTTTTTCAACCCGGTGCGCACGAACAGCTTTCCCTGCACGTGACTCAGGAAACCGCCCATGACGAAGGCGCCGTAATTCGGGTAAATGGTCTCGACCAGCGCTTCGCGGTTCGGGCCATGCGGGATATGAGCTTTGTACAGGTCATCGCCCCCGGCCAAGGCCTCCAACGGGCGGACACGCACCGCGGGAACCGTGTCTGGAACATCGCGCAGAACATCGGAAATGGGGGCCGCCGGCCAAAGAAACTCATCCACATCGATATGTGTCAACCAATCCAGCCGGGTGTTTCGATAGGCAAAAGTGGCGTGAACCGACTGGCGCACCTGATGCTTTTCCGGCCGTGCGCGTCCGCGTTTTTCCCAAAAGGCGTCATCACAGTTACGGACCCGGACCTTGGGATGCATTCTCAGAGCCCTGAACGTGCGGCGGTTGGGTTCGTCCATGTAGATATATATGAAATCCGCCCCCAGTTCGAGGTGATGGGCCACGAACCGAAGGACGTCTTCGGTTGGTCCCCGGACCATGGAGACAATGCCCCAGGTGGTCATTTGCGCGGTGCGCGGGTGTCGCGCATGCGTTTCAGGCGTCGAAAAACTCCACCTGGGTCCTTGTTCAATTGGATCATCAGGTGATCCACCAGCGGTGCAATCGTGGGATCGTTCATCGCCTTGGTCCAGATCGGAGCGATGAGATTGACGTCCAGCCCGCCTTTTTCAAAGGAAAAGCCTTTCATCTGATAGGGCAGCGGGACGTGGTTCCTGTCCTTGAACTGAAACGGCGTTTCGGGGGCCAGCCCCGAGAAGAGCCGCTCGAACTCATACAGCTTCATCATGCTGAAGAACACGCGCAAGGCATGTCCGACCTCGCGCTGTGTCGGCGTTTGACCGTGATCCGCAAAAGTCTGAACAGACGATACCAGCCAACGCAGGTCGAGGGCGGAAAGAAGATGGTCGGAATGTTCGTCCCACAACCGGCAGAACAGCGCAGGGGCCTGACGCGGAAAGGAGCGTTTTCTGAGATTCGAGATCAGCTGGGCGTTCAGGAAGGCAAGCTCTGACTTTCCGACGAATTCCCGCGCGATCTGAACGCGTTTGCGATCCCAGGTGGTGCTGCGCCCGGGTGGCAATTCGGTGGCGGTGTCGGGCACGATGCGTTTGGCCAGATCATCCAGATCGACGTCAAGCTCGGGCAGGGTCAGGGTGCCGAACTGAAACGGGCTGCGCCGGTTCTCATAGCTGTCCAGCATGTCGGGCAGGCCACCGGGATAGGTCAGTTCGTCGTCACTCATGCGCGCAGGATTGCACAGCCAAACCTGCCTGTGCAATCAGACAGTTGCCTCAGGTCATCATCTCTTTTGTCGCGGTCAGGTTCAGCGCGGGATAGTCACGGACCACCCGATCGATATCCCATTGCAGGCGGGTCAGATAGACGATGTCGCCGTCATGATCATGCGCGATGTGCTGCTTGTTGGCGCCCACGAATTTCTCGACTTCGGCCTTGTCACCGCTTACCCAGCGGGCCGAGGTGAACTGCGATGCTTCGAACCGTACCGGCAGGCCGTATTCCATCTCGATCCGGCTGGCGAGCACTTCGAACTGCAATGCACCCACGACCCCCACGATAAAGCCCGAGCCGATCGAAGGCTTGAACACCTTGGCCGCACCTTCTTCGGCGAATTGCATAAGGGCTTTTTCCAGATGCTTGGCTTTCATCGGGTCGCCCGCGCGGACGCCTTGCAGCAGTTCCGGCGCAAACGACGGGATGCCGGTCACCCGCAGCGCTTCGCCTTCGGTCAGCGTATCGCCAATGCGCAGCTGCCCGTGGTTGGGAATGCCGATGATGTCACCGGCCCAGGCCTCTTCCGCCAACTCGCGGTCGGACGCGAGGAACAGAACCGGGTTCGAGATCGCCATCGGCTTTTTCGACCGCACATGGGTCAGCTTCATGCCACGCTTGAAGTGACCGCTGGCCATGCGGACAAAGGCCACCCGGTCGCGGTGTTTGGGGTCCATGTTGGCCTGAACCTTGAACACAAAGCCTGCAACTTTCTTTTCATCCGGGGAAATCTGGCGGGGTTCTGCGGATTGAACCTGTGGCTGCGGACCATAGGCGCCGATGCCCTCCATCAGTTCCTTGACGCCGAACGAGTTGATGGCGGAGCCGAACCAGATCGGTGTCATGTGGCCTTCCAATACTGCCTGCGGGTCAAGCGCGGGCAGCAATTCGCGCGCCATCTCGACCTCTTCCAGCAGTTTGTCCAGCAGATGCTCGGGGACGTGTTCGGCCAGTTTGGGGTCGTCCAACCCGTTGATTTCGATGCTTTCCGCCACCTTGTTGCGGTCGGCGCGGTCCATCAGTTCCAGCCGGTCGCGCAGCATGTCATAGCAGCCGATGAAGTCGCGCCCCACGCCGATGGGCCAGGCGGCGGGCGTGACGTCGATGGCCAGCATTTCCTGAATTTCGTCGATGATCTCGAACGTGTCGCGGCTTTCGCGGTCCATCTTGTTGCAGAAGGTCAGGATCGGCAGATCGCGCAAGCGGCAGACCTCGAACAGTTTCTGCGTCTGGCTTTCCACACCTTTCGCGCCGTCGATCACCATGACGGCCGCGTCCACGGCTGTCAGCGTGCGATAGGTGTCTTCCGAGAAATCGCTGTGGCCGGGTGTATCCACCAGGTTGAACCGGAAGTTCCCATAGTCGAACGACATCGCCGAGGCCGAGACTGAGATGCCGCGATCCTTTTCCATCTGCATGAAGTCCGACCGGGTCCGCCGCGCCTCGCCTTTGGCGCGCACCTGACCGGCCATCTGGATCGCGCCCCCGTACAGCAGGAACTTTTCCGTCAGCGTGGTCTTGCCCGCATCCGGGTGCGAGATGATGGCGAACGTCCGGCGTCGGGCGATCTCGGGCGGCAGGGTGGGTTGGTTCGAGGTATCAAGCATGAGCGCGCGTATATGCGGGGAATCCTGCCGAAGCAAGACAAAGGGTCTGGTACGAATCATGGGTCTGTGGCAGAAAGAACATATAGTGAACAAATGATGGAGTGGATCAATGAATTTGAAAGAGATTGCCGATGAACTCGTGGCTGGTTGCCGGGAAGACCGGGCCAAGGAAAACCTGTCCAAGCTGTATGCGCAGGATGCGGTGTCGGTTGAAGGGCAGGATTTTCAGGGAATGGGTCGGGAAACCAAAGGGATCGACGCCATCCGTGGCAAGCATGAGTGGTGGGAAAGCGCTCATGAAGTGTCTGGTGCGTCTGTCAGCGATCCGCTTCCTCATGGCGAAGACCGTTTTGCCGTGATTTTCGAAGTGCAGGGCACCGTGAAGGAAACCGGCGAAGCGTTCGAGATGCGCGAGGTTGGTGTCTATCACGTCGCCGACGGCAAGATCATCCGGGAAGAGTTCTTCTATTGATCGACGATCCGTTTCTGGTCTTCCCTGTCTGGCCGGTGCTAGACATGCGGCGATGACTGACAGGGAGGATCGTATGGATCTGGGAATTCAAGGAAAACGCGCGCTGGTCTGTGCCAGCAGCAAGGGATTGGGTCTTGGCTGCGCCGAGGCGCTTGCTGCGGCTGGCGTGAATCTGGTGATGAACGCACGCGGCACCGAGGTGTTGGAGGCTGAAGCCGCACGCCTTCGGTCAGAACACGGCGTCGAGGTGCAGACCGTGGCCTGCGACGTGACCACGCCCGACGGTCAGGCGCAGGTGATCGAGGCCGCGCAGGGCGTTGATATTCTTGTGACAAATGCCGGTGGACCGCCGCCCGGATCGTGGTCGGACTGGGAGCGTGATGATTTCATCAAGGCGCTGGATGCCAACATGTTGACGCCGATTGCATTCATGAAGGCCCTGCTTCCCGGAATGATGGAAAAGGGTTGGGGCCGGGTGGTGAATATCACCTCGCAATCCGTGCGAGCGCCGATTGCGGTTCTGGGCCTGTCAAACGCGGCGCGTACAGGTCTGACGGGCTATGTGGCCGGAACCTCGCGTCAGGTGGCGCCACACGGGGTGACCATCAACAACCTGCTTCCGGGCATCCACGCCACGGATCGGGCGGATTCTCTGGACAGCGGTGTGGCGGCGCAACAGGGTATTTCGATTGACGAAGCGCGTGCCAACCGTGCGGCGACGATCCCGGTCAGGCGCTATGGTTCACGGCAGGAGTTTGGTTCGACCTGCGCGTTTCTGTGTTCGCAACATGCGGGCTTCATCGTTGGCCAGAATATCCTGCTGGACGGCGGTGCGACCAACCTGACGATGTGATCATGGCGCAGGGGTTTTCGTTGAAAGATCAGTTGTTCAACGCTGAGAAGGTCAGTTTTCTCAGCGACTTGTTCTTGGATGCTGAACCGGGTTTCGACGCCTCTGCGTTTCAGGCACAGGTCATGTCACGTCTGCCTGAACTGGAACTGAAACAGCGCATGAGCTGGATCGCGACATGTCTGCAACAGGTCGTGCCGGGCGACTTGCCGACAGTCGCCCCGGTGATTTTGCGGTCTTTGCCGCCTCCGCTGGACCCTGCCAAATCGGATGATGATTTCGGCGATTTCATTTTCGCGCCGCTGGGTGAATGGGTTGCGGCCATCGGGCTGGATCACGTTGATCTGTCTCTGGATGTGTTGGAGGAACTGACGCAGCGGTTTTCGATGGAATGGGCCATTCGGCCTTTTCTGAACCATGCCCCGGACAGGGTGCTTGGGCGGATGCAGGACTGGTGCACCCACGGCAGCTATCACGTGCGCCGATTGGTCAGCGAGGGAACGCGGCCCCGTCTGCCATGGGGGCAGGGCATCGGTCTGGGTCTGACGGACCCGTTGCCGCTGTTGGATCGGTTGCACGGCGATCCGACCCGGTATGTCACGCGGTCGGTGGCCAACCATTTGAATGATATCACCAAGAAAGACCCGGGCTTGGTGCTTGGGCGTCTGGACAAGTGGCGCACCGAGGCGCGACAGACCGCGGCAGAGCTGGAGTGGATGACCTCTCATACGCTGCGCGGATTGGTCAAGGCCGGGCACCCAGAGGCGATGAAGATGCTGGGATATGACCCTGCTGCGGATATCGCCGTGACAATTGATCTGGGTTCCGAGGCCCGTATCGGCGAAGCGCTGGAGTTTTCCGTTGATCTGACCGGGGCAGGGAAACAACCGGTTCTGGTGGATTATATTATTTATTTTCAGCGCCCTGCGGGAAAAAAATCATCCAAGGTGTACAAGCTGAAACAAGCGGCTTTGAACAACGGCAGGCTCACTTTGGCCAAGCGCCACAGGCTGAAGGGTGATGCGTCTACCTTCAGGCTGATCCCCGGCGCGCATCGGCTTGAGGTTCAGGTGAACGGCGTTGTCCGTGCCGGCGTGGACTTTGAGTTGTTGGGTTAGTTGGGCGCAGGAACACTCACGCTTTCGTCAGAACGACCGTGGCCGGATTGCGAATGCAAGGCCGCTGCACTAGCTGCGTACAGACACGCATGACGGGGAAGCAGCGATGAAACACGATTCGGTACGGAATTATTATGGTGAAGTCCTGCAAAGCAGTGCGGACTTGCAGACCAACGCCTGTTGCACGCCGGACGACATGCCGGATCATCTCAAGCGGATAGTGTCCAGGATTCATGACGATGTGCTGACCCGATATTACGGGTGCGGTCTGATCGCGCCTCAGGATCTCGAGGGCGTGTCGATTCTGGATCTTGGCTGTGGGGCGGGGCGCGATGTCTATGCGCTGTCTGCCATGGTTGGTGAAAAAGGCCGGGTCGTCGGTGTGGACATGACGCCCGAACAACTGGACGTTGCCCGCGCGCATCAGGACTATCACGCCCAAGCCTTTGGGCACGCCAAAAGCAACGTTGAATTCCATCACGGCTATATCGAGAAGCTGGAGGAACTGGATCTGGAGCCCGGTTCCTTCGACATCATCGTCTCGAACTGCGTCATCAACCTGGCGACCGACAAGGATGCCGTGCTGCGCGGCGCGCACCGGTTGCTGAAAGAAGGCGGCGAGATGTATTTCTCGGACGTCTATGCCGACCGCCGTGTCCCGCAGGCGATGGCCGAGGATGAGGTTCTGTATGGCGAATGTCTGTCGGGTGCATTGTACTGGAATGATTTCCTGTCGATGGCGCGCAAGGCAGGTTTCGGTGATCCGCGCCGGGTGACGCACCGCCCGCTGACCATCGAGAACCCTGCGCTGGAAGAACGTGTTGCCCCGCTCAGATTCTTGTCGGCGACCTACCGTCTGTTCAAGCTGCCGGCGCTGGAACCGGCCTGCGAGGATTACGGCCAGGCGGTGATCTACAAAGGCACTGTTCCCAACGCGCCGCATGCGTTTGTACTGGACGATCACCACGTCATCGAAACCGGCAAAGTCTTTCCGGTCTGCGGCAATACCTGGATGATGCTGCGGGACACGCGGTTTGCCCGCCACTTCGACTTTATCGGTGATTTTTCCACCCATTTCGGCATTTTCGAGGGCTGCGGCGGCGAAAGCCCGTTCGAGGCAACAGGTGAAATCGCATCATCCGGCGGTTGCTGCTGATCTCTTGCACCTGAGGGGCGGGGTTGCTATCCCCGCCCAAGCCCGATGGATTTGATCGGGAAAGGCAATGGGGTCCATCGGTGACAGGTAACGCAACTCCTCCGCGTCTGGAAATTCGCAACATTATTCGCCGGTTCGAAGGGCGGGTTGTTGTGGATGACGTGTCATTGACCGTGCAGGCCGGCAAGGTGACGTGTTTGCTGGGGCCGTCCGGCTGCGGTAAATCCACCACCCTGCGCATGATTGCCGGGGTCGAGATGCAGGACTCGGGGGAGATTTACGTCGATGGCAAACTGATCTGCGACACCGTGTTTCGGGTGCCCCCAGAGCGGCGCGAGATCGGGTTGATGTTTCAGGACTTTGCGCTGTTTCCGCATCTGAGCGTGGCCAACAACGTGGCCTTTGGCCTGAAAGGCAGCAAGGACGAGAAACGAGCCCGGGTCGAAGAGCTTTTGCGCAAAGTGGACCTGATGCGGTTCATCGACGGGTTCCCGCATCAGTTGTCGGGCGGCGAGCAACAACGTGTGGCCCTAGCCCGCGCTTTGGCGCCACGGCCCCGGATCATGCTGATGGACGAGCCTTTTTCGGGCCTCGACAACCGTCTGCGCGACGGTATTCGGGATGAGACGCTGTCCATTCTCAAGGAAGAGGATGCGGCCGTTCTGCTGGTTACGCATGAACCGGAAGAGGCGATGCGGATGGCGGATGAGATCGCGCTGATGCGGCGCGGCAAGATCGTCCAGCAGGGCGCGCCATACAATGTCTATACCCGGCCGGCGGACAAGGCGGCCGTGGCCTTTTTCAGTGATGTCAACGTGTTGCGGGCGCAGGTGAACGGAGCGCTGGCAGACACGCCGTTCGGCCAGTTTCTGGCACCGGGTATTCCGGATGGAACGGATGTCGAGATCGTATTTCGCCCCCAGCATGTCAAACTGGATTTCGACCGCAACGGCAAGGGCCCGCTGCCGACCGCAACTGATGGCGTTGCCGCGCGGGGCGTGGTCGAGCGTGCGCGTTTTCTGGGAAACGAAAGCCTGGTCGAGTTTCGCATGGACTACGACGGCTCGATCCTCAGGGCGACGGTTCCGAATGTCTTTGTGCCCAATCCGGGCCGTGTCATGTGGCTGACCATTCGTCGCGACAAATGTTTCGTTTTCCCCGAGGCGCAGAGTTAACCTCGCGATTTCCGTGCAAGTGGTGCGCGAAAGCCTCAGATTGCAGGGTCGCGTCGCTTGCCGCATCGCGGGGCTGGGTCTATCAAGGGCCAAACGCGGGGGTAAATCGGGCACATGCGTATTCTTCTGACCAATGATGACGGGATCAACGCTCCGGGCTTGATCACGCTGGAGGCGATCGCTGCCGAACTGGCAGGTCCGGATGGTGAGGTCTGGGTGGTCGCGCCCGCCTTTGAACAATCGGGTGTCGGGCATTGCATCAGCTATACCCATCCCACGATGATCGCCAAGCTGGGCGAACGGCGTTATGCGGCGGAGGGGTCGCCTGCGGATTGTGTATTGGCGGGGCTGCATGACGTGATGTCAGACAGCCCGCCGGATCTGGTCCTGTCCGGCGTGAACCGGGGCAACAACTCGGCCGAGAACACGCTTTATTCGGGCACTATCGGCGGAGCGATGGAAGCGGCGCTGCAGGGGGTTCCTGCGATTGCTCTGTCACAGTATTTCGGCCCGCGAAATCTGGGGCTGGACGACCCGTTCGAGGCTGCCGCGCGGTTCGGGGCCGATCTGGTCCGGCGTATTTTGGATGCAACCCCGGCCGAGCAGGGCGATTACCGCCTGTTTTACAACGTGAACTTCCCACCTGTCCCGGCAGATGAAGTGCGCGGTACGCGCGTTGCCGCGCAGGGTTTCCGGCGCGACACGCATTTTTCGGTGGAGCCGCACAGCTCGCCCTCGGGGCGGCGGTTCCTGTGGATCAAGGGCGGCTATCAGCATAACCCGACTGCGCCGGGAACGGATGCTGCGGTCAATCTGGAAGGCTATATCTCGGTTACGCCGATGCGCGCCGACTTGACCGCATATGACATGCTGGAGGCATTGAAGGCGGTCGAATGAGCGGACTGGACCCGGAAACCGTGATGCAGTTCCTGTTTGCCCTGCGCAAACGGGGGGTCACGGATGCGCGCGTTCTGGAGGCAATGGAACAGGTTGATCGGGGCCGCTTTGTCACCGGCCTGTTCGCAGATCGCGCTTACGAGGACATGCCATTGCCGATCTCCTGCGGTCAGACGATCAGTCAGCCGTCGGTCGTTGGTCTCATGACGCAGGCGCTGGACGTTCGGCCGCGCGATACCGTGCTCGAGATCGGAACCGGGTCAGGTTACCAGGCCGCAATCCTGTCGAAACTGGCGCGCAGGGTCTATACGGTCGAACGCCATCGGCGGCTGGTCAGCGAGACAGGGAAGCTTTTTGCCGATTTGGGGCTTACGAATATAACGGCCATGTTGTCGGATGGATCCTTTGGCTTGCCGGAACAGGCTCCGTTTGATCGGATCATCGTGACGGCCGCGGCCGAAGACCCTCCGGGACCGCTCTTGGCGCAGCTGAAAATCGGGGGTATTATGGTTTTACCCGTGGGTCAGTCGGACACGGTGCAGCAGTTGATCAAAGTAACGCGCACCGAGGCCGGTCTGGACTATGAAGAATTGACGTCGGTCCGTTTCGTGCCTCTGCTTGAGGGGCTTGGCAAGGACGAGGCGTAACAGGCTTGATAAATTGGTCGTCGAAACCCCGGACAACAGGGGCAGGCGTTGAGGACAGAATTATGAGTGCAGTATCCAAATCAGCTATGCGTCGCTGCGCGACCGGAGTGGCCGCTCTGGCCATTCTGGCTGGGTGTGAAGGGCCACTGGATTATGACCTGCGCGGTCAGGTCGGCGGATTTTCGACCACTGATGCAGTGCAATCGGCAACAACGTCGCGCCCGTCGCCCGACAGCCGGGGGGTGATAACCTATCCGAACTACCAGGTTGTCGTGGCCCGACGCGGCGACACGGTGCGCGATGTGGCCGCGCGTGTCGGCCTGCCCGAGGGTGAGCTGTCTCGGTTCAACGGCCTTCAGACAACCGACACCCTGCGAGAGGGCGAAGTTCTGGCCTTGCCGCGTTCGGTAGGTGCAGGCAGTGGCGTAGATATCGCATCAGTTGCCGGAGCCGCCATTGATCAGGCCCCTGAAACGGGGGGCGTCCGGACAACGACGCTGGAGCCTGCCAAGCCAGCCCCGGCGCCCGTCGCAAGCGGGCCGGAACCTGTCCGCCACAAGGTCAAGCGCGGCGAAACGGCTTACACAATTTCGCGCCTCTATCAGGTGCCGGTGGAATCGCTGGCGGAATGGAACGGTCTGGGGTCTGACTTCACCGTGCGTGAAGGTCAGTTTCTGTTGATCCCGGTCAAGAACCAGTCCGCGCCACGTCAAAGCGCTGCTGCAGCGGCACCGGTTGCGGCCACCGAGGTAACGGAGCCGGGGCAGGGGTCGCCGACGCCGACGCCTCCAAGTGCCACGCAGCCCTTGCCCGACGAAAAGGTCGCGCCGCGCGCTGAAGCCCCTGATGTGACTGCCGAAGCCCCGACAAACACGCGATCTACGGCCCTGTCCCTGCCGGTCAGCGGCACCATCATCCGCGGCTACAAAAAGGGCAAGAACGAAGGTATCGACATCGCTGCGGCCCCCGGCACAGCCGTCACCGCGGCTGAGGCGGGAACCGTAGCGGCAATCACCGCGGACGCGGATCAGGTGCCGATCATCGTGGTCAAACACAAAAACGATCTGCTGACGGTCTATGCCAATGTTGATGACATCACCGTCAAGAAAGGGGATCGTGTGCGCCGTGGACAAAAGCTGGCGCAGTTGAGGGGTGGAGACGATGCCTATGTGCATTTCGAGGTGCGCAAGGGGTTTGAATCGGTGGATCCGGACCCCTACCTGAAGTGAGGGTGTATGGCCCTTTCGGGCCATGCCTCCGGCGGGAGTATTTTTGAAAAGATGAAGTGTGTCAGGCGTTTGGGTCGTAGTCGCTCAGGCGTTTGCCGGGTTCGTCCGCGAAGATCTCTGGCAGCGGCGAGACGGATTCGATCAGGTCGATGCGGAAGACGCGGAAGCCGTTGCGCAATTCGCACCATGCGGTAAGTGTCCAGACCCGTCCCCAGTATTCCATATGCAAGGGGCGGATGGTGCGTTCAGTCAGAACGCCGTCAATACGGCGGTAGGACAGCCGAAGCTTTTGGCGTGATTTGATGGCCGCGCGGATCGGAGCCATATGTGCAAGCCCGCGGGCTGCATCTGCAAAAGGGTAGACCGCGAATTTCCAGCTATCGGCTTCGGCCACAACCTGTGTGGGCAGAACGGCGTCGATCTTGTCTGCCAGAGAGTTCGCGGCGGCTTTCAGGTCTGGATCTGCGGCTTCGGCCACGATCGCCATGCCGAGGTTCAGGGCCTCAAGCTCTGCCGGGGTCAGATTCAGCGGCGGCAGGGTGATCTGCTCGCGCACCATGTACCCCACGCCGCGCTCTCCTTCGACCGGAACGCCCGAGGCGACCAGCGTGTCCATGTCGCGATAGATGGTACGGACCGACACTTCCAGCCGGTCCGCGATGTCCTGCGCGCGGTGCAGTTTGCCGTCGCGCAGGATCTGGATGATATCGAACAGGCGGTCAGTTCGGCGCATGACACGCCGTCCGGACCGCGCCTAGGCAGTCATGTTCCATAATACAGCCTCATGGCGCATCTGAACGCTTTCAGGGTTGATGGCTGCCATCATGCCTGCTGCACATTCCTGTTGCGGGAACTGTGCCGCAGCGTCCTGCGCGGCCTTCATGTCCGTCCAGACGACATAGTCCGTCCAGCTGCCGTCTGCGCCCTGGCTGAGCTGTCGGTGGGCAAAGCCGGGCGCGCTGCGAACAAAGGCTTCGGATGCCTTGCTGAGCTTTACGAACTCTTCAGGGGTGGTGCCGTTGGCAAGAGTGAAGGTGACGATTTCAGCAACATGGGTCATGTGAGTCTCCGTTGACCAGGTTTCGATGCCTTGTTCCTAGCCACTTCCAACTGACATAAACCTGTCAGTTGGAAAATGCGAGCCCATAGTTTTTTGCAGATGAGGTCAATTTTCGCCCTCAATCTGTGCCGGATCCCTTTTGGGACGGGGCCCGGGGGCGTAAACACGCACCCAGTTCATATTCCCGGCGCACAAGGGCGCCGATGAAAAAGGAGAAATGAGATGCTGAACAATATTGGCCTTCCCGGTCTTCTGCTGATCGCCGTTGTGGTTCTGGTTCTGTTTGGTCGCGGCAAGATCAGCTCGCTGATGGGCGAAGTCGGCAAAGGCATCACCGCGTTCAAGAAGGGCGTGAAGGACGGTTCGGAAGAACTGGAACAGGACGCGTCGGAACTGGCCAAGGACGTCACGCCTGAAACCGAGAAAGACAAGGCGTAAGCGCAGATGTTTGATCTGGGCTGGACCGAACTTCTGGTCATCGGCATTGTCGCCCTGATCGTCGTCGGGCCGAAGGACCTGCCGGTTTTGTTCCGCAATGTCGGGCGGTTTGTCGGCAAGGCCCGTGGCATGGCACGCGAATTCAGCAGCGCCATGAACGAGGCCGCCGATCAGGCTGGTGTGAACGAGATCAAGAAAGGTCTCAACGCCGCTGCGAATCCGGTTGGCTCGGCCATGGACGGCGTGAAACAAGCCGCGCAGGATATGGCAAAAAGCATGGATCCCACCAAGTTCGATCCTGACAGCGAAACCGGTAAACTGGCAGCCGAGCGAGCCGAACAGGCCAAGAAAATTCAGGCCTCAACGGCCCGCGCTGCCGCCGAGCGCAAGGCCAAGGAAGCTGCCGAGGCCCTGGCCAAGGCCGAAGAAGCCGAAGCGGCGCTGAAGACTGAAGGCGAAACATGACCAAGACCGACGAGATCGAAGATACCTCGGCCCCATTGATCGAGCACCTGGCCGAGCTGCGCACGCGGTTGATCCACTGCGTCGTGGCTTTTCTGGTCGGGATGATCATCTGCTTTACGGTCGCTACACCGATCTTCAATTTTCTGACCAACCCTTTGTGTGAGGTCCTGACCGAGCGCGGACAGGATTGCGGCCTGATCTTCATCTCGCCGCAGGAAGGGTTCTTTGTCGCGATCAAGGTCTCGCTTTTGGGGGGCTTCATTCTGGCGTTTCCCTATATCGGGATGCAGATGTGGCGCTTTGTGGCTCCGGGCCTCTACAAGTCAGAAAAGAATGCATTTCTGCCCTTCATGCTGGCCTCGCCCTTCATGTTCCTTCTGGGCGCCAGCTTTGCCTTCTATGTCGTCACGCCCCTGGCCTATGACTTTTTCCTTGGGTTCCAGCAATTCGGCGCTGAAGGCGAAGCCGTGGCCGATGGCGCGACGGCGGCACCGCTAAGCGTGGTGTTTCAGGGTTCGGCACAGGAATACCTGAACCTGACGATCAAGTTCATCGTGGCCTTTGGGCTGTGCTTCCAATTGCCGGTTCTTCTGACCCTCATGGGCAAGGCAGGGCTGGTCAGCGCCGAGGGTCTGGGGGCCGTGCGCAAATATGCGGTGGTCGGCATTCTGGTGCTGGCGGCGATCGTGACGCCTCCTGACGTGATCACGCAGATTATCCTTTTTGTCGTGGTCTATGGCCTCTACGAGATTTCGATCTTCCTGGTGGCCCGGGTTGAAAAGAAGCGGGAAGAGCAGTTGCGGGCCGACGGCTACTATGACGATGAAGAAGCCGAAGCGGACGAAGATCTGATGCGGGAATTCGAAGACGACAAGTAACCTGCTGAAACAACAGCCGAGGCGCGCCCCGTTCGGGCGCGCCTTTTTCGTTCGCGGGCCTTGTTGCGCCAATCAGAACATGCTTTGAACCGATCCGTATCTGACCGGAGGAGCCGATGGACGACCAAGCCCTGAACCGTATTGCTGCCGCGTTGGAGCGCATGGCGCCGGCGCCTTTGGCCACACCGGATTTCAATGCGGCCCCGGCCTTTGTCTGGCATGTGGAACCGGAACGCCTGGAACCGGTTGAACAGGTCAATCGCGTCGATCTGGATCTGCTGGTCGGCATCAATCGGTCGCGCGACACGTTACTTGACAACACTCGCCGCTTCGCGGCCGGCTACAAGGCAAACAATGCGCTGTTGTGGGGCGCGCGCGGGATGGGCAAATCCAGCCTCGTGAAGGCCGTCCACGGCACGCTGAGCGCAGATCATCCTGACCTGAAGCTTGTGGAGCTACAGCGCGAGGATATGGGCTCGGTCGCGCGTCTGCTGAACCACCTGCGCGCGGCGCCTTATCGGTTCATCCTGTTTTGCGACGACCTCTCGTTCAGTCACGATGACCAGCATTACAAATCGCTCAAGGCCGTTCTGGATGGCGGTATTGAAGGTCGCCCGGAAAACGTGGTGTTCTACGCGACCTCGAACCGTCGCCACCTGATGCCGCGGGACATGATTGAAAACGAACGTTCCAGCGCCATCAACCCGTCAGAGGCGGTCGAGGAAAAGGTATCACTGTCCGACCGCTTCGGTTTGTGGCTGGGATTCCACCCCTGCGATCAGGACGAATATTTTGCCATGATCGACCGCTATTGTGCCGCCTATGGCGTTTCGGTCGATGCCGAAATCCTGCGCGCCGAAGCAATTGAATGGCAGGCCACGCGCGGATCGCGTTCAGGCCGTGTCGCGTGGCAGTTCTTCGTCGATCTGGCCGGGCGCAACGGCGTTCATATCGCCTGATCCCAGCTTCATCTGGCCAAAAATATCCCCGCCGGAGGCATGGCCCGTCAGGGCCATTTCCTAAAGCAGCGCCAGGATCCGCGCAGCTTCATCTGCGGTGCTCGTCAGTGCATCGCGATCTTCGCCCGGGTGGAACCGGGCACGCACGGCGGTCGGCATCGGTGCTGGTTCCACGATCGAAACGCGCGGACCGGTGCGTTCGGTCTCGGCCGCCCAACTGCGGGCCAAGGCCATTTGCGCGGCCTTGGTGGCACCATAGATGCCATAGAACTTCTGACCGGCTTTCGGGTCATCGAAAAACACCGCGTGGCCGTTTTCACCCAGCAGGGGCGAGACATATGGGATCAGAACCGAGGTTGCGTTTGCATTCGTGTTGACTGCCTTGGTCCATTCCTTGGGGTCGACGAAATGTACCGGCGTCAGCGCCGAGGTGTGAACGGCCGTATGCAGCCACAAATCCACCTTGCCCCAACGGTCATGGATCCCGCGGCACAGGGTTGCCATCGCGTTCGGATCGGTGATGTCCATCGGTGCCAGCGTGGCAGAGCCACCCTTGGCCTTGATGCGATCGTCCAGTTCTTCCAGCCCGCCAGTGGTCCGGGCGACGGCGACGATGTGGTATTCGGGCGCCAGCGCTTCGGCCAGGGCAGCGCCCAGCCCGCGCGAGGCCCCGGTTATCAGGGCGATTTTGGTCGTATCGGTCATGCCTGCGGTTTGAACCCCCGCGCGCGGGGCGTCAAGATGTGATCAGCCGCCGGGGATGGCGATACGCCGGGTCTGGCCGCTTTGTCGCAGCATTATGCCATGCTCATCAATCGCGACTACTGTGCCCGAGGCAACGCGGCTTCCGGGTTTTACTTCTTTCACGCGGCCTGATGTCAGTCGCATCAGGGCGCGCATATCCGCTTTCGGCCCGAATACGCCCAGAACCGAGACGGAATTCTTCTTCAGCGCGCCCCGCTGTGTGGCCGCGCTTTGGACTTTGGCGTTTGACATGATCCGCGGACCGGGCCGTGGCCCGAACCCCTTTTTGAGTGAGTGGTCGCGGCCAGATAGCAAAACGCTCAAGCGAACAAAAGCGCTGCACGGACAGGTGTCATCACGATTTGGCGCCCTTGAAAAAAGCCCTTGTGATTGCGTGGAATTCGCCGACTGGTTGTGGCAAATTTCCACTCATCCACATCCCATGACAGCAATCAGGCCGGTCGACAGCTATCGGCTGGCCAGGATGTTCCGCCGTTTTGATTCGCTTTTCAGAACGGAAAACTGACTGTGTCAGTCCCGTTTCGTCCGCTCAGCCCGAGGCCAGTTTCGCCGCGTTCCAGGACCCGCCCGGAACCTGCATGTCGGCGCGCTTCTGGCTGACACGGCTGCTGTTCTCCAGATTGTCCAGATAACCTTCGCTGACGCTGCCCGTGATGTATTTGCCGTCAAAACAGGAACAGTCGAAGGCTTCGATCTCGGGATTGCCCTCCTTGGCGGCCCAGATCAGATCTTCCAGGTGCTGATAGAACAGGGCGTCGGCACCCAGTTCTTCGCGGATCTCTTCGATTTCCTTGCCGTTCGCGATCAGCTCGGCCTTGGTAGGCATGTCTATACCGTAGACATTGGGGTATTTCACCGGCGGCGAGGCGCTGGCGACATAGACCTTCTTGGCCCCGGCATCGCGGCACATCTGAACGATCTTCTTGATGGTGTTGCCCCGTACGATGGAATCGTCGATCAGCAGAACACTGTGGCCGTCGAATTCCAGCGGCACGGCATTCAGCTTGCGGCGGACGGATTTCTGCCGTTCCGCCTGACCCGGCATGATGAACGTACGCCCGACATAACGGTTTTTCACCAGCCCTTCGCGATAGGGGATGCCGGTGATCTTTGCGGCTTCCAGGGCCACGGGGCGGGCGCTGTCGGGCACCGGGATGATCCGATCTATTTCCAGCCCTGAATCCTGAATCTGTTTCGCCAGCGTCTGGCCCATGCGCATCTGCGTCTTGTAAACCGAAACACCGTCCAGCAAAGAATCCGGGCGCGCCAGGTAGACATACTCGAATATGCAGGGTGTCAGCTTGCCTTCGACCGCCTGAAACTCGTGCATGTTGCCGTCCAGATCGATCAGGATCGCCTCACCCGGGCGAAGATCACGCAGCTTTTCAAAGCCGTTGATGCCAAACGCCACGTCTTCCGACGCAAAGGCATAATCATCACCGTCTCCGTCCACTTCGCGTTTGGCGACCGAAAGTGGGCGAATGCCAAACGGATCGCGAAAGGCCAGCATACCGACACCCGCGACCAGACAGATCACGGAATAGGCGCCCTGAACGCGTTCCATCGTCATCTTCACACCGGCAAACAGATTGCGGATGGGTTCGCCGTTGCCATTAACCTTGATCGCGTCCGCCACTTTGTCGGCCAGCACGTTCAAAAGGATTTCAGAGTCTGACGTGGTGCGCAGGTGACGGCTGTATTTGCCGGTAACCTTTTCGCGCTGCTCAGCGGTGTTGGTGATGTTGCCGTTGTGAACCAGATAGATGCCGTAGGGGGCGTTCACGAAAAAGGGCTGCGCCTCGGCCGCGCTGAGGGACCCCGCCGTCGGATAGCGCACATGCCCCATGCCCACGCGCCCCAACAGGGTTTCTGCATCCTGGGCGTTGAACACATCCTTGACCAGACCGTTGGCCTTCTTTTCGCGGAAGAATTCGCCGTTATAGGTCACGATCCCTGAGGCATCCTGACCCCGGTGCTGCAACATCAGCAGCCCGTCATAGATTTCGGCAAACACATCATGTGTCCGGCTTGCGATTCCCAAAATCCCACACATTTACGGGGCTCCAACTTCTATGACGATTTGACCAGAGGGTTGACCGCCGTTCGGCTTCGGATCCTCTGCAAGGCGCGCGCGGTCGGTTTGGTGGCAGGCGACAACGACGCCAACAGGGCGACCATCACAACGACCAGCGCGCATTCGAACAGAAAGAACAAGATCGGTGGCTCCGATTCCGTGGCGGGTTGGCCTCCACATAATGCCTAATGGCGTGGCTGTCATCAAAGGATCACACTCACCTATTGCCGCAGGTCGGGGTTTCGCGGATCGGGGCAGGGTCAGGAAGGAGATGACATGTGCAATCATATGTGCTGTCATGCCAATTAATATGTGCAAGTCAGGATGGGTGAAGCACGCAAAGGGCCGGAATGTGGCAACATAAACCTCAAAAGAAGCAGGAGCAGATCAAGCAACGGTGCCACAGGTGCCGGGGAATGGGCCGGGCGCCCTGTCAGATCTGCAACGGGGCGGGCGAAGTTGTCAAAAGCCGGGATATTCTTGGCAAACCGATCTCCAGCCGGTGCGACGGGTGTTTCGGGCTGAAAACGATCCGCTGTACGGTTTGTGGCGGGGAAGGGTACATTTGAATCGAAAAAGCCCGGACAGTGCCGGGCTTTGATCACGCAATGCACCCTGACTTTACCCGTCAGCTGGTGCCGTGGTTTCGGGTTGTTCGTTTCCTGCCGTGCAGCTGGCGACAAGTTCTTCGTATTGTGCAGTCACCCAGCCCAGAGCGGCTTCGGGGTTTTGCTCTTCAATCTGGCTGCTGAACTGCTCGAATACCTTGGCCGAGCGGCTTTCGTCTACGATTGTATAGGACTGGCCAGTCATGACCGTGTCATAGACAAAGAAGGCGATTGCAACCAGCAGAATGCCGCGCGCGATGCCGAAGAACAGCCCCAGCGCCTGATCCAGGCCGCCCAAAGCCGAGCGCTGGACCAGCGACGAAAACAGCGGTGTGAAAATGCTGACCACAATCAAAGCCAAGGCAAAGACGGCTGCAAAGCCGGTGATCACCGAAAGTTCACAGCTGTCGCGCAGGAAATCTCCGACCACCGGGATTTCTTTGACCAGCGGTACAGCCTGTGGGGCAAAGATGAATGCCAGAACGGCCGCCGCGACCCAGCCTGCAATGGCCAGAACTTCGCGCATGAAGCCACGTGAGTAGGCCAGCAAGCCCGACAGCACGATGATCAGGGCGACGACCCCGTCAATTATTGTAAAACCTTCCATGGCCCTCGCCTGTTCTTTTTCTGCCCCTCGGGGCGCGACTTTAACCTGCTCCGAAGGTTTCGCCAACAAACCCCACCAAATCAGAGGGTCGGGTGAGTGTCAGACCTGCCACAGTGCCGGTTTTGCCACCAGCCGGAGCAATTGCCGACGTGAAACCAAGTTTTTGCGCTTCTTTCAACCTGTTTTCGGTCTGTGGGGCCGGTCTAAGTGCCCCGGACAGCGAGATTTCTCCGAATACGACCGTGTCGGCGGGCAAGGCTGTGTCTTCGCGGGCACTCAGAAGGGCGGCGGCCACAGCCAGATCGGCGGCGGGTTCGCTGACCTTCAGACCTCCAGCAACGTTGAGATAGACGTCGAGCCCGGCAAAAGGAATGCCGCAGCGGGCCTCGAGCACCGCAAGGATCATTGCCAACCGCCCGCTGTCCCACCCAACAACGGTGCGGCGGGGCTGTGAGTGGGGCGAGGGTGCGACCAGAGCCTGCAATTCGACCAGTACGGGACGAGTGCCTTCAATGCCCGCAAAAACAGCAGAGCCGGGGCTTGGCCTGCCACGTTCGGACAGGAACAGGGCCGAGGGGTTGGTCACTTGGGCCAAGCCCTTGCCGGTCATCTCGAACACGCCGATTTCGTCCGCTGGGCCAAAGCGGTTCTTGACCGCGCGCAGGATACGGAACTGGTGGCCGCGCTCGCCCTCGAAATAAAGGACGGTGTCAACCATGTGTTCGACCACACGAGGGCCCGCGATCTGGCCTTCCTTGGTGACGTGGCCAACCATGATGATCGAAACACCGTGCCGTTTCGCAAACGTGGTCAGTTCATGGGCCGCGGCCCGGACTTGTGATACGGAACCGGGTGCGCTGTCGACATTGTCTGCCCACATCGTCTGAATCGAATCGATGATGGCCAGGCCCGGTTTTTCGGCTTCCAGCGTCGTGAGGATGTCGCGCAGGTTGGTTTCGGCGGCAAGTTGAACGGGGGCGTCCTCAAGCCCAAGACGGCGGGCGCGCATACGCACCTGTGCGCTGGCTTCTTCGCCCGAGACATAGATGGTTTTCACGCCCGCACGTGCGAAACGCGCTGCGGCTTGCAGCAGCAGGGTAGATTTCCCGATGCCGGGGTCTCCGCCCACCAACAGGGCGGAGGCCGGGACCAGCCCGCCGCCCAAGACGCGGTCCAGTTCCTCGACCCCGCAGAGGGTGCGGGGCGGCGGTGTTTCCTCGGTGGACAAATCCGCGAGTGCGATGGACTGGCCGCGTTTGCCGCCGAGGGATTTTCTGGCCGGGCCAGTCGATATGGGCGCGTCCTGAACAATGGTGTTCCATTCGCCGCAACCGTCGCAGCGTCCGGACCATCTTGTATGCGTCGCACCGCAGGCCGAGCAGGAGAAGGATGTCGTCTTTGCCATGACGCACTTGGTGCCCGAGCTTGGGCGGTTCTTCAAGCCCTTGCGGGCTTTCCTCACCGCCGATGGCGCGCTGCGGCCTCAGGCCCGGTTGGGCCATCGCCCGAAGCGGGCGCTGGCGCGCCTATTCCGCCGGTCGAAGGGGCGACATTGCAACCACGCTGGACGCCTTTGAGGAGCCGTTGTTGCGCGGTGTGTGCAGTTGGGTCGACAATTCGGGCAGAAGCTCGAACAACTCATCCCGCAGGCGGGTAAGTTGCGACCTGGCGATCGTCTCTTCCATTTCCACATCCCGCGTCCATTGGCGCAATTCGTTCTGGATGACCTGCGCCTCTTCCAGACGTTGTTGAAACAGTTCGATCTCTTCCTGTCGCTGTTGCAGGAACATCCGCGCGCGTTCGACTTGCGCATCGCCATAGGTCCGGGCCAGTTCCTGACTGATCTGGCTCATCTGCGCGGCCAGTTCCAGGATCTCGGGCTCGAGCGATTGCAGGTCGGGGTGCTGGCGCAGAAACCCCATGCGTTCCTTGACGGCGTCAAACTCGGACGACATCACGAACAGCCCGCCGCGATCGGCGGCATGGGCCATTTGATACGCGTCCGCGATGTCATGCATATTGAGCGCAAATTTGCGGTGGCTGTTTTCCAGCGCCATCATTCGGGCATTTGCCGGCAGGTAAAACGCCAGCATGAGAATCAGCGCTGTAAGGCCAATCTGGATGAACATGCCGGCATCCTTTGCCGGTGCCTCGCCAAATCCGGCCTGCATTGAGAGCCAGGGCAATACGCCAAAAGCGGACAACAACGTGGCTGAAACGGCCAACAAGGCCGCCAAACAGATCAGGACAAAAGTCAGTCTTAAAAAGGCATTCTGAAATTGCAATGTAATACTGTGGAGGGCGGCCATGATCGTCGAACTCCTTCTCAAACCGGTACACACCGGGCCGAAGCGGAAGGTAATCTAACGATTGCGTGCGATCCGCTGCGGACCCGAAAACTACAAAACACTGTTGCTCGAAATATAAAGATGATACTTAGGTTTGTGTTTTCAATCAATTAGGTCTGAGCTTTTCGTGAAGTGGATGTCATCTCTGTAATATGGCCAAGCACGATCGACGCCAAAATGCAGGCCGTGAACAGGTAGAGACCCCATGCGGTCTCAACGGTGGCGTATGAGATTCCCTTGGCCAATGTGATGTAAAGCGCGATCAAGAAAATGTCGGCCATGGCCAGCTTGCCGAGGATGTTGAGCGCAGGTTGGACGCGGGCATCCAGCAGGTTCCATTGGATCAGCGCGGTGCCGATGGTTTTGATGTAAGGGGCGAAGAGGGCGAAGATGGTGACGATCAGCGCAAGGAAGACGTCGGATTTCCACAAGGATTGCAGCCCGGTGATGACACTGATTTCGCTGAGGCCGAAGATCGGCAGAAACCCCGCGCGCATCAGCGGGGCGAACCACGCGATGGGGTAAAGGATCAGGAGGGAGAGGGTGGCGAGGCGGAGGGTCATGACTGGGCGTCTAGGTAAGATTTCGAAATTTGCGGCGATGATTTGATATGGTTACCTTAAACCAGCACTCGCCACTGAGTTATTTTTAGACGGGGAGGAATGATGTCGGGTTTTGTGGCCTTCAAGTCAATTGTCGATCCATCGGACTGTGATTTTCTGGGGCATATGAACGTGTCCAAGTATTTTGCGGCATGTTCGGATTCCGTTTTTGCGTTGCAGGCAGAGTTGGGGCTGACGTCCGAAGACATGCGGTCAGGAAGAAAGCTATCCTTTGCGGTGGTCCATGCAGAAAGCAATTTCCTTGCGGAGTTGAGTGCCGGCGAGGCGATCCAAATGGAAAGCGAAATCCTGAAAGTAGGAACGAAGTCCATGACTTTCAGCCACAAATTAGTTCGAGTGATGGACGGTGAGACGACATTTTCGACCGTTTTTAAATGCGTCTTGCTCAACCTGCAGACAAGGCGCGCCGAAGCTATTCCTCAGGACGTTATCGAACGCTCGGCAAAGTGGCTGGCAAAGAGCGAAGATTAACGCACAGCCTCAATCGGCCCCTCTGCACTCCCGCTGATGAACTGCTCGACATAGGGATCACCCGAGGCATCCATCTGGCTGACCGGGCCGGTCCACTGGATGACGCCTCCGTGCAGCATGGCGACGTTGTCGGCAATCGCGCGGACCGAGCTCATGTCGTGGGTGATGGTCATCGCGGTGGCGCCCATCTCGGTCACGATCTCGCGGATCAGGTCATTGATGACGCCGGACATGATCGGGTCGAGGCCGGTGGTGGGTTCGTCGAAAAAGATGATTTCGGGCTCGGCGGCGATGGCGCGGGCAAGACCCACGCGTTTTTGCATGCCGCCTGACAGTTCCGCCGGAAAGCGGTCGGCCACGTCGGATTTCAGGCCCACGCGGCGCAGTTTGTCGATGGCGATCTCGCGGGCTTCCTCGATTGGACGTTTCAGAGAACCACGCAGCAGGCGGAAGGCGACGTTCTGCCAGACGGTCAGTGAATCAAACAGGGCCGCGCCCTGAAACAACATCCCGAACCGGGCCAGAAAGGCATCTCGGTCGCCCTTGCTGGCGTCTTTGCCGTCCACATAGATCATGCCGCGATCGGGTTTGATCAGGCCCAGAATGCATTTCAGCGCGACCGATTTTCCGGTGCCCGAACCGCCGATGATGACCATCGAGGTGCCTTTGGGGATCTCAAGGTTCATGCCTTGCAGCACGTGGTTGTCACCGAAGGCCTTATGTACGTTCTCCATCCGGATCATAGCGAGAAGAATACCCCCGTGAGAACGAAGTTTGCGGCCAGGATCAACACCGCCGCGGCCTCGACCGAGCCTTTGGTGGCGCGGCCCACGCCTTGTGCGCCACGGCCGGAATTCATGCCGTAGTAACAGCCCATGATCGCCGCGATCAGGCCAAAGGCCGCGCCTTTGACCAGCGACGAGACGATGTCGCGTGTTTCAAGGAAATCGACCGTGTTTTTCAGATAGGCGGCCGGGTTGAAGCCCAGGTTTTGCGTGGCCACGGTGTAGCCCCCGGCAATTCCGATGATGTCACCCACTGCCACCAAAGCCGGCACGGTGATCAGGGCGGCCAGAACCCGCGGGGCGGTGAGGTATTTCATCGGGTGGGTCGACAGAGTGACCAGCGCGTCGATCTGTTCGGTCACTTTCATCGTGGCGATCTCGGCCGCGATGGATGAGGTCACGCGCGCGGCAATCATCAGGCCGACCAGAACCGGGCCGAGCTCTCGTACCATACCGATGGCGACGATCTGGGGCACCACCGCTTCGGCGTTGAAACGCGCGCCGCCAGCGTAGATCTGCAACGCCAGCGCACCGCCGGTGAAAATCGCGGTAAGGCCGACGACCGGCAGGGACAGCCAGCCGATGTTCAGCAGGGCCATGCCAAATTCGCGCGGATAGAAGGGGGGGCGCAGAATGTGCGAAATCGCATCAAGTGCGAACAATGCCACCCGGCCAAAGGCCGCAAGCAGGCTCAGAACTGTGCGGCCCAGACCTCCGAGCGCGGTGAGCGGGTTCATTCCACATAGCCCCGCGAATAGCGATTGCCCATTGATGTGAGGATTTCATAGCCAATTGTCCCGGCAGCTTCGGCCAGGTCATCGACGGTCTGATGGCCATTCAGGATACGCAGGCGTTCCGGGTCTTTGGGCAGGTCCGTGACGTCCACCGTGATCAGGTCCATCGAGATACGGCCAACAACCGGGCAGGGCTGATTGCTGGCGAAGGCGTCGATGCCGCCCCCGATGGCGCGATGCAGGCCGTCAGCATACCCGGCCGCGACGGTGGCGATACGGGACGGCCGGCGCGCCACCCAACTGTTGCCGTAACCAACGGTTTCGCCCACGGCCAATCTGCGCACCTGAATGACAGGCAGATCGACGGTGACAACGGGTTTGGCATCCGCAAAGGGCAGGCCGCCATACAGGCCGATGCCCGGGCGGCAGAAATCGAAATGGAACTCGGGCCCCAAAAGCAAACCGCCGGTCGCAGCCAGAGAACGCGGCGCGGCGATACCGTCGGTCATTTCGCGGAAGGTTTTCAGCTGCTGGCGGTTCATCGGATGGTCCGGCTCGTCCGAGCAGGCCAGATGAGACATGACAACGGCCGGGTTCAGGGCCTCGGCCCTTGGGCGCAGTTCGGCCCAGTCGGCGGGTTCCAGACCCAGCCGGTTCATGCCACTGTCCAGCTGAATGCCAAAGGGACGGTCGGGCAGGGCCTCCATATGGCGCTGATACTGCTCGCCCGAGTTGATCAGCGGCGTCAGGTCATTGGCGCGCAGAAGGTCTGTGTCGCCCTCCATATGGCCGGAAAAGACAAAGATCATCGGGCCGGGGCCGACCGCCTTGCGGACAGCGGCGCCTTCTTCTGCGGCTGCCACAAAAAACTTGCGAACGCCTTCCTCGGCCAGCGTATCGCTGACGGGCCCGGCACCCAGCCCATAGGCATCGGCCTTGACCACGGCGCCGGTTTCGACCCCGGTTTTCGCGTCGAGCGCCCGCCAATTCCTGGCGAGCGCCTGAAGATTGATCGTCAAACGTGCAGTACTCATGGCACTGTTCATGACATTGCGCCGTCCAAGGTCAAGAGGGAATGGCGCATTTACCTGTCGGTTTATGTTGGTGTTTGGTCTGTTGTTACGGAAAACACCAAAAAAAAGAAGAAATGGCAGCATTCCGCCATGGTTGCAGGTTTTGGGGATTGTCTTCACATCAACGTTAAAGCGATCCTGGGAACCGGATCGTTCGGTTCCGGCAAAGACCGGGCGCAGCGTCAACTCATGAGGGAGCCATGGATTTTTCTACCGGTTTGACCCGGGACCCGTCAGAGATCATCCGTCTTTTTGCAGACGTTTTTTTCGCATCGGAAGGGCCAGAGGAAGGGGCGGCAATAGGTGCATTCGCACGTGAATTGCTCAACAGCACGCCGCCTGAAGATATCCTGGTGTGCACGGCTCAACACGATCACGAGCTGCTTGGCTGTGCCATCTTTTCCCGGATGACGTTTTCGCAGGATACGCGCAATGTGTTCATACTCTCGCCGATGGCCGTGCAAACGGGCAGGCAAAAAACAGGTATTGGACAGGCGCTGATTTCCTATGGTCTGGATCGCTTGCGGGCGGCAGGTGTGGATGTGGCACTGACCTATGGCGACCCGGCCTATTATTGCAAAACGGATTTTGTGCAGATCACCGAGGATACTGCCCAGCCACCGCTGAAACTAAGCCATCCGCACGGCTGGTTGGGACAGGCGCTGGACGGTTTTGACCTGAAACCGCTGAAAGGCCCGTCGCGATGCGTTTCCGCGCTGAACAATCCGTTGCTGTGGTAGGCGGGATCGGATTTTTCGCTTTGGTCGATGGCCTTGGTTCCACAGCCTAGAACAGGGCCTCATCTATGATCGCCTTGCTGTTCCGGACATGTCGGGCCACCAGCTTTTTCTGTCGCCTTCCGCTGGGGATATAGAAGGCAGGGTCCATATCCTTATTGCAGTTGAGATCGGGAAAAATCTGCAACAGCTCATGCAACGCTTCGGGCGGAAGGGATTTGAGGGCTTCGGGGCCGGTGAACAGGCTTTCACTTGGCGCGCCTTCGGCAAAAAGAACCACGTGACGGTCACAGACAACGTGATGATAAACCACCTGCGTCGCATCGTAATCCACGTAAACGCCCGGCAGGTCTGTCAGCCGGATGGCCGAGACCAAAACGTCCCTTGTGTCGAACATGCGCTGCGCGATGTCCGATCGGACCAGCATTCTGTGCTGTCGCGAAACCGTCAGGTCTCGGCGGGGCAGGCCGTGCCCCAGGGCGCCGGCCGTAATGCGGACTGGGCGCAGTTCGGGTGATTTCAACAGATCGGCCTGGCGCAATGACCGGGACAGAACAAGCCGAACGGTGGCCGCGCTGCCTTCGGTCGTCATCACTTTGTCACCGGGGCGGATATCCTGAACGCTGATTTCGCCACGGTCCGTCAGGATCAGGGTGTCCGAAACGAAACAGGGGGCGCCGGGGCTGGGATTGGGATCCTCAACAAAGTTCACTCCGTCCTTCGATGACAGAGACGCGGTATCGTCCGTGCCGTTGCTGCCGATCTGGGTCGAGGTCTGGCCGCTGGCCGGCCCCTGTGTCGCAGTCACCTGCGAGTCAAAGGATACAAAGCTGAGAACCGAACCATTGTCCGAAAGAGAGACCGCCCCAAACCGGTTGATGCGCGCCGAAATCACGTAATAGTCGAACCCGCCCACAGTGGTCATCGTTCCATTGTCGACATCCGTCGAACTGCGCACCGAGCCATTGGGGTTGTAAACATCGACCTGCAAGCCGGTGACGTCGGTTCCGGTCGGAACCCGGATTTCAATGAAATCTCCGTCCGGAGCAAAGTTCGGGCCGTTGCGATATCTTATTTCCGATATGATCGCGGGCAAATCAGTGGGTCTCCGGGCGGGTTTGGCGCGTTGGGTTGAACGTCACCGTCACGTTAACACCGGGCAGGAAAAACACCAAAGGGCTTGGCGTTTCATATCTGGGGCAGGTGTTCTGTCCGCGATCAATAACCCTCGATTTCACCACCCTGTTGCCAGGGCTTGACCAGATTGCCAAAGCGGGTGAATTGGGCTTCGAACGACAACTCGACCGTACCGATGGGTCCGTGACGCTGTTTGCCGACAATGACTTCGGCCTTGCCGTGCAGACGTTCCATCGCCTGTTTCCACTCTTCCATCTTTTCCAACTCGTGATCGCCGGGCTTTTCGCGCTCTTTGTAGTATTCCTCGCGGAACACAAACATCACAACGTCGGCGTCCTGCTCGATCGAGCCGGATTCGCGCAGGTCGGACAGCTGCGGGCGCTTATCGTCGCGGTTTTCCACCTGCCGCGACAGCTGTGAAAGCGCAATGACCGGGATGTTCAGTTCCTTGGCGATGGCTTTCATGCCCATCGAAATCTCGGCGATTTCGTTTACCCGGTTGTCGGCCATGCCCCGGCAAAGCTGTAGATAGTCGATGACCAGCAAGTCCAGCCCGTGCGTTCGTTTCAACCGTCGTGCACGGGCGGCAAGTTGCGAGATCGGCAAGGCAGGGGTGTCGTCAATAAACAGAGGACAGGCTTCCAGCTCTTTCGCCGCATCCACAAAACGACGGAACTCGGCCTCGGTCATGTCGCCCTGACGGATTTTGTGGCTGGAAATCTCCGAGGCTTCCGCCAGAACCCGGCCCGCAAGCTGTTCCGCACTCATCTCGAGTGAGAAGAAGCCAACAACGCCGCCATCGACCGCGCCTTCGCTGCCGTCAGGCTTTGTGCCACGCTTGTAGGCCTTGGCAACGTTGAAGGCGATGTTGGTCGCCAGCGAGGTTTTACCCATGGATGGACGCCCGGCCAGAATGATCAGGTCAGACGGGTGCAACCCACCCAATTGCTTGTCCAGATCGGCCAGACCGGTGGAAATTCCGGCCATGCCGCCGCCGCGCTGGTAGGCCTCGTTGGTGACGTTGACGGCTTCGGTAACAGCCTTGAGGAAGGACTGAAAGCCTTGCTCGGTCTGGCCCTGCTCGGACAGCTGATAAAGCTGCTGCTCGGCCTCGACGATCTGTTCTTTCGGCTCGCTCGAGACATCGACCCGCGCCGCTTTGTCCGAGATGTCGCGGCCCAGCCGGATCAGCTCGCGCCGGATGGCAAGGTCATAGATCATCTGGGCATAGTCGTGCACCGCGAATGCGCTGATCGAAGCGCCGGCCAGTTTGACCAGATAGGCGGGACCGCCCAGTTCCTTCAGGCCCTCATCCTCGGCCATGAATGATTTGAGCGTCACGGGCGAGGCAAGCGCATTCTTTGCAATGCGGGCCGAGGCCACTTCGTAAATCCGGGCATGGACCGGATCATAGAAATGTTCAGCCCCGATGATCGAGGCGACCCGGTCGTACAGGTCGTTATTGGTCAGGATCGCACCCAGAAGCTGCTGTTCGGCCTCAATGGAATGCGGCATGGTTTCGGCGTTCTGAATCTGTGCCGCTGCCTGCTCGATACTGCTGATCTCGTTCATTTTATCCCCGCTGCCCGTTCCGAGGTTCTACACGCGAAACGTCACCGCAAGCTATCTGGAAATACCTGTGACTAACTTGGGGTAAAGCCTAGGGATAACTTTCCAGACCGCTTGGATGCCTGCATATGCATCGCTTATTATGTAGGAATTGTCGGAAAAGTCACCACATATCGTGGCGACCTGCCCGATTCTTTCGGGTTTATCCCCAATCCTTCCACAAGAGGTTTACGCTGGTTTATTGGCCTCTTGCCATCCACGCGGGTCGTTCAGGAAAGCTTCGACACCATCAAGTGTTTCCTGATCAAAGGCTTTCTGTGCCTTGGCCTCTGCCAGAACATCCCACCATGTGCAGAGCGAGTGCAGCTTGACGCCATGATCACCCAGCGTTTTCTCGGTCTCGGGGAAGATGCCGTAGTAGAAGATGACGGCGGTGTGCCCGCAGTCGGCACCGGTTTCGCGGATCGCATCGACAAAGGACAGTTTCGAGCCGCCATCAGTGGTCAGGTCTTCAACCAGCAACACACGCTCACCTTCGCTCATCGCCCCCTCGATTCGGGCGTTGCGGCCATAGCCCTTAGGTTTCTTGCGCACGTAGGTCATGGGCAGAGCCATGCGCTCGGCGACCATGGCGGCAAAGGGGATGCCCGCCGTTTCCCCGCCTGCGATGTTGTCGAATGCCTCAAAGCCAGCCTCCCGCATCACCGTGACGGTCAGGAAATCCATAAGGGTCGAGCGGATACGCGGATACGAGATCAGTTTGCGGCAGTCGATATAGGTCGGGCTGGGCAACCCGCTGGCCAGCGTGAACGGTTCCCGCGAGTTGAAATGCACGGCCTTGATCTCCAGCAGCATCCGTGCAGTCAGCCGGGCGATTTCGGTGCTGTCGGGAAAAGAACTGGGGATCATGGCGCAAACCTCGGGGCTGAAAACACGTTGCGGGCTGATAGCCCGACCCTTGGGCCGGAGTCGAGAGGGATTGGGCAAAAGAAAAGCGGACCCCCAAGAGGTCCGCTTTTGCCCGTACGGGCGATGGGCAGCCAAGGTGGGCTTAACTGCTCATGTCATAGGCCCGCTCGCCATGTACCGAGAGGTCGAGGCCATTTGTCTCGGTCTCGGCGTCTACGCGAAGTGGTGTGATCTGTGCAACCAGTTTGACCAACACAAACGTGACAACTGCCGTAAAGGCACCCACGATAACGAGCCCGCCCAACTGAGCGGTCCAGGTTCCAAGGCCAAACAGGGCGATCATGAGCGTGCCGAAAATACCGCCGACACCATGCACGGCGAAGACATCCAGCGTGTCGTCGATATTCAGCTTGTTACGCACGATGCTGACGGCTTCCTGACACAGAACACCGGCCACCGCGCCAATGATCAGGGCCTGAACCGGACCGACGAAACCCGATGCGGGCGTGATCGAGGCCAAACCCGCGATTGTGCCGGTGACCAGACCGACCATCGAGGCCTTGCCAAAGCGGATACGCTCCCACAGGGCCCAGCTTAGCGATGCCGTAGCCGCGGACAGGTGCGTGACGGTCAGGGCCATCGCCGCTCCGCCATCGGCGGCCAGTTGCGAACCACCGTTGAAACCGAACCAGCCGACCCACAGCATTGCGGCGCCGACCATGACAAAACCGGGGTTGTGCGGCGGAGTGGTGCGGTTGCGACGCGGCCCGAGGATGACCGCGACAATCAGTGCTGCCAGACCAGCGGTTTCATGCACCACGATGCCACCAGCAAAGTCTCGCACACCGATCTCGCCCAGAATGCCGCCATCAGCCAGCATCCCGCCACCCCAGATCCAGTGCACCACGGGCGCATAGCACAGCAGCATCCACAGCGCCGAGAAAGTCAGGACAAAGCCAAAGCCCACACGTTCGACGTAGGCGCCCACGATCAACGCCGGGGTGATGATGGCGAAGGTCATCTGGAAGGCGAAGAACAGGATCTCGGGCAGGGTTCCTGCAAGGCTGTCCACGTCGACGCCGTTGAGGAAGGCCTTGCCCAAACCACCCCAAAGCCCGCTTTCACCGGGTCCGAACGCGATGGAATACCCTGCGACCAGCCACAGAACGCTCATCAAACAGGCAATAGCAAAGCAATGCATGAAAACGCTGAGGACATTTCGGGCACGCACGAGCCCGCCATAGAACAGGGCGAGGCCTGGCAATGTCATGAAAAGGACCAACGCGGTTGCTACGATGATCCAGGCTGTATCGGCTCCGTTCATGGGCCATTCTCCCTTCCGAATGAGTGCGCGGATCCGTGGAAACTGGGCACGGATCGGCGCTGCGTGAGCGGTGTGGGCTGTTTCAAGCCACCGTCGGTTGGAGAAAAAAGAGGCAAAGCGAAAAAAAGTGCCTGTTTTGGCAGCCTTTTTTCAACTGACTTCAAAAGAAGCGGTTTTTTTGGCCATGTGCTGAAAGTTTAGGCGTCTGCGGAAAGGGCCGTGTACAGCAAGGTCAAGGCGTGGTCACGCGCCGCGCGCCGCACCGCATCGCGACCGGGTACGCCGAATTCGACGGTTTCAACATGCGTCGGCCGTCCCTTGACGGCCAAGCCGAAACACACGCGCCCTTCGGGTTTGAATTCGGACCCGCCCGGCCCGGCAATTCCCGTGATCGAGACGGCAAGTTGCGCCAGCGAGTTGCGCAGTGCTCCATCTGCCATTTCACGGGCCACCTGTTCGGAAACCGCACCATGCGCGTTCAGCGTTTCGGCCCGAACGCCCAACATGTCCTGTTTGGCCTCGTTGGTGTAGGTGACAAAACCCCGATCCACGACCGCAGAGCTGCCGGGAATATCGGTCAGGGCCGCAGCGACCATGCCGCCGGTGCAGCTTTCGGCGGTGGCGATCATCACGCCCTGTGCCTTGGCGCGGTCCAGCAGGTCTGCGACGTTCATAGCCCCAGAACTCCGTGTGCGATACCTGCCAGAACCATCACACCAATGGCTGCAAATATACCCGCAATCACGTCATCCAGCATCACGCCCATCGGATCGCCGCGGCGATCAGCCCAGCCGACAGGGCCCGGTTTGGTGATGTCGAACAGACGGAACAGGATGAACCCGGCAACCCAGCCAGGCCAGAGCGCGGTTATGTCGATTCCATGCGCCCAAGACGGATAGGAAATCGCCCAAAGCGCGATGAACTGGCCTGCGACCTCATCGATGACGATTTCGGACGGGTCGTGGTCATCCTGACCCCTGGTCATCACCCGCGTGGCCCAGAGGCCGCCGAAAAAAACCGCAACCGTTGCGATCGCCAGCAACGGGAAACCACCCAGCGTGTGCAATACCCAGGCCATTGGCAGGGCCACCAGTGATCCCCAGGTGCCGGGGGCGGGGCGCAAATAGCCAACGCCGCCGACAGTCCCGATCATCTGTGCCGCGTTCATGCTTTCACCAGACAGGCCGTGGCGAGCGAGGCGATGCCCTCGCTGCGGCCGGTAAAGCCCAGACGCTCGGACGTTGTCGCCTTGACCGAAACCTGATCTGCACGCAGGCCCATGATTTCAGACATCTTTTCTCGCATGGCCACTGCGTGCGGGCCAATCTTTGGATATTCGCAGACCAGTGTGCAATCGACGTTCGATATACGGTATCCCATCTGCCCCGCCAGCTCGACCGCGTGGCGCAGGAAAATCTCGCTGGCGGCGCCTTTCCATTGCGGGTCCCAAGGCGGGAAATGCTGCCCGATATCGCCCTGTGCCAGTGCGCCATAGATCGCATCGGTGACCGCGTGCATTCCGACATCGGCGTCCGAATGGCCTTGCAATCCGCGGTCATGCGGCACTTTCACACCGCAAAGGATCACATGATCCCCATCGCCAAAACGGTGCACATCGTACCCGTTGCCCAGCCTTACATCCATGTCCGTTCCCATTATGCGTTCCGCCCGGGCAAAATCCTCGGGTCGGGTGATTTTCAGATTGTCCGCATCGCCCGGTACGATGCAGACATCAAGGCCGGCGGCGCGGGCCACCTCGACATCATCCGCAGCGCCGCCCGGATGGGCGGCGTGGGCGGCGGTGATGGCGTCATAGTGAAACCCCTGCGGAGTTTGCGCGGCAAACAGGTTGCTGCGATCCTGCGTACCGGTCACGGCCTGTTCATGCCCAACCCACAGCGCATCGGTCACCGCCAGCCCGGGCGCCGCCGCCGGACATGTTTCCAGGGCGTTCAGAACGTCGGTGATGATGCGGGGTGTGACGCAAGGCCTTGCAACGTCGTGGATCAAAACGCGCTGTACGTTCCGGTCGGCCAGTGCAGCCAATCCATTGCGCACCGATCCCGCGCGATCCGTTCCGCCCGAAGCCAGGATCAGGTCGGTTTCACGGAATTCTTCCCATGCGGCGCTGTCTTCGTCGGACAACACCAGAACAATGTGATCCACCTGTCCGCGAAAGCGCTCGATCGTCCAATCGGCCACCCGCCGGCCCGCAAGGCTGCGCCATTGCTTTGGCACGCCACCCCCGGCGCGCGACCCGCGACCGGCGGCAACTATGATGGCAGCGGTTGTCATATGTGCGCGCTCTCCTCGTGATGGGCATTGTTTAGGCGGCGGTGAATGCAGAGGCAATCACCCATGGTCATGTGATTAATAATTAGGCAAATGATGATTTTGCGGGCTTGCTGCATGCCGATTTGTTGTTCATATGCGCAGAAACCGATATCAAAAACACAACTGCCCAAGGATTAAGCACGTTGACACTGCACCTTGCCGACAAGGAAATAGCACCGCCTGTTTTGCTGGCCCCCATGGCCGGAATCACCGACCGCCCGTTTCGCGATCTGGTGATGCGTTTCGGTGCGGGTATGGTCGTCAGTGAAATGGTCGCCAGTCAAGAGATGGTGCAGGCCAAACCTGGCGTGCGGGAACGGGCGGAACTGTCCGCGGATGTGGAAAACACCGCCGTGCAACTGGCTGGGCGCGAGGCCCATTGGATGGCCGAGGCGGCCCGTCAGGTGGCCGACCGTGGCGCGCGTGTGATCGACATCAACATGGGGTGCCCCGCCAAGAAGGTAACAAACGGTTATTCCGGCTCGGCCCTTCTGAAAACGCCGGACCACGCGCTTGCACTGATCGAGGCCGTGGTGGGCGCGGTCGATCTGCCGGTGACGCTGAAAACCCGGCTGGGATGGGACGACACTCTGTTGAACGCGCCCGACGTGGCACGCCGCGCTCAGGACGCGGGTATTCAGATGGTCACGATCCATGGCCGCACACGCTGTCAGTTCTACAAGGGTCACGCCGATTGGCGGGCAATCCGGGCGGTGAAAGAGGCCGTATCGATCCCGGTTATCGCGAACGGAGACATCGTGGACTCTGACGCCGCCCGAACCGCGTTGCGCCAATCCGGCGCGGATGGGGTGATGGTCGGTCGTGGCGCCCAGGGCAAACCTTGGGTGTTGGCGCAAATCTGTCATGACCTGTACGGGGCCGAAGCGCCCGAGATTCCGACCGGTCATGATCTGGTTGATATGGTTTGCGCGCATTATCAGTCGATGCTGGATTTCTATGGCGCTGATCTGGGTCTGCGTGTCGCCCGCAAGCACTTGGGATGGTACATGGACGAAGCCGCAACGCCTGCGCCCTTGCGCCGGGCGGTCCTGACGTCACGTGATCCGGCGGAAGTTCTGCGCCTGTTGGCAGATGCGCTAAGCGATACGGACGAGGTGGCGGCATGAATTCCGATGCCAGCATCTGGAACTCGCTGCCGGTTCCGGCGTTCATTATTGATGAACAGGACCGGATATCCGATGTGAATGCTGCGGGTGAGGGGTTTCTGAACGCGTCGCGCAAATCGGTGATCGGCCATCCGGTGTGGGATCAGATCGCCGTGGACGCGCCGTTGGAAGAGGCGTTCGAGCGCGCCCGCTGGCAGGGAACGCCTTTGTTCGTGAATGATGTGGATGTGGGGTCGGGTAGCCGAGCGCCACTGCAATGCGCGTTGCAGATTGCGCCTTTGGTCGGGCATCCGGGGTTGATGATCATGATTGTCTCGCCGCGCGAACTGGCCAGCCGCATGACCCGCGGCAACACGGTCAAATCGGCGGCACAGTCGGCGATCGGCATGGCGGAAATGCTGGCGCACGAGATCAAGAACCCGCTGGCCGGGATCACTGGTGCGGCGCAGTTGCTCAGCATGAATATACCGCCGCAAGATCTTGAACTGACTGACCTTATTGTTGCCGAAAGCCGCCGGATCGTGAAGTTGCTGGAACAGGTCGAGCAATTCGGGAACCTTCAGAAACCCGACTTCAAGCCGGTCAACATCCACGATGTGCTGGATCGCGCAAGACGGTCGGCATTGTTGGGATTTGGCGCGGACATGACGATCGTCGAAGATTACGATCCGTCGCTGCCGCTGGCTTACGGAGACCCGGATCAGATTCTACAGGTGATCCTGAATCTGCTCAGGAACGCTTCCGAAGCGGCAGGGCCGCAGGGTGGAACGATCCGCCTGCGGACCTATTTCGAACATTCCTTCCGGTTGCGTCGCAGTGACGGGTCAGGGCATTCGCTGCCTTTGCAGATCGAGATCATCGATGATGGTCCGGGCCTGCCAGAAGACATCCGCGGCGACATTTTCGATCCCTTCGTATCCGGCAAGGAAAACGGCACCGGCCTGGGGCTGGCGCTGGTCAGCAAGATCATTTCGGACCATGACGGCTGGATTTCGGCCGAATCCGTGCCCGGGCGAACGGTATTCAAACTGTCGCTGCGCCGCGCGCCGCGAGACGCAATCGAGGACAAGAAGGAGAGCACCTGATGGATGGCACCGTACTGGTCGCGGACGACGATCGCACGATCCGCACTGTTCTGACACAGGCCCTCACTCGTGCCGGGTGCAAGGTGCATGCGACCTCATCACTGACCACGTTGATGCGCTGGGTCGGCGAGGGAAAAGGGGACGTGGTGATTTCCGACGTGGTCATGCCCGATGGAAACGGTCTTGAGATGCTGCCGAAGATCGCCGAAGACCGCCCCGGTTTGCCGGTGATCGTGATTTCCGCGCAAAACACCATCATGACGGCGATTCAGGCGACAGAGGCGGATGCGTACGATTATCTGCCAAAACCCTTCGACCTGCCGGATCTGATGAAACGGACGGCGCGGGCGCTGGATCAGAAGCAACGCGCCCAGCCAGAGCCGGCCGTGGGCACAAGCGAGCGCCCCGAAGAACTGCCTCTGGTCGGGCGAACACCGGTGATGCAGGCCCTTTACCGGTTGGTCGCCCGGGTGATGAACACAGATCTCTCGGTCATGATTTCCGGTGAAAGCGGCACGGGCAAGTCACTGATTGCGCGGGCCATTCACGATTTTTCCGACCGTCGAACCTTGCCCTTTGTCACTGTCACCGCTGCCGAATTGCGCGATCTGGAAGGCCCGGCCCGTGTGATGGCGCGGGTGCGCGGCGGCACGCTGTTGATAGACGAAATCGCAGATATCGAAGATGAGGTTCAGGCGCGCATCGTCCGCATGATGGATACACCGGGCGATCACGTTCCCCGTTTCATGGCCACCAGCCAGTCGGACCTTACCGAAGGGATGGAGAACGGGCGCATCCGTCAGGACCTTTACTATCGCTTGTGCGGGGCGACGATCCACGTTCCATCACTGCGTGAAAGGGTGGATGACATTCCGCTGCTGGCCGAGCACTTTCTGGCTCGGGAAGAGCGGGAAAACGGCACCAAACGCTGGCTCAGCCCCGAGGCGGTGGAGCTGGTGCGGCGCTATTCCTGGCCCGGGAACGTGCGGCAACTGGAAAATGCCGTGCGCCGGTTGGGTCTGACCAGCCGTGCTGATGAAATCACGAAAGCCGAAGTGGAAACGGTGCTTGGCAGCCAGCCAGAGGCCGAACCGGTCCTGAGCGGCGGTGAGCGCGAAAAGCTTTCGACCTCGGTCGAGCGGCATCTGCGGAGGTATTTTGACCTGCACGGCAACATTCTGCCGCCCCCGGGCCTGTATCAGCGTATTTTGCGGGAAGTTGAGGCGCCACTGATCGAAATCGCGTTGGATGCAACTGGCGGAAATCAGGCGAAATGTGCCGATTTGCTGGGAATCAACCGAAATACGTTGCGAAAAAAGATTACGGATCTCGATATTCAGGTGACACGTCGACGCAAACTGATGTAATATCGCCACACAAACCGTGGCTTCCCGGCATCTGTTGGGAAAAGATCACGATATATGGCGGTAAGCCGCGCAAGCGGCACATCAGGATGAGGGCAGACAGTGGCAACCCGAGCACAGAGCGGGATGATCCCATCGATCAGTCGATGGCGTAAATCACGGAAACTGCGCAATTTTGGCACGTTTGGCCTGGTTCTCATGGGGCCTGTTCTGGCGCTGGCCACTTACCTTGTCATCGGTCCTTTCGATCTTGGCGCCACTGCACCGACTTTGCGGCTGATTCTGTTGGCCGATCTCGTATACGTTCTGGTTGTTGCAGCACTTGTGCTTGGGCAGGTTGGCAGCTTGATTGCCGCACGTCGGGCCAAGTCGGCGGGTTCGCGCCTTCATTTGCGCCTGATCGGGGCGTTTACTCTGTTGGCGCTGGTTCCAACCGTGACCGTGGCGATTTTTGCCGGATTGACCGTCAATATCGGGCTTGAGGGCTGGTTTTCCGACCGCGTGCGTCAGGTTGTTGGGTCTTCGCTGACCGCGGCAGAAGCGTATGAACAGGAACACCGCCGAGGGTTAACGCAAGACGCGTCTGTTCTTGCGCGATATCTGGACAACGCCCGATCGCTGGACTTCTATATCTCGGACGCTGAACTGCGCGAAGTTCTGGCGCAGGGGCAAGCTCAGATTCAACGGGGGCTGCGCGAAGCCTATGTCATCGACGGTGGTGGCGAAATCAAATCGCGCGGGGACCGGTCCTACCTGTTCAACTACGAAGCCCCAACCCCCGAGCAGATTGCAGAAGCCACCGACAAGGGCCTGCTGATCATCGCCGACTGGCCCAACAACGAGTTCCGCGCGCTGGTTCCTCTGAAGGCTTATCTGGACCGCTATCTCTATGTCAGCCGCGAGGTGGATGGGCAGTTGTTGACGCTGCTGGACGATACCAAGGAAACGGCACAGTTCTATCAGCAACTGGAAAGCGAACGGGGCAGGGTGCTGTTCGAGTTCGGCCTGTTGTATCTGGGCTTTGCGTTGATCCTGATCCTTGCGGCAATGTCCCTGGGCATGTGGTTTGCCGAACGGCTGTCGCGTCCCGTGGGGCGGTTGACCACCGCGGCGCAGCGGGTTGGGGCCGGTGATCTGAGCGTCCAGGTGATTGAAGAGGCCAGCGACGACGAAATCGCGATGCTGGGCCGGTATTTCAACCAGATGACCCGGCAGTTGAAAGGACAGCGCGATACTCTGTTGGAGAACACGCGGCAAATTGAAAGCCGGCGCCGTCTGTTCGATTCGGTGCTCAGCTCGGTCACTTCGGGTGTCGTTGGGGTGGACCCAGAAGGATGCATTACATTCGTGAACCGTTCGGCCGAGCGGTTGCTGGATTGGACCGGGGGCGAGCAGCATCTGGCCATCGGCATTGCGGTGCCGGAATTTCTGCCCCTGTTTGAAAGTTTGAAGGACAGCGGGCAAGAGGCCGTTCAGGGCGAAATCAAAGTGACCCGCAAGGGACGGCTCGAGAACCTGTTGGTCCGCATGGCCATCCGTCGGGGAGAAGATGGCGGCCTGGAAGGTTATGTGGTTGCCTTCGATGACGTCACCGATCTGGTCAGCGCCCAACGGATGGCGGCCTGGGGTGACGTGGCCCGCCGCATCGCGCATGAGATCAAGAACCCGCTGACCCCGATCCAGCTGAGCGCGGAACGGATCAAGCGCAAGTTCTCGCGCAAACTGGATGAGGAAGACAGCAGCAGCCTGGATTCGATGACTAACGTGATTGTGCGGCAGACCAACGATCTGCGCCGCATTGTGGATGAATTCTCGAAATTTGCACGGATGCCCGAACCTGAACGCAGGGAAGAAAACCTTGTTGATCTGGTGCACGAGGCTGTCCTGCTGCAACAGGCCGGGCAGCCGGATGTGCAGATCGATGCCGATCTGCCGCAACAGCCCATAATGGCTGATGTGGATGCAACCATGCTGAACCAAGCGCTGACAAACCTCATCAAGAATGCCGGGGAAGCCATTGTAACCCTTAAGGAAAAAGGCGCGCCCGACAACCTTAAGCCACAGATCAAAGTGGCGATTACCAGTGATGATGCGGGTACGGTCATAACCATTGCAGACAACGGGATCGGCCTGCCCGAGGATCGGGCACGGCTGTTTGAGCCCTATGTAACGACACGCGACGAAGGGACCGGGCTGGGCCTGCCCATCGTCAAGAAGATCATTGAAGAGCATGGCGGCGCGCTGACCCTCGAGGATGCGCCCGTATTTGACGGACAGGACCATTTTGGCGCGATGGCCGTGATCCGATTGCCGGGGGTTACTGTGTCCCAAACGGCAGCGCCACAGAAGCAGGCAATTAGAACCAACAAACTGAAAGCAGGCCAAAGATGAGTGACATTCTGATCGTAGATGATGAGCGCGATATTCGCGAGCTGGTGTCCGACATTCTGGAGGACGAAGGCTATTCAACCCGGCTGGCGGCCAACTCGGACGAGTGCATGGCGTCAATCAACTCTGAACCGCCGGGGTTGTTGATCCTGGATATCTGGCTGAAAGACAGCCGAATGGATGGCATCGACATCCTGAAAGCGGTGAAACGCGACAACCCGGATGTGCCGGTGGTGATCATTTCGGGCCACGGCAACATTGAAATTGCCGTCGCCGCAATCAAGCAGGGCGCGTATGATTTTATCGAAAAGCCGTTCAACATAGACCAGTTGATGGTGGTGATCCGCCGCGCGATGGAGACCTCTCGCCTGCGTCGCGAGAATGCGTCTCTGAAGCGGAAAGAAGTCAACAATTCCGACATGATCGGCAAATCCGCCGCGTTCCGCGCCATGCAGGGGCAGTTGGACAAGGTGACCAAGTCGAATGGCCGCGTGATGCTCAGCGGCCCAGCTGGGTCCGGCAAAGAGATTGCAGCACGGTATATCCATGCCCATTCAAATCGTGCCAACGCGCCATTTGTCACGGTAAACTGCGCGGGGATCGAACCCGAACGTGTGGAAGAGGTGCTGTTTGGCCGGGAATCGGCAGAACGCGGCGTGGAATCGGGTTTGCTGGAAGAGGCGCATGGAGGCGTGGTCTATTTTGACGAAGTTGCCGACATGCCCCTTGGGACACAATCAAAAATCCTGCGGGTGCTGGTGGATCAGCAGTTCCAGCGTGTCGGTGGCAGTGACAAGGTGCGCGTGGATCTTCGCGTGATCTCGTCAACAAGCAAGGATCTTGACGAAGAAATCGCGGCTGAACGGTTCCGGGAAGAGCTGTACCACCGTCTGAACGTCGTGCCGATTGCCGTGCCGTCACTCGAAGATCGGCGCGAAGATATCCCGGTTCTGGCGCAGCACTTTATCGAGATGTGCAACGAAACTCAGGGTTTGCCGATCAGGGAACTTTCGGAAGAGGCTGTCGCGCTGTTGCAGACGATGACCTGGCCCGGCAACGTGCGCCAGCTCAAGAACCTGATCGAGCGGGTTCTGATCCTTGGCGATGGCTCCGGCCCGATTGAGGCGCGTGAGTTGCCGAACGAGGAAGAAAAGGCAGAAGATTCAGGTCGTGTCGTGTTGTCTGGCGCACTGGCCACCTTGCCGTTGCGCGAAGCCCGAGAGGCGTTCGAGCGAGAATATCTGCTGACACAGATCAACCGGTTTGGCGGCAATATCAGCCGCACGGCCAGCTTTGTGGGCATGGAACGCAGTGCCCTGCATCGGAAATTGAAATCGCTGGGCGTGGTGACTTCGAACAAATCCGGCGCGCGCGTGGCGCAGATCGATGAACCCGAACCGGCAGAATAATCTGCCGGTCGCACGGCCTCAGCCGGCCTGGCCAGGCGTTATGATCTGAAATGAGCCGTCATCGAATTTCACAAAGCACGACGCGCTGTTGAGCGGTGGCAAAGTGGTTGTTCGCGTCGCGGGCACGCGTGATTTGACGTTCTGCTTGCATGGCGGCAGGCTTACGGGTCGAAACCCTTTCTGGGCCATGCATTGCGCTTCGACCGTGTTGCGCAGGCCCTGATTCACATCCACGGTATAAACACGGCCGGGCTGCCACCAGCCGGGTGATCGATAGCAACGACCCCTGCCATCGCAATATGTACGCCCCGGCCAGTAGGTTGGCGGGCTTTGGCGGATCTGATTGGCTACCGGCACTTCTTTAACCGCCTTCAGCTGGCACTGAGTGGTCTCTTTTTGCAGGCGCGATACGGTTTCACCTTCGCGGTAGTAAAGCGAAAGTGGTCCGCAAGAAGACAGCACCATCAAAGGTATCAGCATAGGAAACAGCGTTTTCATATGCTTATCTTGCCGCAGCGGGGCTGCGATGACAATTCAATTGACCGCTCTGGGGGCATCTGTCATTCAATCCTTTCAGGCAGAAGGGCCAGAAGCATGAAGGTCATTATTTGCGGTGCGGGGCAGGTCGGCTGGCAGATCGCGCGGCATCTTTCGGGCGAGCTGAACGATGTCACCGTCGTGGACAACAACCCCGACCTTGTAAGGCGGGCGACGGAAACGCTGGATGTGCAGGGGATCGCCGGGTTTGCAAGTTACCCGGACGTGCTGGAACGGGCAGGGGCCCGTGACGCTGACATGATCATCGCCGCCACCCATTCGGATGAGGTGAACATGGTCACCTGCCAGATGGCGCACTCGGTCTTTTCGATCCAGCGCAAGATCGCGCGCCTGCGGTCGAAATCCTATCTCGAGGCGATCCACTCGGATCTGTACCGTCGTGATCATCTGCCGATTGATGTGGTGATCAGTCCCGAACGCGAAGTTGCCGCCGCTGCCATGCGCCGCCTGTCTGCCCCATCCGCTTTTGACACCGAGATTTTCATGGACGGCAAGGCGCAGCTGCTTGGGGTGCGGGTGGAAGAGGATTGCCCGATCGTGAATACACCGTTGCGGCAGCTGACGGATCTGTTCTCGACCCTCAGTTCCATCGTGGTTGGGGTGCGGCGCGAAGGCACGCTGTTTGCGCCCGAGTCCGAGGATCAGTTGTTCGTGGGCGACGAATGCTATGTCTTTACCAACGTCAAGGACGTGGATCGCACCATGGAGGTGTTCGGCAAGGCGCAGAAGCGGCAGGATCGCGTGGTGATCGTGGGCGGCGGAAATGTCGGGCTGGAAGTGGCCAGAACGCTGGAAGAACGCGAAAGCCGCGTGCGGGCCAAGATCATCGAACGCGACCGCCATTGCGCTGAACTTGCCGCCGAAGCTCTGGAACGGACGATCGTGCTGCATGGCGACGGGCTGGATGCCGGGTTGCTGAGCGAAGCGGGGATCGAGCGGGCCGATGCGATGCTGGCAGTTACGGATGACGACCGTACGAACATGCTGGCTGCGGTGCGTGCCAAGGCCGAAGGCTGCGCTCTGGCGATTGCATTGATCAACGATCCCAGCATGGTGGCTCTGATGGGGCCCTTGGGGATCGATGCTTATATCAACCCGCGGGCCACGACCGTCAGTTCGATCCTGCGGCACATCCGGCATGGACGGGTGCGTCAGGTCTATTCCATAGGGGACGCCGAGGCCGAGGTGATCGAGGCCGAGGTTCTGTCAACCTCGCCTATGGCCGGGCAACGTCTGCGCGATATCGACTTTCCCGAGGGGGTGCTTGTGGGCGCGGTCCGCAAGGGAGACGAGGTTTTGCGACCGACAGGCAGCCTGCGGATCGATGAAAAAGATGTGGTCGCAATCTTTGCCATGGCCAAGGACGTACCAGAGGTTGAACGCCTGATGCAGGTTTCAATCGATTTCTTCTGATGGCGCATGCAGGGACACAACAGGTTGGATTGTTGCGGCGGTTGCCGTTGTTCCTGTTGATCTGGGGCATTGCATCCCTGACCATGTGGATTCCAGCGATCTATGCGTTGGCTCTGGACGATCACGACACGTCACGATCCTTTCTGTATTCCGGGATCTTGGGCTTGTTTCTGGTTGCCACCATCGCGATGGCGTCCTCCAACCGCATACCCCGGCGCGGCACGTTGGGGCAGCTGGCGGTGATGCTGGCCTGTTTCACGCTGCTACCCATCTTTCTGGCGATCCCATTTCACGACGCACTTGGAACGACCACCTTTCTGAACGCCTATTTCGATATGGTCAGCTCTCTGACGACCACGGGGGCGGACCTGTTTCCGGATCCGGCCCGCCTGACGGCCCCGTTGCATTTGTGGCGCGCCATGGTCGGTTGGATGGGCGGCCTGCTTATGTGGACCGCCGCTGCGGCGATCCTTGCGCCGCTGTCGCTTGGTGGGTTCGAGGTCACTGCCAAAGGCCAGCCGGGGCGCCCGGTGTCAGGGGTGGCACAGAGCGAGCGCGTGGACCCGCGAGGCCGTCTGATCCGTGTCGCCAGGACCCTGACGCCAGTCTATGTCGGGCTGACGACCGTGATCTGGGTTCTTCTGTTGATCGCCGGTGAAGTCGGTCTGACGGCCGTGTGCCATGCGATGGCAGTGATGGCCACGTCCGGAATCTCTCCGGTAGGCGGCATGGAGGGGGCGCAGGCCGGGTTTACGGGCGAAGCCATCCTGTTTCTGTTCCTGTTCTTTGCTCTCTCGCGTCTGACTTTTTCGAAGGATACCGCGACAACAGGCTATTCCCGTCTGGATACGGACCCAGAGTTTCGCATTGGTCTGATGATTGTCCTTGCTGTCGCAATCCTGTTGTTCTTCCGGGTTGTCGCGGGCGTGACGGAAATCGGTGGTCAAATGGAACCAATGCAGGCGTTGCAAGTCATCTGGGGGATGCTGTTCACCGTTCTGGCTTTCCTGACGACGGCCGGATTCGAAAGCGCGAACTGGAACGACGCACAGCAACTGTCGGGTTTGGGAACGCCTGGTTTGCTGTTGATGGGGCTGGCATTGATCGGCGGAGGCGTCGCGACGACGGCCGGAGGGGTCAAGCTGTTGCGGGTCTTCGCGCTGTATCTGAATGGCGCACGAGAGATCGACCGCCTGATCTATCCCTCGTCCGTCAGCGGTGCAGGGGGTGGCAATCGCCGCATTCAAAGCGACGGGGCGTTCATCGCCTGGATCTTTCTGATGCTTTTTGCGCTGACCCTTGCGGTATTCAACCTATTGCTTGCGGCGATGGGGTCCGGATTCGAACAGGCCATGGTGCTCAGCGTGGCCACACTCAGCACGACGGGGCCGTTGATCGAGTTGGCCACCGACGTTCCAATTCGCCTGATCGACCTTCCTGCCAGCGCCAAGCTGACGCTGTGCGCGGCCATGGTCATCGGGCGTCTGGAAACGCTGGCGATCATCGCCCTGATCACCCCGTCGCTTTGGCGGGATTGAGCCGGGCACATCATGCGGCGGCTAACGCCTGATTTTTCATCTGGAATATCTGTGCGTAGCACTCCATACTCTGCCGGAGGGAGCGCGTTGGTCCGCAGCGCGTAGCAAGAACAATGGCGAGATTATAAAAATATGGCTTCGGACAGACAGAATCTTCAGGATGCCTTCCTGAACAATGTACGGAAAGCTAAGGTTCCGGTCACGATTTTCCTGATCAACGGTGTGAAATTGCAGGGTGTCATCACCTGGTTCGACAATTTCTGCGTATTGTTGCGCCGCGACGGACAGTCGCAGCTGGTCTACAAACACGCGATTTCGACCATCATGCCGTCACAGCCGATCAACCTGTATGAGGGCGAAGACGCCTCTTGATGGAACATGAGCGGGCGCGCACCCGGGCCTGGGTGCTGCATCCCGAAATCAAATCAGACGAACAGCGCCGTGTCCCCGAACCGGCGCTGGAAGAGGCGGTGGCACTGGCCGCCGCATTGCCCGATCTGGACGTGATCGGGTCAGAAGTCGTGCGACTTCAACGCGCGCAGGCCGGGTATTTGTTCGGCAGCGGCAAGATTGAAGAACTTGGTGCGCGTTTTCGCGACAACGAGGTTGAGCTGGTTCTGATCGACGGGCCGGTGACCCCGGTGCAGCAGCGCAATCTGGAAAAGGCGTGGAAGGTCAAGATCCTCGATCGGACCGGGTTGATCCTTGAGATTTTCAGCGATCGCGCCCGCACGCGGGAAGGGGTGTTGCAGGTCGAGATGGCCGCGCTCAGCTATCAGCGGACGCGGCTGGTACGGGCGTGGACACACCTTGAACGTCAGCGCGGTGGTTTGGGATTTGTCGGCGGACCCGGCGAAACTCAGATCGAAGCCGACCGCCGCGCCATTGACGAGCAACTGGTACGCTTGCGGCGGCAGTTGAAGAAGGTGGTCAAGACCCGGACACTGCACCGGGCCGCCCGGGCCAAGGTGCCTTATCCAATCGTCGCACTCGTCGGGTATACGAACGCAGGGAAATCGACGCTGTTCAATCACCTGACCGGGGCCGAAGTGATGGCCAAGGACATGCTGTTCGCCACGCTGGACCCGACCATGCGCCGCGTACAGTTGCCCGACGGCCCCGAAGTGATCCTGTCGGACACGGTGGGCTTTATCTCGAACCTCCCGACCGAGCTTGTGGCAGCTTTCCGGGCCACGCTGGAAGAAGTCCTGGGTGCCGACCTGATCGTCCATGTGCGTGATATCAGCCACGAGGAAACCGAGGCGCAGGCGCAGGATGTCGAGGCGATCCTGACCTCGCTCGGCGTCGGCGAAGAGAGGCCTCGGCTTGAGGTCTGGAACAAGATAGACCTGCTGAGCGCCGATGAGCGCGAGGCAACGCTGGCGCGGGCGGACCGAGATCCTGAGATATTCGCGATTTCGGCTGTAACCGGGGAAGGCATCGCGCCGTTGCTGTCCGAGATTGCGATGCATCTGCAAGGTGCACGGCGTGAGGCGGTATTGGATCTGTCTTTCTCTGACGGGGACAAGCGGGCCTGGTTGTTCCGCCAGGATGTGGTGCGCACAGAAGAACAGACCGATGACGGTTTCCGCATCACGGTATTGTGGACCGATAAACAGGCGGCTCAGTTTGACTCGTTGTAGATTTGGGGACAGCGCTGCCCATGTCTGACAAGCCGGACCAAAGAGTGTTCCTGACCGGCCATATCGATGTGCCTGTAGACCGGCTGGAAGAGGTGCGCGCGGCGTTGCCGTACCGTGTAAAACTGACCCGAGCGGAACAGGGCTGCATATCCTTCGACGTGATCGAGCATCAGACCTGTCCGGGTCGGTTCAACGTGTCAGAAGTGTTTGCAGATCAGCAGGCTTTCGATGCACATCAGGCCCGGACACGAGCGTCTGACTGGTCGCGGGTCACTCAGGGGATACCGCGGGACTACAGGATAGAATGCGCATCCAGCGGACGGTGAGTCAGGCCCCGTCTATCTGCCGTTGATGGTCGTCCGCGTCGAACCAGCCCGATGATGATTGTACAAGGTAATCTGACGTCAGTTCCCACTCTTCCCAGCCGCGCGCTATGACGTGATTGCCGGTTACGGAATGGTGCCCTTCGCGGGTCCAGACGAATATGGCATGAGATCCGGCCCATCGCATCATATCGCAACGCAGCTCGAGATCCGGAAAATCCGCGAAAAACCTCCGGGCCATGTCGGCGATCGCAGCGCGCCCCTCGATCGGGTCGCCCCGGTTGATGGTGACCTGCCCGTTTGACGCGAAGAAGCCGGCAACCGCGTCGGGGTCACCTGAGCTCCAGGCTATTGCGTAGTCTCGCGCGAGGTTATTCAGAGTATCCCGAATGCTGGCCATACTCGCCCCCTTTTGGTCCCACATGATCGGTGATGTTATGTTAGGCGAATAAAGCTGTGGGTGCCACGATGCCCCCGCGAACAGGGCGGGGACTTGCCGAATAGGCGGATTATCGCGGGATCAGATTGGTTACCCCGACAGCCGCGGCGCGGGCCAGATCAAGATCCAGTGACATGGGTATGTATTCGCCACGCCGCCACAGCTGCGCCTGATCGTCATAGTAACGCGACAGGAAATGACCCGATTGCCCGGTCGCTGTAATGAAGACCGAGCTGTTGGGGTCGGCAAAGTCATACACCCCGCGATACCCGGCGCCGTGCACATTCTGGAACGGATCAGGCCCTTCCCCCGATGTTCGGCCACGCAGCAATGTGTTGTCGCCGCCGCTGGTCGATTGGCGAATATTCACAAAAAACCGCAATATCGGGACAGAGCCCAGCACGGGGTGATCATGCGTTGCCTGATGCGCGTCGCCCCAACGCAGGGATTCAAGCGCGCTGCCATATCGTTCAGAGATCCAGATCAGCGCGTCGTCCAGCGCAAGCCGCGCCATCTCGGTGCATGTCTCGACCGGTGCGCTTTGAATCACGTCGCACCAGACACCCGCGCCGTCAATGTCGCGATAGACCCGTTCGATGAACAGCGGTTCGACATGTTTGTATTCACTGGCCAGAGGCCCAAGCTCGTCCGAGATCAGCCGGATTTGCAGCGCACGCAGCCAGGCCGCATAGATCAACGGCTCGGGCAGGTGTTCGTTCATCTCACCGTTCCAGTCCGCCAGCAGCGACAGCGCGATCTGGCGCTGGCGTTCCGGCGTTCCTTCGGGGGCCGAAGCCCCGGTGAACCACAGGTCGGCACCGATCAGCGGCAGCAGGGACCGCGCGGTAAAGCTGACCGTGTCCAGCTGTGCCTCGATAAAGCTGTCGCGGGTATGCACCTCGCGCGATTGCATCAGGCGCTCCCAACGATGCACGCGCTGCGTATCGCCCCATTCATACGAGACGTGATCCGGGAAGGGGCGGTCGATGATCTTGTTGTTCGTGTTGCCCAGAACCCCGCCGACGGGGGCCACGAATTCCGGGTTGTCGGCATAGGGCAGGCGGCCTTGCCAGCGATTGGCCTCGATCCAGCCGGGCGAGGGGATGCGCCCCCTACTTTGATTTAGCAGATCACGCCGAGGCATGGCGCCGATCAGCTTCATCCCGATGGTCGTCTTGTCGACCAGCGACAGGTTCTGAGAAGGCGCGATGAACTGCTCACCGACCGCGATGGCCTGCTCCACGTTGTCGGCGTTCATCAGCGCCATGGACGCCGACATCGACGTGTCCTGCGGGCTGAGCGCCGTCCAGGACAGCGATGCCACATGGCCCGGCGGCGTGATGGTTTCCAGCTTGTAATCCGTGCCCGGCAGCACCGGCCCATTGTCCGTCCAGCGCAGGGTCAGCGTTACCGGAGCTTCCCCCTTGATCTCGATGATCGAAGGGCGGGTCTGGAATTCCTTGAAGCCGGTCGGGGTCAGGTATTCCTCGGGATTGTCAGGATTCAACTGCTCGATATGAACGTCCTGATCGTCAAGATACGAGGATGTAAGCCCCCATCCCAGCCGGTCGCTGCGTCCGGTCATGATGGCGGGCACACCAGGGATCGAAGCCCCAATGACACCGCCTTTTTCCAGGCCGAGATGTGCCAGGTACCAAATCCCGGGCGCAGTGAAACCCAAATGAGGGTCGTTGGCCAACAAGGTCCCGCCACTTGCAGAACGTGACGGCGCGGCGGTCCAGGCGTTTGAAGCTCCGGCCAGACCACGTTTGGGAAGGGGCGAAAGAGGTGTGTCGGGAACGTCCGTTCCCGCCGCATACCGCGGGAGATTTGGGAACAGGGCGGCATATTCCGGCAACGCCGCGATGCCGGGTCCGGGAACGTCGGGCAGGATATCGGCCAGACGTTCGGGGTTGTTCAGCATCAGGGACGTACGCGCACGCAGAACTTCATCGGTCAGGTGGCCTGACAGTTGCAGCGCCATCAGCTTGATCACCGCGATACTGTCACCCGGTTGCCAGGGCGAGACCGGGGCGTTGAACAGGAACATTTCGGGTGCGCCGCGACCCAGCGCCTCTTCGTTGATCTCGGTCAGGCGGGCATTGACCCCGGCGGAATAGGCGCGCAGGGCGGCCTTGGTATAGTCGTCCTGCACCTCGACCGAGCGGTGGGCCAGCCCGTAAAGGTCCAGTCTGCGCAGCAGCTTGTCGATGTGAAGCGTGCGCGGGCCAAAGACCTCGGACAGTCGGCCTTGCGCGGTACGGCGCATGACCGTCATCTGCCACAGTCGATCCTGTGCATGGGCATATCCCAAACCAAAGAACACATCGGGATCGGTCTGGCCCAGAATATGCGGCACGTTGGCGGTGTCGCGCACGATCTCGACCGGGGCGGTCAGACCGTCGACCTCAAGCGTTTGGTCATAGTCCGGCAGGGATTGGCTGGCCAAAAAATAGACAAGGCCCATGGCGGCGAGGATCAGGATGATCAGACCCGACGCGATGCGCACCAGCCAGCGGAAAACAAGACCCATTACTGCCCCTATTCTTGTTCAGATGAATGTTGCGCAGAGACTAGAGGATGGTCGGTCCGACCGAAAGAGGAACGCGGCAAGAACCTGCGCGGGAAGGGTTGAAATCAAATGCCCCGCCGCAGTGTTGTGCTGCGACGGGGCCGTGTGTGGGGGAAGTGGTAATCCGGGTTATGGGATGATGCGGGTGTATTTCGTCCCTTCGACGGTCGCGCCGAATTTAAGACCGGCCTGGCCAAAGACCACCGCCAGCACCGGCGAACGCAGTGTTGTCGTGTCCGTGGACAAGGAATTCCCAGTTGCGTCAACTACATATCCAATGTCGGCACCAGCTGTCCATCCGCTGGAACGGCGGAAATCGTTCAGCGCATCTTCGGTCATGAAGAACAGGATGTGCGCATATTGCTGCGCACCGATTTGCAGACCTGCGGTGCCGGAAACTGCGGAATAGTAATCGACCGTGGCGCCGTTGATGCGCAGCGCGCCTTGGCCGTAGGCACCGCCAAAGAAGATCAATCCGGCGTCGGTGATCAGGGGCATAACCAACATGCCGTTGGCTTTGTTCGCGATTTCCACGGTGTTGGGATACCGGCTGTACATTTCGGTCAGCGTGGCATCGACGCGGGCGTCGATCATGGCCGAGTTTGAATTGCCGACGCCGTTGCCGCAGGCGGCGGTCAGGGACAGGCCTGCCATGCCCAAGGCAAAGCCGCGACGGTTCAGTCGGGGGGAGTTGGAACTGCTCATGGTTTTTTCTCTGTAACTGTGCCTGATGTGTCGGGTGATCCCGATCTTGCCGGCAAGGATACGCCGATTATGGCGTTGTGTCACGGGAAAGCTGCCCGCTCAAGGGGGTTTGTCGGCGAAAAGTTGCGACTCTTCGGGGTTTTAGCCTTGCAGGATGCGGGCAACCTGAGGTGAGAAATAGGTAAGAATACCGTCGCACCCGGCGCGCTTGAAGGCCAGCAGGCTTTCCAGCATCGCCTTTTCTCCGTCGATCCAGCCATTCTGGGCGGCCGCCTGGATCATCGCGTATTCTCCCGACACCTGATAGGCATAGGTGGGCGCGCCAAAGCTGTCTTTCACCCGTCGGCAGATATCCAGATAGGGCATTCCGGGTTTGATCATCACCATGTCCGCGCCTTCGGTCAGATCGCGTTCGATCAGGCGCAGGGCTTCGTTCGAGTTGGCCGGGTCCATCTGATAGGTTTTCTTGTCACCGGTCAGCGCGCCCGAGGCGCCGACGGCGTCGCGGAAGGGCCCATAAAAAGCGCTTGCGTATTTCGCGGCATAGCTGAGGATCATCACGTTGTGATGCCCGGCACCTTCCAATGCGCGGCGCATTTCCCCGATCCGGCCGTCCATCATGTCCGACGGTCCGATGATGTCGGCACCGGCATCGGCCTGGGCAAGGGTCATCTTGACCAACGCTTCGATGGTCTGATCATTCACGATCTCTCCGTCGACGACATAGCCGTCATGACCATTGATATTGTACGGGTCCAGCGCCACGTCCGTCATCACCGCAATGTCGGGGGCTGCCGCCTTGATCGCCCGGATGGCCCGGTTCGACAGGTTGTCGGGGTTCCAGGCCTCGGCGCAGTCTTCGGTCTTGAGCGCGGAATCCGTGTAGGGAAAGATGCATATCGCCGGGACTCCAAGCGCTTGCGCTTCGACGGCCGCTTTTGCAATCAGATCCACCGACCAGCGAACCACGCCCGGCATCGAGGGAACGGGTTCTTCAACCCCTTCGCCGTCGCGGACGAAAACGGGCCAGATCAGGTCATCCGTGGTCAAGACATTCTCGCGCACAAGTCCGCGGATTGCCCGGGATTGACGGGCACGCCGAAAGCGGGTCATGGGATAGGGGGCAATGGTCGGTTTCATGGCGCGTTCTCCTTGAACATTCGTGCATTGGGTGGCATGAATTCACAAAGGTCTCAAGGGTATCAATGGACGCGGCAGCGTGGCCAATCCTCCCTGAGTAGTTTGAATAAAGGGTTGGGTTTGGACTGGTACTCTTCGATATTTGAAGTCATCGACATGCGTAGCTTTTCGAATCTCTGGTTCTGGATCGTGCTGGCGGTTGTCTGGTCTTCGGCGAGTCACTGGGTAATGGGCATTCCCTACGATCTGGTGGTGCGTGCCCGACGCATTGGCGGGCAGGTCGAGATCGACCTTCTGGACATCGTTCGCATACACACCAACCGGATCTTGTTGATCGTCGACATGTCAGGCACCATCCTGTTGGCATTCGGGTGTTTTCTGTTCACAGGGCTGGCCACGCTTGGGTTCTATTACGGCGTCGAATTCGCGCAGGCCGTGTTCCTTCTTCTGTTTCCACTGACGCTTGTTCTGGTGGTGAACATCGTGCACGCGCGACGATTGCGGCGGCAGGAACTGACGCTCGAGTCCGTTTCGAAAACCATTGCGCGCTGCCGGCTCTATACCCAGATCATAGGCATGATCTCGATACTGGTCACTTCGTTCTGGGGCATGTATCAGAACATCTCGATTGGCGTTCTGGGATAGCAAAATCTGAAAGGCGAGGCGATGAAGGCTCCGAACCACGTGACAGTTGGCGGCGCCCCCGAAGGGTTTGACGCGCAGCTTGTGCTGAACGAAATCGCCCGCAGCAACGGGCCGGTGGCCCATGTCGCACGTGACGACAAGCGGATGGAGGCGATGCGCGCGGCGCTGGCCTTCTTTGCCCCTGACATGCCGGTCTTCGTGTTTCCGGGCTGGGATTGTCTGCCTTATGACCGGGTGTCACCCAATGCCGACATTTCAGCGGCCCGCGTTGCCACGCTGGCGGCTCTGGTTCACCAGATGCCGCAGAAATTCGTGTTGTTGACGACATTGAATGCGGCAACCCAACGCGTCCCGGCGCGAGACGTGCTGCGCGAAGCTGCGTTCACCGCCCGTGTCGATCAGCGCATAGATGAGGCCGCGCTACGCAACTTCCTGGTGCGCATGGGCTTCACGCAAAGCCCCACCGTGATGGAGCCGGGCGATTACGCCATTCGCGGCGGTATCATCGACATCTTCCCGCCGGGTGAATCGGGCCCCGTCCGTCTGGACCTGTTCGGAGACGTACTGGACGGCGCGCGCCGTTTTGATCCCGTGTCTCAGCGCACGACCGAAAAGCTGGACGTGGTTGAGCTTGCGCCGGTGTCCGAGGTCATTCTGGATGATGCGGCCATCACGCGGTTCCGCCAGAACTACCGGATCGAATTCGGCGCCGCGGGCACGGATGATCCGCTCTACGAAGCGGTAAGTGCCGGTCGCAAGCATCAGGGTATCGAACATTGGCTGCCCTTCTTCCACGAGAAGCTTGAAACACTGTTTGATTATCTGCCGGATGCCACGATCACCGTCGACGATCAGGTTACACCGGCCAGACTGGCCCGATGGGAGACGATTGCCGATCAATACGAAACCCGGCGTCTGGCGCTGGAAAACCGATCCCGCATGGATACGGTCTATAAACCCACACCTCCGGGGCTGCTGTATCTGGATGATGCCGCGTGGGAGGCGGCTGTTGCGGATCGGCGCGTCATGCAGTTCAGTCCTTTGCCGCAGGCCTCGGGTCCGGGTGTCATCGATGCGGGCGGGCGGATCGGGCGCAACTTTGCTCCGGAACGTCAGCAGGAAAGCATCAGCCTGTTCGGTGCTTTGGCCAGCCACATCACCGCCAAGCTTGACAACGGTCCGGTGCTGATTGCGTCCTATTCAGAAGGTGCGCGCGAACGTCTGACCGGCCTGATCGAGGATGAAGGTCTGGCCGAGGCGATTCCCATTGCCAATGGAACGCGCATCGGAAAGCGCGGCCTGCACCTTGCCGTCTGGGCGCTGGAACACGGTTTCGAGACCCCCGACCTGACGGTGATCGCGGAACAGGATGTTCTGGGCGACAGGCTGATCCGCCAACCCAAAAAACGCCGCAAGGCCGAGAATTTCCTGACCGAGACCCAATCCCTCAGCCCCGGTGATCTGGTGGTGCATGTGGATCACGGCATTGGTCGTTATATGGGGATGGAGGTCGTCACGGCCGCCGGTGCCGCCCATGAATGCCTGCTGCTGGAATATGCCGAGCAGGCAAAGTTGTACCTGCCGGTCGAAAACATCGAACTGCTGTCGAAATACGGTCATGACGAAGGGCTTTTGGATCGACTTGGCGGTGGTGCCTGGCAGGCCAAGAAGGCCAAGCTGAAAGAGCGCATCCGCGAGATGGCGGACAAGCTGATCCGCATCGCGGCGGAACGTGCTTTGCGTAAGGCCCCCGTGATGGACCCACCGCCGCACGCGTGGGAGGAGTTCAGCGCGCGTTTCCCCTATCAGGAAACCGATGACCAGTTGCGCGCCATCTCGGATGTGATGGAAGACATGCATTCTGGTGCCCCCATGGATCGCCTGATCTGCGGCGACGTCGGTTTTGGCAAGACCGAGGTGGCGATGCGTGCCGCCTTTGTCGCCGCCATGTCAGGCGTGCAGGTTGCGGTCGTGGCACCGACAACACTGCTTGCCCGACAGCATGCCGCAAGCTTCAGGGAACGGTTTCGCGGCTTCCCTCTGGAAGTGCGGCAATTGTCGCGTTTCGTCTCGGCCAAAGAGGCGCAGCTGACACGTGACGGGCTGGCCAAGGGCACGGTCGATATCGTGATCGGGACCCATGCGCTGTTGGCCAAGAACATACGGTTTCACAATCTGGGTCTGCTGGTCATCGACGAAGAACAACATTTCGGCGTGGGACACAAGGAACGGCTGAAGCAACTGCGCAGTGACATCCATGTTCTCACCCTGACCGCAACCCCGATTCCGCGAACCTTGCAATTGTCGCTAACTGGGGTGCGCGATCTGTCGATCATCGGCACACCGCCCATCGACCGCTTGGCGATCAGAACCTATGTCAGCGAATTCGACGCGGTCACGATTCGAGAGGCGCTGCTGCGCGAACACTATCGCGGCGGGCAGAGTTTCTACGTGGTTCCGCGCATCTCGGACCTGCCCGAGATCGAGGAGTTCCTGAAAAACCAGCTGCCGGAACTGACCTATGTTGTTGCACATGGCCAGATGGCGGCGGGTGAACTCGATGACCGAATGAATGCGTTTTATGACGGTAAGTATGATGTGCTGCTGGCGACGACAATTGTGGAAAGCGGTTTGGACATTCCAACGGCGAACACGATGGTAGTGCACCGCGCTGACATGTTCGGTCTTGCGCAGCTCTACCAGATCCGGGGCCGGGTGGGGCGGTCCAAAACCCGCGCCTATGCCTATCTGACCACCAAGCCACGGCAGAAACTGACGGCTACGGCCGAGAAACGCCTGCGGGTTCTGGGCTCGTTGGACACGCTGGGGGCCGGGTTCACTCTGGCCAGCCAGGACCTCGACATTCGGGGCGCTGGCAATCTGCTGGGCGAAGAACAGTCTGGCCAGATGCGCGATGTGGGCTACGAGCTTTATCAATCCATGCTGGAAGAAGCGATTGCCAAGATCAAGGCCGGCGAGATGGAGGGGCTGTCAGATGCTGACGACCAATGGGCCCCACAGATCAATCTGGGCGTGCCGGTTCTGATTCCCGATGATTACGTACCCGATCTGGATGTTCGTCTCGGCCTCTACCGCCGCTTGTCGTCGCTGTCGACCAAGGTCGAGCTGGAGGGCTTTGCCGCGGAGTTGATCGACCGTTTCGGTAAATTGCCGAAAGAGGTGAATACCCTGATGCTGGTCGTGCGCATCAAGGCCATGTGCAAAAGGGCGGGCATCGCCAAGCTGGACGGAGGCCCGAAAGGCGCGACGATCCAGTTCCACAACGACAAGTTCGCATCCCCTCAGGGATTGGTTGAATTCATTCAGAACCAGCGCGGCATGGCCAAGGTCAAGGATAACAAGATCGTCGTGCGCCGGGATTGGAAGAAAGACAGCGACAAGATCAAAGGGGCCTTTGCGATTGCCCGCGACCTTGCTGAAAAAGTGGTCGCGGAAAAGAAGAAGACCAAGGCTGGTTGATAGGCAGGATGGGGCTCTGCCCCCTCTGCGCGTTCCGCGCATCTCCCCCGGGATATTTGCGGCCAGATGAAGTCACGGATCCCAGCTTCATCTGGCTGAAAATATCCCCGCCGGAGGCATCGCGCGGCAGCGCGATCCCGCCTATACACGCATTGCAGCCTGCGCGCAGAAGCAAGACGCTGCAACCGCCCGATCAGCGCGGGCCAAAGCCAAGTCGAGGCGTTGTTTGACCTGTCGGATTTCAACATCTTCCCCGCGGGCTTTGAGACAATCGTACAGCCCCTTCAGGCTCCAGACGTTGTCGGGATGGATCGACGCGCGGCTGAGCGAGCCGCCAAGGCCAAGATCTTCGCGATAGACGGCTTCTGCTTCTGCTGCATGACCTTGTTCGAACAGCAATGCGCCAAGCGCGTGGCGGGTGGGCTGCATCCAGCCCCAGGGCTCGTCATAGGGCAGGGTGTCGTCCAGTTCGACCGAGCGGCGCAGATGGGCAAAGGCGATCTCGAAATTGCCCTTTCGGTACTCGATCTCACCGCGCAGCATCTCCCCCGCGATTTCCAGCAGGTCGATCGCGCGATTGTTGTGCAACCGGCGTGTTGCCGGAACGCATTCCCTGGCTGCCAGAAACAGGTTCTCTTCCGCTTCGGCATGGACGACGTCACCGGTTGCGGCACGTGCGATGGCGCGGGCGTAGTGGGTCGTCGCCGTCAGGGTGCGGTAGAGATCCGGATCGGAGGGCAGCTCCAGCGCCTTTGCCTCTTCCCAGCGGCCAAAGCGGATCAGGATGTGCGGCCCCATGGACATGTAGCTTTCGAAGTAATCCGCCATGGGGGGGCTTTCGATGCGCAGCATCTCCTCTGGCGTTGTATCCCACAAACCCTGATTGGCGCGCAGGGCAGGTTCGATCTGACCCAGAAACAGCGCGCCGTAGATGGCGAAGTGATAATTGTGTTGGCGGTAGCCGGTGTAGATATTGAACGCGCCTTCGCGTTCGTAATATTTCAGATCCGCATCCGAGGCTTTTTCGTTCCACTGCACCACGTTGTGATAATGGCCGCACAGCACATCAATATGTGTCGGCATATGCACGAGGTGCCCCGCATCGGGCACCAATGTGCGCAGGACATCACCGGCTTTCAGAGCTTTTTCCGGCGTGGGCGACATCTCCATCAGGTGAACATAAAGATGCAGCAGGCCGGGATGTGACATGGCGGCCGGATCGTTGGCCATGGCCCATTCCAACGCCTCTTGCGCTTCAAGCGTTGCAGCGCCTTCTGCCGGTTGGCCTGTTTGCAGGTCCCACATTTTCCAGGGTGTCAGGTTCAAAAGCGCCTCGACGTAGATCGTGCGCAGGTCCGCATGATCGCGGTGCGCGGCGAAGGCTGCGCGCATCGCTTCGGCAAAATCGTGATCCCACCGGTGCATGTCCTCTGCCGGATCTCGTTGCGGATAGCGCGCAGGGAGGGCTCGGATCAGAGCTTGCTCGACGGGCGTACAGCCGTCTGCCAATCGAAGGGCGTTTTGCATGGCATCGTAAGCCAGCGCTAGCGCCTTGCGGCGACCCCGCTCGTCCTGCAAGTCCCATGGCAGGTTGTAATTCGGTCCCGCCGCGTAGGCGACGCCCCAATATGCCATGGCGCATTGGGGGTCATGTTCAGCTGCGCGCTGGAAACAAACCACGGCTTCTTCGTGATTGTACCCATAGGTCCAGTTCAGGCCGCGGTCGAACCACAGCTGAGCCTCGGGAACGGAGGTCGTTACCGGACATGAATAGCTGCCCAGATCATAGTATTCACGCATCAGAAGCCCTCCGCTTGGTTCAGGTCGAGGGTAGCGTGTTTCTGACGAGTCGCACAGATCAGGCTGGCAGGCGTTCTTCGACGCGGCCCATGTGCAGCATAAGCCCGAAGGCCAGAATGCACATGCTCAGGATGCCGAAGGTCAAAGGCGTGATCGAACCGTCGAACAACAACCCGATCGGGGCGGCGACGGCAGCGGCCAGTACCGTCGAAATCGATCCGATGACCGAGGCTGCCATTCCGGCAATATGCCCCATCGGCTCCATCGCGATGGCGTTCAGGTTGCCCAGCGTCACGCCGGCCATGAAAAACACCATGGTTTGCCAGAACACGAACAGTGCGAATGAAGCGTCTGGCGAAAGATGCGCGGCGTTCAGGGTCATGACAAAGGTGGTAATCAGGATTTGCCCCCCCAGCGCCCATGTCACCATCCGGCGCATGCCCACACGCACCACCAGTGCCGCGTTCAGCAAACTGGCCGACCCGGACATCAGCGCCACGAACCCGAACCAGAACGGAAAGCTCTCGGCGCGGTCATGGATTACGTCATAAACGGGCTGAACCATTGTCAGCATGGTGAACAGCACCCCCATGCACAGGGTCTGAACCATGATCGAAAGGCGCACGGTCGGATGCGAGAACATTTCCTTCGTGGCCGAGAACATCAACGGAATGCGGAAGGGGCGACGGTTTTCACGGGCCAGAGATTCCGGCAACCGAACGCCCATCCAGGAAATGATGATCAACGCAAACAGAATGAAAGACACAAAGATCCCGCGCCATCCGAACAAAGCGATCACACCGGCGCCCAGCATCGGTGCCGCCGCGGGCACCAGCGTGAAAATCATCATCGCGATTGAGATGATCCGCGCCATTTCGCGGCCCGAATACAAGTCGCGAATGATCGCCATGGCCACCACGCGCGGACCTGCGGCGCCCAGGCCCTGAACCACGCGTGCAATCAAGACCAGTTCCAGTGAGGAACTGGCCCATGCGACAGCAGACGCCGCAATGTACAAAGCCGCGCCGCCGTAAATGACGGGCTTGCGTCCCAGCGCATCCGAAAGCGGGCCGGTGAAAAACGTGCCGATCCCCATGCCCAACACAAATGACGTCAGGATCAGTTGGGCACGGTTAACGTCATCGGGGCTGAGCTGCGCGCCGATCTCGGGCAGCGCAGGCAGCATAGAATCGATCGAAAAGGCGATGGTGGCGAACATCATTGCAATCAGCGCAATGAATTCCGCCTTCGACATGCGATTGGCCATGAAGACCTCCTAACCCGTTCGCGCTATCACGGCGGGTCGGCATAGGCCAGACTGGAAATTTGCACAGACCTCTGTGCTATTCTGCAGGGGAAGCCTCAAGTTGAGACATGATCTCGGCGATCACTTTCTCCCACATTTCAGGAGGTTGGGCGCCGGGAACTGCATGTTGGTTCGCAACAATGAAGGTCGGGACCGAGCTCACACCCATTTTGCGGGAATGAGCATCGCGGCTGCGGATATCCTCGCGGTCGGCGTCTGATTTCAGCAGCTTCATGACCACGGCGGCGTCCATTCCGGCGCTATCCGCGATGTCGGCCAGTACCTCATGGTCGCCGATGTCGCGACCCTGCACGAAATAGGCGTCGAACAGCGCGTCGACGACGGCATTCTGCTTGCCTTCGATGCCAGCCCAATGGATCAGGCGATGCGCATCCAGCGTGTTGGGCGTGCGCTTCATGCCTTCGAAGTTGATGTTCAGACCGGCCTTTTCGGCATGTTCCACCACCGGCGCATAGGCGCGAACCGCGCCATCCTTGCCGCCGAACTTGCGCTCGAGATATTCGCGCCGATCCATTCCCGCATCCGGCATGTCAGGATTCAACTGGAACGGATGCCATTCAATGACAAAGGGGTGGTCGGGTACGTTGGCCAGTGCCTTGTCCAATTGAGTCTTGCCGATATAGCACCACGGGCAGATCGGATCGGACAGGATGTCGAGCTTGACGGTCTGGATCATTTTGTTGGTGCCTCGAAATAGGCCGGCAGCGCCCGGCGCAGGAGTTTGCCATTTCCGCCGGTCGGCAGGGCGGGCAGATGGATGAAGGCGCGTGGTTGTTTGTAACGCGCCAGGTTGGCTTCGACATAGGTGCGCAAGGCCGCATCGTCCAGCTTTTCCGGGCCCGTATAGAAGGCCGCTATCACAAATGTGTCCGGTTTGACCTCGACCGCGGCGGCGCCGACCTGCGTGATGCCCGGAAAGCGGGACAGGGCGGCTTCGACCTCGACCGGGGACACGCGATAGCCACCCGCGTTCATCATATCGTCGTCGCGGCCCAGATAGCTGATCTGGCCATCCACGGCCATGGCGCCCTGATCGCCGGTCAGAAACCACTCTCCCCGCATCCGCGTTTCAACCTCATCGGGTGCGTTGAGATAGGTCAGCATCAAACCGGGGTCAGTGCGGTGAATGGCGATGGTGCCTTCTTGCCCCTTCGGCACCGGGCCGTCCGGACCAAGGATCGCCACTCGACGCCCCGGTTGCGGTTGTCCCAATGCGTCGCTGCGCGCGGGGTGATCCGGACTGGAAGAAATGAAGGTAGAGCATTCGGACATGCCATAGGCTTCGAACAACTCGGTGCCGGTGGTCTCTCGCCATTGTTCGTGCAGCGCGCGCGACAGTTTCTCACCCGCGCACAAGCCGTGGCGCAGGTCTGGCAGCCCAATCCGATCGCGCCCTTGCACCATCTTGCGATAAACCCCGGGGGCCGCTGCAAAGATCGTTGCGCGATGCTGGCGCAGCAGGGAAGGCAGGGCCGTGACTTCGGTGCCGGGCGCGGGGATCAGGGCAGTTGCGCCCATGGTCCATGGATCCATCAGGCCGGTGCCCAGCGTATAGGTCCAGTTGAAGGCTCCGGCGTGGCACAGCCGGTCGGTCTCGCGAAGACCATACCAGCCATCGACCATCATCTGCCGCGCCCAGATTGCCCGGTGGGCATGGGCCACGGCACGAGGCTTGCCCGAGGTTCCAGAGGTATAGACGACATAGGCCATACGTTCCGGATCGCCCATGTCAAATTCTGCCGGGGGCAGGCTTCGCATCGCTTTCAGCGCGTCCAGCCCGATCTGCTTGGAATGCGAGGCGCAGGCAACGCTCGGATCACGCAGAATCACCGCCGGAGAAAGCTCGTCGATCATCCTGGCGGTTTCGGGTTCCGTCAGTTGTGACGATGTCGGCACCGGTACGATGCCCACGGCAATTGCCCCCAGATAAGCAATCGGGAAATCCACCGTGTTTCCCAGCCGCATCAGCGCGATATCACCGGGTTTCAAACCGGCCCGCAGCAAACCCGTGCCTGTGCCCAGCACAGCAGCTTTCAGATCGCGATAGGTCCAGTCCTGCGCGCCATTCGGGCGCAATATCGACAAAGCCACTTTATCCTGCGCGTGATCGGCACGGCCCAGAACATGGGCCGCCAGATTGAATGGCGTGGGGCAGGGTGCGGGTGACCCCTGATCGAAGATTGACAACATGGCCTCTGGCTATCGCGCCGCCTGCCGCGTTGCAAGCGTGGCTGGCCGGGCCTATAGAAGGGTCATGAGCACTCAAGATCCCAAATCTCTGATCCGAATTGCCCGCGACTCTGGCGACCATACCGAAGTCGAGCCGCTGGACCTTGGCGCACGTGTGCGAGAGCTGCGCAAAGCGCGGGAATGGACATTGGAACAGGCCGCCAGTCAGGCCGGATTGGCACGGTCGACGCTCAGCAAGATTGAAAACGGGCAGATGTCGCCGACTTACGACGCGCTCAAGAAGCTTGCGACCGGGCTGGAGATTTCTGTTCCGCAACTGTTTACGCCGCCCCAGCGCGATCAGGTGATCGGACGCATGGCGATCACCCGTGTGGGCGACGGCACGGCTCATGCCACCACAACCTATGAGCATGAGCTGCTAGCCGAAACCCTGACCAAGAAACAGATGCTGCCCTATCGTGCGCGGGTCCGCGCAAGATCAATGGATGAATTTGACGGCTGGGTGCGCCATGACGGCGAAGAATTCATGTATGTGCTGACCGGTGTCGTCAAGCTTTACACCGAGTTTTACGAGCCGGTTGAGATGCGCAGAGGGGACAGCGCGTATTACGACGGCAGCATGGGCCACAACGTGATTTCCGTCAGTGATGAAGACGCGACGATCCTTTGGGTTACATCACTTGCCTAAAGCGGTTCTGCTGAATTCCCGGTTCAGCCCTTCGGTGAACAGGAAATCTTCGACCTCTTCATGCGCCTCATTCATCGTAAGTTGGTGACGTTCGGCCAAATAGGCTTCAAACCCTTTTCGATCCTTCAACACGCGCATCATGTCCTTGTCACGCAGGTTCGGAAAACGCCGCTTTGCGCGTTCGCATGCCGCATTCCAGTCGTTTGTAAGATCGGTCCAGTTCATCATCAATGAGCTTCCCTTAGCAACGATTAGGACTGCTCTCCCCCGCTTCAGAGTACGGATAGGGTGCCGTAACGTAAGACATGACAAAATGTCGCAGCGCTGGACCTTGCCTTCTTGAGGGGAAAAGTGCCCGCTGCGAAGTTTCCGCAACGGGCCGACGGGCCTACATTTGGTGTGAGTGGTGGCGGGCCCGGTTGTTCTGTAATCCGCAGCGCCAGATTGTCCCGGCAGGCAGAGAGGCGGGGTCATCGCCAGCTTGTTATTAAGCTTAACTGCGCAATATATATGCATATTTTCCAGACAAGTAAAACTGTTTGTGGGTGTTTCTTTCCGGATCGCTTGCATGTGACGATGTTGGACCCTGATTACGATGCTTCCAATGCGGCCAAACGATATCTTGTGTGGGATGGCAATGTGCTGAAATTTGCCGATTGGTGGAAATTTCCTGAGCGCTGTTTGTATGAAACAGCTGGAACTTCAAGCTTCCGTCTTTCGGAAACTTCAATTGGAAAGACCAGCCGGATTCACATGTACAACGGCTGGTCTTGGGTTTGCGCCTTTTACCGGGCGTCGTACCACCAGACTTCGGGCATGTACTGCGGACCGTCGCCATAGATAGGCAGGGTTTCCGGGTGCTTAAGCTCTTTGACATGCGCGATGCGCCCGATGTCAAAGCTCCAGATCGGGATGACATAGCGGCCTGCCGTCAATACCCGGTCCAGCGCGCGGGTGGCCGCGGTAAAGTCCTCGCGGGTTTTTGAGGCCAGCATGGCATCGATCATGGCATCAACTGCGGGCGAAGAAACGCCCATCAGGTTGCGAGTGCCGGGGGCATCGGCAGTTTCGCTGCCCCAATAAAGACGCTGCTCATTGCCGGGAGATAGGGAAAGCGCTCGGCGGAACGTCGTGACGTCAAAGTCTAGTTCAGACGTGCGCCCGACATATTGGGCATTGTCGACCTGTTCCGTCGTGACCCGGATGCCAAGACGTTCCAGCGCGCGGGAATAGATCTCGACCACGGTTGCCATCTCGCTGTCACCCTGTTGAAGCAGGAAAGTCATCTGAAAGGGATCGCCATTTGCATTGCGCAGCACGCCATCCTGAACGGTCCAGCCTGACTCGGCCAATAGTCCGGCGGCCTTGCGGAGGTTTGCCCGGTTCCGGGCCGATCCGTCGCCTTTCGGCAGTTCATACCCTTCCAGCGTGCCGGGCAACAGGATGTCAGCGAAAGGAAGCAACTGGTCTTTTACCTGCCCCTGGGCCGGGCCGGGCTGCATCGCAAGGTCGGACCCCGAGAAATAAGACGTAATCCTTGGTTGCGCACCACCGGTTACCGTGTCGTTGATGAACTCGAAGTTGAACGCAAGCATCAGCGCTTCGCGCACGCGCCAGTCGTCGAACGGAGCCTTTCTTGTGTTCATCACGAACCCGGTCATTCCCGAAGGTTTTCCATGCGGAATTTCGGTCTTGATGACATCGCCGCGCTGCACGGCGGGAAAGTTGTATTGCGTGTCCCATTTGTCGGCGTTGAATTCACGCACGGCTGACAGCTCTCCGGCCTTGAAAGCTTCGAACAAGACGCTGCCGTCGCCGTAGAATTCGATCCGCAGCTCATCAAGGTTCATGGTGCCGCGGCGAAACGGGAGGTCGTTCCCCCAATAGTCCGGATTGCGTCGCAGATTCACGAAGCGTCCCGCTTCGTAGCTTTCGATCACATAGGGGCCGGTTCCAATCGGTACATCATGAAGTTGCGCATCCGCGAAATCCTTGCCCTCCCATTGCGCCTTTTTCAGGATTGGGCGCATCCCGGCCAGCAGCGCAAGCTCTCGGTCGGGTTCATTGAACGTGATCCGCACCGAACGCGGGCCGGTTTGTTCGATACTGTCGATCTTGCCCAAAAGACCGCGATAGCGCAGATGCCCCTGCGTGCCCAACGTTTCGTAAGACCAGATAACATCATCGATCGTGACCGGACTGCCGTCGGAAAACCGCGCCTCCTCCCGCAGGGTGAATTCGACCCAAGACCGGTCCGGATCGGTCTCAACTGATTCGGCTAACAGCCCGTAAAGTGTGAAAGGTTCGTCCCATGACCGTCCCATCAGGCTTTCATGGGTCCAGAAAGGCAATTGCCATGGCGAGGTGCCTTTTTGCAAAAACGGGTTCAGGCTGTTAAAACCGCCCGTGTTTCCGAATACGGCTTTGCCGCCTTTGGGTGCATTCGGGTTGGCGTATGGGAGTGACACAAAATCCGGTGGTAGGGCCGGGTCCCCATACATAGCTATGCCATGAGACGATTCTGCATGGGCGACAGAGATCACGAAAATGGTGGCGATTCCCGCCACAAGTGATCGAAACGGACGGAGAAAATCCGGGCTCATTTTGGAAACAATCCTGCTCTGGCCTTATTTTGTTGGTATTCACCGTAGTGATGATTTTTCTTATTATCAAACTTTTAGCTTGGACCAAGGCGCAGAATTGCTTATAAAGGTTGCACTGCTCGATAGGTTTCTTGCCTGTATGAAACCTGCCTCAATAACTTAACGCCCGCTTCGTGCGGGCGTTTTTTTTGCCTGTGGAAGTCTCAGGCCGGTATTCCAATCCCATATGTTTCCCCGTTTTCTTTGCAGGTGCAGCATGGCATGGTGCGCCTGATCAACGCTTGAGGGAGAATGGACATGAGCCTGTCCGGCAAAACGGCAATCATCACGGGATCAAATTCGGGCATCGGCCTGGGCGTCGCACGCGAGCTGGCCAAGGCCGGTGCCGATGTGGTTCTGAATTCCTTTACCGATCGCGATGAAGATCATGCGCTTGCCGCGCAGATTGCGAAAGAGACCGGAACCAATGCGCGCTACATCAAGGCCGACATGTCCAAGGGTGAGGAATGCCGATCCTTGATCGAACAGGCGGGGTCTTGTGACATTCTGGTGAACAATGCCGGGATTCAGCATGTCTCACCGATCGACAAATTCCCGGTTGAAAAATGGGATGCGATTATCGCAATCAACATGAACTCGGCCTTTCACACCACAGCGGCCGCGTTGCCAATGATGCGCAAGGCGGGTTGGGGGCGTGTGGTGAACATCGCCTCGGCCCACGGTCTGACGGCATCCCCTTTCAAGGCGGCATATGTTGCAGCCAAGCACGGTGTGGTTGGAATGACCAAGACCGTAGCGCTGGAAACAGCGCAGGAGCCGATCACCTGCAACGCCATCTGCCCGGGATATGTGCTGACGCCGCTGGTCGAGTCCCAGATTCCCGACACGATGAAAGAATACAACATGAGCCGTGAGGACGTTGTGAAGAACGTTCTTTTGGAACGGCAACCGTCCAAGGAATTCGCCACGGTCGAGCAACTTGGTGGAACGACTATCTTCCTGTGTTCGGACGCGGCCGCTCAGATCACCGGAACCACAATTTCCGTCGATGGTGGCTGGACCGCGCTTTGAGGTTTTGCGGGGGCGCTGCCCCCACACCCCCAGAGTATTTTGGAAAAGATGAAGGGTTTGCGGCATGAAGCAGATCAATCTGGCTTTGCAGGGGGGTGGGGCGCATGGCGCGTTCACCTGGGGTGTGCTTGACCGACTGCTGGACGAGGACGACATCGAGGTCGCTGCAATTACCGGAACTTCCGCAGGGGCGCTGAACGGTGCGGCCTACAAATCTGGTATGGTTCATTCCGGGCGCGAAGGCGCGCGGGCACGCCTGGACGGGTTGTGGAAGCGCATGGGCGCTATTGGCGACATGCGCTTTGCCAACTGGTTTCGCGGCCTTGAACCGGCGGCCATTGCGCAGGCGATGGAATATTCGGTGCCGTTTTCGATTGGGGATGCCTGGTCGCGGATGGTGTCGCCCTATGCGTACGGGCCGTTCTACAGCAACCCTTTGAAGCCGGTGGTGGACAGGTTCAATTTCGACGAGGTGTGCGCAGATGAAGGCCCGCGCCTGTTTGTGTGTGCCACCTGCGTACGCAGCGGCAAGATCCGCGTCTTTACCGGCGACGAAATCAGCACCGACGCCATCTTGGCCTCGGCCTGTTTGCCGACCCTGTTCAAGGCGGTTGAGATTTTCGACCCGAAGTCAAACCGGACCGAAGCCTATTGGGACGGAGGGTATACCGGCAATCCGGCGCTCTATCCGCTGTTCAACGATGATTTGCCGGATGACGTGGTGATCGTGAACATCAATCCGCTGGAGCGTGACGAAGTTCCGATCACGCCGCAGCAAATCCAGAACCGGATCAACGAGATCAGTTTCAACTCATCCCTGTTTCGCGAGTTGCGGGCGATCAGCTTTGTTCAGCGGCTGCTGAAAGAGGGCAAGCTGACGGCCGGAGAGATGAGCCGCGTGCTGGTTCACATGATTGCAGATAACGAGTTGATGAACAGCCTGTCGGTTGCCACCAAAACCGTGCCCAATCCGGTCATTCTGCACAAGCTGAAACAGGCCGGACGCAACGCCGCAGATGGTTTTCTTGCCAACCATAAGGACGATTTGGGTCAGACCAGCACAATTGATCTGCCTGCGATGTTCAGCTGATCACTCGGGCGGCTGTGTCGGGTCTTTTCCATTCGGGTATACAAGCCCCGCCGAAATCACCAGTTTGGCGGCGTCTTCGATGCTCATGTCCAGCAGGATCACGTCTTCTGCGGGGAAGAACAGCAGAAACCCCGATGTCGGGTTGGGTGTCGTGGGTACGAAGACGCTCAGCAGCTCGCCACCGGTTTCGGCGCGTTGGCTGACCTCACCCTTGGCGCTGGTCGAGACAAAGCCGATGGCCCAGATCCCGCGACGCGGGTACTGGATCAGGCAGGCTTTCTCAAAGGAACGCTCGGTCTGGGCAAACACCGTTTCCGAAATTTGCTTGATCCCGGAATAGACCGAGCGCACGACGGGCATCCGGTCAACAACGCTTTCGGCGAAGTGGATCAGGGAACGGCCCAGAATGCCCTTGGCGATCCAGCCGACCAGAACGGTGAAGATCAGGAAGATCACCACACCCACACCGCGCAGGTTGATGCCCACGTATTGTTCGGGCTGGAACTGTTGGGGCACCAGCGGCAGAACCGCGCTGTCTATCCAGCCGACCACCGACCAGATCAGCCAGACCGTCAACCAGACAGGCGCAATGACCACGATGCCCGTCAGAAAGGACGCGCGCAGCCGTGAAAGCATGCCCGGGCGGCGGTGAGGCTCTTCGTCGAAGGGTGTATTCATTGCGGTTCCGAATGGTTTCCGGATTTAGGTAGTCAATCCACGGCCTTGGTACAATAGGTTAACGTCACCTCTGTTTGACGAGCGCTTGCGCGATCTTGGCCGCCAAACGCGCATTGTTTCGAACAAGGGCGATGTTGGCGACCAATGACCGGCCTTCGGTCTTTTCAAAGATACGTTGCAGCAGATAGGGGGTCACGGCTTTGCCGGTGATGCGATGGGCATCCGCATCTGACTGGGCTTCGGCGATGATGGGGGCCAGTTCCTCGGCCGGGATTTGATCGGCGGCTGGTATCGGGTTCGCCACCAACTGCCCGCCGGGCAGACCCAGCGCGCGGCGGGTCGTGTGAGCTTTGGCGATGGCATCGGCACTGTCCATGCGCAGGGGCGCGTTAAAGGGCGACTTTGCCGACCAGAACGCAGGAAACTCGTCCTGGCCATGTGCGATCACAGGCACGCCCAGGGTTTCCAGAACCTCAAGCGTTTTGGCGAGGTCCAGGATGGCTTTCGCCCCGGCTGCGACGACGGTCACGGGCGTATGTCCAAGCTCGTGCAGATCGGCCGAGATGTCGAAGGTGGTCTCGGCCCCCTGATGCACGCCGCCGATACCGCCGGTGGCAAAAACCTCGATCCCGGCATAATGCGCGGCGATCATCGTGGCGGCAACGGTGGTGGCCCCGGTACCACCGGTCGAGATGCACGCCGCCATGTCCGCGCGCGAGATCTTGGCAACGCCTTGGGCCTGACCCAGCCATTGCAGCTGATCCTGCTCCAGCCCGACATGCAATTTGCCTTCGATCACGGCCATGGTTGCAGGAACCGCACCCGCATCGCGGATGTCCTGTTCGACCTGGGCCGCGACTTCGATGTTCTGCGGATAGGGCATCCCATGGGTGATGATGGTGCTTTCCAGCGCAACGATGGGCAGGCCCGCGTCCTTGGCGGCGCGGACCTCGGCAGAGTTTTGGATGTCGATCACAGTGGGGTTTCTCCGGAAACGTAGGTTGCAGCGGCGTGCAGGGCGCGGGTCAGAGCCTCGTCGCTGGATGCACCGCCGGATTCTGAGGCGATATGGGCCGCCATGAAGGTATCCCCGGCACCGGTCACGCGGGTGACCAGAACGGCAGGGGGTGTTTGCGTCAGGATTTCTGTCGCGCTGCCGATGGTTGCCGAATTGCCGCCATCGGTGACCAGCACACGCAGCGCGCCGCGATCCAGAAGACCCTTGGCCGCGGATTCGGAATCGGTGAACTCGCGCTGGCACAGGATACCGGCCTCTTCGAGGTTCACGTACAGCGTGGCGCGGGCATGTTTCAGGAACGGCAGCAGTCGTTCGGCCTTGCCCGGCGATGCCGGGGCCACGCGCAGATCCGCACGCGCAAAAGCAGGGCTTTGGGCAATCTCTTCCAGCAGGTCCAGTGTCAGATTGCCATCCAGTGCGATCGGGCCCTCAAATGGTGCGTTCTCATAGCCCAGCGGCCCGTGCATCAAAGGGTGCAGTATCTTTGCGCCTGCGGCCTCCAGCGAATGCGCGTCGGCAATCGCCGCGATCAACCCGTTCGCGCCTTCGACGGCCATATAGCGGTCAGTCGGCAAATCCTGCGACCGATAGATGTGATCCGTAACCATGCCCAGGCGCGAACAGGCATGGACAAGCTCGTCGCCTTCGGGATCGCGGCCAATGGCGGTCAGCAGGGTGGGTGTCATGCCGAAACGTACCAGTGTCATGGCAATGTTCATCGCAACGCCGCCGGGCAGGCGGGTGATCCGGCCCGGCACGTCCGAGCCCTGTCGCATGGCGCTGGCCGATCGGCCGATCACGTCCCACAGGACCGAGCCGATGCACAGGATATTGGTGTTCTGAGTCATAGGGGACGTCATGCCGCAGCGGTGTTGCCCGTGCAAGCCGGAACGTCATCGCAACAAGAGATTCCCGACCGGCCCGGACCGATATGGCCTTTGGGCTTGCGATCCGTGGTCTTCGCGGGAACAATCAAAAGCAATGATTGGTGATTATATTTTCCTGTTGGAGCGTTTCGTATGAATGGCCCTGTCTTCCGTGCCATCCTCCGAGCCCTCAATTTCTGCGCCCTGAGTTTTATCGTTCTTCTGACCTTGCATCCGGGATCCGTAAAGGCACAAACGGTCCCGCCGACGGTCATTGATTTCTGGGTCAAGGATGACACTCTGTTTCTCGAGGTGAAACTGAACGCCGAGGCCATGCTGGTCGGTGCCGATCCGACACAACCCGACGCTTATTCCGGCAACTCACAGTACCGATCTCTGCGGCGCATGGTGTCGTCGGAACTGGAACCGCAGATCAGAAATTTCGTTCAGGTCTGGAAGCAGAACCTCGTGGTCGAAGCGCCTGAACGCCTCGACCTGTCTTATGAAGGTGTGCGCATTCCCGTTGTGGGGGATGTGGAAAAAGTGCGTGTTTCCAAATTGTTGTTGACCGCACATTTGTCGGATCAGGCATCGAACCTGCGCCTGACCTGGCCGTTGCAAGGCGGGTCGGTCGTGCTTCGCCAGCAAAAGGTTGTGGCCCCGTATACTGGCTTTCTGGCGGCCGGAGAAATCAGCCCGTTGATCCCGTTGCGGGGCGGGGCGTCGCTGACGACCGAGCAGACACTGCAGACGTTTTTGGCAAAGGGGATCAGCCGGTTTGTTCAAAGTCCCCTCAAGCCAACCATCGTTGTTCTGACGCTCGTGATGCTGACGCTGAGCCTGCGGCCTGTGATGTCTCAGGTGGCGTTTTTGGCAGCAGGGGTTTTTGTCGGGCTCGGGTTGGACATGTACGGCGTGCTGGACCTGCCGGAAAGCTTGCAGGATCAGGCCTTGGTGGCTTCGATCATCATTCTGGCGCTATGGAACCTGGTGGCCCGGCACTTGCAGGTCTGGCGCCTGCTGGCCGTGCTTGCCGCAGGCTGCGTTTACGGATTGGCGCTGGCTTCGGATTTGACAAAGATCGGTGTGCCGCCCGATCATCTGGCCCCTGCTGTTTTGGGGTTTGGCGTCGGAAATATACTGCCTGTCGTCTTTGTGGCTGTTCTGGCCTTTGCCTGCGCGCTTTTGCTTGCAGGCGCGTCACACAGAAAACGAGGTCGGATTTCGGTTCTGGCCTCGATGCTGATCGCCGGGATCGGCGTGTATTGGATGGCTGAACCCTGGTTGCTGGCTTAAGACATTGCCGCCAGCAGCCTGTTCAGCGCACCCAGCGGGTCGTCATCGCCCCAGATCTCGTCCCCGATGCCGAAGAAATCGGTGCAGGGGGCCAGATCACCGATCAGTTCGGGCGTCAGGCCGCCTTCGGCCACGACCGGGACTTCGATCATCTCGGACCACCATTGGAACAGATCCTTTTCGGCGCGGGTTCCGTCGCCCAACGTGGCGGTGCCCACGGGGCCGAAGGCCACATAATCCGCGCCGTGTTCACCCGCCGTCATGCCGTCATGGCTGGACGCGCCGCAGAAACTTCCGACGATCGCGTCCGCGCCCAGTTCCTTGCGCGCGGCACGGACCGAACGTGCGCCGTCATCCAGGTGCACCCCGTCCAGCCCCAGACGTTGCGCCAGCAGCACGTGGTTCGAGATAACGATGGCCACGTCGCGGGCGTGGGCCACCTCGCGGCAGGCATCAGCAGCACGGGCGATGCTGTCTTCGTCGTTGCCAGCCAGCGCCAGACGAATGCAGGCGATCTCGGCCCCGTCCAGAACCGATGCCAGTTTGGCGGGGAACGTGCTCAGCTCGATGGTCGGAGGCGTGATCAGGTAAATCTGCGGCTGCTCGGGGGTGTCCATGGGCGCGTCCTTCGGCTTTTGGTCTTTGGCGCGGTTTAGCGGATTGCGGCGGGGAAGCAAACTTTTATGGCTGAGGCCGCGCAAATAACACCCCCAACGCCTTGCCCTGCAAGAGCCTGCCGATTACAGCAGGCCAAGTTTTCATAAGGTGAACCATGCCCAGCGACAAATCCCAGCCTTCCTTCGTGCTTGTTCGCCCGCAGATGGGTGAGAATATCGGTGCCGCGGCCCGGGCGATGTGGAACTTTGGACTGGACCGGATGCGCATCGTGGCGCCCCGCGACGGCTGGCCAAACCCCAAGGCGGTGGCGATGTCCAGCGGTGCGGGCCGGTTGCTGGACGAAGCGCAGCTGTTCGACGATCTGGCCGGATCGCTGGCCGACAGCACCTTTGTCTTCGCCACCACTGCACGGCAGCGCGGGTTGACCAAACCCGTCTACAGCCCCGAGCGCGCCATGCAGATCGCCGCCGAAAAGGTCGCGGCGGGTGAAAAGGTTGCGGTTCTGTTCGGCCCCGAACGCGCAGGGTTGGAGAACGAAGACATCGCCACGGCAAACGCAATCATCTCGGTGCCCGTGAACCCGGAATACGCGTCGCTGAACCTGGGCCAATGCGTTTTGCTGACCGCTTACGAGTGGGTGCGCCAGACCGGCGACGTGGTGCATGAATCCACCGATCTGGGCAAGGGCGACTGGGCCACGGGGATCGAAGTCGAAAAACTGGTCGAGCACTACGAGGACCGGCTGGAAGAGGCCGGGTTCTTCTACCCCCCCGAAAAGGCCGAGGGCATGAAGATCAACCTGCGCAACCTGTGGTCGCGGATGCGGATGACGCGGGCCGACGTGCAGATGCTGCACGGGATCATGCGGCAGATGGTCCGCTGGAAAGACAAAGGCTGAGGCTGGACCTATCTTCCACCAAGCCCTAGCTTGCGACGAAATCAGGACATGAGGACAGCATGAGCGGTAAGCGCAGCATCTTCGAAGAGGTCTCGGAAACCGAAAAACAACAGGCTGTTCAACCCGGTATGATCGACCGGGGGCGTGGCGGTGCGCGCAAGGCAATCCGTGCCTGGCTGATGATCCTGTTCGCTTTGGTCGTGGTGATGATCGCTGTCGGCGGTCTGACGCGGCTGACTGACAGCGGGCTGTCGATTACTGAATGGCGCCCAATCACCGGAGCCGTTCCACCGTTGAGCGAGGCAGACTGGCAGGCCGAGTTCGACAAGTACAAGCAGATTGACCAGTGGCGCATTCAGAACCAGTGGATGCAGCTGAGCGACTTCAAAACCATCTATTGGTGGGAATGGGGGCATCGCCAACTGGGCCGTGTGATAGGGCTGGTCTGGGCCATCGGTTTCCTGGGCTTCCTCGTGGCCCGCAAGATACCCACGGGTTGGACCGGCAAGCTGCTGATCCCCGGCCTTCTGGGCGGTGTGCAGGGTGCTGTCGGCTGGTGGATGGTCGCCTCGGGTGTGACGCAGGGCGAAGGGATGACCGCCGTCGCCAGCTATCGACTGGCCACCCATCTGGGGCTGGCATTCGTAATTCTCGGGTTCCTCGCGTGGTATATTTTCGAGCTTGGCCGGGAAGAACGTGACCTGATGCAGGCGCGTCGCATGAAGGAAGCGAAACTGTTCTCGTTGTCCACCGGCCTGATGCATTTCGCCTTTTTGCAAATACTCATTGGCGCGCTTGTCGCCGGGATCGACGCCGGACGGTCTTATACCGATTGGCCGCTGATCGGCGGGCAGCTGCTGCCGCCGGACGCCACCGCGTTGGAGCCGATGTGGCGCAATTTCTTCGAAAGCCCGGGACTTGTGCAGTTCATTCACCGCTGCGCAGGTTACCTGTTGTTCATCTTTGCTATTGTCGTCTGGCGCCGCGGCAGCGCCAGCGCGCATCCTCAGACGCGCTTCGCCTTCAACGCGGCTTTCGCGGCCCTGTCGTTGCAAGTTGTCGTCGGCATTGTGACCGTCGTCTACGGAGCACCGTGGCAGATCGCCATCTTCCACCAGTTCATGGCCGTCGTCGTCTGGACCCTGATCCTGCGCGCGCGGTTCCTGACTGCTTATCCAATCGCAACATCTGTGCGCGGAGTAAAATAACATGACCGCTTTCGATGAACTGATGGCTTTTCAGCGTGAAACCTCGGCACTGGGCCAAATCGCTGGGCGATTGGGTTGGGATCAGGAAACTGTCATGCCGCGCGGGGCCGCGCCTCAACGCGCCGAGGAAATGGCGGCGATCGAGGCCGTCCTGCACGCGCGCCGATCGGATCCGCGCGTGGCAGAGTGGCTGGATCAGGCCGCGCCTCAGGATGAAGTCGGAAAGGCGCAGCTTCGAGAAATCCGGCGCGCCTATGATCGGGCGGTCAAGGTGCCCGCTGATCTGGCCACGGCGATTGCCCGGACCACGTCCGCCGCACAGGGAACATGGGCACAGGCGCGCGCGGACGAAGATGTCTCGTCCTTCCTTCCTGTACTGGAAGAGGTCGTATCGCTGAAGCGTCAGGAAGGCGAGGCGCTGGCACAGGGCGGAGACGTCTATGACGCCATGGTCGAGGATTATGAACCCTGTACGACTGGCGCTCAGATCGCGGCCATTTTCGATGAGATGCGCCCACGTCTTGTGGCCTTGCGCGCGGCCGTTCTGGAACGCCCTGAACCTGCCGCGCTGACCGGAAGCTTTGACGAGCTGACCCAGATGCGGCTTACGCAAAAACTGGCGGTCGCCTTCGGCTATGACCTCAACAACGGCCGTGTCGACAAGGCGGTTCACCCGTTCAGCTCGGGTTCGGGCCTGGATGTGCGCATCACCACGCGAACCAGCGAAACGGACCCGTTCAACTGCTTTTATTCCACCATTCACGAGGTCGGCCACGCGGCTTACGAACAGGGGATCGACCGCGGCTACCTGCTGACGCCGCTGGGGCGTGGCGTGTCCATGGGGGTGCATGAAAGCCAAAGCCGGATCTATGAAAACCAGCTTGGCCGTTCGCGTGCGTTTACGGGATGGTTGTTCGATCAGATGAAAGACGCATTCGGCGATTTCGGAATTGCCGATGCAGATGCTTTCTACGCTACCGTCAACCGGGTTCACAACGGCTATATCCGCACCGAAGCCGATGAAGTGCAATACAATCTGCACATCATGCTTCGGTTCGATCTTGAGCGCGCGCTGATGGCCGGAGACTTGCAGGTCAACGAACTTGAGGCGGCCTGGAATGACCGCTTCAAGGCTGACTTCGGTTATGCGGTCGACAAACCGTCGAACGGCTGCTTGCAGGATGTGCACTGGTCGGTTGGGCTGTTCGGGTACTTCCCGACCTATTCGCTGGGCAATGTCTATGCAGGATGTCTGTATCAGGCACTGCGCGGCGCAGTTCCTGAACTGGATGAGCAACTGGCAGAAGGTGACACAACAGGCGCAACCGCTTGGTTGCGTGAACACGTTCAGCAACATGGCGGGCTTTATGCGCCACGCGAGATTATCCAGAGGGCGAGTGGAGTAGAGCCGGGGCCCGATCCCTTGCTGGACTATCTGGAACAGAAGTTCAGCGGATTGTACGGGCTGTGACGGTATGAAACGGTAGCCGATTGGTAAGGTTTCTCGCCATTTGCGTTGCAACATTGGCTTTGGCTTGGACACTCAAACCAGCGCGTCGTGCAAAAAGTTTTGTCACCTGTACCAAGCACAGGAATTCGGGCGCGCGGGTATTTCATGTATGGTTTCTGGGTGACAATCTAGTGTTTTGCGTCCGAAGGGCGAATGACCATGTCCAACCGTGGTTTTTCTTCATGGATCTCGCGGAACGCGCAACGGGTGCTTCAGATTGTGTTTCCTGTCACACCGGTACTTGAACGCCGGTAGGCCAGCGTCGTTCCGACCACGCTGGAAATTGAGCACCAGAATGGCCGGGGCACAGGCTGGGTTTGGAGTGACTCTCACGATAGGCGCGATGTTTCTGAATTCATTGCCAAATACGCTTGAGGAGGTGTTGGCACGATTCCCGATTGATCTGGCACAGATCGTAACCACCGGCCATTCCCGCAGCGAACCGGAAAAGTGCGCATCAACAGATTTCGACATGTATTGCCGCCATGGCTACGACAACAGCGGTACTCCCTTCGCCACGCCCGGTTCTGATTGGTTTGATCCAGGTTCTATGGGCGCCGTGGAAGCCACACTAAGGCGCGGGACCTCTGCGGGTTTTCAATGGGACCAAGTTTTTTAGCATGGTGCTATGATCGGCGCATTCCGGGGGACTATGAGACCGGTTTGAACATTTCGGTTGTTGGCTACTAAATCAGGCATGGCGTTCCAAATGGCTGGAGCGTTGTGATGCGCGACTGGTTTGAAGCGGTGAATGCTTTGGACCAGAGTGCTGCGAACACAAATCCGATCACGTGAAGATCGAGTGGAGACTGCGATATATGAAAGTCAGATTGTTTTTTGATTTCACACTGAACGCTGATTTTGGGTGGCGCGTCCTTTCATTCTGCCCAAACACTTGCCGAACAAACATGCACAGATTGACCTAAACCACTGGCACCAGTTCAATCCGGGTCGCGACGGCTGCAAAGAACAAAACGCTGCCGACCAACACAAATACGTGCCAGATCGTATTGTGGAACGGCAGCCAATCCAGCAGGTAGAAGGCGACACCGATCGTATACACGAGCCCACCGGAAATCATCAGTGTGACGATTGTGGGGGACAGATCTGCCAACATGGATTGCCCGGCCCAGACGGCTGCCCAACCCATCAAAAGGTAAAGCGCAAGCCCGAACCAACGGAACCGGTTTGGGTCTAACATCTTGAGAACTGACCCAAGCGTTGCCGAGGACCACAACCCGAGCAGCAGCCCAGGAGGCTGAGCACCGGACAACAGTAGAAATGGGGTATAGGTCCCTGCGATCTTGACGTAGATGCCGGAATGATCGAGGCGTTGCAGAAACCCGCGCCATTCCTCGCTTTCGATCATGTTGTACAACGCAGAAAACGTCAGCATGAGTATCAACGTTACCCCGTAAATCGAGGCACCCAGTACCGCAGATTGATCATACCGGTAATTGATGGTCATCGTGATCAGCAGGGGAACCGCAATCAACGCGCTCGAGACACCGAGCACATGGACCACCCCGTCGCTGATACGTTCTGTGCGGCTGTAAGCTGGTCGGATATGTGCAAAAGACCACATATGAAAAAGCTAGGCGTCAGAATGGCTTCGGGCAAGCGGATCATCCCGAGAGCTATCGATATCGTGATCCAGAATGACAAAACGCCCGCAGAGCGAGCGTTTTGTTTCATATCCGTAATTTAGCGTGAGGATTATTCTTCGGTTTCCTCATCACCCTGATCGGCGATCCGGGCGACGCTGACGACCTCTTCGCCCTTGCCAGTGTTGAACACCTTGACCCCTCCGGCGCTGCGGGACCGGAACGAGATGCCGTCGACCGGAACCCGGATCGACTGTCCCTTGGAGGTGGCCAGCATGATCTGATCGTCGATTTCGACCGGGAACGAGGCCACCAGCGGGCCGCCCCGCATCGCCTTGTCCATCGCCATCACGCCCATGCCGCCACGGCCGCGCACCGGATAGTCATGCGACGAGCTGAGCTTGCCGGACCCCTTGGCCGTGATGGTCAGGATCAGGTTCTCGGCCGCCGACATCTCGGCATAACGTTCCTGCGGCAGGATGCTGTCGGCATTGCCGCCATCCTCGTCGGCTTCGGTATCGTCGGTCACGCCGGCCATCAGGCGGCGCATTTTCAGATAGGCGGCGCGTTCGTCCGGGGTGGCCTCGAAATGACGGATCACCGACATCGAGACCACGCGGTCGCCCGCGTTCAGCCGGATGCCCCGCACGCCGGTCGATTTGCGCCCCTTGAACACCCGCACGTCGGTTGTGGAGAAACGGATCGCCCGGCCGGAATTGGTGACCAGCATCACATCGTCATCGTCCGAGCAGATACGCGCGTTGACCAGTTCCACGCCCTCGGGCAGGTCCATCGCGATCTTGCCGTTGCGCTTGACGTTGGTGAAGTCGCTCAGCGCGTTGCGGCGCACGTCGCCGGCGCTGGTGGCGAAGACGATCTGAAGGTTTTCCCATTCTTCATCCGGCACATCGACCGGCATGATCGCCGCAATGGAAACGCCGGTGGGAATCGGCAGGATGTTGACGATCGCCTTGCCCTTGCCGGTGCGCCCCGACTGGGGCAGGCGCCAGGTCTTGAGCTTGTAGACCATCCCGTCGGTGGTGAAGAACAGAAGCTGGGTGTGCGTATTGGCCACGAAGAGGGTGGTGACCACGTCCTCTTCCTTGGTCTGCATGCCCGACAGCCCCTTGCCACCCCGCTTTTGCGCGCGGAAATCGGCAAGCGGCGTGCGCTTGATATAGCCGCCCGAAGTCACGGTCACGACCATGTCTTCGCGCTCGATCAGGTCCTCGTCTTCCATGTCACCCGACCAGTCGACGATCTCGGTGCGGCGCGGTACCGCGAATTGTTCGCGGACGCTGCGCAGTTCATCAGCGATGATGCCCATTATGCGTTCGCGCGAGGACAGGATATCTAGGTATTCCTTGATCTTTGCGGCCAGGTCTTCCAGTTCGTCCGTGACCTCTTTGACGCCCAGTTGCGTCAGGCGTTGCAGGCGCAGGTCAAGGATGGCGCGGGCCTGAACCTCGGTCAGGTTATAGGTCCCGTCGTCGTTCATCTTGGACAGCGGATCGTCGATCAGGCGCAGATAATCCGCGATGTCGGCGGCCGGCCAGCGCCGGGTCATAAGCTTTTCGCGCGCCTCGGCCGCGTCGGCCGAAGACCGGATCGTGGCCACGACCTCGTCCACGTTCGAGACCGCCACGGCCAGACCGCACAGGATATGGCTGCGTTCCCGCGCCTTGCGCAGGTCAAAGGCGGTGCGGCGGGCAACGACATCTTCGCGGAAATCGATGAAGCTGGTCAGGAAACGGCGCAGGGTCAGCTGCTCGGGGCGGCCGCCGTTCAGCGCCAGCATGTTGCAGCCGAACGAGGTCTGCATCGGCGTGAACCGGTACAGTTGGTTCAGCACGACCTCGGGTGTTGCGTCGCGCTTCAGCTCGACCACCACCCGCACGCCGTTGCGGTCGGATTCGTCCTGAACATGGCTGACGCCTTCGATGCGCTTTTCGCGCACCGCTTCGGCGATCTTCTCGATCATCGAGGCCTTGTTCACCTGATAGGGGATCTCGTCCACGATGATGGCATAGCGGTCCTTGCGCAGCTCCTCCACGCGGGTCTTGGCGCGGATGATGACGCTGCCGCGGCCTTCCAGATAGGCCTTGCGCGCGCCGGAACGGCCCAGCATCACGCCGCCGGTGGGGAAATCAGGGCCGGGGACGTATTCGATCAGTTGCTCGGACGTCAGGTCCGGGTCGTCGATCAGGGCCAGCGTCGCGTTAACCACTTCGCCCAGGTTGTGCGGCGGGATGTTGGTGGCCATGCCCACCGCGATACCGCCGGCGCCGTTGACCAGCATGTTGGGAAACCGCGCGGGCAGGACGGTGGGTTCCTTGTCCTTGCCGTCGTAGTTGTCCTGGAAATCGACCGTCTCTTTCTCGATATCCGCCAGTAGGGCGGCGGCGGGCTTGTCCATCCGCACTTCGGTGTAACGCATGGCCGCCGGGTTGTCGCCGTCCATCGAGCCGAAGTTGCCCTGACCATCCAGCAGTGGCAGCGACATCGAAAAATCCTGCGCCATCCGCACCAGCGCATCATAGATCGCGCTGTCGCCGTGGGGGTGATACTTACCCATCACGTCACCCACCGGACGGGCCGATTTGCGATAGGCCTTGTCATGGGTATTACCGGTCTCGTGCATCGCATAGAGGATGCGCCGATGCACTGGTTTTAAACCGTCGCGCAGATCGGGGATCGCGCGGCTGACGATGACCGACATCGCATAGTCCAGATAGGACGTGCGCATCTCGGATTCGATCGAGACCGTCGGGCCGTCATAGACAGGGCGCTCGGGCGGGGTTTCATCTATGTTTTCGGGGATTTCTGGCGTATCGCTCACGTAAACTGCCCGTATTTTGTGCTGGGTCTATATCTTGTGGATGCACCTTATCAGACCCGGCACATAAGGTGCAAGCAAGCAGCGTTCCCCAAGGTTCGAATCCTCGGTAACACCCAAGTAACATATTGTTATCTAAGTATTAGGGGGTTTTCGTGCTAGCCTGAGAATACCGTGCAACAAACCGGAGGTCTGCATGAAGACAAGTGAAACCGAATTGATGCTTAAGGGCTATGGCCTGACAACGGCCGAATTTTTCTATCACATGCCCGATTACGTCCACGTCCTGAATACCTTCATCTGGCAGGAATATGACCTTGCGCCGGATCATCCCAAACTGTTCGAATTCATCGAGTTTTGGCAACGAGAAATAGAAGGACCGCTGCATTCCGTGAAATTCACGCACCGCAAGATGATCGCACCGGGCGAGTGGCGCAACATGGTTGGCGAGTTTCGCGTGAACTGAGTGACCGGCCAGGTCCGCCTGTGCGTCGGAATTCCTGTTCTCATTTGAGGCAAGTCGCGTATGGTGACTGCCAATCTGATGGCGTCACAGGAAAAAACAATGATCAGAGCCGTTCTCTTTGTTGCAGCGCTTTGCATGACCAGCCCCGTTTTTGCCGAGGGTGTTCTGGACAAGATCAAGAAAGGTGCCGAGAGCGTCGGGAAGACGATCGACAAAGGTGCCGAAGCGGTTGACGATACGATCACGTCCACCTCGGAGCTGCTGTCCAACGAGGCAACACCTGAAGAGACGCGCGCAAAGCTTGACGCGATGGCAGGCGAGATTCTGGATCAGCTTTTGGCGGAAAACCCCGATGTGCGGCCACTTTATGACGTCAGTGCCGGGTATGCGGTGTTCGACTCTCGCAAGGTTACAGTATTCCCTGTGTCGGCGGGCTATGGCCGGGGCGTGGCGGTGTCGAAGGACACCGGGCAACACACATACATGAACATGGGAACGGGCGGGGTTGGTGGCGCCATCGGCATCGGTGGGTTCGAGACCAAATTCGTGATCCTGTTCGAAACCCCCGCTGATCTGGATAAGTTCATAAACCAAGGCTATGACGCGACCGCAGAAACGGGGGCCATGTATGGCGAGGACAAAACGGGCGAAACCCTGCGTTTTACTGATGGACGCTCGTTCTTTGTTCTCAACAAAAAGGGCTGGCGCGTATCGGCCGGCGCGTCCGGCACCAAGTTCTGGAAATCGCCCGAGCTGAACTGATCAGCCAGAACAGCTGGCCCCGCCCAAAACGCAGAATTTGGCGCAATGAGGATGGTTCAGATGCACGTCCGCCTCGGCCTCGGCCAGGGTATGACCCATCTCGAACTCGGGCGCATAGGGCAGCAGGGTGCAGGCCAAAACAGCCGGTTTTTCGGCCCCCTTGCGTTTGACCACCATTCGGGCGCTGGCGCACATGACGTCGTTTGGGGATTTGTTCAGAATTCCCCAGCACGCGGTGGTGATTTCTGGAACCTCGACAGTTTCGTCCATTTCGGGAAACAGAACGGTCTGAGCCGGGTTCTGCGGGTCAATGTCAAACCCGTGCTTGGCAAAGAACCGGGCATAGCCCGCACGGCTTTCCGCGTCTGACTCCCCCCAGACCGTACGCCCGGCGATGGCCATGTTGAAACCGTGGTCGCGCAACCATTCCATACCGGCCAGGGTTTTGTCGAAACTGCCGTCGCCGCGTTCTTCGTCGTGCAGCGCCGGGCGGAAGTGATCGACCGAAATGCGCAGAGTCAACATGTGGTTGAATTCCTTTTGCAACCCCAGCAACCCTTCGCGCATTTTGCGGCGCATCATCGGCGCCATTGCGTTGGTCAGGATCAGAACCTTGTACCCTCGTTCCAGCGCGGCGCGCGTCATGTCGATCATTTGCGGGTTCATGAACGGCTCACCGCCGGTGAAGCCGATCTCGTGCACGGGCCAGTTGCGGGCTTCGATCTGATCCAGGTAGTTCCGGACCTCGTCAGCGGTGATGTAAACCAAAGCGTCATTGCTCGGGCTGCTGGCGATATAGCAGTTCACGCATTCGATATTGCACAAAGTGCCCGTATTGAACCAAAGGGTCTCGGGCCGTGTAAGGGAAACCCTTGCGCGGGTCTGGCCGTCAGCTGTCACCGATTTGTTTTGAAACTTGCCGATATTGGCGAGCTGAGGGGCGTTGTCTTTCATTCCCGCATCCGGTTCTTAAAGGTCATCAATCCGATCTAGCCCTTTGTCGCGGATTTGGTAAGGGTGACGCAGCGGTTCTGACAGAGTTTTGAACAGAGTGATTTATTGCCGAATGGTTGCGCTAACATTGGACATGCCGGAAGGGGCGGGGTAAGGACAATTCATGGTTTCACGCGTCATACCTGTTGATCCCTTTGATCTGATCATTTTCGGCGGCACCGGCGATCTGGCGCAGCGCAAGATTCTGCCCGCGCTCTACCGTCGTTATTGCGCCGGGCAATGGCACGAGGATGCCAGGATTATTGCAGCAGCGCGGGCGGGCCATTCCGCGGAAGATTTCCGACGGATGGTCGCAGAATCGCTGCACCGGCATGCTGTGGTCCGCGCTTCGGAGTCCCCGGGGGTGTCCGGTTTTCTACAGCGGGTCGATTATGTCCCGCTGGATGCAGTATCAGCCGAAGGATGGGAGTTGCTGGGTGAAAAACTGTCGCCCAACCGCGTGCGCGCGTTCTATTTCTCGGTCGGCCCCAGCCTGTTCGGCCCCTTGGCCGAGCGGGTCCGGGCCTATGATCTGGCGACCGAAGATACGCGCATCGTGGTGGAAAAGCCGTTCGGGCATGATCTGGGCAGCGCGCGAGAGCTGAATGCCACACTGGCTGCGCATTTTGATGAAGGCCAGATCTACCGAATCGATCATTATCTGGGCAAGGAAACCGTCCAGAACCTGATGGCCGTACGGTTTGGCAACATGCTGTTCGAACCGCTGTGGAACAGCCAGTATGTCGACCACATCCAGATCACCGTTGCCGAAACCGTCGGTATCGATGGGCGCGAAGAATATTATGAACGCGCCGGCGCGATGCGGGACATGGTGCAAAATCACCTGATGCAGCTGCTGTGCCTGATTGCCATGGAACCCCCGGCAAAGTTCGATCCGGACGCGGTGCGGGATGAAAAGCTCAAGGTGATCCGGGCGCTTGATCCGGTGGAGCCGCATCACATCGTGCGCGGCCAGTTTTCGGCAGGGCCCGAGGGGGCGGGATACCGCGAATGTGTCGGCAATCCACGCTCGACCACTGAAAGCTATGTGGCGCTGAAGGCGCATGTCAGCAATTGGCGATGGGCGGGCACGCCGTTTTACCTGCGCACGGGCAAACGGCTGGTGGCGCGCTCGTCGATTATCAATGTGATGTTCAAGGACGCGCCGCATTCGATTTTCGGGGAAGAGGCCGGGCGTCACGCCAATGCGTTGTCAATCCGGTTGCAACCCAACGAAGGGATCACGCTGAAAGTTACGATCAAGGAGCCGGGACCGGGAGGGATGCGCCTGATCGACGTTCCATTGGACATGAGTTTCGCCGAAGCGCTGGGGCCCGAGAACCAAGACCCGCCAGACGCTTACGAGCGCCTCGTCATGGACGTGATACGGGGCAACCAGACGCTGTTCATGCGTGGGGACGAGGTCGAGGCCGCCTGGGCCTGGACCGATCCGATCATCGCCGGATGGCTGGCGCGCGGGGACGTGCCGAAACCTTATGACAGCGGCAGCACAGGGCCGGGCGACGCCGAGCTGCTGATGAAACGTGACGGTCGCCGCTGGCAGGGAATAAAGCCATGAACATTCAGGAATATGCCGACCGGGAAATGCTGGCCATCGATGTGGCAAACGCGTTGGCTGGTGAGCTTGAGGCCGCTTTGTTACACAATGACACGGTTGCATTGGCCGTCCCCGGCGGGACAACACCGGGGCCGGTTTTTGACAGCCTGTGTGCCGCCGATCTCGAGTGGGACCGTGTGCGTGTTCTGCCTACGGACGAACGCTGCGTGCCGGCTGATCACGAACGTTCGAACGAACGTCTGATCCGGGAAAGACTGCTGACAAACCGGGCATCCGTGGCGCAGTATCTTCCACTTTATGTTCCGGGCGCAGAGCCTGAAGCGGCGTTGCCGGAAATTGAATCGCTGATCGCGCCGGTGCTGCCTTTGTCGGTTCTTGTCCTCGGGATGGGGGAAGACATGCACACGGCCTCGTTGTTCCCGGGAATGGACGGGCTGGACAAGGCCCTCGACAGCCAGGCGCCGACCTTGATCGTCGCCCGGACCGATGTGCAGCCAGAGCCCCGGATTTCTTTGACGGCCCCTGTTCTGGACGGGGCCTTGTCGAAACATCTGATCATCTACGGTCAGGCAAAACGAGACGTTTTGGACAAAGCCATGTCGATGCCACCGGAAGAGGCACCGATCGCCGCGGTCCTCAGCGGCATGACGGTTCATTGGGCGGAGTGAGGCAATGCAGTTGGATGCTTTGAAGGCGCTTGCAGCAGCTGACCGCCGTATCGTCGACCTGTTTGCAAAGGATGCAACCCGGGCCGGGTCGTTTTCAGCCTCGACCGGGGATTTGCTGTTCGATTATTCAAAAACGCAGATCGATGAAGACGTGCGCGCTGCTTTGTTGCAATTGTGCGAAGATGCCGGGCTTGCGACGCGGCGCGACGCCATGTTTGCCGGGAAGAAGATCAACGAAACCGAAGGGCGCGCAGTGCTGCACACCGCCCTGCGCAACCTTGATGGTGGGCCGGTTGACGTGGACGGTCAGGACGTCATGCCCGGGGTTCTGGACACGCTGCATCGGATGCGTGTTTTTGCCGAGGAAGTGCGCGGCGGCGCCATTGCGGGGGCAGGGGGCAGTTTCACCGATGTGGTGAATATCGGCATCGGGGGGTCCGACCTGGGCCCGGTGATGGCCACGCACGCACTGGCCCCTTATCACGATGGCCCGCGGGTGCATTACGTCTCGAACGTGGATGGGGCCCACATCGCGGACACGTTGCGCCCGTTGGATCCGGCGCGGACGCTTGTGATTGTCGCGTCCAAGACATTCACCACGATCGAAACGATGACCAATGCGCGCACGGCCCGCGCCTGGATGTCCGAGGGCGGAGGTGATCCGTCCCGCCAGTTTGCCGCCGTATCCAGCGCGCTGGAAAAGACGCAGGCTTTCGGCATCCCCGAGGCCCATGTGTTCGGTTTCGCCGATTGGGTGGGCGGGCGTTATTCGGTCTGGGGGCCGGTCGGATTGCCGGTCATGATTGCCGTCGGTTCAAATGCATTTGATGCGTTTCTGCGGGGCGGGCAGGCGATGGATCTGCATTTCCGCTCGGCGGATTGGGTGGAAAACATGCCTGTGATGCTGGCGCTGGTCGGCATCTGGCACCGTCAGGTTCTGGGTTGTACCAGCCGCGCTGTGCTGCCCTATGATCAGCGGCTGCTGCGCCTGCCGGCCTATTTCCAGCAGTTGGAAATGGAATCGAATGGCAAATCTGTCGCGATGGACGGGTCTTCGCTGGCTGTCCCCTCCGGGCCGGTGGTCTGGGGTGAGCCGGGCACCAATGGCCAGCATGCGTTCTATCAGCTGATCCATCAGGGGACGGATGTCATTCCCTGTGAATTCATGGTCGCCGCCGAAGGGCACGAACCCGAGTTGACCCACCATCACCGCCTGCTATTGGCCAATTGTCTGGCCCAGTCAGAGGCTTTGATGCGTGGCCGGTCTTTGGATGAAGCCCGTGAACGCATGGCAGAGAAAGGCCTTGATGGCGACGAACTTGACCGGCAGGCGCGACACCGCGTGTTTCCGGGCAACCGCCCTTCCACAACGCTGATCTATCCGAAGCTTACGCCGTTCGTTCTGGGGCAGATTATCGCGCTGTACGAGCATCGTGTGTTCGTTGAAGGTGTTCTGCTGGGCATCAATTCCTTTGATCAGTGGGGTGTGGAATTGGGCAAGGAACTTGCCAACTCGCTTGGACCTGTCGTGGATGGTGTCGCCAGTGCTGACGGTAAAGACGGATCAACCGCCGCATTGGTCGCCTATGCGCTGAAACACCGAAATTAAGAGCGAAAAAATGCCGCCCACGGCCGTGTTGGGCTGCATTCTTTTATTGTCAGACAATTAAATGATTGGCAGGGTTCCTCCGTAGGAAACGACTGTATTGACGCATCGGGTCACGCCCCAAGCCGTCAATGCCAGATGGATAAGGCAGAGGCCATCCAAGGTCTCGCCAAGGACGGGAGGATGTCCATGCTAGGACAGATGATGACGCAGCCCCTGCTGGTTTCGTCGCTGATCGATCATGCAGACCGCTATCACGGCCAGACCGAGATTGTTTCGGTTGAAACGGATGGAACGGTCACTGAAACCAACTGGTCCGAGATTGCGGAGAATGCCCGACGAATGGCGTCGGCCTTGACCAATCTGGGGCTGGAACCGCAGGACAGAATCGGGACACTGGCCTGGAACAATCGGCGGCATCTTGAAATCTATTTTGCCACGTCGGGCGCGGGCTATGTCTGTCACACGGTCAATCCCCGCCTGTTCCCCGAGCAGCTGACTTTTATCATCAACCATGCCCAGGACAGGGTTCTGTTCTTTGATGCGACGTTCATTCCGCTGGTCGCCGCGCTGCATGACGCTTTGTCCGAAGTTCAGCATTTTGTCCTCATGGGGCCTCGCAATGAAGAGGCTGCGGCTCAGGTTCCTGATCTGAAGTTCTATGACGAGTTGATCCAGACAGGAGATGCGGATTTCCAATGGCCTGACCTGGATGAAAAGACGGCCTGCGGTCTGTGCTATACGTCGGGAACCACGGGCAACCCAAAGGGCGTGTTGTATTCCCATCGGTCAACACTGCTGCACAGCTTTGCATCGAACACACGGGATGTGATCGGGTATTCAGCGATGGATGTTGTCATGCCGGTTGTGCCGATGTTCCACGTCAACGCCTGGGGGTCGCCCTACGCCTGCGCCATGTCGGGATCGCGGCTTGTGCTGCCCGGGCCGGATTTGCACGGCGAAGCGCTGGTCAATCTGATCGACACCTATGGCGTGACTTTGGCCATGGGCGTGCCGACCATCTGGCAGGGCTTGCTGGCCCATGCCGCGGCATGCGGAACCGAACTCAAAAGCCTTGAACGCACGGTTATCGGCGGCGCCGCGTGCCCTCCGTCGATGATCGAAACGTTCCGCGAAACCTATGGCGTTGACACGGTCCACGCCTGGGGCATGAGCGAGATGAGCCCGCTGGGAACGACGAATTATCCCTTGGCCAAACACCTGAAGCTGCCGCCGGAGGAACAGCACAAGATCCGTCTGAGCCAGGGCAGACCACCCTTTGGGGTCGAATTGAAAATCGTGGACGAAGATGGGAATGATCTGCCGCATGACGGCGAAACCCAGGGCGATTTGATGGTGCGGGGTCACTGGGTTCTGGACAGCTACTTCCAGTTGCAGGATCAGGATCTGTTGCAGGATGGCTGGTTCGCCACCGGGGATGTGGCCACTTTGGATCCGGATGGCTACATGACCATTCGCGACAGATCCAAGGACATCATCAAATCCGGCGGGGAATGGATCAGTTCGGTCGAGCTTGAGAACATCGCCGTGGCCCACCCACAGCTTGCGACGGCCGCCGTGGTTGGTGTTCCGCATCCGAAATGGGATGAACGCCCCTTGCTGGTTGCCGTGAAAGCCGATGGTGAAAATCCCGGCGAAGAGGATTTGCTTGCCTTTTTCGAAGGCAAAATCGCCAAGTGGCAGATCCCGGACAAGGTTGTTTTTGTCGACGCATTGCCGCTGAGCGCGACCGGAAAGGTATTGAAACGCAAGCTTCGGGCCGAGTTCGGCGACGCCCTGACAGGCTAGGTCTGTTGCGTTTTGGGGAATTGGCTCCGGCGGTAGGGATCGAACCTACGACCAATTGATTAACAGTCAACTGCTCTACCGCTGAGCTACGCCGGAACGGTTCGCGCCGTATAGCAATCCGGTTTCCCGACGTCCAGAGGGTGCGTGTGTTTTTCGTCGAAAAAAACCGGCATAAATCGATGTGATTTCTGACGGTAATGCAGGTCTGAACGAAGGGGGGATTTTGGCTCCGGCGGTAGGGATCGAACCTACGACCAATTGATTAACAGTCAACTGCTCTACCGCTGAGCTACGCCGGAACTGAGGCGCGTATAGCAACCCGGATTCCGGACGTCCAGAGGTTAAGTACGAGAACCATCAAAAAATTTTGCAGTTTTAGCGAACCCGCCGAAAAACAGATGAAACTGACAGGGGGCCAATGGGGCCCACTTTGTTTTTTCCATTCAGATCAACGAGATGAGCAAAGACGTTGCGCTCGGCCGCGGGCAGCAATGCCGCTGGCGTATCCGTATAGATGCGCTCGGCCAGATGCCGCGCTGTCCCGTCTTTTTCTTCCAATGCGCTCAGAATCTGGGCCTCGCGGGTCTGGCGATGTGCAATCAGCCAGTCCAAACGTTCGGCAGGGCTGGTGATCGGTGCGCCATGGCCGGCGTGGAAAACCGACCAGTCGCGCGCGCGCAGCCGATGGCAGGCAGTCATGAAGTCGGTCAGATCACCATCCGGAGGGGACACCAACGAGCTGGCCCACCCCATAACATGATCCGCCGTGAAACAGATGTTCTGCCAGGCCAGAGCAATGTGATTGCCCAGATGGCCCGGTGTGTGAATGACCTCAAGCTGCCACCCGTCGCCATTGATGGTTTCACCATCCGCCACTTCGACATCAGGGCGAAACGTGGTGTCTATGCCTTCGCCGCCGCCGGTCAGTCCCTGCGCTGCAAGATCGGTCATGACGGCGCTGCGTCCTGCCTCGGGCCCGCCATAAGCATAAATCGTCGCCCCTGTGCGCGCCGCCAGCGGAGCCGCCAAGGGTGAATGGTCCACATGCGTATGTGTGACAATGATATGGCTGATCCTTTGACCCGGCGCCAAGGAATCCAGAATTGCGCCCAGATGTGCCTCGCTTGCGGGGCCTGGATCGATGACGGCAATGTCGCGTTCACCCAGCAGATACGTGTTGGTACCGCAATAAGTCATCGGAGAGGGATTCGGGGCCAGAATACGCCGCAAACCCGGATGCAGTTCCTCTGGCTGGCCGACGGGCGGATCGAAATCATCTGGTGCCTGCATTCTGTGCTCTTTCTCTTGTCCGGGCAGCCCGTTAGGTTTAGCGCATGTCTTCGCACTGGCTCAAACCTTATATGCCTCGCAGTCTTTACGCCCGGGCGGCGCTGATCCTGGTTTTACCTGTGATCGTGCTGTTGCTGGTCGTGGGAATCGCGTTCCTTCAAAAGCATCTTGAGGATGTCACCGGCCAGATGACGCGCGCGGCATCCCGCGAGGTGATGCTGATTTCGACAATGATCGAGGACGCGGAAACGCAACAACAGGCGCTGGCGTCGATTCGTCCCGATTTGCAGGCCCTTGAGATGAAGGCCAGGTTTCTGGGCGTCAACGAACAGCCTGAGATTGGCGCGCGGCGATGGTACGATTTCATCGCCCCGCAGGTCGAATCCGAACTGTATGCCAGGTTGCCCAATCTTGCCGCCGTGGCGTTACCCAGCAGCAAAGAAGCGCGGGTTTATCTGAAGACGCATCTGGGGTTGCTGCAATTGACGTTCGATCGGCGCAGGTTGTCGCCCGCGGCTCCGCATCAATTGATCGTCACCATGGTGTTCTTTGCGGTCATCATGACGACGATCTCCTTTCTTTACATGCGGAATCAATTGCGTCCCATTACGCGCCTCGCTGATGCGGCGCAGGCATTCGGGCGGGGGCGAATCGTTCCGTATTCACCCGGTGGTGCTATCGAGGTGCGCGCGGCGGGAAATGCGTTTCTGGACATGCGGTCCCGGATCGAACGCCAGATCGAACAACGGACGTTGATGCTGTCGGGTGTCAGCCACGATCTGCGGACCCCGTTGACACGTTTGAAGCTTGGACTGTCGATGTTGCCGGAAGACGAGGCCGCACCGTTGCAAAAGGATGTCACGGAAATGCAATCGTTGCTGGATGCGTTTCTGGATTTTTCGCGTGGGGCTGCCGAGGGATCGACGGAAGAGGTCCAACCGGATGAATTCCTCCGCCAGATCGTGGATGATGCAAAACGGGCCGGTCATCAGGCAGAGCTGATCGCGGTCGAAGGGCAGGGGACGGTCATGATACGCCCCATGGCTGTACGCCGGGCGGTGGAAAACCTGATTGGAAATGCCATGCGCTATGGCAGCCGGGCCGAGCTCAGCCTGTTTTTGAACGCGAAATCGATGCGCATCCGCGTTGAGGATGACGGCCCTGGTATACCTGCGGACCAACGTACAGAGGCGGTAAAGCCTTTCACGCGACTCGACCCGGCTCGCAATCAGAATCAGGGCAGTGGCGTTGGCCTTGGTCTTGCGATTGTGGCGGATGTCGCGCGCGCGCACGGTGGAGCTTTGCGTCTGTCGAAAAGTGAACGTCTCGGAGGGCTCTGCGCGGACATTATTATCGGGCGATAGACCCCCTGTTATGTCTGCGCATGGGGTTCAATTTTGTTAATTTGTCTCGCCATGGCATCCTGTCCCCATAGTTTTTTGCTTTTTTGGGGGCGCATAGGATGGTTATCGCAGGATTCGTGAAATTGGCCGAAAAGGGGTTTGTCGGGTGCGCGACACTTGCGGCCTTGCTGCCTCTTTGGCAGTGGTATGACGAAACCGATGAAAGGCGGGTGGAACGCCTGACCGGTTTTATCGGGGCAGGCGATACATGTCTGAAATGGTTGCGGTCCGACCTGATCGAGCCGTTGGCATCCGAGTTGTGGCATGCGTCGCAGCAGGACGTGGTGGAAGGCGACGAGGATCTGGCACCTCTTCCGGTTCAGGTGCGTGCCAATATGGCGATATTTTGCGCTGAAATGCTGGACTATTTGCAGAATGACTTCGGCAAGTTCGATGAGCCTCTTGCCTATGATTACTACATGATGATCATGGATGCGTCGTTCTGGGTCGATCCTGATGAATTCGAGACCTATTTGGAGGCGGTGCATCAAGATCCGAGCCTGTCCGGCAGTCACGAGGATTACAGCTTTGGTGGGCGCGACGGCTATTCCTATGAATGGCAAGTAACCCAAGAGGAGCTCGACGCCTATTTTGGGTTCGAAGATTCGGACGGATAAGCCAGCGCATCAACGTCCAGACGGCAACAACCCACTCGGATGTTTCGGCGAAATGGTAGGCCCGGAGGGACTCGAACCCCCAACCAAAGCGTTATGAGCGCTCTGCTCTAACCAATTGAGCTACAGGCCCGCCTAGGCGCTTGGGTATCACGGTGAACAGCCGCGTCAAGCCTGACCGTTGCAACAAACGCCACAATCGACTAACCCGCCCGCAAAGCTTTCTTGAGGGACCGGACATGACAGCGGGTAAAAACGGAATCACCTATGCCGATGCAGGTGTGGATATCGACGCAGGCAACGCCCTGGTCGATCGGATCAAACCCGCCGCCAAGCGGACCAACCGCCCCGGTGTGATGAGCGGTCTGGGTGGATTTGGCGCGCTGTTCGATCTGAAGGCTGCCGGATACCAGGACCCGATCCTGGTCGGTGCGACGGATGGTGTGGGCACCAAGCTGCGGATTGCGATTAATACCGGCGTCGTGGACGGGGTCGGCGTCGATCTGGTGGCCATGTGCGTGAATGACCTGATCTGTCAGGGGGCCGAGCCGCTGTTCTTCCTCGACTATTTCGCGACCGGCAGGCTGGATACCGATACGGCGGCGCGGATCATCGAAGGGATTGCCGAAGGCTGTGCGCAGTCTGGCTGTGCCCTGATCGGTGGTGAAACCGCCGAGATGCCGGGAATGTATCCCGATGGCGATTTTGATCTGGCCGGATTTGCAGTCGGTGCGATGGAACGCGGCGCAGATCTGCCCGCGGGCGTTCAAGCCGGTGACGTCCTTTTGGGTCTGGCCTCGAACGGGGTGCATTCCAACGGCTATTCGCTTGTGCGCAAGCTGGTCGAACTGTCCGGTCTGGGCTGGGATTCGCCGTCGCCCTTCGGAGAGGGCAACCTGGGTGAGGCACTTCTGACGCCCACACGCCTTTACGTAAAACCGGCTTTGGCTGCGGTTCGTGCGGGTGGTGTTCACGCGCTGGCGCATATCACCGGCGGCGGGTTGACCGAAAATCTTCCGCGCGTGCTGCCCCAAGGGCTGGGGGCCCGGATCGATCTGGGCAGCTGGCAACTGCCCCCTGTCTTCGGCTGGATGGCGAAGACCGGCAGTATCGTTGAGGCGGAAATGCTCAAGACCTTCAATTGCGGCATCGGCCTTATTGTCGTGTGCGCCGCGGACAAGGCGGATGAGCTGTCAGCCCTGCTGGCAGATGCCGGTGAAATCGTCGCTCGGATCGGTGCCGTCACGGAAACGCCCGGCGTCGCCTATTCGGGCAAACTGCTGTGAGCCAGAAGCGCGTCGCGATCCTGATCTCCGGGGGCGGGTCGAACATGGTGTCGCTTGTTGACAGCATGACCAAAGATCATCCGGCGCGGCCCTGTTTGGTGCTGTCCAATGATGCGCAGGCAGGCGGGCTGAAAAAAGCTGCGGACCGTGGCATTCCGACCGCAGTGGTTGATCATCGCCCTTTCAAGGGCGACCGCAGCGCGTTTGAAGCCGAGCTTTTGAAACCCCTGCAAGAGGCGCAACCCGACATTGTCTGTCTGGCTGGCTTCATGCGGGTTCTGACCGCGGATTTCGTGTCTCGGTTTCAAGGGCGGATGCTGAATATCCACCCTTCATTATTGCCAAAATACAAAGGGTTACACACCCATGCCCGCGCGATACAAGCCGGAGATTCCGAACACGGATGCTCGGTGCATGAGGTGACGGCGGCACTGGATGACGGCCCGATTCTGGGCCAGGCACGGGTGCCGATCCAAGCCGATGATACACCGGAATCGCTGGCTGCGCGGGTGCTGGTGTGGGAACACAAACTCTACCCCGAAGTGCTGCGGCGCTTTGCAGAAGGCAACAGGTCGCCCGTCCTGTTGCCGTGAACGCTCGGTGGGTGATTTACACCCGTGCAATAATCGGCCTATGGTCGTCGACAACGCTCGGGACGAGGACAAAAACGGGCAGGCACAAAAACAAGAGCGATACTAGTACGGCGCATGAAAACCCTGACGACGACGCAAGAGCTGGCCGATTTCTGCAAGGCCGCCGAAGGCTATCCCTATATCACGGTCGACACCGAATTTCTGCGCGAGCGGACGTATTACTCCAAGCTGTGCCTGGTGCAATTGGCTGTCCCGTCCGAGGATGAAGACAGCGCGGTTCTGGTCGATCCGCTTGCCGATGGTTTGTCGCTTGACCCGCTTTACGATCTTTTCCGGAATGAAAGCGTGGTCAAGGTGTTCCATGCCGCCCGCCAGGACCTTGAGATCTTCTGGGTGGAAGCCGGCGTGTTTCCCAAGCCGCTGTTCGACACACAGGTCGCAGCGATGGTGTGTGGCTTTGGCGAACAGGTTGGCTATGAAACTCTGGTCCGGAAAATCTGCAAGCAGGGCGTCGACAAGACCTCTCGGTTCACCGACTGGTCCCGGCGCCCGTTGACCGATGCTCAGAAAAACTATGCTCTTGCAGATGTGACCCATTTGCGCGGGATCTACGAGCGTCTGGCCGCAGAACTTGAAAAGACGCAGCGCAGCCACTGGGTTGCCGAAGAATTGCGGACGCTGACACAGCCTGCCACATATGACATCCGCCCCGAAGACGCATGGAAGCGGGTAAAGACGCGCACGAACTCGGCCAAGTTTCTGGCTGTGGTGCGGGAATTGGCGCAGTTTCGCGAATCCTATGCGCAGGAAAACAACGTGCCCCGGAACCGCGTATTCAAAGACGACGCGCTGATCGAGCTGGCATCGACCAAACCCAAAACACATTCGGATTTGGGCGGATCCCGCCTGTTGCTGCGCGAAGCCCGCAAAGGGGCGATCGCCGAAGGTATTCTGGCAGCGGTCAAGCGTGGCGTGAATTGCCCGCCCGACAAATTGCCCAAGGTCGACACTTCGCGCGACAAGCTCAAGGTCAATCCGGCGCTGGCTGACCTGCTTAGGGTTCTGCTGAAGTCCAAGACCGAAAGTTCAGGTGTGGCGGCGAAATTGATCGCCACAAGCTCGGACCTGGATCAGATTGCGGCCGGCGAGCGGGATGTTCCAGCCTTGTCGGGATGGCGGTTCGAGGTCTTTGGCGAGGATGCTCTCAAACTGTGCGAAGGAAAGATTGCCCTCGCGGCCAAAGGACAGTCGGTCAAGGTCGTGTCCCTGTAACGGCGCTTACCGGCGCCGTGATTCCAATGCGTTCAGTTGTCCGACCACGCGGACCAGCCGAATACCTTCCAGTTCCTGCTTCGAGACGTTGATGGCGTCCGATACCATCCGGGTACGCTCCGACCCTTGCGGCGTCTCATAGCTGGGGTAGGTCACGCGGAACACGAATTCCAAAGTTCCGTTCTTCTGGTTTTCTTCCTTTTCAACAGGAACCAGACGCGCGTTGAATGCCCCCTGTCGTACAGCCGTGCCAGACGCATAGATGATCGCGCCGGTGGGGGTTGGGTCGATGCGCAACTCGTCGATCTGACCAATTGGAATGCTGGTGTCTTCGGCATCGGGGCGGGAAAACAGGCCGGTTCCTCCGCCTTGCTTCGGAACCAGTGCGTCGGCGGCATTTGGGTCGGGCGGTGTTTCGGCTTCGACAGATCTGCTGGATCCGAACCAGTTTGAAGGGTTCACCCGAGAGTCACGCCAGCTGCTGCATGCAGTCAGGGTCAGCGTGGCGATGATGAGAACGGACAGAGATTTTTGCATGGACCCACAGACTTTCACACGAGTTCAGGCAATGGGTTAGCGCATATTCTTCGCGTTGAAAAGCCACCGCGGGGGCTGGACAGTGGCGGGTCACCGGCTTAGGTCACAATTGTGAATGCAACCAAAGGATCACCGCATCATGGCCACGCCCGCCTTTGAAGAGATTGTCGAGGATTTCGAGTTTCTCGAGGATTGGGAAGACCGGTATCGCCATGTCATCGAGCAGGGCAAGGCGATGGAGCCGTTGGACGACGCATTCAAGGTTCCGGCGACAAAAGTGCATGGATGCGCCAGTCAGGTCTGGCTGCATCCGATGATTGAATCCGGCGTCTTCAAGTTCGATGGTGACAGCGATGCACTGATCGTGCGCGGTCTGATCGCTGTTCTTCGGTCCTTGTACAACGGTTTGCCCGTGGGCGAAGTTCCCAAAGTCGATGCGGGGGCGGAACTGGCACGCCTTGGCCTGAACGACCACCTGTCCGCCCAGCGCTCAAACGGCCTGCGGTCGATGATCGAACGCATCCGGCAGGTCGCACAGGAAAACGCCTGACCTCATCCTGGGCGGTTTGCCCAGTCCGACAGCGTGTTTTCCAGATCGCCGTAACCGGTGAACCGGCGTTCGAATTCAAGCCCCATCCGGTCTGCGCATTCGCGCGCGCGTTCCGTCAGCTCTGGGCTGTCGATCTGGGCCTGATAGACAAGTTTGGTGTAATTGCCGAAATACATGTCACGCAGTTCCGGGTGGCGGTCCAGGCCCAGTGGTTTCCAGACAAAGGCGTCGAATTGCCGGGCCAGGAAATCTGTCAGATAGAACGCGGTTGTTTCGTCTTCTCCGCGGTCTTGAAAGGCCTGATTTCCTTCGAAGAAGGAATAGCAATGGGGACCCTTCACCATTTCGACCCCAAGTTTCTCGCAGGCGGCCTGAAGCAGACCCCCGGTGCCGCAATCGGCGTAAACGATGTAGATCTTGTCAAAATCGCCTTGATGCTTGGCCACGGCGTCTTCCACGGCCTGGGTGATCCGTTCCGGGTGAACGTGCAGGATCGCCGGCAGGCAGGTCAGAGCCATGTGATCCCAGCCATTTCGTGTTTTGATGTCCAGTATTTCGCGCGCAAGAGCGCCGCAGGCAATCAACAGGATGCTTCCCTTGCCCGTATCGTCATAGCCCTTCGTGGTCAGGCTTGCATCATCTGGCAGGGATTCGTTTGACATCACTTGGCATCCTCCGGGGCTTTTGCCATAGGAGGACGATTGGGGCCGTTGGGCAAGCCCCGATCCGACATCTCATGTCAGGCCGCCGACGCATGCGCTTCGAACGCGGTCAGCAGGGGCCGGGCCAGCGGGCCGTACGCGGCAACACCGTTCAGCGACAGTTCCGGAAACAGCGACAGGATTTCTTGCCGTGCGGCAGACCCGAGACTGTCCCAGATTTGCGCGCCGGGATGAAAGCTCTCGCTCAGGCAATCTTCGGCCCAGAGCAGCTCATGCCGGTCGAACAGCAAATGGATGTAGGTCACCACCCCTCCGGGTCGCAGTATGATGTCGGACCCGTTCACGAGATGTTTGGCAGGCGCCAGGGCTTCGCGATGTCCGGTGTGCAGCTCGAGACGCCAATGCCCAATCAGCATGCGGTGCTGTTGCGACACCAGAAGGTCGCGCGTGTTTCCGATGGTGCCCGCTTTGAAAAGAACAGGCGCATGCGAACCCGTTGCCTTGACGGTTCGCCGCCCCATCCAACGCAGGGGTTGCAGCCCATGATCATGGGTTTCAATCCGGTCGCCGACGGACAGGGTTTCAATCGGTCGCGCGCCTTGCTCGGTGCGGATCATCGTTCCGGGGGTAAAGCAGGGCACCAGATCCCAATCTTCACGGCGGGATGTCAGGCCTGAATACCGGTTTCCGGCAAGGCTGTTGAGCGTGATCGAGCGGACAGGGCCAGCCTCCAAGGCGGATTGGTCCGAATTGTCCGAGAATTCCGGCATCAGATAGGTGTTGCCATCCACATCCTGCGCCACAACTGCGGAAATCCTGGCAGTTGATCCGTCAAAATAGGTGATCGTGGCGTTGTAGACCGAAGTGCCATCGAATGTCTGAGGCGGCCCGTCATCGATCGAAAACCGATCATTGGCCGACATGTTGTTCATGTCGTAATACGAACCCGGATTGCCGACCGGGCTCCAGGTGACGCTGTTGTGAGCCAACGGATCGTCGGACCCGCCGAAGGTTTTCCCCACAAGCGCCGAAGCGTTTTCAGCTGTGTTGTTGCCTTCGAAACTGTCGATATCGACAAGTTTGCCGAGCGAGATGGCCGTGAACGTAGTCGGCACGAGACCCCCTGAGGATGTGGATGCCTCGTTCTTTTAGACCTGCTTTGGTTTAAAATTGGATAATCCGGATCGTCCGGTGACAAGGCGCTTCAGAATCGAAAAGGCCGCCCGGATCGGACGGCCTTTCAATCAGTATTGTTCGGGTCTTAGCCAGCCAGTTGATTGTGCTTGCGGCCCACGAATTCCTTGGCGGTTTCCACTGCAACAGCTGCGTCGCGGCAATAGGCATCCGCGCCGATGGCTTTGCCGAACTCTTCATTCAGGGGCGCGCCGCCGACCAGAACGATGTAATCGTCGCGGACGCCCTGTTCGACCATCGTGTCGATGACCACTTTCATGTAAGGCATCGTAGTGGTCAGCAGGGCCGACATGCCCAGAATGTCGGGTTGTTCGTTTTCCAGTGCTTCCAGGTAGTTTTCGACCGGGTTGTTGATGCCCAGATCGACAACTTCGAAGCCGGCGCCTTCCATCATCATCGAAACAAGGTTCTTGCCGATGTCGTGGATGTCACCCTTCACGGTGCCGATGACCATCTTGCCGACGCGCGGTGCACCGGTTTCGGCCAGCAGCGGCTTGAGAATGGACATGCCGCCTTTCATGGCGTTTGCGGCCAGCAGAACCTCGGGGACGAAAAGGATGCCGTCGCGGAAGTCATGGCCTACGATGGTCATACCGCCAACCAGAGCCTTGGTCAGGATGTCATAAGGTGTCCATCCGCGTTCCAGCAGGATGTTGGTACCTTCTTCGATCTCTTCCTTCAGGCCATCATAGAGATCGTCGAACATCTGCTCGACCAGTTCGTCGTCATTTAGTTCGGACAGGACGATGTCTTCTTCGTCGGACATGGGGTATTCCCTGTGCTGGGCGGGCCATCGACCCGTGGTGGCATTTTTTCCGTTTTGGCCAAAACGTCGCATCGTGACTGTGACGATTGCGACGTCGGTCGTTTCGGGACCGACCTATAAGCCAAAAAATGGGGGGGCTCGATAGAAAAGTCTGCAAGATCATCCTGCAGACTCTTCAACTAAATTCAATCCAACGAAGATTTGGCGGGGGTTGCGCCAAATCGGCGACAGGCCTATGTTTGTGCGAGAACAAAGAAAGAACATACTGACATGAACATCGCGCGGACGATCAAGGCAAGAGGAACAACGACGAACGAAGCTGGTCGGTTTGAACGCTTTGCCACCACGCCCGCCGAAGACGGGTGGGACATAGCAGAAGAATTGCCGCCGCTGCGTACCGAGACAAGCGAAGAGGTTGCGCGCAGCGCTATTACTTATAACCGATCCCCTGACTTGCCCTTCGATCGGTCGATCAACCCGTACCGGGGATGTGAACATGGCTGCGTTTACTGTTTTGCGCGGCCCAGCCATGCGTATCTTGGGCTATCGGCAGGATTGGATTTCGAAACCAGCCTGATCGCTCGACCCAACATGGGGCGTGTTCTGCGTAAGGAATTGTCCGCCAGATCCTACAAAGTCGCGCCGATTGCAATTGGTACGAACACGGACCCGTATCAGCCGATTGAGAAAAAGCACATGATTACAAAGTCATGCCTTGAGGTTTTGAGTGAGTTCAACCACCCGGTCGTGATCGTCACCAAGGGTACCCTGATAGAGCGGGATCTGGTGTTGCTTGCCGACATGGCAGGCCGGGGGCTGGTGCGGGTTGGTATTTCGCTGACAACGTTGGATGCAGAATTGTCCCGCCGGATGGAACCACGGGCGCCGTCGCCCCTTCGGCGGTTGCGCGTGATCCAAACGCTGGCGGAAGCGGGCGTTCCGGTGCGTGTCATGACGTCACCCATCGTGCCGGGGCTGACGGATCATGAACTGGAAAGCCTTCTGGAGGCCGGGAAAGAGGCTGGTGCGGATGCCGCAAGCTGGATCATGTTGCGCCTGCCGCGCGAGGTCTCGCAGCTCTGGCAGGGCTGGCTTGCCGATCATGAGCCGTCGCGGGCGGAAAAGGTCATGTCCAAACTGCGGGAAATGCATGGGGGGCGAGATTACGATCCGCGTTGGGGGCACAGAATGCGGGGCGAGGGTGAGTATGCCGGGATCATCGCTCAAAGGTTCTTGAAGACCTGCAAACGTCTGGGGCTGTCCAAAAAATCGGCCCCGTTGCGTTGCGACTTGTTTGCGGTGCCGCCGCAGCCCGGGGATCAGCTGAGCCTGTTTTGAGGTCATGCGCCCCGGCTTGTCCGGTGCTGTCTTGCGCGGGAAAACACCGGGTCTTCGCGCTCTCATTGCTTCAGCCCAAACAAAAAGACCCCGGCAGTACCGGGGCCTTCGAAACAGATTGACGTGAGGCGCGTATCAGCGATTTTCGATATCCACGTAATCGCGCAGCGTTTCACCCAGGTACAGCTGACGCGGGCGGCCGATTTTGTTTTGCGGATCGGCGATCATCTCTTTCCACTGGCTGACCCAGCCAACAGTGCGTGACAGGGCGAAGATCGGCGTGAACATCGAGGTCGGGAAACCCATCGCTTCGAGGATGATGCCCGAGTAGAAGTCGACATTTGGGAACAGCTTTTTATCGGCGAAGTACGGGTCTTCCAGCGCTTCGCGTTCCAGTTCCTTGGCAACCTGCAATTTCGGGTTGTCTTCAACGCCCAGCAGATCAAGAACTTCGTCTGCCGATTGCTTCATCACTTTGGCGCGCGGGTCGAAATTCTTGTAAACGCGGTGACCAAAGCCCATCAGGCGGAACGGATCGTTCTTGTCTTTGGCGCGGGCAATAAACTCGGGGATGCGATCAACGGTGCCGATCTCTTCCAGCATCTCCAGGCAGGCCTGATTTGCGCCACCATGTGCCGGACCCCAAAGGCAAGCGATGCCGGCGGCGATACAGGCAAACGGGTTTGCCCCCGAGGACGACGCCAGACGCACGGTCGATGTCGAGGCATTCTGTTCGTGATCTGCATGCAGTGTAAAAATGCGGTCCATGGCGCGGCTGAGGATCGGGTTGACCTCATATTCCTCGGCAGGAACGCTGAAACACATGCGCAGGAAGTTCGAGGCATAGTCCAGATCGTTGCGCGGATACACGAAAGGCTGACCGGTGTGGTACTTGTAGGCCCATGCAGCAATAGTCGGCATCTTGGCGATCAGGCGATGCGATGCGATTTCACGCTGCTGCGGGTCCGAGATATCCGTTGAATCGTGATAGAAGGCCGACATCGCGCCGACAACGCCGACCATGATGGCCATCGGGTGCGCGTCGCGGCGGAAACCGCGATAGAAATACTGCATCTGCTCGTGCAGCATGGTGTGGCGAGTGATCGTGGTCTCGAATTTCTCAAGATCCTTTGCCGCCGGCAGTTCTCCGTACAGCAGAAGATAGCAGACTTCGAGGAAATGCGATTTCTCGGCCAGTTGGTCGATCGGATAGCCCCGGTGCAGCAGTTCGCCTTTTTCGCCGTCGATATAGGTGATGGTGCTGTCGCAGCTTGCGGTCGAAGTGAACCCGGGATCGTAGGTGAAGACGCCGGCCTGACCATAAAGCTTGCGGATATCAATGACATCCGGACCAGCGGTCGGAGAATGAACAGGCAACTCATACTCTTTGCCGTGAACGGTCAGAGTGGCTGTTTTGTTGCTTTCGGTCATGGTTGTCCCTTCTTCATTCATGCGCACGCCAGAGATACCTCCGGTGATACGGGCAATGACTGCGCGTGGACGCGCAGTCCGGGTGTTAGCGGAGCAGCGTTACCCGTTTATGAAGCTTGGGTTATTTCGCTGCTTCAGAAAGCCGCGCCAGGGTTTCTTCCCGTCCCAGCACAAGCATCATGTCAAAAACCGAAGGCGTAACGGCCCGACCCGCCAGGGCGGCCCTCAGCGGACCGGCCAGCTTGCCGAACTTGAGCTCCTTTGACTCGGCAAAGGAATTCAGTGCCTCCTCCAGTTCGTTCCGCGACCAGCTAGCATTTTGCAGATGCGGCGTCAATTCCGTCAGTATACCATCGGATACAGTTGCCAGTGCCTTTGCCGCCTTTTCATCCGGAACGATCGGGCGGTTTGTCAGTGCAAAATGAGCCTTTTCAAGCAGTTCCGGGAAGGTGCGCGCCCGGTCCTTGAGGCAATACATCGCACGTTCCAGATCACTGGATTGTGTTTCAGTAAAGGGCGGAAGGTCTGCTGCGGCCAGATATGCTTCGATCTCTTGCCGCAGTGCAGCATCATCCGAGATTGCGATATGCTGTCCACACAGGTTTTCAAGCTTTTTCAGATCGAACCGTGCAGGGCTTTTGCCGATCCCGTCCAGATCGAACCAGTCCTTTGCCTGCGCATCCGTGAAAAACTCATCGTCGCCATGACTCCAGCCCAGCCGGGCCAGGTAATTGCGCATCCCGGCTGCGGGATAGCCCATGGCCTGATACTCCTGCGCTCCAAGAGCACCATGGCGCTTGGACAGCTTCTTGCCGTCCGGCCCGTGAATCAGCGGGATATGCGCCCAGACCGGAACGTCCCAGCCCATGGCTTCGTAGATCATCATTTGCCGCGCGGCGTTGTTGAGGTGATCGTCGCCGCGGATGACATGGGTGACACCCATGTCGTGATCGTCGACAACGACTGCCAGCATGTAGACGGGTGTTCCGTCCGAGCGCAGAAGAATCATGTCGTCCAACTGGTCATTGCGGATGCTCACATCGCCCTGAACCTGATCGTGGATCACGGTCACCCCGTCCTGAGGCGCCTTGATGCGTATGGCAAAAGGTGCATCCGGATGTGTCGCAGGATCGGCGTCACGCCATGGGCTGCGGAACAGGGTTGATTTCCCTTCGCTGCGCGCCTGGTCCCGGAAAGCCGCGATTTCTTCCTGGGTCGAAAAACACTTGTAGGCTTTGCCCTCGGCCAGCAACTGATGCGCGACCTCGGCGTGACGGGCAGCCCCTTCGAACTGGCTGATCACATCACCGTCGTGATCAAGGCCAAGCCAGGCCATGCCCTGAAGGATCGCGGCGGTCGCCTCGGGTGTCGAACGTTCGCGATCGGTGTCTTCGATCCGCAGCAGGAATTTGCCGCCCCGACCACGCGCATACAGCCAATTGAACAATGCAGTGCGCGCGCCGCCGATATGCAGGAAACCGGTGGGCGAGGGGGCAAAACGAGTGACGACCTGTTCAGTCATGGTGAGGATTAACCTTTTGGTAACCGTATCTGGCTTAGTTTGAAGCCTGTCTAACGAGCCCGAAGGACGGGGGCAACCATGCGTGTTCTTGCACGGGTCGAGGCCGCGCTGCTGCACCAGACAGGTTACCTTTTCCCTTGGACGCCGGTTTTTCTGGCGACGGGGATTGGTCTTTATTTCGGCGTCCGCGTCGAACCGGATTGGTCAGTTTATGCCGGTCTTGTCTGTCTTGGAATCGCTCTTGTCGCCTTGCGCCGCCGGCTGCCACCGGGGGTGGGAACGTTGGCAATCGGGGGGGTGCTGATCGCTGCCGGTTTCATTCTGGCAGGCGTTCGCGCCCATATGGTGGCAGAACCGGTACTGTCGTGGCGATATTATGGCCCTGTCGAGGGGAGGGTCGTCGCCATGGATCGGTCTGCCTCGGATGCGTTGCGGTTGACGCTTGATCAGGTACGCATAGGGGATGTACCTCAGGAGCGCAGGCCGCAGCGCATCCGTCTTTCCGTTCATGTTCCAACGGGCGCAATCGCACCGGGGCAGCGTATTATGACCACGGGTCATCTTTCGCCGCCGCAGGGCCCGGTCGAGCCCGGAGGTTTCGACTTTCGCCGTCATGCCTGGTTTCAACGATTGGGCGCGGTCGGCTATACCCGCGTCCCGATCATGACCATCGCGCCAGCGACCGAGGGGATCGACGGCATTCGGGTCACTGCGATCCGCATGGCCATTTCGCAGCGGGTCAGGCAGATTCTGCCCGGTGAAATCGGTGGATTTGCCGCCGCCGTCACCACCGGAGATCGCAGCGGGATGGGGCAGGAGACGCTATCATCCTTGCGGGCGTCCAATCTGGCCCATCTGCTGGCCATTTCCGGGCTTCATATGGGGCTTCTGACAGGCTTCGTATTCGTCGCGTGTCGGTTGGGGCTGTCGTTGTGCCCCCCCGTGGCGTTGCGACTTCCGGTTCGGAAGGTGGCTGCTGTTCTCGCGCTTTGTGCCGCAACCCTTTATCTGTTGTTGTCCGGGGGCAACGTTGCAACCGAACGGGCCTTTGTCATGGTCAGCGTCATGCTGGGGGCCGTATTGATCGACCGACGCGCGATTTCACTGCGCGCGGTTGCTGTTGCCGCCGTAATCGTGCTGGTTCTTCGGCCCGAGTCGCTGCTGAGCCCCGGATTTCAAATGTCCTTCGCCGCAACCACAGCGTTGGTCGCCGTCTTCGGAGCGTTGCGAGAGATGGGCCCGATGCCCGGCCCAAACTGGCTGAAGCCCGTCGCCGGCGTGGTGATGTCATCGGCAATTGCAGGCCTTGCAACAGCCCCCATAGGTGCCGCGCATTTCAATACGATGTCCCATTACGGTCTGCTGGCCAACCTGCTTTCCGTTCCTGTTATGGGTCTTTTTGTCGTGCCCGCCGCCGTCGTTGCGGCGCTTCTGGCCCCGTTTGGACTGGAGGCAATTGCCCTGACCGTCATGGGGTGGGCGTTGCATTGGATCCTTACGGTTTCGGACTGGGTGTCGCACCTTGATGGCGCGCAGGGGTTTGTCGTCAGCCCGCCTTGGTACATCCTGCCCCTGGTCGCATTCGGCGCCTTGTGGATGGCCTTGTGGCAGGGACAAGCGCGGTGGGCCGGAGCAGTGCCTGTTGTCCTGGCATTTCTGCTTTGGAACTCGGGGCACAGACCGGATGTCCTGATCGCTGAAAACGGCGGATTGGTGGGGGTCATGACCGACAAGGGGCGGGCCCTCAGCAAAAGCAAAGGCAGCGGGTTTGTCGCCGGTGTCTGGCTTGAAAATGACGGAGACGGTGTTGATCAGATCGAGGCGGCGCTCAGATGGCCGGACAGCGACATCGTGCAACGATACCCGCTGAAGGGTTTTGAGATCATCCATATCACCGGAAAACGGGCGGCGCGGGCGTTTGATGAATGTCAGGAAAACCAGATCATCATCTCGGCTGTTGCGCTTGCCCTGCAAGGATCGTGCGGGGTGTTCGATCCGGAACGGTTGTACGAAACCGGCAGCCTGTCGGTTTCGAACGGAAAGCTGACCTCGAGCGCGGACATGACCGGCCATCGGCTTTGGTCCCCGAAACCTGCCGGGGACCGTCATTCCAAGCAGGCTCAATAGGTGCGGATGAGTCCGACCAACCGGCCCTGAACCTTGACCTTTTCTTCGGGCAGGACGCGCGTTTCATAAGCCGGGTTTGCAGCCTCGAGCGCGATTGCGTTGCCGCGGCGGAAGTACCGCTTGAGGGTCGCTTCCTGATCCTCGACCAAGGCAACCACGATGTCGCCGTTATCCGCGGTCGAGGTTTCCCGGATGACGACCACGTCACCGTCATTGATGCCAGCGTCGATCATCGAGTCGCCGCGAACTTCAAGCGCATAGTGCTGACCCTGTCCCGAAACCATGGGGCCGGGAACGGCCACGTGATGCGATACATGGCTGATTGCTTCAATGGGAACACCGGCTGCGATCCGGCCCATGACCGGCAGCTCGAGCGCGTCCACCGATACAGGCTCCACATTCGCAGGGCGCGGGCCCTTGGGCCGGTCGCCTTCGATCACACGTGGCGTAAAGCCGGCCGTCGGCTCGCCGCCAAGGCTTTCGGGCAATTTCACGATCTCGATGGCCCGAGCGCGATGGGCAAGGCGGCGGATAAACCCGCGTTCCTCCAATGCGGTGATCAACCGGTGAATGCCGGATTTCGATCGCAGGTCGAGAGCAGCCTTCATTTCATCAAAACTGGGCGGAACACCGTCCGCCTGCACGCGTTTGTGGATGAATTCCAGCAAATCCAATTGCTTCTTGGTCAGCATCGCTCACACCTCGTCGCTCATGCGTTTTCTTTTGTTCTACGCATGTTCACGTTTTGTGTCAACGAATTTGAGGGCAGGTCAGATCGGCAGGTATTCGACCATTTCCCCGATGTCGCGCGCCGGATCGTGTGGGGCGCGGACCAACAGCGCGTTGGACTGCGCCAATACGCTGAGAAGGGAACTGTCCTGATCTGCGCAAGCTTCGATACCGGCATCCGTCACCACGGCGCGCATGTAATGCTCGCGCGGGCCATTCTCGGGCAAAGGACCACTCAGCCGGGCTGTGCGGAAAGGCGGCAGCACCTGTTCAAGCCCCAGCATCCGGCGCACCATCGGGGCCAGAAACAGATAGCCGCATACCATAGCACTGACCGGATTGCCCGGCAACCCGACCATCGCCGCGTTGCCGATACGACCGGCCATCAGGGGTTTTCCGGGGCGCATTCGGATCTTGTAGAAGGATTGCTTCATCCCCAACCCCTGCGAGACGTCCGACACGAGGTCATAATCGCCAACCGACGCTCCGCCGATCGTCACGACCAGATCCGCCCCCTGCGCAAGACCAAAGGCCGTTTCAAGCGACGAAACAGTATCCCGCGCGATCGGAAGCACGCGCACCACAGCCCCCAATCCTTCGAGCATCGCCTTCAGACCAAATGTGTTCGATGCAATGATCTGATCCGGGCCGGGTTCTTCCCCCGGCATGACCAATTCATCACCAGTCGAGATGAGGGCGATCACGGGTTTGCGCGAAACCGGGACGCGAGGGATGTTCATCGCGGCCATCAAGGCCACATCTTCAGCGCGGATCAATCGCGGGGCCGATATGGACGTGCCAGCCTTGAAATCCACGCCAGCGGGTCGGATGTTCGTTTTGGCGCCGGGTGAGTCCGTGATCGTCAGAAGATCACCGCGGCGGTCCGTATCCTCTTGAATAACAATGAAATCCGCGCCCTCGGGCACAGGGGCGCCGGTATAGATGCGAACGGCCTGTCCGGGGCCTACAGTGCCCTCAAACCGACGCCCGGCGGCTGACTCGCCCACGACTTTGAACATGGCGTGCAGTTCGACCTCGTCAGATTTGACTGCATAGCCATCCATGGAAGAGGCGGCAAAAGGCGGCTGATCCCGCGTGGCCGTGACGTCCCGCGACAGAACGCGCCCTGCGGACTGGGCCAGTGGGACTTCTTCTGCCGGCAATGGCCCCACAAGATCGAACAACAGGGCGCGCGCCTCTTCGACAGTAATCATTTCGCCTCGTAACGCCCTGATTTGCCGCCATCTTTAAGCAGAACGCGAATGCCGCCTATCTCCATCGCCTTATCGACGGCCTTGGTCATGTCGTATACGGTCAAGGCGGCTGTCGATACGGCGGTCAGCGCTTCCATCTCAACCCCGGTCTGGCCCGAGGTCTTGACGGTGGCCTGGATTCGAACACCCGGCAAGTCCGGGTCAAGAGTCAGCTCGACGGCCACTTTGGTCACCGGCAAAGGATGACACAGCGGAATGAGGTCCGGCGTCTTCTTTGCGCCCATGATGCCGGCCAAACGGGCAATGCCCAGAACATCGCCTTTCTTGGCGCGACCTTCGGAAATGATTTCAAAGGTTTCCGGCGCCATCCTGATGTGACCCTCGGCAACTGCGACGCGATCTGTCACCTTCTTGTCCGAGACATCGACCATATGTGCCTGACCTTGGGCATCGAAATGGGTCAGTGGCATCACATCACTCCGGGGATCAGCGGGTTTGACAGGATATGGCGCGTTGCCGCTTCAACATCATCCTGGCGCATCAGGTTTTCTCCGATCAAGAAGCAGCGGGCCCCATAGCGGGCAATGTCCTTCAGATCGTCTGGTGTACCCAGTCCGCTTTCGCACACGATGGTGCGATCGGCGGGCACCAGCTTGGACAGGCGGCGCGTCGTGTCGAGCGTTGTCTCGAAGGTCTTCAGATTGCGGTTGTTGATACCGATCAGCGGGCTTTTCAGCTGTGCCGCGCGTTCAAGCTCTGCCTCGTCGTGTACTTCGATCAGAACATCCATTCCCCAATCGAATGCAGTGTCTTCCAGTTCAGCCGCCTGATCATCACTGACCGAGGCCATGATGATCAGAATGCAATCCGCCCCCAGGGCGCGTGCTTCGACCACCTGATACGGGTCGTACATGAAATCCTTGCGCAAAGCGGGCAGGGATGTCGCCTCGCGTGCTTGCGTCAAGTACTCTTTCTTGCCCTGAAAACTGGGGGTGTCGGTCAGGACGGACAAACATGTCGCGCCACCTTCTTCATAAGCCTTTGCAAGAACGGGCGGGTCGAAATCCGGCCGGATCAGCCCCTTGGACGGGCTGGCTTTCTTGATCTCGGCGATTAGGCCATAGCCTTGCCGCGAGGCGTTTTGCAGCGCATTGGCAAAGCCACGGGGTTCCGAGGCGGCCCGTGCCTCACCTTCCAGAGTTTCTAAAGATTTCCGGGCCTTGTCCGCCGCGACCTCTTCCAGTTTGTAGGCTTTGATTCTGTCCAGAACGGTTTCGGTCATGCGGCTTCCTGTGTCTTGGCGGCCAAGGCCGTGATTTTATTTTTGGCATTGCCACTGTCGATGCTTTCAGCAGCCATGGCCACGCCTTCGCGCAGATCATTTGCCGCTTCGGCGACGACCAGAGCGGCGGCCGAATTCAGCAACACCGCGTCACGATAGGCTGACGGGGCGCCATCCAGCAAAGCCCGGAACGCAACGGCGTTTTCCTCGGGCGAGCCACCGATGATGTCCTCGAACGGATGCACCGGAAGACCTGCGTCTTCGGGGTGCAGTTCGACCTCTTTCACAATCCCGTCTTCCAGAGCGGCGACCCAGCTGATGCCGGTGATCGTAAGCTCGTCGGTCCCGTCCGAACCATGCACCAGCCAGGCCCTGTCCGACCCCAGCAGGCCAAGCGTTTCGGCCATCGGGCGGATCAGGTCGCGGCTGAAGGCACCGGTCAATTGCCGTTTGACGCCGGCAGGGTTGGTCAGGGGCCCGAGAATATTGAAGATCGTACGCGTCCCCAATTCCTGCCGGGACGGCATCACATGGGCGATCGCAGGGTGGTGCATTGGCGCCATCATGAAGCCGATACCAACGTCTTTCAGCGCATTTTCAACGACTTGCGGGCCAACCATGACGTTGATACCCATCTGGCCCAATGCATCCGCCGCGCCGGATTTGGAGCTCAGGTTGCGATTGCCGTGTTTTGCGACCGTGACTCCGGCACCGGCCACGACAAAAGCGGTCGCGGTCGAGATGTTCAGGGTGCCTTTGCCGTCGCCGCCGGTGCCGACGATATCCATCGCCCCCTCGGGTGCGTTTACGGCATTGCATTTCGAACGCATCACGGCGGCTGCCGCGGCGTATTCATCGACCGTCTCACCGCGTGTCCGCATGGCCATCAGCAATCCGCCGATCTGGCTGGGCGTGGCTTCGCCATCGAACAGTATGGCAAAGGCTTTTTCGGCCTCGGCTCGTGTCAAAGGACGATCGGCAGCGGCTCCGATCAGCGGTTTCAGCGCGTCGCTCATGCCGGGACTTTCAGTTCTTGCAGGAAGTTTTTGAGAAGGGCGTGACCGTGCTCGGATGCGATGGATTCGGGATGGAACTGCACACCGTGGATCGGCAATTCCTTGTGCTGCAATCCCATGATCGTGCCGTCATCCAGCTCGGCCGTGATCTCCAGGCAATCGGGCAGGGTCTCGCGCTCGACCACCAGCGAATGGTAGCGCGTTGCCTCAAAGGGTGAGGGCAGACCGGCAAACACCCCCTTGCCGGTGTGCTTCACCGTGCCCATCTTGCCATGAACGATCTCGTGGCATCGAACGACCTTGCCGCCAAACACCTGGCCAATGGTCTGATGGCCCAGGCAAACCCCCAATAGCGGCGTTTTGGTTTCAGCGGCCGCTTCCGTCAGTGCCAGGCAAATCCCCGCCTGATCCGGATCGCAGGGGCCGGGGCTCAGCAGAATGCCGGCGGGGTTCATGGCCATCGCTTCCTGCACATCCAGCGCATCATTTCGGCGAATGACCATTTCGGCACCAAGTTCGCCTAAATAATGTACCAAATTGTAGGTAAACGAGTCGTAGTTGTCGATCAGCAGCAGCATTTGGGCACTTATCTTCGCTTGGGCATTTCGGGCTGGCGATGCAGCCCCGGGCCACGGTATAATGTCCGCACATACATGCTCAGGCTTGAGCGGCAGCGTCAAGAGGACATACCGTTTCTGACGCGTTCAATTGGCCGAGCGCCACACCAGATGGCGCAGAGCTGGACGAGGCAGAGGAAAGAGGCGAAAGGCAGGAAAATGGGCGGATTTTTCGGAGGAATGGTCGCGGGCGCGATCGTTGTTTTGATCTTGGGTGCGGTTGTGTCACTCAAGACGCCGATGGTGAATACCCCGGTTGTTGCAACCGAAGCACCGGCGCCGACGATTTCTGAAACGCCCGAGGCTCCGGCGGAAGTGGCAGACGCCGGTTCTGACGCCGATCTGGTGGAACTTGCCCCGCGTGCGCCAGAAGCCGCCGATGACGCCGGCGAGGATCTGGCCGATCTGTCGGGGCTGGAAACGTCAATCGATTCCCAGCCGGTTGTCGGCGCGGCAACGGACGCGCTGAACCAACCGGAAGCGGCCGGTGCAAATGAAGTGTCATTCGTGATCGAAGCACCCGCCGCCCTGCCAGAGCCAAGTCAGGTTCCCGCAATTCAGCCGGACGATGCGCTGCCTGCCGTCATTGATGAAACACCGGCCCCGCCGGCAGAGCCCGAGAACACCGAGGTGGCCGCGCTTGCGCCCGAACCAGACCCTCTGCCACGGGCCGCGCCAGAGCCGGAGCCAGATTCGACGGAAGCCGAAGAACAGAACCCCTTTGAAAACAGCCCGATTGCCGTGGAAGGGGATGAAGACACCATGCCTCGCGAACTTCCGCGCATCGCTGCGCTGCCCCAGATCGGGGGTGAGCAGAAAGCAAGTGCCAGCTCGATCATCGGAAAACGCGTCGTTCCGCTGACGGAACGGGATGATGAGCCCGTCGTGGAACAGGCCTCGGCCGAACAGCCGAAATCGACCAAGCCGATCGAGCGTTTTGCGGCAAAGTTCGAAAACCCCGAAGCCAAGCCGCTGATGTCCATCATTCTGATCGATGACGAGGGCGCATTCGGGTCCGAGGCGTTGCAGGACTTTCCCTATCCGATCAGCTTTGCCGTGAATCCATCGGATCCAGACGCGGCAGAAAAGATGGCCCGTCACCGCAAGGCCGGGTTCGAGGTGCTGGCCCTGGCGGATCTGCCCGAGGCCGCAAGCGCGCAGGACGCCGAGGTGTCGCTGTCGGTGTGGCTGGATACCCTGCCGGAAACGGTTGGTATTCTGGAGGGCGTGAACAGTGGGATTCAGGGCAATCGCAAACTGGCTGATCAGGTCGCCGCGATTGCTGCGGGAACCGGCCGGGGGCTGATTACGCAGGACAATGGGCTCAACACCGTGCAGAAACTGGCGGCGCGAAACGGAATTCCGTCCAGTGTCGTTTTCCGCGATATCGACGGCGCACGGCAGGATCCGAAAATCATGCGCAGATTCCTGGATCAGGCCGCGTTCCGTGCGGGTCAGGAAGGGGCAGTGGTCATGCTGGGACGCGTGCGTCCCGAGACGATTTCAGCCCTGTTGCTGTGGGGGCTGGAAGATCGGGGCAACCGCGTGGCAATGGCTCCGATCTCGGCCGTCATGATGAAACAGGTGCAGTGACCCGCGCAGAATGCAAAGAAAAGGGGCGGTGATCATCTGATCGGTCGCCCCTGTTTTTTTACCCGTTTCCGTTGCCGGTGAACCGGGCGGCATCTGCCGCCGCGCGCCGTATGGCGTTGGATTTATGAACAGTTTCCATAAACTCGGCTTCGGGGTCGCTGTCGTAAACAACACCACCACCGGCTTGGATATAGAGTTTCTGATCTTTCACGATGGCGGTACGCAGGGCAATACACATGTCCATGTCTCCGCCCGCGCTGAAATAGCCGACGCCGCCGCCGTAAACGCCGCGCTTTTCAGGCTCCAGCTCGTCGATGATCTCCATCGCGCGCACTTTTGGCGCGCCCGAGACCGTGCCTGCCGGCATACCGGCAAAGAATGCGTCCAACGCGTCTTTGTCTTCGGCCAGTTCGCCTACAACGTTTGATACGATGTGCATCACGTGGCTGTAGCGTTCGATGATGAACTCTTCGGTCGGACGCACGGTTCCGATCTTTGACACGCGACCGGTATCGTTGCGACCCAGATCCAGCAGCATCAGATGTTCGGCCAGTTCTTTCTTGTCGGCCAGCAGATCCAGCTCGTTCGCCTTGTCTTCTTCGGGCGTCGCGCCGCGTGGGCGCGTGCCTGCGATGGGGCGAATGGTGACTTCGTTGCCAAAGACACGCACCAGGATTTCGGGGCTTGCGCCCACCACCTGAAAACCGCCGAAGTTGAAGTAGAACATGAAGGGTGACGGATTCGTGCGCCGCAAGGATCGGTAGAGTGCAAAAGGCGGCAGCGGAAAATCCTGCGTCCAGCGTTGAGCCGGGACAACCTGAAAGATGTCACCCGCGCGGATGTATTCCTTGGCCTTTTCAACCGCCTCCATATAGCCGGATTTGGTGAAGTTCGACACCGGCGGGGCGACCTCGCGCGCGTCGCCCAGATCGCGGGTTTCCGCGGGCATGGCCCGTTCCAGGTCGCGGACCGCATCCATCACACGCTCAGCCGCCTGGGCATAGGCCGCCTTGGCCGATTGGCCGTCGCTGGCCCAGACGGGTGAAACCACCGTCACTTCACCCTTGACCCCATCCAGCACCGCGATGACAGACGGGCGCAGCATGATCGCATCAGGCAAACCCAGTGGATCAGGGTTCACATCCGGAAGGTGTTCCACCAGCCGAACCATGTCATAACCCAGATACCCGAACAGCCCGGCAGCGGCCTGTGGCAGGTCATCGGGCAATTCCATGCGGCTTTCGGCAAGAAGCGCCCGCAGATTGTCCATCGGGTTGCCATCTTGGGGCAAGAACGCCTCGGCATCGAAACGGGCCGAACGGTTCAGTTCCGAGGTTTCCCCGTGACAGCGCCAGACCAGATCAGGTTTCATGCCGATGATCGAATAGCGGCCACGAACCTCACCGCCTGTCACCGATTCCAGCATGAACGCATCTTTCTGCGCGCCCGTCAGCTTGAGCATCAGTGAAACAGGTGTGTCCAGATCGGCGGCCAGACGCGTATATACAACCTGGTTTTCGCCCGCCTCATAGGCGCGCGCGAAGGTTTCAAAGTCGGGTGTCAGGGCCATATCTGTCTCGTTTAAAAGCTCGCCTGCACGGCGTTCAGCGCCTGTTGATCCACCACGGGGCGCGCCCGGGTCTGGGCGTCACGTACGTAGGCGTTGAAAATATTTTGTGCCAGAGCCTGATCCATCTGCGAGCTCAGGGCATCACGCAACTGACGCAGTTCATCAGTATCCGCCGGCGGCAGGGTTTCATCCAGACGCACTATCCAAGCCGCACCATTACCCGAAACAACGCGCAGCTCACCCGGTTCCATCGCGAAAACTTCGTTCATGAAATTGGCTGGAACATCATCCAGAAACGCTGTGCGGGTCAGGGCATTTTCGACGCGGAAGGGCAGGCCGGTGGCTGCGAAATCACCGTCAGGTGCCAGTTGGTTCAGAATGGCATCTGCCTTTTCGCGCAGGGCTTTGTTGATCTCGGCCTGTTGCCAGGCCTCGGCGACACGGTCGCGCGCGCTCTCCAGCGGTTCCGGGCGACGCGGCAGAACCTCGTTTAGGCGCAGGGCAAAAATTGACCCGTCTTCGAGGAAGGCGATTTCAGGGAAATCCCCTTCCTGAACGGCTTCTGCGGCCGCTCGGAATCCGTCATAGGCCGCAACGCCTTCGTCGCTGTCACGAGTCCAGTCGATCTGACCCAGTTCCATTTCGGTTTCTTCCGCCAGTTCTTCCAGCGTGGCACCGCCCGCCAGCATATCGTTGATATCTTCGGATTGCGCCTCGATCAGACGACGGGCGCGTTCAGTCGCCAACTCTTCGCGAAGTGCCGGCTCGGCCTCTTCAAATGGAACAGTGTTCGCGGCCAGTGATCCGTTGACGCGGAACAGGGCCGGACCGAACACCGAAGGCAACGGGCCCACGACTGTGTCAAGCTCGGCCGCAAAAACAGCGTCCGCCGCTTCGCCCAGATCCTCACGCGTCACGTCGCCCAGATCAATGTCATTCAGTTCCAGATCGCGATCCCGAACCAACTGTTCGAACGTTGTGCCGCCAACCTCAAGCTGCGCCAAAGCGTCCTTGGCGGCCTGTTCGCTTGGAAAGTTCAGACGTTCGACCAGACGGCGTTCGGGCTGGTTGTATTCGTCGTTTCGTTCTTCATAGAGCTTGCGCAGCGCGTCTTCGTCGATGTCGACCGTGTCCACCAACATTGCAGGCGACAGAATCGCATAAGTCAGCTGCTTGGTGCGGGGCAGCATGAACTGGTCCCCATTGTCATCATAGAATGCCTGGATCTGTGCGTCCGTTGGTTCGGCCACAGGTGTATCCAGCGCTTCCGCTCCAACAGTTGCAACCGTAAAGCTGCGCCGCGCGCCGATATAATCGATCATCGTGTCCGTCAGCGTTGCCGGCATTTTCACGCCGCCCATGATTGCGCCCTGCACGATGGTTCGGGCGGATTCCTTGCGCAGATCGGATTCGAATTCGGAATCGGTCATGCCGACCTGTTCCAGCTGAAAGCGATAGGATTCACGGTCAAAAGTTCCGTTGACACCCTGAAATGCCGGGATCGAGATGATCTCTTGCTGAAGGTTCTCATCGCCGATGGAAATCCCAAGCTGACCGACCTCGTTGTCCAGCGCCGCCAAAGCGGTCAGGCGGACAAGGGCGTTTCGGTCCAGACCCAGGTCGCGGGCTTGCGACATCTGCAAAGGTTGCCCGGATTGTGCCTCTACCGCTCGGATCTCACGCTGCAATTCGCGCACGTAGTCGTCGACCGAGATGCTTTCGTCGCCGACTGTCGCAACTGTGCGGATCGTCCCGCTGAGGTTGACCGCGCCAAATCCCGCAAGGCCCAGCATCAGCAGGCCCATCAGAATCCAGACAAAGGTTTTCGAAAGACTTTTAGCGCCTGCGGCCATGATGCCCTCTTGTTTTTTCGGCAGAGTTCTGCCCTGTCGGTTGCGGCCCTGAATACGACGCACACCGCCGAGGGGCAAGCTTAGAAGGACAGGGCCTGCAAACGGTCGAACAATTGGCCCAGCCCGGCCCGATCCAGATTGGCAAAAGCAATGCGCACCTGCCGTTTTCCAGCCGGGTCATGATCCGGCATGAACATGGTTCCGGGCAACAGCAGCACGCCAGCTTCCTTGACCAGACGGCGCGCCAGCTCGTCGGACGGCATGTCGAACGGATGTTCGAGATAGGCAAAATAGGCGCCAAGCCCCAAAAGCCGCCACCCCCGGGCTTCAAGCGCCGGCATCCCTTCTGCAATGGCTGCGCGGCGGTCAAGAATTTCGTCACGCTCGCCGGCCAGCCATTGCGACAGGTTTTGCATACCCCACAACGCTGCGAACTGGCCGATCTGGCCCGGGCAAATGCCGACCGTATCCAGAAATTTCTCGACCTCGGCCAACAAGGCCGGGCTTGTTGCGACGGCACCCACCCTGTGACCCGTCAGACGATAAGCCTTGGAGAAAGAGTAAAGATGGATAAGCGTTTCGTCCCACCCGGGTTGCTGAAACAGATCATGCGGGGGGCCGCTGCGGCTGTCGAAATCGCGATAGGTTTCATCGACGATCAGGCGGATCCCGGTTTCACGGGCCAGGTTGTAGAAGGCTCTGACAAGTTCGGCAGGGTATTCGACGCCGCCCGGATTGTTGGGCGTGACCAGCGCAATGGCGCGTGTCTTGTCGGTAATCAATCCGCGTGCACGCTCTGGATCGGGCAAAAGATCATCGCCGGTCGGCAGGTCCACGGACTGTACTCCGGCCATATCCAGCCACATTTTGTGGTTGAAATACCATGGGGTTGGCAGAATGACCTCATCCGCTTCGCCGGTGATCGCCGATATAACGGCCGAAAACGCCTGATTGCAGCCCGAGGTGATGGCGATCCGAGGTGCGTCTACCTGCGCCGCATAGTGAGAACTGATCTGCGCCGCCAGTTCGGTGCGCAGATCGTCATTGCCCAATACCGGGCCGTAAAGATGCGCGCTGTCTTCGCGCACAGCAAACTCGGCCATAGCCTGCCGCAAGGCCAGCGGCGGCGGATCAACCGGGGCCGCCTGGCTTACGTTGATCAACGGGCGGTCGGATGGGAAGGCAACGCCCTCGACCCATCGGCGCGCCTCCATCACCGGAGGTGCGAATGTTGCGGCGGTACGGCTGAGCGTCATGAGCGGTCTACTAATCAGAAATCAATCGGTGCCGCGATACGGCTCGACATATTGAAGGGCCATATCCCATGGGAAGAAGATCCATGTGTCCTGGCTGACTTCGGTGATGAAGGTATCCACCATCGGGCGGCCCTTGGGTTTGGCGTAAACCGTCGCGAAATGGGCATTCGGGTACATGTCCCGAACCAGTTCCAACGTCTTTCCGCTGTCGACCAGGTCGTCGATGATCAGAATACCGGTTCCGTCACCCATCAGGTCGGCGTCCGGAGATTTCAGCACCTCTGCCTCACCCTGTTCCTGATGGTGGTATGAACGCACGCTGATCGTATCGACCGTACGGATGTCCAGTTCTCGGCTGACGATCATCGCAGGCGCCATGCCGCCGCGCGTGATCGCGACAACACCCCGCCAGTTGCCATCATCGGGACCTTGTCCGTCAAGACGCCAGGCCAGTGCTCGCGAATCGCGATGAATCTGGTCCCAGCTGATATGAAAGCCTTTTTCGTGGGGCAGGCGGTCCTTGGCGCTCATGTTCTTAACCTTTTTCCACGTCCGGGGCGTCAACTGCCTTCATGCCGACAATGTGATACCCCGAATCCACATGCAGATTCTCACCTGTGACACCGCTGGACAGATCCGACAGCAGGTACAGCGCCGAGTTGCCGACGTCATCAATCGTCACGTTGCGGCGCAGGGGCGAGTTATATTCGTTCCACTTCATGATATAGCGGAAATCGCCGATGCCGCTGGCGGCCAGCGTCTTGATCGGGCCGGCCGAGATCGAGTTTACGCGGATGGCATCCTTGCCCAGATCCTCAGCCAGGTACTTGACCGACGCCTCCAGCGCGGCCTTGGCGACGCCCATGACATTATAGTGCGGCATGACCTGCTCGGCGCCGTAGTAGGTCAGGGTCACAGCGCTGCCGCCCTCGGACATCATCTTTTCGGCACGCTGCATCACGGCTGTAAAGGAATATACCGACACATCCATCGTCAGTTTGAAGTTCGCGCGGCTGGTGTCGACATAGCGACCGCGCAACTCGTTCTTGTCAGAAAAGCCGATGGCGTGGACGACGAAGTCCAGCTTGCCCCATTTCTCTTCCAGTGCCGCAAAAAGCGCGTCGATGGATGCTTCGTCACTGACGTCGCAGGGCAGAACGATTTCGCTGCCCAATTGTGCCGCCAGCGGATCGACGCGCTTTTTCAAAGCCTCGCCCTGATAGGAAAAGGCCAGCTCGGCCCCGGCATTCGACAAGGCGCGGGCGATTCCCCATGCGATTGATTTGTCATTGGCCAGTCCCATGATGAGGCCGCGTTTGCCGGCCATCAACTGATTTGACATGTTCGGTTCTCCGCCTGTCTTCGCGTTATGTTGAGTTGGTTTATGCCATTGGTTGCGTTGCATCAAGGCCGTGCGCTCTTGCCCGCAGCGGGTTCTCGCCTTAGGTTCGTCGTTAATACTTTCCAGGGGATGGAAATGACCGAGCGTGATGGCATCTTTGCTGGCTCCGATCCGTTTGAAATAGCGGCCCGGTGGCTTGCCGAGGCTGAAGAAACCGAATTGAACGACCCGAATGCGATTGCGCTAGCAACCGTTGATCCGGATGGCTTGCCAAATGCACGCATGGTGTTGCTCAAGGAAATCGAAGCGGACTCGTTTGTTTTTTATACGAACTACGAAAGCGCCAAGGCCAAGGAACTGGATGCCGCCGGAAAAGCTGCATTTGTGATGCATTGGAAATCTTTGCGGCGTCAACTTCGTGTTCGTGGTACAATACGTCGTGAAAATGGGCCCCAAGCAGATGAGTATTATGCATCAAGGTCATTGAAAAGCCGACTGGGCGCGTGGGCTTCAAAGCAGTCTCAACCGCTTTCAAGCCGGGCAGCTTTGATGGCAGAGGTCGCGAAAGTGACGGCGAAACTTGGGCCAAATCCACCGCGTCCGCCGTTTTGGGGCGGGTACAGATTGACGCCCACCGAGATTGAGTTCTGGGCCGATGGAGCGTTCCGCTTGCATGACCGGTTCAGATGGCAACGAATTGAGCCGGGATCGGCATGGCATGTTGAAAGGTTGAATCCATGACGTTCACGTGTCGTGAAATGCAACAGGCAGAAAATAAACGATTTTTTCAGCTTGAATTTGCCTGCCATTCCCATAAACAACAAACCCTTAACGAACTGTTGAAATTCGCGATGGGAAAACCGTGCCAGAAGACCTGAACAACATGTACCGCGTCCGTGGACACGTAAAATGGTTCGACCCTGCCAAGGGTTATGGCTTTGTTGTATCCGAAGAGGGCGGCCCGGATATTCTGTTGCACGTGAATGTTCTGCGCAATTACGGCCAGAGTTCGGTTGCGGATGGCGCCAGCATTGAAATCATGACTCACCGCACGGACCGAGGGGTTCAAGCGGTCGAGGTCGTTGCGATTGATCCGCCGGCGCGGACCGACTCGATGATGCTTGCCGATTTCGCCGAGCTGGATCCGGAGGCTATCGCAAAGGCGCCGCTGGAAGCCGCACGGGTGAAATGGTTCGACAAAGGCAAGGGTTTCGGATTTGCCAATGTCTTTGGGCGAAATGAAGACGTATTCCTTCATATCGAGGTATTGCGCCGGTCGGGTCTTGCCGATCTGCAACCAGGTGAAGCTCTGGCCATGAGGGTGATCGACGGCAAGCGTGGTCGGATGGCCGCGCAGGTTCTGGCCTGGGAAGCGGCTTTGGATAGCTGAACCGGATGAAACGGCTTCGGATACTCTTGACCATATTCGTAACGTTGTGGGCAGGAGTTGCCGCTGCTGCTTGCAGATCGGATCGTGTCACACTCAGAAATGACAGTGCGACCGTGCAATTTAACGTGGAAGTCGCCGTTACTCCGCAAGAGCGATCCCGCGGTTTGATGTTTCGCGAATCGTTGCCGGCTCGATCCGGTATGCTGTTCGTCTTTGATCCGCCTCAACCCGTTGCTTTCTGGATGAAGAACACACTGATCCCGCTCGATATGGTTTTTCTCGATCGCACCGGTTTGGTGACGCGTGTGCATGAAGGGGCGATTCCGGGTGATCTTACGCCGATTGAAGGGGGCGATTCCGTATATGCGGTGCTTGAAATCAATGCAGGATTGTCCGCGCGCTACTCCATCGGGCCCGGGACACAGATGAAGCACGAAATTTTTTCGCAAGGACCTGCAATTTGGCCCTGTTAGGGCTTTTCAAATCAGATCGGCGTCGTTAGGAAGGCGCACGGTCCGGGGCGTGGCGCAGTCTGGTAGCGCACCTGTTTTGGGTACAGGGGGTCGTAGGTTCGAATCCTGCCGCCCCGACCACTTCCATCAAGCTAATTCGGCGAGCCACCCATTGTCTGGTAGAGCTCGCTGATGGCTTGATTCAAAACCTTACTTTCGACCGGAACTTCAACTGCCGCACCGGTTTTTTGCGGGACGTGGAAGAAAACACGCGCGTCCACGCGATACCCTGCGTTTGTTTTTGTTGACGTAAGTCGCATGACGCTTTGGGGCAGTTCCTGCGGATGTCCGTCGTAGTTCAGAATCAGAAAAGCTGTCGCCTTCGGGGGCAGGAACTCACTGCATTCAAAAACTTCGTTCCCGGTTTTTTTGAAAGACTCGCCAGGGCCCGAGCAACTGGTTTCAAAAGTATCGAACAGCCGTTTCGGGAAGGATTCAAACTGTGCGCTGCGTGACGGGATGGGCACATCTTGTGGTGCGCATGCAACGATGCAGGCCATGGCCGGGAAAAAATGAAACAACTTCATTCGCTTGAACTCCCTCGCTCTTGGGTAAACCGTTCGGCACATGGCGCAGGTCTGTTTGCCCGGACGGTATTGATTCCCTTTCAAGGTAACCAGCATGCCATTGGTTGATCAAATCCAGATAACTATGCTGGTAAAAACGGGAATTCACTTTGAGAGCGCAAAACGTCGGCGGAAATTCGCCGTGGATGAAGCTGTGGAGGAATCGCAGCCGGCACGCAGAAGGCCTCATGCAGCCATCAGGTCAATAAAAAAGATTTGGAAAATGACCGAAAAAGGGCGTTGACCTACTATGGGAACATACGTCAAATTGTATGAGCCAACGAGATTGCCACAACATCTGGTGTATATTCCGGAAAAGGCAGCGGGCGAGGGTCGGATAAGCACAAACGATTAACGTGCGGCCGCATTAGCGGCATTGCGCTGTCCAAGGCAGCGAACAGTACCTTTTTGCACGCTTCTCAGGGCGTTGTGGGCGACACCCTGCAACACAAGATTTGGTGTCGGGAATCTGAAATTGAGCTGAATAAACCAGGGCTGCGGACATGAAGATTGAAAGAAAATTCACCAAACCGGATCAGGACGCCTATGCGGAACTGAATTTTGTGTCCGCAACATCTGAAATCCGAAATCCGGACGGTACAATTGTCTTTCGTCTTGATGACATCGAAGTCCCCTCCAGCTGGTCGCAGGTCGCAAGCGATGTGATTGCGCAGAAATACTTCCGCAAGGCGGGGGTGCCCACCAAGCTCAAGAAAGTGAAGGAAAAAGATGTTCCTGAATTTCTGTGGCGATCGGTTCCCGCAGAAGGCGCAGATTTCGAAGGAGAAACATCGTCGAAGCAAGTGTTCGACCGTCTGGCTGGCGCCTGGGCCTATTGGGGCTGGAAGGGCGGCTATTTCTCGACCGAGGAGGACGCGCGCGCCTATTTCGACGAGATGCGCTATATGCTGGCGACCCAGCGTGCGGCGCCGAACTCACCGCAGTGGTTCAACACCGGCCTGCACTGGGCTTATGGAATCGATGGCCCGGCGCAGGGGCACCACTATGTCGATTACAAGACCGGCAAGCTGACCAAGTCGAAATCGGCCTATGAACATCCTCAGCCGCACGCGTGCTTCATCCAGTCGGTCGATGATGATCTGGTGAACGAAGGCGGCATCATGGACCTGTGGGTGCGCGAGGCGCGCCTGTTCAAATACGGGAGCGGCACAGGCACCAACTTCAGCCATCTACGTGCAGAAGGCGAGGCGCTGTCGGGCGGCGGCAAATCCTCGGGCCTCATGGGCTTTCTCAAGATCGGCGACCGCGCCGCTGGCGCGATCAAATCAGGCGGAACAACCCGTCGGGCAGCAAAGATGGTGATCGTCGATGCGGATCACCCGGACATCGAGCAATTCATCGAATGGAAGGTGATCGAAGAACAGAAGGTGGCCTCGATCGTTGCCGGATCGAAGATGCACGAGAAGATGCTGAACGGCATTTTCGAGGCCATCCGGTCTTGGGATGGATCTGCCGATGACGCCTATGATCCGAACAAGAACGACGCGCTGAAAAAGGCGGTTCGTGAAGCGAAAAAGGTTGCAATACCAGAAACTTACATCAAGCGTGTCTTGGATTATGCCAGGCAGGGCCACGACAGCATCGAGTTTCCGACCTATGATACAGACTGGGATTCGGAGGCCTACAGCTCGGTTTCGGGCCAGAACTCGAACAATTCCATCCGCGTGACCAATGCGTTCCTCAAGGCGGTTGAAAAGGATGCCGATTGGGAATTGATCAACCGCACCGACGGCAAGGTGGCCAAGACCGTCAAGGCGCGCGATCTGTGGGAAAAGGTTGGCCATGCCGCGTGGGCCTGTGCCGATCCGGGCATCCAGTTCCATGACACGGTGAACGAGTGGCACACATGCCCCGAAGATGGTGAGATCCGCGGCTCGAACCCGTGCTCGGAATACATGTTCCTGGATGACACGGCCTGTAACCTTGCTTCGATGAACCTGCTGACCTTCCTCAAGGATGGTGAGTTCCAGGCAGCGGATTACATGCACGCTTCGCGCCTGTGGACCCTGACGCTAGAAATCTCGGTGACCATGGCGCAGTTCCCGTCGAAGGAAATCGCGCAGTTGTCTTATGACTTCCGCACACTGGGTCTGGGTTATGCCAATATCGGCGGACTGCTGATGAACATGGGCTACAGCTATGACTCGGACGAGGGCCGGGCGATCTGTGGCGCACTGACAGCGATCATGACCGGTGTGGCCTATGCGACCTCGGCGGAGATTGCAGGCGAGCTTGGCCCGTTCAAAGGCTATGAGCGCAACGCCGAGCATATGCTGCGTGTCATCCGCAACCACCGCCGCGCGGCGCAGGGTGTGACAGAAGGCTACGAGAAACTGGCCGTCAAACCCGTGCCACTGGATCACGGCAACTGCCCGGACAAGCGCCTGGTCGATCTGGCCATGTCCGCCTGGGACGAGGCGCTGAGCCTTGGTGAGAAAAATGGCTATCGCAACGCGCAGGCCACCGTGATCGCGCCCACCGGCACCATCGGTCTTGTGATGGATTGCGACACCACCGGGATCGAGCCTGACTTTGCGCTGGTGAAGTTCAAGAAGCTGGCCGGTGGCGGGTATTTCAAGATCATCAACCGCTCGGTGCCATCGGCGCTGGAAAAGCTGGGCTATTCCTCGTCGCAGATCGAAGAGATCGTATCCTATGCCGTTGGTCACGGCACCATCGGCAATGCGCCAGGGATCAACCACACCTCGCTGACCGGTCATGGCTTTGGCCCGAATGAACTGGCCAAGGTGGATGCGGCTCTGGAAAGCGCCTTCGACATCCGGTTCGTCTTCAACCAGTGGACACTGGGCGAGGATTTCTGCACCGGTGTTCTGGGCATCCCGGCGACCAAGCTGAATGACCCGACATTCGACCTGCTGCGTCATCTTGGTTTTTCCCGTGCGGATATCGAGGCGGCCAACGATCACGTCTGCGGAACCATGACGCTGGAAGGTGCGCCGCACCTGAAGGAAGAGCATTATTCGATCTTTGATTGCGCCAACCCGTGCGGAAAAAAAGGCAAGCGTTTCCTTGGAGTTGAAAGCCATATCACCATGATGGCGGCGGCGCAGAGCTTCATCTCGGGTGCGATCTCGAAAACGATCAACATGCCGAATGACGCGACCATCGAGGATTGCCAGAAGGCCTATGAACTCAGCTGGTCGCTGGGTGTGAAGGCCAACGCGCTCTATCGTGACGGCTCGAAACTGTCGCAACCGCTGGCGGCGGCGCTGGTCGAGGATGACGACGAAGCGGCGGAAGTGCTGGAGAGCGGCTCGGCGCAGGAAAAGGCCGTCGTTCTGGCCGAAAAGGTGATCGAGAAGGTTGTGGTCAAGGAAATCATCCGCAGCCATCGCGAGAAACTGCCGCATCGCCGCAAGGGCTATACCCAGAAGGCAATCGTTGGTGGCCACAAGGTCTATCTGCGCACCGGTGAGTTCGAAGACGGCCAGTTGGGCGAGATTTTCATCGACATGCACAAGGAAGGTGCCGGCTTCCGTGCGATGATGAACAACTTTGCCATCGCCGTTTCGGTTGGTCTGCAATACGGTGTGCCGCTGGAAGAATTCGTGGACGCCTTCACCTTCACCAAGTTCGAACCCGCGGGGATGGTGCAGGGCAACGACTCGATCAAGAACGCAACGTCAATCCTGGATTACATCTTCCGCGAACTGGCCGTGTCCTATCTGGACCGCACCGATTTGGCCCACGTGAAACCCGAAGGCGCAACCTTTGACGATTTGGGTCGGGGCGAGGACGAGGGTGTCTCGAATGTTTCGGAAATCAGCGATACAGCCGCGTCCAAGTCGTTGGAAGTGCTGAAACAAATCAGCTCTACCGGTTATCTGCGCAAGCGCTTGCCGCAAGATCTGGCTGTGTTCAATGCGGGTCAGGTCGAGGTGAACGGCATGGCTGAACCGGCGGCTTCCTTTGAAGCATCGGCAGCCGAAACGGCGGTGGCCACAAGCATGGACGCCCGCACAAAGGCCAAGATGCAGGGGTACGAGGGCGATCCCTGCGGCGAATGCGGAAACTACACACTGGTGCGCAACGGCACCTGCATGAAATGCAACACCTGTGGCGCGACAAGCGGGTGTAGCTAAGGAAAGCGCCCCGGCACCCCGGGGCGTAGGGGTCGGACGCTGCCCTAGGTAACCGACCCCGACGAATTCGGAGAAAGGACACAAGACTTACCAGATGTCCTTTCTTCACTCGACCGACATGCCCGTGTTGGCCGGGAACAGGGTGGGGCGGAATATTTGCTCCCTCCCACTCTTTCACGGAACGGGTGCGCTCGTTCCATGCGACGTCCAGGCCGCAGGCAAAAAAACACCGGGCGGTCAACGAAATGAGCCTGGATGGCGAAACTGACAGGGGGCTTCGGCCCCCTTTCTTTTTTGCGACTGGTTGCCCGGATGAGCGCGGTCTTGCCGGATCGGGCCATGCCTGTCGGGCAAGTTTTGCCGAAACGGGTCTGGCAAGGTTTTGCCCGGCGGTGTGTCGCAACACCGACTCGGGCAAACACGCAAAGATTGGCGCGACTTCCCGGAAATCACGCAAAACGGGTGACGCCTGCGGCTGTTCCGGTGTTTCTGGGGCCTGTCCGGACGAAGACATAATCAACTTATCCAGGAGGCACGAAAATGAAACCGCAGTACTTGATTGGGATTTCCATTGCTGCACTGACCTTGCCGGGAGTGCTCTCGGCGCAGTCCTCAACCGACGCCAATGGCGATGGCGTTCTGACCATCGAAGAAATTCAGGCCGTGTTGCCCGACGTTGACGCCGATACATTTTCGGCGATGGACGCAAATGGCGACGGGGCGCTGGATGCTGATGAAGTGGCCGTTGCACAAGAGGCAGGTTTGCTTCCACCCAGCAACGGGTAAACAAGAAAGGGCGGCCCGACACTCATCGGGCCGCTTTTCAGATGTTATAACGGCAAGTGAATGTTGAATTTTTCCCGAATCTCAGCATCCAGAAGCGGGTCGAACCGGGCCGCCGACGGGGTGGACAGGATCTCATTCTTTCGGGCCACTGCCTTTTCAACCAGATCCGGCTTGCCAAGCTCCACCCATTCCTTGGGGGACGAGCGGTCACCATAGGTCGGATAGACATAGTCGGCCTGCATACGGCTGAGGGTCGCATCGGTGCCCAGATAATGACCGGGGCCGCCCATGCACACGGATGCGATCTGATCCAACGCCAGGGTTTCATCGGTCACTTCGATCCCGCGCACACAGCGTTGTGCCTGACCGATCAGGTCGTCGCTGAGGATGAGACTTTCAAAGCAGAATCCCAGCAGCGAGGCGTGCATGCCAGCGGCTTCATATACCATGTTCAGACCGGACAGCCCGGCCATCACGTTCGAGCACATCTGTTCCCACCCGGCCTGCATGTCGGGCAGCTTCGAATCTGATGCACCGGCCGCCGCGCCCCCCGGCAAATCGTAGAAGCGGTGCATCTGGGCGCAGCCTGCCGTCAGCAGGGCTTGTTCACCGGAACCGATGGACATTGCTCCGGTCCGCAGATCAAGACCAAAGGGCCAGGTGCCGAAAACTGCGGGTGCGCCGGGACTTACGGCGTTTACATAAACCAATCCCGCAAGGCATTCTGCCGTGGCCTGGGTGATTGCTCCGGCGATGGTTGATGGCGCGGTGGCACCGGCCATTCCGGCTGACAGCAACAGAACCGGCATTCCGGCCTTGATGCATTCCTCCATCACTTCGCAGCTTTCAGTGGCGAATTTCATCGGTGGGACGACGAAGCAGTTCGAGTTCGACACGAATGGTCGCTCGCGATATTTGTCTTCGCCGCCCGCGATCATGTAGATCATCTCCATCGCTGGGGCGACATGGCTGGGTTCCGTGAAGGATGTGCCGACGTGTTTGAATGTTCCTGAACAGCTGGCGTAGATCGTGTTCAGGTCCATTTCCAGGTTGTCCGCGATGTCGCGACAGACCATGGGGCGCTGAACAAAATGAATATTGTCAAGCTGTTGGCAGATACGTGCGGCATCGTGCAAATCCTGAACGGTTGAATCGCGATACTCGCGACCATGCACGTCGACCATGGAAACGGCTGCACCAGCCGTGCCGTAATGTACTTTTGTACCTGTAAGGTCCAGATCGGTTTTTCCGTCACGGCTGTACAAAGTGACATTGCGGTTCGCCTTTGCGATCGTGTCTTCGACAAGCGCACGGGGAAAGCGGATGCGGCCATCGTCGCCCAAAATGCAGCCTGCACCAACCAGATAGTCGATCCCGCTTTGCGGCGCGTCCGCCAGACCAATGGTTTCCAATGCGATCAGGGCGGCCTCGTGGATACGTTCGATCTGTGCCTGGGTCAGGACATTCAGGACACCGCCCTCCATACCGGGGCGCACGGGACGCAGATGTTCAGGCAATGCGGTTGCACGGGCAGCGCGACGCGCAGCGCGACCGCCGCTGCGCGATGTGTTGCGGGATTGGTCGTTCATTTCTTTTTCCGATCTGTGAGAGATGTTTGGGGAACTGGCAAATGGCCGCTTACGGCCGTCCTCTCGCTGCACGCCCCCGGTCCGCACCAATGGTGCGGCTGATCAGGCTGATTTTCCAGTCGTGGTCAGTCATTCCGCCTCTCAACGTTTGGCGCAACAATTCCAAAACACGGCGACGCAATCTGTTCTGTTTGCGACCTCAACGGAATTTACTTCAGCAAATATCTGCCCAACAAACCTCTGACGGAATTCTAAGGCAGATTTTCTCCCCCGAGGACAGAAATCTGTTATACTGCATTCACTTACTCTTGAGCTTTGCGTGCAAGGAATTGAACTCTGACAAAAGCGATCCCAGTTGAATTATAAGTTAACACATGATCTGAAGCCCGAGTGAAATCGCGTTGAAACAGACTTTTGAACTTTTTTCTGTCCTGATTGTCGTGGCTCTGACGGCCAGCGCCAGCCCGGTTTTGGCAGAGGATTGGACAGGGGGGTACGTTGGGCTCAGCTTTGGGTACGCGGATGCGGATGGACCGGGTGGATCAAGCGGGGACGACACCGCCTTTGGTGCGCATGTAGGCTATGATCAGGATTTCGGGGCTTTCGTTCTGGGCGGTGAACTTGAATACAACCGCCTTTCCTTGAACCTCAGCCAGTCTCAGGGCAGTCTGGACAGCATGACCCGATTGAAACTGCGTGGCGGGTACGATTTCGGCAGCGCGCTGGGGTATGTCGTCGTTGGCGCGGCACGGGCCGAAACATCCGTCGACAGCGATACCGCCGCTGTTTACGGGATCGGCATCGCTTATCCGATTGGCGAGAATTTTGTCATCAGCGGTGAGGCGCTGCGGCAAGACTTCGATGATGTCACCCGATCCACCGGTGGTCTGGATTCTAACGTCTTCAACTTGCGTACAACGTTTCGTTTCTGACAACAGGCTTATTCAGCTGCGTGCTTCCTCGCAAGATGCGACGCGAATTCGCAAAGCGTTTTCAGCGCAACCGCAAAGCGTTCATCCGCTACGGTCATGGCCACCCGTATGTGCCCGGCAGCAGCCTTGCCGAAGCTTTCGCCGGGCATGACGGCAATTTTGTGTGCGTCCAGCAGCGCGTTGGCAAACGCGTCCCCCGACATCCCGGTCGCGCGGATATCCAGCATCAGATACATGGCGCCCTGCGCGGGGACGAGGCCAACGATGTTTTGCGAGGCCAGAATATCCATGGCCAAGGCACGGCGGCGGCGGAACGGAGCAGCGATTTTTTCTTCAAGTTCAACACCCGCGGTCAGCGCAAAACTCGACGCGTCCTGTACGAACCCGGGAACGCCGTAGGTGGTGTGAGTCGCCAGATTGATCAGATGGGCGATGACCTCCTGTGGGCCGACGACCCATCCACATCGTGACCCGGTCATGGCGTGGGACTTGGACATGGATCCAACCACAAGCGTTCGCTCTGCCATGTCGGGCAGCGCACGCGGAGAAAGATGTTCACCGTCCCAGACCTGCGTGTCGTATACCTCATCCGAGATCAGCCAGAGATCGCGCCGTTTGCACACGTCAGCGACCGCCTCCAGCGATTGACGGGAATAAACCACGCCGGTCGGATTGTTCGGCGTGTTGATCAACAGCGAAACCGCGCCTTCAGCAGCGGCATCGATCCGCTCGGCCTGGGGCTGGAAAGCGTCATCGGCCGGGGTTTGAACCGCACGGGCCACGGCGCCAATACCCCGAATCGTGCCGGGATAGGTGGCGTAGTACGGGTCGAGGTACAATCCGACATCACCGGGATCGCAAACAGCCATATGTCCGGCGAACAGGGCGGCTTGCCCGCCGGGGGTGATCAGGACGTTGTTCCGAGAGGTCGGAACGCCAGTGCGGGTCTGAACCCGTGCGGCGACCGTGTCGCGCAGCAGGTCCGTGCCGGGCACCATCGCGTAACCTGTATGACCGTTGCGGGCCGACAGTTCCATCGCCCGAAGAATCGAAGGGTCGGTTCGGGTGTCATGTTCACCGATCGTCAGTTCGGTTACGGCTTGTCCTTCGCTTTGCATCCGGCGCGCGCGGTAGAACACGTCCCAGCCATCGCTGCCGCCGCCGGTGATCTGCGTGATGCGTTCAGACAATCTCATGAAATCGCCCCTGGTTGCTTTGCGCTGAATGGGGCAGAGCAGTGGCCGTTTGTCAATCAGCTTCGCGGCGCCAGCGTCGCCTGAAGCTTTTTTGTCAGCGATGCGCGTACGAGGTCATAGGAAACCGTCAAACGATGGCGCAGCTCCTCGGTCTCGGCATCAAACGGCAGGCGGACCCAGCTGCGGTGAAAATAGGGGGCTTTCACCGCGACACGGGCATCAATCAGCATCTGAGCCGTTTCCACGTCGGGTGTTTTGACGGAAACACCGTCATTTGCAATTCCGATACAGGCAAACATCTTGCCGCCAACTTTCCATGCGTCATGACCGCCGCCCCACGGGTCTGACAGTTCTGCACCGGGAAATTCCTTGCAGATGGAATTGATGACGTCTCGGTCCATGACGGGCACTTTGACGGACCCGGTGAACAAACTCAACGCTTGGCTTGGCGGGGATCCCGTGCTAACCGAGGGGCATGAACCCGGTGACCTGCATCATTATCTGCTGCATTACCTGCTGATTTATCAAGCGGGCCGGTTTCTTTCGTTTTCATCCCTGAGACAAGTTGCTAAGCCCGCGCCAACGCGCAAGCCTTTGCTGTTTTCTAGGAGCCCGACCGATGACGACGATCAAGCTGCACAACACGCGGACGCGGACGAAGGAAGATTTCGTACCGATCAACCCTGACAACGTGCGGATGTATGTCTGTGGTCCGACGGTCTATGACCGCGCCCATCTGGGCAATGCCCGCCCGGTGGTCGTGTTCGACGTTCTTTATCGTCTGTTGCGCCATGTCTATGGCGCAGAGCACGTGACCTATGTGCGCAACTTCACCGACGTGGACGACAAGATCAACGCCACGGCACTGGCCCGCAAACAGGCGGGCGCGGAAGGCACGCTAGAGCAACTGGTGCAGCAACGGTCGGATGAGACCATCGGCTGGTACCTGCATGATATGGGCGCTTTGGGCACGTTGGAGCCGAACGAGATGCCGCGCGCGACCCAGTTCATCGCGCAGATGATCGCGATGATCGAAGACCTGATCGCCAAGGGTCATGCCTATGCCGCCGAAGGCCATGTTCTGTTCGCGGTGGATAGCTGGAAAGAAAGCTACGGCAAGCTGTCGGGGCGCTCGGTGGATGACATGATCGCCGGCGCGCGGGTCGAGGTGGCGCCCTACAAGAAGAACCCGATGGATTTTGTCTTGTGGAAACCCTCGACCGATGAACTGCCGGGCTGGGACAGCCCATGGGGGCGGGGACGCCCGGGCTGGCACATCGAATGCTCGGCCATGAGCTATGAGTTGCTGGGTGAGAGTTTTGATATCCATGGTGGCGGCAACGACCTGATGTTCCCGCACCATGAGAACGAGATCGCCCAGAGCAAATGCGCGCACCCGCACGGTGAATTCGCGCGGGTCTGGCTGCATAACGAGATGTTGCAGGTCGAAGGCAAGAAGATGTCCAAATCGCTGGGCAATTTCTTTACCGTGCATGATCTGCTGGAGCAGGGCGTTCCGGGCGAAGTGATCCGCTTTGTCTTTTTGCAGACGCATTATCGCAAGCCGATGGACTGGACTGAGAAAAAGGCCCGCGAAGCAGAGGCGACGCTGCGCAAGTGGCGGGCGCTGACATCGGGCATCGAACCCGCTGCCAGCGCGGCACCTGAAGTGATCGCAGCGCTGAGTGACGACCTGAACACAGCAGGTGCCATGGCCGAGCTTTACCGTCTGGCGTCAGATGGAGACGCTGCGGGATTGCTGGCAAGCGCACAAATTCTGGGTTTGCTGCTGCCCCAGATGGGGGGCTGGGCGGACACGGCGTCCATAGACCTGAGTGCCCATGCAGATCGCTTGGCAAAGGCGCGCGTATCTGCAATGGAAAACAAAGATTTCTCGGAGGTCGACCGCCTCAAGGCGGCGTATATTGCGGCAGGGCTTGAGGTTCGAATGAGCAAGGAAGGTGTTGAACTGGTGCCGGGCGCCGGTTTTGATGCCGCCAAGCTGGAGGAGGTCTGATGACCAGAGAACGCCTCTATCTTTACGACACGACGCTGCGTGACGGGCAGCAAACCCAAGGCGTGCAGTTTTCGACCGCTGAAAAAGTGCAGATCGCACAGGCGCTGGACGCATTGGGGGTGGATTACATCGAAGGCGGCTGGCCCGGAGCGAACCCGACCGATAGCGCGTTTTTCGATGCGGCGCCAAAGACTTCGGCCCGGTTGACGGCCTTTGGCATGACCAAGCGGGCGGGGCGCTCGGCCGAGAATGACGATGTGCTGGCTGCGGTGATGAATGCGGGAACGCAGGCCGTTTGTCTGGTTGGCAAGTCGCATGATTATCACGTGACCCACGCGCTTGGCATTTCGCTTGAAGAGAACACGGAAAACGTTCGTGCTTCGGTGGCGCATATCGTGGCGCAAGGGCGCGAGGCGTTGTTCGATGCCGAACATTTCTTTGACGGGTACAAGGACAACGCCGAGTACGCGACGGAAGTTTGCCGGGCCGCGCTGGAGGCGGGCGCGCGATGGGTTGTGCTGTGTGATACCAATGGTGGCGCGTTGCCGTCCGAGGTCGGGCGGATCGTGTCCGAAGTGATCTCGGCCGGTCTGCCGGGTGAACGGTTGGGTATTCACACCCATAACGATACCGAGAACGCGGTGGCCTGTTCTCTGGCGGCGGTCGAAGCAGGTGCACGGCAAATTCAGGGAACGCTGAATGGTCTGGGGGAACGCTGCGGAAACGCAAACCTGACGGCGCTGATCCCGACACTGCTGCTGAAAGAACCCTATGCCTCGCAGTTCGAAACCGGCGTCAGCCTTGATGCGCTGGCCGGGCTGACCCGCATCAGCCGCATGTTGGACGATGTCCTGAACCGGGTTCCCAGCAAGCAGGCGGCGTATGTGGGCGCGTCGGCTTTTGCGCATAAGGCGGGGTTGCACGCCAGCGCGATCCTGAAGGACCCATCGACTTACGAACATGTAGACCCGGCGAACATAGGCAATGAACGTATCATTCCGATGTCGAACCAGGCGGGTCAGTCGAACCTGCGCAAACGCCTGACCGAGGCGGGGCTGAGCGTCAAAGCCGGTGATCCCGCATTGGGCCGCATCCTAGAGCGGATCAAGGATCGTGAAGCGGAAGGGTATTCCTACGACACCGCGCAGGCCAGTTTCGAACTGTTGGCGCGGGATGAACTGGGACAACTGCCTGAATTCTTCGAGGTCAAGCGCTACAAGGTCACTGTTGAGCGTCGGAAGAACAAATACAACAAGATGGTCAGCCTGTCCGAGGCTGTCGTCGTGGTCAAAGTGGACGGTGAAAAGAAACTGTCGGTCAGCGAGTCCATGGACGACTCCGGAAACGACAGGGGGCCTGTGAACGCGCTGGCCAAGGCGCTGGCGAAGGATTTGGGCCAGTATTCGCAGATTTTGTCAGACATGCGCCTTGTCGATTTCAAGGTCCGTATCACCCAGGGCGGGACCGAAGCGGTGACCCGCGTCATCATCGACAGCGAAGACGGCCAGGGGCGGCGCTGGTCGACGGTGGGTGTCAGTGCGAACATAGTTGATGCGTCCTTTGAGGCGCTGCTGGATGCGATCCAGTGGAAACTGGTCCGTGATTGCGATCCGCAAAAGGCAGCAGCCGAGTGAGTGTGACCTTCGACGATGATGTCAAAGCCTGCGCCGCGCTGGTTCAGCGAGCGGATCCTGACCGGTTCCGCGCGACGATGGCTGCTCCGGTCGCGGCTCGCGTGGTTTTGTTTCCGATCTATGCGTTGAATGTCGAAGTCGCCCGCGCGCCATGGGTGACGCAAGAGGCCATGATTGCCGAAATGCGGCTGCAATGGTGGCGCGACGCGTTGCAGGAGATTGCAGAAGGGTCCGCGGTGCGGCGGCACGAGGTGGTGACGCCTCTGTCGCGGGTCCTGTCGCCGCATCTGGCAGGCGTACTGGATGAATTTGTTGCCGTAAGACGTTGGGAAATATACCGGGATCCGTTCGAGGATCAGGAACATTTTGACGCCTATATCAACCACAGTTCCGGATCTCTTTTCGTCGCCTCTGCGCAGGCGCTGGGTGTGGCGAATGAAAGCGTGTTGCGCGATTTCGGGTACGGAGTCGGTGTGGCAAATTGGTTCCGCGCCATTCCCGAACTGGAAAAGCGGGGGCGCGTACCTTTGCTGGATGGTACGACGGGCGGCGTTCAGCAACTGGCCCAATACGCTTTGGACCGATTGCGCAAGGCGCGATCAAACCGGGGCGACATCGCACCTGAGGCGCGTCCCGCGCTGTATGCAGGCTGGTTGGCGGAACGGGTGCTGAAGCAGGCCATCGCCCAACCCGAGCGGGTGGCGGCCGGAACGCTTGAACCAGGCGAAATGCGTCAGCGACTGTCCCTGATGTGGACCGTCGGCAGCGGGCGCTGGTGATCAGACCCTTTCGGGATCGGCCGGGCGCAGAACCAGCCACAGCAATGCGCCACCTGCCAGTGTCAGCAAGGGGATCATGGCCAGGTTGACGGCGTGCCACCCCTCGATCGCGGATCCGCCCGAGCAGTTCATCAACCCGCCCGAGGCCAGCGATGCAAGTGTCACACCGCCAAACACCAGCAGGTCATTGAGGCCCTGCATCCGACCACGCTCTTGCGGTTCATGAGATGCGGCCAGCATCGTGGTCGCGCCGATGAAGCCGAAATTCCAACCAATGCCCAGAAAGACGAGGGCAACAAAAAAGTTCCCCAATTCAACGCCTTGCAGCGCAATCACTCCTGATGCGGCAAGTATGGCCAGGCCCAGAGCGACGATCTTTTCAATGCCAAATCGGGCGATCAGGTGCCCGGTGAAGAAGCTGGGAACATACATTGCCAGCACGTGACTTGTCACGATATCCGCCGCGTCATTGGCCGAAAACCCACATCCGACAACCGCAAGCGGTGTCGAGGTCATGACGAGATTCATCAGCGCATAAGACACCATGGCACAGATGATCGCGACGGCAATGCGGGGCGTTTTCAACAGCTCGATCCGTGACCGCCCCTTGGGTTCATCAGCCGCAGGTTTCGCAGGCGTCGGAATGTCGAGAAAGAAGAACAGCGCCGAGCCCAGAACGTTGATGCCGATTACGGCCATATATGTTCCCAGAAACGGGATGACGTATGCTTCAGACGTCAGCTTCACGATCTGAGGCCCAATGATGGCGGCCGCCAATCCGCCCGCCATGACATATGAAATCGCCTTGGGGCGGAAATCGTCTGAAGCGGTGTCTGCTGCTGCAAAGCGATAGAACCCGTGTGCGCTCATATAGATGCCGGTCAGCAGGCTGCCGACTAGAAAGATGGGGAACGAGCCCAGAAACAGGCCATAGGCCCCGATCAGCCCGCCCAGTGCACCGGCGGTTGCCCCGACAAGGAACCCCACGCGACGGCCCCATTTTTGCATGATGGCCGAGATCGGCGTGGCTGCCAGCATCGATCCCAGAACGATCAGGGATATCGGCAGCGTCGCCAGGCAGGGGTTCGAGGCCAGCGATTGACCTGCAAGCCCGCCGACGATGAACATCATCGGCATCTGCGCGCCCAGTATGGCTTGGGCAGCCACCAGCACGGCCACATTGCGTTTGGCCTGCCGGTCGTCCGGAAGGGTTGAAATCATGGTCATGGGCGAATGGTTATCGGCTAAGTGTTTGAGGCACAAGCGGGTTGCATCTGCGTCACATGCGCCTAACGTGCCCCGAGATAGCAGAGCAGGGAGGCCGCATGTCCGCAGGCCGCATCATCGAAACACCGGACTGTGTTGCCGAAGGGGCTGAATGGCTGGCCCAAACCTGTCCGCGCATGGCGTATGCGATGGATCAGACCGGCCCTTTGCCGCTGCGCCGCCGCCCCGATGGGTTTGCGCAATTATTGAGTGCAATCGTCAGTCAGCAAGTCAGTGTGGCTTCGGCCAATGCGATCTGGAAACGGCTTCAGGATGCCAGGTTGACCGGTCCGCGCAAGATCCTGTGGGCAACGGATGATGATCTGCGGGCAGTTGGCCTGAGCCGTCAGAAGATCCGATATGCGCGGGCTCTGGCCGAGGCACGCATCGACTATAAGGCGTTGCGCGATGCAACTGACGCAGATGTCGTCGCCACATTGACGCAAGTTCCGGGTATCGGTGTCTGGACAGCCGAAATCTATGCCATGTTCTCGCTGGGTCGCGCAGATGTCATCGCACCCGGTGATCTGGCCCTGCAAGAGGCGGCGCGCATCCTCTATGACTTGCCTGAACGTCCGACGGACAAGGAACTGCGCAAAATGGCCGAGGCCTGGTCGCCCTGGCGTTCGGTTGCGGCGCGGGTTCTGTGGGCCTATTACCGGGTTGCAAAGCAAAGAGAAGGGATCAGATGACACGGGTTTTGAATGCGCTCCGGAAAGAGCCTGTTTCGGGTGATACGCGCTCGGTCGTGGTGTTCGTGCATGGCTATGGCGCAAACGGTGCCGATTTGCTGGGTTTGGCCGATCCGCTGGGCGAACACCTGCCTGATACGTTGTTCGTGGCCCCCGACGCCCCCGAGCAGATCCCTGGAATGCCAAACGGGTATCAGTGGTTCCCGATTCCGTGGATCGATGGATCTTCCGAGGAAGAAGCCCGCCGGGGCATGGAAATGGCTGTCGAGGACTTCAACGCCTTTCTGGACGCACTGATGGTGGACGAAGATGTTCTGCCCGAACAGGTTGTGCTGTTTGGCTTCAGCCAAGGCACCATGATGAGCCTGCACGTTGCGCCGAGGCGGGAAGACCCCGTGGCCGGGATCGTAGCCTTTTCAGGTCGTTTGCTGGAACCCGATCTGTTGGTGGATGAAACCGTCAGCCGGATGCCTGTCTTGCTGGTGCATGGCGACGCCGATGATGTCGTTCCGCCACAATCCCTGCCGGAAGCGGCCGAAGCCTTGCAGGCTGCCGGTTTCAAAGAGGTCTATGCCCATGTCATGAAAGGCACCGGGCACGGTATCGCCCCGGATGGGCTGAGCGTTGCGCTGGCTTTCATGCGCGACAAGCTGAGCCTTTAGTGTTTGGAATCTGATCTGCGGAGCGCCCATGCGTTCCGCACCGGATCAAGTCCAGAGGTGCGCTTCGGCGAACTCGACCGAGTTTCCGGCCGGGTCGCGCACATACAAAGACCGCACGCCGCCGGGCCAGTCAAACTCGGCATCTACCGGAATATTCCAGTCCAGAAGGTGTTTGCGCATCACTGCGATTTCCTCTCGTGACAGCACAAGACACACATGTCCGGGGCCGCGCGCGCCGTGGGGCGGAACCGGCATACCGGGGTCAAGCGGCGGTTGTTCGGTCTGGTCGGGATTGAATATCAGCAGGACCGACCCGCCAATGCGATAGAATACATGGCGGTCAGCGACACGTTGTATGCGTTCGAGCCCAAGAACTTCGCCGTAAAACTGTTCTGCCGCGTCCAGGTCATCAACATAGAGCGCCGCTTCCAGAATGGCCGAAGGGGCCGGGATGTCAGGCGTTTTCTTCATGACCCCAGTTTAGCAGATCGGGGCAGGGTCTGTCACCGGCGCGGGCGACGGTCGCGCTTGCGTTGAGGGGCCGCGTTCAGTGTCGGCATTGGCAGACTGTCCCACTGCCCGGGCTCAAGATCATCCAGGGTCCAGTCTCCGATGCGGTAACGGATCAGGCGCAGCGTCGGCAGGCCCACGGCAGCAGTCATCCGACGCACCTGTCGGTTTTTGCCCTCACGTATGGTCAGTTCAAGCCAGCTGTCCGGTACCGTCTTGCGTTCACGGATCGGCGGGGTGCGCGGCCAGAGCATTTCGGGCTCGTCGATCCGGCGGGCTTTGGCAGGACGGGTCAGACCGTCCTTCAATTCGACCCCGTTGCGAAGCGTTTTCAGGGCAGCCTCGTCGGGGGTTCCCTCAACCTGAACCCAATAGGTTTTGGCCATCTTGTGCTTTGGGTCAGAGATCTGGGATTGCAGCTTTCCATGATCCGTCAGCAGTATCAAACCTTCACTGTCACGGTCCAGCCTGCCCGCCGGATAGACGCCCGGCAGATCGATGAAATCGGACAGCGTGCTGCGCGGGCTGTCCGAATTGGCGCGGTCGGTGAACTGCGGCAGAACATCATAAGGTTTGTTGAAGCGAATGAACCAGGACATGATCTGCGCATAGCCTGAAGATTACCCCCGGTGCAAGCTGTGGATAACTGTCATGTGCCTGTTACGGATTCGCGTTACCCCGTCTGCGACATATTGTGGAAAATCAGGGCTTGTCAGAGTTTTAACACGATATATAGTTATAAAAAGACCGGAGCGGGTGCTCCCCGCTCTGGTGTCACAAGCGGGCAGCTGAGAGCTAGGAGCGATTCTGTGATGGACGGAGACTTCAGGACCGAATTTGTAAGGGAGCCGGGTGCGCTCAAACAACACCCGGCCCTGGTTTTGAACGCCGATTATCGCCCCTTGTCCTATTACCCGCTGTCACTGTGGCCCTGGCAAGAAGCGATCAAGGCGGCCTGGCTGGATCGGGTCGATATCGTGGCTGAATATGACGAGGTCGTCCGCAGCCCAAGCACCGAGATACGAATACCCTCGGTCGTTGTTTTGAAAGACTATGTAAAACCCAGAAAGCGCGTGGCCTTCACGCGCTTTAATTTATTTTTGCGGGATGAATTCCGCTGCCAGTACTGCGGCAGCCGGGACAACCTGACCTTTGACCATGTGGTGCCACGGGCCGCCGGTGGTGTGACCAGTTGGCAGAACGTGGTGGCGGCGTGCAGCCCGTGCAATCTGCGCAAAGGGTCGAAATCGCTGCGCCAGGCTCGGATGACCTTGCGCAAGCCGCCACGTCAGCCCGATGCCGAAGCGTTGCGCAATATCGGACGGAAATTCCCACCGAACCACCTGCATGAAAGCTGGATCGATTTCCTGTACTGGGATGCAGAGCTGGACGAGTTCTAGGCCGCGCGAGATTTCCATGCGGCCAGCCAGATCAGTACCAGCACAGCAGAAGCAATAGCGTTCCAGCCAGCCATCGAGATGCCGAACATCTCCCAAGGGATATCATCGCACCGCACCAAAGGCGCGGACATGATTTGATCGAACAGATCGTCAGCGGACAGACCGCTGATGCTGCCGGATGTGCAGCTGCTTGGGCCTTCCCACCAACCTTGTTCAACGCCGGCGTGAAATGCACCCACCGCCGAAGTCGTCGCGGCCGCTGCTGCGCCCAGCAAAGGAAGAAAGGTCAGCCTTGGCAATGCCAGCGCCACGGCGCCGATCGCGATGGCCACTGCATGAGGATAGCGCTGCCAGATGCACATCTTGCATGGCGCAAGCCCGCCGAGATGCTGAAAGCCAAAAGCGGCCAGAAGAAGGGCCAGTGATCCAAGACTTGCCACCGCGACAAGTTGCGAACGTCTCGTCATAAGTATTTCACCACCAGGAATCCGCCAAACAGGAGGATGATGAACAAAGTGAACATTAGCCCCAGGCGCTTTTCGATGAAGTCGCGGATCGGCTCACCGAATCCCCAGAGCAGACCTGCGACCAGGAAGAACCTCAAGGCGCGGGCCAGAATCGAGGTCGCGATGAAGGTTCCAAGCGGCATGCCGGTCCAGCCGGACATAATGGTGATGACCTTGTAAGGGAAGGGGGTCACACCCGCCGTCAGAACGGCCCAGAACCCGAAGTCGTTGAACCGGGTATTGAACTCTTCCATGGCATGGGCTTTCCCCATGGATTCCAGAATGGGCTGCCCGATGCTTTCATAGAAAAACGCACCAATCGCATAGCCCAGCATGCCCCCCAGAACCGAAGCCACCAGTGCCACGGTTGCGATCAGCCACGCCCGGGACGGGCGGGCCAGAATCATCGGAATCATCAACACATCGGGGGGAATCGGGAAGAACGAACTTTCGATGAAAGCCACGATGGCCAGCGCCCACAGCGCGTGAGGGTGTTCGGCCAGACGAATGGTCCAGTCATAAAGCGATCGTAACATAAAGCACTCAAATCCCGTTTTCGGTCTGAAGCCCAGCCAAACCATGCGCCTGACGGACCGTCAACAGTCGAGGGCGAAACAAATGGAATATTGGATGGTTTTTGCCTCTGGACCTTCGCTCGGATGGGCGCTAATCCAGTGTTCGTGGCCCAAGTGGCGGAATGGTAGACGCAGGGGATTCAAAATCCCCCGCCTTCACGGGCGTGAGAGTTCGAGTCTCTCCTTGGGCACCACAGTTCCGACAAACTCAGAACACCGTCCGTCCTCTTGGCGGGGTGCCGTGATCAAGGTGATGATCCGCAACCTAGATCTTCATGTCCTGTTTGAGGTCCTCTGTAGCAGCCCGTGAATGCCACGACGTTCCGGGCCTGCTTCAACGACAGATCATCAGGCCCCCGGCCGGGGGGGATCTTGAACCGGGTTGGTGTTAAAGGGCCTTTGTCAGATTCGCCAGAACGTACAAACGTGATATGCCCTGCCTCCTTATCCGAAACGCGGTTCGCTCTGTTTCGCGGTGATTTGCGCCAGGAATGAGGTCAGGTTTTGGATTTGGAGTGACTGCATGAACCCAGACGGCTCGCTGTGAACTGATGGGGAAAGTTCAGGATTTATGCTCATATATGCGAATTGGCGCAGGTCAGACCGGTGCCGGCCTTGACATTGCGGGTATCTGAATGAAACCTCGAAAGGGTTGGGAGAAATTGGGAAATTCAAAGATTTGTAGCCGTTGCGATGCGGGCCGGTTTGTATTATCGGCACGCTTCCCTGAGCAGGTGATCAAACTTGATTTCCAACTGCCAGACAAAAAAAGTGGGAGTTAACAGATGAAAAACAGCAGCAAACTGAGCGTCGGCGCCTTCGTCACCGCAGCCCTTCTGGCTCCGGCGGCATATGCCGAAGAGTTCATTACGATCGGTACCGGCGGTGTAACCGGCGTTTACTATCCGACCGGCGGCGCGATCTGTCGTCTGGTCAACAAAGGCCGGAAAGAGCACGGCGTGCGCTGCTCGGTCGAATCGACCGGTGGTTCAGTCTACAACATCAACACCATCCGCGAAGGCGAGCTGGAGTTCGGTGTGGCCCAGTCCGACTGGCAGTACCACGCCTATAACGGCACCTCGAAATTCGAAGAAGCCGGCCCGTTCGAAGGCCTGCGGGCCGTGTTCTCGGTGCACCCCGAACCCTTCACCGTGGTGGCCCGCGCCGATTCCGGCATCACCAACTTTGAAGACCTGAAGGGCAAGCGCGTCAACATCGGCAACCCCGGTTCCGGTCAGCGCGGCACCATGGAAGTTCTGCTGGGCGAAATGGGCTGGACCACAGATGATTTCGAACTGGCGACCGAGCTGAAAGCGGCTGAACAGTCGGCAGCCCTGTGCGACAACCAGATCGACGCGATGGTGTACACCGTTGGCCACCCCTCGGGTTCGATTCAGGAAGCCACCACCGCGTGTGACTCGGTTCTGGTGAACGTCAGCGGTCAGGCCGTGGACAAGCTGGTCAACGAAAACTCGTTCTACCGCAAGGCAACCATTCCCGGTGGCATGTACCGTGGATCTGACGAAGACACCTCGACCTTTGGTGTGGGCGCGACCTTCGTGACCTCGGCCGATGTATCGGAAGATGCGGTTTACGCGGTCGTCAGCTCGGTCTTTGAAAACTTCGATGACTTCAAAAAGCTGCACCCGGCGTTTGCGAACCTGAAGCCCGAAGAGATGATTGCGGATGGCCTGTCGGCTCCGCTGCATCCGGGTGCCGAGAAGTACTACAAAGAAAAAGGCTGGATTCAGTAAGCCAGACCTGACGCAGGGTGCCCACGGGCGCCCTGCACAAAACCCGTATGAAACGGGATTTCAGAAGGCCGAACAATGGCCGCGACGGGGAGACATTTGATGAATTCCGACACTCAATCCAATCGTCCGCTTTCCGAAGAAGAGCTTCAGGATCTGGTTGCATCTTCTGACGCCGGAGGGCGCAATCCGGTCGGGAACGTGGGCGTTTTCCTTGCGGTCGTGGCCGCGATCTGGTCGATATTTCAAGTTGTTCTGGCTTCGCCCCTGGCGAATTATGTCTTGCCCGGAAGCGTCGTGAACAATGCTCGGCAATTCCATCTGGCTTTTGCTTTGTTTCTGGCCTTTGCCGCTTATCCGGCGCTCAAATCCAGCCCCCGGAACTATATTCCGGTTCAGGATTGGATCATGGGACTGGTGGGCGCGTTCGTCGCGCTGTATGGCTATTTCTTCTATGACAAGATCGTCAATGCGGGCGGTTTGGCCGACGACACCGACAAATGGGTTGCGTTGCTTGGCCTGGTGCTGTTGTTCGAGGCCGCGCGCCGCGCGCTTGGCCCGGCCATGGCAATTATCGCGACCATATTTTTGGCCTATGTCTTCTTCGGTGCCTCGGAATGGGTGCCCGAAGTTATCCGCTGGAAGGGCGCGAGCCTGAAAAAGGCGATGAGCCACATGTGGATCACGTCCGAGGGCGTGTTTGGTATCGCTCTGGGTGTTTCTACGAAATTCGTTTTCCTGTTCGTTCTGTTTGGCGCATTGCTGGATAAAGCCGGGGCAGGGAACTACTTTATCAAGATGGCCTTTGGGGCCCTGGGCCACCTGCGCGGTGGTCCGGCCAAGGCGGCGGTTGTGGGCTCGGCTGCGACCGGCCTGATCTCGGGCTCGTCGATTGCCAATGTTGTCACCACCGGTACTTTCACCATCCCGCTGATGAAGCGCGTCGGGTTCAGCAGTGAACAAGCGGGCTCGGTCGAGGTTGCCAGTTCGGTCAACGGGCAGATCATGCCGCCGGTGATGGGGGCCGCTGCATTCCTGATGGTGGAGTATGTGGGCATCTCATATGTCGAGGTGATCACCCATGCCTTCCTGCCAGCGGCGATTTCCTACATCGCACTGGTTTACATCGTGCACCTCGAAGCCGTGAAGCGGAACATGCCCACACTGGGCGACCGCGATGTGCATCTGGCGCGGACCGTAGTGGGGATGCTGGGCTTTTTCCTGGTGTTTGCAGGTCTTTGCTACGGGTCACAATTCCCGGTGGATGCCGTGACAAGCTGGGTGCCGTCGGCCGCTGGGATCGTGCTCAGCCTGATTATCTGCGCGGTATATGTCGCACTGCTTTATCTGGCGGCACAGGTGCCTGACCTGGAACCGGACGACCCTAACGCAAAAGAGGTTACGCTTCCGGTCATCGCCGATATCTACAAAGCTGGCCTGCATTACCTGCTGCCGATCATCGTTCTGGTCTATTTCCTGATGATAGAACAGAAGTCACCGGGCCTGTCCGCCTTCTGGGCCACATCGCTGCTGTTTGTCATCCTGCTGACGCAGAAGCCGCTGAAAGCGATGTTCCGCGGGCAGAGCAACCTGTACAACACTTTCATCGATGGTGTTGCCGACCTGTGGCAAGGTCTGATCGACGGGGCACGCAACATGATCGGTATCGCGCTTGCCACGGCGACCGCGGGCGTGATCGTGGGAACCGTCACGTTGACGGGTGTTGGTCAGGTGATGGCCGATCTGGTCGAGTTCCTGTCGGGCGGCAATCTGATCCTGATGCTGGTCATGGTCGGGCTACTCAGCCTGATCCTGGGCATGGGTCTGCCAACAACCGCGAACTATATCGTTGTCAGCTCGTTGATGGCCGGGGTGGTTGTTGAGTTGGGCGCCCAAAGCGGGCTGATCGTTCCTTTGATCGCTGTCCACCTGTTCGTGTTCTATTTCGGGATCATGGCCGACGTGACACCTCCGGTCGGGCTGGCCAGTTTTGCTGCTGCGGCTGTGTCGGGCGGTGATGCGATCAAAACCGGTTTCACGGCGTTCTTCTACAGCCTGCGTACCGTGGCGCTGCCCTTCGTGTTCATTTTCAACACCGATCTTCTGCTGATCGATGTGACATGGGTCGAAGGGATCATAGTGGCGATTTTTGCGACGATAGCGATCCTTGTCTTCACGGCAGGCACCATGGGGTACTTCCTGACCCACAGCCGCATCTACGAAAGTATCGCGCTGATCGCCGTGGCCTTCGCCCTGTTCAGGCCGGATTTCTTCATGGATCGCATCGCGCCTCCATACACTTCGGTCGAGCCTGCGGCGTTTGTCGAAACCATTGGCCAGACACCACCGGGAACCGAGGTTCGCATGGTGATCAGCGGGCCGGATTTTGATACCGGCAAGATGGTGGACACCACGATTGTGGTGCCAGTCGGATCCGAAGAGGGCGGTGAAGCGCGCGTCGATGCCATGGGGCTGCTGTTGCTCGAAGAGGATGGCCTTGTCAAACTTGACGAGCCGATGTTTGGATCACCGGTTGCCGAAGATCTGGCCAACTTTGACTATTACGGTGACGAGGCCGTGCGCCTGAGCTCGGTCAGCCTGCCGTCCAGCCAGCCTCCGAAGCAACTGGTCTATATCCCGGCGCTGATCCTGCTGGGTCTGATCGCTTTCCTGCAACGCGGCCGTGCCGCCAGACAAGAGGTGCTCGTATGACACGTTCCGTTCTGTGTGCCGTTGATATCAGCAATGGCGAGATTGATGCACCGGTGCTGCAAAAAGCAGCCGCGCTGGCGGATATGGAAGGGGCGCAACTTGACGTGGTGACAGTGCTCCCCGATTTCGGGGAAAGCTGGGTGTCGGGGTTTTTCGAATCCGATTTTCACGACAAGGCGTTGGAGGAAGCGCAGGCCAAACTGACGGCGCTTTGCGTGTCGGCCCTGGGGGCCGAGCGCAACGAAACCATCCGCCATGTGGTTGCGACAGGAACAGCTTATCAGGAGATTTTGAAGACGGCCGAAAATGCCGGCTCTGATTTGATCGTAATCGGAGCCCACAAGCCGGATTTCAAGGATTACCTGCTGGGCCCGAATGCGGCACGCGTGGTGCGACATTCCAACGTCTCGGTTTACGTGGTGCGCTGACGCGAAAAGCAGATGCTGTGCACAGTGGCGCCGGAGCCCCGACGGTCGCCTGCCGCCGTTCGGGCTCCCGCAGCCAGGTCAGTAGCCCGTCATCTCGAGATACCCGACGCCCTCGTGGCTGCCGGTGACCGTGACCGGACCCTCCCAATATTCAAAACGTGTCCCCATCCAGGCGTCCGGCGTCAGGGCGGATACCTTGACGTCGATGCCTCGGTCCGCAAGCACGACGCGCCATTGCGTCGGGACGTCGCGCCCTGCCACCAGATCGGTCGCAAGCGGCTCGAGCCTGACGGATCCGTCGGGGATGGCATCGGTGCTGCCGTCTGAATTGATCCATGTGGCCGAAGTGAAATCGCCGCGACCACCGCGCAAGCGAAAGGCCATCAGCTTGTCCCCGTCCTCGAAGCTGAGCGAAAACCAATCCCAGCCGGTTTGATCCTCGGCCAGGGGTTGCGAAGACCATTCCCGGTCCAGCCAGCCCTGACCGGTGACGCGCATATCGCCATCCGGCAGGTGCAGTACGCCTTCGACTGAATAGAAGGGTTGCGAATAGTAATAGCTGGCTTGTCCGTCGGCGGATTTGACGGAATAGCCCGCTTGGCCATGAAACACCAACGGGCCTTGTGCGCTCAGCGCAAGATCGTACCCGAAATCAGCCCCGTTTGCGGTCAGGGTCAGGGTGTCCATATCCGGTCCGGCCATGCGCCATTCGTCGATCCAGGCCTCGAACGGTTGCACCGCAACACCTGCCTGCCCAATTCCCCCGCGCGACAGGCGTTCGGCAAAAAAGTGGGTGTCAGGCGTGGTGACAGCCGCATGGCCCATCCAGATCTGCGGGCTTTGCCATCCATCTGTTTCAAACGGTTTCAGGGCCGACCGGAAAAGGGTCCATTGGATGCCATAGTCACGCCCGTCCTCGCCTTTGAGGTTGGCCGTCAGATACCACCATTCGATCCGATAAGCGGGATGAGGTCCGTGGTCTTTGGGAAAGTCGAATTCAAAGCCCGCCTGCGGAACCTCGAATCCTTCCGCCGAACCTCCAAGACCTGCATAGCCCTGCGCCCAAAGAGGCGATGGGCACAAAAACACGAGAACGGCCAAAAGGGCATTAACGTTCATTGGCGAACACCTTCAGCAAATCGGCAGGGGGCAGACGCAACATGCGCAGCGCTGGCAGGGCCGCTGCAACCAGGGCGGCCAGCAGGGTCAGCAGGATCAGCCACAACCAATCCCATGGAAACACGAACATCGGCAACCGCCAGCCAAAGGCTTGCACATTGATCACTGCCAACAGAACCCAGGCGAGGATCAGACCAAGCGGCAACGCCAGACACGCGGTCAGAGCCGCGAGCAGTACGCTGCGCAAAAGCTCCAGCCGCGCCAGTTGCGCCCGGTTCAGTCCCAGCGCCCATACCGGAGCTATCTGAGGCAGGCGCTGGGTCCATAGGGTCAGCAGGCTGGTGAGTATGGCAAATCCCGCCACGCCGAGGGTCAGAACATTGAGAGCCGAGGTCACGACAAAGGTCTTTTCGAAGATTGCCAATGATTGCGCCTTCATGGCGGCCTGCTGGACCACGGCCTGACGCGGCAGGGCGAACCGCTCGCGCAAGGTTTGCGCCATTTCAGTCGCCTGTTCGGGGTTCAAACGGATGCCAAACCGTCGGGTTTCAGCCCCCGGCGCGATCCGGTCAAGTTGGCTCATCGACACAATGGCTTGCCCGGTTGGATTTCCATAATCCGAATAAACCCCGGCGATGGTCAGCGCGTGATCCGGGGGCAGTGTCAGCGTATCTCCGGGCCAGAGATTTGCGCGCCGTGCCAGTTGTTCGTTGATCAGCACCGCGTCTCCGGCCATGACGTCGTCCCATACGGTCGAGTTTGCCGATATCAACGGCCAGTGCTGCCGATAGACCGGATCGTCAATGACCCCGTACAGAAACAGGGGGCCCGTCTCGTGCGACAGTTCTATGTTGCGAATTGGAAGGATGGCGTCGACCTGTGGCCGCAGCCATTCCGTGATCTCGCGCCCCTGTTCTTCGTCACGGACGGTCAGATACAGCTCTGAAGTTAGGCGCTGGTCGAGCCAGCCGACAAAGGTCAGCCGGAAACTTGAAACCATTGTGCCCACACCGATATTTGCCGCAAGCGCAAGCAACAGGGCCATCAGGGCAAGCGACAGCCCGGGCAATTGTGCACGCATGTCGGCCCAGACCCACTGCGCGACGGCGCCACGGGATCTGTTGCCAAAGACGGAAAGCGCAAAGGTCAGAAGCGCCGGCAACAAAAGCGCTGCACCCGTCAGCAATCCGGCTAACAGCACGAAACCGGCAACCAGACCACCGATGCCGAGATAGGTGATGACACCGCCGGCGATCAGGGCCAAGCCGAGCAAACCTGTCACAAGGCGTGTGCCAGCATTGCCCTGCCAGGCTTGCACACCGGGCCCCGCCAGCAGGGGCATACGAGACAATCGCCACAGCGCATGGCCACTGGCAAACAAGGTGCCGCAGACAGCCATCGCCATCCCGGCAAACACCCAATGGGGGTGCAATGTCAGCTGTCCGGTCACGGGCGCACCATACAGGCCGCGAAGGGTTGCTGCGACATCGGGCAACAACTCTCCGGCCAGAAAGAACCCAAGAAGCAGACCCAAGGTTCCACCGATCAGGGCCAGCCCCGTCAGTTCGGTCAGGATCAGGAAGACCAGCCGCCGCATCGAAACGCCCAGTGCACGCAGGGTGCGGATCATGCCTCGGCGTTGGGCAAAAGCCAGCCCGACGGTGCCGTTCACGATGAACAGGCCAACGGCAAAGGACAACAGGCCAAAAGCCGACAGGTTCAGGTGAAAACTGTCAGTCAGCCGAGCAGTATCGACTTGCGAGGATGGGCTGGCGCGCTCCAGTTCGGGCGCGACTTCGGCCAAAGGTGGCCGATCACGCGGCTGATCCGGCAACACAATGAGGCGCGAGATGAAACCGGTTTGGTTCAGCAGGGCTTCGGCTGTGCCGATATCCGTCAGAATAACGTCCGGTGGCAACGCCGCGGTGATTGAAAACGGCGGAAGGTTGTTCTGGTCGTGCAACAGCGGCTCCAGCTCTGCCGCGACCAGAAGCCGCCCCGGAGCGGTCAGCATGTCCGCCGGCTCAGTCGGCGCGGTGCTTTGGTCGGTTTCGCTTATGGCGGGCAGGGCCGGGTAGGCGACCATGTCCACACCTATCAGGCGCAATGTGCGGCCCTGAATACGATAGGGGCCCTCCAGGACGGCCGCCACCTGCCAGCCAGCACGACGCAGATCGACGTAACGAGAAACCGGGATCAGACCGGAAGGATCGCGCAGCTCGTCGAACTGCCCAAGGGCAAGCTGCGCGTTGGCCCGGGCATAGCTGGCGCGCGCTTCGGCATTGATGGCCTGAACCGCGGACCAGAGACCGGTGGCCAACGCGATGCCTGTCAAAAGCGTCGCCAGTTGCAACCAGTGCACCCGCCAGTGGGACATCAAAGCCTGAATGACGGCGCGTGTCATTGGATACGACCACCGCAGAGCTGGACGGTTCGATCCAAGCGGGCTGCAATCTGTTGGGAATGCGTGACCAACAGAAGGGCTGCGCCGGTATCAGCCACCAAGGCCAACATCAGATCCAGAACCCTTGCGCTGGCGGTTTCATCCAGATTGCCCGTGGGCTCATCCGCCAGCAGCAGTTTCGGACGCGCTGCCATGGCACGACCAATCGCCACCCGCTGCTGTTGCCCGCCGGACAGGTTTTCGGGATATCTGTCCAAAAGATCGGACAGGCCCAAGCGTTCGGTCAGATGCGCGGTCCAATCGGCATCCTCGGCGGCGGCAAGGCGGGCGTGAAAGGAAAGGTTCTGCGCAACGGTCAGCGAAGGGATCAGATTGAACTGCTGAAACACCAACGAAAGCTGACTGCGCCGCAATTCGGCCCTCCCGGCATCGTCCAGATTGGACAGAGGCGTTCGGTTCAAGATGATTTCACCGCTGTCGAAACAGTCAAGCGCTGCGGCAAGGTTCAGCAGAGTGCTTTTGCCACTGCCGCTTTCGCCGGTCAGGGCCAGTGTCTGCCCTTCATCCAATGTCAGCGACACGTCGCGCAGAACCGGGCGCCCGCCGGGATAGGTTTTCTGAACACGGTCGATGGTCAACAGCATGATCTGGCCTTTTTTCTTCCAAGGATGTGCGATGGAATTCCAAACTGTCCAGTGCGGACCCGCACTCGGTTCCATTCGCCGCAGGCGTTCCTCACGATCGCCGGGGTTGTGCCCTGCACCTCAAAGGGCCATTCTGCCCGGACGGTAAACTGTCGTAAATCGGGATGAAAAACATGACGTTGCTGCATCAGATCGTTTGGGGCAGTACATTTCTGGCGCTCTGCTTCTTGGTCGAGATTCTCTTGCTGACCTGGTGTACCGTCACGATCATCAAGTGGGATGAAAAATGGTCCGCCAAGGGGGTGTTCTTTGGAACGGCAGCACCAATCGCGGTATCTTTGGCCTTTATCGTCGCCACGCACACGATTCAGGTCTGGATTTGGGCCATCGTCTGGGTGTTGCTTGAGGTTTTGCCGGATTGGAACTCGGCCATCTATTTCTCATTGGTGACGTTCACGACCCTGGGATATGGCGATATCGTTTTGGGCGAAGGGTTGCGCATCTTTGGGTCTTTTGCCGCGGTTGCTGGTCTTCTGGCCTTTGGTCTGTCGACCGCTTATCTGGTGGCGATGATGACGCGTGTCTTTCAAGAGAAGTTCTTTACCTAGAGGATAGGCGCAAACAACCGCGCCAATGGGGCGCCAAACCGGATATGCGCGGGTTGCTGGGCCAGACTGCGCGTCAATTCATAGCTTGCCTCGAAATCCGCGCGCAGCATGTGATCAACAGCCAGTGCTGCGCGGGCATCGAAAAACAGGGCCATCGCCTCGAAGTTCAGCCGGAAGGACCGGTTGTCCAGATTGGTCGTGCCGACCGCAGCCAGCGTGTCGTCAACCACGAAAACCTTCTGGTGCATGAAACCGTCCGTGTATCGGAACACGCGCACGCCGCAGTCGCGGATTTCGTCGAAATAGGCAAAAGCAGCCAACCACGGCAGCCGATGATCAATCATATCCGGGACAAGGATGCGCACGTCCACACCGCGCATCGCTGCATGTTGCAGGGCGGTCATGACGTCGATGTCGGGCACAAAATAGGGCGAGGCAATCCACAGTCTTTCTTTCGCCTCGGCGATGGCCGAAAAGAACATCATGGCGCCGGTTTCGGTTTCGTCTCCGGGTCCGGTGGCCACCAATAGGGCATTCATGTCTTGCTCGGCCTCGCTGCCTGCCCAGTCGAGGTCGTCAATCAGGTCTTCATCGCGGGCCCAGTGCCAGTCTTCGGTAAAGATGAGCTGCAATTGCCGGACGATGTGGCCGGTCATCTTGATATGCGTGTCGCGCCAATGGCCGAAATGCGGGTCTTCGCCCAGATATTCAACACCCACGTTGTGACCGCCGATAAAGCCTGTTTCACCGTCGATGATGACGGTTTTGCGATGGTTCCGGTAATTCAGCTGAAACCTGAAATTCGGCCCGCGTTGCTCACGCGGGTCGGCCACGTCAATTCCGGCCTCGCGCATTGTGTCCAGATAGGTGTTTGCCAATCCATAGCTGCCGACGGCATCGGTCATGAAACGGACATGTACCCCGCGTTTCGCAGCCTCGATCAGCTTGGTCTGAAGCTGTCGGCCCAATGTATCGTCTCTGACGATATAGAATTGGATCAGGATGTAGTTCCTGGCCTCGTCTATCGCCTGAAAAATGGCGTCAAACGTTGCCTGACCATCGATCAGAAGCTGAGCGCCATTGCCACTGGATACCGGAAGATGAGCCAGAAATTCGAATGGTCGTGGATTGACCGACATCGTGGATGGGTCAGGTCTGGAGTAGTCAGCAAAGGTCTTGATGCCTTCGACGACCCGTTCGCTTTGTTGGCGCGAGATGCGGTAGCCGCGAAACCTGTGATGCCCCAGAAACAGGTACATCGGAACCGCAAAGATTGGCGCCGATACCAAAAAGACCACCCAGCCAACGGCTCCTTGCGGTGTGCGCGCGGTTTGTGCCGCGCGCACCGAAAACACAACTGCAGTTGCGTACAACGCAAAAACGAAGATGGATACAAGCAATGTCCACATGGGCGTTAAGTCTTTCGGGTCGTTCAGTTTCCTCCAGTGTAGACCCGCGACCAGTCTTTCGCCATATCAACGATGATCCAGCCTTTGTCCGGCCCCTGATCCAGACCGTCAACCAACCGCCCAATCGGACTTTCCCGATCATAGGCCCATTCACGTTCGGCATCCGTATGATGGATCAGAACACCCAGCCGTGGTCCGCTACCCGAGGTTGTCCAATCCAGCATGGCGAAATCGCCGTCTGAGTTTCCTCCGGCCAGAATGGGGCGTTTGCCGATCGTGCGTTCGATGTTGATGGGTTTGCCTTCCTTGTCGTCGATGAAGGCAATCCCGGGGGCCTTGATGACAGTCGGAACGCCATCGACATCTTCGAATGTCGAGTTTCCATATGTGCCCAGAACCTGTTCCGGCGGAATGCCATAGGCCTGTTCCGCGAAGACCCGCATGAAGTGAATGCCGCCGCCCGAGACAATATAGGTCTTGAACCCTTCGTCCCGAAGATAGCGCAACAGCTCGACCATGGGCTGATAGGTCATCTGGTCATAGGGCAATCCGGTGTCCGGGTGTCGGGCCTCGGCCAGCCATTCCGCGACTTGGGCCTGAAACGCCTCGACAGTCGTTCCGGAATGTGACGCGTTGACAACTTCGATCAACGCATCGTGGCCCCCTTGAAGAACCGTCGCAAGATCACCTTCGGCAGCGGCTTTCAAAACGGGTGTGGACAGGATCGAAGGATCTTGTTCAGCCAGTTCAGAAAGCCGATCCATGGCAAAGATAAACTGGAAATAAACCGGCTGTTCTGCCCAGAGTGTGCCGTCATTGTCAAATACCGCGATCCGATCTGAAGGCGTGACATAGTCAGGTCCTTCCGCGTCGGTAACACTGGACACGAATTCAAGGATCGCCTCTTTTGCCGCTGTGGCGTTCCAACTGGGCAGCGGATCAGCGAGCAGGGATACGGGAACACAGGTCAGAAAGGCACCTAAAAGAACGTGTTTCATGAAGATCTCGATAACTGTTGTGTTGAAAAAAGGCCGCCCTGCGCAGGGCGGCCTACAGCGTGGGGCCGCCGGGCCTAGTTGTTGGTCGGCGTTGTCAGCTTCTCCATGACCTGATCTAGGTTGAAGCTGGCTGCTTTCTGACGTGGCGGGAACTCCTGGAACGTACTGAGGAAGTTGCCAACGTATTGCTGGGCGGGCACAAGGAAATAAGCCCGGTCCAACAGCCAATCGTAATAGGTGTTTGACGTGCGATACGCGCGTTCATACGGATCGCGGCGCAGGTTGACGATCAGCGGGATGCGCAGTTCGGTCCATGGCTCGATCCAGGCACGCAACGTGGCCCAGGCTTTCTGCTCCAGGAAGATGAGCTTCCAGTCTTCGAAACGCAGCGCCGTGAGGTCACCATCATCCGAGAAATAGAAGATTTCTTTCCGGGGGCTTGCCGCAGTCTCACCAGTCAGCAGCGGCAGAATATTGTAGCCATCAAGGTGCACCTTATAGTCGCGACCCATGCCCGATGAGCTGTAGCCGGCCTTCAGTTTTTCCTTGATGTCCGGATCGCCGGCCACGGCGAGGTAAGTGGGCAGCCAGTCCATGTGATGCACGATCTCGTTTGTGACTGATCCGGCCTCGATCTTGCCCGGCCAGCGTACCATTGACGGAACACGCCAACCACCTTCCCAGTTGGTATTCTTCTCGCCCCAGAACGGCGTGGCAGCCGCATCCGGCCAGGTGTTTATGTGGGGACCGTTGTCAGTGGAATAATGGACGATCGTGTTGTCGGCGATGCCAAGCTCGTCCAGCAGATCCAGCAGCTGACCTACATGCATGTCGTGTTCGATCATACCGGCGGTGTATTCATCAGCGACCCGCCCCGACAACTCATTGGCCTTGGCGCGCATCTCGTCTTTGACGTGGGTGCGGAAGTGCATGCGGGTACCGTTCCACCAGACATAGAAGGGCTGACCTTGCTCATGCGCCCGCTTGATGAAGTCGATGGCCGCGGCCACGGTTTCGTCATCTACCGTTTCCATGCGCTTGCGGGTCAACGGTCCGGTGTCTTCGATCGTGCCATCGGATTTGGATTTGATGACGCCGCGCGGGCCATAGGCCTCGCGGAAGGTGCGCCCATCCGCCAGAACGCGATCACCCGGATAGTCTTCGTTTTCCGGCTCTTCTTCGGCATTCAGGTGGTAAAGATTGCCAAAAAACTCATCAAAACCGTGGTTTGTCGGAAGATGTTCGTCTTTGTCACCAAGGTGGTTTTTGCCGAATTGACCGGTCACATAGCCGTGGTCTTTGAGAAGCCCCGGGATAGTTGGGTCTTCAACCTGCATTCCGAGATCTGCCCCAGGCAGGCCGACTTTGGAAAGACCGGTGCGGAACACGGATTGCCCCATGATGTATGACGAACGGCCGGCGGTACAGGATTGTTCACCGTAATAATCGGTGAAGATCATGCCTTCTTTGGCAACCCTGTCGATATTGGGCGTCTGATATCCCATCAGACCCATGGTATAAGCCGAGATGTTGGATTGACCGATATCGTCGCCCCATATCACAAGAATATTGGGCTTTTGATCCTGCGCCCAGGCGGGCACGGCAAGGGCGACAGTTACGGTCGCCACCGCGAACCGGCGCAGTGTTCTACGCCAATTATCTGCAATCATTCGTGGAGAAGACATGAAGTGCTCCTGATCAGTCGAGCCTTAATGACCCGGAAAATTGAAATTTAATTGAAGCCGCTAGCTTATAACTTGAAGCTGCAAGCAAGTTCTTGATTGCCCGAATAAAAACAATTTCTTGTTCGAGCAGTGAACACAGCTATTTTACGCGATGAAACGTATCGAAAACTTATCATATGATCACTTTGAAAGATACAAATGTTTGATTCTGATGACGATATGCGGATTCTGGCCAATACCGACTGGTTTGGCACGCGCGATTCAAAGTTTCAGAGCGATCTTATGACGTGCGCAATTCAAAGAACCTTCGATTCCGGAGAAACCCTGTACCACCACGGTGACCGCGCCAACGGTATTCATGCGGTGCTCGCAGGCGCGCTTCAGATCACGGCACCTGCCGATGATGGACAGGAATTCGTATTGCATCAGGATGGATCAGGATTCTGGATCGGGGATCTTGCGCTGTTTGCCGAAGCCAAACGACTGGTCAGCGTCGTGGCAACGCAAAAAACCCGCACCTTGTATTTTCCCGGCTCGCGGGTAGAACGCCTGGTTCAGAAAAACCCAGAATACATCCGTGATTTCTATGCGTTAACGCATGAAAACATGAAGACTGCTCTGCGCATCATGGCCAATCTTGCGGTTACGGGGTCTGAAAAGCGCCTTGTACTGCGTCTGTTGCATCTTGACGAAGGTGCTTTGAGTTCGGACGGATGGATTGTTGTGTCTCAGGAAGAACTTGCTGAAATGGTTGCGGTATCTCAGCCGACCTTGCATCGGCATCTGCATCATCTGGCAGATCTGGGCCTTGTGGAATTGGGGTATGGCCGACTACGGTTGATCGACCGGCGCAAGCTGATCAGCAACTGTCAAAGTTGAAGTCTAAGGATTGAGCGGGGGCAAAGACCCGCTCTTTCGTTCTGTCGGGCTTTTCAGTGCGCCCAGGTTTAGCATGGCGGCATGCCAGTCTTCCGAGCTGTTGCCAGCCGTCGCTGAATACCGCGCCGCACCGATCTTCATCAGACTTCTCTCAAGATCCAAAGAACACTTGGGATGCGCGCTGCGTGATTTCCAAAGATCCAATGCCTGATAAACCGCAGGCAAATCCCGTGATATTAAAGCGGATCGCAAGGCATCGACGGCATATTTCTCCGATGCCAGATATCTGCGGCGCCGTTCCGTTTTCCAGGTTGCATAGCGCGGGCGCAGAAATCTTCCCAATGTCCACAATGCGAATACAACAATGACAAGGTAAAGAACTGATTTGATGATGGTTTGCGCGTCAGGCGGCTGTCGCCTGGGTAGTGCCAGTGTCAGCTTGGTCGGGGGAAGTGATGCCGTTTCGATCTGACCGGTGTCCAGATTGAACCAGTCGATGGAAACGGCCGACAACTGTGTTTCGCCACCATCTTGGGCGATGTACACGGTTTCTTCGACCCGCTGCCCGGACAAGATGCCCCGGTCTTCTGTTTCCGAAAAGCGGGGCTCCTTGGGATAGGCGCGAAGCAGTTGGCTTTGATCCTGCGGCGTCAGCGCCGGGATTGTCAGGGCCGTGGTGCCAGCGATCTGCGCGCTTATCTCGCGCGTGATGGAATCACCGGCCTGCATATCGGTCGGACCGTCCAGCTTCTGATCAAGAGAGAAACCACTTGCGATGATCAGCGGGTCAAGACCTTGAGCGCCCTCGGGGATCTCTGCGTTCAGCTGTATGGAAGGAAGCGCCACCGAAACCTGAACCGGGTCATTGGACTGCGGGTCGGCAAATGTCACGACAACCTCTTGCGCATCATACGCAACAGGCCCTGATGTCAGCGGATACAGGCGATAACTGCGCTGTACGCCGGACCACGTTTCTCCGTCCACCGTTTCGCTTATCGGGCCAGAAGCTCGCTCGGGCAACCGAACCAGGATATTTTGTTGCTCCAATGATGGGAATACCGGCGGCTGCGGCATGAAGGTCGGAACCAGAACCTTGATGCGGACGATGGCGGGCTGGCCGACGATGACGGCCTCGATCGGGACGTCCACTGATACCCTAGGTTGATAGGCTGAGTTTTCCTGTGCGGACACGGATAACGGCAACAACAGGATGAAGACAGCTAGGTATCTCATTCTGTTTGCTCCTGAATTTCCAAAAGGAAGCGGTTTCTCAGAAAATCCTGCATGTCGGTGTCGATCATGCTGATCCACTGGTCGGCGGACAGTGACTGTGGCCCGTCCTTGGGGGTTTGAACCGTGGTGTCACTGCCGCGTGCTGCATCGTTGTCAAACACCGTATCATCGGCACCGATGCCAGCCTCTTCCCCTGTGTCAGACTGCTCACGTGTCGTTTCGACATAATCCAGGATGGCCTTGGACAGGTCGAGATTGTGCTGGGCTTCAGGCCAGTCGGGGCGACGTTCCAAGGCGGTCTGGAACGCCGATATGGCTGGGCGATACTCGCGGTTTCTTATGCGGGCCATACCTTCGGCAAACGCAGCTTCCGGCGTGTCCAGCGTGGAAAACACGGACGACGCCTTTTCGTATTGACCATCCCTGAGATAAGCATATCCCTTGTGATATGGATCTTCGAACATCTCGGCCGCGTCGCCAAAGCGTTTTTGGTTCATCGCGATCTGGCCTTGTTGGTCGGAGGTGAAAAACCAGTCTCGCCACCCTTCTGCCCGCGCGCCGGATGAAGGCAATGCGATCAAAGCCAGAAACGCCCAACGAATTACCCAGCCTTTGCGGAACCACAGCAGAGACAACACCGCAGCAGGCCAGGCCAGGATCCAGCCCTTGTCCTGCCAATCCAGACGATCATCATCATCCAGCGCGGCAGTATAGGCCGATTGAATGCGGCGCATCAGTTGATTGATGTCCCGATCGTCGTCCGAAAACGCGACCACTGAGGCGTTGGGGATGTTGTCCAGCTGCGCGATACGACCACCATCCGGCAGCATGGTGAGAAAGAAAATATCAGAAGAAGAGGAGCTTAGCCCAGCTACCTGAGATGGATCAAGATCGTCCAATACGAACAGAATCGCCCCCGGGCTGTCGCTGTCGTCCAGAATGGACTGAGCCAACGCAAGCGCATCGGCTGCCGCATCGCCATCCTTTGGCATCACCGCGGGCGTCAACCCCTCAAGCAAGGGACGAAGTATATTCGCGTCTTCGGTCAAAGGCGCAACCCGGTGCGGCGATCCTGCATAGGCGATCAAAGCGGTACGTGCGCCGGCACGTTCGGTGATCAGGTCGGAAATCTTGAACCGTGCCCGATCCAGCCGCGATGGCGCAAGATCCGAGCTTTCCATGCTGTCGGTGACTTTAAGAGCGATCACCAACGGGGCCGTGTCTGCGATCAACGGGTTGGGCGCGCGCGACCATGTCGGGCCCGAGGCCGCCAAAGTGACAAGCGCCGCAATGATCAGCGCAACATCAATGGGCTGGATGCGCCCGTATTCTTCTTTGCCCAGCAGCAAGGCCTCTGCAAGGTGCGGGGCGATCCCTGATGGCAGTTTGGTGTCTGCCATCGATCTGGGCCTGATCCGCCACCACAACACAAGGATGGGGATGAGAAGCGGCAGGTAATAGCCTCGGATAAAATGAAAATCAGCCAGATCCATCGTCAGACGGCCCCCTGGTGTCGCTGTGAGAAATGGAACCAGGTCATGCTGACGATAATGACGATCAACGCGATGAGTAACGGAATATGGGCAAGGCTTTGCTTGGGGCGATAGCTTTGCGTTTCCACCATTCTGGGGTTCAGTGAGTCAATGCGTGCGTAGGTTTGTTCAAGGGCCGTTGCATCGTCGGCAAAGAAATATTCTCCGCCCGTACGATCGGCTATGTCCTTCAGCGCCTGAAGATCGACACGGTCTTCGCCCGTGGCATTCGGGTCTCCGACACCAATCGTATACACAACCACGTTCTTTTCCGCAGCAATGGCCGAGGCATTGACGGGTGTCATGCGACTGGACGTATCGGCGCCATCGCTGAGAACAATCATCATGCGCTGGTCAACCTCGCGGGATTCAAAAGTTCGAATGCCAAGCCCGATCGCATCGCCCAAAGCCGTGTTCGGACCCGCCATGCCAACTTGAGTTTGGTCCAGGAACCCGTTCAAACTGTTCAGATCTTCCGTGAAGGGCGCTTGAATGAACGCGCGTGTTCCAAAGATGATCAGCGCCATCCTGTCACCATCTCTTTCAGAGATGAACTGCTTGAGAACCTCTTTGACCGCCTCCAACCGTTGCATCGGGGCACCGGATCCGGTCTGGAAGTCGCGCTGATCCATCGAGCCAGAGATATCCAGCGCCAAAACCACATCGCGTGCAGATTTTTCCATCACCACGGGGTCGCCCAGACGTTCCGGACGCGCCAGCGCCAGAACCAGAAGTATCCAGATCAAGCCGGCGCTGGCCGTTTGCAGCCGGGCCCGGGTTCGGATCATTGACCCGGATTGCGGCTCGACACCCGCCGCCTGGGCCACGCGGCGAAAAAACGGAATGCGAATGGACACGGTTGTTTCCCGCCGAGGCGGAGCAATGGCGTAAACCAGCAGCGGCAGCGGCAAAAGCAGAAATACCCAGGGGGCTGAGAAGGAAAACATCACGTTCACCGATACCGTTTATGGGACTTGACCCAATGCCGAGCAAGCTGGGTCAAGGCACGGTTTGGCGGCAGGTCTTTGTACGGCGCGTCGATCAGTGTTTGGCCGACCTCTGATAAAAAAGACTTTTCATCAGATGTTTGCGAAAGGAAGTTCAACCAGTCATCCCCGTGAATCCCTGCAACCTGCCTGCGCGGATATGCGACCAACGCGGTGCGGCGAAGGATTTCGGCAACTTTTGCGGACGTGATATCCGGGTCTGCCAGCTCGGCCAGCGCATGGCAGCGATACGCGTTCGCCCGCCTTCGCCGGATGAAAAAAATACTGACCAGTACGGCAAGGCCAAGCAGTATGACGGCCAGCGCCAACCAGCCCCATGTCTGCGGAAACATCGAAACAGGCGTGGGTTCCGGTGCCGGCTCGAGCATATTCAGCAGATCAACCAGAGATTTCCCTGTCGTGTCGATGCTCATTTCTGCCCCCTGCGATGTCCGAACAGATACAGCAACTGATCCAGGGCAGGTTCCGCGGTCGTCAATGGAACAACCGGAAAACCGTATCGACGGGACCATGTGTGCAGGTGGTCCAACCGGTCTTCCATGGATTTGCGAATATTGCCGGACAATTCGGGATCGGCGCTGTCGATTTCGATCTGATCGCGCCCGTCCGAGACCGTGAGTTTCAGATCGGGCGCCAGCCCCTTTGCTGTCTTGTCAGCGATATTGAACACGATCAGATCGTTTGAGACCGCAATGCGGCGCAGCAGGGATTCCGATCTTTCGTCAAGCCCGTCGCAGTCGGAAAACAGGCAAACCAGCCCGTTGGTTTGGGGCATACGCACGGCTTCCGACAACATGTCATTCAAAGTTACGGTGGGTTGCGGGTTCAAGGCAGCATACAAGGCCGAATTGGCAGCCCCGATGGAAGACAGAAACCGCATGAGCGCCGCCGCGCGGCGCTGCGGCCTGTGTTCAGCAACGCTTGTGTCGTTGAATACCAGACCACCGACACGATCGCCCTGACCAAGAACGCGATGTGCGGTGATTGCGGCAGCTTCGGCGGCGATGACCGATTTCATGTAGACTTCGGTTCCGAAAAACATCGAAACGCGCTGATCGACCAGCAACAGGGCAGGGCGGTCTCGTTCCTCGGTATAGACCCTGACGTGGGGCTCACCGGTTCGCGCCGTGACTTTCCAGTCAATTGTGCGGATGTCGTCGCCCGGTTGGTAGTTGCGCAATTCCTCGAAATTCAGGCCGCGTCCGCGCAGGCGTGATGCGTGTCTGCCATTCAGGATTGAGCGGGCAGGCTGACGTGGCAAAAAGCTCAGGGCTCGAGAATGCAGTTCCAGACGCAACAGGTGATACGCATTGACGTGAATGCGGGGATCATCGGGATATGCTGAGGATCGCTGCACCCGCCAACCCGAACCGTCAGGGCAGCGCGACGAGACGCAGGATTTCCGCGATCACGTCATCTGCCGTTTTGGCGTTCCCCTGCGCCTCGAAGCTCAGCGTGATGCGGTGACGGAACACGTCATGTGCAATGGCTCGAATATCCGCAGGGTCCACATAGTCACGCTGGTTCATCCACGCATGCGCCCGACCGCATTTGTCCAATGCCAATGAGGCACGCGGGCTGGCGCCGATTTCGATCCAGCTGGCCAGTTCTTCGCTGAGCGCCGCAGGCGTCCGGGTTGCCTGAACCAGATCGGCCATGTAGCGATCCATTGCATCCGAAACATGGATCTGCCCAATTTCCGAACGCGCTGCAAAAACGGCGTCCTGCGGGATTGTCGGTGGTGGCTCGCTTGACGCGCCTTTCCCGGCGGCGATCTCTTCACCCCGCACCAGCCGGATCACTTCAACCTCGTCCTCGACCGGCGGATAGGTGATCTGAACATGCATCAGGAACCGGTCCATCTGCGCTTCGGGCAGGGGATAGGTGCCTTCTTGTTCAATGGGGTTCTGGGTTGCCATCACGATGAACAGCGGTTCCATCTTGTGAGTGGTCCCGGAAACCGTAACCTGGCGTTCTTCCATCGCCTCCAGCAATGCGGCCTGAACCTTGGCCGGTGCCCTGTTGATTTCGTCAGCGAGGACGATATTGGCAAAGATCGGCCCGGGTTCGAACCGAAAGGTGCCGCCTTCGTCAGTTTGTTGAAACACTTCGGTTCCCGTCACGTCTGAAGGCAGCAGATCAGGCGTGAACTGGATCCGGCTGAAGTCTGCATCCAGATTGCGCGCCATCGCCTTGACTGCACGTGTTTTGGCCAATCCGGGCAGACCTTCGATCAGAAGGTTTCCGTTGGCCAGCATCCCGATCAGCAGTCGGTCGATGACCTCGGTTTGCCCGATGATGGACTGGCCCATGCGGGTTTTGAGATCAAGTATCTGATTAAGTGCATTCATGGGTGGTGGTCCAATCGGTGCCAAGCTGGAAGAAACGAATTGATAACGGAACAGGGGGTAAGCCGGTCAGGAATATCCCGAAATATCGGAATGCTAACAGGCTTTGGCGGACCGATCTACCGTGAATGCCTGGTGGTGAGGTGGTGCAAATCTTTCCTCAGTTCCTGTCGTATGGGCCCGGTGTTGGGCGCGTCTCGCAAACTGTCCAGCCAATGGGGGTGAGGCGCCTGTCCCGCGGCCCTGCTCCAGGTCAGATCCCGCAGGATTTTCTGTGCACCGACATCAAGTGTGTCAGGAATTTCGAAATCACTCAGGGTGGCCCAGACGCCGCTCCACAAGCGGCCTACGGACCAGGGATTGTATCCGCCGCCACCCAGAACCAGAAAGCGAGGCGAAAGAGGCTTCAGCGCCGCGACCGTTCGCCAATGCGCGTTGTTGGACAGGGTCAAACGCGAAAGCGGGTCTTCGGCCACGGCGTCTGCACCGCATTGCAGGACAATCGCCTGCGGTTTGAACGCCTCGGTCGCTGGCAGGATCAATTGATCCAGAATGGCGGCGAATTCGTCGTCGTTCAGATGCCTTGGAACAGGCAGGTTGAAGGCCGCGCCACCGGCGTCTTCCTCAAGTTGGCCCGTGAACGGCCATCGCCGCGTTTCATGGACCGAGATCATCCGAACTCTGTCCGACCCGTGAAACGCAAGTTCAACCCCGTCGCAATGATGGGCGTCGATGTCGACATAGACCACGCGATCCATGCCGGCGTTCAAAAGGGTCTGTATCGCCAGAACCGGATCGTTCAGATAACAAAACCCGTTCGCCCGGTCCGCAAGGCCATGGTGGGTGCCGCCCGCAGGGTTGAAAACGATCCCTCCATCCCGGATCAGTTCGGCGGCCAGCATGGAACCACCGGCGGCGGTTGCCGGCCGGCGGTACATCTCGGCGAAGACCGGGTTCGACAGAGTCCCCAAACCGTATTTATCCCGTGTTTCGTCCGTGACGTGCTGGTCCGCTTCGGCCTTTTGCAGGGCGGCGATATAGTCCGGCGTATGAAACCTTTCCAATACACTTGGCTTTGCGCAGGGGCTGACGCGGTAGTTTTCGGGCGTCAACCAACCTAGTTCGCGACACAGATCGATGACGGTTGAAACCCGTGGGATGGCCAGCGGGTGTTTTGAACCGTAGGTCGAGTTGCGGTAGATATCCGATCCGATGAACAGGGGGCGCTTCATGACCTAGCTTGCTGCGGCCTGACTGTTATCCTCGCCCAACCTGCCATCCAATGACATCAGTATGGCGACCGGCCGAAGGGCCGGGATGTGGCTGAACACGATCAGGATGCATACGGTCAGAGGAACGCTCAGAAACGCGCCGATCAGACCCCAGACCGTTGTCCAGAAGGTCAGGGCCAGAATGACAAGAAAGGTCGACATGTTCAGGGATCGGCCAAGCATGGCCGGATCCAGGAAATTGCCGATCAGGAATTGGATCGTTCCACATCCCAGCACGATCACCAGGAAGGGAAGGATCGTTTCGAATTGAACAAGCGCGATCATGGCCGGAAAAAACACCGCTATGATCGAACCGATCGAGGGGATGAAGTTCAGGGCAAAGGTCAATACGGCCCAGGTTTCCGCGTATTCCAGACCAAGCGAGCGGAAAACCGTATAGCTGATGGTTGCCGTTATCAGGCTGATCAGGGTTTTGACGCCGACATAGCGCTGCAAGCTGACCGAAATCGCATCGAGCATGGTGGAAAACTCTGCTGCGGCGACAGGATTTCCGGCGGCCAGTTGGATCTTTTTCCGAAAGGCAAGCCGTTCGGCCATCAGAAAGGCGACATAAAGGCTGATCAGGAAGAACTGGTTCAACAATGAAGTGGCGCTGCCCAGCAACACGCGGGCGACATAGGACATGTCGATACTGACCAGATTGTCACGAATGAAGGTGGTCACGTCGTTGCCGACCAGCCCCGTTACACGCTCGACCGCACCGTCAAACTGGTTTTCATAGGTGCTGATGGATCGTGCAAACTGCGTCGCCTGACTGCCCAGCACGTACATGATCATGAACAAACCCGCCAGAACGACGGTCACACCGGCAATATTTGCCAGCCAGACCGGAGCGCGGGTCAGGGCTACGACGCGATCGCTCAGCGCGATGATCAGAACATTGACCAGCAGCGCCATGGCCAGCGGGATCAGGAAGTTCGCACCGGCATAGAGGCCCAGCACGATCAGGGTCGCGATGATGCATGTATCCCGGACAACGGACAATCGAAGCCTGGGTCTAACCGTGATGTCTTTTTGATCCGGTGTCATTCGGTATCCTGTATCTGGCCCATTTCCTGTCCTGCGCCGCCCAATCCTGCACGCGAGGCCCGGTTTGTGCAATGCGTTCAGGCGTTTGTTGGCCCTCATTCTCGCAATAGATATCCAGGACGGGTTCTGTGTTCCATTTCGGCAGGTTAGGGTTGCAGCATGACCACTGCCGCGAATCCCCTGTTTGGCCGACCTGTTCAGGCACTTTGGCTGTCGATCCGCCGGTTCAGCAGAAAGAACGGTTTCGTCATGAGCAGCCACGTGGCCATGTCGCTGATGATGGCGCTGTTTCCCTTTGTGCTGTTCACCGTGGCGCTGGCAGGGGCGTTATCTCAAGGCTATGTCACAGATGAATTGATTGACCTGATTTTCGGAGCGTGGCCCAAGGACGTCGCTGATCCGATCGTGGCCGAACTGCGGGCCGTTCTGGCCGGATCCGGCTCGGGTGTCATCACCTTGGGGGGGCTGCTGGCGATTTACTTTGCCTCCAACGGCGTGGCTGCCGTGCGTGCAGCCATGAACCAGGCCTACCACGACGAAGACAGTTGGCCGTTCTGGAAAACCCGACTTCTCTGTCTGGTGCTGGTCATTCTGGGCGGGTCGGCCATTCTGATCATTGCCGCGGTCGAGGTGGTTTTGCCGGTCTATACGAAATTGGTGGCTGAACACACGGAAGTTGCCGTGGCCAACTGGTTTTCCGTGGATCGCCTGCGCTGGACGTTCACCGTGGCGGTTCCTGCGGGCACCGTTCTTCTGGCGCATCTTGTGCTGCCAACCCGCAGGCACAGCTTGACGCAAATCCTGCCCGGCGTCTTGTTGACTTTGGTCTTGTGGGCTGCCGGTGGGTGGGCGTTTTCAATTTATATCAGCCAGTTCGCCACCTACAGCGCCACCTATGCTGGATTGGCGGGGGCCATGGCGGCCTTAATTTTCCTGTATCTCTATTCGGCGATCCTGATTTTGGGGGCCGAATACAACGGTGCATTGATTGATCTGCAAAAAGCCGCCGAAGGAGAGACGGCATGAGATTTGCCCTGATACTGGCCTGCCTTGCAATTGCTGGTGAAGTTCAGGCGCAGACGCCAGAGTATGTGGGCTCAGACCAGTGTACCGATTGTCATCAGCAAGAAGCCGAAGCCTGGGCCGCGTCACACCATGCGCTGGCCTGGACAGACCCCGCTGACGGCGCTGTTGTGGCGGATTTCAACAGTACCCGGTTCGATCATGACGGCATGTCCGTCCAATTCAAAAATGAGGCGGGCAGTTTCTCCGCCCGTGTAACGGAAAAAGACGGTGCAACGACGGAATATGACGTACATTCCGTCGTTGGAATCGAACCCTTGCAGCAATACCTTTTCGAGACCGAACCGGGCCGGTTGCAAAGTTTCGATGTGGTTTGGGACACAGAACAAAAGCGCTGGTATCACCTGTACTCTGATCAGGACCTGCCGCCTGATGACGGGTTGCATTGGACCGGCCCTTACAAGAACTGGAACGCGCGCTGCGCCGAATGTCATGCCACAGGTTTTGAGAAGAACTACGACCCTCAAACCAGAAGCTACACGTCGCAGCAGGTCGAAATCGGGGTCGGGTGCGAGGCCTGCCATGGGCCGGGGTCCGCACATATCGACTGGGTCCGGGAACAGGGGTCTTCAGATGGCCTGGCCAATGCCGGCTTTCTGTTGAGTTGGGGCAAGGGGCGGACCGAAGAAGAAATACAACAATGCGCCGGATGTCATTCCCGGCGCGAGGCGCATGGCAACGGAAACCCGGTTCCGGGAACCCCGTACCATGATGCCTATAATCTGGCCGTGCTGCGCCCCGGGTCCTATCATCCCGACGGGCAAATTCTGGATGAGGTCTACGTTTACGGCTCGTTCCTGCAATCCCGGATGTATGCACAAGGCGTCGGATGCATGAACTGCCACGAACCGCACAGCGCAGACTTGAAAGCCGACGGAAACGGGGTTTGCACACAGTGCCATTCGCCTGCCGGAAATCCGGATTTCGTGACCCTTGCCGCAAAGGACTATGACACGCCTGCGCATCACAATCACCCGGAAGACAGCGAAGGCGCCCAGTGCAAAAGCTGCCACATGATCGAGCGGACCTACATGGGTGTCGACGGTCGACGCGATCACAGCTTTCGCATACCGCGACCGGATCTTGGGCTGGGCGTTGATGCCTGCACGGACTGCCATCAAGACAAGGATCAGGCCTGGGCCGCAAGCCAGATAGAGGGCTGGTTTCCGGGATCGCCAAATCGACGCCCGCATTATGGGACGGTTTTCAAAGCCGCGGCCGAAGGGCAGCTCGACACGCCCGAAGGTTTGCTTGCGGTCGCAATGGATGCGTCGCAGCCGGGCATCGTCAGAGCGACCGCCGCGTATCTGTTGCAACCGTTTGGGTCGCCACAGATCGCCGCTGACACAGCGCCGCTTTTGCAGGACGTTGACCCGCTGATACGAGCAAATGCAGCGGTGCTGCAACGTCAGGCCAGCCCGGCAGATCAGGTGCGCAGGCTCGAGCCGTTGCTGTCTGATCCTCTGCGAAACGTGCGCATCGCCGCCGCCAAAGAGTTCCTGAGCATACCGCCGCAGGGCTTGACGGCCGAGCAGCGGACCAAACTTGGGCAGGGCATGTCGGAATGGCAGCAGGTCATTTCGAACAGGCTGGATGCCCCGGAAACCCATCTTGTTCTGGGTGGCATGGCTTTGACGCTTCGCAACGCGCAGGCGGCGGAACAGGCGTTCAGAGAGGTAGTGACGCTGGACCCGCAGAGGGCAGAAGCATGGCCGATGCTGGTTCAATTGGCGCAGATCAATCGTGGCCCGGAAGCTGCGCGGATAGTGCTGCAAGAGGCGCTGGACAGGCTGCCGGATGATCCGAACCTGCTGCAATTGTCGCAACAGTTTGGGCGCTGACCCGGCACATCCGTGCCCGAATTCTTTCATCTTGACGGCAGAATTCCTTGTTACAGCCAAGAACAAAGTGCTGATCCGAGGTGAGCCATGTCCAACGAAGCAACAATGCGGAAGATGCCGGGTTCAAGTCCGGTTTCACTAGCCCAGCGCATCGAAGACCTGCGCAACCGAGAACCATCATACGTGACGCACGGAGATACGCTGATGTTGCAGGGAATGGCTGCCACGTCCTTGCGTGAACAGCGTCTGAGCGGAAATCTTATCCGGCTGGATGATTAAGAGCCGCCTCGAAACCCGGTTGCTACAACGAATTTTTCCGAACTGTCCGAACGAGACGCCGGCGGTTTGACATTGGCGACTTTCTGGAATTTCTGCTTGAGCAACTTTTGCAGATCGCCCTCAGCCCCCCCGGCCAGAACCTTGGCAACAAAAGTGCCGCCTTCTTCCAGAACGTCAAAGGCGAAATAGGCGGCAGTTTCGCACAGCGCCATGATGCGCAGGTGATCGGTCTGCTTGTGCCCCGAAGATGCCGCCGCCATATCCGACATCACGACGTCTGCCTTGCCGCCCAGCCAGTCTTTGACCTTCTGGTCGGCGTCATCTTCCATGAAATCCAGAACGTGGATTTCGGCCCCGGCGATTGGTTCGAGCTCTTGCAGGTCGATGCCCAGAACGGTTCCGATCCGTTTGCCTGACTTTTCGCCCAGCGCGTTCACGCGTTTGACGGCCACCTGACACCAACCGCCGGGCGCACAGCCCAGATCCACAACCCGCGCCCCAGGCACGAGAAAGCGGAATTTGTCGTCCAGTTCCAAAATCTTGTAAGCTGCGCGCCCCCGATAGCCTTCGGACTGCGCACGCTTGACATAGGGATCGTTCAGTTGCCGCTCGAGCCAGCGGGTCGAGCTGAGCTTGCGCCCGCGCGCTGTCTTGACCTTGACCTTCAGGTCGCGTTGCCCGCGGCCCGAATTGTTTTTTCCACTTGGTGTCTTCGCCATCAGAACGGTCCGTCTTCCAATACACCGTCCGCGCTCATCTGTGCATAAAGCAGACCTTCGCGCAGCCCTCGGTCCGCCACCGAAAGGCGGTCAGTGGGCCAGCAACGGAGCAATGCCTGCAATATGGCCGAGCCGGACATGATCAGGGCTTGCCGGTCTTCACCAATGCGAGGGTCCCGGCGCCGCCCATGAGGGCCGAGTTCTAAATACCCGCGTATGACTTTGTCAATCTGATCGCTGGTCATGCGCAGCCCGTCCACTTTGGTCCGGTCATAGCGCTTGAGGCCCAGGTGCGAGGCCGCAACAGTGGTGACCGTGCCGCTGGTGCCGACGATCTGAAACCCTTCGCGCGCCTGTTCGTCCTTGTAGGGGGCAAAGTCGGCAAGGTTTTCTTCGAAAAACCAACTCATCAACGCAAAACGGGCCGCGTCATCCTCGACATCATTGAATTGGTCCCGCAGCGTTGCGACGCCCAGCGGCACGCTGATCCAGTCAACGACCTTGGCCGCTGGAAAAGGGCTGTCGACAGTGTGAAACCCGTGATGCAGCCGCATGATGGCCGCAGGTCGGTCGCGCCGTGGAACGGACGAGATGTCGATCCAGACCAATTCGGTCGAGCCGCCTCCGATATCGACGACCAGCAACTGCTCGGTCTTGGTCGAAACCAGTGGGGCACAGGAAATCACCGCCAGACGGGCCTCTTCCTCGGGCTGAATGATCTCAAGCGTCAGGCCGGTTTCGCGCTTCACCTGCCGGATGAATTCGCGCGAGTTCTTGGCGCGGCGGCACGCCTCGGTCGCGATCAGACGCATCCGTTTGACCTTGTTGCGTTTCAGCTTTTGCTGACAGATTCGCAATGCCTGAACGGTACGCGACATCGACGCCCGCGACAGTCGTCCGGTGCGTTCCAGACCCGCGCCCAACTGCACGGATTTGGAGAAGCTGTCGACCACATGGAACCCACTTCCCTTGGGCTGGGCTATCAACATGCGGCAACTATTTGTCCCCAGATCCAGTGCCGCGTAAAGAGCATCCGGATCGGGTCTTGCCGGCGCGGGGCTTTCGACCGCTTTCGGGAACGCGCCCGCACCTTTGGGACGCTTGGGCGCCATCTTTACGCCCTCCGATTTTCGAGTTACCCCGACCCTAGGCGGGGGATTGCTGACGTGCAAGTGATTTCAATTTTGAAATTAACGCGCGTGTCACATGCCGTTCACAAAATGATGCGATCTCCATGGGCGAACCCACGTTCGGGTTTATCTATTAGCTCTCAGCCAGATACGGAGACCGCAATGAAAGATGAGCGCATCCTTTCCTTCGACGAATTCGATGAAGTCGTAAATCCGCGCCCAGAAGAATGTGAATTTGATCGCGTTGTCGAACGCGCATTGTCCCGTCGCGGTTTTTTGGGCGGCGTTTTGGCGATGGGCAGTTTCACAGCTGTTGGTGGCTCGCTGATTCCTTCAGGGGCTCACGCGGTTTCCAACCGCTTCGCGTTTGAGGCGATTCCCGTGTCGACTGCGGACGAGGTCATTGTTCCCGCTGGATACAAGGCGGATGTTATGGTGCGCTGGGGCGATCCGCTTTGGTCGGACGCGCCAGAGTTCGATCACGCGACCCGTGGTACGGCTGCCAGCCAGGAACGCGCCTTTGGTGACAATACCGATGGTCAGGATATTTTCTTGCATGACGGTCACGTTCTGCTGGTTGTAAACAACGAATATACCAATCGTGACATCCTGTGGGGCAACAATCCGGACGCCAAGCCAGCATCCGATGACGACATCGCAAAGGGCATGATGGCGCATGGTGTCACGATCGTGGAAATCGCGAGCACCGATGGCAAGTGGGGCATCGTGAAGGACAGCCCCTATAACCGCCGCGTTACACCGCAGACCGAAATGTCCATTACGGGTCCGGCCGCCGGTCATGACTTGATGAAAACGGCCGCCGATCCGTCCGGAACGACGTGCAAGGGAACATGGAACAATTGCGGAAATGGCGTGACGCCGTGGGGCACTTACCTGGCTTGTGAAGAAAACTTCAATGGCTACTTCTCGGCCGAAGACGAAAATCACGAGGTCAATGCTGATCTGAAACGTTATGGCGTATCGTCAAAAGACTGGGGTTACGGTTGGGCCAAAATTGATGACCGGTTCGACGTCTCGAAAAACCCAAACGAACCGAACCGTGCTGGTTTTGTGGTTGAGATCGATCCGACTGACCCAACCTCGACTCCGCGAAAACTGACCGCTCTGGGACGCTTCAAGCACGAAAACGCCGAAGTCATAGTAAACAATGACGGTCGCGTCGTCGTTTACATGGGCGATGATGAACGCGGCGAGTTTCTTTACCGCTTTGTCTCGGAAGGTGTTTATGCTGCTGGTGTGGACACAAACGCACTGTTGGAACAAGGCACACTTTCGGTTGCCAAGTTCAACGACGATGGAACCGGTGAGTGGCTTGATCTGACGCCGGAAAGCACTGGCATGGCCTCGCAGGCCGAGATCAGCATCCACACCCGTCAGGCTGGTTCGGCGGTTGGAGCAACCACCATGGATCGTCCCGAGTGGGTTGCGGCAAATCCGAACGCGCCCGAGGTTTACTGTTGCTTGACCAACAACAAGAACCGTGGCGTCAAGCCGAATGCAGGGGGCGACGATACCTCGGCCAACGGCCCGAACCCGCGGGACAAGAACAACTACGGTCAGATCGTTCGCTGGCGCCCGGATGGCGGCGATCATGCTGCGGCTGGCTTTGGCTGGGATCTGTACGTTCTGGCAGGCAATCCCACTGTCCACCAAGACGCCTATGCCGGATCCGAGAACGTGAACGCCGACAATATGTTCAACTCACCCGATGGATTGAAGTTCGACAGCAACGGCTTGCTGTGGATCCAGACCGATGGCAATTATGGCAACGAAGGTGACTTCGCCGGGCAGGGCAACAACCAGATGCTGGCAGGCGACCCTGTCACCGGCGAAATCCGCCGTTTTCTGGTTGGCCCCAACGAATGCGAGGTCACCGGTCTCAGCTGGTCTCCGGACCGTCGCACGATGTTTGTCGGCATTCAGCACCCGGGCGAAGATGGCAACAGCCATTGGCCTGAAGGCGGGGACTCGGTGCCACGCTCGGCCATTATCGCCATTACGCGCGAAGATGGCGGTTTGGTCGGCTAAGGCCATTTGCCCCATCAATTCTTGCCTCGGACGGTTTTTCCCGTCCGGGGTTTTTCTTTTTCATGCAGCGCTTTCATAGAGACAATGAGAATTTTGATATGCGCGTTTTCCCGGAAACTGGGTAAAAGCCACTACACAGCAGTGGGCGCAAAACGTCGTTTGGAAAGCGTCGTGTGTCGAAAATCGACCGACCCAGGCCTACATTGAAGTTTAGAACCGGCCCATCGGGTTAGGAGGAATCACAGCAATGCCTGACGTCACCATCGTGTATTGGCGCGACATTCCCGCTCAGGTCATCGTCGGCAAAGGCCGTCGTGGCGCAAAGCGGCAGTTGGAAGAACGGTTTGAACAAGCCATCGACCGTGCCGCCATGAAGGTGAACGCCAAGGACAGTGATGCCTATCTGGCCGAATGGCGCAAAGCCGAACCTTTCGCGGTCGAAGGCGATCCTGCCGAGATTGCCGAAGCCGAGGCTGTGCGTCTGGAAACGGAATACGATCAGGACCGCGTCAAAGCGCTGATCGCAAATGACGGTTGGGCATGAGCCCCAGACTTTATGGGAGGCCGAAATGGCTTTGCTGAACTTCAAGAAACGTGATGCGGTCGAAAGCGGCCCAGTAAATCCGACCGTCGAAGCCTTTTTGCAAGGCTATTCGATCGAGGTCATGCCGCGTACCGCCGAAAAGGTCGACGATTTCCGCGCGCTGCTGCCCGAGGGGACACGCGTTTACATCGCCCATATCGAGGGCACGCCCATCGAAGACATGGTCAAGACGGCCAAGCGAATTGCGGCGGAAGGTTACCCTGTCATGCCGCATTTTCCGGCACGCATCATCAAGGATGCGGCGACGTTGGAAAACTGGATTTCCATGTATCAGGGCGAAGCAGGCGTCGAACAGGCGTTGTTGCTGGCGGGCGGTGTCGCCAACCCGCACGGCGAATTCGACAGCTCGATGCAGTTGTTGGAAACCGGTCTGTTTGACAAGGCGGGCTTCAAGCGCCTGCACGTGGCGGGCCACCCCGAAGGCAACAAGGACATCGACCCCGACGGTTCGACCAAGAACGTCGATGACGCGTTGCGCTGGAAGCAGAAGTTCAACGAGACCACGGATGCCGAAATGGCGCTGGCAACACAGTTCGCCTTTGACGCCAAGCCGATCATCGCCTGGGCCGACAGCCTGAAAGAAGCGGGCATCGATCTGCCGATCCATATCGGAATCGCGGGTCCGGCCAAGCTGCAAACCCTAATCAAATTCGCCATCGCGTGTGGCGTTGGGCCGTCTCTGAAGGTTCTGCAAAAGCGCGCCATGGATGTCTCCAAGCTGTTGCTGCCCTATGAGCCGACCGATGTCGTGACCGAACTGGCCAACCACAAGGCGGCCAACCCGGATTTCAACATCACCAACGTGCACTTCTTCCCGCTGGGCGGGATCAAGACCAACGCCAACTGGGCGATCAATAACGGCGGCGCTTCGGCTAAGCCTGTAAACTCCTAAGGAACGGACATGACCCGAACAGTCGTAGAATCAAAAACAAAAACAGCCGTCCTGGGCTTTGATGAACCGTTCTGCGTGATCGGTGAACGGATCAACCCGACCGGCCGTAAGAAACTGGCCGCCGAGCTGGAAGCGGGCGACTTTTCGACCGTCGAAAAGGACGCCTTGGCTCAGGTGGCGGCTGGCGCGACCGTTTTGGATATCAATGCGGGCGTTGTCTACAACTCGAACCCCAACCCGAACGAGACCGAACCACCGCTGATGCGAAAGATCGTCGAGCTGGTGCAGGGTCTGGTTGACGTGCCGCTGTGTATCGACTCGTCGGTGCCGGGCGCGCTGGAAGCCGGTCTTGAAGCGGCTGAAGGTCGTCCGCTGCTGAATTCGGTCACCGGCGAAGAAGAGCGTCTGGAACTGGTTCTGCCGCTGGTCAAAAAGTACAACGTACCGGTTGTGGCGATCTCGAACGATGACACGGGTATTTCGGAAGACCCCGATGTGCGCTTTGACGTCGCCAAGAAGATCGTCGAGCGCGCTGCCGATTTCGGCATCCCTGCTCATGACATCGTGGTTGACCCGCTGGTCATGCCCATCGGTGCGATGGCGACCGCCGGTCAGCAAGTGTTCGCGCTGGTCCGTCGTCTGCGCGAAGAACTGGGCGTGAACACCACCTGCGGTGCGTCCAACATCTCGTTCGGTCTGCCGAACCGTCACGGCATCAACAACGCGTTCCTGCCGATGGCGATGGGTGCGGGCATGACCTCGGCAATCATGAACCCGGTGGCGTTGCCAGTGACGCAGAAGAAGATCGCCGAGAAAAAAGAGGCCGTGGCTGCGGCCGGTATCATCCTGCCTGAAGGCATGGACGATGAAACCTTCGTGCAGATGTTCGGTCTGGGATCGACCAAGCCGCGCGCCGGCAAGGAAATGGAAGCCATCCGCGCGGCAAACCTGCTGACCAACAACGACCCACATGGCGGTGAGTGGATCCGGTTCAACAAAGCACCGGACGAAGCGGGTGCCGCAGGACCCGTAGGTGGACGTCGCGGTGGTGGCCGTCGGCGCCGCGCCTGATCTGAACGACACAGACTGCAAAGGCCGGGCTCAGCGCCCAGCCTTTTGCATTTGACCCTGATCAATGTCGAATTTGCAGAAGGTTTCAGAATACCCTGATCCAGGATGCATTGATCAGGTGGCAGCATGAGTAAACATCACCCCCCAAAACTCTCGGATGCGGATCTGACCAGGAAACTGAACAAAAAGGTCTACTTCGATCAGCTGATCGAATTGCAGACACGATTGGCCAGAATTCAGCAAGCTTATCTGTTTCATGGGCTCAAGGGCGTGTTGGTTTTCGAAGGGTGGGACGCTGCCGGAAAAGGGGGGACCATTCGCCGGATCAGTCAGGCCCTGGACCCGCGCAGCTTCAAGGTCTGGCCGATCGGTGCGCCCCGGAACTACTATCTCAACCGGCATTATCTGTTGCGTTTCTGGGAACGCCTGCCGCCTTCGGGTGCGATCTCCGCCTTCGACCGCAGCTGGTATGGCCGGGTTTTGGTTGAGCGGATCGAAAAGCTGACTCCGGAAACACGCTGGCGGGCCGCGTATCAGGAAATCAATGATTTCGAACGAATGCTTGTCGATGACGGGACTCGAATCGTGAAACTGTTCTTCCACATTTCGCAGGAAGAGCAGATGCGCCGATTTACTGAGCGGCTGACCAACCCGATGAAACGCTGGAAGCTGACTTATGAAGATTTCAGAAACCGCGAAAAATGGGATGTCGCAGAGGTGGCCGTGGATGAAATGCTGGCACGGACGTCTACAGAAGTTGCCCCTTGGCACGTGATCCCGTCCAACAACAAGAAATATGCGAGGATCACGGCCATGAAGGCCATTGTCGAGGCGTTTTCGGAAGGGGTTGATCTGAACCCCCAGCATCTGGATCGCCGTACTTTGGAAGCGGCAGGCAAGACCTTGGCAGTCGACCAGTCCCTGATCGACAGCCTGCGAGCCCGAACCGAGTAAGAACCCGAAAAAGGTTGGTTGCGATCCGGGTTGAACGTCTGGATGTTCTGGTGTTATTTCATCTGACAAGGCGGGTATGATGTAATGGTAGCCTGTCAGCTTCCCAAGCTGAACGCGCGGGTTCGATTCCCGCTACCCGCTCCAAAACCGGACTGTAAGGCGCTGTTATTTCATCAAAAAAGGTGGCGCTGCGTGGCTTTGCCACCACCTTGACGGGCCTGACTGGCACGTGTTTCCACGGATCTGCTCAACGGGCTTGGAAAGCCGGTTCTAGCTGTTGAGGCCAAGCAAGGACTCTCTGCCAACGATGTGCGTCGGCAGTTCAACAGATTTGCCCGGTGCGTTGGATTCGATCATCTGAATCAACGCCTGAGCAGCCTTGCGTCCCATGTCACGATGAGGAACATGGACAGTTGTCAGGGCAGGGGCGACAATGCGCGCAAGCTCGATATCATCAAAGCCGGTGATCGATACATCTTCGGGCACCCGAAGTCCCATCTGCTGAGCTTGCCGTACCGCACCGACGGCCAGAACGTCATTGCCGCACAACACCGCGGTCGGCGGGTTGTCATTCGACATGAGATGTTTGAACGCATCGGCGCCGTTTTCAATCTCGTACGAGGTTTCGATCACCGAAAGGTCGTCTTGCGACAGTCCATGTCGGGACATCGCGTCTTTTATCCCTTGGATCCTCAAACGCGCACGGTCGTTGCCCTTGCTGATGCCTGAAATCGTTGCCAACCGCGTATGGCCTAATTCGATGATCTTGCTTGTCAAAGCCTCCATCGCCCGTCTGTTGTCAAACCCGACGGACGGTATCGGTTCGTCTGGCAGGAAGGACCACGCGACAAGGGCCGGCACTTTACGCCTTTCGAGATAGTCGTAGATTTGCACGTCCCGGTCATGCCCGATCAGCAACAGCCCGTCGGCGCCCCGTGCAACCAGCGTTCGGATCTGTTCTTCTTCTGCGGCCGGTTGGTAGGCCGAGCTGGAGACCAGCAAGGTGTAGCCCTGTTTGTGGATCTCTTCTTGGAACGCCTGCAACCCCCTTGCGAAGATTGCATTTTCCATCGTCGGAATTATTGCACCGATCGTGAAAGAACGCCGTGCAGCCATCACTCGGGCTGCAAAATTCGGCGTGTAGCCAAGGGTCTCTACGGCAGAAAGAACACGTTTCCGCGTTGCCTCGACCACCTGTTGCGGGGTGTTCAGGCACCGTGACACGGTGGCAGTTGAAACGCCTGCTGCCTTGGCAACGTCATCCAGCGTCGGTGCGGACCGATGTTTTGACATTCTCGAACTCTCAATTCCGGTTCGCCTAAGTTAGTCGCATTTTTCCAGGGATAAAAGCGTTTATGTAAGCGCTTGCATTTATGATGTAAGCGCTTACAAAGGTATTTGAGCCGATTCTGAAGGGAGTCCCGGAAATGTACCTCGCTGCATCAGTCATCGTTTTTGCGATCTATTTCGCAAATGTCGCTTTGGGTGCTTTTGCGAGCAGCGCGTTTCTTGGCGACGTTGGAGAGATGTTGGTTCTGTTCGCGGCTTCGATCCTGTTCGTTGTCGCAATTCTGAAAAAGGAAGCTGACCGGGACGCACAAAACGGCAGCTGAACTTTTGCTTGGGAGGGCAATTGATGAAAACCGACAAGACCGAACTGGCATCGGCCGAGCGCCGCAATTTTCTGAAACTGAGCGCCAGTGGCTCATTTACGGCCGCATTGGTCGCTGGGGCAGGGGGCGTTTTGTGGTCTTCCGAGGCCGCCGCGCAGACCGCGAAGGAAGAAAGCGAGCGTGAAAAGGCAGCAGATCACGTGATGACCGTGGCCACGGCCTATGTGCTTGGCGCGTCGCGCAGCTATCCGATCATGCAGCTGGACCTGAAGGAAAACATTCAGAACGCCACCAACGGCAAGGTCTATGTCAAACTGGCCCCCGGCGGTCAGCTTGGTGCAGGCGGCGCGCTGGTGCAGAAAGTGCAGGGCGGCACCATTCAGGCGGCGCAGCATTCGCTGTCGAATTTCGCGCCGTTCGCGTCGACAGTCGACCTGATCAACATGCCGTACCTGTGCGGCTCGAACCAGCGTTTCACCAACCTCGTCCATTCGGACACTTGGAAAAATGAGGTTCACCCCAAGGTCGAAGCGGCAGGGTTCAAGGCTCTGTTCTATGTGAACATCGACCCGCGCGTCGTTGCGGTTCGTCAGGGCGGCAATGCCGTGCTCACACCCGGTGATATGAGCGGGATCAAGTTCCGCGTGCCGGGATCGAAGATGCTGCAACAATACTACCGGATGGTCGGCGCCAACCCGACGCCCGTTGCCTGGGGCGAGACCCCCTCGGCCATCAAGCAGGGCGTTGCGGATGCGCTCGATCCTTCGGTAGGCGCACTCTATGTCTTCGGTTTCAAGGACATTCTAAGCCATGTGACCTTCACGCAGGCGGTGCCGGACAGCCAGGTTTATTCCTGTAATCTGGAATGGTTCAACTCGATGCCGGCTGATGTGCAGGAAGGCATCATGTGGGGGTCGGAAATGACGAGCCACCAGAACCTGTCCAAGGTTCCGTCGGCCCGCGCCTATGCCATGGCCGAGCTGAACAAGGCCGGGGTTCAGTTCCACTCGCTCAGTGACGACCAACTGGCGGAATGGCAGGATGCCGGCGGGTATCAGAACGCCGATTGGGATCCGTTCAAGACGGAACTGGCTGGATCGATGGAAAACTTCGAAAAGCTGGTCGAAGCCGCCGGTACACAGGGCAAATATTACGTCCACGACGCCTAAGGCCCAAACCGTGGGCGCCTGTCAGGCGTCCACGAACCTTACTTTCAGTCAGCCCGACAACAACCCGCCACATCAGGCGCGGGTCAGGCTGTCCCTGCGCCGGAGGATCAGATGACCATTCTTCAAAACATAGACCGAAACGCAGAGCGCTGGTTGCTGCTGGTGTTCTACGTGATGCTGGTGATTACCATGGCCATCGAAGTGCTGCGGCGCGAGATTTTTGCTTATTCGTCGATCTGGGGCGAGGAAATCGTTCGGTATTCCTTCATCTACCTTGCCTGGATCGGTGCCGCGGCTGCGGTGAAAGAGCGGGCGCATATCCGGATCGATGTGATCATGCATTACATCGGACCACGCCCCAAGGCGGTGTTGTATATTTTCGGCGATCTCGTGATGTTCGGCGTGGCGATCATCGCGCTCTACTGGTCGTATGAGGCGGTTCATGTCTCGGCCAAGTTCGGCTCGGTCACGGATGGGCTTCGGGTCTCGAAAGTCTGGTTCCTTATGGCGGTGCCCGCCGGATTCGCCCTGATGATATGGCGGCTGATCCAATCTTTCCTGCGTGACGTGAAATCACTTCGGGACGGCACCCCCGTCTTCGAAGGCGACAAGCTGTTTGACTGAGGAGAACACGAATGCTTTGGAATTCCCTCAATCAAACCGTTGAACTGGGCTGGGATTTTTACCTGCCGGTGATCCTGTTCGTGGGCCTGATCGCCTTGGCCGTGCCCGTTTGGGCCGCCATTGGTACAGCGGCGATCGTGATGCTGATCATGTCCGGTGATCTGCCTCTCAGCCTGGTCGGAGAAAGCCTGTTCACAGGTATCGACGCATTCGCCCTGACCGCTGTGCCCTTGTTCATTCTGACCGGAGACGTTTTGGTGCGGACCGGTCTGTCGCGCAAATTCCTGGACGTGGCCGAGGCGCTGACATGCTTTGCCAAGGGCGGGTTCGGGTCGGCCACGGTTCTGGTCTGCGGTATGTTTGCCGCGATTTCGGGGTCGGATGCCGCCGGGGCGGCTGCGGTGGGGCGCATGACCATCAACCGGCTGGTGGAAAGCGGATATCCGCGCCCCTATGCCTGTGCTCTGGTTGCGGCTGGTGCCTGTACCGGCATCCTGATCCCGCCCTCGATCGCCTATATCATCATCGGCCTCGTGCTGGGTATTTCCGCCTCGACCCTGTTTCTTGCAGCCTTGATCCCGGGTCTGGCCATCCTGGTGTCGATCCTGATCACCAACATCATCATGAACCGCCTTTATGCCTATGAGGGCGGCGGCATGATGACCATGGGGGAATGGCTGGCCAATCTGGGCAAGGCGCTGAAATCGGGCTGGTACGCGTTCATTGTGCCGGGGATCATCTTCTACGGCATCTTCTCAGGTCGCCTGACCCCGACCGAAGCCGGCGCAACGGCCGTTGTCGTCACCATAATCATGGGTTTCATCCTGCGCACACTGACGCTGGCAGACTTTCCATCGATGCTGGTCAGTTCGGCCAAGGTGAACGGAGTCATCCTGCCGATCATCGCATTCTCGGCACCTTTGGCCGAAGCACTGGCGATCATGGGAGTCCCGCAGGGGTTCGTGGCCTCGGTGACGTCGCTGACCGATGATCCCTATCTGTTGATATTGCTGATGATCGGCATCCTGATCGCAGCAGGCTGCGTGATGGAGACAACGCCGAACATCGTGATCCTGGCACCAATCCTGAAACCGCTGGCCGACAATATCGGCATGAACGAGATTCAGTTCTGCATCATGATGATCACCGCGTTGGGTGTGGGCTTCATCACGCCGCCGCTGGGACTGAACCTTTTCGTCGTATCTGGCATTACCGGTGAGTCCATTCTGAAGATTGCCGCCCGGGCCGTTCCTTTCGTACTGACCATGCTCATCGTGGTGATCCTGATCGCCTACGTGCCTGCTGTGTCGACCACCCTGCTTCCTGAAATCTACCAATAGGACCTGCTGAACATGCCTCGTGAATACTTGAAAAAGGCGACTCTCACCGCTCAATCGCATGCCTCTGAGGTGCATGATACGGTCAAGACCATCCTTGCCGACATCGAGGCAGGTGGCGACGACAAGGCACTGGAATATGCCCTCAAGTTCGACAAGTTCGAAGGAAATGTCCTGATGACGCAGGACGAGATTGATGCGGCCATCGCACGGGTGCCGGAAAAACTGAAGGCCGATATACGCTTTGCCCACGACAACGTCCGTCGCTTTGCCGAGACGCAGAAGGCCACTGTGTCGGACGTACAGATGGAGATCGTTCCCGGTTTTGTTGCGGGGCAAAAGGCGATCCCGGTGGATGCGGCAGGATGCTATGTTCCCGGTGGGCGCTACAGCCATATCGCCAGCGCGATCATGACGGTGACAACGGCCAAGGTCGCCGGGTGCCGTCATATCACGGCCTGTTCTCCGCCCCGTCCGGGTGAGGGCGTGGCGCCAGCGATTGTCTATGCCGCGCATATCTGCGGAGCCGACAGCATTCTGGCCATGGGCGGTGTGCAGGGCGTGGCCGCAATGACCTATGGTTTGTTCGGCTTGCCGCGCGCCAATATCCTTGTGGGGCCGGGAAACCAGTTCGTGGCCGAGGCCAAACGCATCCTGTACGGCAAGGTTGGTATCGACATGATCGCGGGTCCGACCGACAGCCTGATCCTTGCCGACAGTTCCGCAGACGCCCATGTGGTGGCAACCGATCTGGTCAGTCAGGCCGAGCACGGGTACAATTCGCCCGTCTGGCTGGTGACGGATGATCGCGACCTTGCGCAGAAAGTCATGGAGCTGGTTCCGGTTTTGATCGACGATCTGCCCGAGCTGAACCGGGAAAACGCCTCGGCCGCGTGGCGCGACTATGCCGAAGTCATTGTCTGTTCCGACCGCGAAGAGATGGCCGCCTGTTCCGATGAATATGCGCCCGAGCACCTGACGGTTCAGGCCGAGGATCTGGATTGGTGGCTGGATCGCCTGACCTGCTATGGCTCGCTGTTCCTGGGTGAGGAAACCACCGTGTCCTACGGGGACAAGGCAACCGGAACGAACCATGTTCTGCCGACTTCGGGTGCGGCCAGTTACACCGGCGGTTTGAGTGTTCACAAATACATGAAGATCGTCACCTGGCAGCGGGCCACACGTGAAGGATCGAAATCGATCGCCGAAGCCACCGCACGGATTTCCCGACTGGAAGGTATGGAAGGTCACGCCCGTGCAGCGGATGTGCGTCTGGCCAAGTATTTCCCGGATGAGCAGTTCGATCTGACCGCCGATGGATGACCCGCGCACATTGTTTGACCTGACGGGCCGGGTGGCCTGCATCACCGGCGCCAGTTCGGGGCTGGGACGGCAGGTGGCGCGGACACTTGCCGCAGCCGGCGCGCGTGTTGTCGGCGTGGCCCGGCGCAGCGACGCGTTGGCGCAGATGCAGGCCGAAATCGGCGAACACGCAGAAGCCGTCGTTGCTGATGTTGCGGATCGTGCCGGAATCGGCGGGCTGGTGCAGGTGATCAATTCCAAGTTTGGCGCACCGGATATTCTGGTGCATGCGGCCGGGGTCAACACGCGTGAGGCCGCCGACGAGGTGACACCTGATGGCTGGGATGCCACGCTTGCCCTGAACCTGAGCGCGCCGTTTTTCCTGAGTCAGTCGATGGTGCCCGAAATGAAAAAAAAGGGGTGGGGGCGCATCGTCAATTTCGCCTCGCTGCAAACGACGCGGGCCTTTCCGGGCGGCATTGCCTATGGCGCGACCAAGGCCGGGATCGCGCAATTGACCCGTGCCATGGCCGAAGCGTGGTCGCCCTTTGGCATTACCGCCAACGCAATCGGTCCGGGGTTCTTTCCGACCGAGCTGACCCAGGCCGTGTTTGACGACCCCCAGCGCGCGGAACGCAACGCCGCTCAAACCTGCATTGGGCGCAATGGGCAGATGCAGGATATCGACGGGCCGATCCTGTTTTTGTGCTCGAACGCGTCCGGCTATGTCACGGGGCAGGTTCTTATGGTTGATGGAGGGTTCACAGCCAAATGAAGGCACTGGTTTACCAAGGTGTTGAACAGATGGTGTTCGGTGATGTGCCGGATGCCGAGGCCGGTCCGTCCGAGCATTTGATCCGGATCGAGGCGGTTGGCATCTGCGGCTCGGACATGCACGCCTATCTGGGCCATGATGCCCGCCGTCCGGCTCCGCTGATCCTGGGGCACGAGGCGGCCGGTGTGATTGTTGACGGGATACGAGCCGGTGATCGTGTCACGATCAATCCGCTGGTAAGCTGCGGTCAATGCGCGGCCTGCCTTGCCGGTCGGGAAAACCTGTGCCCGGATCGCCAGATCATCTCGATGCCTCCGCGGGAAGGGGCGTTTGCTCAGTACGTCACCATGCCTGCCAGCAATCTTGTTGAGGTCCCGAAGGATGTTTCGTTCGCCAAAGCCGCGCTGACGGAACCGCTTGCCGTCAGCTGGCATACGGTCCGGTTGGGGATCGAGGCTCTGCATCCTGCGATGGACCGTCGCGCACTGGTGATCGGCGGCGGGGCCATCGGCCTTGCGGCGGCATTGGCCTTGCGGGCAATGGGCGTTGACGATGTGACCATCGCGGAACCAAACCAGCTGCGTCGCAACTACCTGGCGAAAATCGAAAGCTTTGCGCTGGTGGAGTCAACCAAAGGGACTTACCCGTTGGTCATAGATGCCGTGGGGTACGCTGCGACGCGGTCGGTTGCCTCGGCCATGGCCGAACCGGGCGGCGTGATCGCGCATGTGGGTTTGGGTGAGGATACCGGTGGTCTGGATGTTCGCCGGATGACCTTGCAGGAAATCACATTCATAGGGACTTACACATACACCGCCAAAGACTTTCGCCAGACGGCTCAGGCGATCTTTGACGGGCGGCTGGGGGCTCTGGACTGGATAGAAGAACGCACTCTGGCCGACGGCGCGCAAGCGTTTTGCGATATCCGGTCTGGCGCCGTGGCCGCACCGAAGATTATCCTGAGACCCTGGGGATAGAACTGACAGAACTGGAGACCTTCATGTACACAATAATACTGGTCCCGTTAGCTTTGGATCACGGCATATCGCAACACACGCTGGAAATCGCACGGGCCTTGTCAGGAGAGGGCGCAGAAATAATTGCGCTGCATGTCTACGAGATGCCTCAGGGATCGGTCAGCGCCTATCTGGACAAATCGGTTGTCGCCGAAGGGTTTGAACGGGCCCGTTTGCAACTGTTGCAAAAAGTCGAAGGGCTTGAAGGGGTGACGGCCGAAATCGTCAAAGGCCATACCGCGCGGTCCATCATCGACTATGCCAGCAGCAAGGATGTCGACTGTATCGTAATCGGCTCGCACAAGCCGGACCTGAGCGACTACTTCCTGGGATCGACCGCTTCGCGCGTCGTCCGCCATGCCCCCTGTGCCGTACACGTGCACCGAAGGGCCTGAATTCCTCAATCGCGCGTCTAGCGCCCCAAACAGGACCAAAAGCTGGATCATGAACATAGACAAAAAGATCACCGACGATCTGGTGGCCAACGAAATCTCGTTTGTCACCACTGTCCCGTGCAAGCAATTGGCAGGTGTCATCGCGGAAATCGACGAGCGCGAGGGCATCTATCACATCCCGTCCAACAAGGAAGACGAAGGGATGGGCCTGTGTGCAGGGGCGTGGATGGGCGGCAAGCGGCCCGCGATCATCATGCAGAACACGGCCATTGGCGTGACGATCAATACGCTGGCGACGCTGATCCAGTATTACCGGATGCCGCTGCCGATGCTGATATCGTACCGGGGGGAATTGCGCGAACCCATTGCCTGCCAGGTTGAAATGGCGGTTCACACCAAGGCGCTACTGGCTCAGTTGAACATCCCCACCTACCACTTCCACCATCAGGCCGATGTCGAAGAGCTCGACGCGATCCTGAAATACACATTCATGTGCAACAAGCCGGTCGCCATCCTGACCGACGCCAATTTCTGGGGAGGCTATGGCGACCAATGATCCGTTCTGAAATTCTGAAGGAAATCGCCCCGATCCTGCGTGATCAACTGGTTGTCTGCAACATCGGCATTCCCAGCCAGGAGCTGCATGCCATCGACGACCAGCCCACCAACTTCTACATGCTTGGCACCATGGGGCTTGCGTCCTCGATCGGTCTGGGGCTGGCGCTGTCACAGCCGAAGCCGGTGATCGTGATCGACGGCGATGGCTCGATCCTGACCAATCTGGGGACGTTGCCGACCATCGCCAACAACGTGGCAGACAATTATATCCTGCTGATCGTGGACAACGGCTCGTACGGCTCGACCGGCGATCAGCCGACCTATGCGGGGCAAAAGACCTCGCTGGCCAAAATGGCCGAGGCCGCCGGGTGTGAGCGCGTGATCGAATGTGCCGCCGAAGACACCGGGCGCGTACTGCAAGAGGCGCTGGATGCCAAACAGATGACCGTCATCGTCAGCAAATGCGAAAGCGGCAATGCCAAGATGCCGCCGATCACGATGGATCCGGTCGTCATCCGCGACCGCTTCATGAAGGCCGTTCAGGCCTGATGGGCGCAAGCGCCATCCACAGCGCCGAGGACGCCCGCCGCCTGGCGCGGCGGCGTCTTCCGTGGATGGTGTTCGACTATATTGATGGTGCAGCCGGGGCCGAGATGGGTGCCGGTCGCAATCGATCCGCTTTGGATGCAATGACCTTGCGCCCGCGCATCCTGCGCGACGTCAGTGAAAGATCTCTGGCAACTTCCCTGTTCGACCGGCCCGCAAAACGCCCGTTTGGTATCGCGCCGATGGGCATGTGCAATTTGTCCGCGCCGGGGGCCGACATGATGCTGGCCCGCATCGCGGCACGCCACGAGGTGCCGCTTGGGGTTTCGACTGTGGCCTCGACCGCGATGGAGGATCTGATCGTCGAAGCGGAAGGCCATGCCTGGTTCCAGCTGTATTTCAGCGGCGATGGCAGCGGCACGTTCAAGCTGGTCGATCGCGCCAAGGCAGCGGGGTACGAGACACTGGTGCTGACCGTGGATGTGCCCGAGGTTGGCCGACGCCCGCGCGAGTTGCGTCATGGGTTCAAAATGCCTTTCAAAATGGGGCCAAAGCAGGTGATGGATTTTGCCCTGCACCCCCGGTGGTCCTTGCCGGTCCTGCTGAAAGGCAAGCCGGAAATGGCGAATTTCCGGATGGATGGCTACGATTTCGACCGCACCGAAAGCCGCGCCAAGGCAACGTGGGAGACATTGGCTCGTCTGCGCGACCAGTGGGCCGGGAATCTGGTGGTCAAAGGCGTATTGGATGCAGACGACGCGCAAAGGCTCAAGTCAGCGGGCGTGGACGCCATTCAGGTCTCAAGCCATGGTGCACGCCAGTTGGAAAGTGCGCCCGCGCCAATCACGGTGCTGCCCGAGATACGCAAGGCCGTCGGTCCGGATTTTCCGCTTTTCTACGACAGCGGGCTGCGTTCTGGTGAAGACGTCCTCAAGGCACTTGCGAACGGGGCGGACTTTGCCTTTTTCGGTCGCATCCTTCAATTTGCAATAGCGGCCGAAGGCGAAAAGGGTCTGGCGCAGCTATGGTCGGTACTCAGCGAAGAAATCAGCATCGCCATGGCCCAACTAGGCGTCACGTCGCTGGACGAGGTCCGACGCAACGCCTGATATGGGTGAGGACAATGACCCGGGGTTTCCCACGGGTCACTGAACTGTCGGTTTAACCGCGGCGCCTGCGACGACGTCCGCCACCTGTTTCGGTTTCGCCGCCGGTGTTGAAGCTTGGGTTGGGCAAAGTGACAACCTGGGCCAGTTCCGGAAACGGATCCGTCTTGTGCGGGATCGCATTGGCGGCCACGAAGTGATCCTGAAACTTCGGCTCGATGGCGGTTTCGATCTTGGTGATTTCGCGCACGACGCGCTCGATCTCGGCGCGCGATCCGATATTGCACAGCGCGATACGTGCGCCGGTGCCTGCGGCGTTGCCCGCGCTCGAGACTTTCTCCAGCGGCGCATCAGGTATCATTCCCAGCACCATGGCGTGTTTGGTCGAGATATGCGCGCCGAACGCACCGGCCAGAACCACGCGATCCACCTTTTCGACGTTCATTTCGTCCATCAGCAGCCGTGCACCTGCGTACAATGCGGATTTCGCAAGCTGGATGGCACGGATGTCACCCTGCGTGACCGTGATGCGGGGGCCGCCTTCGGCGCTGGCATCGTGGATCAGATAGGCGTGCGTGCGACCTTCGGGCACGCAGCGGGCAGTGCCGGTCTGTTCCGCCGATCCGATCAGGCCGCCTTCGTCCAGCAGGCCTGCGATTCGCATCTCGGCCACTGCCTCGATGATACCGGATCCGCAGATGCCTGTGATCCCGGTCGTGGCAATCTCCTGATCAAAGCCGTCTTCGTCGGACCATTTATCGGACCCGATGACGCGGAACCGGGGTTCCTTGGTGACAGGGTCGATCTCGATTCTCTCGATCGCCCCGGGTGCGGCGCGCTGGCCTGAACTGATCTGAGCGCCTTCAAAGGCAGGCCCGGTGGGCGAGGAGCAGGCGAGCACGCGGCTGGTATTGCCAAGCAGGATTTCGGCGTTGGTGCCCACGTCGACGATCAGAACCAGATCCTGCGACTTTCCGGGTTCTTCGGACAGGGCCACCGCCGCGCAATCCGCGCCCACATGGCCCGCGATACAGGGCAGGATATAGACCTGCGCGCGTGGGTTCATGGTTGTCAGATCCATGTCGCGGGCGGGCAGGGACATGCTTTCCGACGTTGCCAGCGCAAACGGGGCCTGACCCAGTTCCACCGGGTCCAGCCCCAGCAGCAAGTGATGCATGACCGGGTTGCAGACGAACACAGTTTCCACGATCAGAGAGGCATCGATGCCTGACTCTTCGGCAATCGACGTGGCCAGGTCATTGATTGCCTCGCGCACTGCCTTGGTCATTTCCTGATCACCGCCGGGGTTCATCATGGAATACGAAACACGGCTCATCAGGTCTTCGCCGAACCGGATCTGGGGATTCATGAGGCCAGAGGATGCCTTGACCTCGCCGGTTTCCAGATCGGTCAGATGCGCGGCGATGGTGGTCGAGCCGAGGTCGATGGCCAGACCATACAGCCCGCCTTCATGCAGGCCGGGCCAGATTTCGACGATACGCGCCACGCTGTCCTTGTGACCTTTGTGGAGCGCCACGGTGACTTCCCATTTGCCCTTGCGCAGAACCGGTTGAAGTTTGGACAAAAGCGTCAGGTCCGCCGTGACGGCTTCGATGTCCCACTGTTCGCGCAACGCACGCTCGAGCCGTTCCAGATCGCCGGTGGGCGAATGCATGTCGGGTTCTTCCACCACGACGAAGTAAAGGCGCGTGGCCGGGTCCATCGTGATGGCACGCGCGGCGGCTGCCTTGCGCACGACCTGCCGGTGCACCTGGCTTTCGGGCGGTACGTCGATCACCACGTCGCCCTGAACCGAGGCCTGACAGCCCAGACGGCGGCCCGGTTTCAGACCGCGCTTGTCGTCATAACGCTGTTCGACGGCGTTCCATTCGCTCAACGCATCCTCTGACACCGTGACGCCGTGCTTGGGAAATTCGCCATAGCTGGGTGTGATCTGGCACTTTGAACAGATGCCGCGGCCCCCGCAGACCGAATCCAGATCCACCCCCAATTGACGGGCCGCCGTCAGAATTGGGGTGCCGACGGGGAAGTGCCCGCGTTTGCCGGACGGGGTAAAGACGACAAGAGGGTCGGTGGTCATCAGTGACATACCTTTTCATATTCGCGCGTATGCCGGGCAAGATATGGGTTTGCGCAAAAAGGGAAAGGCCATCAGCGGCACGATCTGCACAACGAGCGTCGTTTTCTTCCAATGCATCGACAACCAGAGCCAAAGAGTTGCCCCCAAGGGCTTTTCCTTTGGTTCAATCCATGTAATAGGGTCACCGCCAAACGGGCTTTTGCATGGGGTATTCAGATGCAGATTCGTGAGGCACTTACCTTTGACGACGTTCTCCTGGTTCCGGGCGCATCTTCCGTGCTGCCGGCAACGGCGGATACGACCACGCGTGTGACGCGTGAAATCACCATGAACATCCCATTGCTGAGTTCGGCCATGGACACCGTGACCGAGGCGCGCATGGCCATTGCCATGGCTCAGGCGGGCGGCATCGGTGTGGTACACAAGAACCTTTCGGTGGAAGAACAGGCCCGCGAAGTCCGCCGGGTCAAGCGGTTTGAATCCGGTATTGTCTATAACCCGGTGACATTGCGGGTGGATCAGACATTGGCCGACGCCAACGCGCTGGTGCAGCGCTACAACTTCACCGGTTTTCCGGTCGTCGACGAGCAGGGCCGCGTGGTGGGTATCCTGACCAACCGCGACATGCGCTTTGCGAACTCGGACGATACGCCGGTACACGCGATGATGACTTCGGAAAACCTGGCGATGCTACAGGAACCGGCCGATCTGGAAGAAGCCAAAAGCCTGATGCGGGCGCGCCGTATCGAAAAGCTGCTGGTCGTGGATGGTGAAGGCAAGCTGACCGGCCTTCTGACGCTGAAGGATACAGAGCAGGCCGTTTTGAACCCAACCGCCTGCAAGGACCGCCTGGGTCGCCTGCGGGTCGCTGCGGCGACGTCGGTCGGGGATGCCGGGTTCGAACGGTCCGAGCAATTGGTGGATTCGGGTGTCGACATCATCGTCGTCGATACGGCGCATGGTCATTCGCAGGGCGTTCTGGACGCTGTAAAGCGGGTCAAGACCCTGTCGAACGAGGTTCAGATCATTGCCGGGAATGTTGCAACAGGAGAAGCGACCAAAGCCCTGATCGATGCCGGTGCCGACGCGATCAAGGTGGGCATCGGCCCGGGATCGATCTGTACCACGCGGATGGTGGCGGGGGTTGGCGTGCCTCAGTTGACCGCGATCAGCGATTGTGCGGCGGCAGCGGGCGACGTGCCGGTCATCGCGGATGGGGGCATCAAGTTCTCGGGTGACTTTGCAAAGGCGATCGCGGCCGGGGCATCCTGTGCCATGGTCGGGTCGATGATTGCGGGCACCGACGAAAGCCCGGGCGAGGTGATCCTGTATCAGGGCCGTTCGTTCAAATCCTATCGCGGGATGGGCAGCCTGGGTGCAATGGCGCGCGGATCAGCCGACCGCTATTTCCAGAAAGACGCAGCCAATGACAAACTGGTGCCCGAAGGCATCGAAGGGCAGGTGCCCTACAAAGGCTCGGCCAGTGCCGTGATCCACCAACTGGTTGGCGGCTTGCGTGCGGCGATGGGGTATACCGGCTGCGCCACCATCGAAGAGATGCGCAAGAACTGCAATTTCGTGAAAATTACCGGCGCCGGTCTCAAGGAAAGCCACGTGCACGATGTTCAGATCACCCGCGAAAGCCCGAACTACCGGGTCATGTAAGCCATCCAGCAAGACACAAGGCACCCTGGAACGGGTGCCTATTTGCCACTTGGATCGGCCAGTCGGGCCCATTTCCGCCGAGGTATTCCACCATGACACCCGCCGCCCGTGTTCAGGCCTCGATCGAAATTCTGGATGATATTCTGGCTGGCGCGCCGGTCGAAAAAGCCCTCACCGGCTGGGCGCGGCGCAGTCGCTTCGCCGGATCCAAGGATCGGGCTGCCATTCGCGATCACGTATTCGACGCGCTGCGACGCAAGCGCTCGTATGCAGCGTTGGGAGGGTCCGACACCGGACGCGGTTTGATGATCGGTGCGACCCGTGCGTCAGGCGGAGATCTGGCCGACCTGTTCACCGGCGACCGTCACGCTCCGATGCCGGTTCAGAAAACGGAAGCGGCGCGGGATTTCGCGTCCCAGGCCGAAAGATATGACATTCCGGAGTGGCTTTGGCCTCGGTTCGTTGACTCTCTGAAGGCTGCCTTGGTTCCTTGTGCGATGTCATTGCAGAACCGGGCGCCCGTTCACCTGCGGGTCAACTTGCGAATAACCGATCTTGGCGGGGCCATCGACGCCTTGAAGTCCGAGGGTGTGATCGCCCATCCGGTTCAGGTATGCCAAACCGCGCTCGAGGTGACAGAGGGGGCCCGGCGCATTGCCCAAAGCCAGGCCTATGCCCGGGGTCTGGTCGAGCTTCAGGACGCTGCAAGCCAGGCGGTCGTGGCCGCGCTGGATCTGCGGCCAGGGATGCGTGTTCTGGATTATTGCGCGGGTGGTGGTGGCAAGGCGCTGGCGCTTGCAGCGCACGAGGGCGTCGAAGTGTTTGCACATGATGTGAATGCCGGTCGCATGAAGGATATTCCGTCCCGGGCGGAACGAGCAGGCGCAAAGATAACCATCCTCAACTCCGATGACCTTTCAGGTGTGGATCCGTTTGATGTGGTTTTGGTTGATGCGCCGTGCTCTGGCAGCGGATCGTGGCGAAGGGCGCCTGCCGGGAAATGGGCCTTGACCGAGGATCGCTTGCGGGACCTCACCGCCATTCAGGCCGGTATTCTATCGGACATTGCGCCTTTGGTGCATCCGGGCGGCCTGCTGGCTTACGCAACCTGTTCGGTTCTGAACGATGAAAACGGCAAGATCATAGACGATTTTCTGGATCAGTTTTCCCAGTGGCGGGAAACCTTCCGGAAAACGTGGCACGTTACACACGACTCTGACGGGTTCTTTACGTCGCACTTGACGCGCTGAGCTTTTGGCAAATAACAACCTTGGGTAGATTCCTGATTTCCGAGCGCCGTTAAGCGGGAATTAACCAATTTTGGCCGTTATAGCCGATAACTTTGCGCCCGAGCCGTTTATGTCTGACACAGCAGAATTTTTCAGCGACCCATCTCTTGTCCACACGCCTTCGGCATCTCGTCTATGGTCGTTGGTGGCGGTGGCATTGTTGATCAGCATTGCCCCCAAGGTCGGGTTGTTGCCACCAGATTGGACAATGGGCATGATGGTTGCGGGAACTTCGCTTTTCATCGTGGCACTATGCGTCGTGATCAAAGGCCAGATCGACGCCAGACATGCGCAGCAAACCACTGCTGTCATGGCCGCGTTTGCAGAACAGGAAGAGTCACTTTTCCTGATCGCGAATGCCTATGGCGACATTCTGGCGTCCAACGCACCAGCGCGGGAACAGTTCGGCGCGGCGAAAGGAGCCTGCCTTGAAACCTGCCTCAGTTCGACGTTCTCGACCCCTCAGGTGATTTTGTTGAGGTTGCAATCTCAGGCCCGATCATTCGGTCGGGCCCGCGAGGACTGCGTGATCAGGGGAAACACAAGCAGTGTCACCGTGTTTCAATTGGCTCCCGACATTTTTTGCTGGCGGTTTCAACAGTCAGAACAGGAAAGCTGGCAGTCTCTCAACCTGCCGGTTCTGACCATCGGACTCGCGGATGATGTGGTGCACCCGAATCCGGCGGCTAAAAAGTTGCTTGGGCCGCGTCCCGGTCGGGTGTGCGACATCTTCGGTGATGCTGACGCCGGGATCGGAGCCTCAAACATCATCAAGTCACAGGACGGAATGATACCGGTCGCCGTGACGGAACTTTCCCGATCCAGCAAGGAACGAAGCCTTGGTTTGGTGCCGCTCATTGAAGCTCCGGCGGCCGGGGCCAGCACGTCTTTTGCAGATCTTCCGGTTCCGGTTCTCACCCTGTCTCCGGCGGGGGCCATTCTGAATGCCAACAGGCTGGCGAATAAGCTGCTGGGAAATGAAAACCTGGAAGGTACGAACATAGCCGACATCATGCGGGGTATGGGGCACCCCATTCTGGATTGGCTGGCGCGGACGGCCGCGCAAGAAGACGCGCAACGATCCGAGTTTCTTCAGTTGACCCGAAAAGACAAGGAAGTCTTCGTTCAGGTCACGCTGAGCCGTGTCGTTGTCGATGGCAATATCTGTCTGATCGCGGTTCTGAATGACGCGACCGAGTTGAAGACTTTGGAGGCTCAATTCGTCCAAGGGCAGAAAATGCAAGCTGTGGGTCAATTGGCCGGCGGGGTCGCACATGATTTCAACAACCTGCTGACGGCCATTTCCGGGCACTGCGATCTGCTGTTGTTGCGTCACGATCAGAATGACCCGGATTATGGGGATCTGGTTCAGATCAATCAGAACGCCAACCGGGCCGCTGCGCTGGTCAGCCAGCTTCTGGCATTCTCGCGCAAACAGACGCTCAGGCCCGAAGTTCTGGATTTGCGCGACACGATCTCAGATCTCATTCACTTGTTGAACCGGTTGGTGGGCGAGAAAGTTCTGCTGACCCTCAGCCATGATCCGGTGTTAAAGCCGGTTCGGGCGGACAAACGGCAGCTGGAACAGGTGTTGATGAATCTGGTCGTCAACGCGCGCGATGCTATGCCTGACGGGGGCGAGATCCGCATCGAGACCGAGGTATTGAACCTGTCGCAACCGCTCAGCAGGGACAGGGCGACCGTCCAGCCCGGCGAATACGTTACGGTCAGGGTCATGGACAGCGGCGTGGGAATACCTGCCGACAAACTGCAAAAGGTCTTCGAGCCGTTCTATACGACAAAGCGCACGGGCGAGGGGACAGGGCTTGGGCTTTCAACAGCGTATGGCATCGTCAAGCAGACGGGCGGCTTCATCTTTGTCGACAGCACGGTGGGTCGAGGCACCGAATTCACCGTCTTTCTGCCGGTTTGCGCCACGGTGGCAGAGGCTGAACAGGACACTCCGGCCCAGCCCGAAGCTCAAAGCGCCCGGCAAGGAGAGGGTGTCGTGCTTTTGGTTGAAGACGAAGCACCGGTCCGCGCCTTTGCAACCCGGGCCCTGCGGCTCAAGGGCTACACTGTGCTGGAAGCGGATTCGGCCGAGGAAGCCCTACGACTTCTGGAGGATCCATCTTTGAACGTGGACGTATTCGTAACGGATGTGGTCATGCCCGGCATGGATGGGCCGACCTGGGTGCGCAAAGCTCGGGAAACACGTCCGGATGCCCGCGTGGTCTTCGTATCGGGGTATACGGAAGGTGCCTTTGGCGATTCAGAACCCGAGATCGCCAATTCGATCTTCCTGCCCAAGCCGTTTTCTCTCACCCAGTTGACCGAGGCGGTTTTCCAACAGCTGAACTGAGCACCCTACAAGGCTGCATCGTGGAGCGCGAATTCCTCTGCGTGTCTTTTGCGAAATTTCTGACGAGTCTCTGGCGTCAGCGTCAGATCACCCGGTGGTGATACATTCTCTTGCGGCAGGTCGATCTGCATATTCAGTCGCGCTTGCAGGAAGTCGAGAATTTTGCCCCGGTTTTCGTATTTGAAAATATGCGTGGCGCCGCGACCATTGCTGCGGGTACGGAAAAACTGGCTTTGGCTGCCAACATCGGCAAAATCCGGGCGCGGGTTTGACATATAGGCCTGCACAAACGTGTCGAAACTCATGTCTCGGGTCGAATGGACGTGACCGACCAGATCGGCGCGGCTGCGAAATCGATACCAGCTGCCCAGCCAGTCAACGGGTTCGCGAACAACTGCCAGGATCTCCATCTCGGTATCGTACATTTTCCGAAAAATGTTCTGGAAAAACCGATCATACCTGCGCACCGGAGCATGTTTAAGCTCGGGCGGGTGAGTGACGACGATATCAGCGCGATCCCGCAACGCCGTGTGATAAGCCGTGCTGCCGGTTTTGGGAACGGCAAGGAAGGCAAGGCGTTCCTCATAGAAAACAAGCATTTAATTGCTCCAATTGTCATCCGGCTATGCGCGCAGATTGTCGTAAAGGACTTCTTAATACAATTGCTGAAGACTAAATCCCGTAAGTTTTTATTGAAATGTTCTTCTTTTGGTCCCATAAGGAACAAGAGGCGAACAAAGCAGCGATTGCCGCCCGATCAAGGGTGTGACAAAAGGGAAGGCGACAGGACAATGGCGGATCTTCTGACAATGAGCGACAAGAAAAACGCAGACAAGCAAAAGGCGCTCGACAGCGCGCTGGCCCAGATCGAACGGCAGTTCGGCAAAGGCTCCATCATGAAGCTTGGCGAAGGCGCCAAACAGGACATCGACGCAAGTTCGACAGGCTCGCTCGGGCTGGATATTGCGTTGGGAATCGGCGGTCTGCCCATGGGGCGCATTGTTGAGATTTACGGCCCCGAAAGCTCGGGGAAGACGACGCTGACGCTGCATTGCATTGCAGAACAGCAGAAACGCGGCGGCGTCTGCGCCTTTGTTGACGCCGAGCACGCGCTGGACCCGCAATATGCGCGAAAGCTGGGCGTTGATCTGGATGAGCTTCTGATCTCGCAGCCCGATACCGGTGAGCAGGCGCTGGAGATCACCGATACGCTGGTGCGCTCGGGCGCGGTCAACATGGTCGTGGTCGATTCGGTTGCGGCGCTGACGCCGAAATCCGAACTGGAAGGCGACATGGGTGATAGCAATGTCGGCGTTCAGGCCCGTCTGATGAGCCAGGCGATGCGGAAACTGACGGGCTCGATCAGCCGCTCGAACTGCATGGTGATCTTCATCAACCAGATCAGGATGAAAATCGGCGTGATGTTCGGCAGCCCCGAAACCACCACCGGCGGTAATGCACTGAAATTCTACAGCTCGGTCCGTCTGGATATCCGGCGCATCGGCGCGATCAAGGACCGGGACGAAGTTGTCGGCAACCAGACGCGCGTCAAGGTCGTCAAAAACAAGGTTGCACCTCCCTTCAAGCAGGTGGAATTCGACATCATGTACGGCGAAGGCATCAGCAAGATGGGCGAACTGCTGGATCTGGGTGTCAAAGCCGGTGTGGTCGAAAAGTCAGGGTCATGGTTCAGCTATGGCGACGAACGGATCGGGCAGGGGCGTGAGAATGCCAAACAATATCTGCGCGACAACAGCCGCATTGCCTTTGAGATCGAAGACAAGATTCGGGCGGCTCACGGGCTGGATTTCGACATGCCTCCGGGCGCAGCCGAGGATGATGACATCCTTGAAGCCTGACGATCGCTGACGGGGTGCGGTACGTTCCCGACCCGAGGCGCTGTGTTGAAAATACATGAACAAGGCGGTCCCCGGGCCGCCTTGTTTCGTTCGGACACGCCTCTGCTGTGGACACTCGTTTGACAGGGGGATAAACCTGCGGGGACCAAGTTTTTTGTGCGCCGAGAGAGCCCTATGCCAACCCTGAACGACATCCGATCGACCTTTCTGAACTACTTTGAAAAACAGGGGCATGAGGTCGTGGCGTCCAGCCCGCTGGTGCCGCGCAACGACCCGACGCTGATGTTCGTCAATTCGGGCATGGTGCAGTTCAAGAACCTGTTCACCGGATTGGAAACACGTGACTACAAGCGCGCCACCACGGCGCAGAAATGTGTGCGTGCCGGCGGCAAGCACAACGATCTCGACAATGTGGGTTACACGGCGCGCCACCATACATTCTTCGAGATGTTGGGGAACTTCTCGTTTGGTGATTACTTCAAACACGAAGCGATCCCATTCGCGTGGGAATTGATCACCAAAGAATTTGGGATCGATAAGAACCGCCTGCTGACAACGGTCTATCATACCGATGACGAGGCGTTTGAAATCTGGAAAAAGGTCGGTGTTCCCGAAGACCGGATCATCCGCATCGCCACCAGCGACAATTTCTGGCAGATGGGCCCGACCGGCCCCTGCGGCCCGTGTACCGAGATCTTCTACGACCACGGAGACCACATCTGGGGTGGTCCTCCGGGCTCTGCCGAAGAGGACGGCGATCGGTTCATTGAAATCTGGAACGTCGTCTTCATGCAAAACGAGCAGTTCGAAGACGGCTCGATGGTCGAGCTCAACATGCAGTCGATCGATACGGGCATGGGGCTCGAGCGGATCGGTGCATTGTTGCAGGGCAGCCATGACAATTATGATACCGATCTGTTCAAGGCCCTGATCGAGGCATCGGCCGATGCAACCGGCGTGGATCCTTACGGGGATCAGAACGTGCACCACCGCGTGATCGCGGACCACCTGCGTTCGACTTCGTTCCTGATTGCTGATGGCGTGATGCCCAGCAATGACGGCCGCGGCTATGTTCTTCGCCGCATCATGCGTCGTGCCATGCGTCATGCGCATCTGTTGGGCGCCAAGGATCCGGTAATGCACCGGCTTGTCCCGGCATTGGTACAACAGATGGGCGGTCACTATGCCGAGTTGACCCAGGCACAGCCATTGATCGAAGAGACCTTGTTGCTTGAAGAAACGCGTTTCAAGCAGACGCTGGACCGGGGGTTGAGGCTGCTGGACGATGAGGTGTCCGGCCTTGCCGAGGGGGCGCCTTTGTCCGGTGAGGCGGCATTCAAACTGTATGACACCTACGGTTTCCCACTGGACCTGACACAGGATGCGCTGCGTGAAAAAGGCCGGACAGTTGACACCGAAGGCTTTGAAACGGCGATGGCCGAACAAAAGGCCAAGGCGCGGGCTGCCTGGGCCGGGTCAGGTGAAGCCGCGGATCAGGCGGTATGGTTCGATGTTCTGGACAGCGCCGGGGCGACCGACTTTCTTGGCTATGACACCGAGAAAGCCGAAGCTCAGGTTGCGGCACTGGCTGTTGACGGTGCTTTGGTTGACAAGATCGAAGCGGGCGACAGCGGCTGGGTCGTGGTGAACCAGACGCCGTTCTATGGCGAAGCTGGTGGTCAGGTGGGCGACACCGGCGAGTTGCGGCGTCTTGAAGATCGCGATCACCTCAGCCGGGTGGAGGACACCAGAAAATTCGCGGATGGGAAGGTCTATGCACATAAGGTGACGGTCGTCAGCGGTGCCGTGTCAAAAGGCGATTCTGTCGAGCTGGAAGTCGATCATGCGCGCCGCACGGCAATCCGGGCCAACCACTCGGCCACCCACTTGCTGCATGAAGCGCTGCGGGAAAAGCTGGGCGACCATGTGGCGCAGCGCGGCTCGCTGAATGCGGCGGATCGTCTGCGGTTCGACTTCAGCCATTCCAAAGCGCTGAGCCTGGAGGAAATCCAGAAGATCGAACGTGAGGTGAACGGTTTCATCCGCCAGAACTCGGCTGTCGAGACACGGGTCATGACACCGGATGACGCACGCAAACTGGGCGCGCAGGCACTGTTCGGCGAGAAATACGGTGACGAGGTGCGTGTTGTTTCGATGGGAAAGGCACCTACGGGCAAGGGCCATGATGGCGAAACCTGGTCGATCGAACTGTGCGGCGGCACCCATGTGCGCCAGACGGGTGACATCGGCACCTTTGTTATCCTGGGCGACAGCGCAAGCAGTGCCGGCGTGCGCCGCATCGAGGCACTGACCGGGGATGAGGCGTTCCGTTACCTTTCGACACAGGATCATCGTCTTGCGCAGGTGGCGTCGGAACTGAAGGCGCAGCCGGATGATGTGGTGGCCCGCGTGAAAAGCCTGCTGGAGGAACGCAAGTCATTGCAGAACGAAGTGGCGCAACTGCGTCGAGATCTGGCGATGGCCGGCGGGAACGGGCAGGGCGGTGGTGCCGAAGCGCGTGATGTGAACGGCGTGAAATTCATAGCGCAGGCCCTCAGCGGGGTGTCCGGCAAGGATCTTCCGGCATTGATCGACGAACACAAGGCGCGTCTTGGGTCGGGGGCGGTGTTGCTCATCGCGGATACCGGCGGCAAGGCCGCGGTTGCGGCTGGCGTCACCGAAGACCTGACAGGAACCGTTTCGGCGGTCGATCTGGTCAAGGCCGCCGTGGTGGAATTGGGCGGCAAGGGCGGCGGCGGCCGCCCGGATATGGCCCAGGGCGGTGGACGGGATGCGTCAAACGCGGATTCGGCGATCAAGGCCGCAGAACAGGTTTTAGGAGGATAAGATGGCCGCACTTTGGATTGCACATGTGACGGTGACCGATGCTGAGGCGTATGGAAAATATGCCGAATTGGCCGGGCCAGCCATTGCCAAGCACGGGGGCACTTTCATCGCCCGTGCGGCGCGTTACGTTCAGTTGGAAGGCAAGGAACGGCCACGCAACGTTGTTGCCCGTTTCCCGTCGCTTGAAGCGGCTGTCGAATGCTATAACTCGGATGACTATCAACAAGCATTGAGTCATGCGCGCGACGCCAGTGAACGTGAATTGGTTGTGGTTGAAATCACGGAGTGAACGTCTGCGTTCACGAAGTGTAGCGCGGTTTGCCCGGTAAACGGGCAGCCAATAGGCAATCATTGGCTTATGCCACGATCGACCTTGGAAACTCAGCTCGCAAATATGGGCTGAGTTTATTTTTTCATTATTTCAATTACTTGTCAGGCCACGCCGTCGCGGATTTGCGCGTTTAGCGCCTGAATTGTGGCTGCTTCACCCAAATTCTTGCGCAAAAAGGTCAGATTGACGGACGAATTTCCGCCCTTTTTCCCCTTCAACTTTTTAGGTGATTGCCTGCGCGGGGTTGTTCGCGGATAGTTTCACGAATCGGAATGCGACCCTGTTTGACGTGCAATCGTACGAAGAACATCGGATTGGGGTACAGGCATGAAACACTTCACAAATCTGGCCAAGCGGTTTGGTGCAAGACTTCTGCCGGTTTCAGTGCGGGCCTTCAGCATCAGTTTTTTTGGCGTTTGCACCCTAGCGGTGGTCCCCGTCGCACATGCGTCCGGGAACGGGTTTATCCCAAGTGTCGCGTCCTCGCCGCCACCTTCAGGGGCGGCAAATCTGTGCGCCGAGTACAAATGGGCCTGTGCCGAAAAACGATCCGTGTCCATGTCCAGCCAGCAAGAACTGAAGGTTGTCGAACAGGTGAATCGGCGCGTGAACAGATCGACGCGAGAAGTCACCGATCAATCTCAGTACAAAATGACCGAGCGTTGGGCGCTTCCCACGGACAGGGGGGGCGATTGCGAAGACTTCGCGCTGTTGAAGAAAAGAGATTTGATCCATGCCGGCGTCGATCCAAGTAAACTGTTGATCGCGACGGTTCTGGACACGCGTCGGGTGCCTCATGCGGTGCTGGTGTATCGCTCTTCAAACGGTGATTTGGTTTTGGACAACCTCACGAACCGTATCAAACCCTGGACGGCGACGCGGTATCTGTTTCTTCGCATGCAAGACCCGAACCGCCCCGGACGTTGGGTTGGTGTGTACGGCCATAGCTGAGGAAACCTGAAAGTCTTTTTGAGAAACTGAATACCGGTGCAATCGTATCTTGCACCGGTATTTTTGCTTCCAAATTAAAACGTTTCGCCGCCGCCTTCGTTTTCGCCGCCGCCTTCGTTTTCACCGCCACCTTCGTTTTCGCCGCCGCCTTCGTTTTCGCCACCACCTTCGTTTTCACCGCCACCTTCGTTTTCACCGCCGCCGCCAGAGCCGCTGCCTTCGCCCCCTAGGCCAGTGCCACCGCCGCCGGTGCCGCCGTTTTCACCGCTTGTACCGCCGGTTCCACCGCTTAAACCGCCACCACCACCGAAAGCCGAGCCGCTGTCGACTGTCTCATCGGACGGACCATCTCCGGATCGCTGATCACTTGCGCCGATCGACGCCGTCGGCAAATCTGAAAGCAAGTCTGCAAGTGGCGCACATTCAGCACCTACACGCGCCAGAATTTGATCGAAATCGTGCCGGCGTTGAATGTATCGGATCATACCCGATGTCACAGCGTCACACTCACATAACACCTGTGCGGATGCAGCGGATTGTCTGGCTGTTTGAACGGTGCATGTTCCGGCGGCGAAAGCTTCACCCGTAGGCGAAAACAAAAATGTCGTAGCGACAAAATACAGCGGGATATTGCGGGACCGGATACCCATGTGGAACTCCTCGAAACTCGATACTTTACTACGTGTTCATATGAACCACCGCAGCGAGGGTGTTTATGAACGACGTCACACAACTGGCATATTTTCACCTTAAACGGGTCTCAATCACAACATGTGGATTGGGGGAGTGATGGAGAATTAATGCAACCCAAAGAAGAAAGTCTACTCTTTTCAATTGAAAACCGGGCGTAGTGCCCGGTTGTCCGTTTTTTATCTTTTGTCCGTTTGGACGCAAAATTGCCACACTTGGGCAATTGTTTCCGATTGCGGCAGCGGTCTGCCGGGTAAATCAGGCCGACTTGGCCATCCGCTTGCGCTCGTGCGGGTCAAGATAACGCTTGCGCAAGCGCACTGCATTCGGGGTGACTTCGACCAGTTCATCGTCGTCAATATAAGCAATTGCCTCTTCCAGCGAGAACTGAATATGCGGCGTTAGACGAACCGCATCGTCCGAGCCACTCGCGCGTACGTTTGTCAGCTTCTTGCCTTTCAGCGGGTTCACTTCCAGATCATTGTCACGAGAATGCTCGCCAATCACCATGCCTTGATAGACATCCGTTTGAGGACCGACAAACATCCGGCCACGCTCTTCCAGGTTCCACAGGGCATAGGCCACGGCTTGGCCATTCTCCATCGAGATCAGAACGCCCGCTCGGCGGCCCGGGATCGGGCCTTTGTGCGGCGCCCAGCCATGGAACACGCGGTTCAGAACGCCTGTGCCGCGGGTGTCGGTCAGGAATTCGCCGTGATAGCCGATCAGGCCACGGGACGGTACATGGGCAATGATGCGGGTCTTGCCGGCACCTGCGGGGCGCATCTCGACCAACTCACCTTTGCGGGCCCCGGTGATCTTTTCGATCACGGCGCCCGAGTATTCATCGTCAACGTCAATGGTGACTTCCTCGATCGGTTCCAGCCGCTGGCCGTTTTCTTCACGGAACAGAACCTGAGGGCGCGAGATGCTGAGTTCGAACCCTTCACGGCGCATGTTCTCGATCAGAACACCCATCTGCAACTCGCCGCGGCCCGCGACCTCGAAAGCCTCGCCGCCGGGTGTGTCGGTGACGCGAATCGCGACATTGGATTCGGCTTCTTTCATCAGGCGATCACGGATGACGCGCGACTGAACTTTCTTGCCGTCACGACCGGCCAACGGAGAATCATTGATACCAAAAGTTACGGTGATCGTCGGCGGGTCGATGGGCTGTGCAGGCAGGGCTTCTTCGACCTGCGGAGCAACCAGAGAATCTGCCACGGTTGCTTTGCTCATGCCGGCGATGGTGACGATGTCACCGGCTTCGGCCACATCGATAGGTTGCTGAGCCAGCCCGCGGAATGCCAATATTTTTGAGGCGCGAAAGTTTTCGATCAACGATCCGTCACGGCTCAGGGCTTTCAGGCTGTCGCCAGCTTTCAATGTGCCGCTTTCCACACGACCCGTCAGAATGCGGCCGATGAAAGGATCGCTGCCCAAAGTGGTGGCCAGCATCCGGAACGGCTCACCCTTATGCGCGATCTGTTTCGGGGCAGGAACGTGATCGACGATCAGATCAAACAGTGCGCTCAGGTCCTTGCGCGGGCCGTCCAGCTCCATATCCGCCCAGCCTGAACGGCCCGAGGCATACATGGCCGGGAAATCCAACTGGTCATCATCGGCGCCGAGGTTGGCAAACAGATCAAAGCATTCGTCCAATGCGCGATCAGGCTCTGCATCCGGCTTGTCGACCTTGTTCAGAACCACGATCGGGCGCAGGCCCAGCGCCAAGGCTTTCGACGTCACGAACTTGGTCTGCGGCATCGGGCCTTCGGCGGCATCAACCAGCAGGACGACACCATCGACCATGCTGAGGATACGCTCGACCTCACCACCGAAATCGGCGTGGCCGGGGGTGTCGACGATGTTGATGCGCGTGTCTTTCCATTCGACCGAAGTTGCCTTGGCCAGAATGGTGATGCCACGCTCGCGCTCCAGATCGTTGCTGTCCATGGCGCGTTCCGCCACGGCCTGGTTTTCCCGGAACGCGCCGGATTGTTTGAGCAGCTCATCCACCAGGGTCGTCTTGCCGTGGTCCACGTGAGCGATGATTGCGATGTTGCGCAGGTCCATGAGAGGTCAGCCTTTGAACGGGAAGTTGCCGCGCGCATAGCGCGGCGCGACAAAATATACCAGCCCTAACCGTGGATCAGTGACCGGCAGTCTTGGAAAAGAGGTGAATGATCAGGATTCCGGACAAGATCAACGTCAACCCCAGGATCGCAGGCCAATCCAGCCTTTGGCCGAACACGATGAATCCGATCACGGCGATCAGAAAGATGCCCAGACCGGACCAGATCGCATAAACAATACCGACAGGCATGTATTTCAGCGTCAGCGCCATGAGGTAAAATGCGAGTCCGTACCCCACGACCATAAGGACGGACGGCCAGAACCGGGTGAATTGTTGACTGGCCTGCAAGGCCGTGGTGCCAATGGTTTCCGCAACGACAGCCAGCATCAGATACAGATACGCTTGGGGCATTTTAATCCTCGAAACAGGAAAGATACCCTCGCGTTGAGCATGAAACCGAAGGGGTGGGCAAGGCGATTTTTGGAGTTTGAAGATATGAGAATACCGTCTGAGGTCAGGTATACCTGACTATTCAGAGAATCGAATTAGTGTAATCTTCTCAACGTATTTTATGATTTGTTATTGAGTTTTGAGTTATGACGACATTTTCGAAATCCGTAATATTTGCTGCGGGTCTGATAGTGGCGATTGGGTGGCTTGCTGACGGGGGGTCCGTCGAAGTTGAAGCAGCCAACATGGTTGAACAGTTTGATGGTAGTAGTGTTTTTTAAGCGCCACGTAGAGCTTAGCAGGGAAAAGGGAGCCGTCGGGCTCCTTTTTTCTTTTCTGCCTAGTGGTGTACAGCCTCGACGTTCTGGAAGTGTGCAGCCAGTTGCGGTTGCAGCCAATCCCACAGCCGAGGAGAACCTGCTGCAATCGCAGGCTGAACGCGTGCCTCAAGCTGGGCATATGTTACTTTGTAATCGACCCACGATCCGCCACCGGTTTCCAGATTGGCGACAGGTGTCTGAAAACGATCAACGGCTTTGGCGAACCTGGCGTCGGGGCTGTCTGCCGCTTCAAACTCGTGCCACAATGTCGTGAAGGTGTTGCATTGCGTGTCGGGCAGCAACCCGAACAAGCGCTTGGCGGCCGCTTGTTCCTTGGCGGCTTGCGCTGCGTGATCGACCTGCCCGTGGATCGGATTGTCGCCGGCGTCGATTTCGACGATATCGTGCAGCAACAGCATCTGAAGGACCCGATCAACACTGATACCTGAGGGCGCGTTTTCAGCCAGGACCCAGGCGTAGAGCATGATGTGCCACGAGTGTTCTGCCGAGTTTTCGAAACGATCACCCGCCATCAGCCGCGAGGCACGGAGAACAGACTTCAGCTGATCAGCTTCGGTCAGAAACGCCAGCCGTGTCGTAAACGCGTTGGCCTGCGTATCTGCACCAGCCAGCAGGTTTGCGGCGTGCTCGTAGGCCAGTGGAAAAACCTTTTCCAGATAGGCGGCGCGACCGCCTTCGAGGTTTGAACGCGCTATGCCCACGTGATCCGGATCGGGGTTCGGGGCACACAGAACCTGAAACAGTGGCTGACAACGATCCAGAACCTTTGCAAACTGGGCGTCGGCGGTCTGATCTTCCTCAAATTCACGCCAGACAGCGTGAAACGCATCGGCCTGATCCTTTGGCAACAGCCCAAACAGCTCTTTGGCTGCGGCTTGTTCGGCCTTGGCGACCGCGTTCCAGTCAGTCTCAAGGTGAATTGGGTGGTCGCCGACAACGATTTCAACCAGGTCATGCAGCAACAGCATGCGTATGACCCGATCAATCGAGACTTCCGGCCCCGCCAACGGGGCCATGACAAAGGCCCACAAGGCCAGATGCCAGCTGTGTTCTGCCGAATTTTCGGGTCTGGACTGGTCAAGCAGGACATTTGCCCGCTCGACCATTTTCAGTTCGTCGGCCCGTTTCAGAAATGCGATTTGCGCCGACAGACGGTCGGTCATTGCTTTTCGATCGCCTTCTGCTTTGCACGATGCGCAGACAAGCGTTTGATCACGAACTGCCTGGCTTTCCGTTCAGCCAACCGAACACGAATTTCCGTCAGAAACGCCTCTTCCAGAGACTGAGACGCGGCCCCGAGCACTTCACCAACTTCGACAAAGAACCTGTCTTCGCCCGTCTCATCCATTACCTTCATCGTATCTTCGGCCAGTTTGGCGGCAAGAGATGTGATGGTGTCGGACATCAGCGGGTGTTCTCGGTCAGGCGGCGTTTCACATAGTCGCTGACATTGGTGATCAGCGTGTCCATGTGACGATCCTGAAAGAAGTGATCTGCACCTTCTACTTCGGTGTGCGTGATGGTGATCCCCTTCTGCTCGTGCAGCTTGTTCACCAGCGAGGTCGTGTCAGCCGGTGGCGCCACCCTGTCAGCCGTTCCGTTGATGATCAGGCCGGAAGACGGGCAGGGGGCAAGGAACGAAAAGTCATACATGTTTGCAGGGGGCGATACACTGATGAACCCCGTGATTTCAGGGCGGCGCATCAGCAGCTGCATACCGATCCACGCACCGAACGAAAAACCTGCGACCCAGCAGTGTTTCGAATTGTTGTTCATCGATTGCAGGTAGTCCAGCGCCGATGCCGCATCGCTCAGCTCGCCCACGCCCTGATCATACTCGCCCTGGCTGCGACCGACGCCGCGGAAGTTAAAGCGCAACACGGTGAACCCCATGTTGTAGAAGGCATAGTGAAGATTGTAGACCACCTTGTTGTTCATGGTCCCGCCGAACTGAGGGTGCGGGTGAAGCACGATGGCGATCGGTGCGTCTTTTTCCTTTTGCGGGTGGTAGCGGCCTTCCAGGCGGCCTTCGGGTCCGGGAAAAATCACCTCGGGCATGTGTGCTTTGGTCCTGTCTTTTTCGTGCCGATGCCCGGATATACTTGACGATAATCGTCGGGCACCTTAGAACGGTTCTAATTATGTTGCTTGGCGCATACCAGCGCTGTCAGTCGGAGATACGCACTGGCAACGTCGGCGTCAATGATTTCGCGCAAATCCTGCTGAAAGGGGGCATGGAATGAAGCTGTCGACCAAAGGGCGTTACGCAATGGTCGCCCTGGCGGATATTGCGCTCCAGCCGACGGAACGACTGGTGACGCTTGGGGAAATCTCCGAGAGGCAGGACATTTCGTTGCCATATCTCGAGCAGCTCTTCGTCAAACTCCGCCGGGCGGACTTGGTGTCTTCCGTGCGGGGGCCCGGCGGCGGGTATCGACTGGCACGCCCGGCATCCGAAATTCGTGTCGTCGAAATTCTGGCGGCCGTGGACGAAACCGTTGATGCGCTGCAAAAAGGGGCCGGAGCGTCCGGGGCCTCGTCCGGCAGCCGCGCTCAATCATTGACCAATCGGCTTTGGGAAAGTCTCAGCGCGCATGTCTATGTGTTCCTGCATCAAACCCGTTTGTCAGATGTGATCAAGAACGACCTCGCCCCGTGCCCGGCCGTTCCGAGCCTGTTTTCCGTTGTAGATGAATGATCTTAACGGGCGGGATATGAAATGAAGTCTGTCGGCAAAAAGATGTATCCATGAAACGTGTTTATCTGGATCACAATGCAACAACGCCGCTGCGCCCCGAAGCGAGGGACGCGATGATTTCGGCGATGGAAGTCTGCGGCAATCCCTCGTCGGTTCATGCGGAAGGTCGGGCCGCCAAAGCTCTGATCGAGCGCGCCCGGGCCCAGGTTGCATCGGCCTTTGGGGCGGATGGGGCGGATATCGTCTTTACATCTGGGTCAACCGAAGGTGCGGCGCTGGCATTGTCGGGGCGCCAATTGCACGGCGCGGCGATTGAACATGACGCGGTAAGAGCCTGGATCAAAGAGGATCTTACGGTTTCCGAGGCCGGAGACGTGCAGGTAACCGCGCCTGAAATGTCGACATTGCAACTGGCAAACTCAGAGACGGGGATTGTTCAAACACTGCCGTCCGGTCTGGCCGTGACAGACGCCACACAGGCTTTTGGCAAGCTGCCCGTCGCGTTCAACTGGATGAATGCCCAGATGGCCCTGGTCTCGGCGCATAAACTGGGCGGTCCAAAAGGTGTCGGTGCCGTTGTGATGCAGCGCGGAACCGACCTGGCGGCGCAGATCAAGGGGGGCGGTCAGGAAATGGGCCGCAGGTCAGGAACCGAAAATGTCATTGGTATCGTGGGGTTCGGGGCCGCAGCTGAAGCTGCGATGCGGGATCTGGCCAATGGCGTTTGGGAGCAGGTCGAAGAATTTAGAAATATTCTAGAAAACGCTCTTGAGGCCGCTGTAAAATCACCTATTTTTGTCGGGAAAGGGCGGCAACGCCTGCCGAACACCCTGTGTTTTGCTGCGCCCGGTTGGAAGGGTGAAACCCAGGTCATGCAGATGGACCTGTCGGGTTTTGCCGTCAGTGCGGGCTCTGCCTGTTCCAGCGGCAAGGTTCGTTCCAGCGCGGTGCTTACCGCCATGGGATTTGACGAGGAAACGGCCAGCAGCGCAATCCGCGTATCGCTGGGACCTCGGACAACGGAAGAAGATGTGCTGCGTTTCGCCGAAACGTGGCTTGAGAAAGAGAAAAAGCTTCGCGCGCGCGCCGCGTGATCTGACGGAGGGTAAGTTATGGCCGCTTTGGACCAGACCCAGGTGAAAGAGGGTGTCGATCAGGAAACCGTGGATGCGGTGCGCGAGGTCGGAACCTATAAATACGGCTGGGACACGGACATCGAAATGGAGTACGCGCCGAAAGGTGTGAACCCGGACATCGTTCGTCTGATCTCGGAAAAGAATGAAGAACCGGAATGGATGACCGAGTGGCGTCTGGCCGCGTTTGAGCGCTGGACCAAGATGGAAGAACCGAAATGGGCCATGGTCACCTATCCCGAGATCGATTTTCAGAACCAGTATTACTATGCCCGTCCGAAATCGATGGAAGAGAAACCCAAATCGTTGGACGATGTCGACCCCAAGCTGCTGGCCACTTACGAAAAGCTTGGTATCCCTCTGAAAGAACAGATGATTCTGGCCGGCGTCGAAGGTGCTGAGGATGCTCCGGCCGAGGGTCGCAAGGTTGCTGTGGACGCGGTGTTTGACTCAGTGTCCGTCGGCACGACCTTTCAGGCCGAACTGAAAAAGGCCGGTGTGATTTTCTGTTCGATTTCAGAAGCGATCAAGGAACACCCTGAGCTGGTCAAGAAGTATCTGGGCACTGTGGTTCCGGTGTCGGACAACTTTTATGCGACATTGAACTCGGCCGTGTTTTCGGATGGGTCCTTCGTCTACATTCCGCCCGGTGTCCGCTGCCCGATGGAACTGAGCACCTATTTCCGCATCAACGCCGAAAACACGGGCCAGTTCGAGCGCACTCTGATCATCGCCGACAAAGGCTCGTACGTGTCCTATCTGGAAGGCTGCACCGCGCCCCAGCGCGACACCGCGCAGCTGCACGCGGCCGTGGTCGAGATCATTGTCGAAGAAGACGCCGAAGTGAAATACTCGACCGTCCAGAACTGGTTCCCCGGGGATGAAAACGGCAAGGGCGGCATCTACAACTTCGTGACCAAACGTGCCGACTGCCGGGGCGACCGGTCCAAGGTGATGTGGACGCAGGTTGAAACCGGCTCGGCCGTGACGTGGAAATACCCGTCCTGCATCCTGCGCGGCAACGAAAGCCAGGGTGAGTTCTATTCGATCGCGATTGCCAACAACTATCAGCAGGCCGATACCGGCACTAAGATGGTTCATCTGGGCAAGAACACCAAGTCGCGCATCGTGTCCAAGGGCATCAGTGCGGGCAAGGCGCAGAACACCTATCGTGGTCTGGTTTCGATGCATCCGAAAGCCAAGGACAGCCGCAACTATACCCAATGCGACAGCTTGCTGATCGGCGACAAATGCGGGGCACATACGGTTCCGTATATCGAGGTCAAGAACAACTCGTCCCGGGTTGAGCATGAGGCGACGACATCCAAGGTGGATGACGATCAGCTGTTCTACTGCCGTCAGCGCGGCATGGACGAAGAAGAAGCCGTGGCTTTGGTGGTCAACGGGTTCTGCAAGGACGTTCTGCAAGCACTGCCGATGGAGTTCGCCATGGAAGCGCAGCAACTGGTGGCAATCTCGCTGGAAGGGTCGGTTGGCTGATGACGCGGGCGTCACGAAGCGGCATCCGGAAAGAAGACGTGCTGACCTGGCTGGGTTACGCGTTGCCGGTTCTTGGCGGTCTGCTGGGTATGGCTTACGTCAACATCAACCACATGGAATTCATCAACCCGGTTTGGGCGGTTGGCGGAGGGGCGATCCTGGGCTGGATCGTCGCGCGTCTGATCCGCAAGTTGCTGGGATAAGAAGGTTTCGGGGCCACGGTGCCCCCTGCGATACGCAAAAGGATAAAAAATGCTGGAAATCAAGAATCTGCACGTAAAGCTTGAAGAAGAAGACAAGCAGATCCTAAAGGGTGTGGACCTGACGGTTGAAGCCGGCAAGGTACACGCGATCATGGGGCCGAACGGGTCAGGCAAGTCAACACTCAGCTACGTGCTGTCGGGCCGCGACGGGTACGAAGTGACCGAGGGGTCCGCCACGCTGAATGGCGACGATCTGCTGGAGATGGAACCGGAAGAGCGCGCCGCTGCCGGCGTGTTTCTGGCCTTCCAGTACCCGGTCGAAATTCCGGGCGTGGGCAACATGACCTTCCTGCGCACCGCCGTGAATGCACAGCGCAAGGCGCGGGGTGAGGACGAGCTGTCTGCCGCGGATTTCCTAAAGGAAGTGCGTGCCAAGGCCAAGACGCTGAAGATCGACGCGGATATGCTCAAGCGTCCGGTCAATGTGGGTTTCTCGGGCGGTGAGAAAAAGCGCAATGAAATCCTGCAAATGGCCATGCTGGAACCCAAGATGTGCATCATGGACGAAACCGACTCGGGTCTGGATGTGGATGCGATGAAATTGGTCGCCGAAGGTGTGAATGCGCTGCGCGATGAAGGTCGCGGGTTCCTGGTCATCACCCATTACCAGCGCCTGCTGGATCACATCAAACCCGACGTCGTGCACATCATGGCCGATGGCCGCATTGTCAAAACCGGAGGCCCAGATCTGGCGCTCGAGGTTGAAAACAACGGTTATGCCGACATTCTTGCCGAGGTGAACTGATGGCCTTGCCCGAAGTCAAACAATCCGCGACCGAGGCCCGGCTGTCCGCCTTGACCATGCCCGACGCGGGATGCACCCGCGCCGCGCGCGAAGACGCGCTGGCCCGTGTTCTGGAAACCGGTCTGCCCGGACGGCGTGACGAATATTGGAAATACACTCAACCGGACACTCTGGTCTCGCCAGACGCGCCTCCGGCTGCGGTGTTTGCCGATGATGAGCCGTTGATGTTCAGCGGACTCGACCGGCTGAACATCGTCTTCGTGGACGGTGAATTCAGCGCCGAAGAGTCGGATGACCTGACGCTGGAAGGCGTGACCATAGACCGGCTCGAGGATATCTGCTGCAAGGACATTCATTGGGCGAAAGACCTGTATGGCGTGCTTGAGACGCGCGGTCAGTCTCCGGTCCAGCGTCCGCTGGCGGCGCTGAACACGGCTTTTGCGTCGGATGGTGTGGCCATTCATGTCACCGGCAAACCGTCCAAACCGATCAACCTGATCTATCGTCATGCGTCGCCGACCTCGGATGCGATCCTGCACCACGTTATTCGCGTCGAAAGCGGGGCCGAGGCCACCATTCTGGAAACCGGTCCGGCTGCGTCACGCTTCAACAAATGCATGGAGATCGACATCGCCGACAAGGGCACGCTGCACCATGTGCGCGCCCAGGGCAGGGACCATGAACGCCGGGCCGCGACCCATATGTTCACCCGTCTGGGCACGGAATCGGTCTATAAATCCTTCACTTTGACCGTGAATGGCGTGCTGACCCGCAATGAGCAGGTCGTCGAGCTGACAGGCGATGACGCGGTCGCCCATGTGGCCGGAGCCTGTGTTGGCGATGGCGACTTCCATCATGATGACACGGTTTTCATCACCCATGATGCGGTGAACTGCGAAAGCCGTCAGGTGTTCAAGAAAGTGCTGCGCAACGGGGCGACGGGCGTGTTTCAAGGCAAGATCCTCGTGAAGGAAGGCGCCCAGAAGACCGACGGTTACCAGATCAGCCAATCGCTGCTTCTGGATGATGACAGCCAATTCCTCGCCAAGCCCGAGCTTGAGATCTATGCCGATGACGTGGCGTGTTCGCACGGCTCGACCTCGGGTGCGATCGACGAAACCGCGCTGTTCTATCTGCGGTCCCGTGGCGTGCCGGTCAAGGACGCAACCAACATGCTGACCTTGGCCTTTCTTGCCGAAGCGGTGGATGAGATCGAAGACAGCGCCTTGGCGGAAGAGATCGTAAGCCGTCTGGAAGGGTGGCTGGCGCGTCGTAGCTGATGGCCGTCTCGTCTGACATATTGGCCACATACCGGGGGCCGGGGCGCGTGGTGCGCCGGCTTCTTGAAATGGGTCAGCGGGAAGACAGGGCGCTGGTGTTTGTCATGGCATTTTGCGTTGTGGCCTTTGTCGCGCAAATGCCCAGCCTTGCCCGCAAAGCGCATCTTGAAGGCGTCGAGCTGAACATGCTTTTGGGCGGCGCTTTACTGGGGTCGGTGTTCATACTGCCGTTGTTTTTCTACACGCTGGCGCTGATTTCCTATTGGGCAGCGCGGATGGCGGGCGGGCAGGGCACTGCTTATGGCGCACGACTGGCCCTGTTCTGGGCGTTGTTGGCATCCGCCCCCCTGGTCTTGTTGAATGGTCTGGTTGCCGGGTTCATCGGGCCCGGGCCCGCTTTGACAATTGTGGGTGTCGTCTGGGTTGCTGTTTTTGTCTGGTTCTGGTTATCCGGTCTGAGACAAGTACAAAGGTCCGCTGCATGACTATCAATTCCCTCGGCGCTCTGGCGGTTCTGACGATCAGAAGCCCCGACCAAGCCGCCCGCCAGCTGTTGTCCCTGAAACCGGGGCGGGAAGGGTTGTGGCTGGCCTTTGCGCTGGCAGTGGTTTTGAACTGTCTCGTGCAGTTGGGAATCGATTTGTCGGTGCCCGTGCCGCAAGGTCAAATCGCACCGCCTCCCGAAAGCATCCCCGTTGTTTTGCTGCGATCCGCCGGAGCAATGCTGCTGAGCATCCTCGCGTTCTTCGTCGTTGGAAAAGCGATAGGCGGCAAAGCAAGCTTTGAAGATCTGATGGTCCTGACGGTGTGGTTGCAGTTCCTGCAAATCGTCGCCCTGGTCATGACCCTTATTCTAAGCCTGACGATGCCGTTTCTGATGATGATGATGCTGTTCGCGACGGCGATCCTGAGCCTTTACATCACGCTTCATTTCCTGAACGAAGCGCATCAATTCGGATCCCTTTGGAAGTCCTTCGCCGTAATTCTGTTGTCAGCCCTGATTGCGGTTCCCTTCGTCCTGTATTTAACACCGGCCGCGCCTGTCTAGGAAAACAGTATCATGTATGATGTGCAGAAAATTCGCTCTGACTTTCCGATCCTGTCACGTCAGGTGAATGGCAAGCCGTTGACCTATCTGGACAACGGTGCGTCTGCTCAAAAGCCTCAGGTCGTCATCGATGCGGTGACCCGTGCCTATTCCGAAGAGTATTCGAATGTTCACCGTGGATTGCACTATCTGTCCAATCTGTCGACCGAGAAATACGAAGCTGTTCGGGGGATCATCGCCCGTTTCCTGGGGGCATCGAACGAGGATGAGATCGTTCTGAATTCCGGAACGACCGAAGGGATCAATCTTGTTGCCTATGGCTGGGCCATGCCGCGCCTGGAAGCCGGGGATGAGATCGTCCTGAGCGTCATGGAGCATCACGCCAACATCGTGCCCTGGCATTTCCTGCGGGAACGGCAGGGCGTTGTTCTGAAGTGGGTGGATGTGGACGCGGACGGAGGGTTGGATCCGCAGGCGGTGATCGATGCGATCGGCCCGAAAACCAAACTTGTGGCCGTGACGCAATGTTCCAATGTTCTGGGTACCGTCGTGGATGTCAAAGCCATCACCGAAGGTGCACATGCTAGGGGCGTACCGGTGCTGGTCGATGGCAGTCAGGGCGCGGTGCATATGCCGGTGAACGTGCAGGACATCGGTTGCGACTTTTACGCCATCACCGGCCACAAGCTGTATGGCCCGTCGGGGTCGGGTGCGATCTACATCAAGTCCGAACGCATGGCCGAGATGCGCCCCTTTGTCGGTGGCGGTGACATGATCAAAGAGGTCAGCAAGGATCAGGTGATCTACAACGACCCGCCGATGAAGTTCGAGGCCGGAACACCCGGCATTGTCCAAACAATTGGCCTGGGCGTTGCGCTGGAATACATGATGGATTTGGGAATGGACAACATTGCCGCCCATGAATCCGGCCTGCGGGACTATGCCATGCAGCGCCTGAACGGTCTCAACTGGCTTCAGGTTCAGGGCACGCGGCCAGACAAGGCTGCCATCTTCAGCTTTACGCTAGACGGGGCCGGCCATGCCCATGATGTATCCACGATTCTGGACAAAAAGGGGGTTGCCGTCCGCGCCGGGCATCACTGTGCGGGCCCGCTTATGGATCACCTGGGCGTCACGGCGACCTGCCGTGCCAGCTTTGGTCTATATAACACGACGGATGAGGTCGACACACTGATCGAAGCGCTTGAATTGGCGCATGATCTTTTCGCCTGATTTTGGTTTCAAAGAGGGTGCAACAATCACGATTTTCAGTTGCACCCGGATTGGAACAAGGTTAGCTAACGGCCAAGGCACCTGTAGCTCAGCTGGATAGAGCGCTGCCCTCCGAAGGCAGAGGCCAGAGGTTCGAATCCTCTCAGGTGCGCCATCATCGCCATATTTCTAAGGCTTTTTGGCAAAACAGGAACTTCTGCGCCGAATTGGAAGAAGTTCGCGGGCCACATGGCCGTCGCTAATGAAGAACAAGGGTCCTGCGCTGGTCCGAGGATATGCCGCAGAATAGCGTCATTCAACATCTGACCGGCCAGAAATTCTTTTGCTTTCGCGTTTTCGGTTTCCAGCGCCCGAAGCATCTTGGCTTCCAACAGTTCCAACCCGCATCTGCTGTTGAAACTACGAAAGGTGTCCTAGCTGATCCCCTCTCGGGATATTTTCAAGGCTAATACCCTTTCGGGCCACGGATAGTGTCTGCACGCCTCCGTTTTTCGCCCGCTTGCCACCACCCTAACAATCCTGACAATCATTTTGAGGCTTACCCCCTCAAGCAGTGGTTTTTTGATGTACACTTTCCGAACGAGGCTGGCGCGCGTCAGCTCAAATGAAGGAAGGAATGTGAAAGTCATCTCTTCAAATAAGAAGTTGATAATCGTTGTCGTGATTGTAGCACTATTGGGTAGCGCGATTACCGGGGTTTCAGCTTCAAGCGTTTTAGGATGGATCGTGGTCGCCGTAATTCTGGCGTTTATCCTTGGAAAGCTGACCGATGATGAAGAACCCGAAAGCGATGATGATTCAGAAAGCGACAATGCTTCCGGTTCCAGTGTTCCCACTGACGTCGGTTATGAAAAGTCTCGTGAGACCAGCAATTCCACTGCGGCGACAGCATCCAGCAATGACACCGGAGGCGGTGATGCCGGCGGCGGAGGGGGTGACGCGGGGATGTAACTGGCCGCCCCAGTCAAATCCCTGTCAACTAAGCCGAGATCGTGAAGTCGCTGTCTTAGCCGCGCCAGGTGCGGACGACACCGCAGTCCATATGCACGAAATTGGACCCGTAATATTGACCGACACCGCCGGCCCGGCATGACATAGCAGCCTTAGCCATCTGCGAGACGGAGCGGGAAGACAGGCGCAGGTCTGCCGCTTGTCCCTTCATATGAAGCGATTTCCGGGCGACGCCGCGAGAGCGGGCGCGGAGCATGGCGTTGGTCTGGGGGGAGCGATAGCCCGACAGCAACATGTAAGGTTCGTTGACATCCAAAAGGTTGTGTGATGCCGCCATGATATCAATCGTGCGTAAATCGATGGATTTTACGTGATCTGTACGCCAATCGCGCATGAAATGGTTCACTTCTTTGACAGCGTCCTTGATATATTTACCATCGACCCAATAAATCATGTCCAACCGTTCGCCCGTGCGACCGGAATACATGCGAATGCGACGGATATCGCCGCCGCCGCGCAAAAAGCCTGCTGCTTTGGAGTAGGTGGGTGCTGCTGCGACTGCTGTTGCTGCAAACGCACCCAATAGGGCACGTCGGGTCAAGCCCGAGGAACTGCTCTTGGTCATTTTGGTTCGTCCCGTACTGTTCCTGCCTGCGCACGATGTTACGCGCGCTGTCTTAATTTTTCCCATCCCAGATGCGGAATTTATGACACAATCGGATTCGACGGCCAAGAAGTGTTTCATAGTCACCTTTTCAAGGGGGAATTTTCGGCAGATTTTTGCGCAAATGTCACAGCCGAGCGCAGAATATTTGCAGGTGTTGGCTGCGCATCACCGGGCCGATGCAAACGCGCATCAGACGCCAACAGAAGCAATTCGGTAAGGAATTTGTGAATAGACAAGTTTGCGCAACCAAACTCATAGTTGTTCGACGCACGTATCACCAACCAAGCCATTGATTCCAAGGCCATCCAATGCTTTCTGTTTTCCGAACCCGTACCAGTATCCTGCTTGCCGCCTGTTTTGCGGCCACCGCCAGTATGGCAAACACCACTTCTGAACCTGCGCACAACACGGCGTTTCAGATGGCCGTAGCAGAACATACCCCACGGGAATCGAAGATCGCAGAGTTTTACCGGACAAACGGATTTTCGCCGATTTGGGTGGGTGAATCCGATGAGCATATGCAACGCCGGGCCGCATTGATCCAGGCACTGTCACATGCGCATCTGCACGGTCTGCCGCAGGCTGATGCCACTGTTTCATCCTTGATTCAGAAAATGCAGGATGCACGCTCGACACGCGACCTTGGCGCCGTTGAGGCTGAACTGAGTAGGGTTTTCGTAGAGTTTGCCGACGCATTGTACTCAGGTTTTCTTCGGCCCGGAAATATCGACGACGGACTTGTTCGGTCGGTGGATCGTCGCAGCGCGGCCGAGCATCTGAACGCCCTGAACACACAGGGCGCCGCGTATCTTGCTCAATTGGCTCCTCAAACCCGTCAGTACCGGGCTCTGATGAAGCAGAAACTGGCGCTTCAGGATTTGGTAGATCAAGGCGGTTGGGGGGCGACTGTCCCGGAAACCAAGCTGGAGTACGGTGATACCGGGCCCAATGTTGTAAAGCTTCGCAATCGGTTGGTGTTGATGGGCTACATGAAACCATCGGCCAACCCGTCTTTCGACGCCGCGCTGCTGGAAGGGGTCAGGGCCTTTCAAAACGCGCATGGATTGGAACCCGATGGCGTTGCAGGCAAGGGCACGATTGCCGAGTTGAATCGCCCGGCCGTGGACCGGCTCAAGGCTGTTTATGTCGCTCTGGAACGGGAACGCTGGTTGCCTCGGGAACGCGGCGCACGTCATATTCTTGTCAACCAGACAGATTTTTCGGCAAAGATCGTGGATGACGGGCAAGTCACGTTTGAAACCCGTGCGGTGATCGGCAAGAACACGCATGATCGCCGCAGCCCAGAGTTCTCGGACGTGATGGAACATATGGTGATAAACCCCAGCTGGTATGTCCCGCGCTCGATCATCACCAAGGAATACCTGCCGAAGTTGAAAGCGAACCCCAACGCGGTCGGTCATATCCAGATCACGGACAGCAGGGGCCGGCAGGTCAATCGCGGGGCGGTTGATTTCAATCAGTTCACCGCGCGGAGCTTTCCTTTTGCGATGCGCCAGCCGCCCAGCAAAAGCAATGCTTTGGGGCTGGTCAAGTTCATGTTCCCCAATAAGTATAACATCTATCTGCATGATACGCCCCAGAAAAGCCTGTTCGCGCGTGAGGTGCGGGCGTTCTCGCACGGCTGCATCCGGCTGGCACAGCCTTTCGAATTTGCTTATGCATTGCTGGCCAAACAGGAAGAGGATCCCAAGGCATTCTTTCATCGTGTTCTGAACACGGGAAAGGAAACCAAGGTTGATTTGGAGCAAAAAGTTCCGGTCCACCTGATCTATAGAACGGCATATGTCGGGCCAAAAGGCGAGGTGCAGTATCGCCGCGATGTCTATGGCCGGGACCGCAAGATTTGGGAGGCCCTGCAAAAGGCAGGGGTGGCCCTGCCGGACATTCAGGGGTAAGCACAGGGCAAATCCTGCCAAAAGGAAGCCCGAGATGCAGTATACCATTCAGCAAATCGCCGACGCTTTGGGTGCCGAATGCCAAGGCGATGGTGGCCTGACGATCGTGCGGGCGGCCGAACCGGGTGATGCTGGCCCAACCGACCTGGCCATGGCCATGTCACCGAAATACGCCGAAGCGCTTTCGAAAGGGGAAGCGCGCGCCGCCGTTCTGTGGGAAGGCGCGGATTGGCAGGCAATGGGGTTGCGAGCGGCCATTTTCGTGAAGCGTCCGCGCATGGCGATGGCGGGGATCACCGCAATGCTGGATCGCGGGCAAGGGATTGAACCGGGCATTCACCCTTCCGCAGTGATCGATCCAACGGCCGAAATTGGACCAGATGTGGCGATAGGACCTCTGACTGTTGTAGGTGCTCGGGCGCGAATAGGTTCGGGCTCGGTCATCGGAGCACACTGCGTGGTGGGAATGGACGCCATTCTTGGAGAACAGGCCCTGTTGCGTGAAATGGTCAGCATTGGCGCGCGCGCGCAAATCGGGGATCGGTTCATCGCGCAACCCGGTGCAAGAATTGGCGGCGACGGGTTCAGTTTCGTAACGCCCGAGGTCTCTGGCGCTGAGCGCGCCCGCGAAACGTTGGGTGATCAGGGGGACGCCAAGGCCCAAAGCTGGCTTCGTATCCATTCTTTGGGCGCGGTTGAGATTGGTGACGATGTCGAGGTTGGCGCCAATTGCACCGTCGATAATGGAACCATCCGCAACACGAGGATCGGTGACGGCACCAAGCTGGATAATCTTGTCCATGTCGGGCACAACACCCGCGTCGGGCGAGATTGTCTGCTGTGCGGTCAGACGGGTGTGTCCGGCTCGGTCGAGATCGGCAACAACGTCGTTCTGGGCGGTCAGACCGGAGTGGTCGACAATATTTTCATAGGAGACGGCGTCATTTCGGGCGGGGGCACGAAGATTCTGTCAAATGTGCCCGCCGGGCGCGTCATCATGGGGTATCCGGGCATCAAAATGGAGACCCATACCGATGTCTACAAGGCGCAGCGGCGACTGCCCCGAATGGCACGCGACGTTGAGGCACTTAAAAAGGCTGTTTTCAAACAGACCCCAAGCGATTAAATCATCGTCAAACTGAAAATCAGGGGATCGACATGAGCATCAGCGACCGCGTCATCGCAATCATTGCAGAGCAGGCCGTGCTGGAGCCATCGGATGTGACGCCCGAAAGCACGCTGGAAGATCTGGGAATCGACAGCCTTGGTCTGGTCGAAAGTATTTTCGCCATCGAGGAAGAGTTCGACATTTCAATTCCGTTCAACGCCAACGAACCCAAGGCCAACGATTTTGACATATCCAATGTCGCTGCGATCATTGCCGGGATCGAAAAGCTCGTGTCGGAAAAGGTCTGACTGACGCTCATGAAACGTGTTGTCATTACCGGCGCAGGTACGATCAATTCACTGGGTCATTCGGTTCCTGACACCCTGGAAGCCATGCGCGAAGGCCGTTGCGGCATCTCGGAACTGGAATTTCGGGATGTTGATCGGTTGGCCATCAAAATCGGCGGGCAGGTTCGCGGCTTTGAGGCTGAAGGTCGGTTCAACCGTCAGCAGATGTCGTTGTATGACCGGTTCACTCAGTTCACTCTGACCGCCGCCAAAGAGGCCATCGATCAGTCCGGCATCGAGTTTCACGGAGAGTTGGCCGCAAAATCAGGTGTTGTTTTGGGGACCGCCGGCGGTGGCGTATCGACCTGGGATGACAATTATCGCTCGGTTTATGAGGACGGAAAGAACCGGGTACACCCGTTTGTTGTTCCCAAACTCATGAACAATGCGGCGGCCAGCCATGTTTCTATGGAACACAATCTCAAAGGCCCCAGCTTCACCGTGTCGACCGCCTGCGCGTCGTCGAACCATGCCATGGCACAGGCCTTTCAGATGGTCCGAAGCGGCATGGCCCCGGTCATGATCACTGGCGGATCCGAATCCATGTTGTGCTTTGGAGGCGTCAAGGCCTGGGAAGGGTTGCGCGTCATGTCCAAGGATGCGTGTCGACCGTTCAGCGCCAACCGCAACGGAATGGTACAGGGCGAAGGGGCCGGGGTCTTTGTTTTCGAGGAATACGAACACGCCCGCGCCCGTGGCGCCGAGATCATGTGCGAAGTCGTTGGTTTTGCCATGTCGTCGGATGCGGCCGATATCGTGATGCCCAGCAAGCAAGGGGCTTCAAGGGCCATGTCAGGTGCCTTGGCCGACGCCAGATTGAATGCAAGCGATGTGGGCTATATCAACGCACACGGCACCGGGACGGCCGCGAATGACAAAACCGAATGCGCCGCCGTTGCGGATGTTTTTGGGCCCCATGCTGACGACCTGATGATATCGTCGACCAAATCCATGCATGGTCACCTGATTGGTGGAACCGGTGCGGTGGAACTCTTGGCATGTATCATGGCGCTACGGGACGGTGTGATTGCACCCACCATCGGATACGAGGAACCCGATCCGGAATGCGCGCTTGATGTTGTGCCGAACGAGGCTCGGGAAGCCAAAGTTGACGTCGCGCTCAGCAATGCGTTTGCTTTCGGCGGGCTGAATGCGGTTTTGGCGTTGAAGCGGATTTGATCCGCGAAGCGCCGCCGCAGTCGGTGCGGCGGCACAATCGTAAACGCACCCTCAGTTCGCGTTGACGGTCAGAGTGTCATAGCCGGACGTAAAGCCGGACAACGACATTTCCATCTCCAGTACCTGATCAGGGAAGCGGGCCGGAACCAGCGAAAAGATCGCCTTGGTGCCAGCTTTCATTGCATCGATATCGCCTTGGCTCAGGCCCAGCTGCGCGACGCAGCCAACAGGCAGGCAATGATGATAGTTGTACAACTTGCGGGGCGCACCATCGATGGACAGGGCGAGCTGAGCTTGCAGCAGTGTTTCCAAGGGAACGATCACATTCGCCCATGCAACTGCCGCGCCGCCGTCGGGCAGTCTTCCAATCGACACCTCAGCTATCGGATCACCCTGGTTGCCCTTCAGAATCTGGACGATGGCGCACGGGTCTTCGCCTTGCTGCGCCTTGATGCAGGACAAGTCCCAGTCGCCGAACTTTTCCTTGACGAACTGTTCTCCGGGGCGCGGGCCTTCCTGACCCAAATCGAGACCGTTGTCCGGTTCGGGGGTCGTTGTGTCCTGCGCATATGCTGCGCCACATAGAAGAATTGCCGCCACTGTACTTAGCGAGAGGATTTTCTTGATCATGAATGCCTCGACTTGATGCTTGAGCTTTTTGCTTCGTTTAACACTCTTCCGAACTGGTGTCAGGCACTAACAGAACGCCATGTCTGAACGTGAACGGATTCTTGCCAGAACACCAGAAACCAACTGCCCTGAGACAGAAAAAGAGAGCTGTATAAGCCAGCTCTCTTTTCCAAAAGGTTCTCCCCGTCGGACTGGCCGACTTATTTATGCGCAAACCCTACGAAAGGGGTGCAGACGGGTCAACAGCTATCCTCAAATTTTAATATTACGGTCAGAACTTTGAAACCAAATTTGAACCTGCAAAAAAGCCGTGCCCGAAGGCACGGCCAGTCGACAGGGAGGAAGTCTGCCCCACGTGAAGGAAACAAACGCGGGGCAAATTGACTATCGCAGTCAAAGGTTAACTTTGTATGCTGGTCACGGATCGGTGAAACATAAGGCAATGTTAATGGGCAAGAATATATTTTTGGGTGGCGGAGGCGAAGGCTATGGCCAGCCGCAGGAACTGGCGCTGAAATATGCGAACCGTCATGGGCTGATTGCCGGCGCCACCGGAACCGGTAAAACCGTAACGTTGCAAATCCTTGCGGAAGGCTTTTCCCAAGCCGGAGTTCCGGTGTTTTTGTCCGATGTCAAAGGCGATCTGTCGGGCCTGGCTTTGCCCGGAAGCGACGCGCATAAACTGCATCAGGCATTTATGGATCGTGCCAAACGCATTGGGTTCGACGATTTTGCCTATTCAGCCTGCCCGGTTACGTTCTGGGATCTTTTTGGCGAACAAGGCCATCCGGTGCGGACGACGGTCACTGAAATGGGCCCTTTGCTACTGTCCCGGTTGATGGAATTGAGCGAAGCGCAGGAAGGCATCCTGAACATCGCGTTCCGCGTGGCCGATGAAGAGGGAATGCCTCTTCTGGATCTCAAAGACCTTCAGGCGCTGCTGGTCTGGATCGGCGAGAACCGGGCCCAGCTTTCATTGCGATATGGCAATGTATCGACATCCTCGATCGGCGCGATCCAGCGGCGATTGCTGGTGTTGGAAAATCAGGGCGGAACAAAGCTGTTTGGCGAACCTGCGCTGGATCTGTCCGATCTGATGCGCACCGATGAAAACGGGCAGGGGATGGTTAACATCCTTGCTTCGGACAAACTGATGGCCGCGCCACGGCTGTATGCGACATTCCTATTGTGGCTGCTGAGTGAATTGTTTGAGGAGCTTCCCGAAGTCGGTGATCCTGACAAACCCAAGCTGGTGTTCTTCTTCGACGAAGCGCATCTGTTGTTTGAAGGCGCTCCGAAAGTGTTGGTGGACAAGGTCGAACAGGTTGCGCGCCTGATCCGGTCCAAAGGCGTGGGAGTCTATTTCATCACCCAGAATCCCGCCGATATTCCCGAGGATATTCTGGGGCAGTTGGGCAATCGCGTTCAGCATGCTTTGCGGGCCTTCACGGCGCGTGACCGAAAGAACCTGCGTCTGGCGGCGGAAACCTATCGCGAAAACCCCGCCTTCGACACCGAAGCCGCAATTCGTGAGGTGGGCGTTGGTGAGGCTGTCACGTCGATGCTGCAGAAAAAAGGTGTTCCCGGAATTGTCGAGCGCACATTGATTCGTCCGCCGGGATCCCAGTTGGGGCCCATTTCTGATGCCCAGCGGCGGGCCATTCTCGATGCCTCTCCGATGGCGTCTAAATATGACGATGGTATTGATCGAAAATCGGCCTTTGAAATCCTTCAGGCTCGGGCCGAGGCCGCCGCCAAGGCCGCTGAACAGGCAGAGGCCAATGAAGTGCTGGAGGCACAATCACCGATGGAACGAGAGTATTCTTCGGCTCGCAGATATTCGGGAACCCGGGTCGGCAGATCCTCGTCCCGGGTGCAACGGCGGAAAGACACGTTTGCATCGGCGATGACCGACGCGGTGATCAAGGAACTGAAGGGAACGACCGGACGCCGGATCGTTCGCGGTATTCTGGGTGGATTGTTCCGCAACAGATGACGGAACGGCGCCCATCACGGGCGCCGCAATACTTACTTCAAACGACGCTGGCCTTCCTGACGGCAGTAGGCGTCAGCCTCCGGCACGGACATTTTCGAAGCCGGGAAGTCAATCGCCCGGTCCCAAGTCACCCGGTCGTGACGATATAGCTGACAGGTTACGACACCTTTGGGCGTTTGAACCTTGACGGGAGTTGTTTCAAGTTCTTCCGGAGTGGGAATGCAGGCGGTTGTTACGATGGCAACAACCGGAAACAGAAGCAGTGTCTTGAACCGTGGTGCTTTCATTTTTGACTCTTTTCAAAACGTGTAAATGATCGTTACAGATCGGCGTAGACGGATGTGAGTGCCGGCGACATACCGCAAAAAGAAAACACTGCGGTGTGTCCGTTTATTCAAAAAATCGTTAAGAATCAAGAAACCGCGCCGGATAAGAGGCGCGGTTTCGCTTATTGAAGGTGGAAGTGATCTATTTCTCTGGGATCAGCCCTCTTGGGCTGAATCTGAGAACAATCAACAAGATCAGACCCATCGTGAACAGGCGCATATGTGCAGCGCTGTCCAGCAGGTGGGCTTTCAATGCACTTCCGTCCGGCAAGCCGGCGGTAATGACATTCATCAGCCACAAGCCGATCGGTTCAACCTGAACCCACAGGAACCAGATGAGGAATGCGCCCAGAACGGCCCCGAAGTTGTTGCCCGAACCACCCACGATCACCATCACCCAGACCAGAAAGGTAAAGCGCAGCGGTTGATACGCGCTTGGCGTCAACTGGCCGTCCAGCGTTGTCATCATCGCACCCGCGATACCGCAAACGGCCGAACCCAGTACGAATATCTGGAGATGACGACGGGTGACATCCTTGCCCATGGCCTCAGCCGCCACTTCATTGTCACGGATTGCGCGCATCATCCGGCCCCACGGGCTTTTCAGCGCCATCTGTGCCATCCAGAGTAGAACCAGAAGTACTATCATGAACAGCAGCGAATAGCCGAGTTTGACCGAAAGGGTGGACGCGGTGACGGGATCCAACCCCAACCATTCGGCCCGCGCCAGAAAGGCCGGGTCGTTCTGCAAATCCACTTCGTAGCCCACAACGGGGGACGGGCGTGGGATGCCGTAGACATTCTTGACGCCTCGGGCCAGCCAGTCTTCGTTTTTCATGACGGCGATGATGATTTCGGCGATCCCCAATGTGGCAATCGCCAGATAATCCGAGCGAAGGCCCAGCGCCGTTTTACCGATCAGCCACGCAGCACCCGCCGCCAGCAAACCACCCGCCGGCCAGGCCAGCAGAACCGGCAGATTCAAACCTCCGATATTGCCGGCAATTGCCGGGTCGATGGCCTCGACCGCCGCAATGCTGGAATCGAACACCGCGCGATAGACAAAAAAGCCCACGACAAGAACGGCGATGATCGTCAGGGTTTGCACACGGCCTTTCGGCAGCTTTGTTGCCACCAGAACGGCGGCAACAACTGTCGCGGCGCCCAGCAGCAAAGACAGAACGATGCCATAACCTCCGGCAGCCCAAGCACCGGGCGTGGGCGGCGTTGAAACCAGTACGACGGCCAGACCGCCCAGTGCGACAAAGCCCATCACGCCCACATTGAACAGACCGGCAAAACCCCATTGCAGGTTTACACCGATCGCCATGATGGCGGAAATCAGCCCCATATTCAGGATCAGGATCGCGGTGTTCCAGCTTTGCGTGAAACCGGTCAACAGGATCAGGCCACCGACAATTGCGAACAGCAGCGTGTTTTTGACAGAGTCGGTCATACGGCCTTTCCCTTGAAAAGTCCCGTGGGCTTGAACAAAAGCACAATCAACAGGATGACAAAGCTGACCGCGAACTTGTAATCGGTCGAGAGGAGCTGGACCAAACCTGACGGCGCCAGACTTTCAGGCGACACATAGGTCAGCACCTTCTTCCAGGCGTATGTTATCGTCACTTCGGAAAACGCGATGATAAACCCGCCTGCGATGGCGCCCAGAGGATTGCCCAAACCACCCACGATGGCCGAGGCAAAGATTGGAAGCAAAAGCTGGAAGTAGACGAAGGGTTTGAAGCTTTTGTCCAGCCCGTAAAGAACGCCAGCGGTTGTGGCCAGCGCCGCAACGATGATCCATGTGATCATCACCACACGTTCCGGGTTAATGCCTGACAGCAGCGCCAGATCCTCGTTGTCCGAATAGGCCCGCATCGACTTGCCCGTGCGCGTCTTGTTCAGAAACCAGAACAGCAGCGCCACGGCAACAACGGCCACGATCACCGTGATACCTTGCGACGTCTTGATGGCGAGACCCTCGCGCAGACCGGTCATCGCCTTGAAATCGCGCGCCGAAACAATGAACCGAGCCCCATCCGAGAACCGTTGGTCATCCGGCCCGATGATAAACCGGACAAGGCCGTTCATGATGAACATCACGCCCATGGAGACGATCACCAGAATAACGGGCTTTGCCTTTTGTTCACGGTAGAATTTGTAGACCAGCCTGTCGGTGATCAGCACCAGCACGATACAGCCCAGGATGGCAAAGGGCAGGGCAAGCAGGGCGGTTGGCAACGGTCCAAAGCTGATTCCGGCGGCCTGCAACCCCCATGTGACCAGTACGGCGACCATCGCGCCAAAGGCCATGGTGTCGCCATGGGCAAAGTTCGAAAACCGCAGGATGCCGTAGATCAGGGTCACGCCAAGCGCGCCCAATGCCAGTTGGCTGCCATAAGCGACCGCTGGAACCAACACAAAATTCGCAAGCGCAACAAGCGCGTTGAGTAGATCCATTATTTCTTCTCACTGTCCGGGTGCGGCTTTATGGCACGACGCCGACGAAAGACACAACAATTTGGAACATGATTTTTAGGGCTTTATGCATGTTTTTATGCCGCTTGGCAGGCTTCGGACACGCTGGCAGAGGCCCCTTGGTTCTTCCCCAAAGAAAAAGACCGCGCCACACTGAGGGGCGCGGTCCGAAATCATGAAAGATCGCGGGTCTAGGCACCGGTTTCCGTGCATTGGCCGCGATCATTTTGCAGAACCGGGCGGCGGATAGACAGGTTGTAGGACAGATCCGGGCTTTTGACGAAGAACGTCATGACATGCTGCTCGGTCGTCAGAATGAACGTCAAGTTGTTCAGCCCCGGAAACACCTGCGCGTCCCCGGTCGTGTCACCGAATTTGACCGATCCCTTTTGCGCACCTTCGAACCGTGTCAGCCGATACTCGGTTCCATCAATTTCCGATGTACACACAAATTCGCGCTGCTGAGCGACGGCACCGGTTGCCAGTTGTGCGACCAGGGCGGCGATCATCCATTTTTTCATTTTGACTTCCAATTCTTGTGTCCCCAACCGGGGCGCGTTTCGGGGATTGGTTTAGGTGTTCGTGCGCAGCGATATTTTTGAAATTGGGCCTGATTAAAGCAGCAGATTGGCATTCGGCGCGTTTTCAAAGTCTTTTTCCGCAACGGCCCGCAGGAGATTAATTGATATTTTTCAGACACCTAATACAGGCTCTCATGTCCTGAGCCTCGGTTTGAAGCACCGTTTGCCATGTTCTGGCCTTCAATTTTGCGCATTGCGATCAAGCAAAAGGACCAGCCGAGAATCTCGACTGGCCCCACATGAAAACCTGCCATTGAAAAGCGTCGATCAGCCGCCCAAAAACGACTTTCGCACCTCGGGGTCGGCCAGCAGTTCCTTGCCTGTTCCGGTATAGGCATTGCGCCCCTGAACCAGAACGTATCCCTTGTCAGCGATCTCCAAGGCCTGGCGGGCGTTTTGCTCGACCATCAGGATCGGCAGGCCGGTGCGGGACACTTCGATGATCCGGTCGAACAACTCATCCATCACGATCGGCGAAACACCTGCCGTAGGCTCGTCGAGCATCAGCACCTTGGGCTGGGTCATCAGGGCGCGGCCCACGGCGACCTGTTGGCGTTGTCCGCCCGACAGCTCTCCGGCGGCCTGATTGCGCTTGTCGCGGAGGATGGGGAACAGGTCATAGACCTGCTCCATCGTCTGGCTGATGTCGTCGCGACGGATGAAGGCACCCATTTCCAGGTTTTCTTCCACCGTCATAGAGGTAAAGATGTTCTGTGTTTGCGGCACAAAGCCCATGCCACGCATGACCCGATCCTGTGGGGTGAGGTTTGTAATATCCTCGCCATCCAGACGCACAGACCCTGAACGGACATCCAGCATCCCGAACACGGCTTTCATCGCCGTAGACTTTCCCGCACCGTTGGGGCCGACGATGACTGCGATTTCACCCTTGTCCACCGCGATGGTGCAATCATGCAGGATGTCGGGCCCTTTGCCGTAGCCACCCGTCATGGTGTCGCCGATCAGAAACGGGCCGCCCCCGACCTTATGCGTCGCACCACTTTTGCGATGGGCCGGCGTCATGGTGCCGACACCGTGCGGATTGGTGATCGAGGCGTCCTTGTTGCCCTTGTCATCCTGATAGGGGTTGTCGCTCACGCGCCTGCCTCCAGTTTGTCTTTGTTCTTCAGGCCGGTGCCCAGATAGGCTTCGATCACGTGCTCGTTCGCCTTGATCTCGTCCAGGGTACCCTCAGCCAGAACCTTGCCTTCAGCCATGCAAATGACCGGATCACAGATCTTGCCTATGAAATCCATGTCATGTTCGATAACGACGAAGGTATAGCCGCGCTCTTTGTTCAGGCGCAGGATCGTGTCGGCAATGGTCATCAACAGGGTGCGGTTCACACCCGCGCCGACCTCGTCCAGAAACACGATCTTGGCATCCACCATCATCGTGCGGCCCAGCTCCAGCAGCTTTTTCTGACCACCCGAGACCTGACCCGCCTTGTGATCGGCCAGATGTTCGATGGTCAGAAACTCCAGCACCTCATCGGCCTTGGCCTTCAGCGCGCGTTCTTCATCAGCGATGCGCTTGCGGCCAAACCACGTGTTCCACAGCGACTCGCCTGATTGCGCGCCGGGCACCATCATCAGGTTTTCACGGCAGGTCATCGACGGGAATTCATGTGCAATCTGAAACGTGCGCAACAGACCCTTGTGGAACAATTCATGCGGGGGCAGACCGGTGATATCTTCGCCATCCATCACCACCTTGCCGCTGGTCGGCGGCAGAACACCTGCGATCACATTGAACAGAGTGGTTTTTCCTGCCCCGTTGGGCCCGATCAGGCCGGTGATCGACCCTTTCTGGATTTCCAGCGATGCCCCGTCCACCGCATGAAATCCGCCGAAATGCTTGTGCACGTCCTCGACGACGATCATCTTTTCCCCTTGCCGCCTGTTCGGCGCTGTTGTCTCGACCCCGTTTGCCGGGTGCGGTCTTTTTTCATTGAAACAGCCCGGACACAAGGCCCGGGCTGCTTGCATTCATAGCCTTTGGCGATCAATCAACGGAAGTTGACGGTCTTGTTTTCACCGTCGGTCACTTCGATCTCACGATAGGACCCCGCGCTTTCGCCGGGGCCGATCAGCTCAACACCGGACGCACCGACATAGTCGATGTCCTGACCGTTTGCCAGCAATTCCAGACCCTTGGCCAGTTCGCCGGGATAGATCTTTTCGCCCGGAGCGTTGGCGACGTCCATGATCTTGGCGCCATAGTCGGCCGGATTGGTCGATCCGGCAGCCTGCATGGCCAGCATGAACAAAGCCGCAGCGTCATAGGATTCGGGCGAATAGGGCGACGAACCGTCGAACCCTGCCGCTTCGGCCATGGCAAAATACTTCTCGGCGCCTTCACCGCCCGAACCGGCGATCTGACCGAACGAACCGTTCAGGTCGGGGCCGACATTGGCCGGCAGCGAGTCACCGATCATGCCGCCGGGCAGGCCAAAGGTGTCAAACGCACCGCTGTCCAGCGCCGACTGAATGATGCCCAGACCGCCCTGATCCAGATAGCCCGCAACGACCAGAATGTCGCCACCGGCCGAGGCCAGAGCACCAACTTCGGCCGAATAGTCGGCCTTGCCATCCTCATGCGCTGCAACGATGGTCACTTCACCACCCGCTGCCTCGAAAGAGGTTTGAATCGCGTCCGCCAGACCCTTGCCGTAGTCGTTGTTGGTATAGGTCAGAGCGATCGAGTTGATGCCGCGATCCTTCAGGATATCCGCCATCACCTGGCCTTCGCGCGCATCTGACGGCGCGGTGCGGAAGAACAGGCCGTTGTCTTCCATGGTCGACAGGCCCGGCGAGGTCGCCGAGGGTGAGATCATGACCATGCCATTCGGAATCGCGACGTTCTGAAGGATCGCACCGGTCACGCCCGAGCAATCGCCGCCTATGATTCCGGCAACACCGTCCGCAATCATGCGTTCGCCGTTCGAAGTGGCCAAACCGTTATCAATGCAGCCGGTGTCGGCGCGCGATGCGGTCACTTTGGATCCATCCAGCAGTTTTCCGGATTCGGTGACTTCCGCCATCGCCAATTCAGCGCCCGAACCCATTGCAGGTGCCAGCGATTCAATTGGACCGGTGAATCCGAACAAAACACCAAGCGTGATGTCCTCGGCCAGCGCAGGTCCGGCCAGCAAAGCGGATGCTGCAGTTGCTGTAAGCAGCTTTTTCATATGGTTACTCCCTATTGTGAACGTATTCGTTCTGGCCACGAACCTAGGCAAGCTGCCCGGAAAAGAAAAGTCCTAACGCAATCGTGCTTTTATCGATCGGAAATCTATCTGTTTTGTTAGGGTTTGCCCAAGATTGTCCGGAGAGGGGTCAACATGCGCAGAGCTGCCGCGATTCTGTTCTTCACTTTTTGCACTCAAAGCGCCTTTGCACAGGCGGTGTCGACCTCGGTCGGGAAAATTGAACTCACCGAAATGGCAGGCGGGCTGGATACGCCCTGGGCCGTCGGCATCCTGCCTGACGGCAGTTTTCTTGTCACCGAACGGGACGGAAACCTGCTGTATGTTCAGGACGGAGAGGCGAAAGCCATATCCGGCGTTCCCAAGGTTGCAGCTTCGGGGCAGGGCGGATTGCTGGACATCACGATCCCGCGCGATTTCAATCAAAGCCGCGAGGTCTTTCTGACCTTTTCAAAACCGCAAAAGGGTGGCGCAGGCACGGCTGTCACCGTCGCGCGCCTGTCTAAGAACGGCACGCGTCTGACGAATCTGCGGGTCATTTTCGAGGCTTCCCCCGGCGGATCAGGCGGGCGGCATTTCGGCTCGCGCGTTGTAGAAGCCAATGACGGCACGCTTTTTGTAACCATCGGAGATCGAGGGGATGCGCCACAGGCGCAGGATCGCTCGAACGCCATAGGGTCCGTGATCCGTATCAACCGCGACGGCTCGGTGCCGTCGGACAATCCTTTCATCGGGCAGGCAGATATCCGACCTGAAATCTGGACCTATGGGCACCGCAACCCACAGGGGGCCGATCTGGATGCGCGCGGCCGATTGTGGGTGTCGGAACACGGGGCGCGCGGCGGCGACGAGGTGAACCTTGTCAAACCCGGCGCCAATTACGGCTGGCCGGTCATCTCGTACGGCACGCATTATTCCGGAGAGAAGATCGGCGAGGGCACCAGCAAGCCCGGTATGGAACAGCCGCGCCTATACTGGGACCCGTCGATCGCGCCGTCGGGGTTGATGGTCTATTCCGGCGATATGTTTCCTGAATGGCGGGGCGACATTTTCGTGGGCTCGCTGAAATTCGACTATATCGCGCGGCTGTCCGGAGACCCGCTGCGCGAGGTCGAGCAGATCAAGGGCCCCGAGACCGAACGGGTCCGTGACATAGTGCAGGCCCCGGATGGGGCGATCTGGTTCATTTCAGTCGGGCAGGGCGCGGTTTACAGGATGTCTGTAAAACAGTGACATACGAAGCATGCCAGCAGACTTTACAATTCCATTTGCGCGTTTCCATCGTCGCAGTCACTCTGTCCAACAGGTTACACGGTTAAGGGGATATCAATGAGTGATTTCGACATTGAATTGTGCACAAGTATCCCGCCAAGAACCGAGCTGAATATGATTTTGGAGCAATATTATGCTCTTATCGCTCAAAGAATGCAGGGTATGGGGTTCGAATTGGATCCTTCCGCACCGCAAAGCGCACTTGAGGAATTCTGGGCGAACACGGATGACTACATGCCTCCGAACGGATGCCTGATCGTCGCAAGAAACCGCGATGGCAAAATCGTGGGGTGTGGAATGATGAAACGGTTTGATCAGTCTACCGGCGAGTTGAAACGTGTATTTGTAACCGAAGACGCTCGGGGCACCGGAGTGGGGCGCGCATTGATTCAAGCACGAGAACAAGCCGCCAGAGCTATGGGGCTGAAGCGATTGATCGCAGATACACTCACTCCAAATGTGGAAATGCGGTCTTTGTATCCCAAGCTCGGGTTTGTGGAACTGGACTCTCCGATCAAGACAACAACCTACAAAGATCAGCCCATGCTCCGACCGCACTTGCACTATTTCGTCAAAGAGCTTTGACGCTGAGCCTTAGACTGACAGTCTTCCACTTTGCGCACCACGTTCGCGATAGGGCGTGGTGTTGTAATGCGCCCGGTAGCATTTCGAGAAATGGCTGGGCGAGGCGAAACCACAGGCCAGCGCCACGTTGATGACGCTCATATCGGTCTGCATCAGCAGGTTGCGGGCCTTGTGCAGGCGCAGCTCCATGTAATAGCGCTTGGGGGAACGGCTGAGATACCGGCGGAACAGACGCTCCAGCTGGCGGGTCGACATACCTACGTCCTTGGCAAGGATCGAGGGCGAGATCGGCTCTTCGATGTTTTTTTCCATCATCAGGATAACCTGGCTCAACTTCGGATGCCGCACACCGATTCGGGTCGGAGTTGACAGGCGCTGCGTGTCCTGGTCGGTTCGAATCGAGGAATAGATCATCTGATCCGCCACCGCGTTGGCCAGATCCTCGCCATAGTCATCTGCAATCAGCTTGAGCATCAGGTCAATCGACGAGGTGCCGCCCGCAGTCGTCATGCGGCTGCCATCGATCTGAAAGACGGCTTTGGTCAGTTCGACCTCATCGAATTCCTCGATGAAACTGTCAGAGTTCTCCCAATGGATCGTTGCCTTCTTGTTGTCCAGCAACCCGGCCTTTGCCAGAGTATAGGCCGCAGTGCAGAGGCCACCGATCCGCAATCCCCTTCGGGCTTCGCGCCGCAGCCAGTTCAGCACGCGTTTGCTGGTGGCCGCCTGAACGTCCACACCACCGCAAATCAGAACAACGTCGTCGCGCTGCAACTCAACCAGATCACTGTCAAGCTTGAACTCGGTCCCGGCCGAGCAGGTTACCGTCTCTCCGCCTTCTCCCATCAGCTTCCAGGTGTAAAGCTGTCTGTTCGCCATGCGGTTGGCGATGCGCAGACTGTCAAGCGCCGAAGCAAAGGACAGAAGCGAAAACTTGTCCAAAAGGACAAACACGAAATTCCGGGGTGGGGCCGCAGTGTCTTCCACCGTGACAACTTGGCGTTGCTCTTGCATGGCGAGATGTCCTTGCTTCGCTGCTGGTCAGTTGATTATCCAGCAGCAGATTTGACAGCCACCATGATCAAAGCTTGTTTACGTCGTCAAGAGGCGCAAATGGGATATGGTCACTCTTCATTGCATTTTGTATAGAGACCACCTGAAAACTTCAGCGGAGATCAAAGCTATGACCGAATGGCAAAAATCGAACTGGCGCAACAAGCCCCGGGTTCAGATGCCAGATTATACCGACGCGGCCGCGCTGGCCAAGGTCGAGGCTCAGCTTTCAAAGTATCCCCCGCTGGTCTTTGCCGGCGAGGCGCGGCGTCTCAAACAGCATCTGGGTGCCGCCGGGCGCGGCGAGGCCTTCCTTCTGCAAGGTGGGGATTGCGCTGAAAGCTTTGAACAATTCAGCGCTGATGCGATCCGTGACACCTTCAAGGTGATGCTGCAAATGGCGATGGTTTTGACTTATGGCGCCAAGGTGCCAGTGGTCAAAGTCGGTCGTATGGCCGGGCAATTTGCCAAACCACGCAGTGCCCCGACCGAAGTGGTAAACGGTGTGGAACTGCCAAGCTACCGCGGCGACATCATCAACGAATTGGCCTTCACGCCCGAAGCCCGGATTCCGAATCCCAACAAGATGTTGCAGGCCTACACGCAAGCGGCGGCGACGCTGAACCTGCTGCGTGCGTTCTCGACCGGCGGCTTCGCGGACATGAGCCGCGTGCATGCCTGGACTTTGGGTTTCGCGGATGAACAGGACGTTCAGAAATATTCCGAGGTTGCCGATCGCATTCAGGACACCATCGACTTCATGGAAGCCGCTGGAATCACTGCGGAAACAACTCATGAATTCTCGACCGTCGAATTCTACACCAGCCACGAGGGGCTGCTGCTGGAATACGAAGAGGCACTGACGCGTCTGGATTCCACCTCGGGCAACTGGCTGGCCGGCTCGGGTCACATGATCTGGATCGGCGACCGCACCCGTCAGCCCGACGGCGCGCATGTCGAGTTCTGCCGCGGGGTGCTGAATCCGATCGGTCTGAAATGCGGCCCGACCACCACGGCCGAGGACCTCAAAGTTCTGATGTCAAAGCTGAACCCCGACAACGAAGAGGGGCGCCTGACCCTGATCGCGCGCTTCGGTGCGGGCAAGGCGGGCGAGCATCTGCCGCGTCTGATCAAGGCGGTCAAGGAAGAGGGCGCCAAGGTCACTTGGGTCTGCGACCCGATGCACGGAAACACGATCAAATCGGCCACGGGCTATAAAACCCGCCCGTTCGATTCTGTTCTGCGCGAGGTGCGTGACTTTTTCGGAGTGCATCAGGCCGAGGGAACCATCCCCGGTGGCGTGCATTTCGAAATGACCGGGCTGGATGTGACCGAATGCACCGGCGGTGTACGTGCCGTGACCGAAGAGGACCTGTCGGACCGCTACCACACCGCTTGCGATCCGCGCTTGAACGCGTCGCAGTCGCTGGAACTTGCGTTCCTGGTGGCGGAAGAGCTGACCAACCTGCGCCGCAACGGCTCGAAACGCGCGGTAAGCTGAGCGCATCTGAATCACTGACAACAGCGGGCTATCGGCCCGCTGTTTCTGATCACGGCAATCGGCGGGTCTCAATCGTCGCGAGACACCACCAGATGAAGATGGCCGGCAGAGCGCTTGAATTCGCGTTGTTCCTCGGCAAAACCTTCCACAGGGCGGCGCTGTGTGGGCGCGGGCACCTTAATTTCAGAAACCGGTTTGATCCGCGTATCGGCCAGTGAAAACCGGCGCGGTGTCTTGCCGATTGCGCCATCGGCGATCATGACCCCCAAAACACGACTGACATCCCCAAGGTCGCTTTTCAGTGGCAAAAGGATCATCCGGGCCTGCATCCGGGTACGTCCCAACACCCCGCCCGAGTTCAGACTCAATTCGGCAACAGCGGGGGATGCAAATACCTGTTCCAGAACATCCTTGGTTTGCGCACGGGCATCCGGTTGAAAGAACGCGGTCAACGGCATCCCTCGCACTTCCATCCCTGCAAGCGCGTTCAGATGGCTGCCTGCCAGACGAAATCGGGCCAGGCCGGGTGCGATGCGTTCCAGGATGAACGTATATTCAAGAACATTCTCAAGACCGCGCGGGTCGATTTGAGACCGCATGGGCACGCTGTCGCCGCTCAACAATGCGGTCCAATACGCCTCGGCCTGGCGGATCGGCGATAGGCTGCGCCCACTGTCAAAGCGATCCATTGCGACGATCTTTCCAAATTCTGACCCGGAACCTATCCCGAAAAAGGTTTTCATTTTCATCACCCTACCGTCAATTGTCCGCCTTTTTCATAAAATGCAACACATTGGAAGCATCTGCGGCCCGCAAACCATTGCTATGGGCATTTTGACTCGGGTTATTTCAATTTTGGAGCAATTCTTTAACGAATGGTTAACTTGCGCCAAACAATTGCGTCGTCAGCAAACTCTTGCTCTGCACCAGTCAATGGCATTAGGTGCGGCACATGCTCGAAACAGCAGGGGAACAGGAAAGGGCCATCATGATCAGATCCATGACCGGGTTTGCCGCGGGGAAGGGAACTTTCGGCCCGCACAGTTGGTCGTGGGAACTTCGCAGCGTAAATGGCAAGGGGCTGGACATGCGTCTGCGCGTGCCCGACTGGTTGACCGGCCTCGAAGTCGCGTTGCGGGCGTCCCTGTCCAAATCCCTGAGCCGGGGAAACGTGACCCTGTCGATGCGCTTGAACCGCGAGGATTCTGCCCCGGAACTGGCCTTGAACGAAACCGCGATGGCTGCGGCCCTGACGGCTCTTGAGCGAACTGAAGCGCGGGCAGCTGCGCGCGGCATCACGCTTGCGCCGTCGCGTGCGTCAGATCTTTTGGCGCTCAAGGGGATGATGGATGCAGGAACCGAGGCCGACGATCCGGCTCCGCTTGTTGCTCATCTAACGTCCGAATTCAAAGATCTTCTGGCGGCGTTCATAGATATGCGCAAAGCCGAAGGGGCAGCTTTGGCCGCTGTCTTGAACACGCAACTGGATCAGGTCGCGGAGCTGACGGCGCAGGCCGCAGAGATTGCCGAGCAACGCAAGGACAAGATGACCGAGGGGCTGCGCGAGAATCTCGCGCGGGTGCTGGAGAATACGCAGGGCGCGGATCCCGATCGTGTCGCGCAAGAGCTTGCGATGATCGCGGTCAAGGCGGATATAACCGAAGAAATCGACCGCCTGACCGCGCATGTGGCGGCCGCTCGTGAGTTGTTGGCACAGGACGGGGCCGTGGGCCGCAAGCTGGATTTCCTGATGCAAGAGTTCAATCGCGAAGCCAACACGCTGTGTTCCAAGGCGCAAAGCTCGGACCTGACATCGGTCGGGCTGGAACTGAAAGCGGTGATCGATCAGATGCGCGAACAAGTGCAGAATGTGGAATAAGAATGGGAACGACTGACATGGCGGACCGCCGAGGCCTACTAATCATCCTGTCTTCTCCGTCCGGAGCGGGCAAATCGACCCTGGCCAGACGGTTGATGGCCTGGGATACGGATCTGGAATTCTCGATCTCGGCGACGACCCGCGCCCCACGCCCCGGGGAAGAGCATGGGCGCGAGTATTTCTTTCTGTCCGAGGACGAGTTCAAACAGCAGGTCGCTGATGGGCAGATGCTGGAACACGCCCATGTATTCGGAAACTTCTATGGTTCGCCTGCCGAGCCGGTCAAAAATTCGATCAATGCCGGTAAGGACGTATTGTTCGACGTCGACTGGCAGGGTGAAGTGCAGATCCGAAACTCGGATCTGGGCAAACACGCGTTGTCGATCTTCATTCTGCCGCCGTCAATCCCCGAGCTGCGCCGCCGGCTGGAAACGCGCGGACAGGACAGTGATGACGTCATCGGCCGCCGTATGCTCAAAAGCTGGGATGAAATCAGCCACTGGGGCTATTACGATTACGTCCTGATCAACGATGACCTCGAGGCAACCGAAGAAAAGCTGAAAACCATCGTCAGCGCGGAACGGATGCGCCGCATTCAGCAACCCAGGTTGCAACAGCACGTCCGCAAGTTGCAGAGAGAATTCGAGGGACTGTCATGACCATTTATGCTTTGGGAGAGCAAGCTCCGCACATTCACGAGGACACCTGGGTCGCGCCGGATGCCAATCTGATTGGCAAGGTTGTGCTGGAGCAGGGGGCCTCGGTCTGGTTCGGCTGTACGATTCGCGCGGATCACGAAGAAATCCGGATCGGCGAGGGCAGCAACGTTCAGGAAAACTGCGTGATGCATATCGACGCCGGCTTTCCCCTGACGATTGGTCGAAATTGCACCATCGGGCACAAGGTGATGCTGCATGGCTGCACCATAGGCGAAAACACGTTGGTCGGAATGGGCGCAATCGTCCTGAACGGGGCAAAGATCGGTCGGAACTGCCTGATCGGAGCAGGGGCCCTGATCACCGAGGGCAAGGAAATCCCCGACAATTCGCTTGTCATGGGATCGCCGGGCAAGGTCGTGCGCCAGCTGGATGAGGCCGCAGCCCAAAGGATCACGTTCAGTGCGCTGCACTATCAGGAAAACATGCGCAAATTCCGCGAAACCCTGAAACCTGCGCTTTGACGCGACGGAAAGAGTGGGTTTTGAACCATGACCGAAGACGTTCTTGAGGACATTGTTCTTGCGATCCCGCTGCCGGCGCTGATGGTGGATCAGACCGAACGGATCATGGCCGCGAACACGGATGCAACGTCCCTTCTGGGCCAGAACATTGTTGGACGTCATTTTGCGACCATATTGCGACAGCCACAGGTTCTGGACGCGATTGAGCAAAGCCTGACAAGCAGAAGCGCAAAGAAAGCACGTCATCTGTCCAATGACGGTGCGCAGGACACAACATACACAGTTGAATGCAGATACATGAACGGGGTCGCTTCCGAAGGGGCCGTCATGGTCACGTTTCAGGATACCACCCATCTGGAGCACGCCAGCCAGATGCGGAGGGACTTCGTGGCCAATGTCAGCCATGAATTGCGCACGCCGTTGACTGCCTTGATGGGGTTTATCGAAACCCTGCGCGGTCCGGCCCGGGATGACCCCGCCGCGCGTGACCGGTTCCTCAAGATCATGGCCGATGAGGCCAACCGGATGAACCGTCTGGTCGGGGATCTGTTGTCGTTGAACCGGGTCGAAAGCGAAGAACGTGTTCGACCCAAGCAACAGCTGGAACTTACCGGTCTTCTTCAATCCACAATAAACTCGCTGCGGCCCCTTGCGGAGGATGCTGGCGTGGTTTTGTCGCTGGATGTGAAAAACGGTCCGCTTTCAGTCACCGGTGACAGCGACCAGTTGCGACAGGTTTTCACCAATCTCATCGAGAACGGGATCAAGTATGGCGCCAGTGGCGGTAGTGTTACGGTACGTGTCCTGCCGGCGGACAGGGATCCGGCGATGCGCGGCCCGGCTGTCCGAATCCAGTTCGTAGACAAAGGGCCCGGCATAGATGCCGTTCACCTGCCGCGCCTGACAGAGCGATTCTATCGCGCCGACAGCCACAGGTCGCGGCAACTGGGCGGAACCGGGCTTGGCCTTGCGATCGTGAAGCACATCGTTAATCGCCATCGTGGAAGACTTCGTGTCGAAAGCGAATTGGGAAAAGGTTCTGTTTTTACGGTAATTTTGCCCCGTTGAAACAACTTGGAATGCAAGTTTGCTTTTAATCTGACCCCACGGGGCATTGGCTGTTCCAGGGGTCAAACGCAAAAAAATGCCCTGCTGTCATAAAACCGTTACGCATGTGTCACAAAAGGCTTACGCACGCCCCATAGGGGTCCCCGCAGGATCATCATGGTGGTGATCAAGTACACCTTTTCAGGGAGACTGAAATGTCCTTTGTAAAACTGTCGGCATCTGCGCTGGCTATCGCTGCCGTCTCGGCGACCACTGCTGCGGCGCGTGACAACGTTCAGATCGCCGGTTCGTCGACCGTTCTGCCTTATGCCTCGATCGTAGCCGAACTGTTCGGTGAAAACACAGACTTTCCAACTCCGGTTGTTGAATCCGGCGGTTCGTCGGCTGGTCTGAAGCGTTTCTGCGAAGGCGTTGGCGAAAACACCATCGACGTTGCAAACGCGTCGCGCGCGATCCGTGAAAAAGAGATCAAAGCCTGCGCCGAAAACGGTGTGACCGACATCATGGAAGTCCGCATCGGTTATGACGGCATCGTATTCGCTAGCCAGCAGACCGGGCCTGCCTTCACCGCGTTCGAACCGTCCGACATTTTCAATGCTCTGGGTGCAAAAGTTCTGAAAGACGGTGAGATCGTTGACAACCCGTACAACACCTGGGCCGAGTTCAACCCAGAACTGCCCGATGTTGAAATCGCAAGCTTCATCCCAGGCACCAAGCACGGCACCCGCGAAGTGTTCGAAGAAAAAGTTCTGCTGATCGGTTGTGAAGAAACCGGCGCCATGGAAGCCATGATCGCGGGCGGCATGAGCGAAGACGACGCTGAAGATGCCTGTCTGGCGGTTCGCACCGATGGCAAATCGGTTGATATCGACGGTGACTACACCGAAACCCTGGCGCGTATCGACACCAACCCCAACGGTATCGGCGTGTTTGGTCTGGCGTTCTACGAGAACAACACCGACAAGTTGAAGGTTGCCACCATGTCGGGCGTCGCACCGTCGACCGAAACCATCTCGACCGGCGAATATCCGGTTTCTCGCCCGCTGTTCTTCTACGTGAAGAAAGCTCATATCGGCGTGATCCCGGGCCTGAAGGAATACGCGCAGTTCTTCACCCATGACGAAATCGCCGGTCCCTCGGGCCCGCTTGCCAACTATGGCCTGGTCGCCGATCCCGAACTGGCAAAAACTCAGGACGCGATCGCCAACGAAGTCACCATGGGTTCGGGCAGCTGAGCCTGACACCGTTCTAATGCAAATAGGGGCGACGGATCAGTCGCCCCTTCACTGTCTTTTTACTACTCGCAATCGAAGGCAATGGGGGTGTCATGCCGATACTTTGGCTCTTTCTGATCGTTTCGGCGATCGCGGCTGTCGGCTATCTGTTGGGACGCACACGCGCACTGCAAAACGCAGATGGTGACAGTCGGAATCTGCATTCCCTGCCATCATTTTACGGCGCAAACGTTGCGCTGAAGACACTTGTTCCGGCCTTCGGTCTCTTGATCGTGTGGCTGTTGGCGCAGCCTTTCTTCCTCAATGCGCAGGTGTCGGACATGATACCGGACTCCGTGATAAAGGAAGGTTCCTCTCGCAGCCTGGTGATGGCCGAAGTACGCCGCACCGCCGCCGGGCTGGACAATGCGGTTGCGCTTGGAACCCTGACCGAGAACGCCGCCAGTGATGCCGATGCAAATATCAGCGAGATCACCCAGCTTTTGAAGGACGCGGGGCAGGTGGTGACCTCGGACATCACCCAACCGGTACTGCGCGCCGCGCAGAGCTATCGCGCCATGAGCTCGACCGGGTATGCGATCATGTCCATTGCCGTTATTGCGGTTGCCTTGATCGGTGCCGTAGCGGGCTGGTTGCAAACCAACGCCGAATACCGTGCGCGCAACGTTGTGGAACAGGGGATTCGTGTCCTGCTTCTGGCGGCCGCGTCGGTTGCAATCCTCACAACGGTGGGCATTGTCCTGTCTCTTGTGTTCAACACCTGGGAGTTCTTCAAACTGTACCCCGCGTCAGATTTCTTTTTCGGTATGACCTGGGCGCCCAGCTTTTCGGGCCGCGGCGGGTTGTCCGAACTTGGGATCTTGCCGCTGCTGTGGGGGACGCTCTACATCTCTGTCGTGGCATTGCTGGTTGCGGTACCGATCGGGTTGTTCGCCGCGATCTATCTCAGCGAATACGCTTCGCCCCGCTTGCGGTCCGTCGCCAAGCCGCTGCTTGAGGTGCTGGCCGGGATTCCGACCATCGTTTACGGTCTCTTCGCTTTGTTGACCGTCGGCCCGCTGCTGTTGGACGTATTTGGTGAAAGTGGCCTGGGCTGGATGAAAGCCGGCACCGCCGTCATGACTGCGGGTCTGGTGATGGGGATCATGTTGATCCCGTTTGTCTCATCTCTGTCTGACGACATTATCAACGCGGTGCCTCAGGCCATTCGCGACGGTTCTTACGGTCTTGGCGCCACGCAATCCGAAACCATCCGTCAGGTCGTTCTGCCCGCCGCGTTGCCCGGTATCGTCGGCGCGATCCTTCTGGCGGCATCGCGTGCCATCGGCGAGACCATGATCGTGGTTCTCGGGGCAGGGGCCGCGGCCCGCCTCAGCCTGAACCCGTTCGAAGCCATGACAACCGTGACAGCCAAAATCGTCAGCCAGTTGACGGGGGACGCCGACTTTGCCTCGCCCGAGGCACTGGTCGCCTTCGCACTTGGCATGACCCTTTTCATTCTCACCTTGGGGCTCAACGTGTGTGCCCTGTATATCGTGCGCAAATACCGGGAGCAGTACGAATGACCGACACCAGTATGCAAAGCCCCCAATCCGGTCGCCATACGATCTCGCTCACGGCTTCGGATGAACGCACGAAGAAACGTGCCAAGGCCGAGAAACGGTTCCGTGCTTATGGCATCGCTGCAATCGCAACCGGTCTGTTCTTTCTGGTTGTTCTGTTCGCTTCGATCCTGTCGCAGGGGATTCCGGCCTTCCAACGCACGGTCGTCAGCATCGATTTCACACTGACCGAACCGCAGCGGGACGAAGCCGAAGGGGCCCTGTTCAAGACAAAAGTCTATTCCAACCTGTTCGTCGCTCAGTTGAACAGTGAACTTGCTGAACGCGGAATCAGCGTTGATTTTGATGAGGCCGCGATCGAACGCCTTTTGGGTAAAGTCGGCGGGACGATCCGGACCTTCTATACCGAAAACCCCGACAAGCTGGGTGAGCCGGTCCAATTCGATCTGGCAGCATCCAGCCGGGTGGACGGGTATTTCAAAGGCCGCGTATCCCGCGACACGATACAGGACAGCCGGTTTCTGCAAAAAAGCGATCTGGATCTGGTCGATGCGCTGGAACAGGCTGGCATCATCAAGCAGGCATTCAACTGGCCCTTCATCACCGGCGCGGACGCAGGCGTGGACAACCCCGGCGGCGCAGGCATCGGTGTCTCGGTTGTGGGATCATTCTTCATGATGCTGGTCGTTCTGTGTCTGTCTCTGCCGATTGGCGTTGCAGCTTCGATCTATCTCGAAGAATTTGCGCCGCAGAACAAGCTGACTGACCTGATCGAGGTGAACATTTCGAACCTGGCCGCGGTTCCGTCCATCGTCTTCGGTATTCTGGGCCTGGCCGTTTTCATTCAGTTCATGCATCTACCGCAATCGGCACCGCTGGTCGGCGGTCTGGTTCTGACCCTGATGACGCTTCCGACGATTATCATCTCGACCCGCGCGTCCTTGAAGGCCGTGCCTCCGTCGATACGCGACGCGGCGCTTGGGGTAGGGGCGTCGAAAATGCAGGCGGTGTTCCACCACGTGCTGCCGCTGGCTGCGCCGGGCATTCTGACAGGTACCATCATCGGTCTGGCGCAAGCCTTGGGGGAAACCGCACCTCTTTTGCTGATCGGCATGGTGGGGTTTGTCGCACGCGGATATCCCGACGGCTTTCTTGCAGGCTTTACCGAGCCGAATTCGGCCATGCCCGCCCAGATCTATACATGGGCCGCACGCGCTGACGTCGGCTTTTACGAGAAGGCGTGGGGTGGGATCATCATTCTTTTGATGTTCCTGCTGACCATGAATATCATCGCAATCATCTTGCGCCGCCGCTTTGAACGCCGCTGGTAAATGGGGGCTGGAATGAACGACATGACACGAGTGGAGAGAACCGTGGACTCCAAAGACATCAAGATCAACGCCAGGAACGTACAGGTTTTCTACGGTGAAACCCATGCCATCAAGGACGTGAGCGTTGAGATCGAAGACAAGACCGTCACGGCCTTCATCGGTCCATCTGGTTGTGGCAAGTCCACCTTCCTGCGCTGCCTGAACCGAATGAATGACACCATCGATATCTGCCGTGTCGAAGGCGACATCTTGCTGGATGGTGAAGACATCTATGACAAGCGTGTCGATCCGGTCCAGTTGCGCGCCAAGGTCGGAATGGTGTTCCAAAAACCCAACCCGTTCCCTAAATCGATCTATGACAACGTAGCCTATGGCCCGCGCATTCACGGCATGGCCCGCAACAAGGCAGAACTGGATGAAATCGTGGAAAAATCCCTGCGTCGCGGCGCGATCTGGGATGAGGTCAAGGATCGTCTGGATGCACCGGGCACCGGCCTGTCCGGCGGCCAGCAGCAGCGTTTGTGCATCGCCCGGGCCGTCGCCACCGAACCCGAAGTTCTGTTGATGGACGAGCCGTGTTCGGCTCTTGATCCGATTGCGACCGCACAGGTCGAAGAGTTGATCGATGAACTGAGGTCGCGGTTTTCTGTTGTGATCGTCACCCACTCGATGCAGCAGGCGGCACGGGTCAGTCAGAAAACGGCCTTTTTCCACTTGGGCAATCTGGTTGAATTCGGTGAAACCGGCCAGATCTTTACCAATCCGATAGATCCGCGCACGGAAAGCTACATTACAGGCCGCATCGGCTAAGCACAGGTATCTGACAATGAGCGAACAACATATTGCAACTGCTTTTGATCGCGACCTCGAAGCGATCCAAGCGCATATCATGAAGATGGGCGGACTGGTCGAGGCCGCCATCATAGGCGCGGCCCGCTCGCTGGAAACCCGTGATGAAGAGTTGGCGCAAGAGGTGCGAAAAGGCGACAAAGCCATCGACGCGCTTGAAGAACTGATCAACGAAGAAACGGCCAGGTTGATTGCGCTGCGGGCACCCACGGCCAGTGACTTGCGGCTGATCCTGTCGGTTCTGAAGGTATCCGGCAACCTTGAGCGCATTGGCGACTATGCCAAGAATATCGCCAAACGAACTACGGTTCTGGTCAATGCCAGCGAGATTAACGGAAGCGCTGCGGCCCTGCGCCGTATGGCACGCGAGGTCGAGCGGATGCTGCGTGATGCGCTGGATGCCTATATTCAGCGCGATGCGGAACTGGCCACAGACGTCATTAACCGTGATGAAGAGGTTGACCAGATGTATAACGGCCTGTTCCGGGAGTTTCTGACATTCATGGCCGAAGACCCGCGCAATATCTCGGCCTGCATGCACCTGCATTTCATCGCCAAGAACATCGAACGCATGGGCGATCACGTAACCTCGATCGCTGAACAGGTCGTGTATCTGGTCACCGGCGACCGCCCGGCCGAAGCCCGGCCCAAGGCTGACAACACGTCGCAAACCGTTTAGGAGACGAGCGAGATGTCCGCAGATCAACCTACCGTTCTGGTTGTAGAGGATGAAATGGCCCAGCGTGAGGTTTTGGCTTACAACCTTGAAGCTGAAGGGTTTCGGGTTTCCAAGGCTGGCAACGGCGAAGAAGCCATGCTGTTGGTTGACGAAGACTGTCCGGACATCATTGTTCTAGACTGGATGATGCCCAATCTGAGCGGTATCGAAGTCTGCCGACGCCTGAAAAGCCGTCCGGACACGCGTTCAATCCCGATTATTATGTTGTCGGCCCGGACCGAGGAAGTCGACAAAGTCCGCGGTCTTGAGACCGGCGCGGATGATTACGTGGTCAAGCCATATTCCGTGGTCGAGCTTATGGCGCGCGTTCGCACGCAATTGCGCCGCGTCCGTCCTTCGACCGTTGGTTTGCGCCTGGAATTCGATGACATCATTCTTGACTCTGAGACGCACAAGGTCAGCCGGGACAACAAACCCCTGAAACTGGGGCCGACCGAGTTCCGGCTTCTCAGCACATTCATGGAAAAGCCGGGCAGGGTCTGGAGCCGCGAGCAATTGCTGGACCGGGTTTGGGGTCGCGACATCTATGTCGATACCCGAACCGTTGATGTGCATATCGGGCGATTGCGCAAAGCTTTGACGCAATATGGTGGGACCGATCCAGTACGAACCGTCCGCGGCGCTGGATACGCCTTGGGATAACCACATCCTGCGTATATGGCGCCAAAATCGTTTGAATTTTGACAGGAGCCGTATTTGTGGGTGGCGCCCCGTGGCGGTAGTCGGTATTCGCATAATCAGTATTATGGTAATTAATGGCCGCTTGTAACTTGGCAGCAAAGTGAACACTCTGCCCAGAACACATAAGACTTGTTTTGGAATGCGCCATGGAGCTCAGAAATAGAACTGTCATCGTGACCGGTGCCGCAGATGGCATTGGCCGGGGTTTGGCGGAACGTTTTGCTCAGGAAGGTGCGCGCGTCATCTGTTCGGATATTGACGAAGCCGGAGCCCGTGAAGTCGCAACCCAAACTGGCGGTGTTGCGTTCACATGTGACGTTTCGGATGAGGAACAGATCAAGGCGTTGATTGATTTCACCGAAGATACTGTTGGCCCAATTGATCTGTTCTGCGCAAATGCCGGCATCCTGACGCTTGGCGGTCTGGATGTTCCCGATAATCAATGGGAAAAAATCTGGAAAATCAACGTGATGTCGCACGTGTGGACCGCGCGCCATTTGGTGCCTCGCATGATCGGTCGCGGCGGCGGATATATTCTGACGACGGCCTCTGCGGCGGGTTTGCTGAACCAACCGGGTGCAGCGCCATACGGTGTCACGAAACACGCGGCGGTCGGATTTGCCGAGTGGCTGTCGCTGACATATGGCGCCAAAGGTCTGCGGGTTTCGATTCTTTGTCCTCAGGCGGTTCGGTCAAAAATGACTGAAGGACATGAGGTTTCAGTAGCATCGATCGACGGAATGCTGGAGCCCGATGACGTCGCTGAAACCTGCGTACAAGCCATCCGGGAAGAACGATTTCTGGTTCTTCCGCATCCGCAGGTTTTGGATTATCTGCAACTCAAAGCGGCTGACTACGATCGCTGGCTGGGCGGGATGCGAAAGTTGAATCAACAGTTTACGCCAGATACTTAACGTTTTCTCTGAACCTTCCTCATAAGACCTTCCTGAGCCACCGACGCGACCAGGGTTCCGTCTTCTGAATAGATCGATCCGCGATTGAAGCTGCGTCCCTGCCCCGTCCACGGAGAATCCATCACATACAGATGCCAGTTCTGAAATTTCACAGGTGCATGAAACCACAAAGCATGGTCCAGACTGGCGCCGTTGAACTCTCCGGAAAACCAGCTCAGCCCGTGCGGTCGCAAACCTGACGACATCAGGTTCATATCAGACGCATAGGCCAAAAGCAGATGTTGAGTTTTCGCGTCCGCAGACGCGGCAGCCGCCATGCGAAACCAGGTTTTGTTGCGGTCGTCCGACACTTCGGGGTTGAACGGATCCAGATGATCCACCTCCCGCACTTCGATCGGGCGTTCACGCAGAAGCTCACCGCGAAAACCTTCGGGCACGCGATCCACATATGCGTGTCGAAGCTCAGAACGCGATGGGTACGTCTGGGGTGGATTAACGGTTGGCATCGGATGCTGATGATCCCAACCTTCATCCTGAACGTGAAAGGAAGCTGACATGTTCAGGATCTGCTTGCCATTTTGAATGGCAACAACGCGACGGGTTGTGAACGACCCCCCGTCACGCGCTCTATCTACTTGATAAATAACGGGTTTATCTGGATCCCCGGGTCGGATGAAATAGGCGTGCAGGGAATGGCACAACCGGTCTTCCACGGTTCTGTATGCCGCGGCCAAGGCCTGCGCAATGACCTGACCGCCGAAAATTCGGGTTGGTGTTTCTCCACCCGATCCTGTGCCGCGGAAAAGATCGACTTCAAGCCGTTCGATATCCAGAAGGTCCAGTAAGATGCGTTCCGCTTCGGTCATTGTCTGCTCATGGGCTAATTGATCGAAACCCGGGTATCAGCCTGAGCAAAATCATTCAATCATGGCGGCGTGCACTAAGGCCTTGAGTTCAGCCCGGGATGGATAGGAACTGGACGGCGACAATTGCGTGAAGAACACAGCCGTCAGATCGTTCTGCCAGTCGATCCAGAAATAGGTCGAGGCCATGCCACCCCAGCTGAAATCACCAACGGATCCGGGCACGCGCACCCGACCCGGATTGAGGACAATCGACCCTGCAAGGCCAAATCCCATGCCTTCCATGGGCTGTTCCGCAAAGCTCTTTGGTCCCATCGAGGCGATATCGCCCGGCAAGTGGTTGCGCATCATGAAGTCCACCGTTTTCGGGCCAAGCAGTTGATGCCCGTTGCCGGACCCGCGATTGCGAAGCATGTCGACGAATTTGACATAGTCATCGATTGTGGAAACCAGCCCACCGCCGCCCGAGAAGGTTGTCGCATTCGCAAATGGAGAGGTTTCGTGGGTATCCACCAGCCGCAAGGTATCGCCTCCCTGATCCGCGGAATTCAACGCCATCGCGTCGCCGGCCAGCGGCGTATAAAGCGAGGCGAACCGGTCCCCTGCCCCGTCGGGCACGGAAAACCCGGTTTCGCGCATCTCGAGGGGCGCCAAGATTTCCTGCCGGAAGAATTGTTCCAGGGTCTGTCCCGAGACGACCTCGACAACGCGCCCGAGCACATCGGTTCCAACCGAATATTCCCACCGTGTTCCGGGCTGGAAAGCCAAGGGTAACTCTGCCAGTTCACGTACGCGATCTTTCAGAAGACCCTGATTTGGTTTGAATATAAGGTCCTTTTCATCCATCGCCTCCGGTAGAATCCCAGGGTTGAACGGATAGCTGAAACCGCTGGTATGGGTCAGCAACTGATGAAGGGTCGGGCTTGCCGCGTCCTCGGCTTGATCCAGCTTGTCCGCGCCGGGTACCAGAGCCTGCATCTGTTTGTACTCGGGAAGGAAATCCGACAGCGGCGCGTCGAGGTGAAACAGCCCACGTTCCGCCAGCATCATCAAGGCAACAGACGTGACGGGTTTGGTCATCGAGTAGATGCGCACCAGCGTATCGCGTTGGAACGGCAAGTCCTCTTCAAGATTTCGAAGGCCGCTGGCGTGGAAAAAGACCTCATCCCCATTGTGCTTCAGCAAAAAGGACGAACCCGCGTACTTGCGCTGCTCAACATAGCTGTCCATCCAGATGCGAATCCGGTTCAGGCGCGTTTCATCGAACATGACTTGTTTTCGAAGCATTTTTTTGAGTTCCACCAGAAGTTGACTAATTTCGTGTACGAGTAGGGCCTGAAACAACAGCAAAACCCGGGCTGAAATGAATGGTTATACAAGCAGAGCCAAGAGGCACGCCTTAAATCCAAGTGATACAGTGAAACCGTCACAGATTCGCTTGTAAATTGTTGGACGGCGACGTGCCGGATTGGCCTGGAGGAATAGCATGACGCAAAGCATAGATTTCGTTTACGATTTTTGCAGCCCAAATGCCTTTCTGGCCCACAAGATGCTGCCAGAGCTGGCCGCGCGGCATAATGCCAAGATCACGTATTCCCCTGTCCTTCTGCCTGTTGTTTTCAAGGCAACGCACAACCAGAGCCCGTTTCAGGCGTTTTCCGAAAACCGCCAGAAAACCGCCTATCTTACTCATGACTTGCATCGGTTCGCGCGGCGTCGCGGGCTGAGCTTTCACATGAGCCCGCATTTTCCGATCAATACGAAATTTGCGATGCGCGGCGCCCGGTTCGCTAGTGGTAAATCATGGGAAATCAAATACATAAACGCCATCTTTGATGCCATATGGGTGCATGGGCAAAAGGCAGATGAACTGGCCGTTCTGATTGACATTTTCCAGGAAAATGAACTTCCCGTTCGCAAGCTGCGCGAGGCCATGACAAGCCCCGAAATCAAACAGGACCTGAAGGATCAGACCAAATCATTCGTGCGCCGAGGCGTTTTTGGCGTTCCCAGCCTGTTTTACGGATCTGAAATGTTCTTTGGCAAGAACAGCTTGCCGAACCTGGAAATTGAACTGTCGAAAGACAAGAAACGACACAAATCCAACACGTTGTGAACAGGATCGGTTTTGATCGCAGCGCGACTCAGAACGCTTCGGCGAAGATATTGCCCGACGTTACAACGTTGATCCCACCAGAAACCGGGATAATCGAACCGGTTACATAACTGCCCCCGCGTCCGCACAGAAACAGCACGCACCCGGCTATATCTTCATCACAGCCGACGCGCCCAAGAGGCACTGACTTGCCGACCTTTTCACGCTTGTCCTCATCCGCCGTAGCAAAGGCCGTCATCCGCGATACGAACGGCCCCGGAGCCAGCGCGTTGACCGTCACGTGGTAGGGCGACAGTTCCTTGGCCATGATTTTTGTCAGATGCAGAACCGCAGCTTTCGAGGCTGAATAGCTATAGGCGCCATCCCCCATGGGAACCTCTCCCATCACGGATCCAACATTCACGACCCTGGCCGGATCGTCTGCGGTTCCGGATTGCATCAACATCGGCAGCAGCCTCTGGGTAAGCTCGAATACCCCGGCCACGTTGACCGACATCACCTTGTCCCACGCGTCATACGGAAACTGGCCCAAGGGCGCGCCCCAGGTCACGCCAGAGTTATTCATAAGAATATCAAGCCGTTCCGTCCGATCCTGAATGTCCGAAACCAGTTTGGCGATACTTGCCTCACTGCCGATGTCTCCGGCAAACCCTTCGGCACTTCCCGGTGCCTCCAGCGCATTCAACTCGGCGGCGGCCGCCACACAGGCGTCCCCGTTTCGAGAAGCAATCAACACGCGCGCACCGGCCCGGACCAACGCCTCTGCGGCCATCCGACCGATACCCGTAGCACCTCCGGTGACCAATGCGGTTTTGCCGGGCAGCGTGAAAAGGGTATCGGGGGTCATTGTCGTGTTCCTCTGCTAAATCTGATTTCGGTTGCATTCCGACCCGGTTCAAAGCCTCGTTGTCTTCACGACGATCATCCGCCCTCTGCGTTGGCACGAAACCGGGTTGCACCAAAATTCCACATGACAATCTTCAATCGCATCAGAAACGGTATGCAAGGATTACTCAGCGTCGCAAATGGCCGGCCGATAAGCCCGGATAGTTCCAATGTTCCGATACTGATACCGACGACGACGCGCCCGAAAACCTGTTTTCCCGCAATCGAAAAACGGATGTAAATTTACGGCCCAAGTCCAAACGGACGCGTGGTGTCGTCATGTCGAATGACTGAACTTGGTTACCTCTTTCATCTCAAGGCCTGTTTTCAGGGCAACTGTCTGTATTCAATCCACCAAAGTCAGGTAGACAACCCGGCCTTTTCGCGTCTATGAACCAAGTATGGGGATCGTGAAAACATGCATAACGTTTTGGTATTGAATGGCCCAAACCTCAACCTGCTTGGAACACGGCAGCCCGAGGTTTACGGCAGCACGACACTACATATGATCGAGGATCGTTGCGTTCGGCATGGCGCCTCCATCGGGCTGGACGTCACCCACCTGCAATCCAATCACGAAGGTGTGCTTCTTGACGCCATTCACGCGGCCCGCGGTGTACAAAGCGGGCTTATACTGAACGCAGGCGCTTTCACGCATACGTCGATTGCCCTTATGGATGCGATTGCATCAGTGGAACTGCCGGTTGTCGAAGTGCATCTTTCCAACATTCATGCCCGGGAAACGTTTCGGCACAGGTCTTACATAGCCCCTGTCGCACTGGGTCAGATCTGCGGATTCGGTGCCCACAGCTATATCCTCGCGCTGGATGCGCTCGCGGCTCATCTGAAAGCAGGCAGCACGACATGAAGCTCAAGGAATATCTTCGGTTTGTCAGCTACGCCAAAACCCTGGAAGACCTGTGGGATGCGCATTGCCGCCAAATGGCCGAATATGGATTTTCCCGCCTGATCTATGGGTACACGCAATACCGGACGGCCACGTCTCTGGGTGATCCAGAAGATTTCGTAATCCTGACGAACCACAAACGGGCCTATGTGGACGGATTCATCAAGGATGGTCTGTATTTTCACGCTCCGATGTTGAAGTGGGCCTTGGACAACGAAGGCGCCGCCAGCTGGAAAATGTTGCAGGACATGAACTCGGGCGGGACGATGACCGCGAAGGAACGCGAAGTTTTCGAGTTCAACAAATCCATGGGTGTGGTTTCCGGTTATACCGTCAGCTTCAACTCGGTTTCCATGCGCTCGAAAGGGGCGATTTCCCTGTCGGCCAATAATGGGTTGAGCCAGGAGGATGTGGATGAGGTCTGGGAAGAGCACGGCGACGACATTCTGCTCATGAACAATGTTGCCCATCTGAAAATCCTGACATTGCCGTTCCATCCGCCGAACCGGGCACTTACCAAACGCCAACGCGAAGCTTTGCAATGGGTTGGTGACGGGAAAACCACTCAGGACATCGCGCTGCTGATGGGTCTGACATCTGCAACGGTGGAAAAGCACCTGCGACTCGCGCGCGAGGCGCTTTCGGTCGAAACGACGGCGCAAGCGGTTCTCAAAGCGTCTCTGCACAACCAGATGTTCATTATGGAAGCATGACCGCAATATTTTGACGCTATCCCGCGTCAGTTTACCCTAGGTAAGGAAATCACTACTTTTCAAACCAATCGGAAAAGTTGCAAAGTGAGAGTGTTCCGTGAGTGGTGGCTTTAGCCAGGGAACATTGGATTGGATCTTTGCAATAACAAAGCTCTCCGATCACTCTGACAAGGGGGCGCCTATTTGTCCGCGTACCGGTGTCGGAATTTTGGGGGGCCTCGACCATCCCCATCATGCGGGGCCCTCCAATTCTTCTCTACATTTCAGAATTTTGAAATCCGCCGATGGCAGAAAAAAAGGGTTACGCAGTGCGTAACCCTTTAGATTTGTTGGGAAAGGCCGTTGCTGGTTCTTTCCCTGTGCCCTTTTAACCTTGCGCGGCTTTGGCGACTTCGGCGGCGAAATCTTCTTTTTCAACCACGATGCCTTCGCCAACTTCCAGACGGATGAAGCCGGTGATGGTCGCGCCTGCTTCCTTGGCCGCTGCTTCGACGGTCAGGTCAGGGTTCACGACAAACTGCTGGTTCAACAGAGTCGATTCCGCGACGAATTTCTTCATGCGGCCTTCGATCATCTTTTCGATCACCTGCTCCGGCTTGCCGGATTCGCGGGCGATGTCCATCTGGACCTGCTTTTCTTTCTCGACAACTGCCGGGTCCATGTCTGCTTCGGACAGGGCCGCCGGGTTCACAGCCGCGATGTGCATTGCAACCTGCTTGCCGATCGCTTCGTCGCCACCGGTCAAAGCAACCAGAACGCCGATTTTGCCCATGCCGGTGGTGGCCGCATTGTGGACATAGGACACAACGGTGTCGCCCGACAGTTTCGCCATGCGACGCACCGACATGTTTTCACCGATGGTGGCAATTTTGTCGGTCAGGGTGTCCGCGACGGACTTGCCGCCCAGATCCGCTGCCAGCAGTTCCTCTACGTTGTCGACGCCTTCAGCCGCATATGCAATCTTGCCGACCATTTCCTGGAACTCGGCGTTTTTCGCGACAAAGTCGGTTTCCGAGTTCACCTCAACAGCAACACCGCTGCCGCCATCGACGTGAACTGCAACCAGACCTTCAGCTGCGGTACGGCCCGATTTCTTGGCCGCCTTGGCCAAACCTTTGGTGCGCAGCCAGTCAACGGCTTCATCCATGTTGCCGCCAGTTTCAGTCAGCGCTTTTTTCGCGTCCATCATGCCTGCGCCGGTCGAGTCGCGCAGTTCTTTAACCATTGCTGCTGTGATTGCCATCTTTAGGCTCTCCTCAATTCAAATGGAATTGGGGCAGGTCTACCCTGCCCCATATGTCATTTACGTGACGGGCAGCTTACGCTTCGGCTTTGGCTTCCGGAGCAGCTTCTTCAGCGGGTGCTTCTTCCGCAACGGCTTCTTCAACCGGCGCTTCTTCGAATTCACCCAAATCAACGCCAGCGGCACCCAGCTGAGCGGTCATACCGTCCAGAGCGGCACGTGCGGCCAGATCGCAGTACAGCGAGATCGCGCGGGCTGCGTCATCGTTGCCAGGGATGATGTAATCAACACCGTCGGGCGAGCAGTTGGTGTCTACAACAGCCACAACCGGGATACCCAGCTTGTTGGCTTCGGCGATGGCCAGTGCTTCTTTCTTGACGTCGATGACGAACAGCAGATCAGGTACGCCGCCCATCTCGCGGATACCGCCCAGCGAAGCCTGCAGCTTGGCCTGGTCACGCTCCATGCCCAGACGCTCTTTCTTGGTCAGGCCTTCGGCGCCCGATTCCATCGCTTCGTCGATCTGGTTCAGACGGTTGATCGACTGGGAAACGGTTTTCCAGTTGGTCAGCGTGCCGCCCAGCCAGCGGTGGTTCATGTAGTACTGAGCCGACTTTTCAGCCGCTTCTGCGATCGGGCCAGCAGCCTGACGCTTGGTACCAACGAACAAAACGCGGCCACCTTTGGCAACGGTGTCACGAACGGCCTGCAAAGCCTGGTCCAGCATCGGAACGGTCTGGGTCAGGTCCATGATGTGGATGCCATTGCGCGAGCCGTAGATGAACGGGCCCATGCGGGGATTCCAACGCTGTGTCTGGTGGCCGAAGTGAACGCCAGCTTCCAGCAGCTGACGCATGGTGAACTCGGGAAGAGCCATGCTGTGTTTTCCTTTTCCGGTTTACGCCTCGGCGGGGGTGAAAGAAGCGAATGCTCCAACCGGCGGGCCAGATAGGGATGTCTCCCCTACAAGGCCCAAACCCCGCCTGCGGGTTTGAATGGCGCGCGTATACGGCAGGTTTGAAGGCAGTGCAAGGGTCAAAGACTTATTTTTCAAGCCGCGACAATGCATGCGCGTGGCGCACTGCCGCCTCGCAATGGGCCGCCAGTTCCTTGCGGTTGGTGAAATCCCTGACCCGGGCGGGAGCGTGATAGATCAGTTCAACGGACCCCTGCCTGCGCGCGCCCAATGTCTTGAGCAGATGAGGCGCGAAATCCATATCGCCCCACCAGCCATAGAACCGATCAGGCTGACCTTTCGGCGCGTGAAACACCACCGAGACCGGTTGGACATACATGAAATCCCGCAGCTCGTCTGCGAAGAAAGCGGCAAAGAGCGTTGTTTTAAATGGCAAAACACGCAATCCATCGGTCGAGGTGCCCTCGGGGAAAAACAACAGCTTGTGTCCGGCCTTCAGGCGTTCTTCGAAGATCGCCGTCTGCTCGCGCGCCTTTTTGCGATCCCTCTCGATGAATACGGTCCCGGTGGCCCGTGCCAACCACCCGATACCCGGCCAGTTCGCAACTTCTGCCTTGGACACGAAGTAGACCCTTTTGCGGGCGTTCAGGGCAAAGATATCCAGCCAGGATGTGTGATTGGCGACAACGGCACCGTGTTCCTTCATCAACGCGCCCGAGCAGCGAAATCCGATTCCCAGGATCCGGAACGCGTTTCGACACACGAACTGGCTGATGAACGGTGTAACGGGGCGACGAACACCGAAAAGCGGCAACTCGATCAATCGAATGGCCAACAGAACAAGCAGCCCACCGAACACAAGGATGGCCAAGGGCAAACCCCTCAGGATCACAAGAATCCAGCCGACAAAACCCAGTTCGATCGGATCCGGCGCATCCTCACTGTTCCAAAGCGGATCATTCACCGGATCAAGCTCCGCCATAGATGCGCTTCTGCCGCTCGTTCATGCGGGTCGTATCCAGGATCAGGCACACATCGGTGGTGTTGAAGGAATGATCGATGAACGCCCCCTCACCCACAAACCCGCCAAGCCTCAGATAGGCTTTGATCAGGGCCGGAACCTGCACCATGGCACGACGACGATCCAGCGCGTCCGGTGCGACAAGATCCATGGACTGAAACACGCTCGGCTGGGCGCGCACCCGCAAGTCTGGCGGCGCCAGATGATTGTTATGCAGCATCGACAGCGGCTGGGCCAGTTCCTGAACATCCGTGCCGTGAAAGCTGGCGACGCCGAACAGAACTTCGATCTGGCGTTCGGCCACATAGCGAGAGAGACCATTCCAGAGATGATACATGGCCGTACCGCCCCGGTAGTCCCTGTGCAGGCACGACCGACCCAGTTCCAGCAACTTGCGGCCACTTTGCTTGAGAACGCTCAGATCGTATTCATCCTCGGAATAAAACTGCCCCAATTCAGCGGCGCGATCCCCCGGTAACAGCCTGTAAACGCCGACAACTTCTCCGGTCGCATCATCAATGGCCAGCATGTGATCGAAATAGGGATCAAACCGGTCCCGTTCCAGCCCGGCCACATGATCGACCAGCGCCCCTCCGCCGCCGAGTTCGCGCACAAATACGTCATAACGCAACCGCTGCGCTGCGCGCAGTTCGTCCTGGGTTTCCGCCAGTTTGATCGTGAACGAGGGGCCAGCGTCCGGCATGTCAGACTTATCGATCCTGTTTTATCAACGCGGCTGATACCTCAGTTCTTCGGGGGAAGGCAACAAGTGGAGATCTGGTCTTTTCCGTTAACTCTTCTTAAACCAGTTTCACGGATCAAAGACCGGCATCAGGGCGATGCGTGTTCCGTCGATTACCACTTTCCCCTGCTCGCGAAAGTTAACGGTGATCTTGCCTGCGATGTTGGACTGAACCTGTCCGACACCCCATTCGGGGAAATCCGGGTGGCGAACAAACATGCCCGGTGCAAGAATAGCATTCATGTCTGTCATTTGGGGCTTCCAGTTCCTGCGGCAGATACCGCAGGAGGTACGCATGGGCAACGCGAACGTCAACCTGGCTGAATTGATCGGCTCACGGATCTGCCACGATCTGATCAGCCCGATCGGGGCGATCACCAACGGGCTGGAGCTGTTGGACATGGTTGGCGCTGTCCAGGGCCCCGAGATGGAGTTGATCTCGGGCAGCGTCGGCAGTGCGGGCGCGCGTATCCGGTTTTTCCGGGTTGCCTTCGGATCAGCAGGAGAACAGCCACTGGGCCGGGCTGAAGTGGCCGAACTGCTCAAGGACATCGAACGCACCGGACGGGTGCGGGTAAACTGGAATCTGAAGGAGCCCGTGCCCCGAAATCAGGTCAAACTGGCCTTTTTGGCAATCATGTGTTTCGAAAGCGCCATGCCACTGGGCGGTACAGTCGAAATCGCGACCCAGGATGGAAAATGGTCGGTCACCGGGACAGCGGACAAGCTGAACGTGGACACTGAACTGTGGAAACATGTTGCAACCGGCCGGTTTCCCAACAAGATTACACCCGCGCAGGTCCAGTTCGCTCTGCTGCCCGAAACGGCACATGCGATGGGTCGGCGCGTTTCCGTGGAAACCGCAGCGACCCGCTTTTTGCTGCGTTTTTAATCCCGAATCGTTCCGTTCCCGCGCACAAGATATTTGAAACTGGTCAATTGGGCGGCCCCCACCGGGCCGCGGGCATGCATTTTGCCCGTGGCGATACCGATCTCGGCGCCCATCCCGAATTCACCACCATCGGCGAACTGAGTCGAAGCGTTGTGCATCAGAATTGCGCTATCAAGGCGCTCAAAGAAACAGGCCGCGGCCGTGTCATCCTCGGTCATGATGCAATCGGTATGGTTCGACCCGTAATGCCGGATATGCGCAATGGCTGCATCGATATCGGCGACGGGCTTGGCCGCGATCACGCTGTCCAGAAACTCTTTTCCCCAATCCTCCGCCGTCGCGGAAATTGTACCCTCGACCGCAAGAGCGCCTTCGGCGTGAACCTCGACCCCTGCTTTCAGCAGCGCGGCGATCACGTCACGCCCCAGCGTTTCGGCGATGTCCTGATGGATCAGCAGGCATTCGGCAGCGCCGCAGATCCCGGTACGGCGCGTTTTGGCGTTCAACACCACGTCCAGCGTTTTCTGCGGATCTGCGGCCTTGTCGACATAGATGTGCACGATGCCTTCAAGATGGGCAAAAACAGGCACACGGGCCTCACGCTGGACCAGCCCGACCAAGCCCTTGCCGCCGCGCGGAACGATGACGTCGACATAGTCGGTCATGGTCAGCAATTCCTGAACCGCCGCACGGTCACGTGTCGGCACCAGTTGAATCGAATCTTCCGGCAGATCGGCGGCCTTCAGCCCCTCGACCAGGCAGGCATGAATCGCTGTCGAAGAATGAAAGCTCTCGGAGCCGCCACGCAGAATGACGGCATTTCCGGATTTCAGACACAGCGCACCTGCGTCGGCCGTGACATTGGGGCGGCTTTCATAGATCACGCCGATCACACCCAGCGGGGTGCGTACGCGTTGGATTTTCAATCCGGTCGGGCGGTCCCATTCGGCCAGCACTTCGCCCACCGGATCGGTCTGATCAGCCACCGCGCGCAGACCATCGACCATGCCCTGAACACGCGCCTCATCCAGCATCAGCCGATCCATCATCGCCGGGCTCAGACCTTTCTCGCGGCCGAACTCCAGATCCTTCCGGTTGGCTTCGATGATCTGCGCCCGATTGGCCCAAACCGCGTCGGCCGCAGCAATCAGGGCGGCATGTTTGCGTTCTGGGCTTGCAAAAGCCAGATCGCGCGATGCCGCTTTGGCACGTTTCCCAAGATCAGCCATCAGAGCGGGAATGCTGTCGAAATCTTTCATGTCGCGTGCCTTTCAGGTCATCTTTTTCAGTATTTACAGGGCCAGGTCATCCCGGTGAATAAGGGCCGCACGGCCGGGATATCCAAGGGTCGCCTCGATCTCGGACGATTTGCGCCCCTTGATCGCGTCAGCCTCCTGCGCGGTGTAACGGCTGATCCCCTGCGCCAGCCGGCGGGCCTTGGGGTCAAGGATCGCGACAGGGTCGCCGCGCCCGAAATCGCCGGTCACTTCAACAATACCCGCGGGCAACAGGCTTTTGCCATTTGCCAGCGCATTGGCAGCCCCTTCATCGATGGTGATTTCGCCACGCGGTTTCATGGCCGAAATCCAACGTTTGCGCGCAGCATGCGGGTCCAGCGTTGCGGTAAACCACGTCGAGTTCGCGCCATTTTCCAGCGTTTTCAGAGGGTTCAGAACCGATCCTTCCGTGATCGCCATCGCACATCCGCCCGCGGTGGCCATCTTGGCGGCCAGCAGCTTTGTCTTCATTCCGCCCTTTGACAGGCCAGAGCCCGCATCGCCCGCCATGGCTTCGATTTCGGGCGTGATCTTGTCGATCGTTTCGAAACGCGTGGCCGAGGCGTCCTCGTTGGGGTTGCCCGAATAGAAACCATCGACATCTGACAGCAGGATCAACTGATCCGCTCCGACCGTTACCGCGATTTGCGCGGCCAGACGATCATTGTCGCCATACCGGATCTCATCCGTTGCTACGGTATCGTTTTCGTTGACGATCGGCACGACACCCAAACCCAGCAGCGTTTCCAGGGTCGCGCGTGAATTCAGATAGCGGCGGCGATCCTCGCTGTCCTCCAATGTCACCAAAACCTGCGCCGTGGTGATCCCATGAGGGGTCAACGCCTCTTCATATGCGCGCGCCAGACGAATTTGCCCGACGGCAGCGGCAGCTTGCGACTTTTCCAACGGCAATGTCGCCATGGACAGACCCAAAACGCCGCGGCCCAGTGCAATCGATCCGGACGAGACGAGGATTACATCTGTCCCCTGCCCCTTGAGCCATGCGACATCCTGCGCCAACGAAAACAACCATTCCTTGCGCAACAGGCCGGTTTCGCGATCAACCAGCAAAGCCGACCCGATTTTGACAACCAATCGGCGCGCTGAAGTCAGGGTTGCCAAGGCTGCGCCTCCTCAGCGGGTTTCTGACGCACACGATTGTCATCGATCTGGCCGCGCAACGCGCGCAAAACCTCGGTTACACCTTGATGAGCAACACCGGACATCATCATCACCGGGCCGCCAACGGCCTCTTCAAGCTCGGCTTTGGCCAGATCACGTTCTTCGTCATCCAGCGCATCGACCTTGTTCAGGACGGTGATCCGGGGTTTCTGGGCCAGCTCACCGCCATAGGCCTCAAGCTCGTGGATAATTGTGCGGTAGTCATTTGCAACCGTTTCCGAGGTACCATCGACAAGATGCAGCAGCACGGCGCAGCGCTCAACATGACCAAGAAAGCGGTCTCCGATCCCGCGGCCCTCATGTGCGCCTTCGATCAGGCCGGGGATGTCGGCCACCACGAATTCCACGTTGTCGACCCCCACGACACCCAGATTTGGGTGCAGCGTGGTAAACGGATAATCCGCGATCTTGGGCCGCGCGTTTGACGTGGCTGCAAGAAAGGTCGATTTGCCTGCATTTGGCATGCCCAGCAGACCCACATCGGCGATCAGCTTCAGACGCAGCCAGATCGTGCGGTCAATGCCGGCCTGCCCCGGATTCGCACGCCGGGGGGCCTGGTTGGTGGCCGATTTGAAGTGCAGATTGCCGAAACCGCCATTGCCCCCTTTTGCAAGCAGAACGCGCTGACCCACCTCGGTCAGATCGCAGATGACGGTTTCTTCATCCTCATCCAGGATCTCGGTGCCGACAGGCACGCGCAGGACAATGTCATCGCCATCCTTGCCGGTACGTTGCTGGCCCCTGCCCGGCTGGCCGTTCTTGGCAAAGAAATGCTGCTGAAACCGGAAGTCGATCAGGGTGTTCAGCCCGTCCACGACTTCGGCCCAGACAGACCCGCCTTTACCGCCGTCCCCGCCATCAGGGCCGCCGTATTCGATGTATTTTTCGCGTCGGAAGCTGACGCAACCGCTACCGCCAGCCCCGGACCGGATGTAGACCTTTGCAAGATCGAGAAATTTCATGGTCTGTCCCCTACTGCAAAGGCCCCATCGGCCACAAGTCAGAGTTTTTTACTGTATGTCCAGGTGGGCACATTCGCATCACGCGCCACCGAATAGCTTTCTGCATCGCCAAGATACTGGAACCCGCAATGAGTCAGGACCCGCGCCGAGGCCGGATTGTCCTGAAACACGCTGGCAAACATCGTCGCGTTTTTCAGCGGGTTGGCATTTACCAGCGCTTCGACAGCCATCGACGCAATGCCGGTGTTCCAGTAGATCGGCGCCACCCAATAGCCCACTTCGGACTGGTTCCGATCCAGCCGCTTCAGCGTGATCAGACCGATCAGTTCCGGACCGCCGTCCTTGGTGGCATCCATGACCCAGACGTCCTCGTCCCGGTCCTCGGCCATCGAGCGCGTCACAAAGGCCTCGGTCGAGCCGGGGGCCAAAGGATGCGCGATACTCGTCGTCATGCGCGCCACACGCTCATCACCGGCATAGTGCTCGATCAGCCCCATATCCGACCGACGCAGAGGGCGCAGATCGAACCGCTCGGTTTCTATGACCGGCTGATTTATTATTGTTTCAAGTTTCATGGGTGTGTTCCTCCTCCGAACAACACGAAAAGTACGGACGAAACCGTAAGGCCTGCCAACGTCCACATCAGATATTTTTCAACGGGTCGTCCTTCAACCGCATGGGCAATTCTATCGCCCGCAAAAGTCCAGATCGGATGAAGGATCACCTGGCAAAACAACAAACACAGAGCAATCGTAACCGTCGCTTCGAAACTGGGGGTGCCCGCAGCCACGAACCCGGTGAACCCGGCAATGATCATGGCCCAGGCCTTGGGGTTGAGCGGATGAACAATCAGCCCGGCCAGAAAGCCGGGGGCGTTCCCTTCAGCCTGTTGTCGCGACAAACGCGTGTTGGCGATCTTCCACGCCAGCCAAAAAATATAGGCCGCTGACGCGTATTTAAGCACCGTAAACACCGCGGGTGCCTGATCCGCGAGTTGCAGCAATCCAAAGCCGACCGGCCAAATGATCAACTGCTTCCCAAGGATAACACCTCCGACAAAAGGCAACGCGGCGCGAAATCCAAAACGCGCACCAGTACCCAGCAGGACCATGTTGGCCGGTCCCGGCGTGCCGACCTGGCTGGCGGCAAAGATCAGGAAACTGGTGGTTGCGACTGTCATCGGTTTGTTTGATCACGACTGCGTTAAAACGAAAAAAGGACCGGCACTTTGTGCCGGTCCCCCATGAATTTTTCTTAAACCTTCTGGGTTTCGGCTTACTCTGCGGCCTCCGCCACTGGCAGGACCGAAATGAAGGTGCGGTTTTTGAGCCCCTTGTGGAACTTCACGGCGCCATCAGTGGTTGCAAAGATGGTGTGATCCTTGCCCATACCGACGCCTTCGCCCGGCCAGAACTTGGTGCCGCGCTGACGCACGATGATGTTGCCTGCGATGGCAGCCTGGCCACCATACAGTTTGACGCCAAGGCGACGACCCGCTGAGTCGCGGCCGTTACGGGAGGAACCGCCAGCTTTTTTATGTGCCATTCTCTCTCTCCTTAGCCTTTGGCCAGCTCTTTGGCCTGCTCAACCCATTCGGGTTTCACTTTGACCGTTTCGATAGCAGCAATCTGCTCGTCCGACAAGGCGGCCAGAGCGGCAAAGCTCTCGATACCGGCTTCGGCAAGCTTCTTGGCAGCGGCAGGGCCGACACCGTTCAGCTTGGTCAGATCGTCCGCAGCAGCAGCGGCAGGTGCCTCTGCCTTGGCTTCGGCTTTCTTGGCGGGCTTTGCAGCAGGTGCCGCTTCGCCAGCCGGAGCCGAACCGGTTGCAGCCTTGATGCCCGACTTGTCAGCGCCCGACGACAGGATGTCGGTGATCTTGACCAGTGTCAGCTTCTGACGGTGGCCAACGGTACGCTTCGAGCTGTGCTTACGACGACGCTTGACGAACTTGATGACCTTGTCACCTTTGATCTGTTCGATAACTTCGGCCTGAACGCCTGCGCCTTCGATGAACGGTGCGCCAACGACCGGAGCGTCGCCACCCAGCATCAGAACATCGTTGAATTGAACTTTTTCACCTGCGTCGGCAGCCAGCTTTTCAACGCGGAGGATATCACCCGCCTGAACCTTGTACTGCTTGCCGCCAGTCTTGAGGACCGCAAACATGCGTCTTTCCTTTGTCTAACCGCGTTCTGTGGTCCCCTTCCGGGAGTTTCCGGCCCCAAGACACTTGAAAGCCACCTCGAACAGCGCGCCCTTTTCGGGCTGTGTGAATGACCATCAGGACATCCCAAGGGTCAAATAATAACGATACCCGGCACGGAAAACCGGCCGGGATGCGCGCTTATCCATAGATCGCCGGGAAAAGTCAACACCAAAGCGTCGTCAGAGATCAGACGCCCTGAGTGTCTGTGCGACCGCCCGCCCCAACCGGAAAGAGATATCGTTGAACATCCGGTCAAAGCCGTCGAAAAGCGCCTCGTTCAGGGCGCGCCCGGTTTCGGTTCTGGAGAACGCAATATTCTCACGCATCTGGGTCTCGTCCAACGGCCGATAGGCCATCAGAAGAAAGGAATAAAGCCACGCCTCGGTTTCCGCTGCGCGGCTTTCTTTCTGTGACAGAAGTTCGGCCAGCAATTCCTGTTCGTCGCCTTGCGCGTCGACATCAAGGCCCTGAAAGAAGCTGTAGTCGGAACTCAGCGCCCCATGAACGTTCTTTTCAACAAGGTCATTTGCCTGGATGTACTCATCGACCAACTCGAAACGAGTCGAGTCGCGCTCAACGGACTCGTAAGCTTCGCGGGCCATGTCCTCGATGGCCGGGTCCGACATCGCCTGCCGGGCCGAGTTTTCCAGCGACACGATCGTCTGACCAAGATCGCTTTCAAAAAACAGGATCGCTTGATCAAGCTGCGCAACGGACAGACCCGCCTCAAAGGCATCCGTCAGAAATCTCTGCATCAAGACCGGGTCGTAAATGTCTTTGACCTGTGCTTCAAAATACGCGCCGCCGGTATTGTCCAACAGCGTTTCGTCAAGTTCCTCGCGGTGCCCTTGACCTTCCTGTACGAGAATTTCCATCACATGCGAAAGATGCATGGCCTGCGCCAGCCGGTCGACCCTTTGATCGGCCAGCAATTGTGCGCCCCACAGAACAAACGCAATCGCCAGAAAAATGCGGTGCATCAAATATCCTGCGCGGGGTGCAATTCGGCCATTCGGGCCGCAAGTACTTCGAACCGCATGGCCATGATTTCGTATTGGATCGCGTTCAGCAGTTCATACACTTCCTGCATCAGGGGTTGTTCCAGCGCCTCGACATACGAGTCGACATCCGCATCGGAAAAGTCCTGATAGGTATAGGCTGCCCCCGCAAGGCTGGACAGTTGCAGCGACTGGCGCATACCGGCTTCGTTCCGCTTCATCAGCGCACGCAATTCATCCGCATCAAGTTGCAGGTCAATGACACCTGATGCGCTGGCTGCCAGAAGAAAACGCACCTGAATTTCTTGCAGGGCCCGTACTGCGGTACCGGTCGAATCGATCGCCTTGTTCATACGCTTGAAACTTTCGACCCGTTGCGATCCGTCCTTGATCAGGTCTGCGATGATTTTTTGGCCTTCCAGCTGCTTGGCCTCATCGTCCTCGAGCATATGCGAGGCGTTTTCGGCCTCAACCAGGCGCTGACCCAGATCCGATGCATAAAAGTCAACCGCGTGTGTCAGAGCCTCATCACTCAGGGTTTGTTCGAGGATGGAAACCGCGGTCTCGTGCATGGCGCCGACGTCAAAGACTTCGTCTGCCAGACGCGTCCAGTCCGATCCGAATCCATCGGGATCAATCCCCAGCATCTGAGGGGCAGACCTCGAGCTCAGCGCGATGCTTTCCAGAGCAACATCAAACCCGGTTGTGGTAAGAAAGGCCTCTATCCGATCACGGCTGGCGGCGGAAAGTTCCAAAGGGATCAGAACAAGCGCAAAGAGCGGGGCCAGAAACCAAAAGGCGGAGCGGCGTACAAACTGTATCATGGATATCAGACTAGGAGTTTTGCGCTGGCAGGCAACGGAAAATCCCGGGTTTCTTCAATTCCCGAATTTTCTGCTTGCACCCCTGCCCGTTCCTCACTAAATCCCCCCCTCACAGACCCCCGCGGAGAGGTGCCGGAGTGGTCGAACGGGGCGGTCTCGAAAACCGTTGTGGGTGCAAGCCCACCCAGGGTTCGAATCCCTGTCTCTCCGCCACTATCCCAACGCAGGCTCAATGCTGCCTTTTGGCCCACAAGAAGCGCCCGAAAATTGGTTGCGGCTGCGGGCCATTCCCGGCGGATCGCCGCCAAAACAGGGCGCGACATCTTTGTGCCGGCGTGTTCTTGCCGCGTTTCAAAGGACAATGAGCATAGCCCGGCTTATACTCTATTCTGCTGAGAATTATCGGGAATTCCCCTTTGTACCTGAGTTATTTTTAGCGCATTCCGGCGACACAATTTCCAAAGGAGACACCCATGTCGCGTACTCTTATTCTTGCCATCGTCATCGCCGCAATTGGCGCCGGCGGATACTATTACCTGAATCAACCCGAACCCACACCCGCCGAGCGTTTGGAAACCGCGGCAGAAGAAGCCGCCGAAGCTGTGACAGACGCGGCTTCATCTGTACAGGACGCTGCCTCTGACGCTGTCGATGCTGCGACCGAACAAGCCGCCGAAGCAGCGTCGTCGCTGACGGACCAAGCGACAGAAGCGGCGTCATCGGTTGCAGATCAGGCAAGCGAAGCCGCGTCATCGGTGGCGGATCAGGCCTCTGACGCTGCTCAGGAGGCCAGCGATCAGGTGGCCGCGCTGGCCGGTCAGGGGCAGGAGTTGCTGAACTCATGGCTTCAGGAAGGCAAGCTGGACCCGACCAACTTCGACTATGATGGCATTATGACATCTCTTCAGGACAGCACTCTGGCCACCGATCTGAAGGATCAGGCGATCAAGATTGTGAATGATATCAAGGATTCGCCTGAAATGATTGTTCAGAAAATTCAGGAACTGACCAACCTGCTGACCCAACAGTAAAGTGTTGAAGGCCGGTCCACGGGTCGGCCTTTGCCCCGGGGCGCATCTGCGCTGCCCCTACGTTACGGTGTCGTTGAATTGACCTCCTGCGCGGCTTTTGATTGGCTGTGCCTGACAAAAAGCCCGCGCCCTGCCCGACTGGTCTGACGCTTTTCGGACAAGGGGCGCGCTTTGATTCAGCCAAATTCGAGGATCAACCGATGACCGACCTGCCACAGACTATGTTCGCCGCAATCCTTAAGCATGACGGGTATTCCGGTACGGCGACCGGACCAGCCATTGAAAACGCCGCCGACTGGTTGGAAGAAGCCGAAGTTCCCACGCCGGAACCCGGCCCGGGCCAGGTGCTGATCCGTTTGCGTGCAGCTTCGGTCAATCCGTCCGATCTGCATTTCATCAAAGGTGAATACGGGCAGCCAAGGGTCAAGGGATCCCCCGCCGGATTTGAAGGATGCGGAGACGTCGTGGCCGCAGGAAAGGGCGCCGAGGCCTTGCAAGGGCAACGCGTCGCGTTCGTCGCTGCCGGATCGGGGGCCTGGGCGGAGTATGTCGTCACGCAGATGCAGATGTGCATCCCTCTGCGCCCTGATATCTCGGACGATGACGGGGCCGCCCAGATCGTCAATCCAATGACGGCGATGGCCATGGTGGATATGGCCAAGGCCGACGGCGATGCCTTTGTCGTATCAGCCGCGACCAGCCAGTTGGGCAAGCTGATGTGCAGCCTTGGTCGGGATCTGGGTTTGAAGCCGATCGCTTTGGTACGCCGGGCCGAGACGGCAGGGATGTTGAAAGACCTTGGCGCGGCCGAAGTACTTGTGACAACCGACGAAGACATTGTCGCAAAGTTTGCTGATCTGAGTGCGCAGCTGAAACCGCGCGTGTTTCTGGATGCCGTGACGGACCAATTGTCCGAACAATTGTTCTGCGCCATGCCCAACCGGGCGCGCTGGATCAGTTATGGCAAGCTGTCGACCGAGGCGCCGACGCTGACTCAGACAGGGCAGTTGATTTTCATGGGAAAGCGGATCGAAGGGTTCTGGCTGACAAGCTGGATGATGTCGACCCCGCCCGCCGATCAGATGCGTGTCGTGGCCGAAGTTCAGGCCCGGTTTGCCGACGGGCGCTGGAAAACGGATGTTTCTGAACGCCTTACACTCAGAAATCTTGTACAAAACCTGGCTGATGCGCTGAAAAAGAGTGACGGCAAGGTGATAATAACGCCATAGTAGAACAAACCCGCGTCACCGGAGGACGCGCGCGGGCGGAACGCGGCACCGGCAAACCGGTCGAGGGAGGACAGTTTGGATAACGCACAGCTGCTGATCAGCGGACTGGCAAACGGGTGTGTCTATGGCCTGATCGCGCTTGGCTTTGTTCTGATCTACAAGGCGACCGAAGCGGTGAATTTCGCGCAGGGCGATTTCATGATGCTGGGGGCCTTTGTCACCATCGGCCTGACCAATACCGAATATATGGGCCTGCCATTCTGGCTGGCCCTGCCGATCTCACTGGGGATCATGGGGGCATTGGGATATCTTCTGGATCGCCTGATCATCCGTCGCCTGTTTGGCGAAAGTCAGACCGCCGTCGTTATCCTGACCATCGCCCTGGGCTTCGTGATCCGTTTCGTGGCCGGATTGATCTGGGGGCACGAACCGCAAACGCTGCAAAACCCGCTTGCAGGGAAGGAGCTGCGCTTTGGCGGCCTTGTGCTGGGGCTGGAGGATGTCGCCGTGATCGTCGTCACCATCCTGCTGACATGGGGCCTTTACGTCTTTTTCAACCGTTCCAAGCTCGGGCTGGCGATGCAGGGGGCGTCGCAAAACCAGCTGGCGGCGTATTACATGGGCGTGCCTGTCAAGCGGGTTCAGGGGTTCATCTGGGCGCTGGCCGGGATCGTAGCGGGGATTGCAGGCATTCTGTTCGCCGCCAAGGGCGCCGTGGATCCGACAACGGGATTGCTGGGCATCAAGGCATTTGCCGCCGCCGTCATCGGCGGGTTCGGAAGCTTGCCCGGGGCGCTGGCCGGTGGTCTTGTCGTCGGGGTGATCGAGCCTTTCGCCAGCCGCTATATCGCGGCGGGTTACAGCCAGATCGCGCCATACGCCCTGCTGCTTGCCGTGCTGATCTTTCGCCCCAATGGGTTGTTCAGTCAGGTTCGGGTCAAAAAGGTCTGAGCCATGCGGATCATCTTCAAAACCGACTACATGCAGGATATCCGCCCGTGGAAAGACCTTTACCAGCTTGTCCTGTATCTGATCCTTCTGACGGTGGTTGCCGCAGCCCCCTGGTGGCTGGATGAGTTCTATCTGGGCGAGCTGACCAACGTCCTGATCTGGGCCATTGCCGGATTGGGTCTGATGGTCCTGACCGGGCATACAGGTCAAGTCAGTCTGGGCCACGCAGCCTTTCTGGCTTTTGGCTGCTATGCCAACGTTGCCCTGATTGAAGCCGGGGTGCCCTTTCTTCTCGCTTTTCCGCTGGCCGGCATCCTGACGGGGATCGCGGGCGTGACCGTTGCGATCCCTGCCCTGCGCCTGCATGGCATCTATCTGGCCATCTTCACCATGGCTCTTTCGATCCTGATGGACGACATCATCGTTCTGTCCGAACCCATCACTGGCGGCGTTGCGGGCAAATATGTCGGCGGGGTCGAAATCTTCGGCCATCTGGTGGACCGCTGGGGAACGCCCGATCAGTTTTTCTGGCTGGTCCTGACCGTCACCGTGCTGGTCACACTGGGATATATCAACCTGCTGCGCGCGCCTTTGGGGCGCAGCTTCATCGCGGTGCGCGACTCTGAGGTTTCGGCCCAGGCCATGGGCATCGACATCGCGCGGACAAAGATGATCTCTTTCGCGTTGTCCTGCGCGGTGACGGGCTGGGCCGGGGCGCTGATGGGATTGTTCGCCGGAGCGTTCAACAACGAAACCTTCAGTGTTCTGATCTCGATCCAACTGCTTATGATGATCGTCATCGGTGGGCTGGGATCGATCCATGGCGCATTTCTGGGCGCGACCGTGATCGGGTTCCTGCCGCAGTTTCTGTCGATCTCAAAAGAATATGCCGGTGCCCTGTTCGGCGGCAATACAGTCGCCATTCCGGGGTTGGAGTTCGGCATCTTCGGCATGATCCTGATCGCTTTCATCCTGTTCGAACCCATGGGCATCTATGGCCGCTGGCTGAAAATCCGCACGTGGTTCGAGCTGTTCCCCTTCTATCGAAAAGACATGTTCAAACGGCAGAAATCCTATCTCAAGACGGAGCGTCTGAGATGAGCTTGCTGGAGTTCGAAAATGTCACCCTCAAGTTCGGCGGCCTGACGGCGGTGGATGACCTGTCATTCGACGTTCGGGAAGGTGAAGTCTTTGCCATCGTCGGTCCAAACGGTGCGGGCAAGTCCACTGTTTTCAACCTGATTTCCCGGTTCTACGATCCCGTTGACGGGGCGATCCGGTATGACGGTCATGATCTCCTTCGGGTCAAACCGTCCGGTGTCGCCGCCTATGGCGTAGCGCGGACATTTCAGAACATCGAGCTGTTCGAACACGCAACCGTTCTGCAAAACCTGCTGGTCGGACGCCACCGCCACCGCAGGACAAACCTGATTTCCGAGATTCTGTTCACACCGTCGGCAAAGCGACAGGAACTGGAAAACCGCGAGAAAGTGGAACGGATCATCGACTTTCTCGACCTGCAAGCCTATCGCGACAAGATGATATCGGGGCTGCCCTACGGCGTGCGCAAAGTGGTCGAAGTTGCACGGGCTTTGGCAACTGACCCAAAACTCTTGCTGCTGGACGAGCCGGCCTCCGGGTTGTCCGTGGAAGAAACAACAGACATGCGTTGGTGGATCGATGATATCCGACGGCAGATGGGCATCACCGTTTTGATGGTAGAACATGACATGGGCCTGGTCTCGGGCGTGTCAGACCGGGTTCTGGCCATGGCAGACGGCGCAAAACTGGCACTTGGGACCCCGGCCGAGGTTCAATCGCACCCGGCAGTGATCGAAGCCTATCTTGGGAAGGCTTCATGAGCGCGCCAATCCTGAAAATCCGAAATGTCGAAAGCTTTTATGGCCCGATCATGGCCATTCGCGGTGTTTCGCTGGACGTTCACGAAGGTACGATTGTTTCGATCCTTGGCGCAAACGGTGCCGGCAAGACGACGTTGATGAAAACCGTCTCGGGGGTGATGGACCCGGAAAAAGGCACGATCACCTTTGATGGAGACGACATACAGGGGGCCGAGCCGCATACCGTCGTCCAGCGCGGAATCGTGCATGTACCCGAAGGGCGCGAGGTGTTTCCTCTGCTCACCGTCGATGAAAACCTGAGCCTCGGCGCGTATACCCGAACGGACAAAGTGCAGATCGACCAGGATCGCGAGCTTGTTTTCAGTTACTTTCCAGTTCTGAAAGATCGTCGCACGCAAGAGGCCGGCACCCTTTCGGGCGGGCAGCAACAGATGCTGGCAATCGGACGGGGGCTGATGGCCCGTCCCCGCATCATGCTGCTGGATGAGCCGTCGCTTGGTCTGTCACCGCTTTTGGTGCAGGAAATTTTCGCCATTCTGAAACGTCTGAACGAAGAACAGCATATGACGATGCTGCTGGTCGAACAGAACGCCAATGCGGCGTTGCGGCTGGCGCATCATGGATACGTGATGGAGGTAGGCCGCATCGTCATGGATGGTGCTGCGGATACGTTGCTGAAATCCGAAGACATCCAGAACTTCTATCTTGGCGTGCAGGAAGAAGGCGCACGCGAAAGCCGCCGTTGGAAACGCAAGAAGACGTGGAGGTAAGCAAGATGGATGCCACGCCCCTCGCCTCGCAGGTCAAGATCAACGGCGTTGAACTGAATGCAACCCCCGGACAACGCCCGTTGCGCGTGGATGGGTGCACCACCATCAGCATGCTGTTTCAACACCGTTGCGCGGAACTGGGGGATCGTACAGCCCATCGCGAAAAGGATTTGGGCATCTGGAAGTCATATTCCTGGGCCGACTACTGGCAGCACGCCATGTGGATCGGGCTTGCCCTGCGCAAGCTGGGCCTGGAACGCGGTGACGTTGTTTCGATCCTGTCCGAGGACCGCAAGGAATGGATGTGGTTTGATATGGGCATTCAGTGCGTCGGGGGCATTTCTTCTGGCGTCTACACCACGGATTCGGCCAATCAACTGCAATATCTGGTCAACGACAGTGGCAGCAAGTTCCTCATCGTCGAGGACGAAGAGCATCTGGACAAGTTTCTGGAAGTCGAAAATCAAGTTCCGGATCTGATCAAGGTGATCATTCTGGAAGACGAAGGCTTGCACGACCTGACCCATCCGCGCTGCATGATGATCGACGATCTTTTCGCTTTGGGCCAGCAGGCCGAACAGGAAGATCCGGGACGGTTCGAAGCCGAAATCGCATTGGCCAAACCTCAGGATACAGCTTTGCTGGTTTATACATCCGGCACCACCGGCCAGCCCAAGGGCGCGATGTTGAGCCATGAAAACATCTTGGCCGGCATTGAGGCCGGTGCCTGGTCATTGCCAACGCAGGCCAGTGACGAACAACTGTGTTTCCTGCCCCTCTGCCATATTCTGGAACGCGACGTATCCGTCTATTTTCCACTCGCCGCCCGCTGCACCGTGAATTTCGCGGAAAGCCCTGAAACGGTCTTTGCAAATCTGCAAGAGGTCTCGCCTTCGACCTTCACGGCGGTCCCGAGAGTTTGGGAAAAGATCTATGCGCATGTGCAAATCCTGGCGCAGGATGCAACGCCGTTGGGTCGAATGGCATACGATCTTGCCCTGAAGGCCGGCGCACGGCGGGCCGAGTACGTGAGTTCGGGAAAACCCGTTCCCGCCGCCATCGCAGCCCGGTTCTGGGTTTGGGATCAGTTGGTTCTGAAGAATCTGCGCCGGATGCTCGGTTTGGACAAACTGCGCCGGGGTGGCACGGGTGCTGCGCCTATCTCGGCGGATTTGTTGAAATGGTACTGGGCTATCGGTGTGCCGATCGTCGAGGGTTTCGGCATGACCGAAACGTCCGGCCTCGCCACACTCAACACCGTGGAAAGCAACAAGATCGGAACCATCGGCAAGGTCGTCCCGGGGTGCGATATCCGCATCTCGGACGAAGGTGAAATTCAGCTCAAGGGCATGAACATCTTTCAGGGCTATTGGCGCAACAACGCAAAGACGGCGGAAAGCTTTACCGCCGATGGCTGGCTGCGCACCGGCGATATGGGGCGTATCGACAAGGACGGGTACGTTACCATCACCGGCAGGTTGAAAGACATCATCATCACCGCCGGTGGCAAGAACATCACCCCGGCCGAAATCGAAAGCCGGCTGAAGTTCAGCCATTACATCTCGGACGCGGTGATCATCGGCGACCGGCGCAAATACCTCACGGCGCTGATCATGATCGATCAGGAAAATGTCGAAAAATATGCGCAGGACCAGAAAATCCCTTTCTCGAACTTTGCCTCGCTTTGCGCCGCGGCCGAAGTCAAGGAACTGATCGGCGCCGAAGTGGCCGCAGTGAACAAGGAATTCGCGCGGGTTGAACAGATCAAGGATTTTCGCCTGATCGACGTTCTGCTGACCGCCGAGGATGACGAGCTTACCGCCACGATGAAGCTGAAACGCGGCCTAGTCGAAAAGAAACACGGACATCTGATTGAAGACATGTACACTTAGCCAAAGAGTTTTCGGGAGGAGAAAGATGAAGAAGTCATTCAAATGGCTGGCCGCCGCCACGGCGTTGACCGCCTCGGTAAGCATAGGTTGGGCTCAGACGCAGGGCGTGACGGATGATGAGATTGTCATCGGGTCCGTCAACGACCTGAGCGGCATCTTTGCCGCGGTAGGTGTCCCGGCGACCAAAGGTGCGAATGTGGTATTCGACCGGGTGAACGAAGCCGGTGGCATACACGGGCGCAAAATCCGCTATGTGGTCGAGGACAACGGATACCAGATGCCGCGTGCAATGCAGGGCTACAACAAACTGCTGAACCGCGACAAGGTGTTCGCCATGCTGCAATCGCTTGGCACGCCGATGAACATGGCCGGGTTCAAGCTGTTGGATCCCAAGGGCATTCCCAACGTGGCACCTCTGACCGCTGCGCGTCAGATGTTGCAGGAACCGATGCGGAACAAGTTCACGTCTTTCTCGACCTACTATGATCAGGCGCGTGTCGGTGTGAAATATCTGGCCGGCGAATTTGGATCAAAAACGGTCTGCACCATGTATCTGCCGACAGATTTCGGCGAGGAAATTCTTGAAGGCAGCAAGGCCGGCGCCGAAGAAGCCGGGATCGCTTTTGGATCTGAAACGACCCACAAGCCGGATGAGACGGATTTTGTCGGGTCGCTCAGCAAGCTCAAGGAAGAAGGCTGCGATATCGTCACCATGGCGCTTGGGGTGCGGCAGGCGATCACCGTAGTGGGCACCGCCAAGAAGATGGGCCTGACGGACATGAAGTTCCTCGGCACTTCGGCCAGTTTCCTGACTGTCGTGGCGCAGGTTCCCGGTGGGGTGACTGACGGGTTCTATGCAGCAGCCTCGTGGCAGGATCTTTGGGCGCGTGCGGACCAACCTGCTCCGGCGGCGTTTATCGAAGAGTACAAGGCCGCGACCGGCGAAGATCCGGTTGGATTTGCCATGTTGGGCTATTCCGCTGCCGAAATGATGGTCAAGGCGCTTGAGGCCGCGGGCCCTGACCTGACGCATGACAGCTTTATCGAAGCGATGGAAACACTGGATTATCAGGACGATCTGGTCGGCAACCACATTACCTATGGCCCTGACGACCATCAGGGCGCGGATACGGTTTTCGTCAATGTCGTTGAAAACGGCGCGTGGAAACTGGTTTACGAAGAATAAGATTTCCCGCAAAACAATGCAAAAGGGCTCGCAATTGCGAGCCCTTTCTTTGTTGGGTGTCCCCGGCGAATTAACGCTTGGAGAACTGGAACGAACGGCGGGCTTTGCGCTTACCGAATTTCTTACGTTCCACAACGCGGCTGTCGCGGGTCAGGAAGCCAGCAGCTTTCAGAGCACCACGCAGGTTCGGATCGTACAGTTGCAGCGCCTTCGAGATGCCGTGCTTGACCGCACCGGCCTGACCGGTCAGGCCACCGCCTTTGACAGTGGCGACAACGTCGAACTCGCCTTCGACACCAGCAACCTGAAACGGCTGGCGCAGGATCAGTTGCAGAACGGGGCGTGCAAAATAGACATCCTGATCCTTCCCGTTCACGGTGACCTTGCCGGAACCCGGCTTGATCCAAACGCGGGCAACAGCGTCTTTACGCTTGCCGGTGGCATAGGAACGGCCCAGTTCGTCACGTACGGGTTCACGCACGATGACTTCTTCGGCCACGGTTTCAACGCCTGCGACGGCGCTCAGCTCTTCGAGAGTATTGATCTGATCAGCCATCGGTCATTAGCTCCGGGTGTTTTTCTTGTTCATGGATTTGACGTCCAGAACTTCGGGCGCTTGCGCCTCGTGGGGATGCTCGGCACCGGCATAAACGCGCAGGTTGGTCATCTGCTTGCGCGCCAGGCGGTTGCCCGGCAGCATGCGCTTGACCGCCTGGGTCACGACGCGCTCGGGGTGTGCACCTTCCAGGATCTGCTGTTTGGTGCGCGACTTGATGCCGCCCGGGTGGCCAGTGTGCCAGTAGAAGTTTTCTTCGCGCTTCTTGCCGGTCATCTGGATCTTGTCAGCGTTGATCACGATGACGTTGTCGCCCATGTCCATGTTCGGGGTGAACGACGCTTTGTGCTTGCCACGCAGGCGCATGGCGACGATCGAGGCGAGACGGCCCAGAACAACGCCCTCGGCGTCGATCAGGATCCATTTCTTGTCGATGTCTGCAGGTGTTGCAGAAAAGGTTTTCATGGCAGGATAGTCCTGTTTGATGTGAAAGACCGCCCCAAGCGAGGCGGCCCGAATTCGATGGATTCGTATCTAGACACGCATGACCGCCACGTCAAGCGACCAAACGCCATTTAAAATGTTTTAAAACAATGGCTTGTTAAATAGGTATTATTTTACCCCACAATTTCAGCACGAAAATCGCTTCAATTTCGACACTCTGATACACTCGGTTGGAATTGATCATGCCCAACCACGGAGGATCACATGCAGGATTTGACGCGCAAGATTGAAAACTATGGCGCGGCCTGGCAGGAAAAGTCCGCCGATAAACGGCTTGCGCTTCTGACCCGGTGCTTTGCGGAAAACGGTCGGTACGTGGATCCGACAGCCGATGTTTCAGGCCGTGAACAGTTGAGTGCACATATCGGCGAAGTCCTTTTGACTTCGAATGGGCGTGTCGAAATCACCAGCAGTCCTGTGTCGCACCATGATGTCATCCACTTCACGTGGCATATGGTGGCCCCCGACGGCGCAATCATGGTGGCCGGGCATGATTTCATTCGATTGGACGAGGACGGAAAAATTGCCCATCTGGCCGGATTCTTTGGCGACCCGCCGCCGCTGAGTTGAATGCTAGACGCTGATCTGTTCAGGCGGATTGTCCAGCAAAGCGCGCAACTTCAGCATTGCGTCCTCGAACCGTTCCAACGAAACGTGGCCATTCATTGCGATGCGTACGGCGTTTGGCGCGCGCCCGTCGCGCAGGGCAAACTCATCCGCTGATCTGAGTTGAATGCCTTCCCGCTCTGCCGCGCGGCTGAACGCGGCAGACCGCCACCCCGATGGCAGGTTCAGCCAGATAAAAGGCACATCCGGTGCCCAGTTCAGATCGAACCCACCCAGCGCATTGACGGTGATCCGAACATAATCGCCCATCCGTTTGCGCACATCCTGAGCAATCTGGCGGGTACGCGGATCCGACAGCAGCAGCCGGGTCAGTTCGGCCAAGGGTTGAGCCAGGCCAAAATACCCATATTCGGCCGATCGGCGCAGATCGGCGCTGCGATCCTTTGGGGCAATGGCAAAGCCAACGCGCAAAGCCGGTGTGAGTATCTTTGAAATGGACGACACGTGCCAGCCCCGCTCGGGTGCAAGCGCGCGATAACTGGGTTCGCGCGCCTCCCCCATGCGATAGCAATCGTCCTCCACGATCTGAAGGTCGAAGCGCCGGGCGACGTCCACGACCTCTTTCCTGCGTGCCAGCGGCGTGTGGATGCCGGTGGGGTTCTGAACTTCTGGCGAGACGCAAACGGCCTGAGCATTGGTTTGCCGCAAAACATGCTCCATCGACGCCGGATCGATGCCCCATTTGTCCATCTTGACGCCAATGACTTCGGCGCGCATCAACTCTCCGGCCCGACGAAACCCGGCGTAAGAGAGGTCTTCAACCAACACGATTGGTTTGGGTCCGCGCAGGATGGTCTGGAACACCAGACACAATCCGTTCTGCCCGCCATGGGTCAAGACGATGTCATCATGGGTCAGCGGGCCCAGCGGCAAATCCGACAGCCAATCCACGACCGATTGCCTCATGGGTTGATACGCGTCCCGCGTGGGGTAATTCAGAAACAACCCGGGATCAGCTTGCGAAACCTTTTGCAGGCATTCCCGGATGAGCGCGACCTGCCCCGCATCCGGCAAACGCGGGCTGAACAGGCTGACATTGGCGTTGTGCTTATCTTCCCTCAGATGCAGTTGCCTGGCCCAGACATCATCCAGAATCGGTGATTTCGGCGGGGCCACAAATGTACCGCGCCCAACCTCGGCATGGAGCAAGCCTTCGTCCGTCAGGATCGTATAGGCACGTGCGACTGTACCAGGTGTGATTTGCAGGCGATACGCCAGTTCACGAACCGGCGGAAGCTTGGCGCCAACATCTAATTTCTTGTCACCAATGGCTTTTCTTATTGCGTCAGCAACCAATGTGTATTTCGGACCCTTGGATTTTGGCAGAGCCTCCGGCCAAATTGTATCCATTACAATTCTTCCTTTGCCTTTGACACAATTTCGAATGTATCAAATTTATGTACCAAGCAATACTGTTTTGTGTCAATACAATTTGAAAGGAATTCCGAGATGACACGCACAATGCACACCACCGCCCTTCTGCTGCTGAACGACAGCCCACGGCTGCCTCTGCTCGCGGCTCTGGCCGTGCGGTTTGCGGCGGCGGTCACTCAATGGGAACGCCGTCGCCGCAGTCGCGTCAATCTGAGCTATCTGGATGACCGTCTGCTTCAGGACGTCGGGCTGACCCGCCATCAGGCTGGCCGGGAAACAAAGCGCTTTTTCTGGCAGCCCTGACTGATTCCCAGTCCCAATTATTGGGACCTCTTCCTGGGCCGGGGCCTGTCCCCGGCCTTTTTTATCCGAAATTCGCGGCAGCTGACCCTGCTGGCGGCAGGGAATAGGTCATCGTTGCCCGTGCAACCGGAAGATCACTGCCTTCCGAATATAAAAGCACATCCCCAACGGCCAGTGTTTTTCCCAGCTTCAACAAACGACAGGCCGCAATCATATCGGCGCCGCCTTCCGGCTTGCGCAGGAAATCAAAGGAACTGTTGGTGGTAACGGCCAGTGACTGACGCCCTTTTCGTGCCAGAACCATCGCATAGACACTGACATCGGCAAGCCCGAACATCGACGGGCCGGAAACCGTGCCCCCGGGGCGCAGATGTTGATCCTGAACCACAAGGCGCATGGTGATCGTGTCTTCGGTCAAATCTTCAACGACGAAATCCTTGTGCACCTGCGGGAACACCTCTTTGAGGTATTGTGACAGTTCGTCCCGATTCATTGCCAAAGCCATACTTCCCCTCCTGCTCTTGCCGACCTAGAGTTGGCCCAACTTGGGAACGGAGGGCAAGATGGCAATTCTGGAACGTTACGACACGGGCGCGGTGGCACGGCTGACACTGAACGCCCCGGACCGGCTGAACGCATTGAGTGATGAGATGCTGGCTGCGCTGCAAGCCGAACTTGATGCGCTGCGCGACGACGGCTCGATTCGGGCCGTAGTCCTGTCAGGGGCGGGAAAGGCGTTTTGCGCCGGGCATGACCTGAAGCAGATGACGGCCGGACGCCAATCCGAAGATGGTGGCAAAGCTTACTTTCAAGATCTCTTTTCCCGTTGCGCCCGGATGATGATGTCGATCCAGTCCCTGCCGCAACCCGTTATCGCGCAAGTCCATGGCATTGCGACCGCCGCCGGATGTCAGCTGGTTGCAACCTGCGATATGGCGGTGGCCGCAGAAGGAACACGGTTTGGCGTCAACGGGGTCAATATCGGCCTGTTCTGTTCCACGCCGATGGTGGCTCTCAGCCGCAACATCCCCAGAAAGCAGGCATTGGAAATGCTGACCACCGGCGAATTCATTTCAGCAGAGCGCGCCGCCGAATTGGGGCTGGTAAATCGCGTCGTTCCAGAAGCGCTGCTGGAACAAGAAGCCAACGGGCTTGCGGAACTGGTCGCATCCAAGCTTGGCGTCGCCGTGAAGATCGGCAAAGAAGCGTTCTATCAACAGCTGCAAATGCCTTTGGACCAAGCTTATGCCTATACCGGAGACGCAATGGCGCAGAATATGTTGTACCGCGATACAGAAGAAGGCATTTCCGCCTTTATTGAAAAGCGCCCCCCGAATTGGACCCAATGACGCAATTGTTTTGAACATTTTTTGCCACTGTCTTCATTTTTGCACTTTTCAAAAGGGCAACTCTGTGGCAAAGCTGGGTCGAGGCCAAGGCCTCAAGACACTTTTGGGTCGCCGTGGGCGGAAGGTCCCTCCAGCTGGTCTCTCTCACCAGCGCTGACATTCCCGCAGCGGCGACCCCAAGACCCCTCCAGCAAATCAGTCACATACAATACGGCAGTTGCGCCTGTGTGTGCGGTGCCCTATGTGGCTGCACATGACACAAGTTTTGCATATCGTCGGCGGTGGAATGGCCGGGTCCGAAGCGGCCTGGCAAGCCGCTGAAATGGGCGTTGAAGTGATCATTCATGAAATGCGCCCCACCGTTGGCACCTTCGCACATCAGACAGGAAACCTGGCGGAAATGGTGTGTTCGAACTCGTTCCGATCGGATGATGATGAACAGAATGCCGTCGGTCTGCTGCACTGGGAAATGCGGGCAGCCAATGGGCTGATCATGACAACCGCCGACGCGCACAGGCTTCCTGCAGGGGGGGCTCTGGCCGTGGATCGCGACCCGTTTGCCGAGACGGTCACCGCAAAACTGCGCGCCCACCCACGCGTGAGCGTCACCGATCAGGAAGTCACCTCGCTGCCTGATGACGGCCATTGGATATTTGCGACCGGCCCGTTGACCTCACCCGCATTGGGAGAAGCCATCCGGGCGGAAACGGGATCGGACGCGCTGGCGTTCTTCGATGCAATCGCACCCATTGTCTATGCCGACAGCATCGACATGAGCAAAGCGTGGATGCAATCCCGGTACGACAAAGGCGAGACCGAGGAAGAACGCACAGCTTACCTGAACTGCCCGATGGACCGTGATCAATACGAGGCTTTCATCGACGCCCTTCTGGCAGCGGAAAAAACCGAGTTTCACGAAGGTGAGACCGCAGGCTATTTTGATGGCTGCCTTCCCATTGAAGTCATGGCCGAACGCGGGCGCGAGACACTGCGCCATGGTCCGATGAAGCCTGTTGGGCTGACAAACCCCCATGCACCTGACGTCAAACCCCATGCCGTGGTTCAGTTGCGGCGCGATAACGCGTTGGGCACATTGTTCAATATCGTGGGGTTTCAGACCAAGATGAAATACGGCGCCCAGACCGACGTGTTCCGCATGATCCCCGGCCTGGAAAACGCCAGCTTTGCCCGGCTGGGCGGCATCCACCGCAACACGTTCATCAACTCTCCCACCCTGCTCGATGCACAGATGCGCTTGAAATCCAAGCCCAACATCCGCTTTGCCGGCCAGATTACGGGCGTCGAAGGCTATGTTGAAAGCGCCGCTATGGGATTGCTTGCCGGTCGCATGGCCGCCGCGGAAATACTGGGGCGTGACTTGCCCGAAGTGCCGAAAGACAGTGCAATGGGTGCGTTGATCCATCACATTACGGGCGGGGCCGAAGCCAAGACGTTTCAGCCGATGAACGTAAACTTTGGCCTGTTCCGCCCCGTGGACGGCCTGAAAGGCGGGCGACGCGGCCGGAAGGACCGGTACAAGGCCTATACCGATCGTGCCAAGACAGAATGGCAAACCTGGTTGGATCAATGCTGACTGGACGCGCGGCGTGATCTCGGCCTAGCATGACGGGATGAGCGACAAGTTCCTGGACAGCACCTACAATCTCGACACGCCTGAAGACACTGAAACGCATTATCAGAACTGGGCCGCGACCTACGAAAAAGAGGTCGCGGAACAGGGATATGCAACCCCGGGACGGGTGGCCGCGGCTTTGTGGCAATTCCACCCTCACCCCCAAACGCCAATTCTGGACTTCGGCTGCGGAACGGGGCTTTCCGGTCTCGCCTTGCGGGCGGCGGGATTTGAGGTCATCGATGGCATCGACCCCACCCCCAAAATGCTGGAAGAGGCAGAGGCCAAGGGTGTTTACCGAACCCTGACCGGGTTTGACATCACCAAACCGGCCCCGCTCAGGCGCGGCGCGTATTCGGTGATCACCGCCATCGGTGTCATCGGTCAGGGCGCGGCCCCGCCCGAGACATTCGACCAGTTGATGCACACCTTGCCCAAAGGTGGGTTGCTGGCGTTTTCCTTGAACGATCATGCGCTGAAAGATCACAAATTCACCTGCCGACTGACGGATTGGGTCGACATGGGTGCCGCGCGTTTGTTATTTCGTGAACACGGGCCGCACTTGCCCGGCATCAACCTTAACTCTGACGTGTATGTTATAGAAAAAGCGTGACTTTCGTAACGCGTTTCGCGCCATCCCCGACTGGCCCGCTTCACCTTGGGCACGCGTATTCTGCGATGATCGCCAGCGACATGGCCAGATCCGAACACGGCCGGTTCTTGCTTCGCATCGAAGATATCGATCGGTCCCGCTCGCGTCCGCATTGGGAGGATCAGATCTATGATGACCTCAATTGGTTGGGGCTGACATGGCCGGAACCGGTGCTGCGTCAATCAGATCGGCTGAGTATCTATGATCGCGCGTTGGAGCGGTTGTGGATGAAAGGTCTTCTGTATCCTTGCCTGTGCAATCGCAAAGATATTGCCGCCGCCGCAAGCGCGCCCCAGGAAGGCGCGCCCTTGCTTGGTCCAGACGGAATTATCTATCCCGGTACGTGTCGAAAAATTAACCAGGGCATAGACTTAAGTCAAAACCCTCACCCAAGGGACCAGGTGTTGCGACTGGATGTTACCAAGGCCTGTCGAACAATCCACGATCCGGCCAAATTCCAATTCTTGGAACTGGGCTCCGGCCCCGGTGGCGAAACAGGAACAATTTCTTTCACCCCGGATGAGTTGGAAACCAATGTCGGCGATATCGTACTGGCCCGCCGCGACATGGGCACGTCCTACCATTTGTCCGTCGTTCTTGACGACGCGGCCCAGGGGATCACCCATGTAGTCCGAGGTCAGGATCTGTTCGAAGCCACCCGCATCCATGTGCTGCTTCAGGTGTTGTTGGATTTGCCGACGCCTGCGTATTATCATCACGATCTGATCCGCGATGACGCCGGCAAACGGCTGGCGAAACGCGACGATGCGCGTGCCATCGCGAAATACCGGGCCGATGGTGCCAGCCCGGCAGACATCCGGCATATGGTGGGGCTTTGATCTGGCTCAGTTACGCCATCGGGGCCATCAGTTCGGTCTCGGCCCCGTCCCGCACCGCAGTATAAAAGCACGTCCGGCGGTTGGTGTGACAGGCAGCACCGGTTTGACGCACCAGAACCAACAGGCAATCGCGGTCACAGTCGATGCGGAAATCCACCAGTTCCTGCACATGGCCCGAGGTTTCGCCCTTGATCCAGAAAGACTGGCGCGAGCGCGACCAATAGGTCACCCTACCCGTTTCCAGCGTCTTTTCAATGGCCTGTGCGTTCATCCATGCCATCATCAGCACTTCGCCCGACACCTCATCCTGCGCAATTGCCGGAATCAGTCCCGCCTCGTTATATTTCAGAGTTGATGGATCAAACGCGACGGGGTGAGACATGACAAAAACCTTTTGCATCCGTTGGGTTGGTCACTATGTATGAGGAACACACGACGAGGGAAAGCCATGAGCGGCGAGAACGACCTGATCAAGCTGTATTCCGGACGCATTCTGGCGTTGGCGGCGGACATCCCGCATCTGGATCGGTTGGAAAACCCGGATGCAACGGTCAAGAAACGCTCGCCTCTTTGCGGCTCTACCGTGACGGTTGATCTGAAGGTTCAGGATGGACGTGTCAGCGCCTTCGGGCAGGATGTCAAAGCCTGCGCGCTGGGACAGGCCTCGGCTTCGGTGGTTGGCGACGCGATCATTGGTGCCACGCGCGCGCAGGTCGAAGCAGCGCGCGATCAGCTTGCGGCCATGTTGAAAAAGGACGGCCCCGCCCCGGATGCGCCGTTTGACGGTCTTGAGGTCCTGATGCCGGCGCGGGACTACAAGAACCGCCACGCGTCAATTCTGCTGGTGCTGGATGCCGCCGCCGAAGCCATGGCGCAGGCCGAACAGGCAGATTGCGCCTGATCATAGCTATTTGATGTAAACCCGTTTACCTTCCGCTTAAATTTAAGGAGGGATGGGTTTTGGAAAATCTACTCGAGCATTTTGTAACTCTTTGGGTCGTGATTGACCCGATTGGAACTATTCCCGTTTTCATTGCCGTCACTGCGGGGCTAGAGGCCGCCGCGCGTCGCAAAACAGCTTTGTTGGCATCGATAATAAGCGCCGGCGTCCTTTTGTTCTTTCTCGTGTTTGGGCAATTGCTGATCGAAGCGCTGGATATTGGACTGAATTCATTTCAGGTCGCAGGCGGCATCATCCTGTTTCTGTTCGCTCTGACCATGATCTTTGGCGAAAGCAAACAAGACATAGAACAGCGTCAGGCCGAAGAGGATCAGGAAGATAAGTATCACAAGCAGAATCCCGCGATATTTCCTCTTGCTGTTCCATCTCTGGCCTCGCCCGGCGCGATGCTTGCAGTGGTGATCCTGACGGACAACCATAGATACAGTGCAGCCGATCAGGGGATTACCGCATTGGTCATGCTGTCGGTTTTGGTAGTTGCCTTCGTTCTCATGCTTCTGGCCGAACCGATCATCCGCCTGATTGGCCATTCAGGAGCAGCGATCATCAGCCGTATCATGGGGATGATCCTAGCCTCGGTCGCGGTCAATTCGGTCCTGTCCGCATTGCTTGAGATTTTCAAAACCGGCCAGTTGTAAAAAAACCGCCGCACCTTCCGGGCGAAAGGGCGGCGGCAGGCATTGCGTGTCTCGCGTGGGGTCCGGAGTACCGCACGGGGCCGAGGCAAGGCCCCTCAAGGGGTTTGGGACAGGCAGGTCACCCTTGACTGAAATGGGGATGACAGCGCGGTTTTTTTCGGCACGAGATCGCAGGCAGAAAGGTTTAGAAGCCAACCGGCAGGTGCAAGGCGACCATCAGGATCACGACCAGAGACATCACGCCCACGGCATCCTGTAGGATCGTCGATTGTGAGCGGCTGAATACGGTCTTGATCTGGGTCAGCATAGGGTCACCTCCGGTCAGAGCTTTAATCCTTTGTTGACCTTTTGTTCTCATATTTACCCGAGTCGGTAAAGAACTTTTTAAGAACATTTGTGAACTTTCTGGAACTTTTGGCCTAACCCACTGAAATCAAACGGATCGCCTGATCCTGCTTCATCAGCCACAAAAGTACGCGTGCCGCGCGCCCCCGGTCCGAGGTCAGCTTGGGATCCGCATTCAGCAATGCCCGGGCATCGGATTGGGCCACGGCCATCAAGCCGGCCTGACGCTCGAGATCCGCAATGCGGAACTTTGGCAGACCGGACTGCGCAGTTCCGATCAGATCCCCGGCGCCGCGCATCTCCAGATCGGTTTCCGAAATACGGAACCCGTCTTCGGTTTCACGCAGAACCTCCAGCCTTTTGCGCCCCCCCTCGCTGAGCGGCGGCTGATACATCAACAAACACGTCGATTCCGCATCACCCCGGCCCACGCGGCCGCGCAATTGATGCAGTTGGGCCAGACCAAAGATTTCGGCCCGTTCGATGACCATGATCGTGGCATTGGGCACATTGACCCCCACTTCTATGACGGTCGTGGCCACAAGAACCTTGGTGTCCCCGTTCTGGAATGCGGACATTGCCGCGTCTTTTTCCGACGGCGGCATTTGCCCGTGAACCAGCCCGACCACACCTTCGCCCAATATGGCACGCAAGCGTTTGAACCGTTCTTCAGCAGCCGTCAGGTCTGAAACCTCGGATTCATCGACCAAGGGGCAGACCCAATAGCATTGCCGCCCCTCATCAATCGCCCGGCGCAGATGCGACACGACCTCGTCCATGCGCTGCGTACTGACAATCGCTGTCTTGATCGGTTTGCGCCCCGGCGGCTTTTCGTCCAGCACCGACACATCCATATCGCCATATTGCGCCAGCGCCAGACTTCGTGGAATCGGGGTCGCGGTCATCACCAAGACATCCGCGCCCTGCCCTTTTTCCGACAACTCCATCCTCTGGCGCACGCCAAACCGGTGCTGTTCATCAACTATGGCCAAGCGCAGCGCTTTGAATTCAACATCACTCTGAAACGCGGCATGGGTGCCGACCAGAATTTGGATATTGCCTTTTTTCAAAGCCTCAAGCTTGGCGCGCCGCTCTGCGCCCTTGTCACGCCCGGTGAGCAATTCCAGCACCACTCCGGCCTCTTCCGCTAGCGGTCGCAACCCTTCCAGGTGCTGGCGGGCGAGTATCTCGGTCGGGGCCATCATCACGCCCTGCCCTTTGGCCTCGACTGCAATCAGAAGGGCCATGAAGGCCACCAATGTCTTGCCGGCCCCCACATCACCCTGCAACAATCGGTTCATGCGGGAATCCGATGCCATATCGGCCGCGATTTCCTCGATCGCGCGGCTTTGTGCGCTGGTCGGACGATAAGGAAGGCTGGCCAACACCCTGGACTGCAACGCGCCTGTCCCTACGCTGACGACACCACGGGATTTCCGCTCTCGCTGACGCGCCAGAGCCAGCGTCATCTGATGGGCGAACAGCTCGTCATAGGCCAGGCGCTGACGCGCGGGCGCAAATGGTGAGACATCATCAGCCCCCTGAGGATTGTGACCGGCACGAATTGCCGAGATCCAATCCGGCCAGTTTTGCTGTGCCATCTGCGCCGGGTCGATCCATTCCGCCAGCTTTGGCGCCCGCGCCAATGCGCTGCGGGTGGCCTTGAAGGCCGTTTTTTGAGTCAGCCCCTGTGTCAGATGATATACCGGTTCGAATTCCGGAATTTCACTGGCTTGCTCGACCGGCAAAATATGATCCGGATGCACCATCTGAGCCATGCCGTCGAACAGCTCCAGCTTGCCCGATATCACACGGCGCGCGCCCTGAGGCAGTACTTTCTTCAGATAGTCCCCGCGCGCGTGAAAGAAAACCAGCTGAAAATCGGCCTGGCTGTCTTCGACATGCACGCGGTATGCGCCACCCTTGTTTCGAGGCGGCCTGTGTGGGCCGACCGTCACTTCAACCGTCAACGTCGCAGGCAGATCGACGCCCTGAATCGTCTCTCGCCGACGTCGGTCGACGACGGCATAAGGTAGGCCGAACAGAACGTCGCGTGGGCTCTCAACGCCGGCCTGTTCCAGAACTTGCGCGGTCTTGGGGCCGACGCCCTCGAGTGTTTCAAGCCCCGCAAACAGCGGGAACAGCTGTTCCGGCCTCCCGCTCATGCGCCTTCGATCAGCTGCAACCAGCCATCCTCATCCAGGGTTTCGATACCCAGCTCTGCCGCTTTCCTGGCTTTCGAACCCGCACCGGGCCCCGCGACCAGAATGTCGGTTTTCTTGCTGACGGAACCAGAAACCTTCGCGCCCAACGCCTCGGCCCGTGCCTTTGCCTCGGCTCGGGTCATCTTTTCCAGAGTACCGGTGAACACAACCGTCTTGCCAGCCACCGGGCTGTCAGAGGCGGGCGCATCAGGTGTGACGATTGTCAGTTCCTTGCGCAACGTATCGAACGCGCGCCTCTCTTCCACGTTCGAAAACGCATCGGACAGGGACAGACCCAGCGTTGCGCCGATCCCGTCTATTCCGATCAATTCAGCCCAGGCGGCATTGGCATCCGGCGGAACGCGCGCCGCGGTTATGGCCGCATCCCGCACTTCCTTGACACGTGCCCGACGACCTTCTGCCAGCGCGGCCGCCCGTTCGGCATCCTCGGCCTCATCCGCTTGCCGCTGCGCCAAAGCCGCAGGGCGGGCGGTGTCCAGGGCCTGCGTCATGGTCTCCCAATCGCGGTAAAACAGCGCCAGATCGCGCGCTCCGACCTCGCCGACATGTCGAATGCCCAAAGCGAACAACAGGCGCGCAAATGGAATAGTCCGCTTTTCGTCGATCGCGGCAAACAGATTTCTGGCCGAGGTTTCCCCCCACCCATCCCGGTTTTTCAGCCGTGCCAGATTGGCCCTGTCACGCTGTTCCAATGTAAAGATATCCGCCGGAGTCTTTATCGGAAGGATCGGATCATCATAGAACATCTCGATCTGTTTCGCGCCAAGGCCTTCTATGTCAAACGCCTTGCGTGAGACGAAATGTTTCAGTTTTTCAACGGCCTGCGCGGGGCAAATCAAGCCACCGGTGCAGCGGCGGACCGCATCGCCTTCTTCACGGATCGCCTCGCTTTGACATTCCGGACAGCGCGTCGGAAAGGTAAAGGGCTGCGAACCGGCCGGGCGCTTGGACAGATCAACATCTGACAGTTTCGGAATCACATCCCCGGCGCGGTATACCTGAACCCAGTCACCGACACGTATATCCTTGCCATCGCGGATCGTGCCGCCCTTGGCATCGCGCCCCGCGATATAGTCTTCGTTGTGCAATGTGGCGTTGGACACAACAACACCACCCACAGTCACTGGATGCAACCGGGCAACCGGGCTAAGCGCGCCTGTACGACCGACCTGAATGTCGATCGCCTCCAGCCTCGTCCAGGCCAGTTCGGCCGGGAACTTGTGAGCAATCGCCCATCGCGGCGTAGTTGAGCGGAACCCCAAACGCGCCTGAAGCGACAGATCATTCACCTTGTAGACGACCCCGTCGATGTCATAGCCCAAGGTGGAACGTTGCGCTTCGATATCCCGGTAATGCTCCAGCATCTCTGGCGTCGTTTTGCACAGGCGGGTCAGGGGGTTCGTCGAAAATCCAAGTGATTTCAACCGCTCGATCGCCCCCATCTGCGAGTCGGACAATGGCTCTGAAACCTCTCCCCAAGCATAAGCAAAGAAACGCAACGGGCGCGAGCGCGTGATTTCCGGATCCAGTTGCCGCAAAGACCCCGCCGCCGCGTTTCTTGGATTGGCAAAGGGTTTTCCGCCGCGCTCTGCCTGCCGCGCGTTCAACGCCTCGAAATCCGCGTGAGACATGTAAACCTCACCCCTGACTTCCAGAACCTCTGGCGCGTTTTTCAGGTGCCGCGGAATATCAGATACCGTGCGGGCATTGGCCGTTACGTTTTCACCGACTTCACCATCTCCGCGCGTGGCAGCCTGAACAAGCTGTCCGTTTTCATACCGCAATGACAGCGACAGGCCATCAATCTTGGGTTCGGCGGTGTAGGCCAGACTTTCACCAGACCCAAGGCCCAGGTATTTCCGGATCGACCTGTCGAAATCGGCCACGTCGTCATCATCGAAAGCGTTGCCCAGCGACATCATGCGCACGGCGTGCGTGACCTTCGAAAAACCATCAGCAGGCTTTGCACCCACTTGATCCGTCGGGCTGTCGGGACGTTTGAGATGAGGGAAGCGCGCCTCTATCTCGGCATTGCGCCGTTTGAGAGCGTCATAGTCGGCATCCGACATGTCAGGCGCATCAGCCGTGTGATACAGCGTGTTTGCTTTCGACAATAGTTCGGCCAGACGTGCAAGCTCGGCACGCGCCTCATCTTCCGTCAGCTCGGATATGGAAATTAAGTTGCTCATGGCCTCGCCCTGTCACGCGTACTTGGACCTCAGTGATAGGGCGAGGCCATGGCCAGGTCCAGACGTGCTGAGCCGTGAGTGCAATGTGCCGCCCTGGACCACCGGCGGCACGGGTGGTTCAATTCAAAGCCCGACCGCCATCCGTGTTTCGTCCAGCGTGTTGCTTTGCGGATCTCGCAGCACATAGCCACGGCCCCAGACGGTTTCGATATAGTTCTCTCCGCCGGTCGCATTGCTGAGCTTTTTGCGCAGTTTGCAGATGAACACATCGATGATTTTCAGTTCAGGTTCATCCATGCCGCCATACAGGTGGTTCAGAAACATTTCCTTGGTCAGAGTCGTTCCCTTGCGCAGGCTGAGCAGCTCGAGCATCTGGTATTCCTTGCCGGTCAAATGAACCGTCTTGCCATCCACTTCCACGGTTTTTGCATCAAGGTTCACCGCAATCCGCCCTGTATGAATGATCGATTGCGAATGCCCTTTGGAACGGCGGATGATGGCATGGATGCGTGCCACCAGTTCTTCGCGATGGAAGGGCTTGGTCAGATAATCATCGGCGCCAAAGCCGAATCCCTTGATCTTGCTTTCGGTATCATCAGCACCGGACAAAATCAGAATCGGCGTTTCCACCCTGGCGATCCGCAACTGGCGCAGAACCTCATGCCCGTTCATGTCCGGCAGGTTCAAATCCAGCAAGATCAGGTCGTAGTCATAGAGTTTCGCCAGATCGATTCCTTCTTCGCCAAGATCCGTCGCATAGACGTTAAGGTTCGCATGCGTCAGCATTAGCTCGATGCTTTTGGACGTGGTCGGATCATCCTCGACTAGAAGTATGCGCATTTTTCACTGCTCCAATTCGGGTCAATAATTCCAATTAAAATTAAACCTGACCAAGAATGGTTAATCTGACGTTACCGTTGAATCATTTATTCACGCTCTCCTTTAGGTTGTCGATACTTTTTTAGCGCCGTCGCCTTCAATGCCTCGGCGCCGTGTTCCGCGACCAAAGAAACCCAACCGTTGAATTCTTCGTCGCTCAGGCCGTATTTCTTTTTTGCGTCAGACAGGCTGATCAGCCCGTAAAGCACGCCACGCACGACAAGAATCTTGCGTGACGCCACCCATCGCCTGGTGTTCGCCGGCGGCAAATCCGCATGCGTCAAAATGGATCCATCCGGCAGAGCAACAGACCTTGGCCCTTCAACTTTGTGCAAATACATCACTTTACCCTTCTTGCTGCACCAAAGCTGCCCTCAGCCTACTTAAAGTCGCGTGAAACCGCCCCTTGAGAGTGTGTAGAATTTTCCTATATTCTGCCGGTCTTTCTTAACCCGGACTGGAATCTGCAATGGCCCTCGATACCGAGACCCCGCTGAACTCGCTTGGCTTTGCCAAACCACCCTCGGAAACGCGGGTCGTTGTGGCGATGTCGGGGGGCGTCGACAGTTCCGTTGTCGCGGCCTATCTGGCCGATCAGGGCTATGATGTGGTCGGTGTGACTTTGCAGCTATATGACCACGGCGCGGCATTGGCCAAGAAAGGTGCCTGTTGCGCTGGAATCGATATTCATGATGCGCGACGCGTGGCGGAAGAGCGGGGATTTCCGCATTACGTTCTGGATTACGAGAACATCTTCAAGGATGCCGTGATCGACGAGTTTGCCGACAGCTATCTGGCAGGCGCGACGCCGGTTCCCTGCATCCGCTGCAACGAGCGCGTGAAATTCAAGGACCTTCTGGAAACCGCCAAGGATCTCGAAGCAGACTGCATGGCCACCGGCCATTACATTCAGCGCAAGATGGGCGCCAACGGACCGGAACTGCACAGCGCCGAAGACGCCAATCGCGATCAGTCCTATTTCCTGTTCTCGACCACGCCAGAGCAATTGAGTTTTCTGCGCTTCCCGCTGGGCCACCTGCCGTCAAAAGACGCAACCCGTGAGATGGCGGCGCAGTATGGGCTGTCGGTGGCGGACAAGCCCGACAGCCAGGATATCTGCTTCGTGCCCGACGGCAACTATGCCAGCGTCATCGAAAAACTGCGCCCCGGAGCCGCGGAACCCGGCGAGATCGTTCACGCCGATGGCCGCGTACTGGCGCAGCACAACGGCGTGATCCACTATACGATCGGGCAACGTCGCGGTCTTGGCATCGGCGGCCTTAGCGAGCCGCTTTACGTCGTCAAACTGGACGTCGACAAAAAGCAGGTCGTTGTCGGCCCGAAAGAGATGCTGGCAACGCGCGTCGTTCCGGTGCGCGAGATCAACTGGCTGGGCGATGAACCCTTTTCGTCACGCGATGAATGGCATCTGTCCGTCAAAGTCCGCTCGACCCGCCCGCCGCGCGAGGCAATCATTCGGCCGCTGTCGGACACCACGGCCGAGGTCGAACTGCTGACCCCCGAGGAAGGCATCTCGCCCGGGCAGGCCTGTGTATTTTACGCAAACGAAGGCAGCCGCGTGTTCGGCGGCGGCTGGATCTGGCGTGGGTATTAGGCTGAAACCGGTTCGACCTCGGGTTCGATCTGAATCTGCAATGCATCGTTGAACCGATTGAACGCACCGCACAAGGCGATGCGCCAGGTCAGCTCGACGATCTGGGCATCGGTGAACCATTCCCTCAGATCCGCCACTTCGGCATCCTTCATGCGGCCCGACCGGATCGTCACGGCTTCGGCATAGCGCACGACCGCCTTGTCACAGGCATCCAGTTCCGGATGATCCTCGACGTCCGGCAGACGCGCCGCCCCTTCGGGGCTCAGCCCCGCCACGGTCAGCAGCGGTGTGTGATGCGAGACGCAATAATCGCAGGAATTCAGTTTTGAAACCGTCACCATCGCCAGCTCCAACGCACGGCGCGGCAGGTTTTCCTGCTCTCGCAGGGTTGTCAGCATTCCCGTGACATGGTTCAGAACCGGAGGGCAATACGCTGCGACGCGGGCCCAGTTGTCAAATGGTCCATAGGCGCCCAATGCAGCGTGGGACGCGCGCGCGTCGGCGGTCATTTCCTGATCCGACAAAGTGGGGATGCGGGTCATGTCGAAAACTCCTTTTCTGGGTCACGATACCTTGGACCTGCGCCCCAGCAACAGACCTTGCAGGTCACATATGCGAGACGAAGCGCTCTCTTTGTCGGGTCACAACATATCGGTGGGAGAATTGAAGAGAATATAGAGCCCAACGCAGACCATTATATAGGGCGCAATCCGATCCAGCCGGGCAACGCGCGGGCCAAGGCTTTTGGCGTGGGGTGCCCCCCATGCCGCAACAACAACCAGCAAGGCGGCCGCGCCGGCGGCACCGATCAACGCCACGACCCGAAAAGACGGCGCCGAATCCGCAAGCAGAGGGGTCATTACCGCAAAACTGTCTATCGAGAGGCTCAGGAAAAGCGTCACCACCGAAGTCACCGCCCCTTTTGACTCCGCACCTTCGGCGTCCGCCTCGCGAAACTGATGCCAGATTCCGCGCAACCCAAACACCAGTGGGACAAGGCCAAGATAGCCGATCCAAAACGGAAGGCCGCTCTGGTTCAGGCCTACGGCCACGGTCATGGCCAGGGAAAGTACGATCGTCTGAGCGACGGCAAAGCCCACGATCGCACGGCGCTGTTCCATCACCAGAATCAAGCCCAACAAGACAGCCAGATTGTCCAGATTGGTAGAGATCATCGCGATCCCCGCAGAGACTGCAAACAGCGCGTGATCAAGCATTGCGTGGCTGCATTCTGTTCAAAACCGCCCGCGCCGCGCGCAAGCCGGGTGCTTCGCCCCCCCGCCCCAACCTGTCCATGGTCAGGTCCATGGCGTGCTGTTGCGCGTCGGGTGCGTCGGCTACCTTTCGCAAGGCTTCGGCGATCTTTTCAGGCTGACAATCATCCAGCAGGCATTCCGGCACGGCGCGCGTGTCCGAGACCAGATTGACCAGAGTAACGGTGTCCAGATTGACCATCCGTTCCGCCACCTTCTGCGTCAGCCAGTTGAGTTTGTACGCAATCACCATCGGCGTATTCTGCGCCGCAAGTTCCAGCGAAACCGTCCCCGAGGCCGCAAGTGCAAGATCTGCGGCGCCAAAGGCTGCACGTTTGTCGGCTGTGGCTTGCTCTGCGCCTGCATTGCGAGGGTCCAGCACCACGGGGGTGCCGCGCCATTTTCGCACCACGTCATTTACCAGATCGGTTGTCGCACCAACGGTCGGAATCACCACGCGGTAATTCGGGTGGGCATCGACGAACAACCGCAACGCGCCGCCGAAAGACTCTGCAAGGCGTTCGATCTCACCCCGCCGTGACCCGGGCAAAGCCAGCAGGATTGGCGCGTCAGCCAGATCAAAGCGGTTCCGAAAGGCCGCGATCTCGTCTGGTGTGGCAATCGGCTCGCTGGCCACAGGATGACCGACAAAGTCGCAGTCCATCCCTGCCCGCTCCATGTACGGAGGTTCAAAAGGAAGAAGCGCCAGCACATGATCGATGACCTTTGCCATCTTGTCTGCACGCCCGGGGCGCCAGGCCCAGACACTGGGGGCAACATAATGCACGGTTCGGATGTTGCTGTTGGCTTTTACGATTTTGGCGACGCGCAAGCTGAAATCCGGGCTGTCTATGGTGATCAGTACATCCGGTTTCGTGTCCAGCACCGCCTGTGCCGTCTCGGATATCCGCCGTTTCAGGTGAAAAAACTTCGGCAGCACTTCGACAAGCCCCATGACCGAGAGTTCGGACATCGGGAACCGGCTGCGCAGACCCTGCGCTTGCATCAGCTGGCCTCCCACACCGTCGAATTCAACCTCGGGCACCAGGGTTTTCAACCCCTCCATCAGCGCGCCGCCCAACCGGTCGCCCGAAGGTTCACCGGCGACCAGAAAGACACGCATCAGACCGACCGCTCGCGGATATAGAGAAACAGACCCAGACGGTTGCATTCAGCGATGACGCGCTCTTTTTCCAGAACCAGCACACCGTCTTTTTCCAAAACGATCCCGGACAAACCTGCCGCAACCGTGTCGGTAACGGTTTCCGGCCCGATGGCGGGCAAATCGGCGCGCCGATCCTGATCGGGTTTGGGACCTTTGAATAGAATGCCGCCGCCAGCGTCGGGGCGTTGGGTCAGGGATTGCAGCATCCACGCGGTGCCGAACACCCCCTCGATGGCCAGCGCCTGCCCTTTTGACACGGCACAGGCCTGCCCGGTATCCGCCGCCCCCATTGCCCGAAGAATCCCGGCGGCGCGGTCAGCGTCGGCCATGTCGGCGTCCGAGGGCTGAGCCTCGGTCAGACATCCCACAGGCGGCAACAAACCGGGCGCGATCTCATGCGCGGCCCTGAGGGTGAGGCCGGCCCCTTCAAGAATTCCGATCACGGCGCGCAAAGCTCCGTCATCCCCGGACAGGATGGCCTTTTGGATGATTGGAACCAATGGCAGCGTCGCGGCGTCGATGCGCGAGGGGTCGATTGGCGGGCGCCGAACAGCGCCGGCCAGACAGATATCGGTCACGCCCCGCGCCTTCAGGTCAGCGATGAAACTGCCCAGCTGTTCCAGAGGAAACACGACATCCGCGCTCAGGGTGTCCGGCAGAAACCCCTCCATCGCGCAGATCAGAGGACGTTCTGTCAACTGCGCAACAACTTCGGTCGGCAGCGCCCCGGTTCCCGCAATCAACGCAAGCATGACCCTATTTCCTCGGGGTCAGGAAGGATCGGTCACTGTGGCCGGTGACGAAATCCACGATCTGCTGCACATAGTGGCTTTCGTTGCCTTCACCGATCCGGCTGGCGCGATCCATAAAGGTGCCTTCGCCGTCGGACAATTCCTTGAAGGCCGCGCGCAGCGCCGAGATATCCTCACGCGATACACCCTTGCGCTTGAGACCGACGAGGTTAAGGCCATCCAGCTCACCCCTCGACGCCTGTACCAGGCCGTAAGGAATAACATCCTTGGGCACCATGGTCAGCGCGCCAATAATGGCCCCGCGTCCAACGCGCACCCATTGATGCAACCCCGAAATGCCACCGACGATCACGTCGTCTTCGACGATGCAATGCCCCGCCGCGCCGGCATGGTTCACCATGATCACACGGTTGCCGATCTGAACGTCATGGGCCACGTGAACACCCGCCATCAACAGACAGTCGTCACCGATCCGCGTGACCCCTCCGCCACCTTCCGTACCGGTATTGATTGTAACATGCTCGCGAATGCGGTTGCGTTTGCCAATCTCAAGCCGGGTGTTTTCGCCACTAAATTTCAGATCCTGAGGGATCTCACCAATCACCGAGAAATTGAACACAACGGTATCTTCGCCAATCGAGGTGTCGCCCGTCACGACCACATGCGATTTCAACTCGACCCGATCGCCCAGTTTCACCTGTGGGCCCACGTGGCAGAAGGGACCGATGATACAATCCTGTCCAATCTGCGCACCATCTTCAATAATTGCGCTGGGATGGACTCCGTTCATGTTGTTTTTTCCATATCCCAGTCGACATAGGCCGAGAATTCCGCCTCGGCGGCGACTTCGCCTTCGACTGTTGCGCGGCCGCTGAATTTGAACAGCTTTCCGCCTTTTTTTCCACGCACGGTTTCCACATGCATTTCCAGCACATCACCGGGCACAACCTTGCGGCGGAATTTGCACTTGTCGATGCTCATGAAGTAAATCAACAGTTCGGTGTCGATGACGTCCATTCCCACACCCAGCATCACACCGGCGGTCTGCGCCATTGCCTCGACAATGGTGACACCCGGCATGATCGGCGTACCGGGGAAATGCCCCTGAAAATGTGGTTCGTTCATGGTGACGTTTTTGATTCCACGCGCCGACTGATAGCCCGAGATATCTACCACCTTATCGACAAGCAAAAACGGATAGCGGTGCGGCAGAATCCTCTGGATTAGCTGAATGTCTGCGCTTTTGGTTTCAGTGCTCATGATGCAGATATCCCGTTTTGGATGTTTCTTTTTTTGCGTGGTTAGCAATACAGCACTGCAAGGGCAAGCGAACCTATTCGCCCTGATCCTCTTGCAAGTCGCTTCCATCACCAATCGCAGCGTTTATTCGGATAATTGCGGCATCGGTAATGTCTGACGTGCTTACGACGACGTTGGATCGCTCGATCATCACGCTGGCTCCAATTTCGCGCAACAGATCGACAAGCACCGGGCGCACAATCTCGGAAAAGGTCTGCTGGGCTTCTTCACTGCGACGAGACAGAACATCTAGCTTTGCCCTTTGCCCCTCACGATGGGACTGAACCTTGAGGTCAAACGCCTCGGCCAGGGGGCGGAACTCGTCGGCCGACATGGTGGCGCGCTGCTCGGTGAGTTCCTTTTCTTCGCGGCTCAGTTCCGCGACAATCCGTTGGTTTTCTTCGGCCAGTAAGGCGCTTTCCTTTTCAATTTCGCGCAAAACGCGCTGTCCAAACGCGGACTTGGCAAACAACTCTTCACTGGACAGGGTGACAACACTGGATTGTGGCATACCAAGCTGCTGAGCATTTGCCAAAGGCGCCGAAACCGTCGTCATAAAAGCGCACAGGGCCCAAAGCGGGCCCCGTGTTCTGCCAAGCAATCTGTTCAGCATCGCGGATCAGAACCGGGCCTGGATCGTGAAGTCAAAGTTCTGCTCCTTGTCGAAAGATTCTTTCTTGAGAGGCTGCGAGAAGTTGAACTGCAACGGCCCGAACGGAGTTTCCCAGAGCACCGAAATTCCGATCACGTGCCGGATCGATCCGTTTGCACCGACAATAGTTGCACCTGCCGTATTGACGTTGTCGATGTTGTAGAGGTTGCCAACATCATAGAACAAGCCACCGCGCAGACCGAGTTCCTCGGGAAGACCCAGCGGGAAGTCGGTTTCGAAACGGGCAACCCAGTAGTAGTTGCCCCCGATCGCGTCATCCTGACCGTTGGACAGGTCACGCGGTCCGATACCCGCAGGTTCGAAACCCCGGAAAGTATTGGGGCCCAGCACAAACCGGTCAACAGTACGGCTGAAATCGTTTCCGCGCCAATGCAGAGCGCCCAGTTCCATCGTTGCCCGAAGCACCACCTCTTCGTTCCAAACACGGGTTTGCGCGATGCCACGAGCCGTGGTCTTGAAGAATTTGTTGTCCCCTCCAAGTCCGGCGGCATCCACACCTACTTCAAACAGAACGCCAGTGTTGGGGTCCAGGCCGCCGAGACGGCTGTCATAAATGTAGGACAGTCCCAACGAACTGGACGTCCGTTTGCCCTGCGCAATTTCTGAAGAAATCACCGCACCGTTAACTTCGTTGCTCTGCTGCGTCATCTCGCTGCGGTCCCAGCCATAGCGGAGCCGCAGAGCCGACAACTCACCAATCGCGTAGGTCAACTGCGGTGTGAAGAAAAGACTGCTTGTATCGTAACTTGCAAACCCGGAATTGGTAGCCGACAGCCCCAGACCAAGATCAAAGCGCAGCTTGCGGCCCAGCAGATAGGGCTCGGTAAAGCTGAGTGTGTATTGTTCCGAGTCCTGTGCTGTAGATATTAAAACTCCAAGGTTCTGGCCTCGGCCCAGGAAGTTGGATTCGTTCAGACCAATTGCAATCCCGAAACCGTCCGTAACCGAGTAGCTGCCTCCAAGGCTCAGCGAGCCGGTGGGTTGTTCTTCAACGTCTACGTCCAGAATGACCTGGCTAGGCGACGATCCCTCGCGCGGTTCGACTTCGGCGACGGCAAAGAAGCCCAAGGCATTGATACGCTCCGCAGCCTGACGGATTTCGCGTGGATTGAACGGGTCACCTTCGACAGTGTCAAACTGCCGGCGGATCACTCGGTCCAGGGTGGTTGTGTTGCCTTCAATATCGATCCGCTCGACAAAGATCCGAGGACCTTTTGTCAGAACAAATTCGACATCCAAAGTCAGATCGCGGTCATTGCGCGTAACACGTGGTTCCACCCGAAGGAAATCCACGCCTTGCTTCAGGCCCAGTCGCTCTTGTCTTGTAATCGAGTTTTCAACAAGCGTCGGCGTATATGTCACGCCGGGTTTGATCTTCAGCGCGTCCTGATAAGGTGCCGGATCGACGCCCGGAATCTCACTGACGGTCGTGATTTTACCGAACGAGAATTTTTGGCCCTCGGTGACATTCATCACCAGGAAGAACGCATCCCTTTCACGGGTAAACTCGACATTGGCGCTGTTCACACGGAAGTCGACATAGCCTCGTGAAAGGTAGAAATCCCGAATGACTTGCTTGTCGAACTCGATACGATCGCCGATGAACGTGTCGTTCCGGAAGAACGTCCGCAAGAAGGTTGCCTGCTTGGTTTCCAGAACGCGGCGCAAACGACGGTCCGAAAAGGCACGGTTGCCAACAAAGCTGACACGTTCCACTTCAATGGTCGTGCCTTCTGCCACTTCAAAAACCAGATCAACTCGGTTGTCGCTACGGCGGATAATCCGAGGGATTACGGTCGCGGCAACTCGGCCTTGGGCTGAATACACTTCAGCGATCATGTCGGCGTCAGACTCGGCCAACTGTGGGGTAAAAACGCGGCGCGGCTGAGATTCTATAACGTCCAACAACACGTCGTCTTTGACACGGGCGTTACCCTCGATGCTGATCTGATTGATCGTCGGATATTCCTGAACCGTGATGACCAGCGTAGACCCCCGCGGCGTCAGCTCAACTGTTTCAAATACACCACTGTCAAGCAAACGCTGATAGGCATCATTGAGCTGGCCCGCAGTTACGGTCTGGCCAGGTTCGATTCCCGTTCGGGCGATGATCGTACCGGTTTCAATCCGGCGATTGCCCTCAACGTCAAACGAATTGATCGTGAAATTTTGCGCCAGTGCTGCATGCGGAAAAGTCATTAAGCTTGCAGCAACAAAAAGGAAAAGAACCGCTAGCGCCTGCCACAAAATATTGTTTGTTGGCATTTGCTGCCCGCAGGATGTGCCCGCCCCTCGCCTGTCAGTCATTTTATGCTCTACCCAGAATTTAAGACTTTAATGCTGAGTAGCGGGATTGAATGAGCTTGTCAAAAGGCGAAATAGAAGCAGCCGCGAAGACTGCCATTCAAATTGACGACGTTAATTTCGGTAAGAATCACATGGCCGCCAGATAGGCGGCACCTGCCATAGCCAACGCCGTAACCGCAAAGCTCAGCAGAACATCCCAATTCAGCACGAACAGGAAGCTAAAGCTCTGATACGATTTTTTCAGCGTTTTGGTCATGGCTTTTCCCTCAGACGCAAAAGCCATAACGTCAGAATGAGGCAATATTGCGGCCCAATCTTGCGCCGCGCGCCACAATTAGCAGAACAGATCGTTGCTCACTGAAAACAGCATGAGGGTGAGAATTAAGGTGATCCCTACCCCCATGAGCACCCGCAAGGCCCCATCACTGGGTGGTTTCCCTGCAATGGCTTCATAGGCGTAGAACACGAGATGCCCGCCATCCAATGCCGGGATCGGAAACAGGTTCAGCAATCCGACCGCCGTCGACAGAACCGCGATGAAGAAAATGAAGTTCTGCGCCCCCTGGCTGGCCATTGCCCCCGAGGTTTCGGCAATTCCGATCGGCCCCGAGATGTTGCAGGTGCTGATTGCCCCCGTCACCATGTGCCACATACCCGACAGCGACCCTTCGATGATACGGACCGTCTGTCTGACACCGCCGGTCAGTGAATCCAGAATACCAGCCGGTTCAGTTGCCGGCTCCAGCATCATGCCGCCGATGATCCCAATCCGCCAATGGGTGACGAAACCGCCATCCGGCTGAGGTTCATCCGTGCGTCGCGGGGCCAATGCGAATTCCAGCTCGGACCCATCCCGCCAGACGTCCAACAGCAGAACCCGGCCATCGGACCCTTCGACGAAGTCCTTCAGCTGCTCGAAGGCAAAGATCGGTTCCCCGTTCACCGCCGTGATGACATCGCCTTGTTTTAGCTGAATATCCATCGCCGCACTGCGTGGGGCCACTTGGCGGATCAGGGGTGGAAACATCCATGGTGCTTGTACATCTAGGGTTTCACCGTCCCGGTTCACCGTGTAGTCCAGAACCGGTTCCACAGGCAGCGCCTCGATAAAGTCCTGCCAGGCGCCCTCTTCATCATAGTCAGGTGTCGGGATACCGGCGATTGCGGTGATCACATCACCTTCTCTCAGTTCCTGCACAGTGCCCGGCAAGGGTTGCAACGATCCGACTGTAAGCGGCTCTTTCGATACGCCCTGTGACCAGAAAATCAGGCCAAACACCAGAATGGACATGACAAAGTTGAAGACAGGTCCGGCCGCGACCGTTGCGGCCCGTGCCCACAAAGGGGCACCGTGCATGGTGCGGCGCAGCTCTTCCGGGCTTTGGGTGGCGATGCCTTCCATCGCCTTTTCATCCTTGCCCGATGCCGCATTGGCATCGCCCAGGAACTTTACGTACCCCCCAAACGGCAGCAACGCGATCTGCCATCTGGTCCCCCGTTTGTCGACACGGCTCCAGAGAACCGGGCCAAACCCGATCGAGAACACTTCGGCATGGATACCAGACCAACGCCCCACAATGTAGTGGCCGTATTCGTGCACCGCGACGATGACCGACAATGCGATGACAAACGCGACAATCGTCCAGAGAAGATTGCCAAATTGCGGGATTAGGGAAAGTACGTCCAAAATTCTATCCTGCTCGTTCCACCACAGCGTCATCGATCCACTGACGTGCCAGATGGTCTGTTCGCTGTACGTTATCAAGGGTCATCGGGGCATCAATAAGGCTGTCTGACGCGTCGAACCTGTCGAGAACCGCGGCGACGGCATCAGCCATATCCAGAAATCCGGTCCGGCGTGCGATGAAATGATCCAGCGCACGTTCCTTCGCGGCGTTGAAAACAGCGCCCGCCAGGCCGCCACGCGCCATCACGTCTCGGGCCAGTTTCAATGCGGGATAACGTGCCAGATCCGGCGCGTTGAAACGCAACTGCCCCAGCTTTGCCAAATCAAGGCGCCGTATCGGCAATTCCCGTCTTTCGGGCCAATGCAGCGCGTAACCGATGGCGTGGCGCATATCGGGTGCCCCCATATGGGCCATCATCGCGCCATCACGATACCCGACCAGAGCGTGCACTATGGATTCCGGATGAACCAGCACTTCGATCTGATCCGGTTCGACACCGAAATATTCTTTTGTTTCTATGACTTCCAGCGCCTTGTTGAACATGGATGCACTGTCGATGGTGATACGCTGACCCATATCCCAATTCGGATGGCTGGAGGCCTGTTCAACAGTCGCGTTCACCAGTTCACTCAGGGGCCAATCTCGGAACGCCCCGCCACTGGCGGTGATGATCACACGCTCGACTGTTTCGATGTCTTCACCGACCAAAGCCTGAAACACCGCCGAATGTTCGCTGTCGACCGGCAGCAATCGCGCACCATGCCGTTTGGCCGTTTCCAGAACCAGTGATCCTGCGCAGACCAATGTCTCTTTGTTGGCCAGTGCCAGGGTCGTCCCCTGTTTCAACGCCTCGATCCCCGGCGCCAACCCGGCCGAGCCGACAATGGCCGACATGATCCAATCCGCCGGACGGGCCGCGGCCTCGACGATGGCGTGCGGGCCCGCAGCCGCCTCGACGCCACTGCCGGACAAAGCGGAACGCAGGTCATCAAGCCGGTCTTCATGAGCGGTGACGGCGACATCGGCACCGAGCCGACGCGCGTCATCCGCAAGCCTTTGAATATTGCCACCACCGGTCAAGGCCACGACGTCATACTCGGACGGTGCGCGCGAAATCAGATCAATCGTATTCTGCCCGATCGACCCGGTGGCCCCAAAAACAGATACCTTTCGCATTACATTTCACCCGGCGAATAGATCAGCCCCGCGATCAGAACGAACAGCGCGGCACCCATCATGCCATCGAACCGATCCAGAAAGCCGCCATGGCCCGGTATAAGGTTCGAACTGTCTTTGACACCGAACTTGCGCTTGACCGCGCTTTCGACAATATCACCGACCTGACTTGCCATTGAAGCCAGAACGGAAACAACGACAAAACCGAATCCAAAGCCGGCCAGGCTTGCAAAAACCGCGCCGACACATGCCGCGGCGGCCCACCCGCCGGCGGTTCCCGACCACGTTTTCTTCGGGCTGACCTTGGGCCAGAATTTCGGGCCGCCGACCGCCTTGCCCACGAAATAGCCCGCGACGTCCGTGGCGACCACGACAGCAATCAGCCAAACCATCCAGCCAAAACCGGAATTTTCCCGGATCGAAATGAAACCCAGCCCGGCCCCGACGATCCAGACCACGAACATCCCAAACAGAACCTTCGAACGACTGATCTGCCCCACGCCCACAAGCGCAGGCGCAAGTACGACCGGCAAAGTGTAAATCGGCGGCAGATGGTAGCTGAGAACCACGGTGACGCTTGTCAGAATCCCCAATTGAACAGCCACGCCGCGGGACTGCGGGTCGATCATTCGAACCAATTCCCACGTCATCAGACCACAGGCTGCGGCGATGAAGGTCTCGAACCACCACCCGCCAAGCCAGACTTCGATTGATCCGATCACGACCAGAACCGCAGCAGAAAGAACCCGTGTTGTCAGGTCAGACCATCGGCCGTCTCTCATGCCAGAACCGCTCCGAACCGTCGATCTCTGGTGCCGTAATTCTGGCACAGACGGGCCAGTTCAGCAGCAGTGAAGTCCGGCCAGAGAGTGTCGATGAATTCATATTCCGAGTAAGCCGATTGCCAAAGAAGAAAGTTTGAAATCCGCGCTTCACCGCTGGTTCGAATAACAAGGTCGGGATCAGGAAGAACACGCGTATCCAGATATTTAGGAAGAGTTTCTTCATCCACCTCTTCGGGTTTCAGCCGCCCTTCAGCCACATCCCGCGCCAGACGCTTGGTGGCGCGTGCGACCTCGTCGCGCCCACCGTAATTCAGCGCGACGGTCAAATGAACCAGATCGTTGTTCTTGGTTTCTTCTTCCAGCGAGTCCATCAACTCGATCAACTTGGAATCCAGCCGGACCCGATCCCCGATGAACCGAACGCGGATGCCATTATCCGCAAGTGTCCGGGTTTCCTTGATGATATAGCGGCGGAACAGGTTCATTAGGCCAGCCACCTCGACCTGGGTCCGCTTCCAATTTTCGGTCGAAAAAGCGAACACCGTCAGGTACTTGATCCCCAAACCTGGGCAGGCCTCGACAACCTCGCGCACGCGCCGCGCACCGGCATGGTGGCCGAACAGCCGGGGACGGCCGCGCGCCTGCGCCCAACGACCATTGCCATCCATGATGATGGCCACATGGCGCGGGCCGGACTCCAGCTCGGTTTGCGGGTCTTTTGGCATCAGTTCGGCTCAGACCTGCATGATTTCGGCTTGCTTGGTTTCGAGCGCAGCATCTACGGCCTTGATCATCTCATCCGTCATGTCCTGAACTTCACTTTCCCAAAGCTTCTGGTCATCTTCCGACATGCCGTCCGCCTTGGCCTTCTTGATCTGATCCATGCCATCGCGACGCACGTTCCGGATCGCAATGCGTGCGTTTTCCGCGTACTGACCGGCGACCTTGCTCAGCTCGCGGCGACGTTCTTCGTTCAACTCGGGTATCGGCAGCATTATGATGGTGCCGTTCAATTGCGGATTGATCCCAAGACCGCTTTCGCGGATGGCCTTTTCCACCTTACCCACCAGTGACTTGTCCCAGACGTTTACAGTGACCATTCGCGGTTCGGGCACGTTCACGGTGCCCACCTGGTTGATCGGTGTCATCGAACCGTAAGCGTCAACCATGACAGGTTCCAGCATCGAGGCCGAAGCACGCCCTGTTCGCAATGATGCAAATTCGGTTTTCAAATTGGCCATTGCGCCATCCATGCGGCGCTGCAGATCATTGGTGTCCAGTTCGAAGTCGTCAGACATTCTGCTCACTCCCCGTCTTCAGGTAATCTTTGGATGGGTCTTACGCCATCGCAATTGGGATGTATAGCAATCATGATCGGGAATTGTATCAATGGCCAGAGGTGTTGCGGCCAATTTGGGCAAACATCTTTTCCGGAACCTGGCCGAGTTTCTTCGGCCAGGTTGAGTTCATGGGTCAGCCTCAGGCGTTCGCATCCACCACGACGCGGCCCTTGACCTGACCTTTCAGAATGTCGGCGCCCAGTTGCGGCAGATCGGACAGACCAGCCGGTTGAACCATCGCCTCAAGCTTGTCCATCGGCAAATCCGTGGCGATCCGTTTCCACGCGCGCACCCTGTTGTCATAGGGCTGCATCACGCTGTCGATGCCCAAAAGGTTCACGCCGCGCAGCAGGAACGGAATCACCGTCGCAGGCAAAGCAGCCCCCCCTGCCAAACCTACCGCAGCAACAGAGCATCCGTATTTCATCTGGCCCAGAACACGTGCCAGCATGGCGCCGCCCACAGCATCAACGCAGCCCGCCCATGTTTCGCTTTCCAGAGGGCGTTTTGTGGTCTCGTTCAGGTCGTCGCGCGGCACAATGGTCGTCGCACCAAGTGATTTCAGATAGTCACCGGTTTCGGGCCGTCCGGTGACCGCGGCGACCTCATAGCCCAAATTGCCAAGAATGGCCGTGGCCACCGACCCGACACCGCCCGCGGCTCCGGTCACCAATACCGGTCCACGATCCGGGGTCAGCCCATGATCCTCCAGCGCCATGACCGCCAGCATCGCAGTAAACCCGGCAGTGCCCACAGCCATTGCCTGACGCGTTGTCAGCCCATCGGGCAGCGGCACCAGCCAATCGGCCCGCGCGTTGGCTTTTTGCGAATAGCCGCCCCAGTGTGCCTCACCAACGCGCCATCCGGTCAGAACAACCTTGTCACCGGGTTTGTAGCGGTCATCCGATGAGACCTCGACCGTGCCGGCGTAGTCAATGCCCGGGACATGCGGATAGGCCCGCACCAGCCCGCCCCCTTTCGGAGACAGGCACAGGCCGTCTTTGTAGTTCACCGTGGAATATTCGACCGCAACCGTGACATCACCATGCGGCAGATCATCCACCGACAATTGTTTGATCGAGCCGGTGGCAAGTCCGCTCTCTTCATCCTTGTCCATCACAAGTGCATTGAACATCTGTCATTCCTTTCGTGTTCAGCAACCAGCCCATGTCGTCAGCTGGTTCAAAATATCCCGAGGTCGACGCGGCAGCGTCCTTAGCATTGCTAGATCCAGAAATGCGATTGCACGGTCGCGCGGCGCATCCCGGCCGGTGTTTCCACTTCCAGTTCCGTCCCGGCATCCCAATGGCTCAGGCGCACCATACCGATCGCCACATTGGTTTCAAAATCCGGAGACCAGGCCGCCGATGTCACCTGCCCCACGCGCTTGCCGCTTGCAAACAGGTCCCAGGAACGATCGCAGCCCGGTACAGGCTCACCGGCGATGGCGATTGGCCGGATTTGCTGCACCGGCCCTTCCTTGGCGACACGCAACAGGGCATCCCGACCGATACAGCCAATCGCGGTATGCGTGTTGCAGAACTTTCCCAGACCGCATTCATGCGGGGTATTGTCGTCGGTCATGTCGTTCCCATAGGACAACAGCCCGCCTTCAATGCGTTCGATCAGGTTTGGGCAGCCCGCGCGCACGTTCAGGTCCTCGCCGGCGGCAAACAGGGTGTTCCACAAAGGCATGCCGATATCGCCACCTTCCACGTATATCTCGAAACCACCCTGTTTCGAATAACCGGATCGCGCGACGGCCAGATCGCGCCCCTCGAACTCGAACATGTCGAATTTGAAGAAACGGATATCGCGCACTCGGTCCCCGAAGACACGCGCCATCAGCTCGTCCGCCTTCGGGCCCTGAACGGCAAGCGGCGACACGTCCGGTTCATCCACCAGCACATCCAGACGGTACCCAACGGCGATCCCTTTGACCCACAGCAACAGATCGCTGTCGGCAATCGAGATCCACCAGCGGTCTTCGGACAGCTTCACCGCCACCGGGTCGTTCAGCATGCCGCCGGTTTCGTCAACGATCGGCACATAGAAACATTGCCCCGGCAGCATTCCGCGCAGATCGCGCGGGGTCAGCATCTGCATCAGACGCGCAGCATCAGGGCCGCGCAATTCAACCTGCCGCTCGCACGACACATCCCAGACCTGCACATGGGTCTTCAGATGTCGGTAATCGGCTTCAACACTTTCAAAAACCGTCGGCAACAACATGCGGTTGTAAACCGTATAGCCCTTGACCCCGGCAGCTTCGACTCCTTCAGAGAACGGAGTGCGCCGCAAGCGGCGTGAGGCGGAAATCTGCGGCATTCATACCTCCTGCGGCATAAAGACGATATCACTGACAGGCGCTTCCGAGCCCGTCTCGGTCAGCATTTTGTGCACTTGTCCCCTGTGATGGGTCTGATGATTGAAGAAATGGATCACGCACAGCGCGTAAGGCATTGTGACATCTGCCTCTTTTGCGGCGGAATACCACGTGAACGATCCGGTCAGCGGATCATCCCCCAGCCCTTCTGCCCAGTTCAGGATACGCGCATCGATCTTTTCGCGTAACGCCAACCAGCTTGGCAGATCCGGGCACAGGTATACGCTTTCATGGATACCTCCGCCTGCCTTGTGAATATTGCCATCTGGCCCGTCGCGCTTTTCGAAACGCGACATCCACATCCAATCGCCCCACAGCAGATGGTTCACCGTGCCCAAAATCGAGCCAAAGAACGCCCCGCGTTCAAGGGTCAGCTCCTTCGGTGTCAGAGATTGCAAAAACTCTGCCAACTGTTTGTTCTGCCAGCGATTGTAACGCGCCATTTCCTGCGCATACCCACCCGTGATCATCATTTGGGCCCGTGCCAGTCGATCGGGCAGATTTCAGCGGACTTGCCGCCAAAGTCCCAGACCCGGCCATAGTCGCGCACCTTCGATTTGGTGCCACGCGCCACGATGATGTCAGGTCCCATCCAGTATTTGGAATTTGAGACCATCACCGGATGCTCCGGGTCCTTGCCCGCAAGCATCTCGATCTCTCCCTGGATTTTGCGACCAATCGCGATCCGACGTTTGTTTCCGTCGCGCTCAATCTGGACCGGCGCCCGTTCCGCCCCAATGATCTCGCTGACCAGCATGGTAAACAGACCGGTCGTGCCGCCCGCCTGACCGCTGAAGATTTGCAACAAACCGTTATAAGCCTTGCCGCTTGCGCGCTCGTCAACATAAGCGGCGACTTTCCACTGGCCTTCACCCATCCGGCCCGGAATATCGACCAGCAACCCGACATTCAGGCCCGACAGATCCTCGCCTTCATAGTGGCCTTCATCAACGATGATACCCATCCACGCATGGCAGTGACCCTCCGTGGGGGGATGTGCGCCCAGTGACACCACGCAGGGGCAGAACACGTCGCATGAACAGTTCAGGATCAGCTCGCCCCTGATGGCCCATTCCGTCGGGCTCATCTCTCGCCGCTTGGGATTGGGCATGCGGCTGTCGATGCGCTGGCTGACGGGCAGCCGGTCGGCGTCTGGTTTTCTGTTTTTAGCCATTGGCTTATCCTCCGTAGCTAATTGGATACACGAGCAGGACAAGACCGCCCGCAATCAACACAAACCCCATTGGACGGGTCACGGCGTGCCCGATCTGAGGAAGTTTCTCCAAAACCATGAACAGGGTCGCGAGCCCCATCCACAACAGGCTCATGACACCGCCGACAAAGCCAAGTGCCATGAAGCCCCAGCAACAGCCGACGCAAAAGGCGCCAAGACCCAGGCCCATGCGCACGCCACCTGCAAAACCGGTTCTCCAATGTCCCAGGAAATAGGTCATCGGGGCATGGCAGACACCGTGGCACACCTCTTTGGCGCGGGAAAACTGAAAGGCGCCCACGGCAATCATCAAGCCGCCCGCGACCCATCCGGATTTGGCAATTCCCAGCATATCGACAACACCGCCAAACAGCAGAACCAGCTGAATTCCTGCGATCACGGCCGCAAACCCGACCCAGACGATGGAATACCCGGCCAGAACCCCCAGCCAGCCGGCGCGGCTGCCATTTGCGCTGCGGATCAGGTCATCGTAACTGCGCAGGGTCGGGATCAGGGTCGGCAGCATCATGGCCGCCATCATGATCGCCCACATTGAAAACAGCGGGCCGAACTCGGCCATGGGCATGTACATATCCATGCGCGGATCCATCGCGGCCATCGCCTGCCCCATCGGCCCCGGACGGCCGATCAGATCAAGGTCCATGTCCCGGCTCATCGAGAACATGACCCACCACGCCCACAAGATCAGAACATAAAAGCCCAGCCACATTCCGCTGCGCAGCCACGTACGACTCACTTCGGCCTCCCGACTCAACTCCCTTGCTTTTCAAATGTCAGACTTTTAAATGTCAGACAAATAAAAATTTGCCCAAGGTCGTCTGAAGATGAAAACCGCGCCCCGGAAAACCGCAGACCTGTCTGCCCAGATCGCCCAGGCCATTCGGGATGCGATTGTATCGGGCGAACTGATCGTGGACGCGCGCCTGCCGTCCGAAGCCGAACTGTCGGATCAGTTCCAGGTCTCTCGCCCGACCGTGCGTGAGGCATTGAAACGGCTGGCCGCGCAATCCTTGATCCGCACGCAACGCGGCGCTTCTGGCGGAGCGTTCGTGAATCGCCTGAGCTTTGAGGATGCCTATTCTCAGCAAGTCACGACTTCGACATTGCTGCTGTCGATGAATGCGGTCAGCTTCGATACCGCATGCGAGGCGCGATATGCCCTGGAAAGGGCCTGTGCGCCTTTGTCAGCGCAGCGGCGCACGGCAGATCACCTGGCGACCATGCGGGCAGAAATATTCCGCCAGTCTCAACCGGGACTGACGGACGAAGCATTTTGCGCCTCGGACGTGACTTTCCATCGCGCGCTGGTGGATGGGGCTGGCAACCCGGTCCTGTCCTATCAGCTGGCAGGCGCCGTGGAAGCGATGCAACCGCTGATGAACATGATCACGTTTACCGCGCGATCCCGCGAAGAGATCATCGGACTGCACAGCAGAATAGTGGACGCGCTTGAGGCAAAAGACGCGGACACCGTAGACACCGCACTTATTGATCTGGAACATTACACACGACGGCTGGCCCACGACGTGGTCGAAAGCAAACGTAAACCGACCTGAGGGCCGCATTCGAAACAAGATCAGAACAAGGGGCAAAAAAGCGGGCAGATTTTTATCCGGCGCCAAGATCGGAACTTTCAATATGAATTGAAGTTCAATGACTTACGGGAGGACGTTATGAACCAAAGACCGGACCCAAGTTTTTATCCATCCGCGAAACTTGCGATGGAGGGCCCCGCTGAGACGCTTGCATTCACGCTGATGCTCAGCCCTGACTTTTCTCAACCCGACGGGCTGGCGGTTGTGAATGTCGATCCAAGCTCGGACGATTTCGGAAAGATCGTGCATCAGGTGATCATGCCCGAAAAGGGCGACGAATTTCACCATTTTGGCTGGAACGCGTGTTCTTCTTCCCTGTCGCCGCTGAGCGGTCACGCGTTTCTGGAGCGGCGCTATCTGATCATTCCGGGCATCCGGTCCAGCCGGATTTATGTCATTGACGTGAAAAACCCACTTGAGGCCAAGATTCACAAGATCATCGAACCCGAAGAAGTCTTTGCAAAGACAGGGTATTCCCGTCCGCACACGATCCATTGCGGGCCTGAGGGCATCTATGTCAGCACCCTTGGTGGCGGCGGCCCCGACGGCACAGATGGCCCTCCGGGCATATTCATCATGGATTGCGAGACCTTCGATATCATCGGGCGCTATGAGATCGAGCGCGGCGTGCAGGACAAGCATTATGATTTCTGGTGGAACCTGCCGCGTGACTACATGGTCAGTTCCGAATGGGGGCTGCCGCCGCAATTCGAAAACGGGCTGGTGGCCGAGGATCTGCTGTCCAACAAATACGGCCACCGGATCCATTTCTGGAACCTTCGGAACCGGACGAATATTCAAACCATCGATCTGGGCGAAAACCATCAGATGGCCCTGGAAATCCGCCCCGCGCATGATCCCGTAAAACAATACGGGTTCTGCGGCGTTGTCGTCGATACGACCAACCTGCAAGGTGCGATCTTCACCTGGTGGCGCAATGATGACGGCACGTTCGAAGCCAAGAAGACCATAACAATCGATCCGCAACCCGCTAATCCTGATGATCTTCCTGACCTTCTGAAGGGCTTCTCAGCCGTTCCGCCGCTGGTCACTGATATCGACCTGAGCCTGGACGACAAGTACCTCTATGTCGCGTGCTGGGGAACCGGCGAGATGCATCAATACGATGTATCCGACCCGATGAACCCAACCCTGGCAGGCAAGGTCGAGATCGGTGGAATCGTCAAAAAGACAAAGCATCCAAATGGTCAAAACTTTGGCTATGGCCCACAGATGGTCGAAATCAGCCGTGACGGCAAACGCGTCTATTGGACCAATTCGCTCTATTCCACGTGGGACGACCAGTTCTACCCCGAGGAAGGTGGTGCGGCCATGGTCAAGGCTGATGTCGGCGAGAATGGTGGTCTGACACTGGACCCGAAGTTCTGGGTAGAGTTTCCCAAGGGCTATCGCAGCCACCAGATCCGGTTGGAGGGCGGAGACTGTTCAACCGACAGCTTCTGCTATCCGTCGGTCTGAGTTGGAATTTTTGATGTCATCAACGGCTGGCCTGTGGCTGGCCGTTGTTCTGAGCGGAGCCTATCACGGCCTGAACCCAGGCATGGGCTGGCCACTGGCGGTGTCTTCGGCTTTGATGGAACAACGCCAATCCGCGCTTTGGGGTGCACTCGCGGCTTTGGCTGGCGGGCATTTCGTAGCCATGCTCGGCGTACTTCTTCCTTTTGCCCTGATGGCCGTACTGGTCGATTATCAAAATGAAATCCGCATCGGCGCGGCTCTGGTCGTGATTGGCATGGGCCTGTACATCGCGATAACCCGCCGTCATCCCCGCTTTCTTTCGCGGATCCCGCCAAGCAGGCTCGCGCTGTGGTCTTTTCTTGTGGCGCTTGCCCACGGGGCCGCCCTGATGCTGGTTCCAATCTATCTGGGCCTGTGTGCCGTGGATGAACTGGACGCGGGCCATCAAGCGATTTCTCAGATCATGACCACGAACACCCTTTTGGTTCTGGGCGTCGCCGCGCTGCATACGGCCGCCATGGTTCTGGGTGGCGGTTTTTTGGCCTATGCGGTCTATCGTTGGCTCGGACTGCAATTCCTGTCGCGCAGCTGGTTCAACCTGGAGCTCATCTGGGCCCTGAGCCTCATTCTGGTCGGTGGTCTGGGTCTCTGGTCCGCACTTGGCTGACCTTGTACTTTGTTTTGAAACGCGCTTTGTCTGCATCGAAACAAAACTGGAGCTTCCGAATGCAGGACCAATCCCGCCCAACCGAAGTGCTGCGTCAAGGCAAAATCGACGACTGGACGGCCGCCACAACCCATGCTTTCCCCCGCGAGTTGTCTGACGGCACCCTGCCCGAGAACAAGATGCGCTGGTATCTGCAACAGGATTATCAGTTCGTCGACGGTTTCGTGCGTCTTTTGGCCAGCGCCATCGCGCATGCGCCGACCCTTGCTGACAGCGTACCGGCCGCGCAGTTTCTCGCGGTGATCACAGGCCCCGAGAACACCTATTTCCTGCGCGCGATGGACGCTTTGGGCACTGAACCCAGCACCGAGCCCGCGCCCGCCACACGCGCCTTTCAGGATCTGATGGCCGAAGCCGCAGCCTCTGGCCGTTATCAGAACATGCTGGCGGTACTCGTCGTGGCGGAATGGGTTTACCTGAGCTGGGCCAGCCCGGAAAACCCGCCCAAGTACGGCTTGCCGTTCTGGTTTGCGGAATGGATCACGCTACATGCGGGCGAAGGGTTCGAAAGCGTCGTGGAATATCTGCGCAGTCAGCTGGATAACGTCTGGCCGACGCTTGATGCGGCCGAACAGGCCGAGGTCACGCGACTGTTCCATCGCGCTGTCGAACTGGAACGTGATTTCTTTGACGCCGCCTACGCGGCCTGAACCATAAGGGGGCCGGAATGGTCACAACTCTGAACGTCATCGCGGCATTGCTGACCATCGGGTTCGGCGCGTTTGGGTTCTTGGCCCCGGCCCACACCGCATCGGCCCTGGATCTGGCCCCGACCAACAGCACGATGGGGTTGTCCGAAATGCGCGCCTCGGTCGGTGGTTTGTTTGTTGTGACGGGGATCGCCGTTATCTGGCTGAACAACCCAATGGCCTATGTCATGCTGGGCATTGTCTATTCCGGTGCAGCGCTGGGCCGGTTTGTGTCGGTTGCGCTGGACAATCCCCCCTTGGCCAAGGCGTTGATCTTTGGGGGAATCGAGCTGGTTCTGGCCGTCTGGCTCATCGCTGCGAACGTCAACAAAGCCACCTAACAGATTGGAAATGTTAAAAACGGCTGAGTTCATTCTGAGTTTGCATCCACCCATCACCTCACCTATATAAGAGTCGTCCTTCGGGACTATGGACATAAACGCGCTCGTAATAAGCGGATCGGACCCGGGGGCGGTACCCGGCGGCTCCACCAACCATCCTTCGTTTGGGGATTTTGGGGCCGAAACAGGATCGACGAACGTCTAAAGGGGTTAGCTTTGTCTCGGCTGTCTGCCACCGTTACCGGCGAAAACAGTACAATTGCAAACGACAATCGTGCTCCGGTTGCAGTTGCTGCATAAGCAGTAGCAAGACCGAAACTTAAGCCCTTGCGCCTAGCCGCGTAAGGCGGGGTTCGCAGGTACCTGGCAACAGAAACCTGCATTAATCCCCTACATGTCTGAATTTATTCATCCGGCCCTACGCGGATTCAGAGTTTATTCATTCCTTTTTGCCATCTTGCCAGCACTTGGACAGGAGAACTGGGATGACGAATTCAGAGATACTCAGAAAATGGTACTCCGAAGTTTGGGAAAACGGAAACACCGAAGCAATTGATCAGTTCTTCGCACCCGAAACGATGGCCGAGGGGCTGATTCCGGAAATGCAGGTCGGTGCGGACGATTTCCGGGATCTGGTCATGGCGTTCCGCCATATTCTGGGGGACATCAAGGTCGAACTGCCCAAGATCATCGAAAATGGCGACTGGGTGTCCGCCATTCTGCATGTGCGTACTTTTCGGGCTGACAATGGCGCGCCGCTGGAAGTCACCGGCCAGGTCATGGCGCGGTTCAAGGACGAAAAGATGGTTGAAGCCTACAACCATTTTGACTTCATCTCGTTTTTTGAAGAACTGGGCCAGTTTCCATCGGACACCCTGCCCGTATGCATGACCGGGCAACGTCTGGACTGGGCTTGAACCCAAAGCAATCTTGACCCCCATGACCCTTGCGCGCTAGCAAGTGCCATGGGGTAAGATTGCGAACGCCCCGTGAGGCGACAGCCCAAGTTTCGCATGTATCCGCGGTCACAAGGAAACATGCCATGGCATCGCCCAACTCTATTTCTCCCAAACAACTCCTGCGTCTGATCGGTACTCCGAACGCGCCCGTACTGTTCGACGTCTGCCTGAATGACGATTTTGAAGAAGATCCCTATCTGATCCCCGCATCAGTCCGGCACCCGGCCACGGATCTTCGGGGGCTTTCGTGCAAGATCTCCGATCGCCCAGCCGTGATCATCTGTCAGAAAGGCAAAAAGCTGAGCCAGGGCGTTGTCTCCTGGTTGCGCAGCGAAGGGCATCAAGCCGAATATCTGGAAGGTGGAATGCAGGCCTGGCGCGACATGGCCGATGCACCACGTGTGCCCGCAGCACGCATTCCTGATCGAATTGGTGGCCATACGCTGTGGGTCACGCGTCACCGGCCAAAGATCGACAGAATCGCATGTCCCTGGCTGATACGCAGGTTTGTTGATCCCGACGCCAAGTTCCTGTTTGTGGCACCCGGCGAAGTCGAAAGCGTTGCGACTGTTTTCGGGGCGTCACCCTTTGATATCGAGAACACGTTCTGGAGCCACCGAGGCGACAATTGCACGTTTGACACCATGTTGGATGAATTCGGGCTTCACTCCCCTGCGCTGGACCGGTTGGCGACAGTCATCCGGGCGGCGGACACGAACCGACACGCGCTTGCACCCGAAGCGGCGGGATTGTTGGCGGTGTCCGTCGGGCTTTCAAGGCAGTATCGCGACGACCACGAAAACCTGAAAGCCGGGATGAACCTTTACGACGCGATGTATCGCTGGGCGCGCGATGGGTTTGACGAAAGCCACGACTGGCCCACCGGGCGAACGTCATGACACCGACACTGGCCGAGATTTTCAAGGTTTTTGGCAGGATCGGTCTGCTGTCTTTCGGCGGTCCTGCGGCTCAGATCTCCTTGATGCATCAGGAATTGGTCGAACGCCGACCCTGGCTGGATGAACAGACTTACCTGCGCGCCCTGTCTCTGTGCATGTTGCTGCCGGGCCCCGAGGCGATGCAGCTGGCAACCTATGCGGGGTGGCGTCTGCGCGGCGTTGCTGGCGGGCTGATTGCCGGCAGCTTGTTCGTTTTGCCCGGCGCGTTGGTGATTGCGGTTCTGGTCGCGCTCTATTCAGCATTTGGCGATGTTCCCTTGGTGCAGTCGGCCTTCACGGGCATCAAGGCAACCGTCATCGTCATCGTTTTGCAGGCGCTCCGCAATCTTTCGCGCAAGGCATTGAATGATCGCGAGCATCGAACAATCGCAATCCTGTCTTTCCTGTCCATTTTTCTGCTGAACCTTCCTTTTCCGGCGATCATATTCGTTGCCGCAGCCTGGGGCTACGTGACCTTCAAAGGACCCGTAGAAACTCCCACGCGAGAAGGAACACCACATCTGGCGCGGTCTCTGCGAACGATTGCTGTTTGGTTGCCCCTTTGGTTGGGCCCGCTCGTCGCTCTGAGCGTCACAGGCTATCAACTGCTGAGCGATCTGGGGTGGTTTTTTGCCCGACTCGCCGTTGTGACCTTTGGCGGCGCATATGCCGTATTAGCCTATATGACCCAAACGGTTGTCGGTCAGTACCACTGGATCAGCACGGATCAGATGATTGATGGGCTGGGGCTGGCGGAAACGACTCCGGGGCCGCTCATACTTGTCACACAGTTCGTCGCCATGCTGACCGGGCAACTGACCGGCGGGTTCACGCTGGCACTTGCAGCCGGTGCGGTTGCATTGTGGGCGACGTTCGTTCCGTGCTTTCTTTGGATTTTTCTTGCGGCCCCATATCTCGACCGTCTGGCCGCGCGTCCCCGCCTGTCTGCGGCCCTGCATGGAATCACCGCGGCCGTCGTCGGAGTGATTCTCAACCTTTCCGTGTGGTTCGCCCTGAATGTTCTTTTCGAATCGGTGTCTGAAAAATCATGGGGTCCTCTGGCAATCCCCACGCCGCAGATTTCCGCGTTGAATTTTACCGCATTCGGTCTGACTATCCTTGCTGGGGCCTTGATTTTTCGACTTAAATTAGGGATGGGAACCGTGCTTGCCCTGATGTCGATTGCCGGCCTGGCTGCACACAATATCTGATCAATCCGGTCGTACCCGCCCTTTCGTTTCCGAACAAAACCCCTATGCTGAGCATAACCACTTTTGAGGATCACACATGTCGCAAGGCATCGATTATGGAAACCTGATGCACACCGCCATGCGCGGCCTGATCAAAACAGTGCTGAAGGAAGTTTCTGAAACCGGTTTACCCGGGGCGCATCACTTTTTCATCACTTTCGACACACGTGAAGATGGTGTGGAAATCGCCGACTGGCTGCGTGAACGCTATCCCGAAGAAATGACCATCGTCATGCAGCACTGGTTCGAGAACCTCGAAGTTGGTGACCTCGGCTTTGGCATCACTTTGAACTTTGGCGATGCCCCAGAACCGCTGTACGTCCCCTATTCCGCAATCAAGACTTTCGTCGATCCTTCCGTGGAATTCGGCCTTCGCTTCGAAAGCCCGGAAGACGAAATCGAAGAAGATCAGATCATCGAAGACGACATCGAAGTCGAGGAAGAAGAAATACATCACGATGCGGATATCGTGTCGCTGGACAGCTTCCGGAAATGAACCTTCAAACCCCGCCCGGCGCGGGGTTTATCGTTTCATTAGGAAAGTCTCGACCGACCGTGATTTTTGACCATCTATGAATCGTGAAAACGCGAGGTTCAGCCCGCCTTCGGCAAGCGTGCGGTCGAATTGCTGCAACTCATATCCTCCGTCCTCGTCAATGAACAAAGAAAACACGGTCAGTGTTTCGTCGACGATGCGGCCCCATACAAATGGCTCGCCCTTCATCGGGTCCAGCGGGACTTCGTGACCAAAAACATTGCGCTTCATCGCCGCCGAAAACACATCCGGGCGGTCTGACGGAACAAAATCAATCGAGAACTTCTGTTCCTTTACGCGTCCATCCAGCTTGTATGTCGTCGTCCGCCAACTGACGTTGAAACCGTTCTTGGTCTCGACGATGGAAACGCTCATGTCGCGGGGCGTTGTCGTGCCATCCGCGTCCACGACTTCGGCTGAACCGATATAATCTCCTATGAACGGTGTAATGTCTGCCGCGCGAGCCGCTGCGCTCAGAACCGACAGCCACAAAGCGCAAACTGCAAGTATCGCGACTGCTTTTTCAAGCGTAAAGCGATGGAAATTTGGCATTTTGTCCTCCATGGCGTCTATTGCTCCATTGTAGCCCAGAGGTATCGGCAAACAATGCACATTCCCCGCCAATAACGATTAAAGTGACGCACCCCGCGCCTATACCTTTGACGCCCTTAAGTTTAAGGTGCGCGCAACTGGCCGATTGCGTCACGGCGTGGCTGCGGCTAAACGGCATACAACTGCATACCAGACGGAGTGACCGATGTCTCAAACCCGCACAGAATCCGACAGCTTTGGCCCGCTCGAGGTTCCTGCCGACAAGTATTGGGGCGCCCAAACGCAGCGCTCGATCATGAATTTTCCCATCGGCTGGGAAAAACAGCCGGTCGCCATCGTGCGCGCGCTGGGCGTGATCAAGAAAGCCTGCGCCATGGAAAACAAGGCAACGGGCAAGCTGGACGCAAAGATAGCAGATGCGATCATCCAGGCCGCAGGCGAGGTGATCGAGGGCAAGTTCGACGACAACTTTCCGTTGGTCGTGTGGCAGACGGGTTCCGGCACCCAGTCGAACATGAATGCGAACGAGGTCATCGCCAACCGAGCCATCGAGATTCTGGGCGGCAAGATCGGATCCAAAGACCCGGTACACCCGAATGACCACTGCAACATGGGGCAATCGTCGAACGATACTTTCCCAACCGCCATGCATATCGCAACAGCGATGAGCGTACGCGACGTGCTGCTTCCCGGCCTTGAAAAACTGGCGTCCGGTCTCGAGCAGAAGGCCGAGGAGTTCAAGGACATCATCAAGATCGGCCGAACCCATACGCAGGACGCGACACCGCTGACCTTGGGTCAGGAGTTCAGTGGCTATGCCCACCAGATTCGTCAGGGGATCGCACGCGTGCATGCGGCGATGCCGGGGATTTACGAACTGGCCCAGGGCGGAACGGCCGTTGGCACCGGCCTGAACACCCAGCACGGCTGGGACAAAGCCGTCGCAGGCCATATGGCCCAGATCACCGACCTGCCCTTCGTGACGGCGCCGAACAAGTTCGAGGCGCTGGCCGCCCATGATGCCATGGTCTTCCTTTCGGGCGCTTTGGCGACGATTGCCGGCAGCTGCTACAAGATCGCAAACGACATTCGTTTACTGGGCTCCGGGCCTCGTTCCGGCCTGGGTGAGCTGATTCTGCCGGAAAATGAGCCCGGCTCGTCGATCATGCCCGGCAAGGTAAACCCGACGCAGGCCGAAGCGCTGACGCAGGTCGCCGCGCATGTGATGGGCAACAACGCGGCGATGAATTTCGCCGGATCGCAAGGCCATTTCGAATTGAACGTCTACAATCCGATGATGTCCTACAACCTGCTGCAATCGATCCAGCTGTTGGGGGATGCCACCGACAGCTTTACCGAGCGGATGCTGTTGGGCATCAAAGCGAACGAACCGCGCATCGACAAGCTGATGAAGGAATCGCTGATGCTGGTCACGGCGCTTGCCCCTACCATCGGTTATGACAATGCGACCACCGTTGCGAAAACCGCCCACAAGAACGGTACCACGCTCAAGGAAGAAGCCATCGCGCTGGGCTTTGTGGACGAAGCGACCTTTGATGCCGTCGTCCGTCCCGAACAGATGATCGGCCCAAAAGACTGATGGGCAAGCCGGTCAATCTGAACCGGTATCGAAAGGAAAAAGCGCGGGCCGAAAGAAAGGCCCGCGCTGACCGGAACGCCGTCGCGTTTGGGCGAACAAAAGCTGAAAAAGAAGTCGTGAAGCTTCAACAGAAAAAACAAAAGCGCGACCTCGACGATCATGAGCTGGACGAATGAGCGGCCGTCCCGTCAAACGCTCTCTGACCCTGAAAGGACACCGAACCTCGGTATCACTCGAGGATGAATTCTGGCGTGCTTTTCGCGAGATCGCTCAGGAACAAGGTAAGCCAATCAATGTCTTGGCGGCCGAAATAGATGTGGCCCGCGACCCGGAAACGGGTCTTGCATCGGCCATACGCGTCTTTGTGCTGAACTGGTTCCGCAACCCTGATTGAGACTTGTCACGCCCTCGCCTCGACGTGTAACGTGATTCGGAACAAAAGGGGTACAACCATGAGCGACACCATTACCGGGCCGGATGGGCAGCAAAGATGCGCATGGTGTCAGGCCGCGCCCGAATTCTTTGAATATCACGACAATGAATGGGGCTACCCTGTGGGCGACGACCAACGGTTGTTTGAAAAACTGTGCCTCGAAAGCTTTCAGTCAGGCCTTAGCTGGCGAACGATCCTGAACAAGCGCGAAAACTTCAGGAAAGCCTTTTGCGGGTTTGATTTCAACAGGATGGCGGCGTTTTCCGATGCAGATGTGGAACGGCTGCTACAGGATTCCGGGATCATCCGTCATCGCGGCAAGATTGAAGCGGTGATCAACAATGCGCGTTGCGCGCAGGATCTTGTGGCGGCCGAAGGATCTCTGGCGGCCTATGTCTGGCGTTACGAGGCTGAGACGCCTCCGCCTCCGCAAACGGCGTCCACATCGCCCGAGTCCGTGGCCATGTCGAAAGATCTCAAGAAACGGGGATGGAAGTTTGTGGGCCCTACAACCGTGTTTGCGTTCATGCAGGCCATGGGGCTGGTCAATGATCATGCCGAGACCTGCATCGGCAGAAAAAAAGCGGCACATTTGCGCCGCTCTTTCGTCAAACCTGTCTGACGGATCAGACCGAGGCTTTGTAAATCTTGTCGATGTTGGCACCCAGCGCCGCGTTGAATTCGGCATCTGACTGCTGCTTCAACAGACCTTCGGTCAAGGCCCGCGAGAAGGATGCAATCATCTTGCCATTCCGGCCCAGCAGATCACAGGCTTCTTCCGTCGAATAACCGCCCGACAGGGCCACAACGCGCAAGACCCGCGGGTGGTCGGCCAGCGCGTCATACAGGTTTGCCTGTGTCGGGATCGTCAGCTTCAGCATCACGTCCTGCCCCTCGGCCAGTTGATCGAGGTTCTTGAGGATTTCAGCCTTCAGGATGTCTTCCGCCTCGGCCTTGGTTGCCGAATGGATGTTCACTTCAGGTTCCACGATCGGAACCATACCGGCATCGGTGACTTCGCGGGCGACGTCGAACTGTTGGGCAACCACCGCCGCGATGCCATCGGCATTCGCTTCGTGAATGACCGAGCGTTCCTTGGTGCCGAACACACCATCGGCCTTGGCCAGGGTCTCGGCCAGACCGGGGATCGGTTTCATCATCTGAACGCCATTTGCCTGTTCTTCCAAGCCTTTGTCGATCTTCAGGAAAGGAACGATACCTTTGACCGACCAAAGGTAATCGGCAACCTTGCGGCCTTCGATCTCTTCGCCCAGGGTACGTTCGAACAGGATTGCGCCAATCACTTTGTCCTTTGTGAAATCGTCGGCCAGAATGATGCGGGCACGCATCTTCTGGATTTCACCGAACATCTCTTCCTCCGAGCTGTAGTCGGATGCCTCGACGCCATACAACGCAAGCGCTTTCGGGGTTGATCCGCCGCTTTGATCCAGTGCCGCGATAAAGCCCGTGCCGTTGATCATCTGCGCGCGCTGTTCTGCTTTGGACATATTGTTTTCCCGTTCAATGATGATTCCGATGTTCTTCCCCGCATACAACAGGGCGTGAACCGATGGTAGGTTGTTAGCGCTCAAACAGGCGTAACCATATGCCATCTTTGGATCGAACCGTCAGGTGAGCGACCGGAAGAGGTGTTTTTCCCGGGATTGTTTCGAACCGGTAGCGGCGCAAGAGCATCGACAGGATCAGCGGCCCTTCGACCATTGCAAACCCGGCCCCGGTGCACACTCGGGGGCCTGCCGAGAACGGGATGTAAGCGTCGCGCTGGCACCGCTTGCCGTTTTCCGTGCCCCAACGGTCTGGATCAAAACCGTCCGGATCGTCCCACAAACGCGCCTGACGGTGCAAATGCCACGGGCTGATCACGATCTGCGCGCCAACCGGCACATCCCGGTTACGGAACCGTTCGGGGCACGTGGCCTCGCGAACCATCATGGGCACCGGAGGATAAAGACGCAGTGCTTCGCGAAACACATCCCGGCTGATCCGGAGTTTTGAAGCACAGGCAAATGAAGGATCATCCAGAACGGCGGCTTCATCTGCAACCTTCTGTTGCCATTGCGGGTAAAGGGCCATCAGGTACAGCGTCCAGGCCAAGGCCGACGCACTGGTTTCATGCCCGGCAAGAAAAAAGATCGCTACCTGATCAACCATTTCGTCGGGGTCGAAGAACTGTCCGGTTTCGGGATCAGCCGTCGTCATAATCTTGGTCGCAAGATCATCAGGTGCCGTTCCGTCCTTGATGGCCTTTGCGCGTGTTCTGGTCAGTTCGGCAATCAGCGCCCTGATATCCCGCGCGTTTTGTTTGGTCGCCCTGGAATGAAACCGGGGTAGCCACTTTGGCAAAGGAACAAAAGCCGCCAGATTCAGCAAAGGTTGCGCGCGTTGATAGGCCCGGAACTTTTCGAACACCTGGCTGGCGATAGCGTTTTCGATGGGAACGGAAAACAGGGTGCGAAATATCACGTCCGCCGCTGCATGGCTTGTCTGTTCTTCGAATTCGAGTTCCCCGCCGACACAAGGTCGCAGCCGTTCCACACACGACTCGGCAGCGGCCAGCATGGCAGGGAATGTATCCTTCAGACGGCCCCCTTCGAACGCGGGATCGATAATCCGCCGCTGTCGTTTCCAGGCCTCGCCATTGGTCAGAAACACCGAATTGCCAAGCAACGGGCGCAGGCCTTCGCTGATCCTGCCGGATTTGGGGAATTCGTCAGCCCGTTTCTTGAGGACCGTTTGAACCAAATCCGGTTGATTGATCAGGAACGACCGGAAGAACGGGGTTTTGAATTCTGCCATCCACGCGCGATACAGCCGGGCTGGCTGCGCCGACAGCAGGTCATGTCTGAACAGTTTCACATAGCGCAGCAACGAAACCTTCTCGGGGCGCGGGTCTGGCTTGGGCGGGGTCATGGTCATGGCTTTACCGAGGTGAACTTGGAGACAGGCGTCTCGATGCGGCTGCGCGAAGCCTCACGATCCGCAAACCTTTTCCCCAGCGTCAACGGGCCAGCCGTTATCCGGAAATAATCATAGCTTTCCGGCTTGTCGAAGGCGCAAAGATACTGAAAATGAAGCCGAAAAAATCGCCATCGCAAAGCTTTCCAGCGTTCCGGAGACAAGGTTTGCGAAAAAGCCGCCGACAGGACCAGCGGCCAGCGTTTATCAGCATCGGCCACCCCCGTGACCGCAACCGGATCGCAAAGCGCAAAGGCGCAGCCATCGCCGGGGGCCGAGACATCGATCCAGCTGAGCTCGGACCGTGTGGACAGGAAATGCAGATCGGACCGCAAATCATGTGCCTGGGGCAGAAACGAGACCATGGGAACCACCTGTCCCAGACTTAGAAACGACAGCACCGCGCCTTGCTCGTGCACTTTCGAATTTCGGATCAGTTCGGCCAGAACAGACACACCCAGATGCGCGCCCGAGCTGTGGCCAACGACCAGCACCTCATCCACATCGGAATTCAACGCGTCTTGGATCGCTTCACGAAACGAAGACAACCTTTCCCGTAGCTCGACCGGCATTTGCCCGCTCAGCTGTGCTGAATAGGCGTAATCATGCATCAGGTAATACGCAAACAGCCGGTTATCGACCTTGCGAAACCACAGCAGTAACGCGACGGCGATGGCCGCTCCGGGGAATATCCCCCACCAACCTGCCATGGCTATGCACGCCCATGCCAACGCAAGCGCGATCAGCAGCTGAGACACCAACATCGCCACTGGATACAACGCTGCGATCACCGGGCCCTTGCGCAATCGCATCAGACGCCACAACGTACCGGTTGATACGTAAATCCACCCCGTGCGGGCCAATTGCCAATAGGTCGCCGGGATCGAGGCCGACATGCTGTCGCGCACGATGTCGGACCACACCAGAACCTCGAATTCCGTTTCAACAGTCAGGCCATCTTGTTCCGAGGTCACACGCCAGCCGAAACGTCCCTCCGTTGTCTTTGGGGATATGGCGATCTCGTACCCCGAGATCCGGGCCTGCTTCTGCGATTCACTGCGATACAGCTCGCGATATCGCCGGGGCGGCATCGGATCATAGCCGGGGATATAGAACACCCGACGTCTGCGCACCTGCGGCTGATTTGTGTGACTGCTCATGCCCTTACCTTCTGATGCGCAGGTTAACGCAGGCTTGAAGCCAAGGTAAGAGGGTCAGTTGATCACCCGAAATTTGCCAGCGCCGGAAAAGTCTCCAGCAACCACCAGCTGAAACGGGTGAAAAGCCCGGTTATCAGCATGATGCCCACAAACAGCAACAGCCCGCCCATGACCTTTTCGATCGTGCCCATATACGGTTTGATCCGGTTCATCACGGTCATGGAGCGATTCAGGAACATGGCTGCCAACAGGAACGGAATACCCAAACCCGCAGCGTAAACCCCCAGCAGAAACGTGCCACGCGCGACAGACGCTTCGTTCGCCGCCAATGACAGGATCGCACCCAGTTGAGGACCAATGCACGGGGTCCAGCCGAATGCAAAAGCCAGGCCAAGGATGTAGGCGCCAAAGACCGACCCACCGGAATCACCGGTTTCAATCCGCGCTTCGCGATCCAGAAAAGGAATCCGGAAGACATTCAGAAAGTGAAGGCCAAAGACGATGACAACGGCACCGGACAACTTGGCGAACAGCACCTGATTTTGCAGCACAAACGCGCCAAAGGCCGATGCGGTAAAGCCAAGCAGCAGAAAAACGGTCGACAGGCCCATGACAAAGAACAGCGCCGACATGGTCGCCTTGCGCCGCGCGCGGGCCTCGTCCTGCATCTCGTGTATGGTAACGCCGCTCATATACGCCAGATAAGGCGGTACGATTGGCAATACGCAAGGCGACAGAAAGCTGATCAGGCCACCCAGCAACGCGACGAACATGGCGGGCAGCAGTCCCGCGTCTATGATTTCGATTCCGAACATGTTTCTGCACATATGTGATGAAGACCGATCCGTCACGGGGCCAAACAGTCACATCCTCGTGCTCGGAATCTGGACAATATTACAACTTCACCCTATCCCGAAAATCATGTCAGAGATTACAGATACCCTGGACGCTTTGGGCCTGTTGTGCCCCTTGCCCGTCCTGAAAGCCCGCAAACGACTGAAATCCATGCCGGAGGGTGCCGTTCTGCGGGTGCTGGCCGATGATCCTGCGGCCATCGTGGATGTTCCGCACTTTTGTGCCCAGGCTGGGCATACACTGCTTTCGCAGGACACTGACGGCGCACATCAGATCTATCTGATCCAAAAATCCAGCTGACCTTCGTTGCCGGTCAAAAAAGGCGGGCCGATCAGCCCGCCTTTTTCATTAACTTCCCAGCGACCACCAACCGCGGCGTTTGGGCTTGGCGGGCATAGGTTCAGGCTCTTCCGCTACGCTTTCAAGCACCGGCTCGGGCGTTGCTTCTGCTGGCCCGCCTTCGGCAGGATTTTCGGCTTCTGCAACGTCAGAGGCTTCTACTGCTTCCGCAGATGGCTTTTCCGCCTCATCCGCTTCTTCAACCGCTTGTGCCGCACCCACACCGTTTGCAGGTTGCTCTTCCGACAGCGGAGCGTCAGCCTGTGCTTCGGCTGGTTCAGCAGCCACCTCAATTTGCTCCTTCGCTACCTCGGCGCTTTCGCCCTTGATTCTCTCGCCGGTTTCCTCGGCTGCCGGCTCTTCCGATGCAGCGTCGGCCGTCGTGGCGGATGGCCCTTCAGGCTGTTCGGCGACTTCTTCGGCAACCGCGTCTTTCTTGCGACGGCGCGGGGCGCGTTTGCGCTTGGGTTTGGCCGGTTTTTCTTCCTCCGAAGCCTCAGCTTCAGCCGGTTCAGCATTTTCGACGTCAGGCGTATCGCTCTCTGCGTCTTCTTGTGCTAGCGCGTCACCCTCTTCCGCGGCCTGCTCCGGCGCATCGCCATTGCCCGAACCTTTCTTGCGACGACGACGACGGCGCTTGCGCTTGGGCTTTGCCTCTTCTTCGGTCTGAGCGATTTCCTCTTCGGTCTCTTCCGCGTCCGATGAATCGACAAGATCCATCAGCGACGCATCGACAGAAACAACAGGCGCCGTGGCCTCGGGAACAATCCGGCTGGCCGTCTTGAACTTCTCCATCGAGAAGTCCGGGCTGACTAAATGGATATCCCCTTCGATCCTCACTGAAAGCCCATAACGCGCCTCGATCTGCGCAATATGCTCTCGCTTCTGGTTCATCAGGAAGTTGGCGATGCTGACAGGGCAGCGCACCAGGACTTCGCGCGAACGGCGGCGGGTACCTTCTTCTTCGATCTGACGCAGGATCGACAAGGCCATGTTGTCGTCCGAGCGGATCAGACCGGTGCCGTGACAGGCCGGGCACGGCTGTGTCGTTGCCTCGATCATGCCGGGGCGCAGACGCTGACGGCTCATCTCCAGCAGACCAAAACCCGAAATACGACCAACCTGGATGCGGGCGCGGTCCGTTTTCAGTTTGTCTTTCAAACGCTTTTCGACAGCCGAGTTGTTCTTGCGCTCGTCCATGTCGATAAAGTCGATGACGATCAGACCGGCGAGATCGCGCAGGCGCAGCTGACGTGCAACCTCTTCAGCGGCCTCGAGGTTGGTCTTGAGTGCGGTTTCCTCGATCGAACCTTCCTTGGTGGCACGGCCCGAGTTCACGTCGATCGCCACCAGTGCTTCCGTCACGCCGATTACGATATAGCCACCGGATTTCAGCTGTACGGTAGGATTGAACATCCCGGCCAGATAACTTTCCACCTGATAGCGCGCGAACAGAGGCAGCGCATCTTCGTACCGTTTCACGTTCTTGGCGTGTGACGGCATGATCATCTTCATGAAGTCCTTGGCGATGCGGTACCCGCCCTCGCCTTCGACCAAGACTTCGTCGATATCACGGTTGTAAAGATCTCGGATCGACCGTTTGATCAGATCACCTTCTTCATAGATCTTTGCCGGCGCGATGGATTCCAGTGTCAGCGCCCGGATCTGCTCCCACAAACGCTGGAGGTACTCATAGTCGCGCTTGATCTCGGATTTGGTTCGCTTGGCTCCGGCGGTTCGAATGATCAAACCCGCCCCGGTCGGAACATCGATATCCGTTGCGATCTCTTTCAGCTTTTTCCTGTCCGCTGCGTTGGTAATCTTGCGGCTGATGCCACCACCACGTGCGGTATTGGGCATCAGAACACAATACCGTCCTGCCAGCGAAAGATAGGTGGTCAGCGCAGCACCCTTGTTTCCGCGCTCTTCCTTGACAACCTGCACCAGAAGGACCTGACGTACTTTGATGACTTCCTGAATTTTGTAGCGGCGCGGACGCGGTTTGCGCGGCGGACGAATGTCTTCACTGTCATCATCATCAGCAACCGATTCAATCGATGCGTCTTTTGATGCAGCGTCTGTGCTTTTGGTTTCGTCAACGTCCTCATCAGGGTCTTGTTCATCATCCGCAGCTTCAACAGGTTCTTCTGCTTGCTCCGGCTCGGATTGGGCTTCATCCCCTTCCGATTGAATGTCTTCAACGGCTTCCACTGGCTCTTCGGCCTGATCCTCCGCGTCGTCGTCCGACACCTCGACAGCCTGTTCAGTGGCTTCCTCGGCAACGTCGTCTAGTGCTGCCTCATCCGATGCGGTTTCGGTTGCTTCTTCAGTGGCCGGCGCGTCATCGTCAACCGGCTCCTCTACCGGAGTTTCAGCGACGACTTCCATCGGCGACGTTCCTTCCGGAACATCAACATTTGCTTCTTCACCCTCGTCCAGATCGATGGTTTCCATGCCGGTTGGTTCGGTCGAAACCTCCATCGTTTCAACCGGATCATCCGATTTCACGTCAGCAGCCTTCGCGCGAGACCGGGTCCGCCGCTTCTTGGATTTGGCCTCCTCAGCCTCATCCCGCGCCTTCATGGCCTCGGCATAGGCGCGCTCTTCCTCCATCAACGCCTCACGGTCGGCGACGGGGATCTGGTAATAATCCGGGTGAATTTCAGAGAATGCCAAGAAGCCATGCCGGTTCCCGCCATAATCCACAAAGGCCGCCTGAAGCGACGGCTCAACCCGCGTTACTTTTGCAAGATAGATGTTGCCGGCAAGCTGGCGTTTGTTTTCGGATTCAAAATCGAACTCCTCGACCTTGTTTCCGTCAACCACCACGACGCGGGTTTCCTCCGCGTGGGTGGCATCGATAAGCATTTTCTTAGCCATTTGTCCTTGGTGCACCGCGCCAAACGCGTTGTCCTGACCTGTCCAGGCGGACAGGCGCTTTTGGGGAGGTGTCTTGTCAGGGCGATATCAGACGGCGCGCGGCAGGGTCTGGCGCTGTGGCCCCCTGCCCGTTCTCTCAATCGTTGCGCGCGCGTCATCGCGGTTCTTCTCCGACAGGCGCGTCTGAACGCAGCCTGCCCATTTATTCCTTTCGCCCAGTGATCCCGGGCTCAGGTACTCCACTGCCCCTTGAGGGGCATAATCGGTCTGCTGAACCGCGAGGTCTTGACCCTCACCAACGGATCAGCAGCGAAACTCAAAGATTCGGGACTTGCAGGCGTCAAAATCGCCCGGCCCGTTCCGACACAATAAAAGCAACCCTGTGGAAAAGACAATGGGCAAACTTCATTCCGTGCCCAAACCAGCGTCGCCGCCCCCTTCTTCTGGCCAAAAATATCCCGGGGGAGGCGCCATAGGCGACGGGGGCAGAGCCCCTAAATCGCATCGCTTACAAATAGTCCGAACGCTGAAGGCCGTATTTGGCCATCTTCTCGTTCAGCGTCCGGCGAGGAAGGCAAAGCTCGTCCATGACTGAGGCGATAGAGCCTTTGTGCCTGCGCATCGTATTATCAATCAGCATTCGTTCGAACGCTTCGACATATTCCTTCAGCGGCTTGCCCTCGGTGGTCATCACCGGCTGCATCTCTTCGTGATCGGACATCAACAAAGACGCGATGGTGCCCGAACCACGGCGCGATTGCAGCACCGCCCGTTCGGCAATATTGATCAACTGGCGCACATTGCCGGGCCAAGGGGCCTGCAACAGTTGCGCAGCTTCCTGCGCGCTCACCTGGGGGGCATCACAACCGTATTCTTCGGCAAACTGCTCACTGAGACGGGTGAACAGGGTCAGGATATCCTCGCCCCGCTGCCGCAACGGCGGCATGGTGATGCGCAGCGCGGCCAGGCGATAGAACAGGTCCGGGCGCAGCACGTCTTCCGATGTCTTGCCCGCCTCCTGCAAGTTCGAAATGGCAACGATCCGCGTTTCCGCAGGTGTGCCCTGCTCGTTCATCACGCTCAGCAACTTGGCCTGCAACGTATCGCTCAACGCTTCCACATCTTCCAGCACCAGCGTTCCGCCGCGGGCTTCTTCGATGGCGGGCAATTGTGCATCCTCGGGCATCATGGGGCCAAAGAGACGCTTGGCCAGTGCATCCTCTTCAAGCGCGGCGCAGGACACCAATACAAACTTCTTGCCGGCACGGCTGCCAACGGCATGAAGCGCGTGAGCCACAAGCGTTTTCCCGGTACCGGTTTCACCGTCGATCAACACGTGGCCGTCAGCCTGGCCGAGATCCAGAATATCCTCACGCAGCCGCTCCATGACCGGGCTGGCGCCGATCAGCTTGTTCATGATCTGGGTGCCGCCGGACAGCTCGCGCCGCAAGGCGCGGTTGTCCAGAGTCAGACGGCGCGCATTACTGGCGCGTTTGGCCAGTTCGGACATCCGATCGGGGTTGAACGGTTTTTCAAGGAAGTCGAACGCGCCAACGCGCATCGCTTCAACCGCCATCGGCACGTCGCCGTGCCCGGTGATCATGATCACCGGCAAGGTACTGTCGGCCCCCATCAACTTTTTCAGAAGCTGAATGCCGTCCATTCCCGGCATCTTGATGTCCGAGATCACGATTCCCGGATAATCCGGCCCCAGAACCTTGAGCGCGTCCTCGGCGCTGGCAAAGGTTTCCGTGTCATACCCGGACAAAGCAAGCCATTGGCTGATCGATTGGCGCATGTCCTGTTCGTCATCCACAATGGCAATTTTCATGGCCTGTGCCATAGTCATTCCTCGTTATTCCGCGGCCTCAAGGCCGTCGCTTCCCAGTGCTGGCAACTGCATTTCAAACACCGCGCCACCGTATTGGCCGTTGCGCGCAGTCAGCCGTCCCCCATGGTCGTTCACGATCCCCGATGAGATGGCAAGCCCCAGGCCCACCCCGTCTCCGGGCTGTTTGGTGGTATAGAACGGCTCGAACAGGTTCTCGATATCCTCGATCCCATGCCCGTTGTCGCGTACCGTCAGTACAGCCGTGTCACCCGCCGCCAAGATGATTTCCACATCCGGCTCTGCCACTGATTTGGTGGCGTCCAGCGCATTGCGCAAGAGGTTGACCATCACCTGCTCGATCCGCATCCGATCCCCCATCACCACCACCGGTTCTTCCGGCAGGATCTGGGTGATCTTCACATGGCGCTGACGCAACTGCGGCTCCATCATCGACAAGGCCGAGGCCAGCGCTTCGCCAAGATTTACAGGTGAAAACGCATCCGCCCCCTTGCGAGCGTAAGATTTGAGCTGCCGCGTAATCGCCCCCATCCGCTCGATCAGACCATCGATGCGACCGAAACTTGCAAGCGCTTCTTCCGGCCGGTTTCGACGCAACAGCAGACGGGCGCCGGCCAGATAGGTTTTCATTGCAGCCAGAGGTTGATTCAGCTCGTGACTGACCGCCGCCGACATCTCACCCAGAGCTGCAAGTTTCGAGCTTTGGGCAAGGGTCTGTTCGGCCAAATCCAACGTCTTTTCAACCCTTTCACGTTCAGCGATTTCCCGCTGTAGCCTGGCGTTCAATGCGCGAAGCTCTGCCGACTCGCGCTGAAACAAGGTCATGCGCAGCGTCGCGCGTCGGCTCAGCGCGTAGAACGCCAGCGCCAGAAGAATCGCAAAGCCCATGATCTCGAGCGCCAGAACGCTGTTCACTTTCTCGCGGATCGAGGCATAGGTCGTGAAAGATGTCATTTGCCAGCCGCGGAACGGGATGCGCGTTTCCAGACGCATCACGGCCTCGCCTTGCAGGTAGGCGTCAGGTGGCAAAGCCGTCCAATCGGTCGTGGCGCGAATGGCCCGCTGGATCGCCCCTTGCGGCGGTTGACGCAGCAGGGCCGCCCCCTCATCCAGACCCCGCCAGCGCGGTTCGGTGGACAGAATGATGGTTCCGGTGCTGTCAGTGACCATCACCGCATCCGAAATACCGGCCCATGCCTGTTCAAACTTTTGCAGATCAACTTCGACAACGATCACGCCCAGTATTTCCGCGCTGTTTTCAAGCCGGCGCGAATAGACAAAGCTGTATCCGCCGGATTCCTTGGGAATAACGGAAAAGATCGTCGCATTTGACCGGATCGCGTCCACAAAATACGGAATATTCCTGTGCGCCTCGCCCAGCCTGTTCCGATCCGTCGCCGCAACCGTTCGCCCGTCACCATCCAACAGCATCAACGACGCCGCACCGATTTCCTCAACGAACGAAATCAAACGCTGCGTCGATAACGAATAGTCCCTGGATTGCAGCGCCGAAATCAGTGTCGGGTCCCGCGCCAGCAACTGGGGCACGATCGAGTTGCGGCGCAGTTCGCTCAGCAAATTGCCGGAATACAGTGCAAGGCGCAGCTCGGCCCGGTTGCGGGTGGATTCGGTGAACCTGTCGGTCAACAAACGGTTGGTGATCCAAACCGTTGCGATTGTTGCCACCATCAGAACAAGTACAGCCAGCCGCAACCGCCACCCCAACGGGGCGCCGCGAAACGGTTTCAGCAGCTTTGACCAGCCTGATCGCACGTCCGAGTTCATGATCAGACGTTACGCGTGGGCGCGCGTGACCTCAAGTCACGCCGCTTCAAACACACCTGACAATGCGCGGAACAGCGCCGCCCCGTCGGTGCCGCCATGCCCTTGATCGGCCGCACGCTCGGGATGCGGCATCATACCCAGAACACGACGGTTTTCGGAAAGGATCCCCGCGATATCACCGACCGAGCCGTTGGGGTTCTCGGTATAGGTGAATGCGATCCTGTCCTGATCTCTCAACGCCGCCAGCGTTGCGTCATCCGCGAAATAGTTGCCGTCGTGATGCGCAATCGGAATACCGATCACGTCGCCTGCGTTATAGCCACCGGTAAACACGCTGTCGCTGGTTTCGACTTTCAGGCCCACAGTCTTGCAGATGTATTTCAGCCCGGCATTGCGCAGCAGCGCCCCCGGCAGGATACCTGTTTCCGTCAGAACCTGAAATCCGTTGCAGATTCCGACCGCATAACCGCCGCGTTCGGTGTGGTTGACCACGGCCTTGCAGATCGGCGACTGCGCAGCGATTGCACCGCACCGCAGATAGTCACCGTAAGAAAACCCGCCCGGAACGCCCACGATATCGACACCGTCCGGCAGCGCCGCATCCTTGTGCCAGACCATGTCGACCTGAAAACCGGCCTGCTCAAAAGCGACCGCAAGGTCTCGGTCACAGTTCGATCCGGGGAAAACGATTACGGCTGCGCGCATGGCGGGCCCTCCTACGAGACAAAATCGGTGACGACCGCAACGCCCGGAGGGGTTGGATGGTCAAAGGCGGCAAGCTCGGCGCTCACCTGGTTGAGAGATATTTTTCGCGTGACCAACGGGCTCAGGTCAATTCCACCGCCCGCGATCAGCGACAACAAAGACGGATAGCGCCAGCTTGGCATTCCGCGTGTGCCAAAGACAGAAAGCTGGCCAGAGTAAAGCACATCCATCGGCAACGCCATCTGGGTGTGATCTCCGGCAGGCATCCCGATCTGCACCATGCGCCCCATTTTGCGCAGGGAACGCATAGCGGAAACGGTCGTAGCTTCGACGCCAAGCGCCTCGATCGCGACATGGGCACCGCCACCGGTGATATCCTTCACCGCCTGCGGCGCATCGCTGGTTGCCGCATTGACCACCGCATCTGCGCCCAGAGCCTTGGCATAGTTCAGTTTGTCATCCGTGATGTCGACAATTACCACACGTGCACCAAGCGCCTTGCCCAGCAGCAAAGTGGATATTCCGACACCGCCGCCGCCGAAGACGGCAATCCATTCACCGCCCTGAACCTGTGCCCGACCGACCAATGCCTGCCACGCTGTCGTCACGCGGCAACCCAACGCGGCCGCGATGTCCGGCGCGATGCTGTCCGGCAAGGATGTCAGGTTCGCGTCAGCATGGGCCACTGCGACATATTCCGCAAAAGCGCCGTCACAGGTGAACCCCGGCACAACCTGATCCGCGCAGATCGTCTGATGACCCTGCGCACAATCCGGACACCGGCCACAGGCCAGAATGAAAGGCGCAATCACCCGATCCCCGACACGCCACCGGGTGACGCGCGCGCCGACGGAAACCACCTCGCCGCAATACTCGTGCCCTGGCGTCATGGGCAGGATGACGTCCGGGTCCGAACCAGACCATGCGTGCCAGTCAGACCGGCACACGCCGCAGGCCAGCACCCGCACGACCACGCCGTCTTCCGCCGGTGCGGGATCCGGGATCGTCGTTACCTCAAGCGGCTGACGGTAGGTGATCAGACGCGCGGCCCGCATTCCATCAGACCAGTTCGATCTCGTAGCGTTCGATAACCGTGTTGGCCAAAAGCTTTTCGCACATCTCGGTCACATCTGCTTCGGTCGCGCCGTCGGCCAGTTCAAGGTCGATCACCTTGCCCTGACGCACACCTTCGACCTGATCAAAGCCCATTGCGCCCAATGCGTGCCGAACCGCTTCGCCCTGCGGGTCCAGCACCCCGTTCTTGAGCATCACATGAACCCGTGCTTTCATTTTGGCAACTCCACCTGCGGGCCGCAATCCGAGGCCCATTTCGTTGCGCGGGGGATAGCGCGCCAAATGGCTTTCGACAACCCTGTTTGCAAAGCAGTTTGCCGCAGCAATCCAACTATCCGCCTTCTTTGCCCAATCCCGGGTAATGCGCGTCAATTGCATGGAACGTGCCAGTCAGAACCATCTCGACCGCGACGGCGACCAGCAGGATGGCCATGATCCGGGTCAGGACGTTGATCATTGTCTCACCCAACAGGCGCGAGATCTGATCTGCGAACAACAATCCCAGCCCCACGATCGCGCAGGCAATCAGGATCGCCGAACCCAGCGTCACGATTTCGGCGCCGTTCGACAGTTGGTGCGAAAAAACGATCGTGATGGCAATCGTGCCCGGCCCTATGGTCAAAGGTATCGCCAGCGGTACGACCGCAAAATTCAGTTTCCGCTCGTGCCCGTCGTCCATCGCGGCCTGATCGCCCGGCGGCCGGTCCTCGGCCTTCAACATCGACATCCCGATTCCGAAAATGATGATCCCTCCGGCAATCCGGAAAGCCGGCACATCAATGCCAAAAACCCCAAGCACCTCTTCCCCGATCACGACAGCGGTCAGCGCAATGACGGTAACCGAGATCATGACAACAACCGCAACGTGCCGCCGCTCTGCCGCAGTGCAGTTCTTGGTCATGCTCAGGAAAATGGGGATGTTGTAAAGCGGATTGAAGATTGCAAGCACGGCGGCCAGAAACTTCAGAAATACTGTCTGATCAAACAGTTCCGCCATTTGACACCCATCCTGAACCTTTTGTGCCTGCCCGAGGCAAACATGCTGGGGAAACGAGAAACTGTCAATTTCAACCGCGAACGAAAAAGCGCCGCAAACACGGTTGCGGCGCTTTGGTATTATTCTAGTCCGGCCGTTCCTAGTTGATAAGCGTCGGCTTGGTGACATTGTTGCTGGGCAGGACACCCAGTCGGCGTGCAACTTCGGAATAGGCGTCGGTCAAACTGCCCAAATCACGGCGGAACACGTCCTTGTCCAGCTTCTGACCGGTTTCGATATCCCACAGGCGGCAGCTGTCGGGGCTGATTTCGTCAGCAACAATCAGGCGCTGATAATCGCCTTCAAACACGCGGCCGATCTCGATCTTGAAGTCGACCAGACGAATGCCCACCGCCAGCATCACACCGCTCATGAAATCGTTCACGCGCAAGGCAAGGCTGAGGATATCGTCCATGTCCTGCTGGCTGGCCCAGCCAAACGCGGCGATGTGTTCTTCGGTGACCAACGGATCACCCAGCGAATCGTCCTTGTAGCAGTACTCGACGATCGGGCGCGGCAGCTGCGTGCCCTCTGCAATGCCCAGGCGCTTGGACATCGATCCGGCGGCATAGTTGCGCACGATCACTTCCAGCGGAACGATTTCGCAGTTGCGAACCAGCTGTTCACGCATATTCAGGCGGCGAATGAAGTGGTTCGGAATGCCGATCTGGGTCAGGCCGGTCATGAAGAACTCCGACAGGCGGTTGTTGAGCACACCCTTGCCGTCGATCACGTCCTTCTTTTCCGCGTTGAAGGCAGTGGCGTCATCCTTGAAATACTGGACAATCGTTCCCGGTTCGGGGCCTTCGTACAGAATCTTGGCCTTGCCTTCATAGATTTTCTTGCGACGCGCCATAAGCGACCTTTCCACTCTGCACAGAGGGATTGAGTCCCCTCACGTTGGCGTCCTCATAGTCCAAGCACCCATTTCCCGCAAGTTCATGTACCCGAGAGGCTTTGACGCAGCGCAAATCCCTTGCGCATGGGACGTCGTATAGTCATATCATCAGGAAAGAAGACATAACCCAAGAGGTCCTTGCCCTATGACGACGTTCGACGAACGCGAAAACGCCTTTGAAGCCAAGTTTGCCCATGATGAAGAGATGCAGTTCAAGGCACAAGCCCGCTGCAACAAGCTTTTGGGTCTGTGGGCTGCTGAAAAACTGGGTAAATCCGGTGCCGACGCCGAAGAATATGCAAAAACGGTCGTGATTTCCGACTTCGAGGAAGCCGGGCACGAAGATGTCGTTCGCAAGGTTTCCGGCGATCTGGGCAACCTGTCCTCGGACGAGGAAATCCGCGCGAAAATGGCCGAGCTTCTGCCCGAAGCCAAGGCGCAGGTCCTGAGCGAGACCAACTGAGCCTTCAGCGTCCGACTCATGATCTTCATGAGTTTTATGAATTTGATTTGACGCCTTGGTCATGAGACACGGGGCGTCTCTTTTTTTAACGGCGTTTTTGCGCCATTTCCTGGAACAACCCTATGACAAACGCGCTGAGCAAGCTTCTGGAATCCAATGACGCCATTCTGGCCGATGGTGCCACGGGAACGAATCTGTTCAACATGGGCCTGCAATCTGGTGACGCTCCCGAACTCTGGAACGTGGATGCCCCGGACAAGATCCGGGCTCTGTATCAGGGGTCGGTTGATGCAGGCAGCGACCTGTTCCTGACCAACACGTTCGGCGGCACAGCGGCACGGCTGAAACTGCATGACGCGCACAACCGCGTGGGCGAGCTGAACCGCATCGGCGCCGAGCTGGGACGTGAAATCGCCGACAAGGCCGGACGACCAGTCGTCGTTGCAGGATCGGTCGGCCCGACTGGTGAAATCATGGAACCGGTCGGCAGCCTGTCGCACGCGGAAGCCGTGGAAATGTTCCACGAACAGGCGGAAGCGCTGAAAGAAGGTGGGGTGGATGTTCTGTGGGTGGAAACCATCAGCGCCCCCGAAGAGTTTCGCGCCGCCGCCGAAGCCTTTGCCCTGACCGACATGCCCTGGTGCGGCACAATGAGCTTTGACACGGCCGGACGCACGATGATGGGTGTCACATCGGCCGATCTGGCCCAGCTGGTCGAAACTCTGCCGAATCCTCCCATCGCTTTCGGTGCGAACTGCGGCACCGGCGCATCCGACATTCTGCGCACAGTACTGGGATTTGCCGCGCAAGGCACTGAACGCCCGCTGATTTCGAAGGGCAATGCAGGCATTCCGAAATACGTGGATGGCCACATCCATTATGACGGCACGCCCGAACTGATGGGGCAGTATGCCGCCATGGCGCGGGATGCCGGCGCGACCATCATTGGCGGGTGCTGCGGAACCATGCCCGACCACCTGCGCAAGATGCGTGAGGCGCTGGATACCACGCCTCGTGGTGAACGCCCGACGCTCGATCAGATCACTGATGCGCTGGGTCCGTTCACATCCGCCTCGGACGGGACGGATGACGATGCGGCACCGGAACGTCGCACACGCCGCCGCCGCCGCGCATGATGTCAGCCTGATCAGCGCCCTTCGAATTTTGGAGGGCGTTTTTCCATGAAGGCCACAACACCTTCGGCAAAGTCCCTCGAACGGCCACATTCGCCTTGCAGGTGCGCCTCGGTCGCAAGCTGCTGTTGCAGAGTGTTTTCATACGTTCCGCGAATGGCTTGCTTGATCGCGCCATAGGCGGCTGTGGGGCCTTTTGCCAGATACTCTGCCCTTTTGCGCCAATGATCGGCGAAAGCGTCATCCGGCACGGCTTCCCAGATCATGCCCCATTCATCCGCCTGCTTTGCCGTGATCTTTTCGGCAAACAAGGCCGCGCCCATTGCTTTGGCCAACCCCATCTGACGGGGCATGAACCATGTTCCCCCGGCATCGGGAAGCAGACCGATACGGGCAAATGCCTGTAGGAAGTAGGCGCTTTCGGTGGCAATCACCACATCGGCACAAAGGGCAAGGTTCGCGCCTGCCCCGGCCGCCGGTCCGTTCACCGCGGCAATCGTGGGCACCGGGCAATTGTGGATCGTCTCCAGCATCGGTTCATATTCATCGCGCAGCGACCGTTCCAGATCGATCTTGCCGGTTGAAGACGCATCGCCCAGATCCTGCCCGGAACAAAACGCAGGGCCCGAACCGGTGATGACGACACAGCGCGCCTTGATCGCTGCATCTTTCATGGCGTGCGTAATCTCTGCCCGCATCTGGGTGGTCAGCGCGTTCATCTTGTCCGGCCTGTTCAGCGTCAGAACTGCCAGACCGTCTGCAATCTCCAGAGCAACCGTTTCGTAATTCATGAAAACCCTCCCGTCGCGCCATGTGTTTTTGCACACTTACTGACCCGGACGGGACGGGAAAAGCAGAACCACGCGTCAGTCTTCAAGAATTTGACGCAGACGTTCTTTTTCGTCCTCGCTCAACGCGGCAGAGTCCACCGAAGCACGGGCCTTGGCCCGGGTACGGAGAAAGTTCAACCCAACCGCGGCAGCGATCAACAGCATGATTGGCCCGGCCAGCCACAAAAACAGGTTCGAGCCGCTGGCAGTCGGTTTCAGAAGTACGTATTCGCCATACCGATCAACGATAAACGCGATCGCCTGTTCGTCCGTATCCCCAGCCACCAACCGTTCCCGCAACAACACGCGCAGATCACGCGCGAGATCCGCGTTGCTTTCGTCGATGCTCTCATTGCGGCACACGAGGCAACGCAGTCCGGCGCTGAGATCCCGCGCACGCTGTTCCAGTACCGGATCATCCAGAACCTCGTCAGGCTGCACCGCAAAGACGGGTGTTGCGAGCATCATCAGAATCAGAACAAGGCGTTTCATTCCGCAGGTACTCCGCCGACCGGGGTTTTTCTTGCGCCTGCGGCCACACGGAAGCGCCTGTCACACAGGCTCAGGACACCGCCAAGCGCCATCAGGATACAGCCGCCCCAGATCCAGTTTGCAAGCGGCTTGATATAGGTTCGCATCACCCAGCCGCCATCTGCCTGTTGATCGCCGATCACGACGTAAAGGTCCCCGAGGAAACGATAATCGATCGCCGCTTCGGTCGTGGGCATCCGCGCAACGGGGTAATCCCGTTTTTCCGGGTGCAATGTCCCGATCGGGCGGCCATTCTTTTCAACCAGAACATCCGCCGTGGTCGAAAAATAGTTCGGCCCCTCGACCCGACGAACATCTTGCAGCGTCAGCGTGAACTGTCCCACTTCGAAAGGTTGGTTGGGGTGGGCGACGCGAATATCCTCGCCCTCCCACGCAGTCAGGCCTGCAATCGCAAAGATGGTAACACCCAGCCCGGTATGAGCAACGGCTTTACCCCAATCCGCCCCAGGCAGACGGAACAAGCGTTTCAGACTGCCGTTGCGCCCCGTACGGCTCCACAAATCAACGATGGCGCCAAATGTAATCCACGCCCCAAGGAACAGACCCACCGGCCCCAAAGCGCTGCGGCCGGTCTGCATCGCCCAAACCAGCAGGGCAATCGCCAAGGCCAGACCAAAGGCATAGCGCAGCGACCAGGCCGTTTTTCCAATCCGCCCGCGTTTCCACGGCAACATGGCCCCGATGGGAAGGATCAATCCCAGCAAAACCATGAAAGGAGAGAATGCAGCGTTGAAAAACGGCGCCCCGACCGAGAGTTTGCGATCAAACATCATCTCGGCCACCATCGGCCACATGGTACCGACAAAGACCACGAAACAACTGACCGCCAGCAGGACGTTGTTTACGATCAGCGCGCTTTCGCGGCTGACCATGCCGAAAACACCCTTGGCCTCCATCGCCTGCGCCCGCGCGGCAAACAAAGTCAACGCCCCACCGATGAAAACCACAAGAATGAACAGGATGAACACCCCGCGTTCCGGGTCATTGGCAAAGGCGTGAACCGAAGTCAGCAGCCCCGAACGAACGATGAATGTTCCTATAAGCGAAAACCCGAAGGCAATGATTGCCAGCAGGATGGTCCAGCTTTTCAGCGCCTCGCGCTTTTCAACAACGATTGCCGAATGCAGCAGCGCTGCCGCCAGGAGCCACGGCATGAAAGAAGCGTTCTCAACCGGATCCCAGAACCAGAAACCGCCCCAGCCCAGCTCGTAATAGGCCCACCAGGACCCCAGTGCGATGCCGATTGTCAAAAACACCCAGGCGGCCAGCGTCCATGGGCGAACCCAGCGGCCCCACGCCGCATCGATACGCCCTTCGATCAGCGCGGCGATCGCAAAACTGAACGCCATGCTCAGCCCCACATAACCGAGATACAGAAATGGCGGGTGGAAGGCCAAACCGGGATCCTGCAACAACGGGTTCAGATCCCGCCCGTCAAACGGCGCAATTGCCAGCCGGTCAAACGGGTTCGAGGTAAACAGTATGAAAGCAAAAAATGCCACGGCAATGGCAGATTGAACCGCAAGCACACGCGCCTTCAGGCTTGGGGGCAACCCGCCCCCAAAGAACGCCGCCATCGCTCCGAACAGCGTGACAATCAGCACCCAAAGCAGCATCGATCCTTCGTGGTTTCCCCACGTCCCGCTGATCTTGTAGATCATCGGCTTGGCCGAATGACTGTTTTCGACCACGATCCGCAGCGAAAAGTCCGACACGATGAAAGCCCAGATCAGCGCACCGAAGGAAAATGCAGTCAGCAGAAACTGGACGATGGCAGCAGGCTCGGCAAAAGCCATCCAGCCGGTCCAGTTTTTTGACGCACCGATCAGAGGCACCACGCTTTGCACGATGGCGACGAAAAAGGCGAGGATGAGGGCGAAGTGGCCAAGCTCTGTAATCATGCCCCGGAATATACTGCGAGGCCGAACCGGGGGCCATTAACTTTCGCACGATCCGGGGGCACATAGTGTCGCGGGTCAAAGCCCCCGAAGCTTGCGCCAATCGGTCAATGCTGGATTCGCATCAGGACGCGAGGCGTTCTGTATCAGGTTGGCATCGGGGCCGGGGTCGGCGACGCCCGGGCTGTCGCTGCGCATGGCCCGCACCGTTTCTATGTTCCCCATGACCGTCGGCAACCGCTGCATGGCTGCGCCTATATCCCGCTGAAAATCCTGCATTTTGCTCTGATGGCGCGCGCCAAAATAAAAAGAGACAATCACGCCCAGCAACCACCAAAGAGGTTCCGGCACCAGCGCAATGCCCTGCATGCGTTCAGCGAACCACAGCGGATCCACCATCGCGGCAACAAACAATCCCAGCGTTCCAAGCGCCAAGGCCGGGCGCGGCAACCGGTTCACGCCATCCATGACGCGGTCGAACAGGCCTTTTTGAGGAACCGCGAACTCTCGGCCGAACTGCGTCATTGCCTGACTTTGCAACTCTGTCGCGCGCTCGGCACGGGACTCGGCGTTTTCCCGGTATATTTCAACCGTCTCACGCACAGCGTTGCGACCGCCCCCGAACAGCAGCGCCAATACCCCCGAGATCAACCCCATGCCGCAACCCTTTCCTTGAATTCACTTTCCGTCAGACGATAGCGTGGCGACAGAAACTCTTCGGCCCGTTTGATCCAGCCTCCTTTGCCACCGGATCGGGTGCACGCGTATTTTCTGGATGCCGGGCGTTTGTCGGCCAGCCGAAAGTAATAGTTCCGCCGCGCCACGCCGTAGGCATCGCGCAACGCGTTGGGATCTGGTTGGGCCGCGTCTTCGCACGCCTGCGCCGTTTGCGCGCCGATCACGCCATCTGCCACCACGTCAAACCCCATATCACGCAAAAGCCGTTGCAGGATTATAACTGCTTGCGCACCGGCATTGACATACATGTCGAAGACAGGGGCATGCAGAACATCCGGCAACAGCGCGATGCGTGGCTTTTCAAAGTAGTGCTGAACAAAGATATCGACCGCCTCGCGCTGAGTAAGCGCCCGGACATCCGCCACGTCAACCAGCCCATCCCCCGTCAGATCCAGCCCAAGCCTGCGCATCGCGTGGATCGTGACACCGAACTTGGTTGCCCCGCCCGGATCGTCCGGGTCATTCACGTACCCGCCTTCCCGGCGCACAATTTCATTGGCAATCTGCCGAACCGTTTGCATAGCGCCCTCATTTGGTTGAATGGCGCTGACGATCCCGAAAAAGAATTAACAAGCCTGAACGACCAAGGGCGCTGCCCGCATCCCGCGCGCAACGCCCTCAACACGAATGTGGGTCAGGTCAGCTTTCTTCAGCCTCTTTGTACACGCCCTGCTCTTTCAACGCGTCCACGACTTCCTTCGGCATATAGGTTTCGTCATGTTTGGCCAGAATTTCAGTGGCTTCAAAGACGCCGTTCACGTAACGTCCGGTGCCGACCATGCCCTGATTTTCCGAAAACAGATCAGGCAGAACCCCGGTGAAAGAAACCTTGACGCTTTCGCCGCCGTCGGTGACGACAAAATGTACGGTTTCGCCCTGCCCACGGATGATTGAACCTTCTTCGACCAGGCCGCCGATCCGAAAGACCTCGGTCGGCTTGGGTGGTTCGGCAATCACCTGGCTTGGCGAGCGGAAAAAGTTGATCCCGTCGCGCATGGCGTAACCAATCAACGCCGTCGATGCCACCAAGGCAACGACAGCTACCAGAATGACTTGTACTCGGCGACGTTTCTTGAGCGTTTTCATACCGTCCTCACGGAAATAACGGTGCCATCATCAGGCCCCGGGTTTCAGTCTCACCTAACATCAGATTGGCGTTCTGCAAGGCTTGGCCACTGCTACCTTTTGTCAGGTTATCCAGCGCCGCGATCACGATCGCGCGCCGTTCGATCCGGTCTGCCACAACCCCGATATGACAGAAGTTGGACCCGCGCACGTGGTGGGTCGACGGTGTCTCGCCCATCGGCAGCATCTGAATGAAAGGCTCATCCGCATAAGCCTTTGCAAGCGTTTCATAGATGCTATTCGGGTCACCTTTCACGTAGGTGGTGGCCAGAATGCCCCGGTTTGCAGGGATCAGGTGCGGAGTGAACTGCACATAAACCGTACGACCGGCCAGCTTGGAAAACTCCTGATCGAACTCGCCCAGATGCCTGTGGGTGCCGCCTACGGCATAGGCGTTGGTGCCCTCGCTCAGTTCGGCGTGCAGCAGGTTTTCCTTCAGCGACCGCCCTGCCCCGGATACTGCGCATTTCAGATCCAGCACGATATCGTCCAGATCAATCACCCCCGCAGAAACAAGCGGCCTCAGAACGTATTGACCGGTTGCCGCGTTGCACCCTGTGCCCGCCACCAGCCGCGCGCCCCGGATTTCGTCGCGATAAAACTCGGTCAGGCCATAAACGGCCTCTTCCTGCTGCTCGAGCGCGGTATGCGGGTTTCCGTACCACTTTTCATATTCATCCGGGTCGGTTAGCCGGAAGTCAGCAGACAGATCGATGATCTTCAGATCCTTGGGCAGAGCACTGATCACTTCCTGGCTTGTCTTGTGCGGAAGGGCACAAAAGCACAGATCGATCCGGGAAAAATCGATCTCGGAAATCTTGCACAGGTCCGGCAGATCCATGTGGCGCAGATGCGGGAAAACCTGCGCCATGGTCATCCCCGCCTTGCGTTCGGCGGCCAGCGCGGCGATTTCCATGTTGGGGTGTTCGGCGATCAGCCGCACCAGTTCCGCACCGGTATAACCCGAAGCGCCCAGAATTGCGATTTTATGGGTCATGTCAGACCTCTTCTCAACGTGTGTCACATGTTACGACCGCCGATGCGACGGTCTTGAATTAATGAAAGCAGAGCGGCCGCGTCCTTGACCGAAGTCAGGCGGCCTCGAATGTGATTTGTCGTCGGAGGAACTGTGTCGCCCGGTCGCTCACCACATTGGGTTTCCCCGTCGTCAGGAACCCTCCCGGGCCGTTACCCAGCATGTTGGGGTGGCGATGGAGATAATCCGCAAGGCTTTCCGCAACCAGTTCCCCCTGGCTATAGACCTGCACGTCAGGTCCCAATGCCGCCTGAAACACGTCAGCCATAAGCGGGTAATGCGTACAGCCCAGAATGGCCGCCTGCGGTTCAGGCATCTTGCGCTTGAGGGCTTCCACATGGCTGCGCACCAGCGCCTCGGCCAGGATCATGTCACCGTCTTCAATGGCATCCACGACGCCACCACATGCCTGCGCCTCGACATCCACGCCAATTGCCCGGAACGCCAGCTCGCGCTGAAAGGCCCGGCTGGATACAGTGGCTGGCGTGGCGAACAAGGCGACATGCTTGACCGCCACTTCGCGTGGGGGGGAATTGTCGCCCCATTGCCGTTCGGTCAGGGCCTCGATCAAGGGAACAAAGACACCAAGCACACGTTTGCCTTCGGGCACGCCCTCTTCCTGCATCCGGCGCAGCGCCGCCGCGCTGGCGGTGTTGCAGGCCAGAATCACCAAGTTGCAGCCACGATCCCAAAGGTCCTGCACGGCCTTTCGGGTCAGCTGATAGATGTCCTCGGCATCGCGCACACCGTAAGGGGCATGCGCGCTGTCCGCGTAATACAGGAAATCAACGTCAGGCAGACGTGTCTGCGCGGCGCTCAGGACGGTAAGACCGCCCAATCCGGAATCAAAGATACCTACTGCCATTAGCCCCTTCAGGCGCGATGCCGTTCCTCAAATTCATAGCCATAGTCATAAGACTTCAGCGGTGTCGGAGACAGCTCATACGTCGCTTTGCGCAGGAAATCCATCATCTTGCGCGTATCCTTGCCCAGCGGATCCAGAATGTCGCGCCCGATAGGCGTGCCAATCACCACTTTGACCGGAGTATCGACACGCTTTTTGAACTCTTTGATCAGCAACCCCATACGCAGGGTGTTGTGCATATGGCTTGCAATCTGGAACAGACGTGACGTGTGCCCGTCGAAGAACACCGGAACGACGGTGGCATTGGACTTGGCCACCATTCGGGCTGTGAAACCGCGCCAACCCGGATCCATGGGATGCGCGAACGGATTAACGCCAGTGCTGACCGTACCCCCAGGGAAAATCCCGATCGCGCCGCCATCGCCAAGGTAATTCAATGCGGTCTTCCGCGTATCCAGGTTCAGTTTTACCGCTTCTTTGGTTTCATCAAACGAAACAGGCAAAACGATACGGTTCAGGTCTTCGGCCTTGCGGAAAACGCGATTTGCGAGAATCCGGAAATCACCACGGGTCTGGGACAATATATGCCCCATCATCAGCCCATCCAGAATTCCATATGGATGGTTTGCAATCAGGATAAGCGGACCTTCCCTGGGGATACTCGCCAGTGCGCCACCAACGACATCCAAGGTCAATCCATAGCGATCGACCATGACCGACCAAAAATCCCGACCCTTTGCGACTTCTTGTTCGTATCCGTCGGCCCGTTTGATCAGACGCAACCGTCCCGTGGTGTTCTCCATCAGCCTGATGACCAACCGCCCCCCCTTGGTTTCGGCGGAATGCGCATACGAGATGTCACGAACGACATGACGACGAGAAGACATGAAGGGCTCCGTTTTGCTGCCCGCAAAATAAGTACAAGCAACAGGTTTGACCAGCTATCGTGACACCCTTGTGACGAATTACTCTGCCGCAGCTTGCAATTCAGGCCCACCGCTGCGGATGACGGCAAGTAGCTCCTCTCGCCGTTTCGCAGCCTTGGCCTCATTTTCCCGCAGTACCGGCCCAAATCCGCGGATATCCAGCGGCAAACGGGCCAGGGCGGCAATCGCATCACGGGTGTCCTGCGACACCAGGGGCAGAACCTCGCGCATGTCCTTTTCATACTGTCGGATCAGGGCGCGCTCCATCTTGCGTTCGGATGAATACCCGAAAATGTCCAGTGGAGTGCCGCGCAATGCCTTGAGTTTGGTCAACAGCTTCAATGCAGTCAGGATGGATTCGCTGAAGGCGCGCTTTTTCGGCCTGCCATTGCTGCCCGATCCGCCGAGTATCGGCGGGGCAAGGTGAAAGGTCATCTTGAAGTCACCATCAAACTCGGCCGCCGCTTTTTCCCGACTGGTCAGAAGAAGGCGCGCAACCTCGTATTCGTCCTTGTACGACAACAACTTGTGATACCCTTTTGCCACCGCTTCGCGCACATCCGTGTCCTCGACGCTGTCCACAAGCTTGCGGTACCGCCTGGCCAGCCAGGCGCTTTGATATTCCGTCAGGTGCTGCGCGCGAAACGCGATGATCTGATCCAGTGTCTTGGGCATCTCGGCCATGGTCGGCGCAAGGATGGATTGCACGTCTTCCGGGTGCAGTATTGCCCAACGTCCAATATCAAACGCACGTTTGTTGCGTTCGACCGCCGTGCCGTTCAATTCGATGGCCTCAAAGATCGCCTTATGGCTGACCGGCAAAAGCCCGCGCTGCCAGGTCGCGCCGAAGATCATCATGTTGGAATAGATTGAATCCCCCATCACCGCGCGCGCCAGTTCGGTCGCATCAAACAGCGAGACATCTTCTTTCAGCCGCGCTTGCAGGGCCAGTTCCAGCTGATCCGCAGGAATGCGGAACTCGGTATCACGCGTGAAGTCGCCCGTCACCGTTTCATGGCTGTTCACGACGGCCCCCGTACGTCCGGTGCGCGTCAGGCCCAACGTCTTTGCGCCGGCCGAGACCACCAGATCGCCGCCGACCAGCGCGTGGGCCTCGCCAGTGGCGACGCGAATCGCGCTGATGTCCTCGGGGCGGTTGGCCAATCTACAGTGGATGTGGACTGCGCCGCCTTTCTGCGCCAGGCCGGCCATTTCCATCATGCCCGCGCCTTTGCCGTCAATTTGCGCCGCCTGCGCAAGGATGGCGCCAATGGTGACGACACCCGTACCGCCGACGCCGGTAATCACGACGTTGTGTGTGCCGGTGATCTTCGGCAGATCTGGTGTCGGCAAATCTGGCAGATCAATTTCGGTCGTCGCCTCTTTGCGAATTTTCGCGCCCTCAAGCGTCACGAAAGACGGGCAGAAACCGTTCAAGCACGAGTAATCCTTGTTGCAGCTCGATTGATCGATGGCCCGCTTGCGGCCCAGCTCGGTCTGTTTGGGTACGATCGACACGCAGTTTGACTGTACACCGCAATCACCGCAGCCTTCGCAGACATCGGTGTTGATGAACACGCGCTTGTCGGGATCGGGGAATGTGCCGCGCTTGCGGCGGCGGCGCTTTTCGGCAGCGCAGGTTTGTACGTAAACGATGACCGATACGCCCTCGATCTCGCGAAACTTCTCCTGCACCTGCATGAGATCGGCACGCTCGTATGTCTGAACGCTGGCAGGCAGAGCCTTGAAGTTGACGTTCTCTTTTTCATCGTAAACCAGGGCTACCTCTCGGACACCCATTGCCTTGACCTCGGCAACGATCCGTTCGGCGGTCAGGTCGCCTTCATTGTCCTGCCCGCCGGTCATGGCAACCGCGTCGTTGAACAAGATCTTGAAGGTGATGTTCGTTCCTGCGGACAATGCAGCCCGGATCGCCTGAACGCCCGAATGGTTGTACGTGCCATCGCCAAGGTTCTGGAACACGTGCTTGGTCGTCGAAAACGGAGCCTCGCCGATCCAGTTGGCGCCTTCCCCACCCATCTGAGTGAAACCGGTCGTCTCGCGATCCATCCATTGAACCATGTAGTGACAGCCGATACCGGCATAGGCGCGGCTGCCTTCCGGTACCCTGGTCGAGCTGTTATGCGGGCAGCCGGAACAGAAATACGGAAGCCGCGTCGCTATTTCCTGTGCGTTGTCGGCCCGACGCGCTTCTGACAAAGACGCCAGCCCGGCCCGGATACCATCGGTCTCGCGCCCCTCTTCAATCAGGATCTCGCCCAGCTTTTCAGCGATCATGATCGGGTCAAGCGCACCGCGCGTCGGGAACAGTTCTTCGCGGTGCAATGTCCCGGCACCGCCTTTGTACCAGCCATAGACCCGGCGTCCGCGCCGGTCGTCAAAGATGGCCTCTTTCACCTGAACCTCGATCAGCTTGCGCTTTTCCTCGACGATCACGATCAGGTCCAGCCCCTCGGCCCAGTCGTGGAACCCGGCCATATCCAGCGGGAATGTCTGCCCCACCTTGTATGTGGTAATCCCCAGACGCTCGGCCTCGGCTTCGTCGATATTCAGAAGCGAAAGCGCATGTGTCAGGTCCAACCAGTTTTTGCCTGCCGCGACAAAGCCGATCTTGGCGCCGGGTTTGCCCCACATCCGTTTGTCCAGCTTATTGGCGTGTGAAAACGTTTCGGCCGCGAACCTTTTGTAATCGATGACACGCGTTTCCTGTAGATGCGGCGTATCGCCCAACCGGATGTTCAACCCACCTTCCGGCATATCGAATTCTGGGATGACCATTTGCATCCGGTCCGGACTTCCATCCACGACCGAGGTGACTTCGATCGTGTCTTTCATCGTCTTCAGGCCTACCCAGACCCCCGCGAAACGGCTGAGTGCAAATCCATAAATTCCATAATCAAGGATTTCCTGAACGCCAGCCGGGCTGACGATCGGCATGTACATGTCGACCAGCGACCATTCCGACTGATGCAACACCGTCGAGCTTTCGCCGGTATGGTCATCGCCCATCGCCATGAGTACACCGCCATGTTTAGCTGTCCCTGCCATGTTTGCGTGGCGCATGACGTCACCGGACCGGTCAACGCCCGGCCCCTTGCCATACCAAAGCCCGAAGACCCCATCGAATTTGCCGTCGCCGCGCAGACCCGCCTGCTGGCTGCCCCAGAGCGCGGTGGCTGCCAGGTCTTCGTTCAAACCGAACTGAAACGTGATATCGCTTTCGGCCAGTGGCTTTTGGGCCCGCATCATTTGCTGATCCACTGCCCCCAAAGGCGACCCGCGGTACCCGGTGACCAATCCCGCCGTGTTAAGACCCGCTTGCCGGTCTCTGGCCTTTTGCATCAGCATCAAGCGCACAAGCGCCTGCGTTCCATTCAGAAGAACCGGGTTTTTCTCAAGATCGAACCGGTCGTTCAGCGTTATCTGTGGCTGGCTCATCAGACGTCTCCCCTCGTCAGATCAGTGTGCTTTACTTGGGTTCATTTTAGGTCATAATTTCTGACCTGTATAGAATTTATCCACTGATATGTAACGATTTCGTCCTTTGAATGTAGAACTTGTTACCTATTTCATATAGGGCTTCTGAAAGATAACGAAAGTTGCGGTGATGGATTGGGACAAGCTTAGAATATTTCACGCGGTGGCCGATGCGGGCAGCCTTACGCACGCCGGAGACAAGCTGAACCTGTCTCAATCCGCCGTAAGCCGACAGATCCGCGCATTGGAAGAGTCTCTGGATGCCACCCTGTTCCACCGTCACGCGCGGGGGCTGATTCTCACCGAACAGGGCGAGTTGTTGTTCGACGCCACATCCGCCATGTCGAAACGGCTGGATGCCGCAGCAGCGCGTATTCGGGACAGCGAGGAAGAAGTCTTTGGTGTTTTGCGTGTCACAACGACCTTCGGCTTTGGAACACTCTGGCTGGCACCACGTTTGCCCAAACTGTACGAGCAATACCCTGACCTGAACATCGACCTGATGCTTGAAGAACGCGTTCTGGATCTTCCGATGCGCGAAGCGGACGTCGCCATCCGCATGAAAGAGCCCAGCCAGGCTGATCTGGTGCGCAAGCGCCTTATGACCGTTCAGATGATGTTGTATGCAACCCAAGATTATATCGAAAACCACGGCGGCATGTTGCAGTCCCTGGAAGAGATCAAGGACCACCGTCTGATTTGTCAGACCCCTGCGGCGCCGCAGGTTGGGGCCAGTGCCGCCATGGTGCGCCACCTGATGACCTATAATCCCGGGTCCTTGCTGACTGTGAACAACTATTTTGGTGTGCTTCAGGGCGTTTTGCACAATCTGGGCATCGGTGTTCTGCCCGATTATGTCACTCAGGATTTTCCGCACCTCGTGCCCATCCTGTCAGACATCGAAACCGCAGATGTTCCGGTTTATCTGGCCTACCCGGAAGAATTACGGCATTCAAAACGCGTTGGCGCGTTTCGAGATTTCGTGCAGGACGAAATCATCGAACAGCGTAAACAACTGAAAAAGATGGGAAAACTGTAGCTATGCGCAAATAGCATAACGGACATGAAGTGTTCACAGGGTTAATTGCCTTGAACGTTCACAAACTGACCCCTAAATGAGCACTCGAAGGCGGTGATGCTGAAACGCTCATCATCTTCATACCTCCCTGTTGGACTACGGCCGAGCTTATAGCTCGGCCTTTTTTTGGCTGGACCCTGCATTAAGTCAGCGAAAGCTCTGGGAAAAATACACGCATAGGCATATGATCCCCAAAAAACGATACAATTTCGTGTTTGAGGGAAAATACATGTTCCACCCACTCCGCCTGGTTTTGGCGCTCGTCTCCGCGTTATTCATGGCAGTGCCACTATACGCACAGGACTCCGGTTCAACTTCTACAGTGACCATTCCGGAAGACCTGACACCCGAGCAGGTCGACGATCTTGTTGCGCGCATGTCCGATGATCAGGTTCGCGCAATTCTATTGGAGCGCCTTGATGCCGTGGCGGAAAAACAAGCCGCCGAAAAGGCGGACGTAGAAGACCCGTTGACCGAGATAAGCGAGATCTGGGCGGCCATGGTCGCATCTTGGACACATGTTCTGACCACTGCTCCCAACATTATCACCGCGCAGATTACCGCGTTCAGCAATTTTAGCGATACATTCGGAACGACCGGTGTCTTTACCCTTATGGGGCTTGTCCTTTCTGTACTTGTTGTCGGTTTCATTGCGGAAAAGCTGTTCATCTTCCTGACACGTCGCTGGCATGAAGCGACCGAAGCTGCGGACGAGGCCGACCTTTGGGGCGCCGTCAGATACCTGTTTCGTCGGTTCTGCCGCGAAATCGCCGGGCTGATCATTTTCTATGTCGTGATCCGCGCGGTTGGCCGCGGTCTTCTGACCACAGAACAGATCACCTATGCTGCACCGTTTGTATTCTATCTTATCTGGGTGCCGCGATTGGGTGCAGCAGCGTCCCGGTTTGTTCTGGCACCGGAAAAGCCGCAATTTCGGCTGGTCAATATCGACGACCACTGGGCAAAGTACCTGCACCGCAACCTGATCGGACTGTTGATCCTGATCGGGTTCACGCTGTTCGTCGTTCGGTTCAACGCGCTCAATGGCATCACGGGTGACGATACCCGCATCGGCTTCTGGCTGAACGCGGCAATTCACGTCTATATCGCCGTAATCGCCTGGACTGCGCGTGAAGGACTGTCGCAGATGATGCTGGGCACAGACCCGGATCACACGAAATTCGATGAAGAAGTTGCGCATTATTACCCCTATTTTGCCATCGGCGTTTCGGTGGCAATCTGGCTGCTGGTCGAGTTCCTGGTCGCGCAGCGTGATCCGGCAACACTGAAATTGCTGACCAGCGGTGCGCATTTCACGACGATGTTCTGGTTGTTGATTGCCCCTGCGCTGGATACGCTGATCCGCGGTCTCGTGCGGTGTTTGCAACCGCCGATGTCGGGCGAGGGCCCGCTTGCCGAACGCGCCTACCGGTCCGCGAAACGCAGCTATATCCGGATTGGTCGCGTTATCGCCGGCTTGGTCGTGGTTTTCATGATTGCACGCGCATGGCATCTTGACCTGCGCAACGTCGCTTCGGCCGGTGTCGGTGCCGAAGTCGGCGGTGCCGTGATCGAATTCCTGCTGATCATCGCCGTTGGCTATATCCTGAACGAGGTCGTCTCGCTCTGGATCAACCGCCGACTGGCCAGGGAACAGACTGCGGCCGAGGCACTGGACGAAGAGGCAGGCGGTGAAGGCGGTGGTGCCGGCGGCTCTCGTCTGGCGACGGTTCTGCCTCTGATGCGGATCACGGCCCAGATCACGATTGCCGTGATTTTTGGCCTGCTGGCGCTGGGCGCATTGGGCATCAATATCACGCCGCTTTTGGCCGGTGCCGGTGTTCTGGGTCTGGCGATCGGCTTTGGCGCGCAGAAACTGGTTGCTGACATCGTGGGCGGGGTTTTCTTCCTGATCGACGATGCCTTCCGCGTCGGAGAATATGTCGATGTCGGAGGCACGATGGGCACTGTCGAGAAGATCTCGGTTCGCTCGATGCAGTTGCGTCACCATCGTGGCCCCGTACACACGATTCCCTACGGTGAGATTCAGAAGCTGACAAATTTCAGCCGCGACTGGGTGATCATGAAGCTGAAATTCACCGTACCGTTCGACACCGATCCCAACAAGGTCAAGAAGATCTTCAAGAAGATCGGCGCTGAGATGATGGAGGACGAGACCCACAAGGATGGCTTCCTGCAACCGTTCAAATCGCAGGGTGTGTTCGATTTTGACGATGTCGGCATGATCATCCGCGGCAAGTTCATGGCCAAGCCCGGCAAGCAGTTCACACTGCGCAAGGAGATCTTCAACCGGGTCAAGGCGGCCTTCAAGGAAAACGGCATCGACTTTGCCCGCCGCGAAGTGCGCGTTGCGATTCCGGGTCTGGACGACAATGAAAACCTGACCCCGGAACAGAAGACGGCCGTTGGCGCCGCAGCCGCAGCGCAGCTCAACAAGGATCAGGGATCGGCGTAGGTTTCGCGGTCCACGTCAGCTGCATGCACCCATTTCGAGACGCATTCATCCGGAACCGGCAGTGATGCCGGTTCCGTTTTTCTTTGAAAGACGCAACCTGCGCCGTCTTGACCCTTTCCACACGCGCGCGCTTGCCCTACAAGGCGCGCAATCTCGGCCCACTTGGACACAGGACAGAAGATGCAAGAGCCCGCCATCACACCCGATCTGATTGCCGCACACGGGCTCAAGCCCGAGGAATATGACATGATCCTCGAGATCATCGGGCGTGAACCCACTTTCACCGAGCTCGGCATTTTCTCGGCCATGTGGAACGAGCATTGTTCCTACAAATCTTCGAAGAAATGGCTGCGTACCCTGCCCACCTCTGGGCCCCAGGTGATCTGCGGACCCGGTGAAAACGCAGGCGTGGTGGACATTGGCGACGGTCAGGCCGTGGTTTTCAAGATGGAAAGCCACAACCACCCGTCTTACATCGAACCCTATCAGGGTGCGGCGACCGGCGTGGGGGGCATCCTGCGCGACGTCTTTACCATGGGCGCGCGTCCCATTGCGTCAATGAACGCATTGTCCTTTGGCGAACCCGGCCATCACAAGACCCGTCAACTGGTCAACGGCGTGGTCGAAGGCATCGGTGGCTATGGCAACTGCTTCGGCGTGCCTTGCGTCGGTGGCGAAGTGCGCTTTCACCCCGCATACAATGGCAACTGCCTTGTGAACGCCTTTGCGGCCGGTCTGGCTGACAGTGACAAGATTTTCTATTCGGCCGCGTCGGGCGTGGGTATGCCAGTCGTCTATCTGGGCGCAAAAACCGGGCGAGATGGCGTGGGCGGCGCCACCATGGCATCCGCCGAATTCGACGACACGATCGAAGAAAAGCGCCCCACCGTTCAGGTCGGCGACCCCTTCACCGAAAAACGCCTGATGGAGGCGACGCTGGAACTGATGCAGACCGGTGCGGTGATCTCGATCCAGGACATGGGCGCGGCGGGCCTGACCTGCTCGGCCGTTGAAATGGGTGACAAGGGTGGCCTTGGCGTGCGTCTTGATCTGGAAAACGTTCCTCAGCGCGAAGAAAACATGACAGCCTATGAAATGATGCTGTCCGAGTCTCAGGAGCGTATGCTGATGGTCCTCAAGCCCGAGCTTGAGGCCGAGGCCCGCGCCGTGTTCGAAAAATGGGATCTTGATTTCGCAATCGTTGGCGAAACCATTGCCGAAGACCGCTTTCTGATCATGCATAACGGTGAAGTCAAAGCCGATCTGGTTCTGTCCAAACTGTCTTCCACCGCGCCGGAATACGACCGCCCATGGGAGCCTACGCCACAGGCCGAGGAACTGGCCGAAGTGCCCCAGATCGACCCGATTGATGGGCTGCGCGCCCTGCTCGCATCGCCCAACTACGCCGGCAAGCAGTGGGTCTATGAACAATACGACACCATGGTGATGGCGGATTCCGTCCGCACGCCGGGTCTGGGTGCGGGCCTGGTCCGCGTCCACGGGACCGACAAGGTGCTTGCCTTCACATCCGACGTGACCCCGCGCTATGTGCGCGCAAACCCTTTCGAGGGCGGCAAACAAGCCGTGGCCGAAGCCTATCGCAACCTGACCGCCGTCGGAGCCAAGCCGCTGGCCACCACGGACAACCTGAACTTCGGCAACCCCGAAAAGCCCGAGATCATGGGCCAGTTTGTCGGTGCCATACAGGGCATCGGCGCCGCAGTCGGCGCGTTGGATATGCCGATCGTGTCGGGCAACGTCTCTCTGTACAATGAGACCGACGGACAGGCCATTCTGCCGACCCCCACCATTGGCGCAGTCGGCTTGTTGCAGCACTCGGACGAGGTCATCGGCAACGAGGTGCGCGAAGGCCACGTCGTGCTGGTGATCGGTGAAACCAAGGGGCATCTGGGTCAATCCGCCCTTCTGGCCGAGGTGTTCAACCGCGAAGACGGCGACGCCCCGCATGTCGATCTGGATGCCGAAAAGCGCAACGGTGATTTCATCCGCGCCAACCGCGAGATGATCAAGGCCTGCACCGACCTCAGCGATGGCGGCATCGCTCTGGCTGCCTTCGAACTGGCAGAAGCCGCAGGCGTTGGCGTATGTCTTGACGACGCCCCGACTGAATTCCTGTTCGGTGAAGATCAGGCCCGCTATCTTGTAGCGTGCAATTTCGATCAGGCCGAGGCATTGATGATTGCGGCCGGTCAGGCCGGCGTTCCTCTGAATGCGGTTGGTCGTTTCACCGGCGATACGGTGAAGATCGGCAGTTCGGAAGCCTCGCTTGATGAACTTGCCGCGATTTACCGCAACAGCTTTGCCGAAGCTGTCGCCTGACAACGCAACGCGAACGCCAATCGAAACCGGCGTCGTGACCCGGTGCGGGATTGGTTGTTTTTGCATGTGCCAGTGCTCTTGCACGCCCGGTTCATGCGCTCTACATCTTGGGAAAGACCTTCTGGAGTTACCTACATGCCGATGAGCGCCCACGAAATCGAACACCTGCTGCGCGAAGCCTTTCCCGACGCCGAGATTCAGGTCGGCGGAAATGACGGTGTTCATATGTCTGCCATGGTGGTGGATGAAAGCTTTCGCGGCAAAAACCGGGTTCAGCAACAGCGCGCTGTTTACGCAGCTCTGAAGGGCAAGATGGACGGCCCGGACGGAGAATTGCACGCGCTGGCGCTGACCACCAAAGTGCCGGAATAAGCTTCTCGCCTTCTTTCGAGGCGAACATATGACTCTCCCGTTGGAGAAACGAATAGGAAACGCAAAATGACCGATGTGAAAACCCAGATCGACGAAACCGTCAAAGCCAATGACGTGGTGCTGTACATGAAAGGCACCAAGGAAATGCCGCAATGTGGTTTCTCGTCCCGCGTGGCCGGTGTTCTGAACTATATGGGCGTCGAATACACCGACGTGAACGTGCTGGCCGACGAAGACGTGCGTCAGGGCATTAAGGATTATTCCGACTGGCCGACCGTGCCGCAGCTGTATGTCAAAGGCGAATTCGTAGGCGGTTGCGACATCATCACCGAGATGACCCTTTCGGGTGAGCTGGACACGCTTTTTGATGAAAACGGTGTCGGCTACAACAAAGAAGCAGCCGACAAAATCCGCGAAGCAAACGCGTAATCCTGCCTACCGGCTGGAACAGTCCCGATAAATCGCCTGCTCATTGGCGGCGCCCGCCGCCAAATAGCTGATTGACGCGTTCCAGCCTTTTGAGCGCAGGATATAGGTTCCTTCGGCTCCGAGAGATTCATAGCGGATGCCCGATCCGCTTTCGACCTGGCGCATCGCGACCAGAGTATTGTCCACCATCGTCGCCGCTGCGCCTGAACCGTCGGGCGCGTTGAAATAGGTCACCGGCAACGGCACGCCGTTCTCGCAGGTAAAGGTGACAGACAGAATGTCGATTTCGGCGAGTGCCGCCGTTGCCGAAAAAACAAGCAAAGCACCGCAGAAGAAATTGCGCAGATAGGTCATTGTGCCTTCTTCTCCTCGACGACCGAAGCCAGCGCTTCCGCACGTGCTGCCAGCTCGGCCAGCGTATCCGTGACGGATGGCGGCACCACCGCGACTTCAATACGTTCAGGTTCCGGCGCGGGCGCGTTTCTCAGCGATTGAAGCTCGGTCTCGGCCTCGGCCAGCCTGGCCTCCAGCGACTTGACCTTGTCTTCCGTTGCCGCCGTCTTGTCAGCCAGCAGCAGACCGGCCATCAGCAACATGCGCGCTTCCGGCATCCGCCCAATCTGATCGGACAGAACCTGCGCTTCGTCATCCAGCATTTTGGCGGCCGCGTGCAGAAAGGGTTCTTCCCCGTCCCGGCAAGACACATCAAAACCCCGCCCGCCAATATGAATGGTTACCTCGGGCATTACTCTACCTCACCTTCTACAAGTTTTGCCTGCGACAGCAGAGGTTCCAACCGTGCCAACACGGCCTGCGCTTCGGCTGCATCCGAAGCCTGCGCCGCACGCGTTGCCTCAAGCTCGGCAACGGTGGCGCGGTTCAGCAATTCAGCGTCCGTCAGCCCTTCTGCGGCCGCGGAACGCAACTCTTCGACCGAATTCCGCAACTGCTCGTTCGCCTTGCGCATACGTTGCAGATCGTCATCCAGGCGGGACATCGCAGCGCCATGGCTGGCCCGTTCGGCCCGCAGCATCTCAAGCTCGGCGCTCAGATCATCGACCCGTACCGTATCTTCAAGCTCTGCCTTGAAGCGGCTGTTTTCCGCCTCGACTTCTTTTGCCTGAGCAAGCAATTCACGCAATTGCTCAAGCTCGGCTTTCACCGCCGAAGGATCTTCGATGCCGTCAAGTTCGGCGCGCAGCCTTTCGTTCTCGGCCTTCAACGCGTCCAGTTCGGCACTGTTGTCCAAGGCCGCCTTGGCCTCGGCCAGCTCGGCGCGGGCCGCTTCGACAGACGCGATTTTCGCCCGGGCTTCCTCCAGCTCTGCGCGCAGCGCATCCGCGTCTGGGGCATCCGCTGGTTCCGTGCGCAACTCTTCCAGATCAGCACGCAACGCGTCCACTTGTTTTTCGTGCTGCTCTTTCAGGGTCTTCAGTCGTTCCTGAAGCTGCGCATTGGCAACTCTTTCGTCTTCAAGTTCGGCCTGAAGCCCCTCATTTACTTCAGCGTTCCGGGACGCACCGCCCAACCCTTCGACGCCCGCACTGATACGGTCCATCGCAGCAATAATACGGTGCTGTAGTTCCTCTAACTGGCTCATGCCCCTGTCACCTCTTTATCAAGGTTCATTCTGTCGCGAAGTGATCCGAATCAATACCGAATCCCGCTTACCGACAGTCTAACGGAATGCGACAGAAAATACCCACTGTTTGGTTTCAATCACTTGGGCCGCGCTCTTCACCTATCGGGCGTTGCCAAAGCCCGGTTCCGCTTGCACTTTGGGTGCTGAATGGTATTGAGCGCGCAATCTGCTTTTTATCCAAAGGAACAACGCCCGTGGACCTGACTGCGCTGCGCAAAGCCAACCCCGAACACTGGGACAAAGCGGCGGCCATCCGCACCCTGACCCTTGACGCCGTCGCCGCCGCAAATTCCGGCCATTCCGGCATGCCGATGGGCATGGCCGATGTTGCGACCGTTCTGTTCGAAAAGCACCTGAAATTCGACGCCTCGGCCCCGAACTGGCCCGACCGCGACCGGTTCATCCTGTCGGCTGGCCACGGTTCGATGCTGGTCTATTCGCTGCTCTATCTCACCGGTCATGCCGATGTGACACTGGAAGAGATCAAGAATTTCCGCCAGTTGGGCGCCAAGACCGCGGGCCACCCTGAAAACTTTCTGATCGACGGTGTTGAAACCACGACCGGCCCGCTTGGTCAGGGTATCTCGAACGCCGTGGGTTTTGCCATGGCCGAGGAAATCCAGCGCGCGCATTACGGCAAGAAGGTCGTGGATCACTATACTTACGTGATCGCGGGCGACGGCTGTCTGATGGAAGGCGTCAGTCAGGAAGCGATCACATTGGCCGGCCGCCATGAGCTGAGCAAACTGATCGTCTTCTGGGACAACAACAACATCACCATCGACGGCACTGTCGATATTGCCGATCGCACCGATCAGGTCCGCCGGTTTGCGGCCTCTGGCTGGCACGTGATTGAAATCGACGGCCATGACCCCAAAGCCATCGATGCGGCCATTGTTCAGGCGAAGAAGTCCAAGAAACCAACCATGATCGCCTGTGAAACCCATATCGCTCTGGGTCATGCTGCGCAGGACACCTCGAAAGGTCATGGGGCACTGACGGATCAGGATCAGCTGAAAGCCGCGAAAGAGGCCTATGGCTGGCCGCACGACACATTCGAAGTTCCAGCAAACGTCAAATCCGCTTGGGAAGCCATTGGTGCACGCGGGGCAGACGAACGTGCGGCTTGGGAAGAACGTTTTGCCCAGCTTTCCGAGAGGAAGCAGGCCGAATTCAAACGCGCCTATGCGTTTGAGGCCCCCAAGCGGCTGGCTGGAGCCATTCGTGCGTTCAAAAAGCAGATGTCTGAAGAGCAGCCGAAACTGGCCACCCGCGCCTCGTCCGAAAAAGTTCTGAACGTCGTGAACCCGATTATGACCGAGACTGTTGGCGGCTCGGCCGACCTGACCGGATCGAACAACACAAAATCGGCTGATATGGGCGTGTTCCTGCCGGAAAACCGCAAGGGCCGCTATATCCACTACGGCATTCGCGAACACGGCATGGCCGCCGCGATGAACGGCATGGCGCTGCACGGCGGTATCCGCCCCTATGGCGGTACCTTCATGGCCTTCACCGATTATGCCCGCCCATCCATGCGGCTGGCGGCACTGATGAAGATCCCGTCGGTTTTCGTAATGACCCATGACTCGATCGGTCTGGGCGAGGACGGTCCGACCCACCAGCCGGTGGAACATCTGGCCATCTCGCGCGCGACGCCGAACACCTATGTGTTCCGCCCCGCCGATACGATCGAAACCGCCGAAGCCTGGGAACTGGCGCTGACCTTCAAGGACAGCCCCTCGGTCCTGTCGCTGACCCGCCAGGGCGTGCCGACCGTGCGCAAGGATCACAAGACCAAGAACCTGACCGCACAAGGCGCCTATGTTCTGGCCGAGGCCGAGGGCAAGCGTCAGGCGATCCTGATTGCCACCGGGTCAGAGGTTTCGCTGGCCATGGAAGCCAAAGCGATGCTCGAAGCCGAAGGCATCGGCACCCGCGTCGTCTCGATGCCCTGCATGGAGCTGTTCGCACAGCAGGACGAAGCCTATCGCAAGCGGGTACTGCCTGCCGGTCCGGTCCGCGTCGGCATCGAGGCCGCCGTGCGCGCCGGTGGCTGGGATCGCTGGCTGCTGGGCGAGCGAGGCCGCGAAGCCAAGGCAGGCTTCATCGGCATGTCCAGCTTTGGTGCCTCGGCCCCTGCCGGTGAGCTGTACAAGCATTTCGGCATCACGGCCGAAGCAAGCGTGGCCAAGGTCAAGGAATTGTTGGGACTGTAAGACAGTCCCTTCTGATCGAGTAAAGGGCGGCCTTGGCCGCCCTTTTCATTTTGGTTTCAATGCGTTTCGGATTTGCTGAACAGGGGCATGATTATCTTGGTTGCCACCGGGATCAAAACCAATCCCCAGGCCAAACCAAATAGGCCATCCATCGTGGCCTTGGATACCCACTCAACCGCACCAACCCATTGTTCAGAGACGGAATGCCCAATGGCATAGGCCCAATCATGGATATGATGGCCCAGCCAGCCAAAGCCCAGAACTTCCATCCCGTGGATGACGATCGAGCCCCCCACCCACAGCATCGCCGCAGTTCCGACAATGGACAGTGTTTTCATCACTCCGGGCATTGCCTTGACCAACCCTCGGCCCAAACCGCGACCGATAGGTGTTGGCGCGTTCTGCGCCAGATAAAGCCCCACATCATCCATTTTCACGATCAACGCGACGGACCCATAGACCGCCACCGTCACGCCGATCCCGACAACGGCCAGCGTCGCGGCCTGCATCCACAGGTTCGGGGCTTCGATCGCCGCCAATGCAATGGTCATGATCTCGGCAGACAGAATGAAATCAGTCTTGATGGCGCCCTTGACCTTTTGCTCCTCCAGGTGGCCCGGATCGCGGTTTTTCATGTCGTCCTCAATCACATGGCTGCCATGAGGAAACAGCACATGAAAAATCTTCTCGGCCCCTTCAAAACATAAATATGACCCGCCAAGCATCAACAAGGGCGTGATCAGCCACGGCGCAAAATTGGCCAGCAACAAGGCGACGGGCAGCAAGAGTATGATCTTGTTGAAGATCGACCCGCGCGCAATGCGCCAGATGATCGGCAACTCGCGCGCGGGGGCGAAACCTTGCACGTATTTCGGCGTCACTGCTGCGTCATCTATGATCACACCGGCGGTTTTGGCCCCCGCTTTGCCTGCCGCCGCAACCACATCGTCCACTGATGCCGCCGCAACTTTGGCAATGCCCGCCACATCATCCAACAGGGCCAAAAGACCACTCATCGCGTTTCCCTTCAATCTGCTGTCGCCAACCGGACCCTACCTGATCCAACGGCTAGCGCAAGCGTTAGCGCAACCGGCGCAGGTTTGCGCTAACACCTTAAAAATATGCCGTTTTTGCCCTTTTGAGATTCCCTTTTCGCCGTTATATGGCCCTCAAAGCAAGCGCATCTGGAGACGTCATATGACCATCAAGGTCGGTATCAATGGTTTTGGCCGTATTGGCCGCTGCACCCTGTCGCACATCGCCGCGTCCGGGCGCAACGACATCGAAGTGATCAAAGTCAACGCAACTGGCCCGTTGGAAACCTCGGCTCATCTGCTGAAATATGACAGTGTTCACGGGCGTTTTCCGCGCGACGTCACCATTGACGGCAATACCATGGATCTGGGTCGCGGCCCGATGCAGATGTTCTCGACCTACGACATGACCGAGTTGGACTGGGAAGGCTGTGACGTCGTTCTTGAATGCACCGGCAAGTTCAACGATGGCCTGAAGGCCAAAACACATCTGGAACGTGGTGCTGGCAAGGTACTGCTGTCGGCTCCGGGCAAGAACGTGGACAAGACCATCGTTTTCGGCGTCAATCACAACACGCTGGCCGCAAATGACAACATGGTTTCGAACGGTTCGTGCACGACCAACTGCCTCGCCCCGCTGGCCAAGGTGCTGGACGAGGGCGTCGGCATCGAACACGGCATCATGACGACCATCCACGCCTACACAGGCGACCAGCCGACACTGGACCGCCGCCACAGCGACCTCTACCGCGCCCGCGCTGCTGCAATGTCGATGATCCCGACCTCGACCGGTGCGGCCAAAGCGCTGGGTGAAGTTCTACCAAACCTGAAAGGCCGTCTGGACGGGTCCGCCATTCGCGTCCCTACCCCGAATGTTTCGGCTGTGGACCTGACGTTCCGTGCCTCGCGCGACACAAGCACGGCGGAAATCAACGCGATCGTCGAAGAGGCCGCCAAGGGCCCGATGCAGCGCGTTCTGGGATATGAGCCGGCCCCGCTGGTGTCGACCGACTTCAACCACACCGAGGAAAGCTCGATCTTTGCACCGGATCAGACCCGCGTCGTCGATGACCGCATGGTCCGCGTTCTGGCCTGGTATGACAATGAATGGGGATTCTCGGTCCGTATGGCTGACGTAGCTGTTGCGATGGGCCGCCTTAACTGACCCTTCGGACTTCGCTTGTACCTTGATGCCCGCTCAGGTTATCTGAGCGGGCATTTTACGTTCGGGACAGCCATGACCAACCAAATCGCTATCTGGCTCGGCCTTCTTCTGCTCGGCGGTATCATGCTGGATGTGGCGCTGTACGGCACCGAACATCTGCTTTTCCTCGGAAAGAAGCTTTACGACTTTCTGGACTGGCTCGCTTTCTGGCGCTGACAGAGGTTTTCCTTGACATTTCGCTTGATCTGTCATTGTTAGCGCTAACTCATCTTGCTGAGACATTTGGACGGAGCAGACCATGACCTTGAAACTGGCGATCAACGGATTTGGACGGATCGGGCGCGGGGTTCTGCGCGCGGTGATGGAAAGCGGACGTACTGACGTTGAGATCGTCGCGATCAACGATCTTGGCAAACCCGAAATGAACGCGCACCTGTTTGAATTTGACAGCGTTCACGGCCGCTACCCCAACCCGGTTACGCTCAGCGATGCAGGTCTGGACGTGGGTCGTGGACCAATTCGGCTGAGCAGCGAGCGCAACCCCGAGGATCTGCCCTGGTCGGATATTGACGTCGTTCTGGAATGTACGGGTGTGTTCCGTACGCGCGAGGCGGCGGAACGTCACTTCAAGAACGGATCCCGGAAAGTTCTGATCTCTGCTCCGGCCCGAGGTGACGGCGGTGTGAAAACCATCGTCTTTGGTGTCAACGATGGCGAGCTGACCGCCGATGATCTGGTGGTGTCAAACGCATCCTGCACCACCAACTGTCTGTCTCCTGTTGCTGCCGCTCTGGATGCCGGCCTTGGTATCAAGCACGGCAACATGACCACGGTTCACGCTTACACTGCCAGCCAGCCGGTGCATGATACAGTGGGTAAAGATCCCTACCTGTCCCGAGCGGCGGCGCTGTCGATGATCCCTACGACAACCGGTGCGGCCGCTGCCGTGGGGCTGGTGCTGCCGCAACTCAAAGGAAAACTGACCGGTCAGGCCATCCGCGTTCCAACCCCCAATGTCTCGGTCGTTGATCTTGTGGCCGAGGTTTCACGCCCGACGACTGAAGAAGAGGTCAACCAACTGTTCGTCGATGCGGCTGCCAAAATCCCCGGCGTTCTTGCCGCGGAAAGCCGTCCTCTGGTTTCCATCGACTTCAATCACGACCCGCACAGCTCGACCGTGTCACTGGCTGAAACCAAAGTCACTGATGGCACGCTGGTTCGTGTGCTGGCGTGGTATGACAATGAATGGGGCTTTTCGAACCGGATGCTGGATACGGCGGCTGCAATGGGTGCCCTAGCCTAACCTTTTTTTCAGCGCATCATTGACACGGGGCGTGACGAATTTCGACACGTCCCCGTTCAGCCGGGCGATTTCCTTCACCAGCTTGGACGCGATCGCCTGATGGCGTGCTTCGGCCATCAGGAATACTGTCTCGATCGAATCGTCCAGAGCCCGGTTCATGCCGACCATCTGAAACTCGTATTCGAAATCGGCAACCGCCCGCAGGCCGCGCACGATGATTTGCGCGCCTACATCCCGCGCACAATCAATTAGCAGGTTTTCAAAGGGATGCGCGATGATTTCGGTTCCGGTCTGTTCGGACAGCTGGGCGCATTCCGCTTCGATCATGGCCACGCGCTCTTCCAGCGAGAACAGAGGGCCCTTGTCCCGGTTGATGGCCACACCGATAACCAGTTTGTCCACCAAAGCTGCCGCCCGACGGATGATATCGATGTGCCCCATGGTGATGGGATCAAAGGTTCCAGGATACAATCCAACCCGCATCGCGCCCTCCTGCGCAACAAAATTTCTGCGCAAGCAAACATAACTTTGCTGCAGGTGCAAGTAATTGCTTGGGCAACCCTTGCCGTCAGTGCCCCATTATCATGCCTTCAAGGGCATCTTTTTCCATCGCAAGTTCGGAAAGCTGAGCCTTCACCACATCACCCAAAGTGACAATGCCTACGAGTTTTCCATCTTCAACCACCGGCATGTGGCGAAAGCGCCCCTCTGTCATACGGGACATGATGTCTTCCACGGTGGTCTGGCGCGTCGCCGTGACGAGGTCCTGGGTCATATAAGACTTTACTGGTTGGTTCAGACAACCACTACCGCTGGCCGCCAATTCCCGGACGATGTCGCGTTCCGAAAGGATGCCGACAGCAGTATTGCCACCATCGTCGGAAACAACGACCGTACCGATGCGCTTGTCCGCAAGAATCTTCGAGGCCTCTGAGATTGTCGCCGTTGACGCCACGGTTACGACACCATCTGTCGCTTTGGACTTCAGGATGGCCTGAACTAGCATGAAGAATACCTCCGGAATAATAACACTTATTCCAAAGCGTTGCGCGATTGCCGCGACCTGTCAAGCGTCGGGGCCTGCTTCCAAACGAAGCACTTCATCGCGAATACCGCGTGTCAGGGCATCTGCAAAGCGGTTCAACCGCTCGTTGCGCTGGTCACCCTGATGCCTGACCAGATAGAAGCTGCGCGTCAAACTCACTTGATCCGTCAGGATTTTCCGAAGCCCCGGGTGGAATGGCAACGTGAAATCATGCGCCACGCAAACCCCTGTTCCCAGGCAGACCTGCCTCAGTTGAACCGATACCGAATTCGATGCAAGAGCGACACGGTCAACGCCTATGTCATTCAGGTAGTCAAGTTCCCGGTCAAAGATCATGTCGGGGATATAGCCGATCAACCTGTGGCCCTTCAGGTCAGCAATGCTCCGGATCGGATCATGTCGCTTCAGATACTCTTCGGTCGCGACCATGTGCAGCTTGTAGTCGCTGATTTTCTTCACCAGCAGCTGACCGGCGGTCGGCGCACTGACCGTAACGGCCATATCCGCCTCGCGACGGGACAGGTTGATCACACGCGGAAGCGCAAGGATCTGAATGTCCAGATCAGGGTTTGCGTCGCTGATTTTGGCACACACCTGCGGCAGCAGATAGTTGGCACTGCCGTCCGGCGCACCAATCCGGATTTGCCCGCTCAGGGTTTTCGTTGGTCCTGTTACCGCCCCGGCCGCCGCGCGCATCGCCTCTTCTGCGTGCAGCCCGTGTTCCAACAGCCGCTGGCCCGCCGGGGTCAGAACATAGCCTTGCTGCGACTTGGTGAACAATGTGGAATCCAGCGTCGCCTCCAGGCGCGCAATGCGTCGACCGACGGTGGCAGGGTCGATCTTCAGGATACGACCAGCGGAAGACAGGCTTTCCTCGCGCGCAACAGTCAGGAAAATCCGCATATCATCCCAGTTTGGGGTCATTTTGATCCCTTTTGCATTTTTGCAAAACTCTTTTGAGACATTGCCTCTGTTCGCGGGATTTCTGCAAGCCTATTCTGCGCGCAAATCTATGGAGGAGCTATTGATGCAAGACCTGACCCATTTCCTGAACGGCGAAATGGTCGCCGGAACGTCCGGTCGTTTCGACGACGTCTACAACCCGGCAACGGGTGAAGTTCAATACAAGTGCCCGATGGCCAGTGCGGCGGAAACCACCGCCGCGATCGAGGCCGCCGCCGCCGCCCAGCCCGCATGGGGCGCAACCAACCCGCAAAAGCGCGCGCGCGTCATGATGGCCATGGTCGGCCTGATGAACCGCGATATGGACAAACTGGCCGAAGCGCTGAGCCGCGAGCACGGCAAAACCATCCCCGACGCCAAGGGTGATTTGCAGCGTGGTCTGGAAGTGATCGAATACTGCATTGGCGCACCGCAGATGCTGAAGGGTGAGTTTACCGACAGCGCGGGCCCCGGCATTGACATGTATTCCATGCGCCAGCCTTTGGGTGTTGTCGGCTCGATCATGCCGTTCAACTTTCCGGCCATGATGCCGCTCTGGCACGTTGGCCCTGCTCTGGCCTGCGGTAACGCCGTTGTTCTGAAACCGTCCGAACGCGACCCGTCCGTACCCCTGATGCTGGCTGAACTGTTCGTCGAAGCCGGCTTGCCCAAAGGCGTTTTCCAGGTCGTGAACGGCGACAAGGAAGCTGTCGACACCATCCTCGACAGCGAGATCATCCAGGGCGTCAGCTTTGTGGGTTCAACCCCGATCGCACAGTATATCTACAGCCGCGCAACCGCGAATGGGAAACGAGCACAGTGCTTCGGCGGTGCCAAGAACCACATGATCGTCATGCCCGACGCCGATCTGGATCAGGCGGCGGACGCGCTGGTTGGCGCCGGTTTCGGTGCGGCCGGCGAACGTTGCATGGCCGTTTCGGTGGCTGTTCCCGTGGGCGAAGAGACCGCGGACGCACTGATCGAAAAACTGGTGCCGCGCATCGAAAAGCTGAAGGTTGGCCCCTATACCGCCGGCGATGATGTCGACATGGGCCCGGTTGTGACCGCCGCCGCGAAACAGCGCATTCTGAGCCTGATCAATTCAGGCGTGGAACAGGGTGCGAAACTGGTTGTCGACAACCGCGACTTCAGCCTGCAAGGCTATGAAGACGGCTTCTTTGTCGGCCCCCACCTGTTCGACCACGTGACGCCCGAGATGGACATCTACAAACAGGAAATCTTTGGCCCGGTTCTGTCCACCGTGCGCGCGGGTTCGTACGAAGAGGCCCTTAAACTGGCGATGGATCACGAATACGGAAACGGCACCGCGATCTTTACCCGCGATGGCGATACCGCACGTGACTTTGCCAGCCGTGTGAACATCGGAATGGTCGGCATCAATGTTCCGATTCCGGTTCCGCTGGCCTATCACACCTTCGGCGGTTGGAAGAAATCCATGTTTGGCGATCTGAACCAGCACGGCCCGGACAGCTTCAAGTTCTACACCCGCACCAAAACCGTGACCGCACGCTGGCCGTCGGGCATCAAGGAAGGTGGCGAGTTCAACTTCAAAGCAATGGACTGATCCCACAGTTTCCTGACGCTTGAAGCCCGGCCCGTTAAATGGCCGGGCTTTTTGCATCTTTCCGCCGAAAACCAGCTTTCGTCCGCTCGGTCACAGGAAATTCAAGTGGTTCACTCTGGAAAAATTCAACCAACACCCATATTTTGGCGTGAACGATGTACTGAGCAGTGAACTTATCGGAGGCAACCTTGTCCCAATCCCATATGACCCGTCGCTCTGCCTTGCTGGGCGTGGCTTCTTTGGTGGCAACACCTGCCCTTGTTCGGGCACAAAGCACGGATGCTTTCCCTGAAACGGAAGACGCGATCAGTACGCAATTGCCAGTCCGACGCAATATATCGTCCTTCTCGCAGCAGAACTGGCAGGACCATTTCGATGAATTGGGCGTTGGTTGCCTGTTGGCCGATATCACCAGCCGCGCAGTCCATTACTGGGGGCCTGACGGCACATACAAACTGTACCCAAGTTCCGTACCCATGAGCGAAGAGCTTACCAAACGCGGGTACACGAAAGTTGTGCGTAAGACGGAATTCCCAAGCTGGACACCTACGGCATCAATGCGCGAACGTGATCCTTCGCTGCCGCTTCGGATGGAAGGTGGCGATCCTGGCAACCCACTGGGAACCCGCGCCATGTATCTGGGTTGGCCTGCCTATCTTGTCCATGGCACGCACGACACCCGCAAGATCGGTCGTCAGAGCTCGTCAGGTTGTATTGGCCTGTACAACCAGCATGTAGAAGAGCTGTATCCGCTGGTAAAAGTCGGCACGCAGGTTCGACTGGTCTGATCCACCCGGGTTGAAAAGCAAAAGCCCCGGTCGATCGCCGGGGCTTTCTTGTCTTCGGAAGACAGCGCTTATTCCGGCAGGATTACCGCGTCGACGACGTGGATGACGCCATTGCTGGCTTCAATGTCGGCCTGTACGACCTTGGCGTCGTTCACTTTTACACCGTTTTTGGCGTTGACGCTCAGCCGGTCGCCCTGAACAGTCAGGACCTTGGCGCGCTTGCCGGCGATATCACCGGACATAACCTTGGCCGGTACCACGTGATAGGTCAGGATCGCGACCAATTGGTCTTTGTTTTCTGGTTTCAAAAGCGTCTCGACAGTGCCTTCAGGAAGCGCAGCAAAGGCTTCGTCTGTGGGTGCAAATACTGTGAACGGACCGTCACCTTTCAGGGTGTCAACCAAGCCTGCAGCCTGAACGGCGGCGACCAGAGTGTTGAACGACCCGGCGGCAACGGCGGTGTCGACGATATCAGCGGCCTGAGCCTTGAGCGGCATAGCAAATGCAAGTGCGGCGGCTGCGCCCATGAATGTACGACGGAACATAGCTGTCTTCTCCTCTCCAGCGTGTTATGGAAGGGGTTACGGACCTTTTGCCGCAATGGATCACTTTGGTTTCAGTTTTCTTCGAGCTGCACCCAGATGCTTTGCGCCCGCCCCTCGGCTAGGAACGGCAAGGCAACAACGGCATCAGGCCGATCCTGTTGCAGGTAATATCCCGGCCAAAGCATTGAATACGCGCCAGATTGCAACAAGCTGTGCAATACGTACTGCTCTCCCCAGCCCGGGCAATCATAGAAGAAGCGCTTGGGATATTCGTAGGGCAAAAAAACATCGTGAACGTGGATCACCACCCCGGGGTTCAGCGACGGTATAATGCGGCAGAACAGATGGGCGACATCGTTGCTCATCCGCACGACATGGCTGGAGTCGATGAACAGAATGTCTCCGGCCTCCAGTTCTGCGAACAATGCCGGGTCTGTTTCTTCAAGACGTTTTTGTTCGAACCGGTCGACCACATGGGCGATATCGGCGCGTGGGTACGGATCGACCGCGGTAATGGTGGTATCCAGATTGCCATCGATGATTGCCTGACGGGTCACACAGGTGGAATTACCGCATCCGACCTCGATCACGCGCTTAGGCTGAAAGCGGCGGATCATCAGATATAACGCATCCGCATCCGGGCTGTCATAGTAACCATTGCCGGTACGATAACCGGTCTGGTTGCGTGCGGGATCTTTCAGCGCCTCCAGAGCAGCTTTGTGACGCTCGAATTCCGCCACAAGTTGAGAGATGTCGAAACCTTCCATCCCTGGCGACAACGCATAGGCGGGGCGCGTCAACCCACCCGCCGCTTCGAAGGCTTCCAGCCGCGCCCGTTCATCCTGTTCCGTAACTCTGTCGACCAGTTTCACCCCCAATTCTTCAAGGGCAGCGTTGATCTTCGGGAATTTTCTGGGTTTCAAGGCGCTGGCTCCGCGATCTGTGATGCAATGTTCCTTACCGTTGCGAACCGTTTCTCTGCAAGGGCAAGCCTGTCAAACCCTTGGCAAAACGTAAATTTCCGTATTCACTGATGGGACTGACAACTGCGAGGGGCCCCATGCAGCAGGAATTTACACTCGGGATCGAAGAAGAATACCTGTTGGTGGAACGTGACAGTCTGCAATTGTCCGAAGCCCCCGAAGCGCTGATGGCGGCCTGCCAAAGCGATTTCGAAGGTCAGGTCAGCCCCGAGTTCCTGCAATGTCAAATCGAGGTTGGAACCAGACCGCACGCCACGGTCGCTTCGGCGCGCGAAGACCTGAAGCGGCTGCGGTCATGCGTGTCGAAACGGGCCGCCGAATACAACCTGTCCCCTATCGCCGTCTCGTGCCACCCGTTCGCCAACTGGAAGGATCAACACCACACCCGGAAAGAACGGTATGACGCGCTGCAACATGCATTGGGCGGCGTTGCCCGGCGGATGCTGATCTGCGGGATGCATGTACATGTCGGGGTCGAGGACCCTGCCTTGCGTGCCGATCTGATGCCGCAACTGTCATACTTTCTTCCTCATCTTCTGGCGTTGTCCACATCTTCGCCCTATTGGAACGGCGAGGATACCGGCCTGTCTTCATACCGGCTGACGGTGTTCGACAACCTGCCCCGCACCGGGCTGCCACCCGTGTTCGCCAGCTGGGGCGAGTACGAACGGAACACGGGCATTCTGGTCGAGCTTGGGGTCATCGAAGACACCACCAAGATTTGGTGGGATCTACGCCCCTCACATCGTTTCCCAACTTTGGAAACGCGGATCATGGATGTTCAACCCCGTCTGGAACACACTTTGTCGTTGGCCGCACTGGTTCAGGCATTGACCCGGATGCTGTGCCGTCTGAAAGACCGCAACCTGCGCTGGAGGCAATATGATCGTTTCCTGATCGGTGAAAACCGCTGGCGCGCACAGCGCTACGGAGTGGGTGAAGGGCTGATCGATTTCGGCGACCGTTCGGTCAAGCCCATGTCCGAACTGATCGGCGATCTCATGGGGTTGTTGGCAGAAGACACCGAAGCACTTGGCACGATGACCGAGCTTGCACGGCTCAGGCAGATTGCTGAAAACGGCACTTCCGCCACGCGCCAACGCCGTGTTCATGCCGAGGCATCAGCGCGCGGTGATGATCCGGGGCAAGCCGTCGTGCGCCACCTGATCGAGGAATTTCACGCCGATCTCTGAACGTTTCCGGCTTGTGACCCGTTTCAACCGACTCATTGTTGCGCCTGCAAAATTTCTGTAAGAATTCAGAAATAAACAACCGTTCAATTCATTGCCGACGGGAGGGAGCGTCATGGATTTCGCACTCAGCGAGGAGCAAACAGCCATATTCGACATGGCGCACGCGTTCGGGCAGGAAAACATCGCCCCCTTTGCGCGCCAGTGGGAGGTGGACGGAACCATTCCCAAAACCCTGTGGCCCCAGATAGGCGAGCTTGGTTTCGGCGCGCTGTACGTATCCGAGGAAAGCGGAGGGTCAAATCTGACCCGCTTGGATGCCACGCTGGTTTTCGAGGCGCTGTCAATGGCCTGCCCCTCGGTCGCCGCCTTCCTGTCGATCCACAACATGTGCGCCAAGATGTTGGACAATTTCGCAGATGATGACCTAAAGGCGCGCATCATGCCGGATGTTCTGACCCTGAATACGGTTCTGAGCTATTGCCTGACGGAACCCGGTTCCGGCTCTGACGCGGCGGCCTTGAAAACCCGCGCCGAACGCACCAACGAAGGATATACGTTGAACGGTACCAAGGCGTTTATCTCGGGCGGTGGCTATTCGGATGCCTATGTTTGCATGGTACGCACCGGTCAGGACGGGCCCAAAGGGATCTCGACCGTATATGTCGAGGACGGCACGCCGGGGCTCAGCTTTGGGGCGCTGGAACAGAAAATGGGCTGGAAAAGCCAACCCACTGCGCAGGTTCAGTTCGACGACTGCAAAATTCCCGCAGGCAACCTCGTGGGCACCGAAGGCGACGGCTTCAAATACGCGATGATGGGCCTCGATGGCGGGCGACTCAATATCGCGGCCTGTTCTCTTGGGGCTGCTCAGGCCGGGCTGGATATGACCCTGCAATACATGTCCGAGCGCAAGGCGTTCGGCCAATCCATCGATCAGTTCCAGGCCCTTCAGTTCCGTCTGGCGGATATGGAGATCGAATTACAGGCGGCACGCACCTTCCTGCGTCAGGCGGCATGGAAACTGGACAACGGCGCGCCCGATGCCACGAAATTCTGTGCGATGGCGAAGAAATTCGTAACCGAAGCCGGGTCGAAAGTGGTGGATCAGTGCCTGCAACTGCATGGCGGGTACGGATATCTTGCGGATTACGGCATCGAAAAGCTTGTGCGCGATCTTCGCGTGCATCAGATTTTGGAAGGCACGAACGAGATTATGCGCGTGATCGTCGCGCGCCAACTGCTCGCCAATCGCTGAGGCCCCGATGTCAGACATTGAAATCCGCAACACAGGCCGTGCCGGTCGCATCACCCTGACCCGTCCCCATGCGCTGAACGCGTTGAGCTATGACATGTGCATGGCCATCGACACGGCGATGCGCAACTGGCGGGAAGACGATGCCGTTGACCTGATAGTTCTGGACGCCGAGGGGGAAAAAGCCTTTTGTGCAGGGGGTGACATTGCCGAACTTTATGAAACGGGCACAGAAGGCAATTATGCGTATGGCCAGAAGTTCTGGCGGGACGAATATCGTCTGAATGCCCTGATCTTCGAATATCCCAAACCAGTCATCAGTTTTCTTCAGGGGTTTACAATGGGCGGGGGTGTCGGCATCGGCTGCCATGGCAGCCACCGTGTCGTCGGAGAAAGCTCCAGGATTGCCATGCCCGAATGCTCGATTGGCTTGATTCCGGATGTCGGCGGGTCATTGATGCTGGCCCTTGCACCGGGGCGACTGGGTGAATTCCTTGGGACCACGGGCTTCAGGATGGGGCCTGCGGACGCGATCTTTGCGGGGTTTGCCGACCATTTCATCCCCCAGTCGCAATGGTCTGACCTGATCGAAATTCTGGAAGCGTCTGGAAATGCCGAACTGGTGGCCGAACATTCCGAAACGCCACCCAGTGGTGAATTGGCAGTGGCGCTGACGGATATCGACAATCATTTTTCCGGTGAAACTCTGGGCGACATCCTGATCAGCCTGCGCAATGACGGTCAGGAATTTGCAGACAAAACTCTGGAAAAAATAACGAAAAACGCACCGCTTTCCGTAGCCTGCACGATCGAGATGCTGCACCGTCTGCGTGGCCCCTCGCTTACCATGCGGCGCGCGTTGGAGATGGAATACCGCTTTACCCACCGAGCGATGGAGCATGGTGACTTTCTGGAAGGTATCCGCGCGCAGATCATAGACAAAGACCGCAACCCGAACTGGCAGTTTTCCGATATGGACGTCCCCTTGGTGGCCGTCTCGAAAATGTTGCAGCCATTGGGTGCGGACACCCTGACATTCGAGGAGGACTGAGAGATGCAGATCGGGTTCATAGGGCTGGGAAACATGGGGGCACCCATGGCGGCCAATCTGGCAAAGGCCGGCCATCAGGTTCTCGGATTCGACACGGCCGGCGTTGCCGTTGACGGGGTGACTCAAGCCGGTACCGCGACCGAAGCCGTCGCCTCTGCCGATGCTGTCATAACCATGCTGCCGAATGGCGCCATCCTGCGGGCCGTTGCAGATCAGATCATTCCCGCCATGGCGAAGGGTGCCGTGCTGATCGATTGCTCGACAGTTGACGTGGACAGCGCACGCGCAGTCGCGGAACAGGCCAGCGGCGCTGGTCTGCTGTTCGTCGACGCTCCGGTTTCGGGGGGTGTCGGCGGCGCGGCAGGTGGCACCCTGACATTCATGGCCGGCGGGTCAGACGACGCCTTTGCAAAGGCTGCTCCTCTGTTCGACATCATGGGGCAGAAAGCGGTTCACTGCGGCGAAGCCGGAGCCGGCCAAGCCGCCAAGATCTGCAACAACATGATCCTCGGCGTTACCATGATCGCCACGTGCGAGGCCTTTGCCCTGGCCGACAAACTGGGTCTGGACCGCCAAAAGATGTTCGATGTGGTCAGCACCTCATCGGGGTACAGCTGGACGATGAACGCCTATTGCCCTGCCCCCGGCGTTGGCCCGCAAAGCCCTGCCGACAATGACTATACGCCTGGATTTGCAGCCGAGTTGATGCTGAAGGACCTGCGCCTCAGCCAACAAGCCGCAACCAGTGCGGATGCGGATACACCGATGGGACAGGCCGCGACTGCACTTTACGAGCAATTCGTCGAAAACGAGGACGGACTGGGCCGCGATTTCAGTGCCATGCTGCCTCGGTTTGAAAAGCGTGGGCGAAGTTGATCCAAGTCATATTCCGCTCTCGGAATATTTGATATCCAAAGGGTGCAACCTTTTGGAAAGGATTCTTACGTGATGACCAAAAACATGGGTGGACTCGACAAAACGCTTCGGATCGCATTAGGCGCTGCGCTTATTCTGGGCGCTCTGTTGGGATACGGAACCTGGATGTGGATCGGCATCGTGCCGTTGGTCACCGGTCTGCTGAATTCATGCCCGATATACTCGGTGTTGGGCATCAGCACCTGCCCAACCAAGAAAAACTAGATTGGACAGGCGGTGGAGCGAAGACAGCCTGAAGCTGCCTACTCCGCCGCCACCCGATCCGGGTTGAGCATGGTTTTCAGATACCGACCGGTATGGCTGCGTTCGACTTGAGCAATCTCTTCGGGTGCTCCGACGGCTACGATCTCACCACCGCCGTCGCCGCCTTCAGGCCCGATGTCGATTATATGGTCGGCGGTTTTCACCACGTCCAGATTGTGTTCGATCACCACGACGGTATTGCCCTGATCGACCAATTCATGCAGCACTTCCAACAGCTTGCGTACATCTTCGAAATGCAGACCCGTGGTCGGTTCGTCCAGAATATAGAGCGTCCGCCCGGTTGATCGTTTCGACAGTTCCTTGGACAGTTTGACACGCTGCGCCTCACCACCCGACAGCGTGGTCGCCTGTTGACCCACCTTGATATAGCCAAGACCAACGCGGGCCAGCGCATCCATCTTGTCGCGAATCGAGGGCACGGCCTTGAAGAATTCCTGCGCGTCTTCCACCGTCATATCAAGCACATCCGCAATGGACTTGCCCTTGAACTTGATCTCGAGCGTCTCGCGATTGTACCGCGCGCCCTTGCAGGTTTCGCAGGTGACATAGACGTCGGGAAGGAAGTGCATCTCGATCTTGATGACGCCGTCCCCCTGACAGGCCTCACAGCGGCCGCCCTTCACGTTAAAGCTGAAACGGCCCGGCTTGTATCCCCGCGCTTTCGCCTCGGGCAGCCCGGCGAACCAGTCTCGGATCGGAGTGAAGGCCCCGGTATAGGTTGCCGGATTCGACCGCGGAGTCCGCCCGATCGGGCGTTGATCGATATCGATGACCTTGTCCAGATGCTCCAAACCCTTGATTGTCTCACACGGCGCAGGCGTCTGCCGCGCGCCATTCAGGCGCATCGAGGCGGTCTTGAACAACGTCTCAATCGTCAGGGTCGACTTACCGCCGCCAGATACACCCGTGACACAAACAAACTTGCCCAAAGGAAATTCGGCCGTCACGTCCTTGAGGTTGTTGCCCGAAGCCTTTACCACCGTCACCTTTTTCTTGTTCCCCTTGCGCCGCTCGGCGGGTACCGGAATCTCGCGTACACCTGACAGATACTGCCCCGTGATCGAGGCCGCATCCGCTGCGATCTGCTCGGGCGTGCCGTGGCTGACCACCTGCCCGCCGTGCACGCCCGCACCGGGGCCAATGTCGAACACATAATCGGCTTCGCGGATGGCTTCCTCGTCATGTTCGACGACGATCACGGTGTTGCCCTGATCCCGCAGACTCTTGAGCGTACCAAGCAACCGGTCATTGTCACGCTGGTGCAAACCGATCGAGGGCTCGTCCAATACATAAAGCACCCCGGTCAGGCCCGATCCAATCTGGCTTGCCAGACGAATACGCTGACTTTCGCCGCCTGACAGGGTTCCACTTGAACGAGATAGCGTAAGGTATTCCAAACCAACATTATTCAGGAAACCCAACCGCTCGCGGATTTCCTTCAGAATGGCCCGGGCGATCTCATTCTTCTGAGCGCTCAGATGGTTCGGAGCATCCTCGATCCAGGCAAGCGCTTCGCGGATGGACATTTGTACCACCTGACCGACATGCAGCCCCGCGATCTTCACGGCCAAGGCTTCGGCGCGCAGACGATACCCTTCGCAGGTGCCGCACGGGCGGTTGTTTTGGTACCGTTCGAATTCCTCGCGTATCCACGCGCTATCCGTTTCGCGATAACGCCGTTCCATATTCGGAATCACGCCTTCGAAGCTGCGTGTCACCTGGTACACCCGTCCGCCCTCGTCATAGCGGAACTGGATCTCCTCATCGCCCGAGCCCCGCAGGAACACCTGCTGCACTTTGCTGGGCAGGTCTTTCCAAGGCGTGTTCTTGTCAAACTCATAATGACGCGCGATGGCCTCGATGGTCTGAAGGAAATACGGCGACTTGCCTTTCCTCCATGGTGCCAGGGCCCCGTCATACAGTTTCAGCGTCTGATCCGGCACCACGAGACGCTCGTCAAAGAACAGCTCGACCCCCAAGCCGTCACAATCCGGGCAGGCTCCGAATGGCGCATTGAACGAAAACAGGCGCGGTTCAATCTCCGGGATGGTGAAACCGCTGACCGGGCAGGCGAAGTTTTCGCTGAAGGTAATCCGTTCCGGCTCTCCTTCTCGTGGGGCCGTTTCCAGAATCGCGATTCCGTCCGCCAGATCCAGAGCGGTGCGCAGGCTATCGGCCAAACGCGTTTCCATGCCTTCACGAACAACCAGGCGGTCGACCACAACGTCAATATCGTGACGGAACTTCTTGTCCAATGTCGGGGGCTGATCCAGCTCATGGAACTCACCATCCACCTTCACGCGCTGGAACCCCTGCTTGCGCAGTTCCAGAAATTCCTTCCGGTACTCACCTTTGCGGTCGCGCACGATCGGAGCCAGCAGATAACCCCGCGTGCCCTCCTCCATCGCCATGATGCGGTCGACCATGTCCTGCACCTGTTGCGCCTCGATCGGCTGGCCGGTGGCCGGGCTGTACGGCGTACCTGCGCGGGCGAACAACAGACGCAGATAGTCATAGATCTCGGTTACGGTTCCCACAGTCGAACGCGGGTTCTTCGAGGTCGTTTTTTGTTCAATGGAGATCGCCGGAGACAGTCCACTGATATGGTCAACATCGGGCTTTTCCATCATGTCGAGAAACTGCCGCGCATAAGCGGACAGGCTTTCGACATAACGGCGCTGACCTTCGGCATAAATCGTGTCGAACGCCAGCGACGACTTGCCCGAACCGGACAGCCCGGTGATCACCACCAACTGATCCCGAGGGATGTCGACATCGATGCCTTTGAGGTTATGCTCGCGCGCGCCGCGCACCTCTATATTCTTCAGCTCAGCCATTTCCGGCCCCCAACAAACAAGTGGTTTAGAGATAGGCGAGCTTGCCCGAGTCTCCAACAGAAAAGTTAGAACATTTAGTGAACGTACAGGTTTTCGCCGACCAAATCAAACGATGGGCATGGAATCGAACAGCTCAATGCCTGGCTATCTGGCGGATCCATGATCTTGAGGAGAAAATGGCGCGGTTGACGGGGCTCGAACCCGCGACCCCCGGCGTGACAGGCCGGTACTCTAACCAACTGAGCTACAACCGCGCATCTATTTCATGGCCTTTATCCTGGACCAAGGTTGGCAGCGATGGCGCGGTTGACGGGGCTCGAACCCGCGACCCCCGGCGTGACAGGCCGGTACTCTAACCAACTGAGCTACAACCGCCCGCTGCATGTTCATTGCTGAACGTTTGGGTGTATTATGGCCACGGTCGGGCAGCGTCAAGCGGCGTTTTGCAGTTTTTTGTCAGAATCCAGTTTTTTGTTTGCCCGCTGTTTTTTGCCCTCGCGAATTGTTCAATTTCCCTTGCAGCGCACCCCCGCGGAAGATATGACCGCATGTCATGGGTGATTAGCTCAGTGGTAGAGCGCTTCGTTCACATCGAAGATGTCAGGAGTTCAAATCTCTTATCACCCACCATCCCATTTTCGGATTTTCGCTTGGAACCAGCGGGCTTGCCATGTCGCGCGTTCGGCGGCTATCGTGCCCTATTTGGCCCGATTAAAGGCCACACACTAAGGCTGAGGTCACCATGACGGGGTTAAAGCGCGACATCGGCCTGCTGGGACTGACCTTCATTTCAGTCGGAGGAATCATCGGTTCGGGCTGGTTATTCGGCCCCCTTCTGGCCGTTCAGCATGCAGGGCCCGCGGCCACGATCTCGTGGATTATCGGCGCGGTTGCCATGTTCATTTTGGCCATCACCTTCGCAGAGATTTCCGCCATGCTGCCCATTCCCGGAGGGATCGCGCGCGTGCCTCAGTTTTCGCATGGCAATATCGTTTCGATGGCCATGGGATGGACCGCCTGGATCGGCTACAACACCACGGCGCCCATCGAAGTCGAGGCCATGCTGAAATACCTGGCGCCGTATGCGCCCTGGTTGCATACGGCCGAGACAGGTGATTTGACCGGGGCGGGTATTTTCGTCGCGCTGGTTTTCATGCTGCTGTTCGTCGCGGTGAATGCGCTTGGGGTCAAGTTCTTCACGCGCGTCAATGCTGCGCTGACCTGGGCCAAGATCGCTATACCAGTTGTCCTGTCCATTCTGCTTGTCGCAAGCCGGTTCAACAGCGAGAACTTCACCCAGCCGGATGGGTTTGCGCCCTACGGCGCGCAGGGTATCATGGCCGCCGTTTCCACCGGGGGCGTTATTTTTTCATTCATCGGCTTTCGCCATGTGGTTGATATGGCAGGCGAAGTTCGAAATCCGAAATTCGCAATTCCGGCCGCATTGGTGTTGTCGATTGTTCTGTGCGCCGTCATCTACCTTGGTCTGCAAGTGGCCTTCATCGGCGCGCTGGACCCATCCATGCTGTCCAAAGGATGGGCGCAGTTGAGCTTTGGGGGCGAAGGACCACTGGACGCCATCATCATGTCTGTCGGGCTGGTCTGGTTTCTGAGCCTGCTGAATGTCGGATCCGTGATAGGACCCTTTGGAAACGGGCTGGTCGCAACCGGGTCGAACGCCCGTATCGCCCTCGCCCTTTCAAAAAACAGTTTCCTGCCCAAACGGTTGCAGGTTTTGTCGTCATTCGGGGTTCCGCTGTGGGCGCTGGGGCTGAACTTTCTGATCGGAACGGTTTTCCTGCTGACAGTACCCTTTACCACCGTCATTGCCCTGAACGGTGCGGCCATCGTCTTGTCATTCGCCGTCGGGCCCATAGCCGTGGTTTGCCTGAGAAACCTAATGCCAGATCATCCCAGATCGATCCGAATACCGGCCGTGCGTCTTGTCGCGCTGACGGCCTTCGCCATCGCCACGATGATCGTGTATTGGAGCGGATGGGACACGGTCTGGCGGCTTGGCATCGCGCTGATTGTCGGGAAAATTCTGTTGCTGATCCGGTTCCGGGGACGTTTGGACGAAATGGACGTTACCGAGGCCCTGTGGCTTGTGCCTTATTTCTCAGGTCTTGGGCTGATCTCATTCCTTGGGCAATTCGGAGCCGGATCGTTGAAGCAGATCCCGTTTGGCTGGGACCTTCTGCTTTGCATCCTGTTTTCGTCGATCATTTTCGTTCTTGCCGTCCGCTCGGCTCTGCCACCCGATAAGTTCAATGAATACATAGCCGACGAAGAAATACTTGATCCAAAGCAACCCGTCATTGGATTGTAAAAAAGGCAGGGCATTCGCCCCGCCTTTTTCATTCGCTCAATCTGCTTAGTGTGCCGTGGCCGATGGCCCCGTCGCCTCTGACGAGGCTGCTGCGGCAGCGGCGGCCTCCTCGGCGGCTTCGTCCCATTCAACCGGCTCCGGTGTACGAACCAGAGAATGCTCAAGAACCTCCGAGACGTGCTTGACCGGGATGATCTTCAAGCCTTCCTTCACATTGTCCGGGATATCCGCCAGGTCCTTTTCGTTTTCCTCTGGGATCAGGACCGTCTTGATACCACCGCGCAACGCAGCCAGCAGTTTCTCCTTCAAGCCGCCGATCGGCATTGCGTTCCCGCGCAACGAAACCTCGCCCGTCATGGCGATATCCTTGCGAACGGGAATGCCCGTCAGAACCGATACGATCGATGTCACCATCGCCAGACCCGCTGACGGACCATCCTTGGGCGTTGCACCATCCGGCACGTGCACATGGATGTCGATCTTGTCGAACTGAGGCGGCTTCACTCCGATCTTGGGAGAAATCGACCGCACATATGACGACGCCGCATCGATGGATTCTTTCATCACATCGCCCAGCTTGCCTGTCGTCTTCATCCGACCTTTGCCGGGCAGCTTCAACGCCTCGATATGCAGCAGATCGCCCCCGACCGAAGTCCAGGCCAAACCGGTCACGACACCGACCTGATCGTCCTGCTCGGCCAGACCATAACGAAACTTTGGCACGCCCAGGAATTCATCCAAGTTTTCAGGCGTGACGGTAACGGTTTCCGCCTCTTTCTTGATGATCTTGGTCAGCGCCTTCCGTGCCACCTTGGCGATTTCGCGCTCGAGGTTCCGCACACCGGCCTCGCGGGTATAGGTGCGGATTATCTTTTGCAGCGCTTCATCGGTCAGTTCGAATTCCTTGGCTTTCAGACCATGGTTTTTGACCTGCTTGGCGATCAGGTGCTGCTTGGCGATCTCGCGCTTTTCATCCTCGGTATAGCCGGCCAATGGGATGATCTCCATCCGGTCCAGCAAAGGCCCGGGCATGTTATAGCTGTTGGACGTGGTCAGGAACATCACATTCGACAGGTCATATTCGACCTCAAGATAATGATCTATGAACGTGTTGTTCTGTTCCGGGTCCAACACCTCGAGCATCGCCGAGGCCGGGTCCCCACGGAAGTCCTGCCCCATCTTGTCGATTTCATCGAGCAGGATAAGCGGGTTCGTGGTTTTCGCCTTTTTCAGCGCCTGAATGATCTTGCCGGGCATCGAACCGATATAGGTCCGGCGGTGGCCGCGGATCTCGGATTCGTCGCGCACCCCACCCAAGCTGATGCGAATGAACTCGCGCCCCGTGGCCTTGGCGACCGATTTACCCAAGCTGGTCTTGCCCACGCCCGGAGGGCCGACAAGGCACAGGATCGGGCCTTTCAGCTTTTTCGACCGCTGCTGCACCGCCAGATATTCGACGATCCGCTCCTTGACCTTTTCAAGGCCATAGTGATCGGCGTCCAGAATATCCTGCGCACGACCCAGATCCTTTTTGACGCGGGATTTCGTGCCCCACGGCAAAGACAGAATCCAGTCCAGATAATTGCGCACCACGGTTGCTTCGGCCGACATGGGCGACATGTTCTTGAGCTTCTTCAGCTCGCCTTCCGCCTTCTCGCGCGCTTCCTTCGACAGCTTGGTCTCGGCGATCTTGGCTTCCAGTTCGGCGATCTCGTTCGCGCCGTCCTCGCCATCGCCAAGCTCTTTCTGAATGGCCTTCATCTGCTCATTCAGATAATACTCGCGCTGGGTCTTCTCCATCTGGGATTTGACGCGGGTCTTGATCTTTTTCTCGACCTGCAAAACCGACATTTCGCCCTGCATCAGGCCATAGACTTTTTCAAGCCGCTCGCTGACGCTGAGTGTTTCCAGCAGGTCCTGCTTTTGTTCGACCTCGATGCCCAGATGGCCCGACACAAGGTCGGCCAGCTTTGCCGGCTCGGTGGTTTCACCCACGGCCGTCAGCGCTTCTTCGGGGATGTTCTTGCGCACCTTGGCATAGCGCTCGAACTCGTCCGCGACGGTGCGCAACAGGGCTTCGGTCGTGGTGACGTCACCCGGGATTTCGGTCAGATATTCCGCCCGCGCCTCGAAAAACTCTTCGTTTTCAAGAAACTCGGTGATCTGCACGCGCGCCTGCCCTTCGACGAGCACTTTGACGGTGCCATCGGGCAGTTTCAGCAGCTGCAACACATTGGCCAGAACACCGGACTGGTAAATACCGTTCTCATCCGGGTCGTCGACGCTGGGGTCGATCTGGCTGGACAGCAGAATTTGTTTGTCATCCTGCATCACCTCTTCCAGCGCGCGTACCGATTTGTCTCGGCCCACGAAAAGCGGCACGATCATATGTGGGAACACCACGATATCGCGCAGCGGCAGGACGGGGTATGAGGAATTCAGAGGCTCTTGCATGCTCTATCCTTATCGTTGGCAAGATGGCGCTTGTCCCTCATCGAGGCAACATCCGGCCATCTCCTGTCTTGGACGATAAAGGTGGGGCCTCATCGCCCTTTTTCAACCTTATCGCCATGTATCGTGTCGCAGCATGAACCGAGGTTTTCGGGACTGCAAGATGTCCCGGGAACATATCCACCGAAATTAGTGCAACATGCATATGCAATGCGCAAATTCAGGGTCAGAACACCTGCTGCACTGCCCGGGACAGAAAAAAACCGTGGCCATCCGGGTTGCGACATTCCAGACCTTTCGTGGAGGAGGTGCAGGTAAATCCTCCGAACCGACCGGTTACACCGTATTCCGCACGGTCAAATCCGTCCCGGCTCCGGTTCAGTGGCTGGCACAGCAATTCCACGGGACCGTTGTCGAACATCTGAAAATCATGCCCCCAGTCAGATTGACAGTTCGCGGGGCGCGGCAACGCCGGAGGGCCGTATCTTTCTATGATCGTACACCGAATGTCCGAGGACTCGGCGCTTTCCCCCACCGAACACTGAACGTTTTCGGATGGGGTTTCAAAGGTCCAGACGTCAGCAACGGAAGGGGATGCGCAAAAAATGACTGCGCCGAGGAAAAAGCGGAACATCAAAAATTCTCCGGGTCACAAACAAAACAACTTTGAACAAAGTGGTTTCAGAATACCGGAAAACCCCGCAATTGTCACCTGAACGGACAGGTTACAGGGGCTCGATGTCCCCCTGTGCGCGTTGCGCGTGGAATGCGGCCTGCCACGCCTCGAATGAGCCGTCAGCGATCGCGTCCCGCATGCCCTGCATGATTTCCTGAAAGTAATGCAGGTTGTGCCAGGTCAGCAACATGCCCGAGATCATTTCGTTGGCGCGGAACACATGGTGCAGGTAGGCACGTGAATAGTTCGAACAGGCCGGGCAAGAACAGTTTTCATCCAGCGGGCGTGGATCATCCGCATGACGCGCGTTCTTGATGTTCACCACGCCGTAGCGCGTGAACACCTGACCGGTACGGCCCGAGCGCGAGGGCAGAACGCAATCCATCATGTCGATCCCGCGCGCCACTGCTCCGACTATGTCATCCGGCTTGCCAACGCCCATCAGGTAACGCGGCTTGTCCATGGGCAGGAAATCAGGCGCATAATCGAGACAGTCGAACATGGCCTCCTGCCCCTCGCCCACTGCCAGACCGCCAACGGCGTAGCCTTCGAAACCAATCTTCTTCAACGCCTCGGCGCTTTCTTCCCGCAGGTCCCGCTCAAGCCCGCCCTGCATGATTCCGAACAGAGCATGCCCCGGACGATCCCCGAAAGCGTCACGGGACCTCTCGGCCCAACGCATCGACAAACGCATGGACTCGGCGATCCGGTCGCGATTTGCAGGCAATGCAGGGCATTCGTCAAAGCACATCACGATGTCGGAACCCAAAAGGCGCTGAATTTCCATTGATCTTTCTGGCGTCAGCTCGTGCTTCGATCCATCAATATGGGATTTGAAGGTCACACCCTTTTCGGTCAGCTTCCGCAAACCGGCCAGCGACATGACCTGAAACCCCCCCGAGTCCGTCAGAATCGGTCGGTCCCAGTTCATGAACTTGTGCAACCCGCCCAGGCGATCAATCCGCTCGGCCGTGGGGCGCAGCATCAGGTGATAGGTGTTGCCCAGCAGGATGTCGGCCCCGGTGGCTCGGACGCTTTCCGGCATCATCGCCTTGACCGTCGCGGCGGTACCAACCGGCATGAAGGCAGGTGTCCGCACCTCGCCCCGCGGAGTGCTAATAACACCGGTGCGCGCCTTGCCGTCTGTGGCCTTGAGCTTGAAAGAGAATTGCTGGGTCATGTCATCGCCTCGGATCGCCGAACCGGGCAGGATTTGCCCGATCCGATCGGTCTTTGCAACCCGTCAGGGCAAGGATGCAACGCGGTCAGTAAACAGACGCACGACACCCGCCCCATCCACATCACGACAAACATGAACTGCGGGACGATCCCGGTCAGGTTGCGTCGCACCTATCCGGTCGCCTTCCGTCACAACATGCAGCCCGGTTTCGACCATGTCGAACATGGCCCCGTGCGAACAGGCGATCACGGCGGTTGAATCATGCAGGCCGCACCCTTCCAATCCGCCGATTTCCTTATAGAATTTCAGGTAAAACCGAGAGATATCACGCAGAAAAGATCCCATGCCGGGCGATTTTTGAGCCAGCGCGTCGAAATCCGCGGTCTCGTAAAGTGTTTTCAGGGTGACGTCCAAACCAACCAGCACGGTCTCGGGCGGTGCGGAAAAGACCGCATCTGCGGCAACCGCATCGTGATAGATGTTGGCTTCGGCATGGTCGGTAACGTTGCCCTTGCAGTAGACGGCACCGCCCATGACCACCAACCGGCCGAGGTTACCGGCAAATTCCGGGTCCAATCGCATGGCGTTGGCAATATTGGTCAGCGGTCCGACCGCACACACGACCAGTTCGTTTTTGTGCTTCCGGGCCATCTCGGCCAGAAACTCTGCGGCGGGAAGATCATGGTTCCGTCCGATCTCGGGAATTTCAGTCAGGTCACCAAACCCTTCGGGACCATGGACATGGTCCGATGGGACGTGCATGTCAGCCCCCAAAGGGAAAGGCGCGCCTTCCGCCACCGGAAGGTCCAGGCCCAGCTTGTCCAGCAGGAAACGGGCATTGCGGCTGGACTGATGAACATGCGTATTGCCGAACACCGTGGTCAGGCCGATCAGGTCAAATTCAGGCGCAGCGGCGGCATAGGCGATCGCCATGGCATCGTCGATGCCGGGGTCTGTATCGATTATCAATTTCATCCCCGCCCGATACCGCAAACAAGCCGGGATGCAAAGCAGTCACAAAACTTCTGGTCCAGGCCGAGTTCCTGTAGTGAAGCGTTTGCATCTGCCGGTTTTCCCTCCATACCAGAGTTGAAATCGAGCGACTCGATCCCCATATGTATACCATAGTACACAATAAAAAGAGGACAGAATGACCGAAGATCAGATCATCGGACTGCTTTCGTCAAACATCATTTACCTGCTGGCCGCCGTGCTGGTGGTCATCGTTATTTTCAAAGGCATCAAGATCGTTCCGCAATCCGAAAAATACGTGGTTGAACGGTTTGGAAGACTGCATTCGGTGCTTGGCCCCGGCATCAATTTCATCGTTCCGTTACTGGACGTTGCGCGCCACAAGATCTCGATCCTTGAACGCCAGTTGCCGAACGCGACGCAGGACGCGATCACCAAGGACAACGTGCTGGTGCAAATCGACACCTCTGTCTTCTACCGCATTCTCGAACCGGAAAAGACGGTCTATCGTATCCGCGACGTTGACGGAGCGATTGCCACCACGGTTGCCGGTATCGTTCGCGCCGAGATCGGCAAGATGGATCTGGACGAAGTGCAGTCGAACCGTGCGCAGTTGATCACACGCATTCAGGAAAGCGTTGAAACCGCAGTGGATGATTGGGGAATCGAAGTGACCCGGGCCGAGATTCTGGATGTGAATCTGGATCAGGCGACCCGCGATGCCATGCTGCAACAGCTGAACGCAGAACGCGCCCGTCGTGCGCAGGTGACCGAAGCCGAAGGCCAAAAACGCGCCGTCGAACTGCACGCCGATGCCGAGCTGTACGCAGCCGAACAAACCGCCAAGGCGCGGCGCATTCAGGCCGAGGCAGAGGCCTACGCGACAGGCGTCGTCGCCAAGGCCATTCAGGACAATGGCATCGAGGCTGCGCAGTATCAGGTTGCGCTGAAACAGGTTGAAGCCCTTAATGCATTGGGCAACGGTTCCGGCAAGCAGACCATAGTCGTGCCTGCCAATGCTCTCGAAGCCTTTGGTGACGCGTTCAAGATGCTCAAAGGAGGTAGATGATGGCTGATCCCTTTTGGCTGACCTGGTGGATCTGGCTGGCCGCCGCGCTGGCTCTGGGGATCCTGGAAATCGTTCTGCCCGGTTTCATCTTTCTGGGCTTTGCGATCGGGGCCGCGATCACCGGTCTCATCCTCGTCATCCCCGGCCTGACACTGTCATTGCATGTGCTCGCGCTGATCTTCGCAGTTCTTTCGTTGATCGCATGGCTTGTCCTGCGCCGGCTTTTTGCCTTGCCGCATGGTCAGGTCAAGACCTTCACGCATGACATCAATGACTAAGACACAGTGACGCTCACCCGAGCGTCACGCCCCTACTGGACGCTGTTGCAGGTATTCCCTATATAATCACTCAGGCAACTGACCCGAGGCAAAGATGACCCACCCGAGCGAACAGTTTGAAGGCACCCCGCTGATTGCGCCGTCAACGATTGAACACCCGCTGTACGAGGCTGTCGTCGAAGCGTGCCGCACGGTTTACGATCCGGAAATTCCGGTCAACATCTATGACCTGGGCCTGATCTATACGATCGACATTTCTCCGGACAACGCCGTGAAAGTCATCATGACCCTGACGGCACCCGGATGTCCGGTCGCGGGCGACATGCCCGGCTGGATTGTCGAGGCGATTGAGCCTGTTGCGGGCGTCAAGGAAGTCGATGTCGAACTGACCTGGGAACCGCCCTGGGGCATGGAGATGATGTCTGATGAGGCGCGCCTGGAATTGGGCTTTATGTAGCCATCAGGCACTTGCCCTGCCAATTGTCACGAAAGCTTGGCATTTTCGTCACCTTATCGTGCAGCCCCTGTCACACTCCTGACGGATAACATCTGAAGGTGGCATTCGCGTATGCGGTGCCGTCGGCTGGGTATGCCATGACCGCCCCCCGCTTCCCAGCTCAAGAATATGGGCCGTTCTTGCCCGAGAGCGGTCCTTTTTTGTTCCGACAACGACGATCAATTCAGATTGCAGGTTTCCTTGATCTCTGCCGCTCTGGCATCCAATTGCTTGACGTAGTCACCTGACAGCATTTGCAGCCTTTTTTGCTCGGTTCCCGTGACCAGCCCCAACAGAGCCCCGGCAGGTGTTATGGCAGCAATGCTTTCCAGTTGTTTGTCTTCCGCATGTTTCTTTTCCGATGCAATCGCGCGCAGATCCCCTTCCGCCGTTGCACAATTCACCGGGTGCCGTTCGGATCCCGTGGCCGCCCAAGCTTCGTTGGACATCACACACACGCTTACAGAAAAAAGTGCGGCCGCAAGAAAAGCTACTTTAACTTTCGACTCTAAATTATTCATTTTTCTACCACTTCATGTCTTTCCATCTATTCGGACGGGGTTCCAAAACTTCATTAGACCGATGCTAACCCCGCCTCCCGTATCAAAGCAAGTTTGCGGAGCGGCTGTGCGGACACGCCAGAGCTTTCCAGCGAATTCAAATTCTTTGCGCCACATTGCCTTGAGCAAAACAGCCTGGGACCCTAGATTGGGTGTAACGCGCGACAACGGAGATTTACATGTTCGGCATCCCCGGCAAACAGGCTGTGACCATGACGCCCAAAGCCGCAGAGCAGATTACCCGCCTGATGAATTCGGGCGGCCACGCTGGTTTGCGCATCGGCGTCAAAAAAGGCGGCTGTGCAGGCATGGAATACACCATGGAATATGTCGATCAGGCAGATCCTCATGACGAAGTCGTCGAACAGGACGGCGCGCGCATCATGATTGCGCCAATGGCCCAGATGTTTCTGTTTGGAACCGAAATCGATTACGAAGTGTCGTTGTTGGAATCCGGCTTTAAGTTCAAGAACCCGAACGTCGTCGACGCCTGCGGATGCGGAGAGTCGATCAAATTTGACGAAAGCATCGGCCAACAAGGCTAAGCCCGCCTCATCCCTTTTCATTTGAATGTCGCATGCGGACCGATCTTCGATGTTTCCGTCCGGGATCAGCATGCGAGCAGAATTGTAAGATGATGCCGACAATGCTATCCGCATGCTAAAATCATCGGATGATCAGGGAGATACCAAAATGCGGCAGAAGCTGGCGGCTGGAAACTGGAAAATGAATGGGACCGGCGCTGAATTGACCGAGTTGAAGGCGCTGTCTCAGATCTACCCGGCAGCATCGGTGGAAATCCTGATTTGCCCACCGGCAACATTGCTCAGCCGCGCATCAATTGCCGTTCAGGGCACTGCCATCTCTGTCGGTGGTCAGGACTGTCATGCCGCAAAATCAGGCCCGCATACCGGAGATATCAGTGCGGATATGCTGGTGGATGCCGGTGCAACATCGGTCATCCTGGGCCATTCCGAGCGCCGCGTGGACCACAGTGAACATGACGAAGATGTGCGGGCCAAGGCGCGCGCAGCAATGGATGCAGGTCTGAAGGCGATCATTTGCGTCGGCGAAAGCCTTGAGCAGCGCGAAGCGGCCAATACGCTCGACATCATCGGCGGCCAGATGTCCGGGTCGATCCCGGATCAGTCAACCGGCGAGAACTTGATCGTTGCATATGAACCGATCTGGGCAATTGGCACCGGCAAAGTTCCCACCCTGGAAGAAATCGGGGAAGTTCACGACTTCATGCGCGCCCGGCTGGAGCGCCGCTTCGGCGAAGGCGTGGGCCGTTCCGTCCGCCTGCTCTATGGCGGTTCGGTAAAACCCGACAATGCGGCGGATATATTTTCAGTTTCCAACGTCGATGGCGCACTTGTGGGCGGGGCCAGCCTGAAAGCGTCTGATTTCTCAGGAATCATTCAAGCGCTGGAAGGCGCCTAATTTCAGACTTCGTCCCGCAGTTTCTTCGGCCCAAGGATCGGTTATTCAATAGATCGTCGCTTCAACGCGTTGCGGTCAGGGTTGTTCACTACAACAGGCCCGTCCCCTTTGATCGTACAAAAATCCTGCCTTGCGCACGAAACTCCGTGAGTTGGCGAAGATACGCGGGATTCCGAACTGAGCGATGGGAAGCGAACAAAATTACACAGGGTAATGGCGCGATATGTTTTCTGACGCCCCGCCTTGCGCAGGGCATCCAGCTCTTCCAGCACGGTCGGGTTGCCGCCCTGTACAGGCTGATTGCGACCTTGTGAGACAAATCCGCCATCCCGCGCCAGAACCGATCCGATGCGAAATCCGCCGTTAACAAATCCGGCCTTTGCCTTTTTAGAAGCCACACAAAATGCGTTTGTCAGAGCCGGTCAAAATTCCGAGCTCCGCTTCGTGTGTGTGCTGCAAACTGCCGAAGTACTTTGGCTTGGCCAGTCAAGGGCTTCAGGAAAGCTTCATCACCACAAGGCCTGTCACGATCAGAACCGCAGCTGCGATCCGCGCAGGTGTCAGGGCTTCGCCAAGAAACAGAATACCGACACTGAACGCCCCCACCGCACCGATCCCAGTCCAGATCGTGTATGCGGTGCCCAACGGTAAGTCGCGCATTGCAAGCGCCAGCAGACCAAATGAACCCAACATCGAAACGCCCATCACGGCCGTCGGCCACAATCGGGTAAATCCGGCCGACTGCTTCATGGCAACCGCCCAGACAATTTCCAAAAGGCCAGCAAACAGAAGAAAGATCCAGGGCATAAGACAACCTCATATCCGTACGGGTCGTCCCGAATGATGTCCCAGAAAGCAGAGGTCGTCCTCTGTGCCTCAGATAAGACCCCATCGCGCGGTTTCAAGACACGAAAAAGCCGGGCAGTTGACACCACCCGGCTTTGTTCAGTTTTCAGACAGTCTAGTTGGTTATTATTTCCGGCCCCATGAAGGTGTTGGGCAGGAAGGTCGATATCCACGGAATATACGTCACCATGATCAGGAAGACGAACAGCACCGCAAGGAAGGGCAGCGCCGCCTTCACAACGCTCATCATCGGCATACCCGCAACACCCGAAGTCACGAACAGGTTCAGACCGACCGGAGGCGTGATCATCCCGATCTCCATGTTGACCACCATGATGATACCCAGATGGATCGGGTCGATGCCCAGCTCGATAGCGATCGGGAACACCAGGGGCGCCACGATGACAAGCAGTCCAGACGGTTCCATGAACTGACCGCCGATCAGCAGGATCACGTTCACCACGATCAGGAATGCGACCGGGCCAAGGCCCGCCGACAGCATCGCTTCGGCGATATGCTGCGGCACCTGTTCGTCGGTCAGAACATGCTTGAGGATCAGCGCGTTGGCGATCACGAAAAGCAGAGTGACAGTCAGCTTGCCTGCCTCGAACAGCGTATGCTTGGTGTCCGGGTGAAAGAACGCCGTGATCAGCGCATGGGGCTTTTTCAGCAGCGGCAGGTTCTGTGCGCCTTCCTCCGTGCTCAGCGGGCCCATGTCCTTGTACACAAAGCTGGCAATGAAGAACGCGTAGACTGCGGCGACTGCGGCGGCCTCGGTCGGGGTGAAGATGCCACCATAGATACCACCCAGAATGATGACGATCAGGAAAAGACCCCAACCGGCTTCACGGGCCGAGGCAAAGACCTCTCCCCAGCCTTTCCATTCCCCCTTGGGCAGGTTCTTGACCTTGGCCATGACATAGATGGTGATCATCAGCATCAAACCAGCCATCAGACCGGGAATAACACCTGCAAGGAACATGCGCCCAACCGAGACTTCGACAGCGGCGGCATATACGACCATGACGATGGACGGAGGGATCAGAATTCCCAGTGTCCCCGCGTTGCAGATCACACCGGCGGCAAATTCCTTGGAATAGCCCACCTGACGCATCCCCGCGATGACGATCGAGCCGATGGCGACCACGGTCGCCGGGGACGATCCGGACAGGGCTGCGAACAGCATACAGGCAAAGACGCCCGCAATCGCCAGACCGCCGGGCAAATGTCCGACACAGGCGATCGAGAACCGGATGATCCGTCGTGCGACACCACCTGTTGTCATGAAGGACGACGCCAGGATGAAGAACGGGATCGCCAGCAGGGTAAAATGCCCTTCAAACGCCTCGAACAGCGTGCCCGCGACAGAAGCGAGTGAACTGTCCGAGTAGATCAGCAGAAACAGGGTCGAGCTGAGGCCAAGCGCAACCGCAATCGGCACACCGATCAGCAGCAGGCCGACGACCATCGAGAAAAGAAGTACGACGTCCATTAGTTGTGCTCTCCTTGCTGAGCGCGGACTTCTTCGATCTCGTCCTCGACTTCGTGGCTGGCGACCAGGCGATCCGTTTCGCCACGCCATATCTGAACGGCAACCTGGGCGAACCGGATCACCAGCAGCAGCATCGATACCGGCAGCACCAGATAAGGCACCACTTTGGGAAGCTTTTCGTACCCTTCGCCATAGTTGATCAGGTCTTCCAGAAACCGCAGCGGAGCGACCATCGGGATATCGTCCACCTCATAGAAGCTCTGGCTGCGGGCGTCGAAGTTGAACCCGGTCGGGAACCAGCGTCCGGATGTCGGCGGCAGATCCGCGAAAACCGCCCAATAGTCATAGGCGCCTTTCAGCAACAGCAGCGAAAACACCAGACAGCACCCCACGGCGATGAGCGCCAGAATGCGACGCGGCGCTGGGGCCAGCATGTTCAGGATCGCATCAACACCCAGATGAGAGTGTTTCTTGACCGCGTAAGAGGCACCAAGCAGCACCAGCCAGCCAAAAGTGAACACCGTCAGTTCAAGCGCCCACAGGATATTGGAATTGAAAACAAACCGCGCGATCACATTGGCAAATGTCACGACCGTCATCAGGCCCAACAGACACGCGATCAGGGTTTCTTCGATATGGTCGACCAGCCCGCCTTGGCCGGAATTCGCACCAGACATCTTTCTGTCCCCGCATTTTTTGTGATGAGAGAGTGTTGGGCGGGCTTGTTCAGCCCGCCCGGCCAGCGCGTCGAATACTCCCCAGTCCCCGGACGCGCGGCCTTTGGCCAGATTCAGAAGCCGGCGTTGATGGCCTGAGCCGCGTCGATCTTGTCCTGACCCACGTCACCTGCGAACTGGTCCCAAACGGGCTTCATCGCATCAACCCAGGCCTGACGCTGTTCCGGGGTCAACTCGCGGATGACACCGCCTGCTTCAATGATCGAGGCTTTGGCTGCTTCGTTCACGGCAAAGGCTTCTTTGTTCCGTGTTTCCGTGACTTCAGCCAGAATGGTCAGGAACTTATCACGCACGTCCGGATCCAGGCTGTCCAGCCAGTCCACAGAGGTTACGACAAGATAGTCGATGATGCCGTGGTTGGTCTCGGTGATGCCGTCCTGCACCTCGAAGAACTTCTTGCCGTAGATGTTCGACCAGGTGTTTTCCTGACCATCCACAACCCCCTGTTGCAGCGCGCCGTAAACTTCCGAGAACGCCATTTTCTGCGGGCTGCCACCGATGGCCTCCATCTGTGCCACCAGAACGTCCGAAGACTGCACGCGGAACTTCAGGCCGTTTGCATCCGACGGATCGACCAGCGGCTTGTTGGCCGACATCTGCTTCATGCCGTTGTGCCAGAAGGCCAGCCCCTGAAGGCCACGGCGCTGCATGCTGTCCTTCATCGCCTGACCATCAGCCGACGCCTGGAATGCATCCACAGCATCGATGTTCTTGAACATGAACGGCAAGTCAAACAGGCGGAACTGCTTGGTGAACTTCTCGAACTTCGACAGTGACGGCGCGGCCAGCTGAACGTCGCCCTGCAACATCGCCTCCAGCACCTTGTCATCGTTGTACAGGGTCGAGTTCGGATAGACCTCCATGCACATCACGCCGTTCATCTCATCATTGACGCGCTGTTCCAGCAGCGATGCGGCAATGCCCTTGGGGTGTTTGTCAGTGTTGGTCACATGCGCAAACTTGACGACGATTTCACCATCGTCACAGGCTGCCATGCCAGCGGTGGCTGTGACTGTCAGCGCCAGAGCGGTTGCGGCCGTTGTCAGGAATTTCATCTGTCTTTTCCTCCCAGACTTCCTTGAAACTGTCCTTCGACACCAATTCGGTGTCAGATGAAGCGAAGTGAAACGAATCGGCACGATCCACTCAACGATTTGTTTTTTGCCTCTCAATTTTCTATTAATATTATTTATTTCAAAATGTTATGAAGCGTTTTGCAATGTATACTCGATCCATTCGAAACCCCAAGTGCGAGATTCCGCACAGCAATCTTCCAGTTTGTGCGGAAATCCGCACACCCTGCGAATCAAAACACCCGAATCAACTGGTGCGAAACCGCAGTCCGCGACAGCGGGCTGCCCGGCCCAACAGCTTTAGACGCATGTTAATGCGGAAAAAGGTGGCGGGAGCCCGACCGTTACCGCCGGTAATCCTCGGCCCGAATCTGGTACCGTGCCAGCTTGTCGTAAAATGTCTTGCGCGGCAGTTTCAATGCCTTCGCCGCATCTGATGCCTTACCGTTGTGACGACCCAGCGCCGCGATGAGCAGCGACCGCTCCACCCGCGCCATCTGTTCGCTGAGCCCCAGATCAGTTGCCTGCGCGACTTCTTCCGGCATTCCCAGCACGAAGCGCATCGCGGCTGACATCAGGGATCGCGCATTCCCCGGCCAGTCGCTGGCCATTAGCGACGCCAGATGCTCGGACGAGATTTCCGGCGCCACGATCCCCGCCTGTTCTGCGGCCTGTGCAACGTAATGACGGAAGATCACCGGAATGTCGTCGGGGCGTTCTGCCAGCGATGGAATACGCACCCGCATGACATCCAGCCTGTAAAACAGGTCTGCATTGAACCGGCCTTCAGAACTCAGCGCCGAAAGATCAGCGGTCGTTCCCGCAATGATACGCCCGCCTGGTCCATGCTCGATGATCTCCAACGCCGCAAATTGCGTGGCATGGGGCATGGCCGAGACTTCATCCAGAAACAATGACCCACCTGCCGCATCTTCACAGCTCTCGGCCAAGTCGTCGGGGCTGAGGCTTGAGGCCGTGCGTTTGACAAATGGTCCCTGCCCTGCTGGCGACATCAGATGCACGACCTCGGCGACCTTCGAGATGCCGCTGCCCGGCGGTCCCGTCACAAGAACTTCGGCACCTGTTGGCGCAACGGTCCGAACCCGTTCGCGCAGGGCCTCGGCCTGGGGCGACAGGCCGAACAGCAAACGCGCGGCGGGGTCTCCTCGTTCCAACTCGGATTTCGCCGCTCTTTGCTCCAACACCTGCGAACGGGCTGCAAAGGCGCGTTCAAGCACCTCCAGAAGATCGGACGCGGCGCACGGCTTTTCCAGAAAATCGAACGCACCCTTTCCCATGGCGTCGACGGCCATGGGAATATCGCCCTCACCCGTCAGAAGAACCACGGGAAGATCCGGATCGACCTCTCGGGCATACGACAAAAGGTGGAACCCGTCCCGCCCCGGCATGCGGATATCCGAGATGATGACACCGGGAAACTCGCGGCTGATGTGATCCTTGGCCGCCACAAAGGATCCAGCGGTCGTTGGCTGATAGTCCGCCAATTCCAGAGTTTGAGACAGGGCCTCGCGTACGGCGGCATCATCATCGACCAACAAAACCCTGCGCATCACGCGGCCTCTTCCTTGTCGCAGGGTTCCAGTTCGACGGTGAACATGGCCCCATCCGCCGTGTTCGCGCCCCGTATGTCCCCACCAAAGCTTTGAACCAGCCCGTAGGAAATGGAAAGCCCCAGCCCCAAACCTTCTGACGATCCGACGCTTTTCGTGGAATAGAAGGGCTCGAACATCCGGTCGGGGTCTTCAATGCCCGGGCCAGTATCCTGCAAAGAAACGCTCAATCGTGCGCCTTTTCGCAGCGTTATCGTAATAATCCGTTTTGGTCGCCCCAGCATTGCATCCGCCGCATTGTTGATCAGATTCACGAACACCTGCACCAAACGTACTTCACCCCCCCAAACATACACAGCGCCATTCGGGGGGGTCCAGTTCAGGGTTACATCGTCGTCGCGCAGGCGGGCCTCGGTCAGTTCAACAGCGGTGTTGAGTACCTGTATCAGGTCAACCCGCCCCATCGGTTCGCTTTCGTTGCGGGCAAAGGCGCGAAGGTTCTTGATGATCCGCGCCATCCGCGCCGCCATTTCCGATATCCGGCCCAGATTCTCGGCAGCCATTTCAGGTTTCCCCCGCGTCATGAACGCTGAACCGTTATCCGCAAATTGTCGTATGGCCATAAGCGGCTGGTTCAGTTCATGGCTGATCCCCGCCGACATTTGCCCCAAAGCGCTGAGCTTTCCCGCCTGCACCAGGTCTGCCTGGGCCCGCCGCAGCGCCGCCTCGGCTTCTTCGCGTTCCGCCACTTCCTTGCGCAAACTGGCATTTGCCACTGTCAGGTCATGGGTTCGTTTGGCCACACGGCTTTCCAGAACGGCATTCGCTTCGGCCAATGCCCGCCGCCGCTCCATGGCTAGAAAGAGCATGGCCCCAAAGGCCAGACAGATCGCTGCGACGGCCGCCGCCTGAAGCCTGGCAAGCTGAAGGGCCGGCGCCACGTCCACCAGAACCTCGGCAGTCATGTCGATCACCGGCAAATCAAGGGTCAGATGCAGCGCATCACGCGGCAGGTAACGCCCCCAGTTCAAATGCCACAACTCGTGCCTGCCGACCTGTTTCGAAGAAAAATCAACGGCGGCACCATCTGGCGGCGTCAATCCCGCCTCACCGTCCGCCCGGCGCCAGAACAGCAGGTCGGATCTGTTGGAAATGAAAACGACGCCATCTGAGTCGACAAAGAAAACCGCCTCGGTACTGCCGCGCCACGTTTGTTCAACGTCCTGAACATCAGCAACGACCATCAACGCGCCTTTGATCTGGCCAGACGGGCCAAAAGCGGGGGCGGCATAGGAATAGATCCGGTCTTCGCCCGACGGCACGACCTCATGCGCACTGCCCAAGGCGCCCTGCATCGCACGGCGGAAAGCCGGATGATGGGCCATGTTGCGCTGGGACACAGGCTGCGCCGATACCAGCACCTGCCCGTTCGTATCCAGGTACATCATGTTTACGGCGGCCGTTTTGTCAGCGACGTCCAGCAGCGTTGACCGGGCTTGGCGAAGACCGGCCTGCGTATCCAATTCGCGCAAGACGGGATGAGTTGCCATCAGCACGGCAAGTTCCTGGTACACTTGCATCTGCGTGCTCAGCCGGTCAGCCGCCAGCTCAAGATCTGCCTCTGCCTTCTCGCTCAGCTGAGACAGGGCCTGTCGATAGCCATAAGACCAGACAAACCCCGACAACAGCCCAACGGCGAGCAAAAAACCGGAAATGAACCAAACCCTGTGCATAGACAGGGTCTTGCATTCAAAGCGCCGCATGGCAAGTGTGCGGCGCATGAAGTCTTTTTCGCAATCACCGACAGACCCGGGTTTCGTCCAAAACCCCTACCCATTCTACGACAAGGCGCGAGGCTCGGGCGATCTGTTCTATTGGCAGAACTACGGTATGGTCGCCGCGGTTTCATACCGCGCGGTTCGCGCCCTGTTTCGGGACCGCAGATTTGGCCGCGAGGTACCGCCCGAACTGGCAGAGCAAGGTCCCGCCCATCTGGCGCCCTGGCTGGCCATCGAGGCCCATTCACTGCTTGAGGCAGAACCGCCAAGGCACACACGCCTTCGGTCATTGGTGATGCGCGCCTTCACGTCACGGGCGATTTCTGCGCTGCAACCTTCCATCGAAGATCTGTGCCACGGCCTGATCAAGGAATTCCCTCGGAACACGTTCGACCTGTTGGAAGCCTATTGCACTCAGGTTCCGGTGGTCACGATCTGCCGGCTTCTGGGCGTCCCCGAAGCCATGGCGCCCGATCTGCTACGGTGGTCTCACGATATGGTTGCCATGTATCAGGCCAATCGCACGCAGGACACCGAAGACACGGCCGCCAAATCATCTCGGGAGTTCACCGAATTCCTGAAGGAATACATAGAGCTGCGGCGCAATGATCCACGGGACGACCTGATAACCCGGTTGATAAGCGCCGAGGAAGAAGGCCAGAAACTGTCACCGGACGAGCTGGTTGCCACCTGCATCCTGCTGCTCAACGCAGGCCATGAGGCCACCGTGCATTCACTGGGGAACGGGGTGAAAACCCTGTTGCAGACCCGTACCGCCCCCGACGCCCTGGCACCGGATGGACTCGACGCAACCATCGAAGAGATCCTGCGCTTTGACCCGCCTCTGCACATGTTCACACGTTACGCGTATCAGGACGTGGACCTGTTCGGCCATTCATTCAAACGTGGCGATCAAGTGGCACTGTTGCTTGGCGCGGCCAACCGCGACCCCGCTGTCTGGGCGGAACCGAACACGTTTCAGCCGAGCCGTCCGATTGAAGTCAACACAAGCTTTGGGGGAGGAATTCATTTCTGCGTCGGCGCACCTCTGGCGCGTCTTGAAATGCGGATTGCTTTGCCGATCCTGTTCGAAAGCTGTCCAAACCTGAAACTGGCTGCGCCGCCGCTTTACTCGGACAGCTATCACTTTCACGGGCTGAATCAGCTGCTGGTCAGACGTTAGCCATCACCTTTGGCATTTCTACACGACGCTTCCGGCGATTTTGCTTCCGGCCGGATGAAAACACCAATCAGTTCATCTGGCTCAAAGCCCCATGAAAGACACAAGCAGAAGGGTATGGCCGTGGGTTCTAAGCCCCCTCTGCCAACGCATTCAGCGGCAGCATCGTCGTGGACTTGATCTCTTCCATGGACAACAACGCCGTGACATTGTGCACACGCACCTCCGAGATGAGCGACTGATAGAACTGATCATAGGCACGTGCGTTCTTGACCCGGACTTTCAGGATATAGTCGATATCACCCGCCAACCGGTGCGCCTCTTGCACTTCGGGGTGATCCTTCAATGCTTTCAGGAATTTACGTTGCCAGTCCGCCTCATGTTCCGAGGTGCGGATCAAAACAAAAAAGGTGGCTTCGAACCCAAGTGCCTCGGCATCCAGCAGCACCGTTTGCTGGCCGATGATTCCCGCCCCCTTGAGCTTGCGAATGCGATTCCAGACAGGCGTCTTTGAACTGCCGACCCGAGCCGCAATTTCGTCCAATGATTGGCCCGCGTCCCGTTGCAGCTCGGCCAGAATTTTTCGATCCGTGTCATCTATCCGCACCGACATTCCAATTTTCCTTCTGTTTCGACACCCCTGTTCCGGTTTTCCCGAAAATCGGAACATTTGTCCTTATTTCAGCGGCGATATGGCGCTTTGGTGGGAATATTTCCTATATTGAGGGTCAAGTCAAACAATGTCCGAGACGATCCGATGCAGGATTTTCACACAACCAAGCCCAAAGGTCATGTCGACTTTGTCGGCGCCGGACCCGGTGACCCCGAATTGCTGACGCTCAAGGCGTTGGCCGCATTCGAGCGCGCGGATGTGGTGCTGCATGATCGCCTGATCAGCAAGCCTGTGCTGGACATTGCCGCTCAGAACGCCGCTTTGGTCGATGTCGGCAAGGCCGGGTTCGGCCCCTCGTGGAAGCAAAGCGATATCGACGCGCTTCTGGTTGAACACGCCCTGAATGGCAACCGTGTGGTGCGCCTGAAGTCGGGGGATCCCACAGTCTTTGGCCGCCTGGACGAAGAAATCGAGGCCGTCGACGCGGCCGGCATATCCTGGCAGATCATTCCCGGCATCACGGCGGCCTCTGCCGCAGTGGCTGGCATCGGTCAAAGCCTGACCCGCCGCGGACGCAACTCATCGGTGCGTTTTTTGACCGGGCACGACATGCAAGGATTCGCGGATCACGATTGGAACGCTTTGGCCAAGCCGGGTTCCGTGGCGGCAATCTACATGGGCAAGAAATCCGCTCGGTTCATTCAGGGCCGTCTGATCATGCACGGCGCCGATCGCACCACCCCCATTACCCTGGTCGAGAATGCCTCGCGTCCCGACCAACGGATTTTGGCCACCACCTTGGACCAGTTGCCCACCGATCTGGCCGCCGCCGAAATGGATGGACCGGCCCTGACCTTCTATGGCCTTGCCCCGCGCGAAGCGGCGCAGGCCGTAACCGAATTCAACAAGGAGCTTGCCTGATGGCCCGCGCTTTTACTCCCAAAGTCGTAACTGCAAATGACTTGCTCGAAGGTGACGTGATTTACCTGACCGAAGATGACCGCTGGTCCCGTGACCTGAGCGAGGCAGAACTGATCACCGACGAGGCGCATGCGCAGGTTCGCCTGCTGGATGCCGCGCGTCAAGCAAACAAAATCGTGGGCGCTTATCTGGCCGATGCCGTCGCTGGCGAAAACGGCCCCGAGCCCACCCATTTCCGGGAAGACTTCCGCCGCACTGGTCCGTCCAACTATGCCCACGGCAAACAGGAAACTTCCCCGCAGCCCCGGGCCTGACCTCTGGCCCTTCTCTCTCCCCTTCAAGGCCCCAGGTTCGGGGCTGCAACCAAGGACAGCTAGACATGTATCGCTACTCCGAGTTTGACAAAGATTTTCTGGCAGAGCGTAACGCGCAGTTCCGCGCTCAGGTCGAGCGCCGCATCGACGGTTCGCTGACCGAAGATGAATTCAAGCCTTTGCGCCTGATGAACGGCCTGTATCTGCAATTGCACGCATACATGCTGCGAGTCGCCATTCCCTACGGCACGCTGAACAGCGCGCAAATGCGTCAACTGGCCCTGCTGGCTGAAAAGTGGGACAAAGGTTATGGTCATTTCACCACCCGTCAGAACCTCCAGTACAACTGGCCGAAACTGAAAGATGTGCCAGACATGCTGGACGCGCTGGCCGAGGTCGGCATGCACGCCATCCAGACCTCGGGCAACACCATCCGCAACGTGACCGCCGACCATTTCGCCGGTGCCGCCGCGGATGAGGTCGCCGACCCGCGCCCCTATGCCGAACTGCTGCGTCAGTGGTCGACCGACCACCCGGAGTTCCAGTTCATGCCGCGCAAGTTCAAGATCGCCATCACCGGTTCGGAAAACGACCGCGCCGTGATCAAAGCGCATGACATCGGCCTGCAACTGGTCGAACGTGACGGCGTTCTGGGTGCGCGCGTCATCGTCGGTGGTGGTCTTGGCCGCACCCCGATGATCGGTAAGGAACTGTCCGAATTCGTCGCTTTCGATGATCTGCTGGCCTATCTGGAAGCCACCGTGTCGGTCTGGAACCAGATCGGTCGCCGCGACAACAAGTACAAGGCGCGCATCAAGATCACCGTGCATGAACACGGCATCGACGCCATCCGCGCCAAGGTGAATGAACGTTTCTTGCAGGTTCGCCCACAGTTCAAGGGCGCCGACATAGCGCTGCTGGATGAGATCAAGGGCCACTTTGCGCCTCCGGCCTTCCGCGAAGGTTCGGTTGCGTCGTTTGAAAGTGCCTATTCCAACGATCCGGTTTTCCGGTCGTGGGTCGATACCAACATCGCGCCGCACAAGAACGCGGACCACGCGATCGTTACGATCTCGATCAAGAAACACGGCCAGACGCCGGGTGATGCGACCGCCGAGCAGATGCGCGTGATGGCCGATCTGGCCGAAGAATTCGCCTATGATGAGCTGCGTATCAGCCACGAGCAGAACGTGATCCTGCCGCATGTCCACAAATCGGACCTGCCCGCGATCCACGCCAAGCTGAAGGAACACGAACTGGCCACCGCCAATATCGGCCTGATCAGCGATATCATCGCCTGCCCCGGCATGGATTACTGCGCGCTGGCGACAGCGCGCTCGATCCCGGTTGCTCAGGAAATTGCGACCCGCTTTGAAGAGTTGAAGCTGGAGCATGACATCGGGCACCTGAAGATCAAGATCTCGGGCTGCATCAACGCCTGCGGCCACCACCATGTGGGCCATATCGGCATCCTGGGCCTGGATCGTGCAGGCGTCGAAAACTACCAGATCACCCTGGGTGGCGACGCCACCGAGACGGCCGCGATCGGCGACCGCACCGGTCCGGGCTTTGCCTATGACGAGATCGTGCCGGCCGTGGAACGCATCGTCGACACCTACCTGGATCTGCGCGAGAGTGCTGAAGAAACCTTTCTTATGACCTATCGCCGCGTCGGCATGGAGCCATTCAAGGCCGCTCTCTACCCCGAGGCTCGGGCGAATGCCGCTTGATCTGATCCAAACGGAACTGGGCAAAGACCGCAGCGACCTGACCGAGAAGGTCAACGCATTGAATGCCCGGTTCCGTCACCACAGCGCCCATGACGTGATGCATGGCGCCCTTGAAGAGATCGATGCGCTTGCTCTGGTCTCAAGCTTTGGTGCGGAATCGGTGGTGCTGCTGCACATGGCTGCGGTGATCGACAAGATGACGCCGGTGTTGTTCGTGGATACCCAATTGCTGTTCACCGAAACGCTGGAGTACCAGCAGGAAGTCAGCGAGCGCCTGGGGCTCAGGAACATCCGGATCATCCGGGCGGATGACGAAGAACTGCAACGCGAAGACCCCTATGGCGCGCTGCGCCTGCGGGATACGGATGCGTGCTGCAACCTGCGCAAGACCTTTCCGTTGCAGCAAGCCCTGACCGGGTATTGCGGTTGGATTACCGGCCGAAAACGGTTTCAGTCCGGCACGCGCGCCGCGCTCGAGTTTTTCGAGGTCGAAGACGGCACGGGCCGGATCAAGGTCAATCCGCTGGCCCATTGGGCGCCGGACGATGTGCGCGCCTATATGGAAGAAAACAACCTGCCCCGGCATCCGCTGGTGGCCAAAGGATACCCTTCGATCGGCTGTGCGCCCTGCACTTCACCGGTGAAGGAAGGCGAAGACCCCCGCGCCGGGCGCTGGCGCGATCAGAACAAGGAAGAATGCGGCATTCATTTTGTCGATGGCAAGATGGTGCGCATCGGAGAGAAAACATGAACGTAATCGTAACGGATGAGGGCTTTTCGCCCGATGACTGGACCGACGGCTTTGTCACTCTGGATGATGCCGCAAATGACGTGGTTGCGCTGGACGTCAGCTCGGACACGGACCCGGATGAGCTTTTTGACCGCTTGGGCAGTGCCAAGCTGGTCCGGGTGGATTTTCCATCCTTTGCCGACGGTCGCGGCTTTACCATCGCCCGCACCCTGCGCCTTAAGGGCTATACGGGACGCTTGCGCGCCAAGGGTCATGTTCTGGCAGACCAATATGCCATGGCACGTCGCTGCGGCTTTGACGAAGTTGAGATTGACGGAGACCTGGCAGATCGCCAGCCCGAAGATCAGTGGCTTTCCCGGGCCAACTGGCAAGAGAACAACTATCAGGCGCGTTTGCGCGGTTAAAAGCCGCCCATCGCCAGCTTGAAACGCAAAGGGGGCAATCTGTCCCCTTTTCCTGACTTGGATCAAAGATTAAACGGAGATGTCGGTTTAGCAGACCGGCAGGTAAACGATGACAGAGATGAAGCCCGTGAGCGAAGCAACTGCCGTGAAGGCCCCGGTCCTGCCGGACGCGCAAACTGTAACCGAGGTCAAGCATTGGACCGACAGCCTGTTCTCTTTCAAGGTGACGCGCCCCGCCACGCTGCGTTTCCGCTCGGGCGAGTTCGTGATGATTGGTCTGCTGGGCGACAATGGCAAGCCATTGCTGCGCGCCTATTCAATCGCTTCGCCGTCGTGGGACGATGAGCTGGAGTTCTATTCGATCAAGGTTCAGAACGGCCCGCTGACCTCGAAGCTTCAGCATATCAAGCCCGGCGACCAGATCATCCTGCGCCCCAAGCCGGTTGGCACGTTGGTGCATGACGCCCTGCTGCCGGGCAAGCGTTTGTGGTTCTTTGCCACCGGCACCGGCTTTGCCCCGTTTGCTTCGTTGTTGCGTGAACCGCAAACATATGAAGACTATGACGAGGTGATCATCACCCATACCTGCCGCGAAGTGGCCGAACTGGAATATGGCCGCCAATTGATCGACAGTATCCGTCAGGATGAAATGCTGGCCGAACTTATTGGCGAAGGCTTTGCTGACAAGATCCGCTACTACCCGACGACCACGCGTGAAGAGAGCCCCAAGATGGGTCGGATCACCGACCTGCTGAAGGATGGCACCGTGTTCAGCGATCTGGGGATCGAAGGCGGAATCAAGCCCGAAACCGATCGCGCCATGGTCTGCGGGTCGCTGGCTTTCAACCTGGACATCAAGGAAATCCTTGAAGGTTTTGGTCTGCGCGAGGGCGCGAATTCCGAACCCAAAGAGTTCGTGATCGAAAAGGCCTTTGTCGGCTAAAGGCACCTTGCGTTCGGAGCTTTGCAGCCCCGAACGCAAAAATCACCGGACAAAACACTGTTTTTTCGCAACTGCCGGTGTTTATGCCGCTTGAAGTGTGGCCCGGCCCGGTTTAAATTCCGGGCTCGAAATTCTGCAATTATCAAAGGAATGAACCCATAGCTCGCAGACCTCACAACGCGCCGCCACAACGAGACACCGGCCCGCGCGTCAATGATAAGATCCGTGCCCCCGAAATTCGCCTGATTGGCGCCGAAGGTGAAAATGTCGGGGTGGTTCATCCCGCCAAAGCCATGCAGATGGCCGCTGATGCCGGTCTTGATCTGGTCGAAATTTCGCCCAATGCGAACCCACCGGTCTGCAAGATCATGGACTTCGGCAAATTCAAATATGAAACGCAGAAACGCGAAGCCGAAGCCCGCAAGAAGCAAAAGATCATCGAGGTGAAAGAGGTCAAGTTCCGACCCAACACCGACACGCATGATTATGACGTCAAGATGCGCAACGTCTTCAAGTTTCTGGAAAACGGCGACAAGGTCAAAGTTACCCTGCGTTTTCGCGGTCGCGAAATGGCACACCAGAACCTGGGCCGCGAATTGCTGGAGCGCGTTGCCGAGGACGTCAAGGACTTGGGCAAGATCGAAAACATGCCCAAGATGGAAGGCCGTCAGATGATCATGATGATCGGCCCGCTGCCGCAGAAGTAATCCGGTCCAAAGATCGAAACGGTCCAAGCCCCTTCTCTCTTGAAGGGGCTTTTTTGTTCACGGCGCCTGCCTGCTGCGCAACCAACGGGCCGCGTCCCGGAAATCGAACACCAGCGAGGTGATATCGACGATCAGAAGCACCCGGAGAAAGCCGGCAAAGGCTGGGCTCAGGGAGTCTTCGGAAAACAGCAAAAGCGTCGCGATGATGACCAACGGCACCCAGCACAGAATGTGCGGCAAGGCCATCGCACCGCTCATCCCGCGTGCACCCAACATGATAGGCACGTTCAGCGCCATGCCTGAAATTGCAAGCAATGCAATCAGGTGCCCCTGTGGCTGATCCAGAAATGCCAACGGAAGCAGGTTTACCGGTACCAAAACAACGGCTACCCAGACCTGCACCCACACAGGGAGCGTTCGGAAACTGCGCCAGATATCCAGCACCATGGACGTCGCCTTTTCCAATTCCATAGCCCACGACACATAGCAAACGTGTCGCAGGCAAACAGGGTGCTCACGGCATTGTCAGAGAACGGCTGAAAAAGAGCGTTCCAGTTTGCTGACAAGTTCGCCTATCTGCTCGTCATTTATGATGAATGGCGGCGCAAGAAGTATATGGTCTCCGTTCCGGCCATCCCGGGTGCCCGCCATGGGATAACAGATCAACCCTTCGGCCAGCGCCGCCTTCTTTATCTTTCCGGCAATGCCCAACGATGGATCAAAGGGGGTCTTCGTCTCGCGATCCGCCACCAATTCCACGCCCCGGAACAGGCCGCGGCCACGCAAATCGCCCACGTTCGGGTGCTGTCCAAACGCGGCTTCCAGTGCGGAATGCAGTTTGCTGCCCATGCGTCCGGCGCGCGCCGGTAAATCACCCTCTGTCAGTTCACGGACCACCGCAAGAGCCGCAGCCGTGGCGACAGGATGGCCGATATAGGTGTGCCCATGTTGGAAAAACCCTGACCCATCGCGAATCGCACCGAAAATTATATCGGTGCACAGCATCGCCCCGATCGGTTGATAGCCTGCGCCCAACCCTTTGGCGATGCACAGAATATCCGGTGCAACTCCGTCGTGATCGCAGGCGAACAGATGACCGGTGCGCCCCATGCCACACATCACCTCATCCAGAATCAGCAGCACGCCATATTGGTCGCAGATTTCCCGGATGCGTTTGAAATACCCCTCAACCGCCGGAACCGCGCCAAGCGTAGCACCGACAACCGGCTCGGCCATGAAAGCCATAACCGTTTCGGGACCAAGGCGCAGAATTTCCGCCTCCAGCTCGTTAGCGACGCGCTGACCATAGTCAAAGCTGCTCTCACCCTCGGGCTTCTCGGCATATTCATAGCAGGCCGAGATATGGGTCATTTCGATCAGCATCGGTGCGAATTGGGCCCGTCTCCAGGCATTTCCCCCGGCAGACAAGGCCCCCAGAGTGTTGCCATGATAGCTTTGCTTGCGCGCGATCACGTGGCGGCGCTCGGGCTGCCCAATTTCCAGAAAATACTGGCGCGCCAATTTGATGGCCGCTTCGGTCGCCTCGGATCCGCCCGATACGAAATACACCCGGTCCAGATCCCCCGGCGCGTGCTGGATCAGCAGATCGGCCAATGCCTCGGCCGGTTCCGAGGTCATGAACCCGGTATGGGCAAATGCGATCTGTTCCACCTGCTGTTGCACGGCCCGGATCACTGCCGGGCTGGAATGCCCCAGACAGGACACGGCCGCATCGCCGCAATCCAGATATCGCTTGCCGTCGGCATCGATCAGATAAGCGCCGTCGCCACCCGCTGCGATGGGAAGTTCAGATTTGGTGTGGCGTGGGAAAACATGACTCATGTTCCGGTCCTTCCAAGTGTTTCAACCAAAGCCGCGACCGAAGCCGCGTTGTCCGTCCAGAGCGTGCCATCCGGTGCCGTCAGGCTGTTTTCGAATCCAACACGCAAGTCACCGCCGCGCCGCGCGGTTTCAACCAAACAGTCATGTTCCTGTGTCCCAAAGGCGCACACCATCCAATTGGCCGGGCTGGACGGAAACGCGTCCAGATCCGCTGGCACGGATTGCTGATTCTGACTGTAGCGTCCCAACACAAGCAACCGGTCTGTCTGGTCCGGCTGGACGATTCCTTTTGATTGCCAGTCTTCCAGCAGCTTCACATCTTCCAAGTCGTAGAGAATATGCTGAACCCGCGTGCCCTGAGCCGCACATAGCGCATAGACCCGAGGCGCAAGATCAAGGGCCCGCGCGATTTCCCGGACTGAAATCGAGGCCCATTCAGGCCGGACCCGTTGCAGGCAGTCAAACTGCGACGAGACGTCGAACACGCCTGCTGCCTCGGTGGTGATCTGAACATCCATGCCCGGCACCACCCTTTTCAGTTCCGCGATTGTTTCGCGATACAATCCGGCATCCAGCGTGTGATGTCCGTCAGCATCCCGTACATGCAGGTGCATGCCATTCGCCCCAGCCTCGTGGCAGCCCCGCGCCGTTGCGACGATCTGATCCGTCGTGACTGGCAAGGCCGGGTGATCCGCGCGGCCCCGCCGGGCGCCGTTCGGAGCAACCAGAACATATGGTTTTCCGATGGTTTTCACTGTGCTCTCGGTCATTGCGCCCTCGTGTTCGTCTGTCCTCAGCTAATGAGCCCAAGTTTCGTTTTCAATTTACCAATTGGAAAACATATGTTTTGTTTGCCGCATGACCCGCACTCTTACCGCCATCGTTACGCAATTGCGCCGCGAGATCGATGAAATGCCTGCGCAAATGCAGGTCGCTGTAAAGTACATCATCGATCATCCCGCCGAGTTCGCGTTGAATTCGATCCGAACCACCACCGATCGCATCGGCATCAGCTCGAACGTTCTGATCCGGCTGGCGCAACGTATGGGGTATGACAGCTTTGACGCTTTTCGGCGCCCATTTCGAAACGCTCTGACAACCGATGGTGAGGACAGGTTTGGGCAGGACTGGCTGGAACACCTGAAGGAACAAGGACAGTTTGGTGCGGCGCAGGCACGATTTGCGCAGAACGAAATAAATGTCGTGGCCAGATCGCTGCGTCTCATGGCCCCCCAGTTGACGGAACAGGCCGTCGCGCACATCAGGTCGGCGCGCCGCTGTTATGTGACGGCCACACGATCCAGCCACGCGCTGGCCTATTACTTTCACTACGCTGCACGCATGGCCCATCCCGGGCTTCAGCTGGTGCCCCGCCACATGGGTTCGGCCATCGACGATCTGGTCGAAGCCACCGCCGAGGATTGTCTGTTTGCCATCACGGTTCACCCCTATTCCGCCGACACGATTCAGGCGATGCGGTATGCTCGGGACCGGTCGATGCGCATCGTCCTGTTGTCGGATAGCGAGGTCATCGCCCCGGGGGTTGAACCGGATGTCGTCCTGCCTGTCAGCACGCGAACCTTGCACCCGTTTTCCAGTTTTTCGGGGGCAATGGCCGTTCTTGAATGCCTGCTGGGCCATTTGTTTGACGCCGGCGGAGAGACCGCCAGAGAAAGAGTGGATGCCTATCAGAAAGCACGGGAAGACACCGGAGCGTATTGGCGACCCGGCGTATTGCCAAAGCTTAGAAAACCATAAGCCGGTTCGGTCAAAGCCTCTGGGGTCAACCTCAGAATTCAGCCCCGTTCAGGATCAGCGGCGGATCATTCTTTTCGTTTGGCGCGCGGCTGCGGTCTGGTCGGGATTTCCTTCAACAATCCTCCGACCCCCATTCCGGCAATATCCGATCCGGTCGTTTCGATCCCGCAGGCAACCCGTGACAGAACCCAATCCGCCCCGTTCAACGCCGGAGATCGTGCGCACCCGGGCAACCCGATCACCGGTCGATCCTGCATCGCACCCAGAAACAGCAGGTTTCCCGGATCAACCGGCATCCCGAACCGATCCACCCGCCCACCGGCAAACCGAACAGCAGACGGGGCAACATCGTCCGGGTCCGAGGTCGCGGATCCGGTCAGGATCATGAGCAGATCACCGGTCGTTCTGGTAACCGCCTTGGCCAGCGCATCCACGCGATGCGGCACGATCTGCACATCACACAAATCCAGACCCAGTGCTTCGGTCCGTCCGCGAATGGCGGCGATCCCCTTGTCGTTGGGCGGGCCGCCGGGGATATCCGTGACGATCAAACCTGCCGTCTTGTGAACGGGTCTTGCCAGGCGCACGGCCCCTTGCGCCAAATTGGCGGCCCGCCGAACATCAGCCTCTGGCACGGCATATGAGATAACCTTGATGGTAGCGACCATGCCCTCCGGGACCATCTGCTGGTATTGCGGAACCGTCGCAACCGTAATCATCGGGTTGACCTGATTGAACATTTCCAGCGCATCCACATCCAGAACCGCCACGCCCGGCCCGTCCGCCAACAGGTTGACCCGGCCGGTGAACGCGTCTGTCACGCGCAGATTGGCCGACGCCGCATCTGGCGCAAGTGCCGCGGCCAAACGACGTGCGGCCTCGTCTTCGTGACAATCGCCGGGTTCAAGGCGCGCAACGATCACTTCGCGGATGTCCGCCTGCGTCAACTGCGCTATATGCTCTGCTTGCAGTGACAGCCCCTTGCGCAGCTTTTGACCGTCAGCTGTCACCGAATGGGCCAGAATGGCGCCTTTTGCTTCGGAGACGGGTACCGGACCAAACCTCATGCCTTACCTCGCAGAACGGCCGTCATCTGCGCCAGAATTGCAACGGCAATCTCGGATGGGCCGGCAGCCCCGATATCCAACCCGATTGGCCCATGAATCCTCGAGATTTGCTGTTGGCTAAAACCGGCTGCTTTCATACGCTCGACGCGTTTGGCGTGGGTACGTGTCGATCCCAACGCACCAATGTAAAACACGCCCGCATCCAGTGCAGCTTGCAATGCCGGATCATCCAGCTTTGGATCATGTGTCAGCAGGACAATTGCGGTGCGCGCATCCAACCCGAGTTTTGCAACGGCCTCATCCGGCCAATCCGTAAGGATCGTTTCCCCCGGAAAACGGGCGCTGGATGCAAACGCGTCGCGCGGGTCTATTATGGCCGGATCATACCCGGCAATTCGCGCCATCGGCACCAATGCCTGTGCGATATGCACCGCACCAACAACGATCAATCGCAGCGGCGGGTTGTGAACAGCCACAAAGGTCTGACCATCTTCTTCAAAACCAGACCGATCCATGCGCAGCCTTTCCGCATAGGCGTTACGACGCAAGGCTCTGTGCCCGGTATCGATATTGACTTCGTAAGCGATGGGTTCACGCGCTGCGCGGGCTGCAACCAGTTCCGCAAGCATCGGTTCAGGCAGCACCTTTCCAACGGGTTCGACAAGAACGCGAATGGTCCCGCCACAGGCCAGCCCGACCGCAAATGCATCTTCGTCGCTCACTCCGAATTCCAGCAAGCGGGCTTCGCCTTCGTCAATGGCCTCAAGCGCCTCGACGATCACCGCGCCTTCGACACAGCCGCCAGACACAGAGCCTTCGATCCGACCATCGCCGCCGATCACCAGCTGGGAACCCACCCGGCGTGGCGCGCTGCCCCAAGTTTCGACAACCGTGGCAAGCGCGGCGCCGCTGCCATTGCGGTGCCATTTCAATGCCGTTTCCGGGCTGTTGTCGAATCGTTCCATCAGGACCTCCAGACGTCGTCTGTCTCCAACATAGGCAGGATTGGCGGGATGAAAAGCGCAACGCCCCTGTCAAAACGTCTATGTTGAGCCCTGCAAGCCGATGCTAAAGCCTGAACAATATTCAATAAATCATAGTATTGATTGTTATGGGCCCGGGTTTTAGCTTGTGCGGGCAGCGGGCCAGTTGCCCAAGCTGCATACCAAACACATTTTTTCGGAGACAAGCAGTTGAAACATTATCTTGCACTGGGCGCAGTGGTTGGCCTTTTGACTTCGACCGCGGCGTGGGCTGACACATTCGAACGTTATGGAGAGGTCGAGGGCTGGAAAGTCTTCATCGACAACGAAAAGAAATCCTGCCTGATCGAGGCCGTGGACGACGCGGAAAACGTCGTTCAGATGGGCCTGACCGAAGATCGCGGCGTGGGGTATGTGGGGGTATTCACCAAAGCCGATACCGACATCAAACGTGGCGAAACACAAGAAGTGGCCATCCTGATTGGCGACAACATCTATCTGGGTGAAGCCACAGGTATGAAAGGCAACATCACCAAGGGCTATTCCGGGGGCTATGTTCTGTCAGACAACCCGCAATTCGCGGATGATCTGGCCAAGAAAAAGGTCATGATCGTGTTCCCCGAGACATCCTATGCATTTACCGTCGATCTGACCGGCACCTACAAGGCCATGGAAATGGCCCGGAAGTGCAACGAAGAACAGTTGTCGTAACGGTCTAATCGGAAAGCGCGGCCATCAGCCGTGCTTTCTGCCCCTGGTCGTCAGGTTGTGAAATCACGGCGGCCAGATCCTCGAGCGAGGCAATCGAGTGCCCTGCCCTGAAACTGTCGACATGGGGCAGCATGGCCGCCACCCCCTGGGCCTTGGGGGCAAACCCGTCCCAGCGCAGCAGAGGGTTCAGCCAGATCAGGCGCTTGGAGGACAGGTGCAGCCGCTCGATCTCTTTCTCAAGGCTCTCCGGGTCACCCCGTTCCAAACCGTCGGTGATCAAAAGAACAACCGCACCTTGTCCCATGACACGTCTTGACCAGTCTCTGTTGAACTGATGCAGACAGTCGCCGATGCGTGTGCCCCCTTCCCAGTCCTGCGCCTCGGCCCCGGCAGCGGCGAGCGCTGCGTCGACATCCCGATGATGCAAGTGGCGGGTTATGTTGGTGAGGCGCGTGCCGAACGTGAAGGCATGAACCTTGGCCCAACCCGCCCCCTTGGCGTTCGAGACCGTGTGCAGGAAATGCAGAATGACTCGGCTGTACTGGCTCATCGAGCCCGAGATATCGCAAAGCGCAACTAGATTTGGCCATCGCGGTTTGGGTTGCAGCCGGGCGATATCACGCAATTCGCCCCCTTGCCGCATGGCTGCGCGCAAGGTGCGGGCACGATCGATACGGTGCCCCAGATGGCTGGCCTGTCCGCGGCGCGATTCAATGGGTTTGACCGGCAGGGTCATCCGCGCCAATACGCGCTTGGCTTGCGCGATTTCTGCGGTGCTCATCTGTTCGAAGTCCAGGTTGCGAAGACGCTCTTCGGACGATGCCGTTTGCGTGGCGTCAATCTCGATTTCGGTTTCGCCCTCGTCTTGCGCAGCCGGCTGGGGCGTGTCACGTTCGACACCCTCCAGCAGGGCCTCGGCTGCGCGCTTTTCACCGGCATCCGCTTTGCGTTCCTCTTGCACACCCCGAATGGCAGGAAGCATCATGGCCATCATGTGTTCCATGTATCGCGGGTCGCGCCAGTACATTCGGAAAACCTGCGCAAACACCGTGCGATGTTCGGGGCGGTTCACGAAACAGGCGTGCAGCGTCCAGTAGAAATCCCGTTTCTGGGTGAAACCCGCGGCTTGTACCGCGCGAATTGCATCGATCACCCGCCCCGGACCAATCGGCAGCCCCGCCTTCCGCAACGCGCGGGCAAAATGGGTGATGTTCTGCGCCAGCTTCGGGTTGTCGGGAATCTCCAGCGGGATTTGCTCGGCCATAGCGCGTCAGGCCGGTTCAAGCGTCGCTTTGGCCTCATCCAGAATGCGCTTAGCCTCAGACCCTTGCAGCTTCTGGATGTCGTCCTGATATTTCAGAATCGCCCCCAGCGTGTCACCGATCACCTCGGGGCTAAGGTTCATCACGTCCAGCGCCAGCAGACATTTGGCCCAGTCAATGGTTTCGGCCACGCCGGGTTTCTTGAACAGGTCCTCGGTGCGCAGACGCTGAACGAAAGCCACGACTTCGCGGCTGAGCGCATCGGCGGCCTCGGGCGCGCGCGCGTGCAGAATTTCGATCTCGCGTTCGAAATCGGGATAATCGACCCAGTGATACAGGCAGCGACGCTTGAGCGCATCGTGCACTTCGCGGGTCCGGTTCGACGTGACAATCACAATGGGTGGTTGGGGTGCTGCAACGGTGCCCAGTTCAGGGATCGTGACCTGAAAATCACTGAGAGCTTCCAGCAGAAAGGCTTCGAACGGTTCATCGGTCCGGTCCAGTTCGTCGATCAGAAGAACTGGCGCTCCGTTTTCGTCGGGGCGCATTGCTTGCAGCAAAGGGCGTTCGATCAGGTATTCATCCGAAAACAGTTCCGCCTGCAACGCGCCCCGGTCGGCCCCGCCCGAAGCTTCGGCCGTTCGGATCGCAACCATCTGCGCCGGAAAGTTCCATTCGTAAACGGCAGAGGACGCGTCCAGACCTTCGTAGCACTGCAACCGGATCAAACGGCGGTTCAGACCGGATGCCAGCGCCTTGGCGATTTCCGTCTTTCCAACTCCGGCTTCGCCTTCCAGAAACAACGGGCGTCCAAGCTTGAGCGACAGGAATACAACCGTGGCAAGGGCCCGCCCGCAGACATAGCCCTGACGTCCCAGCATCTGCTGCACGGCATCGATGGAATTTGGCTGCGTCATGGAAATCCTCTCTACTTCGCGGACAAACAGGTCACGCAAGCGCCTTTGCGTCAAGGCCCCAGCCCCTGTCAGAGCTACGACGTTCCGGTTGGTTGACAAGTTTTTTCGGCAACTCGTTCCGGGCTGGTTGGTCTTTCGGGGCAGCTATGCTAGCGGAAGGCCATGACTGATACCCTCACGATCCGCCGCCCCGACGATTGGCATCTGCATCTGCGCGATGGCGCCATGTTGCAGGCCGTTCTGCCCGAAACTGCACGTCATTTCGCCCGTGCGATCATTATGCCGAACCTCGTGCCGCCGGTCGTGCGCGGGGATCAGGCCGCCGCTTACCGCGACAGAATCCTGGCCGCCCTGCCCGAAGGCATGGTGTTCGAGCCACTGATGACCCTGTACCTGACCGAGGATACAGATGCGCAGGACGTCGCCGCCGCCCATGCCAGCGGGCTGATAAAAGCGGTCAAGCTGTACCCCGCAGGGGCCACGACCAATTCGGCCTCGGGCGTGCGTGACTTTGACAAAGTGCGCCCGGTTCTGGAGAAAATGGCCGAGATCGGCCTGCCCATGTGTGTCCATGGCGAAGTGACCGACGCCGAGATCGACATCTTTGACCGCGAGGCCGTGTTCATCGACCGCGTTCTGGACCCGATCCGAAAATCGACGCCGGGCCTGCGCGTGGTGATGGAACATATCACCACGTCCAATGGCGTGGACTATGTCAAAGCCAACGAAACGGATCTGGGCGCGACGATCACCGCGCACCACCTGATCATCAACCGCAACCATATTCTGGTGGGCGGGATCAAACCGCATTACTATTGCCTTCCGGTCGCCAAGCGCGAGGAACATCGCCTGGCCCTGCTGGCTGCCGCAACGTCGGGCGACACGAGGTTCTTCCTGGGCACGGACAGCGCTCCGCACACGGATGCAAACAAGGAAATGGCCTGCGGCTGTGCGGGGTGTTTCACCGCGACGAATACCATGTCTCTGGTTGCCGAGATGTTCGACAGCGAAGGAGCGCTGGACAAGCTCGAGGCGTTCGTCTCGCTCAACGGGCCGGGCTTTTACCGCCTGCCTGTGAACGAAGAGACGATGACCCTGACCAAAGGCGAGCCGGTTGCATACCCGTCAAAGATCGACACGGGCGATGGACCTGTCACGGTGTTCGACCCGGGCTTTCCACTGCACTGGAGCGTGGCTTAACCCGCCATACGTTCGGCCAGATCACGGGCGCGACCGCCGGTGCGCAGCATCGACCAGATCGCGTCCGCCTCATCCGTTCCGATCAGCTTCGACGCTTTGGCGCGCACGCGATCCTCGCGGTCAGACAGCGACATTGGGGTCATCAGGTCATGCGTCGCCTCGCGGCGGATACCGTCGCGACGCAACAAGGCCAGATGCGCCTGCGTTTCCGACAGGTTTTCATCCGCTTCGACCGTGATGCGATCTTGCAGAGACGCAATGCGCGGGTCCGCGCAGACCTTGTCGGTGTAGCTGCCCGGTAAAGCCGTATCATACCCCAGCGCCTGCATTGCGATGACCGTCCGGTAAGAGAACTTGGCCCCCAGCCCGGTTGTGGGCGAAAGCTGATTGCACACACTCATCCAACGGGGATGGGTTTTGATTTTGATCTCGGCCACTTCGGGTTCCGCGATGTCCAGCGCGCGCGCCGCCTCCAACGCCGCGTGCAGGCCGTGACAACACGCGTGGAATTTGTGGCTGACTGTTTCGAACAACCATTCATCACCCAAACCATCCAGCGCGCTTTGATCCGCTGCACCATGATGGGTCGCGCCAAATCCATACGTTCCTTCGAGCGCGTCGGCGTTGGGTTGAAATCCACGCTGAACAAGCACAGCCGCCTCGACCCCTGCCGAAGCGGCAAGCCCGGCATTGTAAGGCTTGCCCATTGTTCCGAACTGGGCCTTCAGCCCGGCCGCACGCGTTGCCGTCAAACCCAAAACGGACCGCATCTGAACCTTGTCGAATCCAAGCAACCGCCCCACGGCGACAGCGGCCCCGAATGCACCGGATGTCGCTGTCTGGTGAAACCCGGCCTGATAATGCCCCTTGCCCAGCCACAGGCCGACACGGATTGACGTTTCCATACCGACCAGCGCGGCTTCGAGCAGATCGACCAGAATACGATCATCCCACTCGGCCACGGCAAGGGCCGCAGGCAGGATGGCGACTGACGGATGCCCGATATGTGCGAAATGCGTGTCATCGTAATCCAGCGCGTGGGATATGGTTCCATTCACCAAAGCTGCGCTGCGCAATGGCGCCGCGCCCCCTCCGAACAGATGAGCCTGAGCGTTCCCGCCCTCGGCCAGAACCATATCGCGAACTATGCAGGACACCGGCTCGGACGCCCCTGCACGACCAACCGCCATCCAATCCAGAACGGACAGCGACGTGACAATCCGCGCCTGAGCCGTCGTTGAAACCGGGCCCGCCGCGAAGGTGGCCAATGCTGCTGTGAAATCCGTCATGAGCGCAGTCTAGCGTGCGCCCTTGCCGCGTAAAGTCCTAGCCGTAGAGTTCTTTCGCACGCGCCTCGAAGGCACGGACGATCCGCTGCATGGCTTCGTTGAACACTACGCCGATGATCCCCTGAAGGATGGCGTTCTTGAATTCGAAATCCACATGGAACGAGATGTTGCAGCCCCCATCGGGCGCGTCCTCGAACTGCCAGTCGGATTTCATGTATTTGAAAGGCCCGTCCAGATACTCGGTATCGATCTTCTTCTGATCTGCAAACAGGGTCACCCGACTGCCGAACCGTTCGCGGAACACCTTGAACGAGATGACCAGATCGGCCTCCATCACCTCGGCCTCACCGACCGCATAGGTCTTGCGGATCCGGGCCGCGGCGCACCAGGGCAGAAACTTTGGGTAGCTGCCCACATCCGCAACAAGATCATACATCTGCTGGGCTGTGTATGGCAGGTGGCGGGTTTCCGAATGGATTGGCATGGTGTCCGGTATTTGCAGGTGACAATGGCGCGTCATGTCGTATGTTGCGCGCCAAAGATCAAGGGGGCTGCGATGACTAACCGCGCATATGTGATAGATGAGATGATCTCGGCCAAGGCCATCGCGGCGCGGATCGAAGAGTTATGCCGCGAAATCACGGATGAGTTCGGCGATACCGACAAGCTTGTCGTCGTGGGATTGCTGCGCGGCAGTTTCGTCTTCATCGCCGATCTGGTGCGGGAACTGGACCTGCCGATCGAAGTGGATTTCCTTGAGGCGTCCTCGTATGGCGATTCGATGGAGAGCAGCCGGGAAGTGCGCATTCTCAAGGACTTGCGCGGCGCCATCGAAGGCCGCGACGTGTTGGTGGTCGAAGATATCGTCGACACCGGGCACACGCTGAACCACGTCACCAACCTGCTGCGCAGCCGCAAGCCGAAACGGCTCAAGTCGATTGCCCTGCTCGACAAACCCAGCCGTCGCGAAGTTGATTTCCGGTCAGACTGGATCGGCTTTGAAATTCCGGATGAATTCGTCGTGGGTTACGGGATCGATTACGCTCAGCGCAACCGCAACCTGCCGTTTATCGGTAAAGTCCGGTTTACCGAGGACTAGCCGCACTTTACCAGGGCAATTTGAGTGGCTACCCAGCGCCTCAAATTCAAAAACCCGAATAATAATAGACAAACTTATTTGCGAGCCCTTACTCTTCCTATCAGCTCGGGAGGATTATGGATGAAGCGTGTAGTTGCGACAGCCGGCGTCGTTATAGCGATCGTGGCACTTGCAAGTTCGGGTGCTGCAAAAGACAATAAGGGCAAAGGGCAAGGTGCCAATAAAAACAAGGTAGAGAAATCCATCAAGTCAAACGGCAAAGCCGTACCGCCCGGTCAAATCAAAAGATACACGCGTGGGCAGAAGCTGCCGAGTGATCTGAGTTTTGACTATATCGACGATCTCGACAACTGGAAGCTCAAGCCTTTGGGGCCCGGCCAGCGCTATATCCGGGTGGATGATGAAATACTCTCGATATCTGATGATACAAAGACAGTTATAGAAGCCGTTGGAATCGTTGGCGATCTGGTCAAATAAGTGGATCGTGACTAGCAGGTTTTGCCAAGCACGACATCAATCGCGCTCAGGAAAATCCCGGTTCCAATCGGAATAAGCGCATCCGGGAAATCATAATCCGGGTTGTGCAGTTGCGGATGGTCCTGCCCCGCCCCCAACCAGAACATGGCCGCCTGCGCACTTTTGCCAAATTGGCCGAAGTCTTCGGAAAAACGCTGTGGCTGATCGACCAGCCTGCACGCGACGCCCCGATCGGCACAGGCTTTGGCCAAAACCGAAACGGTTTCTCGGTCATTGACGCAGGCTTCGAACACCTCGTCATAGCTGATTTCGAACGCCAGCCCCTCGGCCTTCGCCGTGTTTTTGACCAAAGCTTCGGCCTCGGCCATCAGGCTTTCCATTCGCGCGTCCGAAACCGTGCGCAGTGTCACCCACAATTCGGCCCTCCCCGGTGCGACACCAACTGTGCGCTCACCCAGTGAGGCGTGGGTGACCGTGGTCAAAGCGTAGGTGTCATCCAAGTCGCCACCCGCCCCCAATCTGGCCAATGCCGGCATCAACGTCGACAAAGCACCTGCCGGTGACACGCCGTCCTGAGGGGCGGCTGCGTGTGAGGTTTTGCCTGTCAGAACGATTTGCATCCCGCGCGAGGCACAGTTCGCGGGACCTTCACACAGTTCCACGGCGCCCAGCTCCAGCCCCGGCAAATTGTGCAGAGACAACACGATGTCAGGGGAAACCTCAGCGAACTGAGGATCGGCCCGATAAGCAATCGCACCATGTCCGGTTTCCTCGGCGGGTTGGAAAATCAGAACCACGCGGCCAGATTTCGGTCGCTGTTCCTTCAACGCCTCCGCCACCCCGAGAACCATCACCATGTGGCCATCATGGCCGCACAGATGCCCCTTGCCCGCAATCCGAGATGCATATTCCAGATCCGAGAGTTCCTGAATTGGCAGCCCATCCAGTTCGCATCGAATTCCAACCGTGGGGCCGGGAACACCGCTTTCGTAAATGGCCGCAACACCGTGCCCGCCGATGCCGCACAGAACCCTGTCCGCACCCGCTTGGCGCAAGAGATCCGCAACCCGCGTTGCGGTATGCTCCTCTTGCCCCGTAAGCTCTGGCTGTTGGTGAAACTCGTGGCGCAGGCGGATAAGCTGCGCGATCCGCTCGGGTGTCACGCTTGCTGCAACTTTGCTTGCCGGGCCGCGCGAAGCCGGGCGAAATCGTCGCCCGCGTGGTACGAAGACCGGGTCAGAGGTGTCGCGGATACCATCAGGAACCCCTTGCCATAGGCCGCCTTTTCGTAAGATGCGAACTCTTCCGGGGTTACGAACCGATCCACTCCGTGATGTTTCGGAGTCGGTTGCAGGTACTGGCCGATGGTCAGGAAATCGATATCCGCCGCGCGCATGTCGTCCATGACCTGGCGCACTTGCTGTTCGTTTTCACCCAACCCGACCATGATGCCCGATTTGGTGAAGATCGACGGATCAAGCTCTTTCACGCGCTGTAGCAGGCGCAGGGAATGAAAGTACCGCGCGCCCGGGCGCACTTCGGGGTAGAGACCCGGTACCGTTTCCAGATTGTGGTTGAACACATCCGGTTTCGCTTCGACCACAGTCTCAAGGACAGTGCTGTCGCATTTCAGGAAGTCCGGCGTCAGAATCTCGATCGTGGTTTTCGGAGACCGATGACGTACCGCGCGAATTGTCTGCGCAAAGTGCTCGGCCCCGCCGTCTTGCAGATCGTCACGGTCCACCGAGGTGATTACCACGTGGTTCAGGCCAAGTTTTTCGACCGCATGGGCCACGCGACCGGGTTCAAACGCGTCAAGATCGTCGGGGCGACCGGTTGCAATGTTGCAGAAGGTGCAGCCACGCGTACAAATCTCGCCCATGATCATCATGGTGGCATGACCCTGGCTCCAGCATTCTCCTACGTTGGGGCACCCTGCTTCTTCGCAGACCGTCACCAGATTGTTGTCACGCATGATCCGCCGCGTATCCGCATAGCCCTTGCCACCGGGTGCCTTGACCCTGATCCAATTTGGCTTTTTGGGCTGTGCATTGTCCGGACGATGGGCTTTTTCCGGGTGGCGCTCTTCGGGGATCTTCAGATCTCGCACGGTCGTTTTCCTGACTTTGGGTCAACTCTTGTTACTCATAACATAGACAGAAGCGCGGTGTTACACCAGCGGCGCATAGCCGCTATGCGTTGCATCCTCGCTGGCGCAGAAAGACATCATGCGCGTATTCGTATTTGCGATTTAATTTCAATATTTAGCAAGACGTTGGCCTTATTCGCCATCGCAGCGTTTACGCGATTGAATGCGGTTTAGAACTGTTTTAATTCACACCAAAATCATATGTGAATCACAGGAGTTTGACTATGAAAACCGGCGCAAAACTGCCCGACGTGACCTTTCACACCCGTGTCCGTGACGATTCCATCGAAGGACCAAACCCGTTCCGTTGGGAAGACAAGACGACAGCTGACTATTTCGCCGGCAAGCGCGTGATCCTGTTCTCTTTGCCGGGTGCGTTCACCCCGACCTGTTCGACTTATCAGCTGCCTGGGTTTGAGAACGGCTATGCCGATTTCAAGGCCATGGGAATCGACGAAATTTACTGCATGTCCGTCAACGACAGTTTCGTGATGAACAAATGGGCCCAGGATCAAGACCTGAAGAACGTGAAAGTCATCCCCGACGGATCGGGGGAGTTCACCCGGAAAATGGGCATGTTGGTCGACAAGGACAACGTGGGTTTCGGAATGCGCTCGTGGCGCTATGCGGCCATCGTCAATGATGGCGTTGTCGAGGCGTGGTTCGAAGAGCCCGGCCTGATGGATAACTGCCCAGAAGATCCCTATGGCGTGTCCTCGCCGGAAAACCTGATGAAACACCTGAAGGCGTCAGCAGAACCTGAAATGGCCTAAGCCGCAAATCCAAAGAAAAGGCCCGTATACACCGGGCCTTTTTTCTGTTCAGCCGATCATCCGATCTCGTTCCGCCTGTTCCTGATAATGCCGTTTCAGCCGTTGCAGGGCGATCCGCAGGACGATTTTGCCGGACCGCGCTGACCAACCCATTCGCTTTTCCGCCAGCTCCAACCCTTCCAGATAGCAACAGCATCGCAACGCAACATCACTCAGACCTGGCCCCAGGTCGGACAAGGCACGTGCAACGCGGTCCTTCGCATCGGAAGCCCCCTTTCCCCCATGGCTTTCACTGTCAAAGCTGCTTCGACCACCTGTCGTCAGAAAACGATCCCAGTTCTGCGAAACCTGAGGGCCGATCCGTGCCAGCTCAAAATCTTCGCGCAAGCGCTCGCCGGCGCTGACGAGTGAGTCGTCCAGAAACGGTTTTCCGTCACGATCCCGTCTGCGCGACAATGCTATCAGCGGGCTTTCCGCAGCACTGTACCGAATGCGTTTGACCCGCTCGGCGGACCCGCCCGAAGGCTTGCCCTGAAAGTTACTCTGAGCTTCGGCAAAACCAAAGTCAGTCCCGGCACGTGCCTTGTTTTCTGCCTTGGCGATCAAATGGCTTAGCGCCGTTCGTCCCGCTGCGGAAATCCGATATCGCGAAATGCGTCCGGGATTGTCGCAGGTGATCCAGTCTTTCAAAGCCAAGGCCTGCGCGATCCTGCATTCTACGACTGCGGTTCTTGTAGCCCCGGCATTGCCGGTGTCGCGTACGACGACCGCCTTGTCCATTTCCTCGGCCACGGCAAGGACCGAACCCGTCTCGCTCAGGCGGCGCAACACACGCAGTGCCTCATTTTCAAATTCTTCTTCAGCCGCGTTTTCTGATCCGCCTGCCGTGCCGTCGGCGCACTCCGAAGCTGAAAAATGTGTCTCTGCGAGCGATTGCAAGGCCGCATCCACCAGTGGATCGTCGCGGCGCATTTCGATGCGTCGAATTTGCCTGAGGATAGTTGACGCATGGCACCCGGCTGATCGCGCGATATCGCGGATCGAGCGACCGGTCTCGGTATGAGCAAGGTATCTTTGCGCCCCTTCTGGAACCCATGCCGGAATGGTGAAAGCCATGTTGTTTTCCATAATTATTTGCCCTCGTCGACAAAACAAACTGCCACTTTTCGCCCTCGGAATGTGGGTTAACCAAATCTAACTAGAGGTCCATTCGTTACTCGTTCGTTAACCACACAAGGCAAGAACCAGATTTGATTCAAAAAGATAAACAGTCGTGAAACCATCGTTCGGGGAGACCTCGACTAAGGCAACACCCGCTTAGGTTGTGCAAAACAGGACCCATCAATTTTCGAAAAAGGGACACATAACATGCAGGACCTGATGACAATGATCGCAACCCTCCGCCGCCCACGCATGTTGGCGCGTGCTGCCAGATTCGGGGCGCGGGATTACAATCGGGACAGGCATCTGCAACGCATTCTGGGATACGGGTCGCTGCCCGGTTCAGGTCAGGCGCTGCTGCGTTTGCTCGAGATGGAGAAAGAGGTAAATGAACTGCGAAAAGAAGATGATGCCGCCTATTCATTGGTGCGGCATCTGGATCTGCTTATTGCGCTGTTGGGTGAGGCGCAGCTGTATCAGGCCAGCCGCGCCTCGGTTCTTCAGTAATCAGGCGAAAGCATCCGGCATGGAGGCCTTTTTCTCGGCGATATAGGCTTCCAGTGCCGCCGCGGTATCCGGGTCCATCTGCGGTTGCTGATAATTGGCCAGCAAGTGTTCTACACGCGCCGTGGCCAAGGCCCGCGTGTCACGCGCACCCTCTTCCTGCCAGGTTTCGTATGGCTTGTAGTCCAGCACTTCGGATTTCCAGAAGGATTCCTTGAAGTTGGCCTGCGTATGGGCACAGCCGAGATAGTGACCACCCGGCCCTACTTCGCGGATTGCGTCCATGGCCTGCGCGTTTTCATCATAGGCCACGCCCTTGGCCAGTGAATGCAGCACTCCCAACTGATCCGCATCCATGACGAACTTTTCGAAATCGGCAACCAGACCGCCTTCCAACCAGCCGCAGGAATGCAGCATAAAGTTCACGCCCGAAAGCAGCCCCATGTTCAGCGAATTCGCTGTTTCGTAGGCCGCCTGCGCATCCGGCAGTTTCGAGCCGCAGAACGACCCTGCCGAGCGGTATGGCAGGTTCAGACGACGCGCCAGCTGGCCTGCACCATACGTGATATGCGCGGCTTCTGGTGTGCCGAAGGTGGGTGCGCCCGAGTTCATATCGATCGACGTCACGAACGCGCCGAAAATCGCGGGGGCACCCGGCCGGATGATCTGGCTGTAGGCAACACCGGCCATGACCTCGGCCAGAACCTGTGTCAAAGTACCAGCCACCGAGACCGGCGCCATCGCTCCGCCCACGATGAAGGGCGAGATGATGCAGGCCTGATTGTTGCGCGCATAAACCTCCAACGACCCCATCATCACATCGTCGAATGTCATCGGCGAGTTGATATTGGTCAGCGAGGTCATCACGGTGTTTTCCTGCACGAACTCCTTGCCGAACAGGATTTCGCACATTTCAACCGAATCCTGTGCCCGGCTGGGATCGGTTACCGAGCCCATGAAAGGTTTGTCCGACAAGGTCATATGCGCCTTCAGCATGTCCAGATGGCGCTTGTTCACCGGAATGTCGGTCGGCTCGCACACCGTACCGCCCGAGTGGTGCAACCACTTGGACATGTAGGCAAGTTTCACGAACTTGTTGAAATCGTCCATGGTTGCATATCGGCGCCCACCCTGTGCATCACGCACGAACGGAGGACCGTAAACCGGGGCCAGAACCATGTTGCGGCCACCGATCACAACCGATTTTTCGGGGTTGCGGGCGTGCTGGGTAAACTGGCTGGGGGCTGTCTTGATCAGTTCACGCGCCAGACCACGCGGAATGCGCACACGCTCACCGTCAATATCTGCGCCCGCGTCACGCCACCGTTTCAAAGCTGCTGGATTGTCGACAAAGTTGACGCCGATTTCTTCCAACACGGTTTCAGCGTTGTTTTCGATAATCTCAAGCGCCTCTTCGTTGAGGATCTCGAAATTCGGAATGTTGCGTTCGATGTATTTCGCAGTCTCGATACGAACTGCGGTACGCTCGGCACGGCGGGCAGCGCCACCGCCACCTCTCGCCCTGCGCCGGGTGTTTGCCTCTGCCATGAGAAAATCCCGTCTGATTGGTTAGATTGAGCGTTTTGATACAGGTTTGCCGGAACTCAAGCATAGGGATTGCGGCGCTCTGGGGGGAAAAGCGACATTGCCGCCCCACCAAGAAGCAACCGGTCAGTCAGGATCGGCCGCCAACGCTTTCTCCATGGTAAGGCCGTTGCCCGCCTGATCCGTCACTTTCCAGCCCATGTGCCGATACATCGCAATCGTGTCCTTCATCATTTTATGAGTTCGCAACTTCAACTTGGACAGATTCCGCGCCTGTGCTTCTTCTTCGGCAAACTGCATCAATTGCCGCGCGACCCCCTGCCCTTGGGCTTCGGGCGCAACCGCAAGGTTGAACACCATGATTGCGTCGCCAACCTGGTCAAAAACGATGACCCCGACTGTACCGCCGGATATCGCAAGCATGACGCGGTGGGTCTTGATGTCATCCACGATCCCGGCAGTGACGTCCGGCAGATCCTCGATCCGGCTCATCGCATCTGCATAAGCCCTTTCCAGGCACCGCGTTACCTCATCCGCATCCACCACAGCGGCCGTTCTGAACTCGATCTTCGACATGGCACCTGATCTTTCCGCCGGTTTGACTCAGCTTTTGCTCCAAATGACGCCATACCGCTTGCACATGCAAGGCTTGCAACTTATGAGCCGGTTATGACCCAGACATCCCACGACCGCCTTCTGATCATCGACTTCGGCAGCCAGGTTACGCAGCTTATCGCCCGCCGCCTGCGCGAGCTGAATGTCTATTGTGAAATTCACCCTTACCAGAATGTCACGATGGATTTCGTGCGGGAAATGGCGCCGCGCGCCGTGATTTTCTCGGGCGGTCCGGACAGCGTGACGCGCGAGGGCTCGCCCCGTGCCCCGCAAGAGATTTTTGATTATGGCGTTCCGATTCTTGGCATCTGCTATGGTCAACAGGTGATGATGCATCAGCTTGGCGGCAAGGTCGAAAGTGGCCATGGCACAGCCGAGTTTGGTCGGGCATTTGTTACACCCAAAGACAAACTGGATATTCTGGAAGGCTGGTTCGCGGACGGCGATGAACAAGTCTGGATGAGCCACGGCGACCATGTCAGTGAAATCGCACCGGGGTTCGAGGTATTCGGAACCTCGCCCAACGCACCTTATGCGATCACGGCCGATCCATCGCGGCACTTCTATGCCGTGCAGTTTCACCCCGAGGTACACCATACGCCGAAGGGTGCGAAACTGTATGAAAACTTCGTTAAGCTGGCCGGGTTCAAGGGCGACTGGACCATGGGTGCCTATCGCGAAGAGATGATCCGCAAGATCCGCGAACAAGTCGGAGACAAAAAGGTCATTTGCGGATTGTCCGGTGGCGTTGACAGCTCGGTTGCCGCGATCCTTATTCACGAAGCAATCGGGGATCAGCTGACTTGCGTCTTTGTCGATCATGGGCTGCTGCGCAAGAATGAGGCCGAAGAAGTCGTTGGTATGTTCCGGGACAACTACAACATTCAGTTGATCCACGCCGACGAATCCGAGTTGTTCCTTGGCGAACTGGAAGGTCAGAGCGACCCCGAAACCAAACGCAAAATCATCGGAAAGCTGTTCATCGACGTGTTCCAGAAACACGCCGATACCATCGACGGCGCCGAATTCCTGGCGCAGGGCACTCTCTATCCTGATGTGATCGAATCGGTGTCGTTCTCGGGCGGGCCTTCCGTAACGATCAAGTCCCACCACAACGTGGGCGGCCTGCCGGAAAAGATGGGCTTGAAACTGGTCGAACCGCTGCGCGAATTGTTCAAGGACGAAGTCCGTGCCTTGGGTCGCGAGCTTGGTCTGCCGCAGAGCTTCATCGGGCGTCATCCCTTCCCCGGACCGGGTCTGGCCATTCGCTGCCCCGGCGAGATCACCCGCGAAAAGCTGGAGATTCTGCGCGAAGCTGACGCGATCTACATCGATCAGATTCGCAAACACGGGCTTTATGATGACATCTGGCAGGCCTTCGTTGCCATCCTTCCCGTCCGCACCGTCGGCGTGATGGGCGACGGGCGCACCTATGACTATGCCTGTGCGTTGCGGGCCGTCACCTCGGTCGACGGGATGACGGCGGATTATTACCCGTTCAGCCATGAGTTCCTTGGCGAAACGGCAACCCGGATCATCAACGAAGTCAAAGGCATCAACCGATGCACATATGACATCACCTCGAAACCCCCCGGAACCATCGAGTGGGAATGATCCGGCAAAACGCAACCGCGTTCGACGCCAAAACGACCCGATCCCGGGAAATCTTGCCAAGCCGTGCCTGAAAAAGTCGGGCACGGCCTTGAACCTGACGCTTCATAAGCGTTTCAATGATTCAACGAATTCAATCTTATTGATCGCGTAGCGAAAGCCCCGGTACCGAGGCCGTGACCGCGCGGCCAGGCCGGGGTGCGGTACGTGAATCAGACACAAAAAAACACATTCAAGGCCGCCTTGTGGATGACCGGAGCCATCGCGTCCTTCTCCTCGATGGCGGTTGCCGGTCGCGAATTGAGCCTCGTGCACGACACGTTCGAGATCATGATGTATCGAAGCCTCGTCGGGTTTCTTGTTGTCGCCCTCTTCCTCACGGCCACAGGCGGTTGGGATCAGGTTTCCACGCAACGCCTGGGGTTGCACGCCCTGCGAAACACCCTGCATTTCACAGGGCAGAATCTTTGGTTCTATGCGGTCGCTGTTGCGCCTCTGGCGCAGGTGTTCGCGCTGGAATTCACGCAGCCGCTTTGGGTGATCCTGCTGTCGCCGCTGCTGCTGAACGAACGTCTGACGCGCCTCAAGATAACGGCAGCGCTTATCGGTTTTGCGGGCGTTTTGATTGTCACGCGCCCAGGCAGTGCGCCTTTGAGCCCCGGCCTTGCTACCGCGGCCGCGTCTGCGATTTTCTTCGCATTTACAACGATTACCACGAAAAACCTCACTCGTTTTGCCAGCATCGGCTGCATCGTTTTCTGGCTTACGTCCATGCAGGCGGTGCTTGGGGCCATCGCAGCCGGTTTTGACGGGCAGATTGCCTTGCCCACGGCGCAAACCCTTCCGTTTTTGGTTCTGGTCGGGCTGGCGGGGCTGCTGGCACATTTCTGCATTACCAACGCGCTGGCGATCGCCCCGGCGACAGTTGTGATCCCATTTGATTTTGCGAGGCTTCCCACCATCGCTGTGGTCGGAATGATCCTATACCACGAACCCATTGACCATTGGGTTCTGATCGGTGCGGCGATCATCTTTTCAGGAATATTCCTGAATATCTGGTCTGAAAGCCGTAACAGTTTAGCAACAGTTGAAAACAGTAGTCGCAATACGTAACGCACCGTCACCAGTTGACCTTAAAGTAACCAAAAAGAGAGTATCGCTCATCATACACGGGATAGGCGTTCGTAACACTCAGCCAAACGCCATTGAAACCCGCCTGAGATTGTTAGGGAGGACAGAATGAAAAAAACACTACTCGCGACCTGCGCTTTGTGCGTTGGAGCGACGGCAGGATATGCAGGCGGCCTTGATCGAAGCGGTCAGGGCATCAACCTGATCTTCGAAGAAGGGTCAGCAGTCCAGTTTCGGTTGGGATACACCAACCCCAGCGTAACGGGCACCATGCCTGCTTTGGCTGGACCAAACATCGGGCAGCCGGTCGATTCCGGAGAAGTTGCGAACGACTTTTTCACACCGCATCTGGGTTATAAAACGTCACTGACCGAAAAGCTCGATTTCGCGATCATGTATGACCAGCCCTTTGGGGCCGACATTGAATACGCAAACACCTACCCTCTTTCGATCAACCCTATTCCGGGTGGTCGTACCGATGTTTTGAGGGCTACAGCAGACACGGACGCCATTACGGCATTGCTGCGTTACAAATTCGATGGCGGGTTCAGCGCAATCGGCGGTATTCGAGCACAGCGAGTGAAGGCTTCTGTCACCGTCCCGCTTGCAGCAGGGTACCAGGTTGACACCGATGCCGACACTGCATTCGGCTACGTTATCGGGGTTGCATGGGAGAAACCGGAAATCGCAGCACGTGTGTCACTGACATACAACTCCAAGATCAGCCACGATCTATCGCAAACAGAATCTCTGAACCCACCACCGTTCCCTCCGATTCCACCCGGGACCGTGGCCACCTTCAACACAAACAGCGAAATTGAGACGCCTCAGTCGATCAACCTGGACTTTCAGACGGGCGTCGCGCCTAAAACGCTGTTGTTTGGTTCTGTTCGTTGGGTCGACTGGCCACAGCTGGTGTACAACCCGCCAAACTACCCGCCGACCAGCAACCTTGTTGACTACGACGATGCGACCTTCACCTATTCGTTGGGCTTGGGGTATCAATTCTCGGAAGAGTTCAGCGGTGCTGTAACACTAGGCTATGAGTCTTCTCAGGGCACTCCTGTATCCAACCTCGGCCCGACTGATGGGTTCTGGAGCATTGGTCTGGGCGGAACATATTCGTTGGAGAATGCCAAAATTTCCGGTGGCGTACGCTACACTGACATCGGTGATGCAACGGCAGATGGCGCCTTTGGGCAAACAGCCACTTTCAGCGGCAACAGCGCCTGGAGTGTTGGGTTTCAGATCACTTACGCTCTGAACTAAATCCAAGGTGTTTTCATCTTAGGCTCCGCTGTTTCAGCGGGGTCTTTTTTATGCGCAGGTTTCGGGTCGTATATCTATCGAATGAATGAAATTGTGCGGCCATGAACACGCAAAAACACCTTTCTCGGCGCGCCTGGGTCGAACTTCTTCTTCTGGCCGTGATCTGGGGCGCATCCTTTGTAGCCATCCGGATCGCTCTGGACTCCATTCCCGTTATGACATCGGTTCTGCACCGCACGTTCTGGGCGATGCTGGTGCTGTGGTTGGTGGCATGGGCCAAGGGGCTTTCGCTGCCCCGCTCTCTGCGCATCTGGGGCGCATTTCTGATCATGGGATTGCTGAACAATGTCATCCCATTCAGCTTGATGGCATGGGGTCAGCTTTACATCGATTCTGGTCTTACGGCCATTCTGAACGCGACCACGGCCATCTTTGGCGTTCTGGTTGCGGCGCTGTTTTTCAAGGATGAGCGTTTGACACAAGCCCGGGTCATCGGAGTCGTTTTGGGTTTTCTCGGTGTCTCGATCACCATCGGAATACAGACCTTCACGTCTTTCAGCCTGCAAAACACGGCGCAGCTTGCGGTGTTGGCCGGAACGCTGTCGTATGCTTTTGCGGCGGCTTGGGCGCGGTATCATCTGTCTGACCTTCACCCCGTCGTCGCGGCCGCTGGCATGCTGACCGGTTCGACTGTGCTGATCCTGCCGCTGGCGCTCATGACGGACGGGGTGCCAACGCTTGCACTGCCCGCGATCACCTGGGCTGCGATTGGCTATTACGCCATTGTGGCAACAGCGGGGGCATATCTTTTGTACTATCGAGTCCTGGCGATGGCGGGCAGCGGCAACCTGATGCTGGTGACGCTTGTCATCCCTCCGGTCGCCATCGTGCTTGGCGCAATTCTGCGGAACGAAGCGCTGCCGCCGAATGCCTATTTCGGCTTTGTCATCCTTGCCATGGGCCTTCTGGTATTGAACCGAGCTGGCCGCCGTGATTGACGCCGTGCGCTGCCCGATTTAGCAAAGGCAAAAAAGGGACAGCACAAGATGATCTACAACTCAGCCGAAGACTGGCGCACGGCAAGCCGCAAGAAGGTGCTGTTCTTTGGCATGTCCGGTCTGGGCAAGACATATGTCTCGAACATTCTTCGGGACTCAGGCAACTGGTTTCACTACTCGATCGACTATCGCATCGGCACCCGGTACATGGGCGAATACATCACCGACAATGCAAAGGCCGAGGCGATGAAAGTCCCGTTCTTGCGTGACCTGCTTCTGTCGGATTCCATTTACATCGGCTCGAATATCTCGTTCGCGAACCTGACTCCGGTCGCAGCCTATCTGGGCAAACCGGGCAACCCTGCCCTTGGCGGATTGGAGATGCCGGAATACCGCCGCAGGCAGGAACAGTTTCGACTGGCCGAAATACACGCTCTGCTGGATACCGAGTATTTCATCGACCGAGCCGAGCGTTTGTACAAATACCCCCATTTCATCTGCGACACCGGTGGATCGATCTGCGAATGGGTAGACCCCGAAGATCCGAACGATCGGGTACTGTCCGAGCTTTCGCAACACACCCTGATGATCTGGCTGAAGGGGGATGAGGAACACACGGCAGAGCTTGTCCGCCGTTTTGACAAAGCTCCAAAGCCGATGTCTTACCAGGCCGAATTCCTGACCAAGGCGTGGACAGATTATCTGGACCTGCAAGGCTGTTCAGAAGCGGATGTTGATCCCGATGATTTCGTCCGTTGGACCTATGCACAGGCCTTGGCGCACCGCCAGCCGCGTTACGAGGCCATGGCGAACAACTGGGGCGTGGCGATCGCTGCCAACGACATCGGAAAAATCCGCGATGCCGCCGATTTCAATGAGTTGATCGAACGCACACTTGAGACCACGCGCAATAACGCCTAACTACCAGTTTTCACTGATCTCTTAGAAGCCTGACACATGCCCATCAAAATCCCATCGGAACTGCCTGCATTTGACGTCCTGACCAAAGAGGGCGTCATGGTCATGGACGAAGATCAGGCAATGCGTCAGGACATCCGCCCGCTGCGCATCGGTTTGCTGAACCTGATGCCCAAGAAAATCCAGACCGAAAACCAGTTCGCGCGCCTGATCGGGGCAACCCCGTTGCAGATCGATCTGTCTTTGATCCGCATGACCGAACACCGGACCAAGAACACCGCCGCCGAGCATATGTCCGAATTCTATCGCCCGTTTCAGGAGATCAAAGATCAGAAATTCGACGGCCTGATCATCACCGGTGCCCCGATCGAACATCTGGAATTTCATGATGTCACCTATTGGGACGAAATCAGCGAGATCTTCGACTGGACCCAAACCAACGTACATTCCACCTTTGGTGTGTGCTGGGGCGGGATGGCGATGATCAACCATTTTCACGGCGTCAAAAAGCACATGCTGGACGCAAAAGCCTTTGGGTGTTTCCGGCATCGCAACCTGGACCCGGCGTCTCCGTTCCTGCGCGGTTTCTCGGATGACTGCGTCATTCCGGTCAGCCGATGGACGGAAATGAAACAGGATGAAATCGATCGCGCACCCGGGCTGAGGACCCTGTTGGGCAGCGACGATGTCGGCCCCTGTCTGGTCGAAGATCCCGGCCATCGCGCGCTGTATATCTTCAATCACTTCGAATACGACAGTGACACGCTGAAACAGGAATATGATCGGGACGTCAGCAACGGCACGCCTATCAACGTGCCGATAAACTATTACCCCGATGATGATCCATCCAAAAAGCCGCAGAACCGATGGCGCAGTCACGCACATCTGCTGTACGGCAACTGGATCAACGAAATCTATCAGACCACGCCGTTCGACATAACGAAAATTGGCCACTAAAGTCCTGATATCCCTTGGCTTGGTCGCTCTGGGCCTTGTCATGCTGACAACCTGGCGCAGCGCCCGGAACGAAGCGCTGGCCGAGGCGGCTTTCCCCCCCGAGGGTCGGATTCTGGATGTGGGCGGCATCGCCGTGCACGCCGTGGTCATGGGGGACGGCCCTGATGTCGTTCTGATCCACGGTTCCAGCGGGAACACGCGCGACATGACCTTCGCGCTGGCCCCTATTCTGGCCAAGTCATACCGCGTGATCGTTTTTGACCGACCGGGTCTGGGCTATTCCGAAAGCTTCAATCCGGATGGCGAAACCATCATTGAACAGGCGGATATCCTGCAACGGGCGGCGGCTCAGCTTGGTGCGGAAAAACCCATCGTGGCCGGGCAGAGCTATGGCGGATCGGTCTCGCTGGCCTGGGCCGTGACCCGACCCGAGAATATCTCGGCTCTGGTTCTGATCGCCCCGGCCGCCATCCCATGGGAAACGCCTTTGGATGGGTTCAACCGGCTTGCGTCAACCACGGCGGGCAAAGTGCTGGCCTTGCCCTTGATCAGCTCTTTCGTGCCCGAATGGTACGTCACACAGGCGTTGGACAAAGTTTTTGCACCGCAAACGGCGCCCGAAGGTTATGCGGAACATTTCGGGCCCGGGCTGACGATCCGGCGTGGCTCGATGCATGCAAACGCCAAGCAGCGCGCCAACCTGCTGGACGAAATTACCCGACTGCAACCCAGATATGGCGAGATCTCCGTTCCGACGGAAATCATCCACGGAACGGCCGACGACACCGTTGGTCTTGAATGGCATTCTGAACGCCTGATCGAACAGATCCCCGGGGCCGAGTTGATCGAGCTACCGGGTGTCGGTCACATGCCACAGGTGGTCGCGGCACCCGAGGTTGCCGCCGCGATTGATCGCGCGGCGCAGCGCGCGGGTTTGCGTTAACCCACGCTCTAATCCATAGTCAGATATGGATTTTATCGCGAGGTGACATATGGCCCGGTCAGGAAAAGGCTCTATCGAGAAGTATTTTCAGAAAGACGCGCCCAAATCTGTACGGGAAGAGATTCAAAACGCGAAAAAGGGCGATATTCTGAACCCGACCTACCCGTATTCCGAAAAAATGAAGACCAAGGATTATGATGAGCAGATGGACCTGCTTCAGATTGAATTGGTCAAAATGCAATCCTGGGTCAAGGAAACCGACCAGCGGGTTGCCATCATTTTCGAAGGCCGCGATGCCGCCAGCAAAGGTGGCACCATCAAACGGTTTCGCGAAAACCTGAACCCGCGCGGCGCGCGCAACGTTGCGCTGGCCAAACCATCAGACGCCGAACGCAGCCAATGGTATTTTCAGCGCTACATCCCGCATCTGCCCGCCGCAGGAGAGATCGTGTTCTTTGATCGCAGCTGGTACAATCGAGGTGTCGTCGAGAATGTCTTTGGCTTCTGCACCCAGGAACAGCGTGAGAGGTTCTTCCGTCAGGTCCTGCCGCTTGAAACGGGCCTGGTGAATGACGGCATCCATTTGTTCAAGTTCTGGCTCAATGTCGGGCGCGCAGAACAACTGAACCGTTTCCTGGCGCGCGAAAACGACCCTTTGAAGCATTGGAAGCTCAGCGCGATCGACGTCGCAGGGCTGAACAAATGGGATGAATACACGCAGTCGATCTCGGAAACCCTGACCCGGTCGCATTCTGATGCCTGCCCGTGGACGATTGTGCGTTCCGACGACAAGAAACGCGCGCGGCTTGCGGCCATCCGAACGGTTCTGCTTGCCTTGGACTATGATGAGAAGGACAAGAAGAGTATCGGCGAGATTGATGCCCGTATCTGCGGTGGCCCGGATATGTGGGAGGCGTAGATTGTCTCTCTGCCCTGCCCCGTCGATACCTTCACGATCATGCATTGGACGAAAATGCGTCGGTGGTCTATGTCCTTGTCTTCCAACACGCAATCAATGCAACTGAGGCCGGGATGACGAAACGCGGTTATCACCACGGAAACCTGAAGCAAGCCCTGATCGAGGCTGCCTTGTCCCTGATCGAAGACAAGGGCCCGACCGGTTTCACGCTGTCCGAGGCGGCCAAAACGGCCGGTGTCACGCCTGCCGCCGTCTACCGTCATTTTCAAGGGCGCGAGGACCTGATTGCCGAAGCCGCACGGCAGGGGTTTGAGATGTTCGCAGACCTGATGCAATACGCCTATGACGAGGGACAGCCTTCAGCCCTTGCCGCTTTTGAAGCAACGGGGCGTGCATATCTGGCCTTTGCGCGCAAAAATCCCGGGCATTACATCGCCATGTTCGAAAGCGGGATTTCCCTGAACCGGACACCCGAATTGTCCCTGGCAGCCAACCGGGCGAAGGCCGTTCTTGAAAAAGCGGCAGCGGACCTGTCCCAACATATTCCGCCTGACAAGCGCCCGCCCGCGTCGATGTTCAGCGCCCATATCTGGGCGATGAGCCACGGAGTCGTCGAGCTGTATGCACGAAATACCGGCGCAACTTCGCCTTTTCCTCCCGAAGATTTGCTGGAAAGCGGTATCGGCATCTACCTGCGCGGTTTGGGTCTGATCCCCCAGGACGAGTGACGCAGTCAGAACGAACGACTGCCCTGAGGCATACTCAAGCCCGATGTCACATTGATCAGATCCATCTCACCCATCCCCTTGATATCAACGCACCCAAGCTCCGAGACCTGAAACTCGTCAATCAGGGCATATTTCATCTCTTCCGGGGCCACGATGTTCATGGGGTTGGCAAAGACCTGCAACCGGGACGCGATGTTTACGGCAGGGCCAAACACGTCATAGACATATTTCTGAATGCCCACGACCGATCCAACCGCCGCACCCATCCCCAACCCGATCCGGGCCTGCCACTTATGCGGATGGCTTTCGTTGCGGCGTTCTAGATAGCGCAGGAACCTTACCGCACAATGCGCCACGGCGGTCGCATGATCCGGTGTTGGATCTGGCATACCTGACACGGCCAGATAAGCATCTCCGATCGTTTTGATCCGCTCACACCCGAATTGTTCCACGATCCGATCAAAGGCCGTGAAGATGTCGTTCAGTTCACTCAAGGTGACCGTCGGGTCGGTCTTGGCCGCAAAATCCGTGAACCCGACAAAATCCAGCATAACTACCGAAACCTGCTGATACAGCTGCGGTGTGACGACACCGAACGTCTTGAACTCTTCATACACGGCTCGGGGCATCAGGTTCAGCAACAGCCGTTCCACTCTTTCCTTTTCGCGCTCAAGCTCTCGGGTGTTGCGCTCGACCATGGTGGAATAGCTGTCGATCATGCTTTCCAATTCTCGAATGCGGGTGATGTTCTGACATTCCACAATCAGCACCTGTTCGGACAAGCCATTGGCCAATGAGACCGTGACAGCAAAGATCAAGGTCCTGCGTTTCGGCTTTATCTGCAATTCGACCGAGTACCGAAGGCCTGACTGCTTTACATCCTCCAGTTCTTTGGGGTCGAGATCCGACAGAACGTCGCTTAGGGTACTCCCCTTTTCAGGAGTTCCGAACCACTCCGTAAAAGGCCCGTTGTGAAACACGAATTGCAGGTCGGATGCGCGCACCACAGCGACGCCGACTCCGATCGCACGCAGCAATTGCTCGTTTATCGCCAGAATGCTCATGCCGCGTTCCGGGTGACTATGATCGAACGTTTGCCTTCGATTGCGGTCAGAGCAGTTTTGATGTCTCCGTCGGACATGCCATGCTGACTCAGCGCGTCGCCGAACAGCTCGGCCATGACGTCGAACTCGTTGTGCGAAATGTTCAGATGCCGATGAACTGCTTCGATCCTGTCATCACTGAAGGATGCGGGTCCGCCAATCAAAGACGAGACGAACTTGGTTTGATGGTCGATCAGGCGCGGCATATCAATGTCTTCGAAATGATGACCGATCTCATCCGAATCCAAAGCCATTTCATAGAAGGTCATCACGACCCGGCTGATCGTTTTGAAACCGCCATATTTTTCATAAAGTGTCTGTGCCACACGAATACCCGCGCGTTACCAATCAATAACCCCACAACTCTATATCAAATCGATATTTTTGTTAACGCTTATGATTTTCTGGCCCGGAAGGATCAAAAACCGTCTTGCCGCACAGGAAAACCTGCCAGAGCATCGCTGAGGCCGAATGGGATCTTTCATTCGTTCTTTGGGAATGGGAAACGAAGGAAAGGCAACACCATCAGCGGGATTATCTTTTGACTGATCTTGAAGCGTTCTGATGGGCTGGGCCGGGTCAGCTTTGAACGCAAGCCCGCCCTTCTGAAAGAAAACTTCGTCTGATCCCCCCAAAACCCGCCGTTCAAAGAGAATTTCGTTTCAATACGGCGTGTCCTCATGTTCACATGCAGGAAAACGGCACAACAATCGAAAGGACCAAAAGTGCAGGAACATGGATATGCGTCCGGGCGACTGAACCTTCCTTTTGTCGGAATATCGACCTTTGCAAAATCTCCATATATCGAGAACTGGGACAAAATTGACGCCGACGTTTGCGTGCTCGGCGCGCCGTTCGACTTTGGAACTCAGTGGCGCCCCGGCGCGCGTTTTGGTCCTCGGGCCGTGCGAGAGGCATCGACACTTTTCAGTTTTGGCCATGCCGGCGCCTATGATCATGAGGATGACGCGACCTATCTGGACGGCTCGGTTCGGATCGTCGACCTGGGCGATGCGGATATTGTCCACACCAAGACCGAGACGAGCCACAAGAACATAGCCTTTGGCGTGCAAAAAATTCTCGAGGCCGGGGCACTTCCGCTGGTGATTGGCGGTGATCACTCGATCAACATCCCCTGCATTTCCGCATTTGAAAGCGACTGCGCCGAAAACGGCCCGATCCATGTTGTTCAAATCGATGCGCATTTGGACTTTGTAGATGAACGTCACGGCGTCACCAACGGGCACGGAAATCCCATGCGCCGCGCGATCGAGAAAGACTATGTTTCAGGGATGACCCAGCTGGGCATTCGAAACGTATCGTCCACCGCCAAGGAAGGGTATGACGACGCGCGCGCGCGCGGATCGGACATCCTGTCCGTGCGGCAGGTTCGCAGATTGGGAACAGAGGCTGTTCTTGACCGCATTCCCGAAGGCAAACGGTACTATGTAACGATCGATATCGATGCGTTCTGCCCCTCGATCGCGCCCGGAACCGGCACTCCGAGCCACGGAGGTTTTTTGTACTATGACGTTCTGGAAATCCTTCAGGGGCTGGCGAAAAGGGGCGACGTGGTGGGCATCGATCTGGTCGAGGTGGCCCCCGCCTACGACCCCACTGAAAGCACTCAGATTCTGGCGGCGCAGCTGCTGTTAAATTTTCTGGGTTTCATTTTTCACGAACGTGCCCGACGCACGTGAAAAGCGGGTGGAGCGGAAGCTCCACCCAAAACCTCAGGCGTCGATAATGTTGTGCCCCGGCCCGTAGGGGAAGCCTGTGATGTTTTCGGCTCCGTCTTCGCCCACCACCAGAATATCGTGTTCCCTGTAACCGCCTGCACCGGGCTGGCCTTCGGGGATCCACAGCATCGGCTCGATCGACACCACCATGCCGGGTTCCAGCACTGTGTCGATGTCTTCGCGGAGTTCCAGACCGGCTTCGCGACCATAGTAGTGGCTCAGAACACCAAACGAGTGGCCATAGCCGAAGGAACGATATTGAAGCAGGCCTTCGTCGGCAAAAAACCGGTTGATCTCGGCGGTGATACCGGAACATGTGGCACCGGGTTTGATCAGGCTCAGTCCAAGTTCATGCGCGGCCACATTGGCCTTCCACAGGCGCAGGCTGTCGGCATCCGGCTCGCCCAGAAACAGGGTCCGCTCCAGGGCGGTGTAATAGCCCGAGATCATCGGAAAGGTGTTCAGCGACAGGATATCACCTTTTTGCAACGCGCGTTTGGTGACCGGGTTATGCGCGCCGTCGGTGTTCAAACCCGATTGAAACCAAACCCATGTGTCGCGGTATTCGGCATCCGGATAGGCTCGCGCGATTTCCACTTCCATCGCGTCTCGCCCAGCCATCGCGATTTCGATTTCGGTTGCGCCTTCGCGGATAGCGGCATGGATCGCAGCACCACCCACATCGGCCGTGCGCGCTCCACCCTTGATCAATTCGATCTCTTCAGCGGATTTGATCATCCGCGCGGCCATGGTGTCGGCCGCGATGTCAACCAACTCTGGCTCGCCCAGCATGTTCAGCGCCGTGTCGCGCGCCGCAAGCGTCACGTGGTCGCCTTCAATGCCGATCCGCTTTGCATTCCCGATCAGGCTCGCCACTGCCCGCCAGTAGTTGTCGCGTTTCCAGTCAGTATAAATCACATTGTCTTCAACTGACCGGCGCCAGGGTTGCCCGGCATCGATATTGGCGGAAACGGTGGTGCAGTTGTCCTGGGTCACAACACAGCCATAGGGGCGCCCGAACGCACAGTACAGAAAGCCTGAATAATAGGCGATGTTCTGCATCGAAGTCAGCAGAACCACCGGTATATCCCGCTGGGCCATGATCGCGCGCAGCTTGCCAAGGCGGCGGTCATATTCGGATTTGCTGAACGGCAACGGGGCCTTGTCGCCATTATGGCAGGTGAAGAACTGAGGGCGGTTTGAAATGTCAGTCATCCTTGGTCTCTCATCTATGCCGGGCATGCATTTTCCCGGCCACATGTCCCGGCGTTCAGGACAGGCGGTCTCGGGGTCCGAGAGCCGATCACCTCCGTAGTCGCCGCGACGCCATCGCGGCAGAGATGAACAGGTGAATCGTTAGATCAGACGATTTGCTGCGTCAAGCGGGCGAAAGGCCCCGCAGACGCTCCGACCGACGCCGCAACAGTTCAACCGTCGTCAACAGGGCAATGGAGAGGACCACAAGGATTGTGGCGACTGCCAGAATGGTTGGACTGATCTGTTCCCGCAGACCGGTGAACATCTGCCACGGCAATGTCTTTTGCGAGGCGGAGCCCACAAACAAGACCACGACCACTTCGTCGAACGATGTGATAAAGGCAAACAGGCCGCCCGAGATTACGCCCGGCAATATCAATGGCATCTGTATCTTGAAGAAGGTCCTAACGGGCCCTGCGCCCATATTGGCAGCCGCCCGTGTCAGAGATCGATCAAAGCCCACCAGGGTCGCCGTCACGGTAATGATCACAAAGGGAATACCCAGCACGGCGTGGGCCAGGATAACTTTCAGATAGCCTACGAAGTTCTTGTTCATGCCAAGTGTACCTTCGAGGAAACGCCCGATATCACTGTAGAAAAAGAACATACCCGTCGCCGAGATGATCAGCGGAACAATCATCGGCGAAATCAGAATTCCCATGATCGCACGGCGTCCTGGAACGTGAGACTGGCTGAGCCCGATCGCGGCCAGCGTTCCTAACGTTACCGAGATAACCGTCGCAATCGGCGCGATGATCAGCGAATTCTTGAAGCTGCGTTGCCATTCGTTGTTGGTGAAGAAATCTCGGTAATGCTTCAGCGAATAGCCTTCCGGATCAAGCCGCAGCATCTCGGGCGTGAAGGTAAAGAAGTCCTGCGCGTTGAAAGACAACGGCAACACCACCAGAATCGGCGTGATCAGAAAGACGAAGATCGCACCACAGATCACGCGAAACAGGTAGTGATAGAAAACCTGTTGTGCCGTGAGATACGGCAGCAGCTTGCGCCTATACCGCCCCTCGTACAACCAATAGATAAACCAGGCGAAAAACCAGCCGCCGAGCAGCCCCAATACACCGCCCATCAACCCGGCCACTAAAAAACCCACGACACCGAATCCGATGATATTGATCAAGCGTGCGAGGTTTTCGTTCTTCACGATATTTATGTAGACCCAGGCCAGCCCCGCGATCAGGACGGCTCCGCCCAGTATGCCCAGAAGGACCGAACCATTTCCGGCCCCGACGAAAATGCCGGCAAATGCCCCGGCAAGTGCGACACTGGGCAAAACCATGGACATGGGTTTGCGGGATATCGGTGTCAGTGCTGCCATCTTGATTATCCCAACTTCACGTTATCGATGCCCACGATCTTGTCGTAGACCCAGTAGAGCAACAGCACGACCGCCAGAAGGATCGTACCCAAGGCCGCAGCCAGCCCCCAGTTCAGTGAGGACGAGATGTGATAGGCAATCCGGTTCGAGATGAAGACGCCCTTGGTGCCGCCCACGATCTCGGGCGTGATGTAGTACCCAATCGCCAGAATGAACACGAGGATCGAACCGGCACCGATTCCGGGCACGGATTGCGGGAAGTAGATGCGCCAGAACGTCGTCCAGTTCGTTGCACCCATGGATTTAGCCGCACGCGTGTAAGACGGCGGAATGGTCTGCATCACCGAATACATTGGCAGGATCATGAACGGCAAAAGGATGTGTGTCATCGCGATGATGGTGCCGATCTGGTTGTTGATTATGATCAGGCGAGCGTCATCAGCGACCAGCCCCAACCAAACGAGGGTATCGTTAATAACCCCCTGTTGCTGCAACATGACCTTCCAGGCGGACGTTCGAACCAGAAGGGACGTCCAGAAGGGCAAAAGGACAAGTATCATCAACAGGTTCGATACCCGCATCGGAAGTGTCGCCAACAAATAACTGACAGGATAAGCAAGCAGGATACAAGCACCTGTTATTACGAGCGACATGAACAGAGTACGTCCAAAAAGCTTGATCAGGATCTGCTTGTCTTCAGGTTGGGCCTGTGCGCCTTCCGGGGTTCTGCGCATATCGACGGCATTCAGGAAGTAACCATTGGTAATCGCTGGTGAGTGGGTCTTGATCACTCGCCAGGTTTGCGGATCTCCCCATCCGTCATGAATCTCGATCAATTTTTCCTTGAACGGCCCATCCGTTTCAGGGTCCAGTTTTTTGATCTGGCGCCCGGACCTGCGGAACATCGAAGACATGCCAGTCTCTTCGTAGTTCAAACGCGAACCGAGCCTTGTGTGCTCTTTGTTGTCAATCGCAACAATCATGTCGCGGACAAAGGCCTCGTATACATCCTCACCCGGCAACTCACCTGACTGCTCGTCCCAGTTGTTCAGGGCTTCTACGGTCAAGGGAAGCGTGTCGGACACGATACTGTTTTCAACAGACCTGAACAGCATCGATGCAATGGGAACGATGAATGAAAACAGGACAAAGAGGAGAAGCGGAGCAACCAACAGCAACGCCCGGAGCTTTTGCCTGCGTAGCGACCGCGCCAGCGACTGCTTGAGCGGTGTTCCATCAGCGGCCAGCATAGGGCCCGCGTTTTGGGTGGCGTCGGTCATTGTTGCCCCTTGGCTTTTTTGGGGTCAGGGGCAGTTTCCCGCCCCTGACAGTGTCACCAATTCAAAACTGGATCATTGCGCCAGCCACGCCTGGAATTTGGCGTCGATGTCGTCACGGTAGTCCGCCCAGAACTCATAGTTGTACAGGAACGTGTTCTTGGCGTTTTCCGGATCGGTTGGCATATGGGGTGCCATATCGATACCCAGTTCGGCATGCTTACCCACCAGCGGAGCCGACGATGCACGGGCCGGGCCGTACGAGATGTACTTGGCCTGATCCGCCAGACGCTGGGTATCGGTCGCGAACATGATGTAGTCCAGCGCGCGCTTCTGACGCTCTTCGCTCAGACCGGCGGGAATGATCCAACCATCCAGATCGAACACCTGAGCGTCCCAAAGCATGGCGACCGGCTGCTTCTGCTCTTCGATCACGCTGAACAAACGGCCGTTATAGGTAGAACCCATGACTACCTCTCCATCGGCCAGCAGCTGCGGCGTGTCGGCACCCGCAGACCACCAGACAACGCTGTCTTTGATGGTGTCTAACTTGGCCAGCGCCTGATCCTGACCTTCCGGAGTGGCCAGAACGTCATAGACATCTTCCTTCGCGACGCCATCGCACAAAAGGGCCCATTCCATATTGTTGATCGGGCGTTTTTCCAACGAGCGCTTGCCGGGGTAAGCTTCCAGATCGAACACAGCGCAGATATCGGTAGGGGGTGTATCGCCGACCAGGTCAGTACGGTAACCGAAGGTGGTTGAGTACACGATCTGCGGAATAAAGCAGTCGCTGACCAACAGGTCGCCGAAATCTTCGGAGGCAGGTGTGCCATCCGGCGCGGGGGCAAGCTGGGTGTCAAAGTCGATTTCCAGCGCAAGCCCTTCGTCACACAGACGAATTGCGTCTGCGGCCACAACATCGACCACGTCCCAGGTGATATTGCCGGCTTCATTCATCGCGCGCAGTTTTGCAACCGCTTCGGCTGAGCTGTCATCATTCAGGATGGTGACACCTGTCTTTTCAGAATAGGGCTCGTGATACGCCTTCAGCTGCGATTTGGAATAAGCGCCGCCCCAGGAAACGATCGTCATCTCCTCGGCGAACGCACCGCCGGCAACCGCCCCAACTGCAGCTGCTGTCAACAATGTTTTGGTTTTCTTCATGAATAACTCCCAGTTCTTCCCGTTTATGTGTGTGGTCGACTGATGCACGGGTTTTCACCAGCCGGTCCCTCAGTGAGGTCGCGCTTGTTCCGCGCGACTTGGCCTATGCGTCGAGCGCACGACAATCCTGAGCCAGCCAGCCGATCTCGATCTCCTGACCGGGCGTCAGACGGATTGCGTCTGGCGCGTTCCGTGTTTTAACGATGAATTCATCATTTCCTGCAACGGACATGCGGAAACGGAATACGTCACCCATGTAGATGAACTCTTTGACAGTCGCTTTCAGCGTATGAGCATCGGCGTGCAAGCGATCCTTGTTGAATTCCACCCGCTCAGGCCGGATTGACACCTTTGTCCTTTCGCCCGGATTGCGAACATTGATCGGAACCGCGTCAATTTCAGAGCCATCATCAAGTTGGACAAGGCATGTGTCGCCATCAATCGATTTAATGACACCTTCCAAGGTGTTGTTTTCCCCGATGAATTGGGCAACAAAGCTGTTTTCTGGTTCTTCATAAAGTTGATCAGGCGGTGCAAGCTGCTGAATACGGCCATCGTCGAACACAGCGACACGATCTGACATAGTCAACGCTTCGGTCTGGTCATGCGTCACATAGACCGTAGTAATTCCAAGCTCATGCGCAAGTCGCGTGATTTCAAACTGCATATGCTCGCGCAGCTGTTTGTCCAGTGCGCCCAAGGGTTCATCCATCAACACCAGTTCGGGTTCAAAAACCAAGGCGCGCGCCAAGGCTATTCGTTGTTGTTGACCGCCAGACAACTGAGCCGGGCGTCGCCCACCAAACGCACCCATCTGAACCATGTCCAGGGCCCGCTGAACCTTTTCATCCCGTTCAGACTTGCCCAATTTGCGGACTTCCAAGGGGAATGAAAGGTTTTCGGCCACCGTCATATGCGGAAACAGGGCGTAGTTCTGGAAGACCATGCCAATCCCACGCTTGTGTGGAGGGATATTGTTGATGGGTTTCCCGTCAAGAAGGATTTCGCCATGTGTGGCGGTTTCGAATCCGGCAAGCATCATAAGGCAGGTAGTCTTTCCAGACCCGGACGGCCCGAGCATGGTCAGGAATTCGCCTTTAGGCATTGCAAGGTTGAGATCTTTGACAACGAGATTCTCGCCATCATAAGATTTTTGTACGCGTTGGAATTCAACAAACGCGGCATCAGTATTTGTGTCGGTCACAAGACCCCCTGTTGCGTCAAATGATTATCCGAGAGTTGCGGATTTCATTGATCTGTAGTCAGCAGTTAAGACCATGCAGTAGGCACTTGGCAACATTAGATGACGCTTTTGCGAATATTCATATCATATTTGCTGTTTCAATCAGCAAGATTGAGACGACCCATATGCCATGCAAGACTTTGATTGCTTGAAAGAACAGGCTTACCAATCCGTTTGCGAATCTCAGGGATTGCTTCAATGGTCCGAAGGTTGGTGCAGCTAATGAATACCGCTTCTACCGACGGATCAGATCCCAATTCTGTCGCAGCTTCGATCACGGACTGCACCGAAATCCGAGCAACTTTTGCCTCTTCGGCCTGCCCGAATGTCCCGAAAACATCCATGGTTATTCCGTTTTCCGAAAACGCGGCACGCAGCGGTGCGTTGACCTCTTCGATGTAAGGCGACAGCATCGCAAACCTGGACACGCCAAGATCCGCGGCGCAGGCCGTGGCCGCGCGCAAAGGGTTCGTAACCTCTTTTGTATTGCACGACTGTTTGACAAGTTCCTCCACACGCTTTGATCCAATGACGGAACTTGCTGACGTGCAGCCATAACCCACCACCCGGAAAGGACGCGCGCTGGGCAGCAATCTCGCCGCCGCCGGCAGGGCCTCTTCCATCTCGGCCAGGCTTTCCGGTGTCACTTCAATGCCGCTGGGTATCCGTGTTACATACAACGGGCTTTTCCGGCCCGAGAAAATCGTGCTGAATTCCGGCTCGATCGTCTCGTCGACTTGAAGAACAATCAATCCAAGCGGCGGGGCTTGCGGGTCGTCCTCGTCAAGCGTGTAAGGCACGTAGGTCATAGCTGGATCATCTCCGGCCCCATACGCGGGCTGATAAAGCGCGGAACATCGTCTGTTACGACGATGTTTTCTTCGTGAACCAAGATCTTGCCACCAACGGCAATGCCCGGCTCCAAGGTCAGCACCATGCCTGGCTCAAGAACTGTCTGGTCCGTCGGGATGAGCGACGGCCATTCGGTCAGCGACATTCCCAACCCGTGCCCCAATCGACCGGCATCCGTGCCTTCGGATGCCTTGGTCAGCACCGTGTTCATGGCATAAAACAGCTCTGCTGCGGTGGCGCCGGGGCGGGCGATTTCGAATGCGGCATCCGACGCCTCGATCAGCCTGGCGTAAGCAGATTTCACGTCCGGACTTGCCGGGCCGACCGACCAGTTGCGGTCGAAGTCACTGAAATAACCATCCCAGACCAAGCCGGTATCAAGCATCAGTACATCGCCATCCTTCAAGGGGGACGAAGACGCCGGCGATATTACGTCAGAGTAACCGCCCTGCTCTGCCCCACCAGCGAGATACGGCACCCAGTCGGCACCCTCTTCCAGACAGAGTATCTGGAAACCGCGAAAAACTTCATCCAAAGGCACGCCGGCCCGAGCAATCTCGGGAACTCGGGCAAAGGCCCGGCCGGCTATGGCGCATGCGGTTTCGATTTTGGCAATTTCCGCCTCGGATTTGACCATGCGAAGTTGGCGCAAAATACCGTGATCTCCGGTGATGTGGCGCGAACCGAGCCTGTTTCGCAGGCGTTCGATATCCGACATGGGCATACGCGCGTGCGTCTCGTGACCATCGGGCATTCCAATACGGCCTTTGACGGGTGTCAATTCCGTCAAGGCATCCGTCAAAAGCGAGACGCCGTCATCCTGAAGGTCGGGTGAGCTCCATGTTCGGATGTCGTCGATCCAGGTTTGCCCCATCAACGAGGCACCGATCGAAGGGATAACCGCAACCGGTTTACCGGCCGCAGGCAGGATCAGGAACCACGGGCGGGTCGGGCTTTCCCAGAATCTGGTCAGGTATCCGGTAAAGTAACGCACGTCGGTTTCCGTGGTCAGCAGCAGCGCCGACAGGCCAGCGGCATTCATCATCACCTGTGCGCGTTCGGTGCGCGCTGAGAATTCTGCTGGCTCGAACCCTCTCATCCGGCGGCCTCAGAGGTAGAGCGCCGCACGCAGCCTGAACCGTTGAAACGACACCGCTTGAATGGCCCGGTGCTATGGCCCGTTCGGTGTAGATTGATATCGGCTTTCATGCAGCACCCCGAATTTTCGTTCGTTGACGTGAGCGGATCGGTAGGGTTCTGTCAACCAAAGTCTTTTGTTGACCGGAGGCGCCAATGACCCACCCTGATCCAGCCTTCAGCCGCGCGGAATATGATCGCCGTCTTGCCAAGACCCGAAAGGCGATGGCCGCAAAGGGAATTGACTGCCTTTTTGTCGAAGACCCCTCGAACATCGGATGGCTCACCGGGTATGAGGGCTGGTCTTTTTACGTTCACCAAGGTGCCTTGATCTTTCTTGACGCGGACCCGATCTGGTGGGGGCGCCGGCAGGATGCAAACGGTGCGCTGCGCACGGTGTGGATGGGGGACGATCGGGTTTTCGGATACGCCGATCACTTCGTGCAGTCGACAACACGGCATCCAATGCAGGACCTGGCCAAACTTATTGCGGACTGCGGACATGGCCAAAGCCGAATTGGGGTGGAACTGGACAATTATTACTACTCGGCCAAAGCCCATATTACTCTGACAACGGAACTGCCCGGGGCGACCCTGATCGATGCAACGGCCTTGGTCAATTGGCAACGGGTCGTGAAATCCGACGAAGAAATCGCCCTGATGCGCAAGGCGGCCCGGATTTCAGAGTTTGTGACTGACGGCGTGCTTGAGCGCGTTGAACCCGGCCTGCGCAAGAACGAGCTGGTCGCACAGGTTTACCATGACGCAATCACGGGCGTCGGTGATGACTGGGGGGATTACGCAGCCATCGTCCCACTTTTGCCGTCAGGGTCAGATGCCGCCGCGCCGCATCTGACCTGGAATGGAGATGTATTCAAATCGGGCGAATGCACCTTCTTCGAGCTCTCTGGCTGCTATCGCCGATATCATGCTCCGTTCTGCCGGTCGGTATTTCTGGGTCAGCCGCCTGATTATCTCAAGAGGGCCGAGGCGGCCTTGGTTGAAGGGTTGGAAGCGGGTCTGGAGGCTGCGCGCCCCGGCAATCGCGCGAAGGATATCGCCAAAGCGCTGGCGGCGCCTCTCGAACGTGCGGGGATCGAACGCGGTGCGCGCTGCGGCTATCCTGTCGGCCTCAGCTATCCTCCGGACTGGGGCGAACGCACGATCTCGCTGCGGGACGAAGACAATACGATCCTCGAAGCAGGCATGACATTTCACTTCATGCCCGGGCTCTGGATGGATGATTGGGGGCTTGCGATCACCGAAACCATCCTGATCAAGGATAACGGTCCCGCAGAGTGTCTGTGCAAACGACCACGCAAAGTATTCGTCAAGCCCTGAGTGGTGCACGAACGATCCTAGGCCTGCGCCTGATCAAACACGTATCTGTTCAAGCAACCAGTCACGAAACAATGCGGCCGCCGGATTGCTGGCGTCAGCGGAAAGATAATACCCTTCGTTGCAGTCGACAGTGCTGTCATGTGCGCTTTCGACAAGACCGGTTATCATCGCATGTTTCGCCAGAAACTCGCTGATCAGGGCAACCCCGCTGCCATGAACCGCCAATTGAAGCGCCATGCCGAACGTATCGACGAAAACGGCAGGCTGCCGCTGCACGCCCTGCTTGTCGAACCACGTCTTCCATCCGCTTGAAGTGCCGACTGCCTCTATCAGGGGAAGGTCAAACGGATCCCCTGCAAGCGTCGGCGCCTTGAGAGCGACAAGCCTGTCCGGCCACAAACGTTCGGCCCCCCTGCCCACTTGTTTTTCCGATCCGAACCTGACCTGAACGTCAGCTTGCGACGCGTGAAAATCGTCAGGCCAGATTGCGCTGAGCAGCCGCACACTGATCTCGGGATTGCGGGTGGTGAAGTCCGCGAGGTTTGGGGCGATGACCCATTGCGCGACGCTGACAGATGTGGCCACCGTCAGGACATCTCCAGGTGCGCTTGCGTCGGCCCTTCCGGCGGCGGCGGCAAGCGCCTCAAGCGCTCTGCCGACTTCGGGCAACAGTTTCCGCCCTGCATCCGTCAGGGCCAGACTGCGCGGATGCCTTATGAAAAGCGCTGTCCCCAGACGCATCTCAAGGGATTTCACCTGCTGACTGACGGCCGATTGGGTCAGGCCGATTTCCTCGGCCGCCGCGGTAAAACTCAGGGTCCGGGCCGCCGCCTCGAAGGATCGGAACCAGGTCAGGGGGGGAAGTGATTTTGCCATTGATCAAGTTAGCCATTAATCTTTTTAATGCGAAAGCACATAATTCAATCATTTGTCAAAAACCACACCCGTTTCTACCTTCTCCCAGCGCGACAGGAGAGGTGTGATGAAGCCGGAAATACGCAAGATTGTTACCTACGACGAGGAAGTTCTTGTCGAGGGATTTCGCCCTGCGGAAATCCCATGGCGCATGTTCGCCGTGGCCGCAGTGATCACCAATCCCTGGGCGGGTCGATATGTCGAAGACCTCAAACCAGAAATCCACGCATATGGCCCCTTACTGGGAAAGATGATGACGGACCGCATGATCGCGTTGGCCGGCAGTGGCGACGCAATCGAAGCCTATGGCAAGGCAGCCGTCGTTGGGCTGAATGGCGAGGTCGAGCACGCCTCGGGCATTATTCACACCCTTCGGTTCGGCAACCACTACCGGCAGGCGGTCAGCGCGAAATCCTATCTGGCTTTCACAAACACGCGCGGCCCCGCGAATGCGCCGATCATGGTACCATTGATGGACAAAAACGATGCCGGGCGGCGTTCTCACTACCTGACCGTTCAATTCTCGATCCCGGACGCACCACGCGACGATGAAATTGTCGTCGTATTGGGGGCCGCAACCTCGGGCAGACCGCATCACCGTATCGGCAACCGGTATCAGGATCTCAAGGATTTGGGCCATGACGTGGACAACCCGGCCGCGGTCTGAAATCGGCGGGCTGGCCGCCATCCAGACAGGCGCAGGTCCGGACATCCTGTTGCTTCACGGGGTTGGCCTGCGGGCCGAAGCCTGGGGCGCGCAGTTGGACGGGTTGGCGTCTGAAGCGCGCCTGACGGCACCGGACATGCCCGGTCACGGCGAAAGCCCGCTGAGGTTTTTCGGTACGGAACTGTCGGAATACAGCGAAGCTGCACACAACGTGCTGGGCAATCTGAACGGTCCGGTCCTTGTTGTCGGCCACTCGATGGGCGCGATGATGGCGTTGGACCTTGCCGCCAAGGCGCCCGACCGGATTTGCGGCGTCGTGGCAATGAATGCCGTTTTTGAACGCAGTGCAAAGGCAGCGCAGGCCGTTCAGGAACGTGCTGCGGGACTGGATGGTGAAACACCGGTTGACCCAACCAGCACGCTGCGCCGGTGGTTTGGTGACATCGGTTCGCCTGAACGTGATGCCTGCTGCGAATGGCTTACGGCCATGGATCCGGCTGCTTACAAGCTGGCCTATACGGTTTTTGCCCAAGGCCAAAATCCGCGGCGCGAAGCGCTGGAGAAACTCGCCTGCCCCGCGCTGTTCATAACCGGTAGTCAGGAGCCGAACTCCACCCCAGACATGTCGCTTAAAATGGCTGAAATCACCCCGAACGGCCGCGCGCTGATCATCGATGGGGCGGCCCATATGATGCCGATGACACATGCAAGTCAGGTCAACGCCGCCATTTCCAGCTTTCAAAGCGAGGTGCAATCATGACCGAACTCGACCCCCGCGACCTCCGGCGGGCATTCGGCAAATTCATGACCGGCGTGACCGTCGTTACCACGCGCAGCGCCTCTGGCATGGCCCTGGGCTTCACGGCAAATTCCTTCACTTCGGTTTCGCTCGACCCGCCGCTGTTGATCGTCTGCCCCGGCAAGAACTTGTCTTCATACGGCGAATTCTCGACCTGCACCCATTTCACGGTGAGTGTTCTGGCCGAGGGGCAAGAGGATGTGTCCAACACTTTCGCCGGCTTCAAAGGTGACCGGTTCGCCAAAACCGACCATGACCTCGACGCGCGAGAGATCCCTTTGATCAACGGCGCGGTCGCGACATTCTCCTGCCGGACCCACCAAGTGATCGAGGCAGGAGACCATTGCGTTCTGATCGGACAGGTCGAAACCTATTCCCACAACGACCGCCCGGCGCTGGGCTACGCGAACGGGCAGTATTTCAGCCTTGGGCTGGAACGGGGGGCGCTTGAACCGACGGGGCGCAGGATTGTCTGTGGCGCAATCATCGAACACGAAGGCCGCGTGCTGCTTGAGAAAACGGAAGCCGGTTTCAGACCGCCGCAGGTCACATTGTCCGACCGGCGACAGTTGCGCGACAGCCTTCGGCAGGATCTGCATGATCGTGGCATCGACGCACGTCTTGGCGTCGTCTACTCGGTCTATGACGATGCCACAGCGCATAATGTCTACATATTGGGCAATGCGCCGGAACTTCCCAAACACGGCAAGCTTAAGGCCGTCGCGATTGAAGACCTGGCAACCCTTGCCTACTCGACGACGCCAATCACCACCATGATTTCTCGTTTCGCGCTGGAAAGCCGAACCCGCGACTTCTCACTGTATCTGGGCAGTGCGCAGCAAGGCGACGTGCACAGCTTTTCTGAAAGGACCTGATGGATGGAGTTTTCCCTTTTTGCACACATGGAACGGCTGAGCCCAGATCAACCCCATGAGAAGCTGTATGAAGAATTCATCGCGCTGTGTAAAATGGCCGATGAGGCGGGAATGCGCGCCATCTGGACCGGCGAGCACCACGGGATGGACTTTACGATCGCGCCCAACCCTTTGATGTCTTTGGTCGATATCGCACATCACACCAAGAATGTGCGGCTTGGCACGGGTACAGTTGTTGCACCATTCTGGCATCCGATCAAACTGGCGGGCGAAACGGCTGCGGCGGACCTGATGACAGGAGGCCGTATCGAGTTGGGCATCGCCCGCGGCGCCTATTCGTATGAATATGAACGGATGATGCCGGGAATGGATGCATGGGATGCTGGCCAGCGCATGCGGGAAATCGCGCCGCTTTTGCCCCGGCTGTGGGCGGGTGACTGTGCCCATGATGGAGAGTATTTCAAATTCCCCGCCACCACCTCGGCCCCCAAACCGGTGCAACCCGGCGGACCACCGATCTGGATCGCGGCGCGGGATCCGAACAGTCATGAATTCGGTGTACAGAACGGCTTTAACATTCAGGTCACACCGCTCTGGCAGGGCATGCAAGAGATTGAAACGCTGATGGGCCGCTTTGAAGATGCATGCGCAAACCATGAGGGGCCGCGCCCCAAGATCATGCTGCTGCATCACACCTACGTTGGCAGCGACGACGATGATCTGGGTCTGGCCGCTCGGGAATTGTCGCGCTTCTACAACTATTTCGGGGCCTGGTTTCAAAACAAGCGGCCAGTCCGGCAGGGCTTGATCCAGACGTTGACGGATGAAGAGATGGCGGCCAACACGATGATGGCACCGGAAAACCTGGCACGCGATCTGACTGTCGGAACCCCGGACGGGGTCACGGAACGTCTGAAACGATACGAAGATCTGGGCTATGATGAGTATTCGTTCTGGATAGACAGCGGTATGAGTTTCGAACGCAAACGCGCATCGCTGGCCCGCTTCATCGACGACGTCATGCCAAAGTTTCAGTGAGGATCGATGATGCATCAGAAACCACATTTCCAGCTTTATATCGACGGCGCGTGGACCGAAGGGGCACGCGGGCAAGTGATGCATTCGCAAAACCCGGCGACGGGCCAAGAATGGTCCAGTTTCGCCTGTGCCGCACCCGAAGACGTTGACCGCGCCGTGTCCGCCGCGCGTCGGTCACTTGATGATCCCGCGTGGCGCGACATGACGCAAACTGCACGCGGCAAACTGTTGTTCAAACTTGCCGAACTGATCGAGGAAAACGCCGGACACCTGGGCCAGCTTGAGACCACAGACAGCGGAAAGCTGCTTGCCGAAACCGCAAGCCAAACAGCCTATGTCGGTGACTATTATCGATATTATGCAGGGCTTGCGGACAAGATCGAAGGGGCGGTTCTGCCGATCGACAAACCGGACATGCACGTCTTCACCAAACGCGAGCCGATTGGCGTGGTGGTCGCTATCGTCCCCTGGAACGCACAGATGTTCCTGACCGCAACCAAGCTTGGCCCCGCGATAGCAGCAGGCTGTTCGGTCGTGCTGAAGGCCTCTGAAATTGCGCCCGCTCCGATGCTGGAGTTCGCGCGGCTGATCGATGAAGCTGGCTTTCCGCCCGGTGTCGTCTCTGTCATTACGGGGGATGCCGAAAACTGCGCCATCCCGCTTACCCGGCACCCGGATGTGGACCGGATCGCATTCACCGGCGGCCCGGAAACAGCGCGCCATGTCGTGCGCAATTCGGCTGAAAACTTCGCGGTGACCACTTTGGAACTGGGCGGGAAATCCCCGATCATCGTTTTTGATGATGCCAATCTGGATGGCGCCGCCAATGGTTTGATTGCGGGAAACTTCGGCGCCTCGGGTCAAAGCTGCGTGGCCGGCTCGCGCGGGTTGATACATCGCCCGGTACTGGACGCGCTTGTTGACAAGATCGAAGAGAAGATGAAGGGCGTCGCAATCGGCGACCCGTTGGAAACGGCCACCCATGTTGGCCCGCTCTGCACCGCAGCTCAGGTGGAAAGAATTCAGGCGACTTTGGCGAAAGCCACAGAACAAGGCGCACGCATCCGCTTCGGGGGAAAACCTCTGGACCGGCCGGGCTACTTCATGGCCCCTACGCTGGTGGAATGTTCGAACCCAGAGACCGAGACGCTGAAGGTCGAAATGTTCGGCCCCGTGATGTCTCTGCTGCCATTCGATACGGAAGAAGAAGCGATCGCATTGGCCAACGACTCGCAGTTCGGGCTTGGGTCCGGCGTTTTCACTGAAAATGTCGCCCGCGCCCATCGGGTTTCATCCCGTCTGAAATCGGGAATCTGTTGGATCAACACGTATCGCGCCGTGTCCCCGATTGCTCCGTTTGGTGGCTACAATCAATCCGGCTATGGCAGAGAAGCCGGGATCGAGGCCATTCACGATTACACAAGGACCAAAACCGTCTGGCTGAATACGTCGGAACAGCCAATGTCGAACCCGTTCGTCATGCGGTAACAAGATTTTGCTGCATTGTTTTGTCAAAGGCTCCGGACTTTAGCGTTTAGGGTCACCTACAAAACCTTCTTGCAACTGTTCCAGCCAAATAGCTGCGTCTTCCAATCTCGTACACGCAATAAAGTCCGAGTTTTGAGCCAGCATCTTTTCACCAATCTCGTCCTCACAGTTTTGCGGGCGAACGAGGGAATATCTGCAAAGAGTCAATAACATCTAGCACCCATCAGATGTAGTGACGAAGGCGGTGGGTCTGGTGTCGAAATCCTGCTCCGGTAGTCCCAACTGCGCGACGCGCAGGTCCCAGACGCCCACCTGCCGCTTTGGCTTGCCGGAGGCATGGCCACTGAGGTCGAAGCACTGTGCCTAGCCCAAGCGGGACCGAACACCTCAAAGCCGGCGCAAGAGCAACGGGCACATCGCGGATCTAAACTCCGCCGCCGGTCAGCGTCGCGATAGCATCCTTGACCCGCGCCGCGTGATCGCGGTCGGCCGCCGCTGAGTGTGGATCAGCAAAATGCCCGCTGTCATTGTCGAAATACAGCCCCGAGGCATCAGCAAATTCGTCCGACAGCGCGGCCCGTCGCAGGATATCAGCGCCGATCGCCAAGTCATTGCCGGCCATTCCAAAACCCTCTCGGACCATCTTTGAGGCCAGAAGCGAGCCAGGGTTGACCGCGACAAAGACTGGGCCCGTTGGGTGCGCGCGCGCCATTTCCCGTGACCAGATCGTGATAGCCAGCTTGCTTTGCGCATAGGCCTCCATGTCACTCAATTGCCGCTTACCGTGCATCGCTTCTACATCCACCGGCGCCTGCGCGGCCGATGAAAGGTTCACCACGCGCCCTTCGGCTGGGATGATCGGCAACAGCCGTCGGGTCAGCACATGGGGCGTCAGCGCGTTTACCACGAACCGAACATCCATCCCGTCGGCCCGGCGTGGGTGCGGAGTCTTGTAGACACCGGCATTGTTGATCAGAACGTCCAGCCGGTCGTGCCGGGCGCGCACGGCGTCTGCAAGCGTGGCGGCTTCGTCCAGATCGGAAAGATCAGCGCGGAAGGTCTCGGGGTTGCCGCCAACCGTCTGCGCGGCGGCCTGCAGTTTGTCAGAGCTGCGTCCGTGCAGCAGCACGCGGTGGCCTTCGGCCGCCAGTGTCTTGGCGGTCAACAGGCCGATGCCGTCGGTCGCGCCGGTGATCAGGATAGTCTTGGGCATTGCGGCCTCCTTGGGGATGAAATCAGTCGTGAAACTCGGGCAGAACCTCGTCGGCCAGCCGGTGCAGGGTGGGTTCGATCCCGGCCACGTTAAAGCGCAGATTCAGTGCCACGTGGTTGATGCCCAAATCGCGGATCTCGTGCAGGTAGCGGCGCAGGTAATCGGTGCCGGCACTGAACCCAAGATGGATCGGGCGCGGCGGAGCGTCGGCTTGGTCCACCAGATCAACATAGAGCGACTGCATCACCGGTTTGTCGGGCAAGCCGGCCTGTGCCACGCGCGCTCGATAGTCGGCCACAACGCGGGACTGCGCCGCCGCACCACGCGGATAGGTCATCCAGCCGTCACCGTGGCGCGCCACCCACTCTGGCGTCTGCTGGCTGCCACCGGTGATAAGCAGCGGCAGGCGCCCGGCAGCAGGCTTAGGCAACATGTCGATACCGCCAGAGAGGTCGCCCTGCGGGTTGTCCAGACGCGGGTAATCCTGCGCCATGGCGCGGATATAGGCGAGGCTGTCACGGAAGCGCGCCCCGCGATCAGAGAAATCCTTGTTCAGCGCCGGGTATTCCTCGGGACGATCCCCCGAGGCCACACCCAGAAGCAGCCGCCCGCCCGACAGCTGGTCGGCCGAGGCTGCCGCCTTGGCTACATGGGCCGGGTGCCGTAATGGCAGCACGATCGAAGCCACGCCAAGCGCGATGTCGCGCGTCGCAACACCCAGCGCGCCGAGATACACGAAAGGATCGAACACCTGCCCCGCATCGCCGAACGAGGGCACGTTAAAGGGCACGTCTCGCAGCCAAAGCGCGGCAAAGCCCAGTTCGTCGGCCAGCGCGGCGCGCTCCAGATGGCGCGTCATAGAAGGTACCGGATCGTTGCGATTTGCCTCGAGCGGGACCACAAGCCCAATGCTCAGCCTGCCAGGGCGAAACACCGCGTTGAACGCGCGGTTGAGCGGCGCGAAGTTCGGCGTGTTGGATTTGTCCAGCATTTTCCGCCTTTCTCAGAACCGCACCAGCGCCCGGCTTTCCAGGCTTTTGCGGATGATGTGCCGATCGGGATCTTCGGCAAGATCAATCGCGCTGTGGCCCACCCTTGGACGGCCGCGATTGTCGTAGATGTTGAACCAGACGATCTCGTCCGGCGTCATGCGCGACAGATACACCCAATCATGACGCGGGTTGGCCGCCAGGCCGAGTATACGACCGCGCCGGTCGGGATAGATCAGGTCGATGTCGATCCAGTCCGCGTCGTCCACGGTTGCAGGGCGCACGAAACCCAGCGGGGCGGTGTTGATCGGGTTTTCCACCGGCCGCCACAGGTTAACGAAGGCGTAATGCCCCGCCGCCCAATCGCGCGCCCGCTCGGGCCCCAGGATGTCCACCAGCCGCTGGTGCGCACCTTGCGGGCTCAGGTCGCTGTGCACGTTGCGCGCGGGGCGGCGGTTGGCTGCCGGGTCGTCAATGCGCAATGTGTGGTCGAAGAACAGCACCTCGCGCGCGCCGATCCGGTCGCACAGCAGATCGGCCAGTTCGCGGTCGTAGACCTTATGCCAGCCGGGGGATTCGAAACTGGTCACCCGCGTCGGTGCCACACCAAATTCGAACCCGTCAGAGACAAAGCTGGCCCCTGCCCGCCCGGCACGCAGATCGGTCAGCGCCACCTCGGTCGCGGCCAGTTCGGGCGAGACCAGATTGCCAGCGATGCTGTCCGCGTCCAGCACGAATGCCTGCGGCGCGGGCTTGTGAACATGATAATTGACGGTTCCGGTCCGGGTCATGAAAGCCTCCTTGGGGGTGCCGGCCCGGCATACCGGGCCAGTGCTGCATTCAGGCGAGGTCGTCCTGCCCCGCGATCAGGTAGTGATGGCTGACCGAGCCCTTGGTGCGGGCGGCCAGGTGCGGTGCATAGGCCGGGTCCGCCATGAAGGCGCGGGCCGCCTCTTCCGAAGGCCACTCGATGATGATCCTCAGCCCGGCGGGCTGATCCTCGCCTTCCATCTGCGCGTGGGTCGCGGTACGCGCAAGATACTTGCCGCCATGTGCCGCCACGCGTTCGTTGGCGGTGGGCAGGTAGCCGGGGATCCAGTCCTCGGCGGTGGGGGTGACGTCCAGAACGGAATAATAGGTCATCGTGTATCTCCTTCGGGGTCAGAACCAAGCGACGGTGTCTTGCATCGCGCGGCGGGTCTTGGGGAATTCAGGATCTTTCGCGCGATGACCAAAGGCGAACATCACCGCCGGTTTCCATTTCGCGGTATCGACGTCGAAATGTTCAGCCAGCGTCTGCGTCGTCCGCTCCATGTCGAAGCCCTCGATCGGGCAGCTGTCGATCCCCATCAGCGCACCGGCGGTCATCATGTTGGCCAGCACGATATAGGCCTGCTTGCCCGACCAGTCGGTGATCTCGCGCTCAGAGGTGATCTTGTGATCCTCGGCCTGGAACTTGCCGTATGCGCCGTTGAAGATCTCGATCACTTCCTCGGGCAGCTGCTTCACTTGCCGGTAGTGGTCTTGCAGATAATCCGATCCGGCGCGCATCAGTTCACCCGTCGCCGCCAGAATGATGCCGAAATGGCTGGCGGTGCCAAGCTGGCCGGTCGACCCGTTCATCATCCCGTTGGCACCCCATGAAAACTCGCGGAACAGCTCGCGCTTGTCGGGCGACTGGATCATCAGGATGCGGAAGGGCTCGTGCCCGAACGAAGTGGGCGAAAGGCGTGCGGCCTCGAGGATCGTCTCGAAGTCAGCGTCGCTCACCTTGCGTTCAGGGTCGAAGATCTTGGTGGCATGGCGAGAATTGAAGGCCTCAATGATCTGCGCGTTTATATCGGTCTTCACCTCGGTGATCGCGTTCATTTTATGTCTCCGTTGGGGTGTGTGTCGGTGTGCACCTGACTTATCACTTGCGAGAACAAGGAAAAGGTGGTGAAAAATAAGTTCAGTTTTCGTATTTTGGATATAATCGATATGGATACCGACAGCCTGCGCCTGTTCGTCATGGCGGCCGAACGGCTCAATATTAGCGCCGCCGGGCGCGAGCTTGGCCTTGCGCCGGCGGTCTCGAGTGCCAGGCTGGCCAAGCTTGAGAACGAACTTGGCGTCGAGCTTTTGCACCGCACCACGCGCAAGGTGTCGTTGTCATTGGAAGGGTCGGAGTTTCTGCCTTATGCACGTGAAATTCTCGCCCAGACGGATGCAGCGCGCGCTGCCCTCGGAGGCACGGATACCGGCCCCACAGGCACCTTGCGTTTCGCGGCCCCCAGCAGTTTTGCCCAGTTGCACATCATGCCGCTGTTGCCCGAGTTTCATCAACGCTATCCCGACCTGACGCTGGACCTGCGACTGTCGGACAAGCCCTTCGACGCCATCGAGGGCAGTTTCGACCTAGCCCTGCGCAACGCGCCGCTGGCCGATAGCAGCCTCAAGGGGCGCAAACTTTCAGATGACATCCGCCTGCTCTGCGCTGCGCCGGAATATCTTAAGCAGCACGGAGTGCCTTCGACACCCGAGGATTTGACGGGGCATCGCTTCATCGCGTGGGCCAATCTCGACCGGCGCGAACTGGTTGATCCTGCTGGTCAGAAGGCGGTCCTGAACCCGCGCGCGATGATCAGCCGAACCATCGTCGATGACGGCACTGCGCAACGCGCGGCAACGCTTGCCGGAGCGGGGCTTTCGATAAACTCACTCTGGAGCGTGGCCCATGAACTGCGCTCTGGGCGGCTCAGGCAGGTTTTGCCTGACTGGCGGCTGAATGATCATGCAGGGCTGTGGCTGATCTATCCGCGCTCGAACGTGCTGACGCCCAAGACACGAATCTTCATGGATTTTCTCGTCGAAAAACTCGGCGACAGGTCAGGCACCGGCTGGGTCGAAGCGCAGCAGGACAGCTTGTAATCGTGCATCGCGTTCGCGGACAGGTGCAGTTCAAGTTACGCAATGGTGATGGTGGCGGAGAGACAGGGATTCGAACCCTGGAGACGGTTTCCCGCCTACACACTTTCCAGGCGTGCGCCTTCGACCACTCGGCCACCTCTCCGTGCCGGCGATATTTGGACGAATGCCGTCGGATTTGCAAGGCCTCAATTCGACGAAATCAGGGGAATAGCGCAATTTAATCAATGCACCCACCGACGGGTGATCACAAGTCAACACGTGCTGCGATCTGGCCCCTCAGATCTCATCACCGGCATCCGGGTCCATATCCGCCTCGGTCAAATCCGCCGGAGCCTCTGCAACTTTGCGTGGCTTATCCTGCACAGGTGCGGAAGGCTCCTGCTTGCTCGGGTCAGATGCCCGCAGGGTTTCGGGATTTCGCAGCCAGACATCACGTTGTGCGAACGGGATCTCGATCCCTGCTTCCGAGAATCTACGGTTGATTTCATGGTTCATGTCAGATTTCACCGACAAAACCCAATTCACATCCCGCAGGATCGCCCGTATTTCAAAATCCAAGGAATCTGCTCCAAACCCCTGGAACACAACGCTTGGCGCCGGGTTGGCCAACACCATCGGATGGTTGTTGGCAATTTCGCCCAGAATGGTTTCGACCAGGCGCGTATCAGTTCCGTATGCGACACCCACCGGAACGATCACCCGCCCGATCGTGTTGCCGCGGGTATAGTTCGTTACAACACCGCTGATCAGGTCAGAGTTCGGAACGATGACATCCGTCCTGTCAAAGGTCTCGACCCGGGTCGAACGAACGGAAATGTCCTTAACATATCCCATCATGCCATTCACATCGATCCAATCCCCCTTGGAAATCGGACGCTCGACCAAAAGGATGATGCCAGAAACGAAGTTCGACACGATTGTCTGCAAACCAAAGCCGATGCCAACAGACAACGCGCCAGCGACGATCGCCAGCGATGACAGATCAAAACCGGCCACCATGATTGCCACCAACGCGGCAAGGAATATGCCAACGTATCCCGAACCCGCGACAATCGCGTTTTGGCCACCCGGATCTATGTTGGTTTTCGGCAGAAGCGAATTGCGCAGCCCGCTTTGCAACAGACGCGTCAGCGTATAACCGATTGCAAACACGGCAACAAAGGTCAGAAAGTTGCTGGGCGAAATTGTGACGCCACCGATATCAAAACCAAGCAGCAGGCGCGACCATGCTTCCAGCAGATCGGTTTCCCGCGCACCCCAATAGATCGCCAGAATGGGAAGCGCCAAGATGGCCAATGCAAACCCAACCAGTACGGAAAAAAGCGAATCCCCCGCGGCTTCGCCCTGCCCGGTGACCCAGCCGTAAATCTGACTGATGAACCGTTGCAGGATGACCAAGGCCCCGATCAGCACCAATGTCTTGACGGCAGGAAACACGATTGCTTCGGCCGCATTGGTGTATCCGAAAATAGCCAGCAAGGGAGACATGATCCCCAACAGGAACAAAGCCCGGCGCAGGAACTCGACCAGTTGGCTAAAACCCGCAGAACGGGTTGAGGCAGCTTGATCCGGAGGCCCGTCGGTTGTTCGAATCTGACGTACTCGCAACAACAACAAAGCCGTCGCGACAATGACCGGGAAACTGACTACGGCGCGAGTGGCGTCGGAAATGTTTTCGATCCGTTCGAACAAAAACGCCAATTCGTGCAAAACCAGCATCAGGGCAAGCAGATCGATATACACGCGCAGTTCAGTGATGCGCGCAGCGGACAGACGTTGGAACCCTTGCGACGCGCCGATCACGTATACCTGGCGACCAATCCAGTCATAGAAAAACACGATCGCCGCCCAATACGGAACATTCTGAAGCAAAAGGCTGCCCCGCAGACCCGGAACGCCTGTGAGACTGATCGCCGTGACCACGGCCACCACACCGATCCATGGCAACAGAATTCTCAGAAGTGAGATTACGAACGACCAAACCCCCGTCCCGGCCCCGCCGAGTAACCTCAGGTAGTCGCCTCCAAGTTCAGACCACCGTTTGCCAAATATCAGCAGCACGGCTGAAATGACCAGAAGTATGAAGATTGCGAGCCCACGAGCGCGAATTTGCTCGCGCACGACATCTGAACGCAAATTTGTGATCGTTTCGTTTACCAGGCCTTGAACGGCCTCTTTGACATCCACCCATGCCGGACCCCAATACGCCGGGTTGATCGGCGAAGGGCCCTGTTCAAAGAACTCTTTTTTCTGGCGCGCGCGAAGGATCTGATCAATTTCGCTGATCAGCCCGTTCGCACGGCTATACGCCTCTTCGGATATGATGCGCGGAACACGCAGGCTGTTGAGCTGTTCCTCAAGATGCACGCGAAGATTTGCTATGTCTTCAGGTTCAGTCGTGTCCCCTTCGGGTTTGGGCCCCAACGCTTTTATCTGGCTTTCCAGCGTCGTTATACGGTCGGTATTCGCACCACGAGCTCGATTGAAGTCGTCCCTGTAACCATTTATTTCAGAACGTAAATTCTCCAGCGCAGCGTCAGACGCCCGGTTCGCCTCGATGACGGCTTCGGCCCGGCTCGCGGTTTTGACCCAGCCTTGGTAATACTCACTTTGACGATCCGTCAGCTGTGCAACAGCGCTATTCGAAAACCCGACAAAGCACAGGAATAGCAGGGTCAGAAACAGGCGGACCTGTCCAAGCATCACACGTCCTCGAAAACGCCGGGAATGCTGCGCGGTGCCTCGGTCATCCAATCCGGAACCGGAAGCTCTTTTTCACGCAGGAACTCGGGGTTGAACAGCTTTGATTGATAGCGTGTGCCATAATCGCACAGGATGGTCACAATGGTATGGCCGGGCCCCATTTCCTTGGCCAGGCGCACCGCCCCTGCCATGTTGATCGCGGTCGAGCCGCCCATGACCAGGCCTTCGTCACGCAGAAGATCAAAGATGTAGGGCAGCGCTTCGTTGTCAGTGATCTGATAAGAAAAATCCGGCGTGAACCCCTCAAGGTTTTTGGTGATACGCACCTGCCCGATACCTTCGGCGATTGACCCACCTTCCATCGCGATCTCGCCTGTTGTGTAATACGAATACAGGCCAGCCCCCATAGGATCTGCAAGACCGATCTTGACGCCCTTGGGTTGCAAAACTTCGGCAACGCCTGCCAATGTCCCACCCGACCCGACCGCGCTGACGAACCCGTCAACTTTGCCGTCTGTCTGGTCCCAGATCTCGGGGCCCGTGGTTTCCACATGTGCCTGACGATTCGCCACATTGTCGAACTGGTTGGCCCAGATTGCGCCATTGGGTTCTGTCTGCGCCAATTCCTCGGCCAGACGGCGGGAATAGTGCACGAAATTGTTGGGGTTGCGATACGGGGCCGCGGGTACCTGAACCAACTGTGCGCCCGCCAGACGCAGCATATCCTTCTTTTCTTCCGATTGGGTCTCGGGGATAACGATAACCGTTTTGAACCCCATCGACGCACCGACCAAAGCCAGGCCAATACCGGTGTTGCCGGCGGTGCCTTCCACGATGGTGCCGCCCGGTTTCAGATCCCCGCGTGCGATGGCATCTTTGATGATAAAAAGAGCAGCACGATCCTTTACCGACTGACCCGGGTTCATGAACTCGGCTTTGCCAAGAATCTCGCATCCGGTCTCTTCGCTGATACGGCGCAGCCGGATCAACGGTGTTTTTCCTACTGCGTCAGCAAGATCTCGTGCAATGCGCATGGTCGCCTCTTGTCATTTGGTATCTTCGAAGATTTACAGGCGCACTGCCGGGACCACAAGCGCGATAGTCATGCGCGCAAACGATCCCGATGGCGGGCCAGCCAGTAAGCCAGAGACACCAGCTGCAAATCCTTGAAAAGATGACGGTCTGTCATATCGATGAACTCGTCGAACGGCAGTATCCGACTGCGAATATCTTCGCCTTCTGTGTCCAGGCCACCGGTGATGGTTGTCTGGGTCAAGTTGCCAAGCCCGACATAGAGATACATGAAACCCGTCGACGACCCGCTGGAGGAATACGCCCCGCCCGCATATTCCAGCCTGTCAAATCGAACTCCGGCTTCCTCCATGGCTTCGCGATGTGCCGTCTGTTCCGGCGTTTCGCCGGGGTCGATCATCCCGGCAACCGCTTCCCAAAGCCAGGGCTCTGGATCATCGATCAAAAACACCGGCGGTCTGAACTGCTCGACCAGAAGCACGGTGTCGCGGATCGGGTCATATGGCAGAACGGACACCGCGCTGCCCTGCATCAAACCGCCCCGGTGCAGCACGGGGCCCATGCTGCCGTCATGTTGCCGGTGCTGAAGGTCTATTTCCTCCATCCCGAAATAGTCGACGTAAACGCGTTCATGACGGTGGACGATTACATCTTCGGCTATGTTCCGCGGATCGCCGGTTCGTCGTTGCCTGGCCATGATCTTTGCCCAGGCGCGGGTTTGAATTGCGCGGACGCTGCGCGCCATGGTTTTGGGGTCGACTCTGCCGAAATAAGCCATTTCTTCTTCGGCGGCGAGCGCCGTAACCTCGCCCAATTTGTCTGCCCAGCCCTGCAACGACCACAACTCACCGGGTTGCCACGCGCCCGGGGTCGGGAAAAAGACCTGTGCCTGTGCTTCGCCCCCGTCCTCCAGAATGACATTCAACGATTTCAGCTCATAGTCGAAGGATCCTTCGTAATAAGCCAGTCTGGCCAGATCATCGGATGACAGGCCCTGCACCAGCAGGCCTTCGGCAGCGGCACCCTTGGCGGGCAGGATCATCGGGAAATCCTGCCCCTGGACCGCGTGAACCGCGTGATCGCACAGCTTGGCAGCGTGAAACGTTATTTCACTCAGCGGACGACCCAGGACACGCTGCAACAGCGGCAGATACCGCAACGTTCCATAGAAGAACAAATCAGACAAATTTAATCTCTCTTGTGACGAAACGGTTCAGCGCCATTTGCGGCTGGCCTGTTCCGTGGCCAGACCGGCGACAACGGCGCCAATTGCGAGTGCAACCAGAATTTCGGGATAGATCAGCTGCTTGCCATAATCGATACCAATCGAAAAAATGGCCATCACAGCTTCGAACGGGCCGCCATATCGATTGCGCATCGCAAGGTCGAACATGCGGTAGCACCCCTGCACAAACAGCGCCCAGAAAACCAGCGAAGCAACGCCGGTCAGGCCGTTATTAATTCCCGCTGTCCAACCACGCCCAGCGCGCTTGCCCATGATTTTCCAACCACAGATCGCACCAAGAGCCATATTCACATAGGTGAAGTAACCATAGTCCTTACCCTCTTCGCCGTTTTCGATAACCATGCTTGAAACAAGAAAGGCCAGCACGACGAGACAAACAGCGGCGACGAGACGCGAGGCAGTGGGCATGTGACGGTCCGTGAGTTAACTTGGTTTTGCTATTGTGATCTGTGTCACATCGCAATTGCCCGTGTCAAAGGCCGCACCGCACGCAGTCAAATAATAATTCCACATGCGGCGGAAACGCTCATCGAACCCCATGTCCGAGATCTGATCCCATTTGTCGTTGAACGTTTCATACCAACGGCGCAGAGTCAGATCATAGCTTCTCCCGAATTCCTTCGAACGCACGACTTTCAACCCGGCCTGATCGATCTGCTGACGCAGGATGGTCGGCGACGGTAGCATCCCGCCGGGAAAGATATATTTCTGAATGAAATCAACGCCGTTCTTGTAAAAATCCCAGCGATGATCACCCACCGTGATGATTTGCAAGGTTGCCTGGGCACCGGGCTTCAACCGCTCACGAACGGTTTCGAAATAGACCGGCCAGTATTTCTGACCCACGGCCTCGAACATTTCGATGGATGCGATGCCGTCATAGACCCCGCGTTCATCCCGATAGTCTTGCAGCTTGAATTCAACCCGATCTGATAAACCTGCTTTTTCAATACGTTCCTTGGCGTACTTGAATTGCTCCTCACTGATGGTCAGGCCGGTGACACGCAAACCTCGTTCCTTTGCGGCATATTCCGCGAAGCCGCCCCAGCCACATCCGATCTCCAGCACATGATCACCCGGTTTGGCACCCATCTCATCCACAAGGCTTGCGTATTTGGCGATCTGGGCCTTCTCGAGGCTTTCCTGCCCAGACTCAAAAATCGCGCTGGAATAGGTCATCGTGTCATCCAGCCAAGAACTGTAAAATTCGTTACCCAGATCGTAGTGATACGAGATGTTCTTTTTGGCTTGGGCCCTGTTGTTTCTGTGCAGCCAGAACCGCAGCCGTTCGTATGCCTGAACCAGAAACTGGCCCGTAAACCCGTCATAAACGGTCTCGGTTCCAAGATGCACAAGATCCATGAAAGATCGCAGATCGGGTGTACTCCAATGTCCGTCCAGATACGCATCGGAGAAACCCAGTTCTCCCTCGCGGATCAGGCGCGCAAAGACATCGTCGTCGTGAATATCGACCTGCGCCACCGGCCCGGCCTTTGCGCCTTCTGCGCGAAACGTGCGACCGTCGGGTAGTCTGATATCAAGACGCCCGGTTTCCATCCGGTTCAACATTTTAAAGACTTGGGCGAAATATCTGGGCAGGTCTTTTTGCCCTTCGGTCGTCGTCAGGATCATCCGCTCTCCCCTCTGCGGTACGCGTACAAAGCTAGGCGGCGAAATTGTTTCTGGCAAGTTTTCAGTTCCTTAGTGGGATTTTCGGCTTTCATATGCGCGCAACGCGCGAGTCCGCCCTTCGGGCAATTCGACTATCGGTTTGGGGTAATCCGCATCCGGACGCAGCCCCCATGAACGCGGGACGGCATCAAAATACGACAGGGCGGTTTTGGTGGGTTCGGAATAACCTTCGGCAATCCAACGATGCGTATAATTCCCATCGGGATCGAATTTCTCGGCTTGCGTCTGGGGATTGAAAATCCGGAAAAACGGGGATGCATCGGGCCCAGATCCAGCAACCCACTGCCAGCCCATGGCATTGCAGGCCGGATCCCAGTCGATCAGGCAATCCTCAAACCAATTCATCCCTATTTTCCAGTGGGTCATAAGATGCTTGGTCAGATAGCTTGCGACAATCATCCGCGCACGGTTGTGCATTCGACCCGTCACATACATTTGCCGCAGCCCGGCATCGACAACAGGTATTCCAGTTCTGGCCTGCCGCCACGCAGCAACCTCGAGATGGTCCGGATCAGTATTCCAGGGAAAACTGTCCCATTCCGGCTTCCAGTTGGAAGCCACCAGTTGGGGCGTGTGATACATCAGGTGATAGGCAAACTCGCGCCAGACGAGTTGACGTAGATAGGCATCGGCACCGGGTGTTCCAGTCAGCGCGGCCCTTTGGACCATATGCCAAACTGTACGCGGCCCGATTTCACCCAAAGACAGGTATTCCGACAGGTTGGACGTCCCGTCCTGATCCAACCTGTCCCGGTTGCTGGAATAGTGGGAAAGTCGCCCAAGAAACGCCTCGAGCTGATCCAGAGCTGCCTGTTCGCCGGGTTTTACATGAGGGCGAACGACGGCCGCGCCCCTGTTCATGGCATCCCCCATCTGCCAATCGCTCAATTTGTCAGAAGCGGGCCACGACACCGGGGCCTGCAAATCGGCAACCCGCGCGTCGGGAAATTGTACATCCCGCCCCTGAACCGCACGCCACATGGGCGTGAAAACCCTGAATGGATGCCCCGACTTGGTGGCGACAGTCCAGGGTTCGAAAAGAAGATGCCCGGCAAATGACTTTGCCCTCACTCCTTCTTTTGTAAGCGCAGACTTGATCCTCTTGTCGCGTTCGATTGAGGCCGGATCGTAAGCGCGAGACCAGAAGACGGAGGTTGCGCCGGTCTCGGCCATGACCTGCTGCACCTGTTCAAGTGCTTCGCCGCGTCGGAAAATCAGTCGGCTGCCCATATTGGCCAGTGACGCTGTGAAAGCCTCCAACCCCAAACCCAACCGCCACTTCGGCGCGGCCCCCATCTGTTCGACGAGGTGGTCATGAATAAACAAAGGAATGACCGGACGGCCACTTTCGGCCGCTGCAGTCAACGCGGGGTGGTCCGACAGACGCAAGTCCCGTCGAAACCACAAAATGATCGGAGCCTGCTGTTGCTTCACAATACGCCCTTGAGGTTTTTTGATTTCTACGCACCCTCAAGAGTAGTGGATCACAAAACGCGCTCAAGAGCCTCTAAAAGCTGATCAATTTCCTGCTTTGTGGTGTAGTGGGTGAAGCTGACCCTCAAAACACCCTGCGCCGGGTCGACGCCCATCGCCTGCAAGGGGCGCACCGCATAGAAGTCTCCGCCACCCGCCATGACACCGTATTGCGCCAGTTCCGCCGCAACCGGTTCAGCCGGACGGTTCAACGAAAGCGCGACGGTGGGCGCGCGCCGACTGGCGTCGGAAGGACCGATCAGGCGCACAGCGTTTCGATCCTTTACCGCATCCAGAACCGGTTGCAGCAACGACTCTTCGTGTGATCGCATCAGATCGTGGACAAATACGCCCCGCTCTGCCGCGCCCGTCTCGGGCCCGCCATGGTGGGCGCAAAGCAGCTCAACATAATCCGCCATACCTGCACTGGCCGCAATCTGCGCGTGATCGGGGCCAGCCGGGGTGAACCGCTTGTACAGGACGTTGCCGTTGAAATAATGGGCCTGGTTGGGCAACAGCTCACCCAATGTGCGGCGGATGACCATGCACCCCTGATGCGGGCCATAGGTCTTGTACGCAGAAAACAAATAGATATCCGGCCCCAGATCGCCAACATTCGGAAATCCGTGCGGGGCGTAGGATACGCCATCGACGCAGACAAACGCACCCGCTGCATGCGCAATGGCAGTGATCTCGGTGACCGGATTGATCTCGCCAACGACATTTGAGCAATGCGGAAAACAGACCAGACGCACTTTTTCGTCCAGCATGTTTTCCAGATCCTGAGGGTTCAGCGACCCGGTTTCGGGGTCGATCTGCCATTCCCTCACCTCTATCCCGGCCTCGACCAGACGACGCCATGGGCCAGAGTTGGATTCGTGATCCTGATTGGTCACGACGATCGCCTCGCCGGGCTTCATCCATTGCCGGAACGCCTGCGCCAGGACATAGGTGTTCTGGGTGGTTGAAGGACCAAAACTCAGCTCATCCGTGTCGACGCCCAGAATGGCAGCCATGCGCGCACGCGCCTCGTCCATTTCGGCGCCCGCAAGGCGGCTGGCCTCGTATGGGGCGTAAGGCTGAACCTTGCGCTGCGTGTAGAACCGCGTCAGCCGGTCGATCACTGGTTTGCAGGTGTAAGACCCACCTGCATTTTCGAAGAACGCCTGCCCTTGCAGGCTGGGTTCTGAAAAGGCCGGGAACTGCGCCCGAACGAAATCGATATCCAGAGAGCTCATGCCTCATTGCTCCTTAGTTGTGCAGTCAGATCAATGAGATGCCCGCACATGTTTCCGGACACCTCAGAAATCATGGCAGGTCTTCCAGCCCAGCCTGTGCTTGGGCCTTTGGCCGACGAAACACGGGGCAGCCCTTCGTCTTGGAAGGACAACGATACTTAGACAGGGCCGCCCACAACCGTCAAGCGAAAGCAAAACGCAAAAGCCCCGGCTCAACGCTGGGGCTTTGAGAGCTTGCGGAATCGTCGGGCGCCTCCTCTGGCTTCAACCCTGAACCTTGGTATAGGTCCCCTCGCCCGCGAGAATTCCTCGGAAGCCGCCGGGCTCATCAAGCCCGAAGACGATCAGGGGCAGATTGTTGTCGCGTGCCAAGGCAATGGCCGAAGCATCCATGACCCGCAACCGTTTGGCCAGCACGTCATCATAGGTCACGGTATCATAGCGTACGGCGTCAGCATGTTCCGCAGGGTCTTTGTCATACACGCCATCCACTCCGTTTTTGCCCATGAAGATCGCCTCGCACGCCATTTCGTTCGCGCGCAGGGTGGCTGCGGTGTCTGTCGTGAAATACGGGTTGCCAGTACCGGCGGCGAAAATACAGACCCTCTTCTTCTCGAGGTGCCGAACAGCCCGGCGGCGGATATAGGGTTCGCACACCTCGTCCATGCGAATGGCCGAGATCACGCGGGTGAACACTCCGATCTCTTCCAGTGCGGATTGCATCCCCAGCGCGTTCATCACCGTGGCCAACATACCCATATAATCCGCCGTTGTCCGCTCCATGCCTTGGGCTGAACCGCTCAGGCCGCGAAAAATGTTTCCGCCACCGATGACCATGCAAATCTCAACGCCCAGATCGTGAACCGATTTCACTTCTTGCGCGATGCGTTGAACGGTTGGCGGGTGCAAGCCGAATCCCTGATCCCCCATCAATGCTTCGCCTGAGATTTTCAACATGACCCGATTGTACTTTGTTTTCGGGGTCTCGGCTGTTTCAGAAGAAGGGGAAAGGCTCATGTTGCGCTCCGGGCTGGCACGGGGTTAATTTCCGGCGCAAAATGAAGCAAAAGCTCCGCAGGTTCAATGCGGTTGGTGAGGATGGAGGCAACCGCGCATGACCCGGCGATCAACAGACCTGCTTTTTCGGCAACTGCCGCCTGTTCCGGACGACAAGCCGGTTCTGATCGCGGGGCCTACGGCATCCGGGAAATCAGCGCTGGCGCTGGAGATCGCCGAACGGCATGGCGGGGTTATCGTCAATGCGGATGCAAGCCAGGTTTATGACTGCTGGCGCGTCATCTCGGCCCGGCCATCCGCCCAGGAAGAAGCCCGCGCGCCGCATCTGTTGTACGGGCACGTCGCCTATGATCAGGATTATTCCACCGGCCATTGGCTGCGCGAGGTCCTGCCCCTGCTAACGGGGCACCAGCGCCCGATCATCGTCGGTGGGACGGGATTGTATTTCTCGGCCCTGACCGAAGGCATGGCCCAAATTCCTGCGACGCCACCCGAAGTTCGGGCCGAGGCCGATCAGATGCCCATGGCAGACCTTTTGGAGGGGGTCGATGCAGACACGCTTGCAAAGCTGGACATACACAACCGCGCCCGCGTGCAACGCGCATGGGAGGTGCAGCGCGCCACAGGTCGCAGCCTGTTGTCCTGGCAAGCCGAAACGCCCCCACCGGCACTTCGGTTGAACGAGACCCTACCAATCGTTTTTGACGTTGATAAAGCATGGCTGCTGAACAGGATAGAACGCCGCTTTGACCAGATGCTGGAACAGGGCGCGATCGAAGAAGTGCGCGCCATGCAGGACCGGTTCGATCCCACCCTTCCGGCCTGCAAGGCCATAGGCGTGCCGGAACTCAGGGCATATCTGGACGGCACGATGACTTTGGATCAGGCGCGAGAGCGCGCAACCATTGCGACGCGGCAATTCGCCAAGCGTCAGCGTACCTGGTTTCGCGCCCGAATGAAGGCCTGGAATCACGTCGATCCCTCTTGTTAGTACCCGTTAGTACCCGGCTCTTTTGACTTAGCAAAAGCAAGGCGCCGCCAAGTCTCAAAGCTTAAGAGAACTTAATGATTTGCTGCGATTTCCCTTAACAAACTAAGAAAACAATGGGGAAACCGGCATCGCTTTGGGCTGCCAGAAGAAATGCTTCTCCACGACTTCAACTGATCGCGAATGTCGTTTTTGTACTACTTATGACGATTTCGAACATTGACCTTATCTGAAATCTGGTGCCGAATAACGACATGGGGATGAACAGAGTCCAAAAAACAAAATCCTTCACTCTGGCGACCGAAAGAAACCGGGTCGCGTAGAGCCATAATCAATCAACAAAATCAGTGTCACAGGGAGACATCCATGACGAATACCGTATCCACCGAAGACAAGGTGCACTGGGCGGCAGCGATGCACGCTCAGGAATACCGCGACGGCAAGCTAAGCCGAAGGGAATTCATGACACGCGCAACCAGTCTTGGGGTTACTGCCGCAGCGGCCTATGGCATGATCGGATTGCCGACACCTGCTTTGGCCGAAACAGCAAAGCAGGAAGGCGGCACGCTGCGTGTGCAGCAAGAAGTCCGCGCCCTCAAAGATCCCAGAACCTATGACTGGTCGCAGATCGCAAACGTGACGCGCGGCACGCTGGAATATCTGGTCGAGTACAACTCGGACGGATCGTTCCGTGGCATGCTGCTGGAAAGCTGGGAAGTCAACGACGACGCGACCGTTTACACTCTGAATGTCCGTCCGGGCGTCAAGTGGAACAATGGCGACGATTTCACGGCTGACGACGTTGCCCGCAACATCGCGCGCTGGTGTGACAAGAGCTCGGAAACCAACTCGATGGCGGGCCGCTTTGCAACCCTGATTGACGCGGATACCGGTCAGGCCGGTGAGGGTGTCATCGAAGTCGTCGACGCAACCACGGTCAAACTGAACCTGCCTAAGCCGGATATCACCCTTATTCCGGGCATGGCCGACTATCCCGGCGCGATTGTTCACAGCTCGTTCAGCGAGACTGACCTGCTGAACAATGTGGGAACCGGCCCATATCTGATGGACGAACTTGAGGTTGGCGTTAAAGCCGTTCTCGTTCGCAACCCGGATCACACCTGGTGGGGCGAAGAAGTGTATGGCCGCCCTGCCCTGGACCGTATCGAGTACATCGACTACGGAACCGATCCTTCTGCCTGGTTGGCAGCGCTGGAATCCGACGAAGTCGACATGCTGTATGAATCGGTGGGTGAATTCATCGACGTGATGGACGGGCTTGGCTATGTGAAGTCAGAAGTGGTAACCGCCGCGACCATCGTTATTCGTCCCAACCAACTGGCCGAGATCGACGGGCAAAAGCCTTATGCGGACAAACGTGTCCGGCAGGCCCTTCAGATGGCCGTAGACAATTCAGTATGTCTGGAACTGGGCTACGGCGGTCGCGGAGCGCCGGCGGAGAACCATCACGTGGCGCCGCTGCATCCAGAATATGCCGAGCTTCCGCCGCAAAAGGTTGATCCCGCAGCAGCCAAGGCGTTGATGGACGAAGCCGGTTTCGGAGATTTCGAGCACGAGATCATCTCGATCGACGATGACTGGCGTCGCAACACCACAGATGCCGTTGCCGCGCAGCTGCGCGATGCCGGGATCAAGGTCAAGCGGACCGTTCTGCCGGGCAATACCTTCTGGAACGACTGGGCCAAGTACCCGTTCAGCTCGACCAACTGGAACCCGCGTCCGTTGGGTGTTCAGATTTGGGCGCTTGCTTATCGTACGGGCGAAGCCTGGAACGAGTTCGGCTATGCGAGCCCCGAGTTTGACGCCATTCTGGAAGAGGCGCTGGCCATTGCCGACGCGGACAAGCGTCGTGAAGTCATGGCGCGTGGCGAAGCACTGCTTCAGGAGGATGGGGTTACTATTCAGCCCTATTGGCGCTCGCTCTATCGCCACATGAAAGAGGGGCTTGTTGGAACCGACATGCATGTGACCTTCGAACACCATCACTACAAGTGGGGCTGGGCTGCCTAAGCACTGCAATCCACACACGAGGGGCGCCTGACACGGGCGCCCCTTTCCAGCCGCAGACTTGCCGACGCGGGGTCGGACGTCCGAGGCCAGAAAATGGTCCAATGATCTGCGGAATACCTGAACAACAGGGGCCACCATGGGACTATTTATCCTACGACGGTTCGGAGTGATGCTGCTTACGGCATTATGTCTGACATTCGTCGTCTTTTTCCTGACCAACCTATACCCGAACCTTGAAAAGCTGGCGAAAACGCAGGGCAACCAGCGTATGTCGGATGAGCAGGTCGAAGCCTGGTTGGAAAACCGCGGCTACTTGCAGCCGACACTCGTTAAATACGGCCAATGGTTGGGCGTGATGCCCGGGTTCCAGAATACCCTGGAAGATGGCCAGTTCGTGGGAACCTGCACAAGACCCGGTTCGACGGCAGAGGATACGGCAAGATATTGTGGTGTTCTTCAGGGCGATTGGGGATACTCAACCGTTTTCAAGGAAGAAGTCGGAACCATCGTTGGCAAGCGTTTGGGCAATACAGGTTACCTGATGTTTTGGGTTTTGGTCCTGATGGTGCCATCTGCACTGATCGTTGGTGTACTGGCCGGGATGCGAGAGGGATCAGCCCTGGATCGATCATTGTCGACCTTCTCAATCATCACGACAGCGACGCCGGAATACGTATCGGGCGTTATCTTCATCGCGATTTTCACCTCGTCCACCGTGGGGCTGAAATGGTTCAAGGGAACCGCGACGCAAGCGATGGAGAACCCGACATTCGAAAACTTCTTCCTGCCGGTTCTCACCATTGCGCTGTACGGTATGGGCTATATCGCCCGGATGACCCGCGCTTCGATGACCGAAGTGATGACGGCGCAATACATTCGGACAGCACGGCTGAAGGGTGTCTCGTTCCCGAACATCGTCATGAAACACGCCTTGCGCAACGCGTTGATCGCGCCGTTCACGGTTATCATGCTGCAGTTCCCATGGCTGCTGAACGGCGTGGTGATTGTTGAAACCCTGTTCAACTACAAGGGTTTCGGCTGGGCGCTGGTTCAGGCCGCTGGCAACAACGACATCCAGCTTCTGCTGGCGATCTCGGTCGTGTCGGTCTTCGTGGTTCTGATAACGCAGCTGATCTCGGATATCGGCTACGTTTACCTCAACCCGCGCATTCGCATTTCATAAGGAGGGTGAGATTATGGAACCACTAACCTGGACCGGCTCTATCGCCTTCCTGAACCCGCTTCTGATGATCGCACTGGCTGCACTTTTCCTGTCTATCCTGGTCTGGATCATCGCCAGTATCTTTTTGCCTGAACAGCAGATTGTCGTGAATCCGGATGGATCCGTCAGTTCTGGCGGCGGTGTCCGTGGATTGATCCAGCTTGTGCTGCATTACAGTTTCCTTGCCAGCGTGGGATTGGCCGTGGCTTATCTGGTGCTGGGCATCCTGATGGGCACTGGCGCAGGGATCATCGGCGCTATTTCCCAGCAATTCCTGCCTGTATGGGTCGCGCTGATCATCATGTTCGCCATGTCCATCGCCTTCAAACGACGGTTGGGGTTGTACGGCAAACTGTATGACAGTCCCATCGGAATGATCGGCTTTGGCCTTGTGATGTTCTGGGTCTTTACCGGCATCTTCGGCGCGCTTGATCTGATCGTGACCCATGACCCGCTGACACAGATCTCTGGCATGAAGAACAAAGTGCCGGGAACGCCTCTGCCAAATCTGGAGGACGGCGAGTATGCCTGGTATCTTCTGGGCGGTGACAATCTGGCGCGTGACGTATTCAGCCGGATGGTCAAGGGGGCCTGGGTTGTGGTGCAGATTGCACCGCTGGCAACGATGTTCGCCTTTATGGTCGGCATTACGCTGGGGCTTCCCGCCGGCTACTATGGGGGACGTTTTGATACGTTCCTGTCCTTCCTCGCCAACCTGATCCTCGCCTTCCCCGTGATCCTGCTGTTCTACCTGCTGGTGACGCCGGAAATCGTGGCGACCGGGGTGCCGAACTACATGGCGGCCGTGTTGTTCGTGTTCCCGATCCTGTTCATCGGCGTATTGCTGAATTCACGCTATTACACGCGCCCGAATTTCCGTACGCCGTTGCTGATCGGTGTTCTGGGTGTTGCGATCTGGCTCTATCTGTCGCTGATTTCGACCGGTGGCTACATCATCAATACCGACGCCTACCGGATCTGGGGCCTGCCGACCTATCTGGACCTGTTCGATATCCCCGGCGGTATTCTGGTGGTGTTCGTCTCGGTGGTCTTCGTCAACTCGCCCACGGTCTTCCGTATCGTGCGCGGCCTGGCGCTGGACATCAAAACCCGCGATTACGTGGCTGCGGCCCAGACACGCGGCGAAGGGCCGTGGTACATCATGCTTTGGGAAATCCTGCCCAACGCCCGTGGCCCTCTGATCGTCGATTTCTGTCTGCGCATCGGTTACACCACCATTCTTCTGGGGACTTTGGGCTTCTTCGGACTGGGCCTTCCACCGGAAAGCCCGGACTGGGGATCCACGATCAACGAGGGGCGCAAGCTGCTGTCGATCTACCTGCACCCTGCCCTTCCTCCTGCCTTTGCCCTGCTGTCGCTGGTTCTTGGTCTGAACCTGCTGGCTGACGGCCTTCGCGAGGAAAGCCTGAAGGACTGATGTGATCGAGGCCGGGGGGCCAGCCCCCCGGACCCCCCGGGATATTTTTGGCCAGATGAAGGGGATCCCCGCATTTGGTGAGGAGTAAGCAAAATGAGCAAAATGGCGGATTATGACGGCCCGATCCTGGAGATCGACAAGCTGTCCATCTCATTCTTTACCCGCCTGCGGGAAATCCCCGCCGTGATGGATTTCTCGGTCAGCGTAGAGCCCGGCGAAGCCGTGGGGCTGGTTGGTGAATCCGGTTGTGGCAAATCGACCGTGGCACTGGGCGTGATGCAGGATCTTGGCAAGAACGGTCGCATCGTCGGAGGCACGATAAAGTTCAAGGGCCGCGATCTGGCAGAGATGTCGGCCGAAGAGTTGCGCGACATTCGCGGCAATGAAATCGCGATGATCTATCAGGAGCCGATGGCATCGCTGAATCCGGCGATGAAGATCGGCAAACAATTGATGGAAGTGCCGATGATCCACGAGGGGGTAAGTCAGGAAGAGGCTTATTCCCGCGCGCTGGAAGTGGTGACGGATGTTCGCCTGCCAGACCCCGAGCGGATGTTGAATTCGTTTCCGCACCAACTGTCGGGTGGTCAGCAGCAGCGGATCGTGATTGCGATGGCGCTGATGTCGAAACCGGCGTTGTTGATCCTGGACGAGCCGACAACAGCTTTGGACGTGACCGTCGAGGCCGCCGTGGTCGAACTGGTCAAGGATCTGGGCAAGAAATACGGCACCTCGATGTTGTTCATCTCGCACAATCTCGGGCTGGTTCTGGAAACCTGCGACCGTCTTTGCGTCATGTATTCGGGTGAAGCGGTCGAGCGTGGCTCGATCAAGGATGTGTTCGACGAGATGCAGCACCCTTATACACAGGCGCTGTTCCGTTCGATCCCGCTGCCGGGGGCTGACAAGAACACGCGTCCGCTGGTGGCTATTCCGGGGAACTTCCCATTGCCCCACGAGCGGCCTCCGGGTTGCAACTTCGGACCGCGCTGCGACTATTTCGAAGAGGGGCGCTGTGACGCGAAGGAAATCCTGATGGAGGCCGTTCCCGGAAATGACCGGCACCACACCCGCTGCCTTAAATTCCAGGAAATCGACTGGAACGCCCCACTTGCGCTGGCCGATCAGAAAGAAAAGGGTGAGATTGGCCGAACGGTTCTGAAAATGGACAACCTCAAGAAATATTACGAGGTTGCGGCAAATGCCTTGTTTGGCGGCGGTGAGAAGAAGGTGGTGAAAGCCAACGAAACGCTCAGCTTCGAGGCGCACGAATCCGAGACACTGGCCATCGTGGGGGAATCCGGCTGCGGCAAGTCCACCTTCGCCAAGGTCCTTATGGGGTTGGAGACGGCCACAGACGGGCAGATCCTGCTGGACAACCGCAACATCGAACAGGTGCCCATCGAAGAACGCGATGCCAAGACGATCGGCGAAGTTCAGATGGTTTTCCAGAACCCGTTCGACACGCTGAATCCGTCGATGACCGTTGGCCGTCAGATCATCCGGGCGCTTGAAATCTTCGGTGTCGGAAACTCTGAAGCCGAGCGCAAGAAGCGGATGCTGGAACTGCTTGATCTGGTGAAGCTGCCGCGCGCCTTTGCGGACAGGATGCCGCGACAGCTGTCCGGTGGGCAGAAACAGCGCGTGGGTATCGCGCGCGCCTTTGCCGGCGATGCGCGTATCGTTGTGGCGGACGAACCCGTCTCGGCGCTGGATGTGTCGGTTCAGGCTGCCGTGACGGATCTGTTGATGGAGATCCAGCGACAGCACAAGACCACGTTGCTTTTCATCAGCCACGATCTGTCCATCGTGCGTTACCTCAGCGACCGGGTCATGGTGATGTATCTGGGCCATGTTGTGGAGTTGGGCACCACGGATCAGGTCTTTGCCCCGCCCTATCACCCCTATACCGAGGCGCTGCTGAGCGCGGTTCCGATTGCCGATACCTCGATCGAAAAGCAGCATATCGTTCTGGAAGGCGATATTCCATCGGCCATGAACCCGCCACCAGGCTGTCCGTTCCAGACGCGTTGCCGATGGAAATCCGAGGTGCCTGACGGTCGGTGCGAATCCCACGTGCCGCCGGTGCAGACGCTGGCGGATGGGCACCAGATCAAATGCCACCTGGCCGAAGATATACTGGCCCGGATGGAGCCGGTGATCAAAGTCGCGGCGGAGTAAACCCGTTTCTGAACCTTGAAAAAGGGCCGGTCAGGGACCGGCCCTTTCTTTTGGCGCCGTGGTTTCTTGGGGAGACAGGCGGCGCTTGGGAGTGGCGTGAGTGGCGACCCCGGTAATTCGTCAGCCGGTCATGACATTGTTGCCGAAATGTATGAATTCCTGGTTCATTCCCGCAATGTCACCGGCTTCAAGCTGAAGGCTGGCACTGTCGAGCATCTTGTAACTCTGCTGCCCCTTCACCCAGTCGTCGGCAGATTGCAGAGTGGTCAGCGTGTAGGATGTGACCTCGTTAAGGTAATGTGTGGGGATGATCACCTTGGGCTTGAGCTTAGATACGATGTCGTTGCCCTGATCGAAGCTGAGGATATGTTCCGAGCCATCAACCGGCAGCGTCAGAACGTCCACCCGTCCGATCGCGTCCCAGAACTCCTGTGGCGGGTTGTGGCGGTTGTCGCCCCAGATCAGCGTTCGTATGCCGCCGGTCTCGACCAGATAGACGACCATATCCATGTGGCCCACGTTGTTCGGCGGGCAGGCTTCCACACCGAACTCGGCCAGCGCATTGGTCCAGTCATACCATCCCGGCGCGACGCAGGCGTGTTTGTCGGCAAAACCGGTGATCTTGATGTCTGCAAACTCGAAATTGCCTACCATGCGATCCAGCACCATGGTCGAACTTGGGCGATCAATCGCATCGTGATCAAAATGGGCATGGGTCGACAGGGTGATATCCACCGGGATTTGCGGGAATTCGTTGCGGAACCAAAGCCCCCATGCGCCCGACGGATCGTCGCGCCAGGGATCAAACAGCACTGTTGCGCCATTGGGCGAGGTGATCTTGATCGCACAATGACCATAATAGTCGATGCCAACTGGCCCGGTGCTGGCCTGACCCGTTGCGCCTTGCAGATCGATCACGTGGTTGTTGTTGCCCGGCTGTAGCCACGCCTGAGACTGCGCCTGAACCGGTCCTGCGCCCAGTACGGAAGCAGTCGCGCCGACACCGGCAGCCCCCGCCGCCATAAAGAACGACCGGCGAGACAGCCCCGGCGCCAGATGATCCTTGTCGCCGTTCAGGATGGTTGGTTCCAGATCTTTGCGATCCATTTTTGTGTACCTCTCTGTTGGACATGTGCAGGTTTTCCGCACGTCCCAACCAAAGGTAACAAGCCAGGGCATATTGGCTCAGACCGAAAAAATGGGGGCGGAATATGGGGGAAAACCCCATATTCCATGTTCATGAAATCGAGAGCAAATGACTGCGCAAGTTCTGGCTGCGCCCTTCAAGGCCCAGCTTGCGGCGAATGTTGTTGCGGTGAAAATCGATTGTCGATGTTTCTCGGGACAGGGCCTTGGCGATGTCCTTGGTCGTTTTTCCAAACATGACCATCTGCGCAATCTCGATCTCGGTCGGAGTCATTGCTGCAAACGCATCCGTCAGTTTGTCCGACAATGAAGACGTGATCTCGTTCAGGTTCTTCTCGGCCAACTCAAGATAGACATACTGCGCTTCGTCCCCGGAAAGCTGCGTTCGAACCTTTTCCAGATAGGGCAGCACTCGGCCGCGCACCTGTTCGACAATTTCGTGATCGCGGTTTTTGCGTTCATCATCCAGACTGGACAGCAGGACGCGCAGCGCCGTGTTGGTTTCCTGCAATTCACGGGTGCGATCCGCGACACGGGTTTCAAGCTGCGCCAGTGTTTCGTTGAGCTTCTCTTCCAGCGCGCGGCGCAGGTAAACCTCTTGCAACAAAGCCAAATCCGACTCGACCATGCGTGCGAACTGCGCCAACCCTTCGCGGAACAACAAGGCACGCCGGTTCTGCTTGCGATCCAGAACACAAATCGTTCCGAACACCGATCCATCGGGCCATTTCAGCGGCAGGCCGATGTAAAATGTCATCCCATGTTCCAGATCGTCATTGTCGGCCCAAACCGGATCGCAGGCTGCATCCTCAACCACCAGTTCTCCGTCCCGTTGCAGGACGCCCTGACAATAAAGTTTGGGATTCAACTGGAAACTCAAACCAACCGGATACGGGTTTTCGGGATGATCCGAGGTGATCAGCACCGCGTGATCCGGTGCGTCGGTTTTCATGATCAGGCTTGCGGGCACATCCGCCAATTCCGCGACCAGATCAACCAGTTGCTGCCAGTTGGCCAGCGTTTCTTGCGGAATCTCAGGGTGGTCAACAGGCATGAGGCGACCTCACCAGTTACTGGACGATACCCTTTCAGATTAGTTGGACTGGTTGAGCCTGATCAAGAACCGGACGTTCTGCGCCGCGGCATCGGGTTTAACCGCCCCAGATTACCTTCACGTAGTTCTGGGTTTCCTTGTATGGCGGAATGCCGCCATGCTTTTCCACCGCTTTTGGGCCGGCATTGTAGGCGGCCAAAGCCAGTGGCCAGGATTTGAACTTGCGATACTGCCAGGACAGGTATCTGGCCCCACCTTCGAGATTCTGTTTGGGGTCATGCGGGTTGACCCCCAGAAGCTCGGCGGTCTGAGGCATCAATTGCGCCAATCCCAGAGCACCCTTGTGAGACTTCGCATGCGGGTTCCATCCGCTTTCCTGCTGAACAAGGCGCAGGAACAAGTCTTCGGGAATGTTGTGAAGGCGGGCAGCCTGTTTCGCCAGATCCAGATACTGGCCGCGATACTTGCCAGTATATCGCTTGCCGGTATGCGCACGGGATGTCTTTGGTTTCAACCGCGCGGAATCGCGATACTGCGTCGCCGCACGGGAATCCAGAATCTTGGACTGTTTGAGGAAGATATCCTTGCGGCTTTTGGTAGACAGAGTTTGCGCCTGCACAGGCAAAACGGCCAGCACAAGGCAGACAACAGAAAACCCAGCAACCCAAGAACGCATCAATGCCTATCCTGCTCGATAAGAAACCAGTCGGATTATAGGTATTCCCAGAAAAAATGAAAGCTTGGTAAAGACCAAAGTAAGACTCTTGCCCAACACTGTTGTATCTACTGTTTTCATCCATGATGCAGGCCGTATAGGGTCTCACGAAACAAGTCGCGCCAGATTCGGCGCACATACGCGAAAACAGAACGAGGAATTACATGGCGGGTTCAGTCAACAAGGTCATTCTGGTAGGTAATCTTGGCCGCGACCCCGAGGTCCGGTCGTTCCAGAACGGCGGAAAGGTTTGCAATCTGCGCATTGCCACGTCAGAGAACTGGAAAGACCGCAACACGGGCGAACGCCGCGAACGCACGGAATGGCACTCGGTCGCAATCTTCTCGGAACCGCTGGCCCGTATTGCAGAGCAATACCTGCGCAAAGGCAGCAAGGTTTATATCGAAGGCCAGCTGGAAACCCGAAAATGGCAGGATCAGTCCGGGCAAGACCGTTATACAACCGAGGTTGTTCTGCGCCCCTACCGCGGTGAATTGACCTTGCTCGACAGCCGCGGCGAAGGCGGCGGCAGCGGCGGTGGTTACGGCGGCGGCCAAGCCGGTGGCAGCGGGTACGGAGATCCTTACGGCGGTCCGTCCAGTTCCCCGGCACCGGCATCGGGTGGAATCGACGACGACGAGATTCCGTTCTAGAAAATTCGGAGACACGACATGACATGGTCCTTTTCTCTCGGCCGGTTGCTCGGGTCCGAACTGAGGGTCCATGTCACGTTTTTCCTGCTTCTGGCCTGGGTAGGCTTTGCCGCCTATTCCGCCGGTGGCCTGCCGGCCGCCATAGACAACCTGTTGTTTGTTCTGGCCTTGTTTGCCTGTGTGGTCGCGCATGAATTCGGTCATGCCCTCATGGCGCGGCGCTTTGGAATTAAGACCCCAGACATAACACTGTTGCCGATCGGCGGGTTGGCCCGACTTGAAAGGATGCCGGAAAAACCGATGCAAGAAGTGCTTGTGGCACTTGCAGGTCCGGCGGTGAACATCGTGATCTGGGTCATACTGGTCGCCTTCGGAGCGGGAGTGCCGATCGAGACGCTTTCCCAGATCGATTCACCGGGTATCGAGTTTCTGAACAGGCTGGCCTACATCAACCTGCTGCTGGCCGTATTCAACATGATCCCGGCCTTCCCCATGGACGGAGGGCGCGTATTCCGCGCCCTTCTATGCCTGCGCATGGACCGCGTCAAAGCAACACGCGTGGCTGCGGTCGGAGGTCAGATCGTTGCGGTGGGTCTGGGTTTTTTGGGGCTGAGTTCAGGCAACCCGTTTCTCGTGCTCATCGCCGTGTTCGTGTTCATCGCCGCCAACGCCGAAAGCCAGGACGTCGCCCTGCGCTCCGCAGCGCGCCGGGTACTGGCCCGGGACGCGATGATCACCGAGTTTCACGCGCTTTCCCCCGACGATACGCTGAGTACTGCGGCGCAAGCCGTGATCCACACCACGCAACACGAATTCCCTGTATTGGACTCAAGCCAGGCCTTGCTGGGATTCGTCACGCGTGAACGGCTGTTTGCTGCGCTGGCAAGTGACCAACCCAGATCAGCGCCCGCCACGTCGATCATGGACGCGGCGGTCCCCTCGGTTTCGCTTACCACCGGGCTCGAGACCGTTCTGGAGCACTTGCACAACGGCGCTCCGGCCATCGCTGTGGTCACTCGGGGTGGTCGCATGATGGGTTACATCACACGCGAGAACATCGGTGAACTGATGGTCATTCAGGGGCGCTAGGCATTCAGGTCAAGCCGTGGCAAGCGCATCCGACAGGACCGAAAGAACCGCATCTTTCGGCACATCTGAGGTCACGAACGCTTCTCCGATCCCACGCGCCAGAATAAACCGAAGCTGGCCATCCACGACTTTCTTGTCCTGTCCCATAAGATCCACCAGCGCCTCGGCGCTTGGCAATTCGCCCGGAATATCGGCCAGATCCGTCTTCATCCCCATCGCACGCAAATGCGCGCGCACCCGGCTTGGGTCCTCTTGCGAACACAAACCCAGGCGCGATGACAACTCAAACGCCAGCGCGCAGCCAATTGCCACACCTTCGCCATGCAGAAGGCGGTCGGAATAACCCGTCGCGGCCTCCAGGGCGTGGCAGAAGGTGTGCCCCAGATTGAGAAGAGCCCTGTCACCTTGTTCGGTTTCATCCCGCGCGACGATGTCGGCCTTCATTTGCACCGAGCGCGTCACCGCGTGCACACGGGCCGCCATGTCACCCGAAGAAACGCTTGGCCCGTGCGCCTCAAGCCAATCAAAGAATTTCGCATCGCCAAGCAATCCGTATTTCACGACCTCGCCATAGCCTGACAAGAAGTCTCTTTGGGTCATTGTCCCCAGGACAGAGGTGTCCGCCAGAACCAGCGCGGGTTGATGAAACGCACCGATCAGGTTTTTGCCCTGTGGTGCGTTGATCCCGGTCTTTCCACCGACCGAGCTGTCCACTTGCGCCAGCAATGACGTTGGAATCTGCACAAAGCGAACACCGCGCCGCAAAACCGCCGCTGCAAAGCCTGCCAGGTCTCCGATGACGCCGCCCCCCAAGGCCACGACGACATCCCGGCGTTCGACTTTTTCTGCGAGCAGCCACTCGACAGCGCGCTCGAAATGCGGCCAGCTTTTGGTTGCCTCTCCGGCGGGCAGCGCCAGCGCGGTCATCTCGATCCCCGCGGCATTCAGCCCGGCGCGCAGTGCCTCAAGATGCAGACCGGCCACGTTTTCATCCGTCAGAACCGCGACTTTTGGCCGGGCCAGAAGTGGTGATATCCAGCCCCCCGCCCGCGTCAGAAGATCCGGACCGATTTCAACATCATAGGATCGGTCACCCAGGTCCACATGTACTGTTTGGTGCATTTATTTGAGTTCCAAAACATCAGGGCGCGCCAACAGAGCGTCGACAACGCGGCCTACCATATTTTCGATCGAGGTCTCGCCATCCGAATCCACTGTCAGATCGGCCTGAGCATAAACCGGCACGCGGGCCTCGTAGAGGGATTTCAGCGTCGCATAGGGATCGTCGGTGCGCAGCAGAGGACGGGTGTCTTTGTGGCGCACACGGTTCCACAGAACATTCAGATCCGCGCGCAGCCAGACGGCAGCGCCCTTTTCGGCGATGATGCGACGGTTTTCCGGCTGGAGAAACGCCCCCCCACCCGTTGAAAGAATGCCTTTTTGTTCATCCAGCAAGCGCCCGATGACCTGCGATTCCTTGGTGCGAAAGAAAGGTTCGCCGTCACGCTCAAAGATTTCAGGAATGGTCATGTTGGCGGCTGATTCGATCTCGGCATCGCTGTCCAGAAACGGAACACCCAGACGTGCGGCCAACGCGCGACCCACCGCAGTTTTGCCAGCCCCCATCATCCCCACCAGAACCACGGTTTTGTGCAGATCAAAACCACCCTGTGTGTCTGTTGAATGTGTGTTATGCTTAATTTCGCTCATTTAAACGTGAATGACGTGATCTTGGGAAAAATGCCAGTTATAACTTGGCCAAAATCAAAAATTGAGGCAGCGTGGGGCCATGGGCCGACTGATCAAATTCCTGATATATGTTCTTTGCCTGGTATTCATTGGGCTGGTCGCCTACGCCTATGTTGGCCCATTCTTTGGCGCGGATTTTTCTGCGCCTCAAAGTGAAATCCGCGAACCGGTCGTATTGGATGTCAACTAAACAGGCGCTGTTGGCGGTCTTTCTGGCGGGATCGGCACACGCGCAGACCCCGTTATCCGCGATCGAGTGGCTTGCGGATCCGCCGGAAAACCTGCCCGGAACCGTATTGCTGGAACCGCCGGTGGCACAGAACGGCGGATTGCCCGAAATTGAGGTCACGCCGCTTGAAGCGTTGTCGCAACCTTTGGGCCTGGTCGCATCATCCGTCACCGGGTTGCCCGTGGATTTGTGGCAAGGCAGCGATGCGAACCGGCTGGCGGAGCTGATCGCGAAGACGCCCGTTCGCGACAACCCGGCCATGCAACGCCTGTTGTTTACATTGCTTCTGTCGGAAACCCGAGCACCGGCGGGCCCTTATGCGCAAGAGATTATGCTGCTGGCGCGACTGGACCGACTGATGCAGCTGGGCGCGGCTGATCCCGTGCAATCGCTGGTTCAACTGGCCGGGCCGACCGATACACAGGATCGGTTTCAGCGCTGGTTTGACGCAACACTGCTGACCGGTGATGAGGATCGCAGCTGCACCGCCCTTATCGCCGAACCGCATCTGTCAAAGGACTACGCCGCGCAAGTGTTCTGCAAAGCCCGACGCGGAGATTGGGCATCGGCAGCGTTGACGCTTGAGGCAGCGCATGCCCTGGACATCCTGCCGCCGGAAGAGCTGGCGGTTCTGGATCGTTTTCTAAGCCCTGAACTCTATGAAGGCGCGGCTTATCTGCCCCAACCTGAAAACCCGGATCCATTGAGTTTCCGACTGTTCGAAGCGATCGGAGAGCGGCTTCCTTCCGCCTCGTTGCCACGCGCTTTCGCCAACGCGGATCTTCGGGATGTGGCCGGATGGAAAGCGCAGATCGAAGCCGCCGAACGGCTTACACGCATTGGCGCTTTGACGCCCAATCAATTGCTTGGACTTTATACCGAAAGGTCCCCGGCAGCGTCCGGCGCAGTTTGGGACCGGGTCGCGGCCATCCAACGATTTGAAAGCGCATTGGATACGCGAAGCGCTGAAGCCATCGGAAAAACGCTGCCACTAGTCTGGCAGCAGATGCGCAGCGTCGGGCTTGAAGTGCCCTTCGCCGAATTGTTCGCCGAGCGTCTGTCGAAGGTTTCGCTGTCGGTGCCGGCGACTGAAAACCTGCGCTGGCGCATTCTGATGCTGTCTGGCCTGTACGAACAGGCTGCGCAATCAGCACCGGACAACTCGATCGATACCCTGTTTCTTGCGGCGCTGGCGCAGGGTGATCCGGGGCGGGCGGTTTCTCCTTCTCCGTTGGCCGACGCGGTTTCTCAGGGGTTTGCATGGGCGGCACCCGTACCCAACGACATTGACGCCTTACTGGACAACGGTCAGCTTGGTGAAGCCATACTGGAAGCCATGCAGCTGTTTGCGCATGGTGCACGGGGCAATCTTGTGGATCTGACCGCAGCAATCGCAACCTTCCGACGCGTGGGCCTGGAAGACACCGCGCGGCGCGCAGCGCTGAGCCTGTTGATCCTGCAAGAGCGTTGAAGATGGCTATTCCGGCGACAAATGAGCTATGGATTTCGACCTTTCTACAGGCCCAGGCAGCGGAACTTGGCGCGGCGACAAATACCTTGCTGGCCTATGGGCGCGATCTGAAAGACTTTGCATCCTGGTTGCAGCACAGGGGATCCGGATTCGATCAGGCAGATCGTGATCAGATCGAGGCCTATCTGATCGACTGCCAGGCACAGGGCCTGTCGCGTTCCACCCGCGCGCGGCGATTGTCGGCGATAAAACAGCTGTACCGCTTTGCGTTCGAGGAAGGCTGGAGCGAGACGAACCCCGCCATCCAGATCAAAGGTCCGGGGCGGCAGAAACGACTGCCCAAAACGCTGGACGTACCCGAAGTCGACCGTCTTCTGGCAGCCGCCCGACGAACCGGGCGCAGCAAGGCTGATCGCATACGCAATACCTGTTTGATGGAAGTTCTCTACGCCACCGGGATGCGTGTGACCGAACTTGTGTCCCTGCCTGTTTCCTCGGCCCGTGGCGATCCGCGTATGCTGTTGGTGATGGGCAAAGGCGGCAAGGAACGCATGGTGCCCCTGTCCCCACCGGCGCGGGATGCTTTGGCTGCCTGGTTGACCGCGCGGGACGAAGCCGAAGACCAGACCGTCGAGAAAGGCGGTCAAAGGTCTCGTTTTCTGTTTCCGTCGCGCGGCAAGTCCGGCCACCTGACACGGCACAGGTTTTTTCTGCTGGTCAAGGAACTGGCCGTTCAGGGTGGCGTTTCACCCGAGAAAGTCACCCCGCATACCCTGCGCCATGCCTTTGCCACGCATCTGCTGGCCAACGGCGCTGATCTGCGTTCGATCCAGACCTTGTTGGGTCACGCCGACGTTGCAACGACCGAGATTTATACTCATGTTCTGGATGAACGGCTGTCGGAACTGGTGTTGCAACACCACCCGCTGAGCAAAGACCCTGACGAAGACCGGGGCTAAGCCCTTGATCCAGCAGCGCGGCATCCCCATAACGGATGCGTCACCCTAACCCACCAAGGACCAATGGAACCCTCATCTTCTCTGATCGACAGCGCATTCTGGTTTACGTCAGGCGCGATCCTCTTGTTGCTCGTTTTGTCCGGCTTTTTCTCGGGTTCGGAAACGGCGCTTACAGCCTCTTCTCGCGGAAAACTGCGGGCGCAGGCCGACAAGGGATCACGGGGCGCAAAAAAGGCGCTGGAAATCACCGATGACAATGAACGCCTGATCGGCTCGGTTCTTCTGGGCAACAACCTTGTCAACATCCTGGCGGCCTCGCTGGCGACGGCCTTGTTCACCCGTTTGTTCGGCGAAAGCGGCGTGGCGTTGGCGACCCTGGTCATGACTTTGCTGGTGCTGATCTTTGCCGAAGTGCTGCCCAAGACTTACGCCATCACCAATTCCGAAAAGGCCGCGGCGGCTGTCGCGCCGATCATTAGCGTCGTCGTGACGGTGTTTTCACCCATTGTGGCCGCGGTGCGGCTGCTAGTGCGCGGTGTGTTGCGCCTGTTCGGCGTGCAGATCGATCCCGACAGCAACATTCTGGCTGTACGCGAAGAGATTGCCGGCGCCTTGCAACTTGGTCATTCCGAAGGCGTGGTCGAAAAGGAAGACCGCGACCGCATCTTGGGTGCGCTGGATTTGGGCGACCGAACGGTGGAAGAGATCATGCTGCACCGATCGAATATCGAGATGATCGACGCCAATGCCGCCCCCGAGGCAATCCTGAAACAATGTCTGCAAAGCCCCCACACCCGTCTGCCTGTGTTCCGGGACGAGCCGGAAAACATCGTAGGCGTTGTCCACGCCAAGGACCTCTTTCGCGCCATGTATGCGCAGGCAGGCAGCAGCGACGGCGGGACCGACCGTTTGGCAAGCTTTGACATCGGAAAGGTGGCAAACGACCCTTACTTTGTGCCCGAAACCACGACGCTGGACGACCAGATGCGGGAATTCCTGCGGATGCACAGCCATTTTGCATTGGTTGTGGATGAATATGGGTCACTGCGAGGCCTGATCACGCTTGAAGATATTCTTGAAGAAATCGTGGGCGAGATTGCCGATGAGTTCGACATAGACGAAGAGGTTCCGGTAACACGCATCGAAGATGGCCAGTATCTGGTTGAAGGTTCCATGACAATCCGGGATGCCAACAGGGCACTGGACTGGTCTCTGCCGGATGACGAGGCGAACACGCTGGCCGGTCTGGTGATTCACGAGGCCCAGATGATCCCTGACGTCGGTCAGGTGTTTTCGTTCCACGGTTTCCGATTCGAGGTCACGGCGCGTGAAGGCAACCGCATCACCGGACTGAAAGTGCGCCCCCTGTAGCCCTTGCGATTTTTCTGAAATGTTCCGCGCGCTGCCCAAGCGCCTGTCGTCAACCGAACGACCCAATTGCGCTGAACCGGGCGCGGATACTCCGATCATCGCAAAGTCCGGCCCAAGCACGGAGCTGGGCGAGATGGGCCAGTTTGATCACCCCGACTTTGTTGCCGCCGTGCAATAAAGTGAAAAAGCGGCCTTTCCGGCCGAAAAACCACCGGGCGATGTCGTGCTGAACGAGGCGCAGGCCGCCTGTTTGTTTGCGCTCGGTTACAGGTTTCGACGCACTTTGACTGCGCGAGAAGGCTGTGCAAATCCAAAGCCGGTGCAATAGGTGACATGCGACACTTGTTGTCGCTAACAGACGAGTAATATCCCCATCGGCTCGACAGTTTTTTCCAAAATCATGGGGAGGAACACTGTGAAAACCACCTGTCAGGTTGCCGTCATCGGGGGCGGCGTCGTCGGTTGTTCGGTGCTCTATCACCTGACCAAGCTGGGCTGGTCCGACGTGATGCTGCTGGAGCGGTCCGAACTGACCAGCGGATCGACCTGGCACGCGGCGGGTGGGTTTCATACGCTCAACGGCGATACCAATATGGCCGCACTGCAAGGCTATACCATCCGGCTGTACAAAGAGCTGGAAGAGATCACCGGCATGTCCTGCGGGCTGCACCATGTGGGCGGCATCACGCTGGCCGACAACCAGGACCGGTTCGACATGCTGCTGGCCGAACGCGCCAAGCACCGCTTCATGGGGCTGGAAACCGAAATCGTCGGCCCCGACGAGATCAAAAAGATCGCCCCCATCACCAACACCGACGGCATTCTCGGCGCGCTCTATGATCCGCTGGACGGGCACCTCGACCCTTCGGGCACGACCCACGCCTATGCCAAGGCCGCACGGATGGGTGGGGCCACGATCGAAACCCACTGCATGGTGCGCGAGACCAACCAGCGCCCCGACGGCACTTGGGACGTGGTCACCGACAAGGGCACCATCCACGCCGAGCATATCGTCAACGCCGGCGGCCTGTGGGCGCGCGAAGTGGGCGCGATGGCGGGTATCTACTTCCCGCTGCACCCGATGGAGCATCAATACCTTGTCACCGACAACATCCCTCAGATCGAGGCGATCATCGACGCGGGCGGCGAGCATCCGCACGTCATGGACCCGGCCGGCGAAAGTTATCTGCGGCAGGAAGGGCGCGGCCTGTGCATCGGGTTCTACGAACAGCCCTGCAAGCCCTGGGCCGTGGACGGCACGCCATGGGAGTTCGGGCACGAACTGCTGCCCGATGATTTCGACAAGATCACCGACAGTATCGAGTTCGCCTATCGCCGCTTCCCGGTTCTGGCCGAGGCCGGAGTGAAATCGGTGATCCACGGCCCCTTCACCTTTGCCCCCGACGGCAACCCGCTGGTCGGGCCGGTGCCGGGCGTGCGCAACTACTGGTCGGCCTGCGGCGTGATGGCCGGGTTCAGCCAGGGCGGCGGCGTCGGCCTGACGCTGGCGCAATGGATGATCGAGGGCGAGCCCGAGCGCGACGTCTTTGCCATGGACGTGGCCCGCTTCGGCGACTGGATCACCCCCGGATACACCCGCCCCAAGGTGATCGAGAACTATCAGAAACGCTTCTCCGTCGCCTACCCCAACGAGGAACTGCCCGCCGTGCGGCCCAACCGCACCACGCCGATGTATGACATCTTCAGCGATCTGGGCGCGGTCTGGGGCCAGCAATACGGGCTCGAGGTCGCCAACTATTTCGCGCAAGCGGGCGAACCTGGCTATGAAACCCCGTCCTTCCGCCGCTCGGACGCGTTTGCGGCAACGGGCCGCGAGGTGCGCGCCGTGCGCGGTGGCGTCGGCATCAACGAGGTGCACAATTTCGGCAAATACCTTGTGACAGGTCCGCGCGCCCGCGACTGGCTGGATCGGATCATGGCCGGACGCATCCCCAAGCCAGGCCGCCTGTCGCTGACCCCGATGCTGTCGCCCAAGGGCAAGCTGATCGGGGATTTCACCGTGTCCTGCCTGGGCGAGGAGGAATTCCAGCTCACTGCCTCCTACGGCGCACAGAACTTCCACATGCGCTGGTTCCAGCACCATCAGAAAGACGGCGTAACCGTCGAGAATATCAGCGACAAACGCAACGGTTTCCAGATCGCGGGCCCCAAGGCCCGCGAGGTTCTGGCCGCCTGCAAGCGCGCCGATATCAGCGACATGCGCTTCATGGACGTGCGCTGCATGGTCGTCGGCATGACCGACTGCATCGTGCAGCGGGTCAGCTATACCGGCGACCTGGGGTTCGAGATCTACTGCGATCCGATGGCGCAGCGCCAACTATGGTGGACCCTGTGGCAGGCCGGTCAGCCGCACGGCATCACCCCCTTCGGGATGCGCGCGATGATGAGCCTGCGGCTCGACAAGTTCTTCGGCTCGTGGATGCGCGAATTCTCGCCCGACTACACAGCCGCTGAAACCGGGCTCGACCGCTTCATCGCCTTCAACAAGCCCGCTGATTTCATCGGCCGCGCCGCCGCCGAGGCGGAACGTGCCAACGGCCCAGCGCGCAGGTTGGTGGCCTTCGAGGTCGACGCAGACGACGCCGACGTGAACGCCTATGAACCGATCTGGCTGGATGGCACTGTCGTGGGCTTCTGCACCTCGGGCGGTTATTCGCATTATGCCCGCAAGTCCGTCGCCATCGGCTTTCTGCCAACCGAACGCGCAGCAGACGGGCTTGGAGTCAAGATCGAAATACTGGGCCAGATGCGCAAGGCAAAGGTCATCTCGACACCCTTGTTTGACGCAGATGGCGCCCGAATGAGGGGATGACTCGCGCTCGGGCCGACGGCATTGTACCGAAATGACTGAAATACCCATTATCCTTCTGGCAGCGGGTCAATCCAGCCGCATGGGCGGCATCGACAAATTGATGCAGCCGATCAACGGTATTCCGTTACTAGCCCGCTCGGCAAGCACAGCTTGCGCCGTGGGTCCTGTGATTGTCGCCCTGCCCCCTGAACCAAATCCCAGATATGGCGCACTTGATGGCATGGATGTTCAGATCGTTCCGGTCCGGGATGCGGCAGAAGGCATGAACGCCAGTTTGCGCGCCGCGATCCAAAAACTGCCGCCGGATGCACCCGCCGCGATGGTTTTGCTGGCAGATCTGCCCGATCTGACCGAAGCTGACCTGGCAACAATCCTGAAAGCGCGACAATCCCATCCCGACAACCTGATCTGGCGTGGTACGACCGAGGATGGAAAGCCCGGCCATCCGGTTGTGTTTGACAGATCCCTTTTTAGTCAACTGTCACAGTTGCAGGGGGACGACGGTGCCCAGGAGATCGTGCGGAAGCATAAAGACTTTGTTCATCTGCATCCGCTGCCTGGCCGAAACGCACTTTTGGATCTGGATACCTTGGATGACTGGAAGGACTGGCACAAAAAACATGCCCCCTGAACAAACACGGCCCGGTCTTATCGACCGGGCCGGTGCCCAAAACAGGACTACCACTTTGCTCAATCTCCAAAGTGTGGCCAGTGTGCTTTCAGAAACACTCCGACTCCCAAACAGCCAAACCTAAACAAGACCCCCTCGTTAACACGCCGCTATCACTTTTGGTGATCGAGTTAGCCGCCAGCGCCCCCTAGCGCTTTTGGCTCCCCTCACTTGGGCACCTTCATCCTCACTTATCCGATCGCTCGAAACAACGTAAAATTGGAAGGAATGGTTAATTTGGGTCTTCTACGAATGGCTTTTACGCAACATCGCGCGAGACTAGGATCAACTTAAAGGAGACTCTTCAAATTCTGAAAGGGTAGCGATTCGTGATTAAGCGCAAACTTATTCACCGATATCCGCACTCGATAAGATTTTTAGTGTGTCAAGCCACGCCTCACACAGACCCACCCACAACCATTGGAAGAGCAGCTTTTTTCTCCATCATTCGGAAGGATGATTGTCAACAAAACAAAACAAATTCAATATTTTTGAAAGTTTGACGCCATTTTTAGCAACAATCCTCCGATTCGCTCTGGTGCGGATCGGTGAAATTCCGCGAATCCCGATCGACGTCGACCGCAACCCAACACCGGCTTTGTGGCAAAATTAAGATTTATTAATTGATCAGTCAGGAAACGCCAATTCTGAGCAGGCATCTGTTGTCTCAACGCGCAGCCGCAACTGCGCGACGATAATCAGGAGACACAAATGAGCATCCGCAAATCCTCGCTTCTACTTCCCCGCACTTCCAACTGGGTGGGTGTCAGCGCGCTCGGCGCGGCCCTACTGGCAACGACGGCTATACCGTCCATGGCGGACGAGGCATTGGCCGATCTGGTTGAGACCGTTTCACCCTCGGTCGTAACCATCATCGCTGAACAAGATACAGCGCCGACCCCAACCCAGGGGCAAAACTTTGACTTCGAAGGACACCCTTTTGGTGAATTCTTCAAACGCTTCGGCGGCCCCGAAGGGTTCAACATGCCGCAACGCGGCCCGTCTCAGGGCCTGGGTTCGGGATTTGTTCTGGACGAAGCCGGATACATTGTCACCAATCACCATGTCGTCGACAATGCCTCGACCGTGACCGTAAGGCTCAGCGATGACCGTACCTTCGAAGCCGAAGTGGTCGGAACGGACCCGTTGACGGATATCGCGGTTCTGAAAATCGACGCAGGAACTGACCTGCAAGCCGTGGAGCTTGGCGACAGTGACGAGATCCGCGTAGGTGAAGATGTGGTCGCCATCGGCAACCCCTTCGGCCTGAGCTCGACCGTGACCACAGGCATCGTTTCGGCAAAAGGCCGCAACATCTCGGAAGGCCCTTATGCCGAGTTCATCCAGACAGATGCAGCGATCAACAAAGGCAACTCGGGCGGTCCCCTGTTCAACATGGATGGCGAAGTGGTCGGTGTGAACTCGGCCATCTATTCACCCAGCGGTGGTTCTGTGGGGCTTGGATTTGCCGTCACGTCGAACATCGTTGAACACATCGCGGCCGATCTGCGGGATGACGGACAGGTGAGCCGCGGCTGGCTGGGCGTGTCGATCCAGAACGTAAGCCCACAACTTGCGGCAGCGTTGGGAATCGAGGCTTCCTCGGGTGCGCTGGTGTCTGACGTGGTTGCCGGCAGCCCGGCAGACGGCGCCCTGAAGCAGGGAGACGTTATCCTGAGCTTTAACGACGATGCCGTGGAGTCCAGCGGTGACCTTCCCATCCTTGTGGGCACGACCAAGGTCGGCACCGACAGCACTCTGACCGTTTTGCGTGACGGCAAGATGGAAACTGTGACCTTGACGGTTGGCCAGCATCAGGCCGCATCGGCCGAGGCCGACAAACCGGTCGAGGCGGAAGTTGCGGGAACAACACTGGGTGTGACCGTGGCCCCCCTGACCGAAGCGGTTCGGGCAGAAAATGGTGTTGCTGAAACCGTCGAGGGCGTTGTCGTCACCGACCTGAAGCCCGACAGCCCAGCGGCAAAGGCCGGCCTGCAACGCGGCGATGTGATCGTCAAGCTCGGCAATCAGGACACTGTCACTCCGGATGCTTTGAAGGCTGCGCTGGACAGTGAAAAAACCGATCCTGCCCTGGTGCTGATCAATCGTGGCGGCAGCCAGATTTTTGTCGCGGTCGAACTGGCCTGACCTTGAACATGCGTGCGCCGCTTGATGGGGATTTTCGGCGCACGCTTCACCCGGCGGATCAGAGTTGTCCACTATCCGCCGGGATTGCCGGGTGCCGGCCCAGCACCCGGCAAGAACTTCTTCTAACCATATGCTTTAGTTAAAATTTGTGTTTAAATATCAAAAGAAAGGATCCCGACCATGAGCCGCCGTCTGTTGATCGTCGAAGATGATGCTGACACCAGGGACTTCATCGCCAAAGGTTTTGGCGAAGAGGGGTATGTGGTCGAAACCGCTGCTGACGGTCGTGAGGGGTTGTACCATGCCACGGACGGTGGGTTTGACGCCATTGTTCTTGACAGGATGCTACCCGGTCTGGACGGGCTGTCGCTGATCAAGTCGATGCGGGCCGCCGGTTTGAAAACCCCGGTTTTGATGCTGACGGCGATGAGCGCCGTGGACGAAAGGGTAAAAGGGCTGCGCTCGGGCGCTGACGACTACTTGGTCAAGCCTTTTTCGTTTCAGGAGTTGCACGCCAGAATCGAAGCCCTTTTGCGTCGCCCTCAGGAATCCGAAGAGACGCCGACATTGACTTGCAAAGACCTTCAGATGGATTTGCTGACCCGCAAGGTCACACGCGACGGGCACGAGATCACCCTGACACCGCGTGAGTTTCAGATTCTCGAATTTTTCCTGCGCCGCAAAAACCGCGTGGTGTCGCGCACCATGTTGCTTGAAGGCGTTTGGGATTATCATTTTGACCCAAACACCAACGTCGTGGACGTGCATATTTCGAAGTTGCGGCGCCAATTGGACGAAGGCGGTGACGCGCCATTGATTGAAACCGTCCGCGGAGCGGGTTACATGATGTCCGATGGATAACCTTCGGCTTTCCCTGAACAATTCCCGCACAAGGCTGGTTGCAACCAGCATGTTTCTGAGCACGATTCTGACGGCGTCTGTACTCGCCATCGTCTATGTGACCGCCAATCGAAGCATCGAGGCCGAAACCCGCTCGGTCGTATCAGCCGAGTTGACAGGGCTTGCGGATGAATACGAAAGGCGTGGGCTGATAGGTTTGATCACTGCAATTGAGCGCCGTTTGCCAAGTGCCGCCGAGCGGGACGCGCTGTATCTTTTGACAGACAGGTTGGGGGTTAAACTTGTCGGCAATCTCAAGTCTTGGCCGGTGAACATTGCCGCTGGAAGCGGTTGGGTGGACTTGGAATTGCGCCGGGCCGACAATGATCAGCTTGTGCCGGTTTCAGCTGCATCCATCCGCCTTCCGGGCGGCGAGCGCCTGCTGGTTGGACGGGATGCAGCGTCGCGCCAGCAATTCGACAGGGTTTTGTTTCGCTCGGTTGCGTTGGCGCTTGGGATTGCTTTGGTTCTGAGCGTCATCACCGGCTGGTTGTTCACGCGTTTGGTGTTTTCGCGCCTTTCGGATATCGCCAGCACGGCCGAGAATATCGTTTCAGGCGACCTGTCAAAACGGATGCCGCTGCGCGGAACCGGGGACGAATTCGATCAGGTTTCAGGCACATTGAACAACATGCTTGACCGGATCGAGGAGTTGATAAGCAACCTTCGCACCACCTCGAATTCGATTGCACATGATCTCCGCTCACCTTTGTCTCGTCTGCGGCAAAGGGTCGAGGCCCTCTCTGAACCCGACAAAAGCGACTTGGATCGCGAGATCGACATTGCGCGGGCGACGGGTGAAATCGATCACGTCCTGCGGGTTCTGGGGCAGCTCACCGAAATCTCTCGGGCCGAGGCCGGCCTGGGGCGCGAGCAATTCGAAACCATCGATTTGCAGCAACTTGTTGGTGATGTTGTCGAGCTTTATGACCCGGTCGCCGCCGATCAAGGCGTGCAGCTTGAAGTCAAGGGTTCCGCCCCGGCCATTCAGGGGCACCGGCCGCTTCTGTCGCAAGCTCTTTCCAATCTGTTGGAAAACGCAATGCGTTACGCGCCAGAACATACTGCAATCACGATCTCGATCGGTACTCGCGACGGTTTCACCCAACTGAGCGTCAGGGATCGTGGCCCCGGCGTACCGCCCGAAGAATTGGATCGCCTTCAGCTTCCCTTCGTGACACTTGACCCCGCGCGGACGGAGCGGAATGCGGGTTTGGGCCTGGCTCTGGTGGCCGCAATCTCACATATGCACGGCGGAAAATTTGCCGCCCGGAACTGCGACCCCGGGCTGGAAACCACGATCAATCTGGCACAACTGCGTTAATCCGGAACACCGTATATCGCCATGGTTTTGTTCTTGTATCGCGTGTCGGCGGTGACATCCGCACCGAACCAATCCGGTGGCACGTATCCTTTGGCCTGCTCCTCCGAAGTGAACTCTACCTCGACCAGGCGCAGCGGCGCCAGATCGCCTGAAAAGACGTCCAGCTCGAACAGCAAACCATCCGGCAAATGGCCGGTGTAGCGCTCTTTTTCAACCCTGCGCCCTTCGGTTTCCGGCCAGAAGGTTTCGAACTGATCCGCGGTGATCTCTGCCTCTCGTTCTACCCGGACCAGGCCACCGACCCCTTTCAAGGTCAGGAAATACGCATCGTTCTTTTGCCTCAGCCGAAGCTCGGTGGAATCGTCGGGGGCCGTCAGATAACCCTGTCTTACGACGGCTTTTTTCGCTTTGCTCAGGTCCGGCAGGCTTGGAACCAGAAACTTGCGCTCGATTTCCTTGCTCATTGGTTCGAAATCACTCCGTTTTCCAGCTCTTCGAACAGCGCCCTGTAAGACGCACAGGCCGCACTGCGCCCGGCATAGGTGCAGACCGGGGCACGATACTGACCCATCTTTTCAATATCCGCAGCGAAAGGAACCACCGCCTGCAAAAACCGTTTCGGATACAGCTTGCGCATCGCCTTCATGGTTTCCTGATGCAAAACCTTCCGGTGTTGCACCATCGAAAAAAAGGCGCGCAGCTTCTTCTTGCGCAGCTTGTGTTGTTCAAAAAAGCTTACCAGCTGATCGAAACTCCGCTCGGACAGGGTTGTCGGCATGACCGGCACGACGATTTCATCGGCAGCTTTGAAGACATTCTCGGACAAAGTTGAAAAGTTGGGCGGGCAATCCAGAATGATCACGTCATAGTCGCTGCCCGCGGCCATCAAAGCTTTTTTCAGCCGCGAGCGTTTGTTCCGCATCCGCGACAGGAACACGTCGAAGTCGCGAAAGGTCAGGTTCGCCGGCAGCACGTCCAGCCCTTCGAAATCACTGGCCCGGATCGCCTTGATAAACCGCCCCACATCCTCGAAAAACCGCGCATCCTTCAGTTTTTTTGATGGCTTCACCCGAAAGTAGAACCCTGAAGCGCCCTGGGGGTCGAGATCACACAACAGCACCTGTTGCCCCGCCTGCGCATAGGAATAAGCCAGGTTCACCGAAGTGGCGGTTTTGCCAACACCGCCCTTGTTGCTGAAACAGGCAATGATCTTCATTCCTCACTCCTTTTGTCGGTGAAACAAGTTCTGAAACAGGTGCCGGGTATCTGGACCGTCAAACTTCTGAAAGCTGGCAATCACGCGGCTCCGCTCGGCCTTTTGGCGCTGATCCAGAACCGCAATCAATCCCCCAACGGCCAAGCCCATCCGCGCATCCACATGGCCCCGCGTGTCGCTGTGCTGCGCGACAAAGGCCAGCAAGGAGTTTTGCTGAACAGCGCAGTCGTTGAACACGCCCAGATTGTCCTGGAGCTTTTTCAATGGCTTGATGATGTTCTTGAAGCTCTTTTCATCGAACAGAGGCCCAAAAAACTCCATCAGATAGCGCAGTTTCTTGCAATCGATACGAAGGTCATGCACGGTTTCGTCCGGAGTTTCGTCGGTGATACCGTGTGCGATTTTGCAGACCTTGCGATACCGTTTCCAGATCAATGTGCACGCGTATTCATGTGCTGCCCGTTTCGCGTTTGATCCGGGCGTCAGGTGATCCGTTCCGTTGAACATCGCCGTCAGATCGGACATACGGGCGTCGTATTCGTCACTGCGCAACCGGCGGGACAAGCGTGACAGTTCCTTGGCGCGCTCCTTCTCGAAAAGGTCGAACATCTCTTGCAGGCCCGCGTGAAGACTGGGCGGTACAAGACTGAAGTATTTATCTTTTTCCAGAAGGTAGACATCCAGATCACGCAAACGTCCGGTGGCGGCCATGAGATCGGAAAAGACACGCTTCAATTGCACTGTCTGCGCGTCTGAAAAAACGTCTTTGAACAGGCTGATCACGGATCGGACCTTTCGCAATGACACCCGGTAATCATGCAGAAACTCTGTGTCGATATCGGCTATCACCCCATATTCGTTTTGCCGGGCAACTTGCAGATATGTTTGAATGATATCTGCCGCGACCTGAACAGATGGCTCAGCTTTTCCCAACTCGATCTCTGGCTTGGCGCGATAGGCGGCCATGCCCGGGAAAAGTCCGGCACAAAGCGCTTCGACACCTGGCCCACCCCCGGACAAGGCGGAAATCGCGGTGTTCACCTTTTGAAATTCTTGATCATACCCCCGCAGCCGCTGAAGCTGAACGATTGCTGCCTGACCCGTCTGCGAAGACAGGCACCAAGCCGTTCCCCTGACCAGCGTTTTCTCCAGCTCGTCCAATACGGCCAGGGGTTTCGTCTGAACCTCTCCGGTTCCGATCTGCATCAGCGCACGCAGTTTGGGGAAACCCTTCAAAGCCGCTTTCACCGGACCCTGCGGCAGGTCTTGCACAAACCGCCCCTGCCCCTTGCAACGTTGAGACAGCGGCGCACGGCCATTGTGGAAAAGCCACAGTGTTTCTGCGACCTCAACCAGAACACGACCCGAATTCCGCAACGATTGATCGTGGCAATCCAAAAGCACGAAAGATCTCGATTCCGTTGGTGAGTCGATCCTGATCGTGAACCCGGGAATGAGCTTTTCAACACGCGTTTTGTCAATGGATTGGGACAGAATGCACTGAACACCTGAAGGTTCGGTCATGATCCACCAACCCGGGGTGTTTTCAGGTGTTCATTGACACTTGTCTCAACGATCTTCTGCACGCTGGTTCCTTCTTCGACGGTTCTGATCCTTCATCACGTTCAGCGTATTCGGCTTCAACCTTGGCCAGGAGCTTGTCCGGCCCTGGACCGACCCGCGTTTGGTATCTTTTGGCTTTTGAAACCCGGACCGCCGAGGCAGCATGACTTCATGAGAGCGGAAACACCAGAAGACAGCAAGACATTATGTTTTGCCAACGCGCAAACATGGGTGACAGAACCCAGAGGTGCAATTAAGACAGGCTCATGAGCGATCCAGTTTCTTCGATCCGCAACCTTGGACCGGCTTTCGAGCAGGCCTGCGCGCGCGCCGGCATCCACTCGGCTGAAGACCTGCGACAGCTGGGACCGGATGAAGCCTATGCCCGGCTTTTGCGGGCTGGTACCAAAGCACATTTCATCGGCTACTATGTTTTGGTGATGGGGCTTCAGGGACGCCCCTGGAATGATTGCAAGGGTGAAGAGAAAAAGAAGCTGCGACAGCGTTTCGACGCGATCAAGGCCGGCAACAGCGCCGCGCCGGAAAACCGGATGGTTGCCGATCTGGATGCCATCGGGGTTCGCGTTGCACCCAAAGATCTAAAGCAGGTCTGAACAAAAAAAGGCCGCTCCTGGCAGAGCGGCCCGATCTTTCGGCAAAAAAACCGGCTTAGCCGACCAGTTCGATGCCCGAGAAGAAATATGCGATCTCAACAGCCGCGGTTTCCGGTGCATCCGAACCATGGACCGAGTTTTCGCCAACCGATTCAGCAAATTCCGCGCGGATGGTGCCCGGTGCTGCGTCCGCCGGGTTGGTTGCACCCATGACTTCACGGTTCTTCGCAATGGCACCTTCGCCTTCCAGAACCTGAACAACGACCGGAGCCGACGACATGAATTCGCACAGTTCGTCATAGAACGGACGCTCGGCATGTACTTCGTAGAACTTGCCGGCTTGTTCCTTGGTCATGTGGATGCGCTTCTGTGCAACGATACGCAGCCCGGCTTCTTCGAACTTGGCGTTGATCTTGCCAGTCAGGTTGCGACGCGTTGCGTCGGGTTTGATGATCGAGAATGTACGTTCCAGTGCCATGTCGGCCTCTCCTTACAATGTGGCGCGGGTCCGCGCCGAAATCCATCGCGCGCCGCGTACCACGGTCTTTCGCTCATGAAAAGTGTTATGATGGTTTGCCTGCCGCTTTGGCGCTCAGAATGTATCCGGCAAAGGGTCTACCCGGTCCAGACGCCGAACGTAAAGCACTGCAAGCAAACCTGCAAAACTGCTGGCCCACATCATGCCCAGAACCAGAAACGGCCCGTTTTCAGGGCTGACAAACGCACCCGTCATCGAGGTCAGGATCGCGCCAAGCCCGACCACAATCGCCCCGGACAACCCTGCCGCGCTGCCTGCCAGTTTGGGTCGCACGGACATGACCCCTGCCGAAGCGTTTGCATTGGTCAGTCCATTGCCGAACCCTACGCAGATGGCCGAGCCGAAGAATACCCAGACTGACCCCAGCCCGGCGATGAACAGAAGCAATCCGCAGAATGGCCCGGTCGAAGCCACAACGCGGCCGATCAGGATCATTGTCGTCAGACGTGTCCGTACCGCGATCCGACCAGTAACGAAGTTACCGACCATGAACCCGCCTGTAATGATACCAATCCCAAGTCCCAACATGGCAGGGCTCAGATCAAACCATGCGGCAGCCACCAACGGCGCGCCGGTGATGAAGCTGTAGAACCCACCAATCGAAAACGATGCGCATAAGGCATAGCCCCAGAATCGGCGGGCGCGAAACAGATCGGGATACTCGCGCAATTGGGCTGTAAAAGTTGAAGAGCGGTTCGTATTGGTCTCGCCCATGTCGAACCAAAGCAAAACCAGCAGCCCTGCCCCCAGCACAGTGTAAAGAACAAACCCCGAGCGCCAGCCAAAGAGCATGTCGAGTGTCCCACCCAGCATAGGGCCAAGCATTGGGGCCAAAGCCATGGCCATCGCCACATACCCCAGTTTGCTTGCAGCCTCGTTCGGCGGATACCGATCTCTGATCGATGCGCTGGAAAGAACCGACCCAGCCACCACCGCGGCCTGCAAAAGACGAAAGCCCAGAAAGGTCCAAATGGCCTCGGCCAGAGAGCATCCGATTGAGGCGATGACGAAGATGGTGATGCACATCAATAGTATCGGCCTACGCCCGAAACGATCCGAAAGCGGCCCCATGATCAGTTGCAACACAGCTGAGACCGCCAGATAGCCGGCAACCGACAGGTTGACCAAGCCATAATCCACACCGAAATCCGTACTCATGTGAGCCAAAGACGGCAGGAACATGTTCAGTGACAAAACCGACAGTGCCGTGGCAAAGATAAGAGTGACCAAGTGCGGAGGTGTTCGGGCCGCGCGCATGTGAAAACCGTTCTGAATAGCAAACGACACAGCGCTATCACATTGCTTAAAGCTTGAACATGCCGAGCCGCTGGCGGTGGCAACACAGCTCTGCTAAGAGCGCCCCATGTTACGGATCGAAGACATCACCTATGCCGTTGAAGGTCGCCCGTTGTTTGACGGCGCAACCGCGACGATTCCCGATGGTCACAAGGTTGGCCTTGTCGGTCGGAACGGAACCGGAAAGACCACGCTGTTCCGCCTGATCCGGGGCGAGTTGGCTTTGGAATCGGGTAATATCTCGGTCCCGAAACGCGCTCGGATCGGTGGCGTGGCGCAAGAGGTGCCCTCCTCTGACGTTTCGCTGATCAACACGGTTCTGGCCGCCGATACCGAACGCAGTGCATTGATGGCCGAGGCCGAAACCGCCCAAGACCCGACACGTATCGCTGAAATTCAGACACGTCTGGCCGATATCGACGCCTGGTCCGCCGAGGCCCGCGCGGCTTCGATCCTCAAGGGGTTGGGCTTTGACGACGAAGACCAGCAGCGCCCCTGTTCGGATTTCTCGGGCGGCTGGCGGATGCGCGTTGCGCTGGCGGCGGTGCTGTTTTCTCAGCCCGACCTGCTGCTGCTGGACGAACCGACCAACTATCTGGACCTCGAAGGCGCGCTGTGGCTGGAAAGCTATCTGGCCAAATATCCGCACACGGTGATCATCATCAGCCACGACCGCGGCCTTCTGAACCGCGCCGTGGGGTCGATCCTGCATCTGGAAGACCGCAAGCTGACCTATTACGCCGTGCCCTACGACAAGTTCGCGGAACGCCGTGCGGAACGGCTGGCACAGGCGGAATCGGAAAACGCCAAGGCCAAGGCCCGCATCGCACATCTGCAAAGCTTTGTGGACCGGTTCCGCTACAAGGCGTCGAAGGCCGTTCAGGCCCAGTCGCGCCTGAAGATGATCGAACGCATCCAACTGGTCTCGACCCCGCAAGAGGCCGCCCTGCGCGCCTTCAGCTTTCCGGAACCCGAGGAACTGTCGCCACCGATCATCCAGATCGAAGGCGGCGTCACCGGCTATGGCGAAACCGAAGTGCTGCGCCGCCTGAACCTGCGTATCGATCAGGATGACCGTATCGCGCTGTTGGGCAAGAACGGACAGGGCAAGTCGACCTTGTCCAAGCTGCTTTCCGACCGGCTGCCCCTCATGGCGGGCAAGATGACCCGCAGCAGCAAGCTGCGCATCGGTTACTTTGCGCAGCATCAGGTGGATGAGCTTTACGTGGACGAAACGCCGCTGGACCACCTGCGCCGTCTGCGCCCTGACGAAGCGCCGGGCAAGTGGCGTTCGCGACTGGCCGGTTTCGGGTTGAATGCGGACCAGGCGGAAACCGAGGTCGGGCGTCTGTCGGGCGGACAGAAAGCGCGGCTTTCACTGCTGCTCGCCACGATCGACGCGCCCCATATGCTGATCCTTGACGAGCCGACCAACCACCTTGACATCGAAAGCCGCGAGGCGCTGGTCGAGGCGCTGACGGCCTATTCCGGCGCGGTGGTTCTGGTCAGTCACGACATGCACCTGCTGAGCCTTGTCGCGGATCGACTCTGGCTGGTTTCGGACGGTAGTGTCAAACCTTTCGACGGCGACCTTGAAGCCTATCGGTCCCTGCTGCTGGCGCGCGACAGACCCGTCAGGGAAAAGCCCCGGGCTGTCAAATCGAAACGCCCCCCGCGCGAGACGATACTGGCCTTGCGTGCGGATCTGCGCAAATGCGAGGACCGGATCGAAAAGCTGACGGAAATGCATGACAAGCTTTCGACCAAACTGGCCGATCCGGCGCTGTACGAGGACGACAGGATCAACGACCTGGAAACCTGGAACCGCAAGTTCACCGAAGTCACCGAGGCCATGCAAAAAGCCGAGGCATTGTGGGTCGCGGCCGCCGAACGGCTTGAACAGGCAGAAACCGCATGAGCACGCCCATCACGGACACCAACGCCATGATCGCGGGTATGAATCCCGACTTGCAGCCCGGTGAATTTGCCTTTGTCGTTTGGCCTGAAGTCAAACCCTGGCCAAAGGGCACGCGGGCCAGCTGCGCCGAGACCGAAGGGCTGTCACTTGTCGTCCCGATCGCTGCGGCACCGAAAGATGCCGTCGCGATGCGGTGCATCACGTTGCAGGTTCATTCCTCGCTGGAAGGAGTTGGTTTGACCGCCGCCGTTTCCAGCGCGCTGGCACGGGCCGGCATTCCCGCGAACATGGTCGCGGGGTATCACCACGATCACGTCTATGTCCCATCAGGTTGTTCGCAGGATGCCCTGCGTATCCTGCAAGACCTGCAACGGAGCAGCAGATAACAATGGACAGTGCATTTCTGATTACCGCGTTCACAACGCTTTTCGTGGTCCTTGATCCGCCCGCGCAAACGCCGATCTTCGTGGCGCTGACACAGGGTATGGACTGGCACACGCGCCGGTCCATTGCCATTCGGGCCTGCCTGACGGCGGGTTTCATCCTGGCCCTGTTTGCCGCCTTTGGCGAAGCCCTTCTGGGGTTTGTTGGCATCTCGATGGAAGCGTTCCGCGTTGCAGGAGGTGTCCTGCTATTCCTGACCGCGCTGGATATGCTGTTTGAACGCCGCACCAAGCGACGCGAAAGCAGCGCCGAGGAAGAGGAACACCCGGACCCGTCCGTCTTTCCCCTGGGCATCCCGCTGATTGCAGGCCCCGGATCGATTGCAACGATGATTCTGCTTGCGGGCCAGCAGCCGGGCATTCAGGGCCTTGCTATTGTCATCGGTGTGATGCTGGTTGTGCTGGCAATGGTCTTCGTGATGTATCTGACCTCTGGCGCGGTCGCGCGGGTTTTGGGCAAAACCGGGCTGAACGTGTTGACCCGGCTGCTGGGGATGTTGCTTGCGGCCTTGTCGGTGCAGTTCATTCTCGATGGCCTCAAGGCCTTTGGTTTTGCGTCTTAAACCCCCATATATGTGACGTGCAATTTGAGTGGGGTGAACCCTGTGGACAGCGTCGATATCGGACAACTGGTCTATCTGGTCGTGCTTGGGCTGGCCGTCGCGTTCTGGTTCGTTTCGCAAAACCGCCAGTCCCTGAACAAGACGTTGCAGCAGGTGATGGCCTGGGTGTTCATTTTTGTTGGCGTCATCGCCGTCATCGGCCTGTGGGAAGACATCCGGTCTTCGGTTGGCCCTGCCCCGCAGATGACCGTCACCGGCAACGTGATCGAGGTGCCTCGTGCCTATGATGGTCATTATTACCTTCCGGTTTTGGTGAATGGTGAGCCGATCAACTTTCTTGTCGACACCGGCGCCAGCCAGATCGTTCTCAGCGCCCGGGACGCAGAACGTGTAGGCATCGATCCCGATCAACTGAACTATTTCGGCCGCGCCCTGACCGCCAACGGCGAGGTGCGCACGGCGCCGGTGCGGCTTGACACCCTGACCGCAGGCCCCATTACCGACCAGAACGTATCGGCCTGGGTCAATGAGGGCGAGCTGGACAAGTCGCTTTTGGGGATGGAATATCTGCATCGTTTCTCGAGCGTCCAATTTGCAAATGGCAAGTTGATCCTGTCTCGTTGACGGCCCTGACTACTTGAGAACAAAAGTGGAACATGCTAGCATTCCGGCATGTCCACTCAACTTCTTGGCCACAAAACTGCGCGTCAGGCGCCGGGGGTAAAGCTCCATCCGCAGATCACCCTGGAACTGGGCCGCGTGCACGAGGCATGCGGCCCCGCCCGGCGCAGCTTTGCCATGTGGCTGGCCGGTCAGACGCAAGGGCCGGTCTTGTGGATTTCCCCCGCCTGGGAACCCGGCCAGCTGAACCCCGATGGGATGATGGCCTTTGCCGATCCGGCCCGGTTCATTTTTGTTCATCCCACCCGTGCCGAAGATCTGCTGTGGTGCCTGGAGGAGGCGCTGCGCAGCGGGGCCATTCCGCTGATCATCGGCGACCTGCCCGGCGCACCGGGGCTCACGCCGATACGCCGGATGCATCTGGCTGCCGAACAGGGGGGTGCGATGGGGCGGGCTCCGCTTGGTTTGCTGCTGACACCCGGAGATGGCGGCGCGCAAGGGGTTGAAACGCGCTGGCACATGGCGGCCACCCATCGGGATGAGGCTCGGATCTGGGCTCTGACACGCCGCCGCGCCCGTGCCCTGCCCCCGGTCACATGGCAGGCCACCATGACCGCCGCCCGTGCCGGGTTGCATCTGGAACGGATCGAAACCGAAGACACACCGGCATAAAGCCACACGGATCACGCAAGATGTGACTGGTCAAAACGCGGGCCGCGCCCTAGCGTCACCACATGAGCCATCCGATCCATGACAGCCGCTATTCCTGGCTTCGCCTTCTGATCACGCTCGCCATTGCAACAGTGGCGAATGTGGGCATGTGGGCCGTGATCGTGGTCATGCCCGCAGTCGAAGCCGAATTCGGAGCCGGTCGTGCCGAAGCCTCGATGCCGTACACTCTGGCGATGATCGGCTTTGCCCTGGGCAACATGTGGCTGGGGCAGGTGGTGGACCGGCTGGGCGTTACCAGCGCCCTGATCGGAGCAGCCGTCTTGAGTGCGCTGAGCTATGTGCTGGCAACGCTGGCACCAAGCATAATGTTGCTATCCGCGGCGCATCTCCTGCTGGGGCTGGGCACATCGATTGGGTTTGGCCCGCTGATCGCAGATATCTCACATTGGTTCATGAAACGGCGCGGCATTGCCGTCGCGTTGGTCGCCAGTGGGAATTACCTGTCCGGCGCCATCTGGCCCACCATGCTGTCCGGAATTCTGGCGCGGGATGGATGGCAACAGGTCTATCTGACGCTCGCCGTGCTGACGCTTGTCGTCGTCATTCCCCTGTCGCTGCTGCTACGCCGCAGGGTTCCGGTCGAGGCACACAGCACCGCCGCAGCATCCGCCCAAATCAATGCACGAAGTGTCGGTGTATCACCGCGCGCGCTGCAATATATTCTGGGCTTGGCCGGGATCGGTTGTTGTGTCGCCATGTCGATGCCACAGGTTCATATCGTCTCCTATTGCGTCGGGCTGGGATATGGGCCCGCGGTCGGGGCCGAGATGCTGTCACTGATGTTATTGGGTGGTGTTGTCAGCCGGATCATCTCGGGTTTGTTGGCAGATCGGCTTGGCGGGGTCCTGACGCTTTTGATCGGTTCGCTTCTGCAATGTATCGCATTGTTCCTGTTCCTGCCCTACGATGGAATGGTGTCGCTTTACGCCATCAGCCTGCTCTTTGGTCTGGCACAGGGCGGCATCGTGCCCAGCTATGCGTTGATTGTCCGCGAATACATGCCGCCGCAAGAAGCTGGTGCGCGCGTCGGGTTCGTCATGATGATGACCATTCTTGGCATGGCGCTCGGTGGCTGGATGTCAGGGTGGATATACGACCTCACCGGAAGCTACCAACTGGCGTTCGTGAATGGCATCCTTTGGAACGGTCTGAACATTGCGATCGTTCTGATGCTGCTCAGAAGATCCCGCCCCACACGGGAAGGCGTCATGGCATGACCCTTCTGACCCGCCGCAACCTGCTAGCCGGGCTGGCAACCCTGCCCCTGACCCGGGCGGCACAAGCCGCATTGCGGCCATACATCCTGTCGGATGAAGGCACCCGGGTCGGGTTCACGTTTGATCTTGCGGGGGTGATACAGTCAGGGACGATGCCGATCCGGACCGCCGATGTTCAGATTGACACAGGTCGGCTACAGAACAGCCAGGTCACGGTGACACTGGACGTCAGCAAAGCCAGAACGCGGCTGCCCTTTGCCCGTATGCCCATGCTCAGCCCCAGCGTTTTGGACGCGAAGCAGCACCCAACGATCCGGTTTGTGTCAACGGACATAAAATTGGGCGCGGAAGGGCGGATATCAGATGGCGCTCGGATCACGGGTGATCTGACGGTTCGCGGCGTGACCCGCCCGATCACGTTGGAGGCCAATCTGTACCGGCAGGCAGGAAGCGCAGTGAACGATCTGAGCCGTCTGACCATTGGCCTGAAGGGCGCCCTGAACCGGCACGACTTCGGAGCTTCGGGCTATCCTGACCTGGTTGACGACACTGTCGGCCTGGACATCCGCACCGAGATCATACGCGCGACCTGATCGCCGAACGGCAAAAAACGACTCGCTAAAGTCGAATTGATGCGCGCATTGTGCGGCGACCCTGCCAATCTGAGACCACCATGCGCACGATCATTTCATTTGCCGCCCTGTTTCTTTCGGTCATTCTGCTTCAGCTTTCCACAGGAGGCGTTGGGCCACTCGATGCCATTTCCGGCATCACGCTGGATTTCACGACCGAACAGATCGGTCTTTTGGGGTCTTCGCACTTTCTGGGGTTTTTCATCGGCTGCTGGTGGGCGCCACGTCTGATGGGCAATGTCGGTCATTCGCGCGCATTTGCAGTTTGCACCGCGTTGGGCGCGATGGGCCTCATCGGACATACGCTGACCGAAAACCCATATATCTGGGCCGCCCTTCGTGTGGCCTCGGGCACCTGTGTCGCAGGCGCATACACGGTGATCGAGGCCTGGCTGAACGCGAAGGTCACCAATGAAACCCGAGGGCGTGCAATGGGAACGTACCGGATCGCGGATATGGGCGCGTCCCTGTGCGCCCAGTTGATTATCGCCGTTCTGCCCCCGGCCTCTTACGTCTCGTATAACCTGCTGGCGATCCTTTGCTGTGCGTCACTGCTGCCGCTGACGCTGACCAAAGCAAGCCAACCCAAAACACCTGACGCGCCCCGACTGAAACCCGGGCTGGCTTGGCGCAGCTCACCCTTAGCCGTGGCTGGCGTGATCGTGGCCGCGCTCAGCTCGGCCTCGTTCCGAATGGTGGGACCGGTTTACGGGCAAGAGGTCGGACTTGGCGTCGATCAGATCGCATTCTTCCTGGCCTCTTTCGTATTGGGTGGTGCGCTTGCTCAATACCCCGTTGGCTGGCTGGCTGATAAATATGACCGGCGCTGGGTGCTGATCTGGCTGTCGGCTGCCGCGGTACTCAGCTGCGGCGTCACCATGGCAGCCAGCGGCACCGGAACGATCGGGGTCATGTCGGCGGCCGTGTTCTTCGGCCTGACAACCTTTCCGATCTTCTCGGTCTCATCCGCCCACGCAAACGACTTTGCCACGGCCGAGGAACGGGTGGAACTCTCGGCTGCCTTGATGTTCTGGTTTGCCTTGGGGGCAATTGCATCGCCCTACATAACCTCGACCCTGATCCAGCAATTTGGCCCGGGTGCCCTCTTTGCCTTCGTGGCGTTCGGGCATGTCTTCCTGATCGTGTTTGGTCTGGCGCGGATGCGGTCACGCCCAACCCCCGAAGAGCGCACGAATTATGTTTACGCCCCGCGCACCTCATTCACGATTGGTCGCCTTCTGAAACGGTCGCGGGAAGAGTGAAAAACTGGGCACCCCCGCTGTTCTTTGAATGTCTTTTGTGATCACCCTGGCCTTTTCGGTCGGTTCGGTATGGAACAAGGACGGGGCACTGCGACTCGGATTCAAGGCGTTGGAGTCCCTCTGCTTGCCCCAAAGCTCTGGACATGTCCCCGGAACGCGATCCAGATCGTTGCGGCATCACGATTTTCGTTGCCTTCGGGGTCTAAATCGACAAGCAGGCCAAAGCCGGGCTTTTGCTGGGCGATCACATCATGTAGACGGGCGCGCAGACAGTTACGCGGAAACGGATCATGGCTCGGATTCTCATCACCTCGGCGATCCCCTACATCAACGGGATCAAACACCTCGGCAATCTGATCGGCTCGCAATTACCGGCTGATTTGTACGCGCGTTACCAGCGTGGCCGGAGGAACGAGGTCATGTTCCTTTGCGCCACGGATGAACACGGCACACCCGCCGAGCTGGCCGCCGCCAAGGCTGGCAAGCCGGTGGCGGAGTATTGCGCCGACATGTATGCGATTCAGGCCGATATCGCCAACCGGTTTGGCCTCAGCTTCGATCACTTCGGCCGTTCGTCCAGCGAGCAGAACAAGCGCCTGACCCAGCATTTTGCGGGCAAGCTGGATGACGCGGGCCTGATCCGCGAAGTCAGCGAGAAACAGGTGTATTCCAACGCCGATGGTCGCTTTCTGCCTGACCGCTATATCGAAGGCACCTGCCCCAATTGCGGCTATGATCGCGCGCGCGGCGACCAGTGCGAAAACTGCACCAAACAGCTGGATCCGACGGACCTGATCGAGCCGCGCTCGGCCATTTCCGGATCCACCGACCTGGAAGTGCGCGAGACCAAGCACCTGTATCTGCGTCAATCCGCGATGAAGGACAAGCTGGATGCGTGGATCGACAGCAAGACGGACTGGCCGGTCCTGACCACTTCGATTGCCAAGAAGTGGCTGCATGACGGCGACGGCTTGCAGGACCGTGGCATTACCCGCGATCTGGACTGGGGTGTACCGGTCAAGAAAGGCGATCAGGATTGGCCTGGGATGGAAGGCAAGGTCTTTTACGTCTGGTTCGACGCCCCCATCGAATACATCGCCTGCGCCAAGGAATGGGCGGATGCCAACGGCAGGACCGATGCGGATTGGGAACGCTGGTGGCGCATCGACAGGGGCGCGGACGACGTGCGCTATGTCCAGTTCATGGGCAAGGACAACGTGCCGTTCCATACGCTGTCCTTCCCGGCCACCATCCTGGGCACCAACGCGCACAATGAAGAGACCGGATCACCCGAACGCTGGAAGCTGGTGGATTACATCAAGTCGTTCAACTACCTGAATTATGACGGCGGCCAGTTTTCGACCAGCCAGGGCCGTGGCGTGTTCATGGATCAGGCGCTGGACATTCTGCCTGCCGATTACTGGCGCTGGTGGCTGCTGAGCCATGCGCCCGAAAGCAGCGACAGCGAATTCACCTGGGAGAACTTCCAGCAATCGGTGAACAAGGACCTTGCAGACGTTCTGGGCAACTTTGTCAGCCGGATCACCAAATTCTGCCGCTCGAAATTTGCTGAGACCGTGCCCGAAGGTGGACAGTTCGGCCCCCGCGAGCAGGCCTTGATCGAAGAGCTCACCAAACGCGTCCGCGCCTATGAAGGCCATATGGAGGCGATGGAGGTTCGCAAATCCGCGCAGGAGCTGCGGGCAATCTGGGTCGCAGGAAATGAATATCTACAGGCCGCGGCTCCGTGGTCCACATTTAAAGAAGACCCGGAGCAGGCCGCTGCGCAGGTACGTCTTGGCCTGAATCTGATCCGGCTTTACGCCGTTCTCAGCGCACCGTTCATCCCCGACACCTCGGCCCGCATGCTGAGCGCGATGAACACGCTGGATACCAGCTGGCCCGATGATGTTGCCACCGCGCTGAACGCCTTGCCGTCCGGTCACGATTTTACCGTGCCAGACGTTCTGTTCGCCAAGATAACGGATGAACAGCGCGAAGAATGGCAGGACAGGTTCGCGGGAACCCGCGACTGATCGGTCCGGCGCATTGGACGCAGGGGGGCTCGTTTCGGGCCCCTCTTGTTTGGGCCCCACGGCCACGTCAGGGCCTAAGCCAGCATAGTTGCTTGAACTTTTGACCTCCGCCCCGACCGGGGCGGGACTCATCACGCTTGAGATATCGGCGCAAAAAAGTCATCCTGAGATCAGGTTCCTCCGACTCGCGTCGCCGTGGCGACTGGGTCGGTATCTTTTGTTTCCGCATCGAACGAGGCTTTCGCCATGTCCCCAGCATTCCTTTCACCCAACAAGATCAGCAGGCATTTGGCCGCCGCATTCATGCTGATGTCCTTGGGTTTGGCGCATCCGGCGACCGCGCAGGAAGAAGGGGCACCACCAAAGGTTTCCATAGCGGCGGCCTATACCGAGGAAATCACCGACGAAGCCACGTTCATCGGACGCGCCGAGGCAATCAACAAGGTCGATATCGTGGCGCGGGTGAACGGGTTTCTCAACAGCCGCGAGGTCGAGGATGGGGCGACCGTCAAAGAAGGTGATCTGTTGTTCACTATCGAACCCGACCTGTACGAGGCGACGCTTGAGGCCCGAAAGGCCGATCTGAACCGGGCCGAAGCAAATCTTGAACTGGCAAAGGTCGATCTGGCGCGAAAAGAAGAACTTTACAAACGCGACGCGACACCAGAGTCAGAACGCGACATTGCCCGCGCCAACGAACTGGTCGCCGAGGCAGAGGTGAAGGCGGCCAATGCTGCGATCCAGCAGGCCGAGCTTGACCTGAGCTACACGCAGATACATGCGCCATTCGACGGCCGTATCGGCAGGATCACGACCAGCGTCGGAGATGTGGTCGGCCCAAACAACCCTCCTCTGGTCAATATCGTCAGCGAGACGCCCATATACGTGAATTTCTCGTTGAACGAAAAGCTCTTCACCTCAGTCTTGCAGACTTATGGTGAAAACTCGGCATCGCTGGCGGAAAGCCCGCAAAGCCCGAATGTGCACGTCATCCTGCCCAACGGCACTAAGATGGATGAAGTCGGCAGAATTGTATTCGTTGACAACCGTATCGACCCATTGACCGGCGCCATTACCATTCGCGCCCAGTTCGACAACACAGACCGGCTGATTCTGGACGGCGCCTTTGTGAATGTGCAGATCGAAGCGCTGGAACCGACCTTGCAGGTATTGGTGCCTCAAGCCGCCTTGCAGCGCGATCAGCGGGGCGAGTTTGTCCTGGTGGTCAACGACAAGCAGATGGTTGAACAGCGCTACATCACCACCGGTGACACGGTCGGAACCGCGATTATCGTGCTGGACGGCCTGCGCGAAGGCGAAAGCGTCATTGTCGAAGGCCTGCAACGGGTTCGCCCCGGCGTCGCTGTTGACGCAGTCGTCGCCTCTGAGCAACCGGGAGAGTAACAGATGTTCTCAGCCCTGTTCATCAGCCGGCCCAAGCTGGCGCTCGTCATTTCGCTGGTGCTGACCATCATGGGCGGTATCGGATACCTGGTGCTGCCGGTCGCGCAGTTTCCCGATATCACCCCACCCGTGGTCAACGTCTCGACAACTTATACCGGTGCAAACGCCGAGACCGTTGAAAACACCGTTGCCGCGCCGATCGAGGCGCAGGTCAACGGTGTGGACGACATGATCTACATGACGTCCAGATCATCGGACAACGGGTCCTATTCGCTGGATGTGACCTTTGAGGTCGGAACCGATCCCGACATCGCATCGGTCAACGTTCAAAACCGGGTGGCGCAGGCCATGTCGTCGCTGCCAGCCGAAGTGACTTCGTCCGGCGTGGTGACACAGAAATCTTCGACCAACATGCTGATGCTGGTCACTCTGACCTCACCCAACGGGACCTATGACAGTGTGTTCCTGTCGAACTATGCCTCGATCAATCTCCGCGATGCGCTGGCCCGCGTGCAGGGCGTCGGCAAGGCCGATGTTCTGACCAATCTTGAATACGCCATGCGGATCTGGATGGACCCGGACAAGATGGCGGCGCTGTCCATCACACCGGGGGATGTCATCAATGCGATCCGGGAACAGAATATCGAAGTGTCCGCCGGTTCGATCGGTGCGCCACCCGTTCCCGAAGGGCAGACGTTTCAGTACACGATCAAATCCAAAGGCCGCCTGACATCCGCAGAGGAATTCGGTGACATTGTCATCCGGACAGGCGACGCCGGCGCCATCGTCCGCGTCAAAGACATCGCCCGGGTAGAGCTTGGCGCGGAATACTATGCGGCCTCGGGCTATTTTCAGGCGGTTCCAGCCACGGTCATCGGCATCTATCAGGCCCCCGGTGCAAACGCATTGGCGGTTTCGGAACGTGTGCAGGCGGAATTGGCGCGGCTGTCCCGCGCCTTTCCGACGGATGTCGAATATGATGTCCCCTTCAACACGACCGACTTTGTCGAGGCGTCTTTGAACGACGTGGTCTCGACCCTGATCCTGACCTTCATTCTGGTTATTTCGGTTGTGTTCGTGTTCCTGGGAAGTTGGCGCGCAACGATCATTCCAGCCGTGGCAATCCCGGTATCCCTGATCGGTACTTTTGCCTTCCTGCTAGCGTTCGGGATGTCGCTGAACACCATCTCGCTGTTCGCCTTGGTGCTGGCCATCGGTATCGTGGTGGATGACGCCATCGTCGTCGTCGAGAACGTGGAGCGCATCATTGCGGATGAAGGGTTGCCCCCTGCTGAAGCGACTCGAAAAGCCATGGGCCAGATCACGGGTCCGGTCATCGCGACAACACTGGTTCTTCTGGCGGTGTTCGTGCCGGTCACGTTCATGCCCGGCATCTCGGGGCGGCTGTATTCCCAATTTGCCATTACGATTTCGACCGCTGTCGTGATCTCCTCCATCAACGCACTGACCCTTTCGCCTGCCCTGTGCGGCTTGGTTCTTCGTCCCCGGTCCGGCCCTCCCAAAGGGGTGCTTGCGATGTTCGAAAACTTCATCGGCACCGTACGCAACGGCTATGTCGCCATTGTACGAAAGCTGTTGGTTTTTCCGGCCATTGCGCTGGCCATCGTGGTTGGGCTTGGCATGGGAACCGGAACAATCATGTCCAACACCTCAGCCGGATTCATTCCGCTTGAAGACAACGGGTATCTGTTCGTTGATGTACAGTTGCCTGATGCCGCAACATTGGAACGGACCGAGGCGGTGACCGCACGTCTGGATGAACAGATAAGTGAAATCCCGGGCGTCGCGAGCACGGTTCTGGTCAACGGTTTTTCGATGCTGAACGGCACGATCACCAACGGCGCTGCGATTTTCGTCAACCTCGAAAACTGGAGCGAACGGCAGGAAGACGATCTGAGCGCGGACGCCATTCTGGCCAAAGTGCTAGCGATCGCGAACGGTGAATCAGCGGCTTCGGTCCTTGCTTTCAACCCACCGCCCATCCAGGGCCTTGGTATGTCCGCCGGTGTCGAGATGGAAGTTCAGCAAACCGGCGGTGGCACTCCGCAGGATCTGGCATCGGCCGTGGGTTCGTTCGTGTATTCGGCCAATCAGAGGCCCGAGATCGGGCAGGCCTATACGACCTTCCGCGCCAACGTCCCGCAGCTGTTCGTTGATCTGGACCGCGAAAAAGCCAAAACGCTGAATGTCTCGGTCGCCGAGATTTTTCAGACCATGCAGGCACAGCTGGGATCTTACTATGTCAATGACTTCAACCTGTTCGGCCGTGTCTATCGCGTGATGATTCAGGCCGACGGGACCTATCGGGACAATGTCGAAGATATCGCGAACCTCTATGTCCGTTCTCAAAACGGAGACATGGTGCCGCTGGGGACACTGATCGACGTTGAAAACGTGCTGGGTCCGGTTCTGCTGAAGCGCCACAACCTGTTCCGGTCGGCCACGGTGACGGCGGTCCCTGCACCCGGCTTGTCCAGCGGCGATGCAATCAGCGTGATGACCGAAGAATCCGCGACCGCCCTGCCCCCGGGCTATGCGTTCGAATGGACAGGGACGGCACAGCAGCAGCTGGCTTCGGGCAGTCTGGTGATCATCATTCTCGGGCTTGCCATACTGTTCGGTTACTTGTTCCTGGTGGGTCAGTACGAAAGTTGGACCTTGCCTGTCTCAATCCTGCTTTCCGTTGTCGTAGCCTTGTTTGGGGCCGTGGCGGCGGTGGCCATCGTGGGCAGTGACATCAACCTCTATACACAGATCGGTATGATCATGCTTGTCGGGCTGGCCTCGAAGAACGGTATTCTGATCGTCGAGTTCGCCATGGAGCAACGCGCCAAGGGGCTTTCCATCAAAGAGGCCGCCGCAGAGGCTGCGTATCAGCGTTTCCGCGCTGTGATGATGACTGCACTGTCTTTCCTGCTTGGCGTTGTCCCCCTGCTGGCCGCGAACGGAGCCGGAGCCGCCAGCCAGAAGGCGATTGGTGTCGCGGTGTTTGGCGGGATGCTGGCCGCAACACTTGTTGGTGTGATCGTGGTGCCCGTGCTCTATGCCCTGATGCAAGGCATGCGGGAATGGTTGAAGGGCAGCAAGAGCGACCCCGACACTACGGAAAAAGCCGCCTGAACACAGAAAGCCCCATCTGAACTGATGGGGCTTTTTTGCAGTTCCGCTAATAGAAATCAGGCGTTTTCAGCCTATCCCTTATCCTCGGACCGTTCGGACATCCATTGATCGATCCGCGCAATCTGCTCGGCACGCAGCCGCAAGCCCAGCTTGTTGCGGCGCCAAACCGCATCTTCGGCTGAACGGGCATATTCCTTGTCCATCAGCCACGCGACCTCTTGCGCTGTCAGGGTTGCGCCAAAATCCTCTCCCAGATCGGATACCTGTTTTGCATCACCCAAAACATCCCTTGCTTCGGTCCCGTAAGCTCTGATCAGGCGGGCAGCCCAGCTTTCGGTCAAAAAGGGATAGGCCGCCAAAAGATCGCCTTTCAGGGTTTCGACGGCATCCACCGGGAAATCCCCCCCCGGCAGTGCGACACCAGCGGTCCAGGGACCGGGCAGGTTCGGGAAAAACTCACCGACCTTCTCAAGCGCGCTTTCTGCAAGCCTGCGATAGGTCGTGATCTTGCCGCCGAACACATTCAAAACAGGTGCCCCGCCCTGCGCATCGACTTTCAACGTGTAATCCCGCGTTGCAGCAGTGGCACTGCTTGCGCCGTCATCATAAAGAGGCCGCACGCCGGAATAGGTCCACACGACATCGTCGCGCGTTATGCTTTTTTTGAAGTACTTTGATGCAAAGGCGCACAGGTAATCCTGCTCGGCCTCGGTGCAGACCGGTTTGGTCGACGGGTCCGGATGATCCTGATCCGTTGTCCCAATCAAGGTAAAATCCTGCTCGTATGGTATGGCGAAAATGATACGGCCATCTTCGCCCTGGAAAAAATAGCATTTGTCGTGATCGTAAAGCCTAGGCGTCACGATATGACTGCCCCGAACAAGCCGCACGCCCTCGCGAGAGTTCACGCGGATCTTGGATTGAATGATGTCGCCCACCCAGGGCCCACCCGCATTGATCAGCATTTTGGCCCGGACCAAACGGGTCTCACCACTGTTCCGATCCCGAACGGACACTTCCCAAAGATCGCCGACCCGCTCGGCCGAGGTCACTTCGGTTCGGACCATGATCTGTGCGCCGCGCGACTCGGCGTCACGCGCATTCAAAACCACCAATCGCGAGTCTTCGATCCAACAATCGGAATACTCATAAGCCGTTTCGAACTTGTCCTGCAACGGGGCCCCCTCGGGTGCTGACCGCAGGTTCAATGACGTCGTGCCCGGCAGGATTTTGCGCCCGCCCAGATTGTCATACATGAACAGGCCCAACCGGATCAGCCAGGCCGGACGCCGCCCGCGCATCCACGGCATGACCGTGCTGAGCAACCGCGAGGTCGGCGTTTCGGAATCAAACCGCATATCCTTGTGGTAGGGCAGCACAAAACGCATGGGCCAGCTGATATGCGGCATCGCGCGCAGCAGGGTTTCACGCTCGATCAGGGCCTCACGCACCAGGCGGATTTCAAAATACTCAAGATACCGCAATCCGCCGTGAAACAGCTTGGTCGAGGCCGAGGACGTGGCAGAAGCGAGATCGTTCATCTCGGCCAGCGTCACCGAAAGACCCCGCCCGGCGGCGTCCCGCGCTATTCCACAGCCATTGATCCCGCCGCCGATGATGAAAAGGTCTGTGATCTGGTTGTCCGTTGACTGCATATCCATTGATTCCCTGCCTGACACGGTTGCGGGCATTAGCCAGAATGACTTTCGCTTCGTCAATGTTTATGTTCGTTTTTTTTCTTTTTGCAACACTGGTATGATTTTCAAGCAAGTTGGCTTGCCAAAATCGACAAAAAGAACAAAAACGAAAATCAATCCTTTACACCGGAACTGCCCATGTCCTTGTCTTTTCGCCAATCCGACATTCTGGAAATCGCCAGCACCGAAGGGCGCGTTACCGTCGAGGGGCTGGCTGAACGCTTTGGCGTCACCGTTCAGACGATCCGGCGCGACCTGACCGAGCTTGCAGATGCGGGCAAGCTGGACCGGGTTCACGGGGGCGCGGTTCTCCGCTCGGGTGTTTCAAATATCGGATACGAGGACCGCCGCGCGCTGAACGCGGACGCCAAGACCCGCATCGCTCAGACCTGCGCGGCTGATATCCCGGATGGCGCATCAATTTTCATGAACATCGGAACCTCGACCGAGGCCGTGGCAAGGCAGTTGCTGAACCACAAGAACCTGCTGGTGGTGACCAACAACATGAACGTTGCAAACATTCTTGTCGAAAACCCGGAGTGCGAAATCATCATGGCCGGCGGCGTTTTACGTCGAACAGACGGTGGGCTGATCGGCAACCTGACCGTATCGGCCATCCGGCAGTTCAAATTTGACATCGCTGTCATAGGATGTTCGGCCCTCGACACGGATGGCGATCTTTTGGACTTCGACTTTCAGGAGGTTCAGGTCAGCCAGGCCATCATCGAGAAGGCGCGCCGCACTTATCTGGTTGCCGATCATTCGAAGTTTCAACGCTCGGCCCCGGCGCGGATAGGATCAATTGCCGAACTTGACACGGTCTATAGCGACCTGCCCTTGCCCGGCAAGCTGCCAGAGCACTGTCGCGAGTGGCAGACTGGTGTCATCATCTGCGACTAGAGGCGGGCAAATAACAACGTCCGGGCGAGTTGCGCGGCTTGCCAGATCGAACTTGGCCTGACACTATCCTTCATACAAGAATTTGTGCACGGGAGGGGAGGACCGGGCCATGATTGCGCTTTTATTTTCGTTGTTTATCGCCACGATGGGGCTGAACTATTTCAAGTTGACCAAGGCTGGCAACGCCTTGTTTTTCGTCACGTTGGCCATGTGTATCTACTGGCTGAAATTCCACGCCACCACACCGCTGACAATTCAACTCTGAGGGGCTTGCCATGACACCTGAACTGTCCCGCACCCTCAACGCGATCGGTATGCTTGCCGTCTGCCTTGTACTGGCCCTGGCGTTTTTCTATCAGCTTGTCCTCTATGAGCTGCCCTGCCCGCTTTGCCTGCTGCAACGTGTTGGGTTCGTTGCCGTCGGCGTAGGGCTTGGTTTGAACCTGCTCTACGGTCCACGGCCGCAACACTATGCCATCGTGCTGATTGCGGCCTTGTATGGCGGCACTGTATCGATCCGCCAAATACTTCTGCATATCGTACCCGGCACCGGGCACTACGGCTCTCCTGTTTTGGGCCTGCACTACTATACCTGGGCCGGGATCGCCTTTTTCCTTGTGTTGCTGGGCACGTCGATCATGCTGTTGTTTGATCGCCAATACGCGGACCCTTCTGGTCAGGAACCAAGGTTCGGCGGAAATGCTCTGGCCAAGATCGCGTTTTTCGTCATGCTGGCTTTGGCGGTGCTGAACGCGGGTTCAACCTTGCTGGAATGCGGGCCGGGTATCTGCGCCGACCCGCCGACAAGCTACAAGTTGATTGACGAGTTGGACGCCGGCAACTGAAGATACCGTAACCTTCCCCAAAAAGGAGGCACGAGCATGGGATTACTGGGACAGCCGCTTGGCTATTATGACTATCTGACTTTCGTGGCATTGATCCTGCTTCTGGCGGCGGTGATGGCACTGTTTCTCTTTCTCATGGGCCTTCCGGGTCGGATCGCCATCAAGCGCAACCATCCCCATGCCGAGGCCGTAAAGATCATGGGCTGGATGGGATTTCTGGCCGTGGTGCCCTGGGTCCATGCCTTCATGTGGGCGTTCCATGATGGCGTTACGGTCGACATTCGCCGTGGCCCTGACGAGGAAAAAGACGCCATTCGTGATGAAATCAAACGTCTGGGTGGTGATGTCCGGCCTGAATATCAAGGTCGTCTGGAAACAGACGATCCGCAGCAAAGCTAAGGCCAGAGGAAGTCACAAAACATGTTTGTCGCCCTTGGCATCACGCTATTTTACATCATTTTCGTCTGGCTTATTTTCTTCAAGCTGGAACTGCTGAAATTCAACATCGCCTGGGGCATCGTATCCTTTTGGGTTGGCGCGCACCTGTTGCTGATTTTTCTGGTCGCATTGCGGTTCTTTCAGCCCTTCTCGGCCGACAGCCACGTGGTGCGTTCGACCATACAGATCATTCCCAAACTGACACAGCCGACGATCCTGACCGAAGTTCTTGTGGAACCGAACACACCGGTCACCAAGGGTGATCCGCTCTACCGCTTTGATGACACGGTGTTTTCGCTGGCGGTAGACAATGCGCAGGCGCAATTGGTCGCCGCTGAACAGAATTCCAAGATTCTGGAACAGGATGTGATCGCGTCGACCGAAGCTGTTGAACGCGCAAACGCGCAGCTGGCTTATGCGCAGACTCAGCAAGCCCGGTACGAAACTCTTGTGCCCGCCGGTGGAGCGCGGCAAGACGAACTGGACCGCTGGAACGAGCAGGTGACCGAAGACCTTGCTGCCGTCAAACAGGCCGAAGCAAATCTGGAAAAGGCGCGACTGGCCGTGGAGTCCCAGATAGACGGGGTTAACACGGGTATTCTCCAGGCAAGGGCGCAGTTGGCCGAAGCTGAGTATTTTCTTGAAAACACAACAATCTACGCGCCTGAAAACGGCATGATCGTATCGCAACAAGCCCGCCCCGGTCTGGTCGTCGGCGATGTTCGACTGGGCGCGATTGCCAGTTTCGTGACCGAGGACAGCCCCTATATCCTTGCGACCTTTCGACAGCAGAACCTGAAATTCGTGGAACCGGGGCAAGAGGTCGAAGTGGCGCTGGATCTTTACCCGGGCGAAATCCTGACGGGCAAGGTCGAGGCGATCTGGTGGGCCACGCGCCAGGGGCAACTGATCCCTTCAGGCCGCCTGCCCGGCTTTGAACTGCCGAAACTGCCCGGTCGAATTGCCGTGCAGATCACCGTCGATATCCCGGAAGGGCACATTTTCCCGGCTGGCGGCCACGCCGCCGTGGCGATCTACACCGGCATGGGCAAAAGCTTTGAGTTCCTGAGACGCATCAACATCCGTCTCTATTCCTTCGCCAACTTCATTCGACCGCTGGATATCTGAGGATGCGCGCCATGACACTCCGCCGGTTGATGGGAACTGCACTTTGCGCCGCCACCTTCGCGGCCTGCACGCCCGTGGGGCCCGATTTCGTGCGCCCGAACTCTCCGGTCGTCAAGCAATGGATCGAGGTAAACAGCCCCAGCGTCGGCCAAAGCGGCCTGACATCGCGCAGCGCACCCGTGGTCAAATGGTGGGAAACATTCAATGACCCGACCCTCAACCGTCTGATTGCCGAAGCTTATGCCCAGAACCTGACGCTTCAGGTCGCGGGAGCGCGGGTGCTTCAAGCGCGGGCACAGTTGGGGATCGCTTTCGGCGAATTGTACCCGCAATCCCAGGCCATAGGCGCGTCTTTGCAGCGGCGGCAAATCAGCGACAATCTTGGGCCTGTTGCCGATATCAACCGGATCATCCCCCTGGATACCGAATTCTCGACGTCTCAGGTTGGGTTCGACGCCCAATGGGAGCTGGATGTCTGGGGCGCACAACGGCGCGGCGTGCAGGCGGCGCGGTCGAATCTGGCTTTGCAGGTCGCAAACTATGATGACGCATTGGTGACACTGACCGGCGACGTGGCCGCGCTCTATGTCAATATCCGCGCGTTGCAGGAATCGTTGGCGGTCGCCCGGGAAAACATCAAATTGCAGCAGGAATCGGCGGACCTGACCCAGCTGCGGTTCAACAACGGGGTCACGACCGAACTGGACGTTCAGGAATCCACTGCCTTGCTCAACAATACCAAGGCCTTGGTGCCCGAGTTGGAAAGCGACCTGCAACAGACCAAGAATGCGCTGGCCGTGCTGCTGGGGGCCACGCCGTCCCGGATGACCAACCTGCTGGGGAATTCCGGCCGTATCCCGTCAGCGCGAACAAATGTGGCCGTTGGGGTGCCGGCAGAATTGCTGCGCCGCCGCCCGGATGTCCGCGCGGCGGAACTGGCTGCTGCGACTCAATCGGCGCAGGTGGGTATCGCGATGGCTGACCTGTATCCTCAGTTCGTGCTGTCGGGCGCGATCGGTTTGCAGGCATCGGGCGGGCGCGATCTGTTCAGCGGCAACAGCTCCACCGGTCTGGCAAGTGCCGGCGTGGTCTGGAACGTGCTCAACTATGGCCGCATCAAAAACAACGTCCGTGCGCAGGATGCAGCCTATCAAGCCCTGATTGCCAATTATCAGAATACCGTTCTGACCGCGTATTCCGAGGTGGAAAGCGCAATGGTCGCCTATGCGCAAGCGCGAAAACAGGTTGGGTTCTATCAGAAAAGCGTCGAAGCTTCGCGCAAGGCCGCAGATATCGCCGTAAGCCAGTACAGGGACGGAATCGCCAGCTATTCTCGCATTTTGAACACGCAGACCGCGCTTTTGCGGTCACAGGCAAATCTGATCGAAGCGCGGCAGCAGGTGTCCAGCAATCTGGTTGCCGTTTACAAGGGTCTGGGCGGCGGATGGCAGATCCGGCAAAACCAGGAATTCCTGCCTGAAACCGTGCTGGCGGAAATGGCCTATCGCACCGATTGGGGCGATCTGCTTGAAAAAACCCCGACCCGGGCCAGCCTGAACTAGGCGCTACTTGGTCAACCCGCGCAGCCCACCCGAGATCAAAATATTGACCTCGTAAAGGACGCGGGGCGCAGCCAGCCCGCCGGGGCTAGCCAGATAGTTGGGGCTCCATTCCGGATCGAATTTCTGTTTGAAGGCGCGCAAACCTTCAAAATGATAGAACTGCTCACCATGTTCATAGACAAAGCCGCCGATGCGGTTCCAAAGTGATGCAAGCTGACGGTTTTCGATGCCTGAGAACGGCGCCGCACCCAATGAGAACCAGTGGAACCCCTGCTGCGATCCCCAGTTCATCATCTCGGCAAAAAGCGCATCCATTACAAAGCTCGGGCTGTCAGGCTCATAGCGCATCAGATCCAGCGACAGTTCGGATTTGTTGCCGCCCTGAAACAGGTTGGCGAAGGCCATGATCTTGCCTGTCTTACCGTTACGCAGAACCGCATGATCGAAATATGACAGATACTGATCGTCAAAGCCCCCCAACGCAAAGCCCTTTTCGGCACCCGCCTTTTGTGCCAGCCAATGATCTGAAATCGCGCGCAGTTCCGGCAAAACCGGGGCCAGGTCTTCTTTCGGGATGATCTCGAATACATAGCCCTCCCGCTCGGCCCGGTTTCTGGCCTGTCTGAACCGCTTGCGTGACTTTCCGTCCAGCGAGAAATCCCTGAGCGGAACCCGCGCGACCTCACCAATCTTCAGGATCGACAGGCCCAGATCCAGAAATGTCGGCAGGTATTTGGTTGAAACACTGTAGAAGGCACACAGTTTTCCTTCTCGGTCCGCCATTTCCCTGAGTTGCCAGATCAACTGCCGCCCCGCCGTTTCATCGCCGACCGGCTCTCCCTTCGAGATCAGAGCGTTGCCCGTGTCTGCATACGCAATGAATGCGGTCTGATCCGGTGAGATGAGGAACTGCTTGTCACCGGTAAGCGATATTTGGGATTCGGTATCTTCGCACTCCATCACAAGCCGTTCAACGACCTCGGGGATTTCCGTGCGCACGGGCGTCGGAATCTCTCTCCCGAACAGAGAGTTCACGGCCACGACGCCCACGATCACCGCCACGATGAGGCTGGAGCGCAAAAAGCGCGAAGCGTCACCGTTCCAGGCAAACTCCCACCACAGGGCGTTCTGGTACTCGACATGGGAATAGGCGAACAGTCCAATCCAGAATATCACCGCCAGCAGCGCCACGACACTGACCAACCAAGGAATGTTCAGCCTGAAGATCGACGCGCCACTGACCCGATAAAACGCCCCGCGGAACATCGCCAGGAGGCCAATCGTGCCCAGCATCGACAGCGCTTCGTGAGTGTCCAGCCCTTTTGCCAGCGAGGCAAAGAACCCGGCCACCATCAACAACATGGCCACCACCCATGCGCGGTAGAGCTTTCGAAACAAACCGCGGGACACCAGCAAAAGCAGCACGCCGACAGCACTGCCGGCAAGGTGCGATGCCTCGACAAACGACAACGGCAAGACCTCTCTCAGAACACCAAGGTTCTGCGTGCCCGCTGGCAAAGCGCCGGACACCAGCAGGACCACCCCTGCCACGGCCGCAACCCCGGCTGCCACCATCGGAACAATGGGACGGATGACCCGATAGACCCATGTCGCGGCGCCGCCGATCCTGTGCCTTTGCGTCAGTGCGGACGCGACCGCAATCGACACGCTGGCGATACCGAACGGCAAGAAGGTGTAAACGACGCGATACAGCAACAAGGCTGCGATCACATCCGAACGTCCCGACGCCCCAAGCCCCGCGATCAGCGTGGCTTCGAATACCCCGAGCCCGCCCGGCGCGTGGCTGAGGATTCCAACGGCGATGGCGGCGATGTAGATCGTGAAGAAATAGGGATAGCCAACGCCCAGATCGTCCGGCATCAGGACATAGAGCGCCATGGACGCGCCAACCAGATCTCCGATGGCGGCCAGTGTCAGAAGGCTGGCCAGTTTGCCACCCGGCAAGTCAAACCCGATACCTGCGACGGCCAACCGCCTGCCGCCGCTGGACAACCATATGAACATCGCAACCAATGCCCCCAAAAGGCACAGCCCGATGACGGTTTCCACCGTTTCGCTGACAGGCATCACTTTCGAGATCCCGTCCGGATGCACGGTCAGCAGCACACCCAGAACCAGAACAAGCCCCATCCAGAACGCGACCCAGGACGTTGCGATAACCCCGGCCACCCGCCCCAGATCCAAGCCCAGCGACGCATATATCCGATACCGGATCGCCGTTCCGGTAATGTAGGAAAAACCCAGGCAGTTCGACACGGCATAGCCGCTGGCCCCTGCCATTCCGGCAACAGGCAATGGCACTTTGCCGCCCGCCACGCTTTGCACGGCAAACACATCATAGAGCGACAGCGACAGGAAACTGAACGCGGTCCAGCACAATGCGAAAAACATCAGTTTCCACGACGTCGTTGCGATATCGGTCTGGACATCCGACCATTTCACATGCGCCGACAAATCATGTAGAACCGTCAGCGCGATCCCGGTCACGAGAACCGGTATTGCAATCCGCAGCCAGGGTTTTTCCAACATGGCCGTAAGCTTTTCGGCCCAGTGTACGGCCAGAGGTTCACCGTCACTTTCCGCATTGGTCATGCTGCACGTCCCCGTCAGTTTCTGATCGCAGATACCACGCGCGGCTCACCCGCCCGTCGACGATTCAGACATCATCTGCCAACGGACTCTGGCACATTTTGGTTTTATCTCAAAGCGCTAGAGCCGCCCCTTGCGTGTTGACAGCAAAAGGTTCGTTTCCGAACGCGTCACGCCGTCGATCCTTCGGATCTGAAACAGAACCTCATCCAGTTCAGCCAGGGTTTCCGTACTGATCTCGGCGATCAGATCCCAACTGCCATTTGTCGAATGAACTGCCGTCACCTGACGCATGGCTCCGATCCGGGCCATGACGCGTTCCGTCCCGCGCCCCTCGATCTCGAGCATCATCAACCCGCGCACCGGGCTTTGCGCCAGATCGCGACGCGTCAGGACGGTAAAGCCGACGATTTCACCGGACTGTTTCAGCCGCTGCAACCTGCTGCGGACCGTGGTGCGGGTCACGCCCAGTGTTTCCGACAGCTCTGACAGGCTTGCCCGTGCATCCCGTTGCAACGCATTGAGCAGCCGATTGTCCAATTCGTCCATGGCATCTTCTCATAAAGGATTTTCCGAGACCATTTTGAGCATTTTGCCGACTTCACGCAAGACAGTCCGACGGCCTAAATGAACACATGGAAATCAAGGATATCATACTGGTCGGCGCCCCAATGGACGCCGGGAAACGTCGTCAGGGATGCCGGATGGGACCTGATGCGTATCGCGTGGCAGGGTTGGATCAAGCACTGTCTGATCTTGGTCACACCGTTCACGATTGGGGCGACGTGCAGGCCGAAAACGTCGACATTCCCCAACACCCGCACCTGTTCGCCCTGCCCGAATGCGTGGGGTGGACGCGCGCTCTCAGCAAAGCTGCGCAAGACGCGGCGGGTCAGGGCATTCCGATTTTCATGGGGGGTGATCACGCCCTGTCCATGGGTACGGTGGCCGGGATGGCCGCCCATGCTGCTCGGATCGACCGCCCCCTTTTCGTGCTATGGCTTGACGCCCATAGCGACTTTCACACTCCGGACAGTACCGGCAGCGGCAACCTGCACGGAACGCCGGTGGCGTATTTCACTGGCAGACCCGGATTCGAGGATTTCCCCCCTTTGCCCGCCGTCGTACCAACGGATCGCGTCGGCATGATCGGATTGCGTTCTGTCGACCCGGCGGAACGGGCGGCGCTGGAGCAAGACCGCGCCATGCTGGCGGATATGCGCAGCATCGATGAAAACGGTATCAAAGCCCCCCTTTTGGCCTTTCTTGATCGCGTGAAAGCGGAAAACGCTCTGCTACATGTTTCTTTGGATGTCGATTTCCTCGACCCGGCAGTGGCCCCCGCGGTCGGCACGACCGTGCCCGGCGGTGCAACCGAGCGCGAAGCCCACCTGGTGATGGAACTGCTGCATGAAAGCGGGCTTGTCTGCTCGCTGGACCTGGTCGAGTTGAACCCGTTTCTGGATGACCGGGGCCGAACCGCAAAACTGATGGTCGATCTGGCCGCCTCGTTGATGGGTCGCCGTATCTTCGACCGTCCCACCCGGAGTTTCTGATGCTGTCTCTTCAAGCGCCATCTGCCGCTGTCATGATCCGGCCGCACGCTTTTGCGTCCAACCCGGAAACACGCGATGACAATGCCTTTCAAACGCTGAGCACCGCATCCGCCCAGGCCACGTCGGAAGCGGCCAGGGATGAACATGATCGGGCGGTGCAGCACTTGCGCGACGCCGGAGTCACTGTTCATGTGTTTGACGATTTCGGCGACCTCAACACACCTGACAGCGTTTTTCCGAACAACTGGTTCTCGACGCATCCCGGCGGCCATGTGGCGATCTACCCGATGTTCGTGCCATCGCGCAGACGCGAACGCCGGACCGATGTAATCGAACTGCTCAAACAGGAATACCGTGTGCAGGATGTCATCGACTATTCCGGGCTGGAACAAGACAATCTGGCACTGGAAGGGACCGGCGCGATGGTGTTGGATCACGTGGCCCGTATCGCCTACACGGTGACGTCCAATCGCGCCGATCCGGTCCTGTTGGAACGGTTCTGCACACATTTCAACTATGAACCAATCGCCTTCGAAGCCCGCGATGCCAAGGGCCGGGACGTTTATCACACCAACGTTTTGATGGGTATCGGAACGCATTACGCCCTGATTTGCCTCGACATGATTTCGGACCCGGCCCGCCGCATGACCGTTCGCAATCGGCTGGAAGAATCCGGTCGAACGGTCATTGACCTGACGCATAACCAAATTGCCGAGTTCGCAGGTAACGCCATTGAGCTGACCGGACGGGATGGGTTGGTTCTGGCCCTGTCCAGCAGGGCACTTGCCGCCCTCACACCAGACCAAATCGCAACAATCCAGGACAGTGCAACACCGTTGCCGCTGTCCGTTCCAACAATTGAAACCGCCGGTGGGTCCGTGCGCTGCATGATTGCAGGCGTTCACCTTGCCCGCCGATAGGAGAGCACCATGCAACCTTCAGACAAGGCCCTGGTACCATTCGTTTCCGTCGACAACATGATGCGACTGGTACACCACATTGGCGTCGAACAGATGATCACGCAGATTGCCGCTCAGATCGAGGCCGATTTCAAACGATGGGAAAGCTTCGACAAAACACCTCGCATTCCGGCGCATTCTCCTCATGGCGTAATTGAGCTGATGCCAACTTCGGATGGTGAGGCGTACGGGTTCAAATACGTAAACGGCCATCCCAAGAACACCTCCGAGGGGCTGCAAACCGTTACCGCATTCGGCCTGCTGGCAGACGTCTATACAGGATATCCGACGCTGTTGACCGAAATGACAATGCTGACCGCGCTGCGCACGGCTGCGACTTCGGCATTGGTCGGGCGCTATCTGGCCCCGAAAAATGCCAGGACAATGGCAATGATCGGCAATGGCGCACAGTCCGAATTCCAGTGCCTTGCCTTCAAGGCAATGTGCGGGATCGACACCGTTCGGCTTTATGACATCGACCCGAATGCCACGTCGAAATGCGCTGCGAACTTGCAGGGCAAGGGCCTGACCGTCATCCCTTGCAAGACGCCGGAAGACGCCATTGAAGGTGCCCAGATCATCACCACCTGCACGGCAGACAAGAAATACGCAACGATCCTGACCGACAACATGGTCGGGCCCGGCGTGCACATCAACGCCATCGGAGGCGATTGCCCCGGCAAGACCGAGTTGCATCGCGACATCCTGTTGCGTTCGGACATCTTCGTCGAGTACCCTGAACAAACCCGGATCGAAGGCGAAATTCAGGCGCTGGACGCGGATCACCCTGTGACCGAGATGTGGCAGGTCATCACCGGCGCCGCCAAGGGGCGCACCGATGAGCGGCAGATCACTTTGTTCGACAGTGTAGGCTTTGCCATCGAGGATTTCTCGGCCCTGCGCTTTGTGAAACAGGCGATTGAAGGCACAACCTTCTTTGAACCGCTGGACATGTTGGCCGACCCGGACGATCCGCGCGATCTGTTCGGAATGTTGATGCGAGCTGGATAGCACGCAATCTTGGGGGCTCTGCCCCCGCCGCGCTGCGCGCGCCTCCCCCGGGATATTTTCAGCCAGATGAATCAAGGGATCCGAACTTCATCTGGCCACAAATATCCCGGAGCGCGAGGCAGAGCCTCGCTTCCGAGCTATCCCGCAAGCGATGGCAGATAGAGGACAATACCCGGGAATGCCACAAGCATTGCGATGGTCAGGGCGTCCGCGATGAAAAAGGGCGTGACGCCTTTGAACACATCTTGAACACTCAGGTCCGGGCGCACACCGGCAACGACAAAGCAGTTCAGCCCGATGGGCGGTGTTATCAGGCAAAACTCGGCCATTTTGACGACGAGAATGCCAAACCAGATCGCACACATCGGGCCGGACATTCCAAACGCGCTGTCGGCGGCACTGACGGTTTCACCACCATTCAGGGCCATCACCGCCGGATAGACGACGGGCAAGGTCAAAAGCAGCATCCCGATCGCGTCCATGAACATGCCCAACACCGCATATGCCAGTAGAATGCAGATCAAGATCATCATGGGCGACATTTCGAGCCCCGTAATCCAATCCGAGAAGGCACCCGGAAGGTCGGCGAACCCAAGAAAGCGGACATAGATCAGAACGCCCCAGATGATCGAAAAGATCATCGCCGTCAGTTTGGCGGTTTCCAAAAGCGCAGATTTGAACTCGGCCCAGCGCATTCCGTGGAACAAGGCGAAACAGAATACGATGAAGGCGCCAATGGCACCGCCTTCCGTCGGAGTGCCCCATGCTTTTTCACCAAACGGGTTATAGACAAAGCAAATGATAATCAGAATGACGGCGACAATCGGAATGGCACCGGGAAGTGCTGCAAAGCGCTGTTTCCAGGAAAACCCCGTGACCGGCGGGCCAACGGATTTGAAGATCACTGCAATCCCAACGATCAGAAGGCCGTACACGATTGCGGAAAACGCACCCGGAATGAAACCCGCCAACAGCAGTTTCCCGACATCCTGCTCGACGATGATCGCGTAGATCACCAGAATGGCCGAAGGCGGGATCAGGGAGGCCAGCGTCCCGCCCGCGGCAACCACACCTGCTGCAAAGCGTTTGTTATAGCCCACCTTCAGCATTTCCGGAATCGCGATACGGGCGAAGACGGCGGACGTCGCAACCGAAGCTCCGGACACCGCAGCGAAGCCGGCCGTGGCGAAAACGGTCGAAACCGCCAACCCGCCGGGCACCCATGCGACCCAGCGTTTTGCGGCCTCGAACAAAGCGCGGGTAAGCCCCGCGTAATATGCCAGATACCCGATCAGGATGAAGGTCGGAATCAGGCTGAGAGTGTGGGACGCGACCTTGGAATGTGGCACCTGCCCCGCGGTCTTGACCGCCACTGTAAGCGCCTTGCCAAACCGTTCCGGATCGTAACCGAACTTGGCCCAGAAAATCCAAAACAGTCCGACAAGTCCCGCCAAACCGGCTGCGAAGGCAACCCGCATACCCGCCACGACAAGAACCAGAAGGCCGCCAGTGACCCAGAGGCCAATATCAATCGTGTCCATCTATCAGTCCTGCCCTTCGAACTGTTCGGCCTCGGCCGCCGCCTGCGCCGCTGCATCCTGTATCAACGGAACGGCCGCCGGAGCGTCCAGCCCCAGCCAGAACGCCCGACCATACCCCCAGACTTGCAGCGCAAGGCGCAGGCAGAGAACGGAAAATGCAACGGGTGCCAGCAGCTTGGCCGGCCACAAGGGTATACCGATGTCGATCGAACTGTCCCGGCTCCACATTGGGGCGCCAAAATCAAAGGACCGGTCGAAATGAGACCAACTGCCCCAAACCAAAGCCAGCATCAGGATCAGGATCAGAACCACCGAGAGCAGTTCGAACAGCCACAAAGCCCGACCGTGCAAGCGGGATATAACGATATCCATCCGGATATGCCCCCCATCACGCTGAACATATGAAATGCCCAGAAAAGCGATGAGAGGCATCGCCTGTTCGATCCAGTCCACATAGCCCGGCAAAGGAGCATTCAGCGCATTTCGGCCACTGACCGACACAACGGCCAATACCATCAGTGAAAAAACCGCCAATCCGCTGATCAGTGCCAGAAACCGTTCGAGCACGAGCAAACGCTGATCCAACTGGCTCAGACGGCTGCCGTCTACCAGAACCGTGGCTTGTCCTGCCATTCCGGTGTTTCCTTGTTGTTTGTTGCCGGGCGCCTTGAAAGCACCCGGCCTTATGGATCAGTTGCCGCCGCGCTGTTGCTTCAGCGTCGTCTGGACAAGATCGTAAAGGTCCTGTGCCGGCAGGCCCTGTGCGGTCATGTCCGCAATCCATTTTTCACGGATCGGATCAGCGGCCTTTGTGCGGAACTCTTCAATTACCGCTTCGTCGATCATGACCTTCTGGACACCCTTTTCTTCCAACACGCTGTCCCATTGTTCGAGCAAGCCGCCGTAATTCGCCAGGTAGTGATCGATCGCCTCGTCAATCGAGCTGTCCAGAGCCTCACGATGTTCGGCTGGCAGGGCCTCGTAGGCATCGATGTTGACGACAACCGGGCAGTTCACCGTTCCTGGATTCAGGTTCGCGGTCCACCAGTCCGCTTCGTTGATCGTTCCGAATGACAGGTGCGCGTGCTGGGCAAAGGCCACGGTGTCGACGACGCCCGATTCCATCGCATTGAAGGCTTCGGTCGCCGGAACCGATGTCGGCACCCCTCCGACCGCCTCGAAGGCCTGGCCAAGGCCGCCGGTCGCCCGGACCCGCATTCCGTCAAATTCAGCCAGTTCATCCCGCGGCTCGCCCGTGCCGACAAGGTTATACTGCGGCATTGGCGAGGTCATGATGATGCGGGCGTTCCATTGCGCCATCTCTTCCTTGACCGCCGGATGGTCGTATACCGCATGGCTTACCGCAACTTCTTCCTGCAGGTTATTCACACCCAGGAACGGCAGTTCCAAAACGGTGATCGCCCGGTTCTTGTCGCGGTGATAGCCAGCACAGAACTGAGCCATCTCAAAGGCGCCGATTTCGATCCCGTCCAGGTTTTCCCTGGGTTTGGACAACCCGCCATAGCTGACATTGATGGTGAATTCGCCACCGGTTTTTTCGCTGACCAGTTCGGCCAGCTTTTCAACATGTTCCGTAAAGGCGCGGCGCTTGCCCCAGACGGATGCGTTCCATTCTGTCGCCGCGGCTTCGGTCACAAAAGCAACGCCAAGGGCGGCGACTGCGGCACCGCTCAACATCTTTTTCATAGTATCGTCTCCCATAGGTGCGCCCCCTACCGAGGCGCTTGCCGATCAAGCTAGCGCCAACATTCGATTGTGCCAACCCTAACCGGGATTTGCGTATTTTGCAGAATAAGCCCCAGAAACGACCCAAGACGACAGAAGCCTTGAGGTCACCTGTCGTTGCAACCACAATTGACACACAGCGCCCTCAATTCTCGTTACTTTTAAGTGGCTGTTTTTGTTCTATTTTAGTGATTCTTTTGCCGATTTTTTTACAGATTTGGCCATATTGTTGAAATTTCTTTACAAAGAAATCCAAGGATTACACCAATTTATTTATTTATTTTCAGAACGCGGTAATATTCAAACTTGGGGAGGAACAGGATCGACATTGCCTGAATGACAGGCAAAAAATCCACAAGCAATCCAGTCCAGAGGGAGGAGCCTCAAAGATGACCACCGCTGCCCAGGCAGATGCCAAGACTTATCCGCCATCCGCAGAAACCGTCGCTCGTGCGCATGTCGATGCGGCAAAGTATGCTGACATGTACGCAGCCTCAATCAGCGACCCCGACGCATTCTGGGGCGAGCAAGGCAAGCGCATCGACTGGATCAAGCCCTTCACTCAGGTCAAGGACGTCAGTTACGAGTTTGGCTCGGTCAAGATCAACTGGTATGCCGATGGCACGTTGAATGTGTCGGCCAACTGCTTGGATCGTCATCTGAAAACCCGCGGCGACCAGACCGCGATCATCTGGGAGCCGGATGATCCGAATGACCCGGCCCAGCATATCTCTTACGCAGAATTGCACCGCCGCACCTGCCGGATGGCCAACATTCTGGAATCCCTTGGCGTGCGCAAGGGCGATCGCGTGGTCATCTATCTGCCGATGATCCCCGAAGCCGCTTATGCCATGCTGGCCTGTGCGCGGATCGGCGCAATTCATTCGATCGTTTTCGCGGGCTTCTCGCCCGACGCTCTGGCCGCGCGCATCAACGGGTGCGACGCCAAGGTTGTGATCACTGCGGATGAAGCGCCGCGTGGCGGCCGCAAAACGCCGCTGAAATCCAACGCAGACGCCGCCCTGCTGCACTGCAAGGACACAGTGAAATGCCTTGTGGTCAAGCGCACCGGTGGTCAGACCACCTGGATCGACGGTCGCGACTTTGACTACAACGAAATGGCGCTCGAGGCTGACGACTATTGCGCCCCAGCCGAAATGAACGCCGAAGATCCTTTGTTCATTCTTTACACGTCCGGTTCGACCGGTCAGCCCAAGGGCGTTGTGCACACCACGGGGGGGTATCTTGTTTACGCCTCGATGACGCACGAGATCACATTCGATTATCACGAAGGTGATGTGTACTGGTGCACCGCTGACGTGGGCTGGGTCACCGGGCACAGCTATATTGTCTATGGTCCGCTGGCCAATGGCGCGACCACCCTGATGTTCGAAGGCGTGCCCACCTATCCCGACGCCTCGCGTTTCTGGCAGGTCTGCGAAAAGCACAAGGTCAACCAGTTCTACACCGCCCCCACTGCGATCCGCGCGCTGATGGGTCAGGGCAATGAGTTTGTCGAGAAATGCGACCTCAGCGATCTTCGCATTCTGGGCACCGTGGGTGAACCGATCAACCCCGAGGCCTGGACCTGGTACAACGAGGTTGTCGGCAAAGGCAAATGCCCCATCGTCGACACCTGGTGGCAGACCGAAACCGGCGGCCACCTGATGACGCCGCTGCCCGGTGCACATGCGATGAAACCCGGATCAGCCATGAAACCGTTCTTTGGCATCGAACCGGTGGTTCTGGACCCGCAATCCGGTGTTGAAATCGAAGGCAACGGTGTCGAGGGTGTTCTGTGTATCAAAGACAGCTGGCCCGGCCAGATGCGCACTGTCTGGGGCGATCATGAGCGGTTCGAGAAAACCTATTTCTCGGATTACAAAGGCTACTACTTCACAGGTGACGGCTGCCGTCGCGACGAAGATGGCGACTATTGGATCACCGGTCGTGTAGATGACGTGATCAACGTGTCCGGTCACCGTATGGGCACGGCCGAGGTGGAAAGCGCGCTGGTTGCACATGCTGCTGTGGCCGAGGCTGCGGTGGTTGGATACCCTCATGAAATCAAAGGGCAAGGCATCTATTGCTATGTCACGTTGATGAATGATCGCGAGCCTTCGGACGAGTTGATGAAAGAGCTGCGCACATGGGTCCGCACCGAGATCGGCCCAATTGCGTCCCCGGATGTGATCCAGTGGGCACCCGGCCTGCCGAAAACGCGCTCGGGCAAGATCATGCGCCGTATCCTGCGCAAGATCGCCGAGAACGATTTCGGATCCTTGGGCGACACTTCGACACTGGCCGATCCGTCGGTGGTTGAAGACCTGATCGAAAACCGTGCGAACAAGTGAGGGTATGATGGACGCTGCCACGATCACCACGCCCGCCGTTCTCATCCTTCTCGGCCCTCCGGGTGCCGGGAAGGGAACTCAGGCCCGGATGCTGGAAGAGAAATTCGGACTTGTACAACTCAGCACCGGTGACCTGCTGCGCGAAGCGGTCGCGGCCGGAACCGAAGCCGGCAAAGCGGCAAAAGCCGTTATGGAAGCCGGCGATCTGGTAAGCGACGAGATCGTCATCGCCATCCTGCGCGACCGCATGGCACAGCCGGATTGCGCCAAAGGCGTCATTCTGGACGGTTTCCCGCGCACGACGGTTCAGGCCGAAGCGCTGGACAGCCTGCTGGCATCGAACAACCAGAAGATCAACGCCGCGATCAGCCTCGAGGTGGAAGACGCGGAGATGGTGACCCGTATTTCGGGCCGCTACACCTGCGCCGGCTGTGGTGAAGGCTACCATGACCAGTTCAAGAAGCCTGCCGAAGAAGGCAAATGCGACAAGTGTGGCCATACCGAATTCAAGCGCCGCGCCGACGACAATGCCGAAACGGTGGCCTCGCGCCTTGCAGCGTACCACGCGCAGACGGCACCACTGATCGCCTACTATGACGGTCAGGGCGTGCTGCAGCGTACAAACGCCATGGGCAGGATCGAAGACATTGCCAATGACCTTGAAGGGATCGTTGACGAAGTCATGAAATAGGGGGTGGATTTAGGGCCGCAAGGCTCTGATCCCAAACAGAATACTTCAAAAGACCGCTTTGGCGGACTGGAGGAGTTTTGCCTGACGTCACATGGCGTCTGGCGCAAGTGAGAAGCGGTCCGACGCACTGGAGGATGTGGGCATCGGGCCGTCCAACGAGGAAGCGAAGGAGGAACCCGCGATGGCGGATCATTCAACAAACTCCGCGCAGACTGCCGAGTCCGATAAGGGCTATTGGCAGGCCAACCTGCGCCTCATCTACATCAGCCTCGCGATCTGGGCGCTGGTGTCGTTTGGATTCGGCATTCTGCTGCGTCCGTTGCTGTCGGGGATTGCCGTAGGCGGAACCGATCTGGGCTTTTGGTTCGCACAACAGGGATCGATCCTGGTGTTTCTGGTGCTGATCTTCAACTACGCCTGGCGCATGAACAAGCTGGACGCCGAATTCGGCGTGGACGAAGAATAAGGGAGAGCGGGGATTATGGATCAGTTTACCATCAACCTGCTGTTTGTTGGCGCATCATTCGCGCTATACATCGGCATCGCGATCTGGGCCCGCGCGGGTTCCACATCGGAGTTCTACGCCGCCGGTCGCGGCGTTCACCCGGTCACCAACGGTATGGCGACAGCGGCGGACTGGATGTCTGCGGCCTCGTTCATCTCGATGGCGGGCCTGATTGCCTTTACCGGCTATGACAACTCGACCTTCCTGATGGGGTGGACCGGTGGCTATGTGCTGCTGGCACTGCTGCTTGCGCCCTACCTGCGTAAGTTCGGCAAATACACCGTCTCGGAATTCATCGGCGACCGTTTCTACAGCCAGACCGCGCGTGTCGTTGCGGTGATCTGTCTGATCGTTGCGTCGGTGACCTACGTGATCGGTCAGATGACCGGTGTGGGCGTGGCCTTTGGCCGATTCCTCGAGGTGTCTAACACGTCCGGTCTGCTGATCGGTGCATGTGTGGTCTTTGCCTACGCGGTGTTTGGCGGGATGAAAGGTGTGACATACACCCAGGTTGCTCAGTACTGCGTGCTGATTACAGCCTACACCATCCCGGCGATCTTCATCTCGCTGCAGCTGACCGGCACGCCGATCCCTGCCCTGGGTCTGTTTGGTGACACCGCCGGTGGTGAGCCCCTTCTGACCAAGCTGGACGCCATCGTGACCGAGCTGGGTTTCAATGAATACACGGCCCACCACTCGAACACGCTGAACATGGTGCTGTTCACACTGTCGCTGATGATCGGTACTGCGGGTCTGCCGCACGTCATCATGCGCTTCTTCACCGTGCCGAAAGTCTCTGACGCACGTTGGTCGGCTGGCTGGACTCTGGTCTTCATCGCTCTGCTGTACCTGACCGCCCCTGCGGTTGGCGCAATGGCACGTCTGAACATCACCGACATGATGTGGCCCAATGGCGGCATCGAAGGTGGCGCTGTTTCAGTCGAGGAAATCGACACCGATCCGCGCTATGACTGGATGAAAACCTGGCAGAAAACCGGTCTTCTGGATTGGGAAGACAAGAACGGCGACGGCAAGATCCAGTACTACAACGACAAGTCCGAAGCGATGGCCACCATTGCGGAAGAAAAAGGCTGGGTCGGTAACGAGCTGACCAAGTTCAACCGTGACATCCTGGTTCTGGCCAACCCCGAAATCGCCAACCTGCCGGGTTGGGTGATCGGTCTGGTCGCTGCCGGTGGTCTTGCGGCTGCTCTGTCAACCGCTGCGGGCTTGTTGCTGGCTATCTCGTCAGCGGTGTCCCACGACCTTGTCAAAGGTGCGATCAACCCGCAAATCTCTGAAAAGGGTGAACTGCTGGCTGCGCGTATCGCAATGGCCGTAGCCATCGTTGTTGCAACCTACCTTGGTCTGAACCCACCCGGATTTGCGGCGCAAACCGTGGCCCTGGCATTCGGTCTGGCGGCAGCCTCGATCTTCCCGGCGCTGATGATGGGGATCTTCTCGACCCGCATCAACAACACCGGCGCGGTTGCAGGTATGCTGGCTGGTCTGGTTGTGACCCTGGTCTACATCTTCCTGCACAAGGGCTGGTTGTTCATTCCGGGCACCAACTCGTTCACCGATGCAGACCCGCTGCTGGGTCCGATCAAGTCGACCTCGTTCGGCGCAATCGGTGCTATGATCAACTTTGCGGTTGCCTACGTTGTTGCAGGCATGACCAAAGAGACCCCGCAGGAGATCAAAGATCTGGTCGAAAGTGTGCGCATTCCCCGTGGTGCGGGCGCAGCTCAGAATAAGTGAGCTTGATGCGGTCGTTGGTTCTTGCCTTCGACCGCGTCTTTCGATCCACTGTTCCCGCCCGGCACACCACTGGGCGGGATTTTTTAACCAGAACACCGGAGACAACACATGCCCCTGTCCCATGATGAAATTGCCCGGTTTCTGAAATCCGTTCACCCCTATGACGTGTTGCCTTCCGACGCCCTGGATCAGATCGTCAAACAGATCGAGGTCTGGGAAGTTGAGGAGGACGCTTCTGTCTATGAGTTGGGTCACAAGTTGCCCGGGGTGTTCTTGATCTACGAAGGACAGGTTGAGATTACTGATGAGAACGGGGCCATCGTCTCTCATCTGGGGCTGCGCAACTCCTTCGGCGAGAGAGGCCTGCTGAAAGACGGCAAAGCCGCCACCAAAGCCCGTGCTCATACGCCGTCGGTCCTGATGGTTCTGCCACCGGATTTGGTGCGCAGTTTGATCGACAACCACGATGTCGTCGCCAAATTCTTCAATCGAACCCGTGGAGGTCGCAGCGGCCCGCAAAGCCTTGCGACCAGTTCGATTGACGTTCTGATGGCGCGCGATCCCGCCACCTGCCCTGCGGACACGACAGTTCAGGAAGCGGCACGGATCATGCGCGACAAACACATCTCGTCGCTATGCGTGACAGATGGAGAGAAGTTGAAAGGTATCGCCACCCTGCGGGACATTTCGGGCAAATATGTTGCGGACGGGTTGCCCGCAACCACACGGATTTCCGAAATCATGACTGCAAATCCCGTGACGCTGTCGCCCAGCGATATCGGCTCGGACGTTCTGCATATCATGATGGAGCGCGGCATTGGCCATATCCCTGTTTCCGAAGGCGGTCGTCTGGTCGGGATCGTGACGCAGACCGATCTGACCCACTATCAGGCCGTCAACTCGGCCGAGTTGGTTGGTCGGATCGCAAAGGCTGACAGTGCCGAAGAGATGGCGAGGGTGACGGCGGAAATTCCGCAGTTGCTGGTTCAGTTGGTTGCCGGCGGGAACCGGCACGAGATTGTCACGCGGCTGATCACCGATATTGCAGACACGGTTACCCGCCGCCTGCTGAAATTGGCCGAATCTGAACTGGGTCCGCCACCTGTACCCTATTTGTGGCTGGCCTGCGGCTCACAGGGACGGCAAGAACAAACCGGCGTATCGGATCAGGACAATTGCCTGATGCTGGACGATAGCGTCACCGACGCCGATATGTCCTATTTCACCAAACTGGCCAAATTCGTCTCTGACGGGCTGGACGTCTGCGGGTACTTCTACTGCCCCGGCGACATGATGGCGACCAATCCGCGCTGGTGTCAGCCGGTTCGTGTCTGGCGCGACTATTTCAAAGGCTGGATTGCCAAGCCAAACCCCGAGGCGCAAATGCTGGCCTCGGTCATGTTCGACCTGCGCCCCATCGGCGGTGCATTTGAGTTGTTTGGCGATCTGCAAGCGGACACTCTGGCAGTGGCCAGGGCAAACTCGATCTTCGTCGCACACATGATTTCGAACTCGCTGAAGCACACGCCCCCCCTGGGCCTGCTGCGCGGTTTCGCGACGATCCGCTCGGGCGAGCATCGCAATACGCTGGATCTGAAACACAACGGAGTTGTGCCCGTCGTCGATCTGGCGCGCATCTACGCACTGCAAGGCGAGCTGACCGAAGCCAACACCCGCGCCCGCCTGAAAGCAGCCGAGGCCTGTGGCGTGCTCAGCCCTTCTGGTGCGCGTGACTTGCTGGACGCCTATGATCTGATCGCTGAAACCCGGCTGGAGCATCAGGTGCGGCTGGTTAAATCCGGAGCGATGCCCGACAACTACCTGCCACCGTCTGAATTGTCGGACTTTGAGCGAAGTCATCTGCGTGATGCTTTCGTGGTGGTAAAAACGATGCAATCGGCAGTTGGCCACGGCAAGGGAATGCTGGGCTGACATGCGACTGACCAACGGAGAGACCACATGTTTCTGGAACTGATCGGCACGATTTTCGCAGGGGTCGCATGTGCCGGCATCGTTCTTCTGCTGAACAAGCTGACCGGAGGGCGTTTGCCAAAATGGACAACGCCGGTTGCGGCCGGTCTTGGAATGATCGCGATGACCATCAACAGCGAATATTCCTGGTACGATCGCACGCGCGACCAACTGCCGGAAGAGATGACCATCGTGCAAGAGGTCGAAAGCCGCGCGTTTTATCGTCCTTGGACCTACGCGGTGCCGTTCGTTGACCGGTTTGCCGCAATCGACACCGTATCGGTGCGCACAAACGAAAACGTTCCGGAACAACGACTTGTCGATCTTTACTTCTTTGGCCGCTGGGCTCCGGTTTCGAAACTGCCGGTGGCCGTGAATTGTGCAGAAGGCCGCCGCGCCAACCTGGCGGATGGTGCCGAATTTGCCGAGGACGGGCGTCTGGTGAACGCTGACTGGATTGCAGCCGGAACCAATGACCCCGTCATCGCAGCCACTTGCGGGGTGTGATCATGCTGACCGGATTGAGTTTGAGGCTCAGGATTTTTCTGTTCTTCTGTCTCCTCGCCCTTGGCGGGGTTGCCATCAGCGCCACCGCTCTCTGGATCACCTATTCCCGTGCGGGAAACCCCGGTCTGCTGAATGATTTCGTCTTCGCCGAAATCCTGATCGGATTTGGATTTCTGGCACTGGTCGCGGGGGTTTGGCTGCTGTTCGACGACAACGTCGCCAAACCGATCGAACGGCTTTCCGCCCAGCTGCGGGCCCGTGCACATGCCGGTGTAAGCACTGACCTGGACATGCAGGCCGCGCGGTATCTGGGTGATCTTGCCCCGGCAGCGGCGGGATTGGCGGAACAACTGGCCTCGAACGCCATGCGCACAGCCGAGGCCGTGGCCGCCGAAACCGCGCATCTGGCCGCCGAAAAACAGCGCCTGACCGCGCTGCTGACGGAAATCCCGGTGGCTATGCTGCTGGCCAGTCCGAAACATCAGATCGTTCTGTACGACGGGCAGGCCGCCGAGGTTCTCGCCCAGATCGCGCATCCTCGACTGAACGCATCTCTTTTCGAATATCTCGAAGCCACCGGCCTGACGGACGCATATGCCAAGATGTGCAAAACCGGAAAGGACGTCTATTGCACCCTGTCCAGCGTGGACGGGCGGCAGACCTATTCCGCCAGGATGAAACCCTTGGGGGATGCACCCGGATATATGCTTGTCTTCGAAGACAGCGCGACACATATGTCACCGGACGATGCCCGCCCGCTGGTTTATGATTTCGAACTTCTCAATACACCGGGGGATGATGCGTTCGAGAACCGCCCCCTGTCGGATCTGTGTTTCGTGGTTTTCGACACAGAAACAACCGGTTTGCTACCTCACAAGGATGAGATCGTGCAGATCGGCGCAGTGCGCGTTCTGAATGGTAAAATCGTTCAGGGTGAGCATCTGGACATGCTGGTTGATCCCGGCATTCCGATTCCCCCGGCCTCGACCAAAGTACACAAGATCAGCGATCGTATGGTTCAGGGGGCGCCCGATATTGCCGAAGCCGGGCGCGTATTCCATCAGTTTTCGCGCGACGCGGTGATCGTGGCGCACAATGCCCCGTTCGACATGGCGTTCCTGCGCCGCCATGCCAAACGGATGGGTGTCGAGTGGGATCATCCGATACTCGACACGGTTTTGCTGTCTGCGGTGCTGTTCGGGGCAAGCGATACGCACACACTGGATGCCTTGTGTGAACGGCTGGAAATCACGATCCCCGAAACGTTGCGCCATACCGCACTGGGCGACGCGGTTGCCACGGCCGAGGCATTGATCAAGATGCTGCCGATCCTGCAAGCCCGCGGTCTGACAACCTTTGGCGAAGTGATTATGGAAACCCGCAAACACGGTCGTTTGCTGGAAGATATGAACTGACGGCACAAATTGCACCCGGCAGTCAGCTTTTCATGGACAATCCGGGCCACGCATGGCACCTGATGCGCGGCCAAGGATTAAGCGCGCGATGACCGAAAAGACCTTTAGACCGACCCCGGATCAAAGCCCCGCCTTTCGGGAAGCGTTGGGATGCTTTGGCACCGGTGTCACGGTGATTACCGCGCAATCCGACAATGGCCCGCGTGCCATTACGGTGAATTCATTTGCCTCAGTCTCATTGGACCCGCCACTGGTCCTGTGGTGTCTGGCCAAGGAATCATTCCGATTTGATACGTTCAGTACCTGTGATCTCTATTCGATCCACGTCATGGCGCAGGATCAGCAGGATAAGGCGTTGCGGTTTGCACGCGATGGGGCGGATTTCTCACATGCGGACTGGACCGAGGATGAGGCCGGGCGTCCACATCTGGCCCAGTGTCTGGCCCGGTTCGATTGCCGCCTTCATGCCCGTCATGACGCAGGGGATCATCTGATCATCGTGGGTCAGGTAGAGCAGGTCATGTATCGCACTGGCAAAGGGCTGATCTTCAAACGCGGGCAGTTCGGCGGGTTTGTCGACCTGATCTAATCGTCCAACGACCCGTGAACCGCCAACGCCTCCAGTTCCGCGTCCTGAGGAGTGATCACGCGAAAGGCTTCGTGCACGCCTGTCTCTGTCAATTCCCTTGCGACGGTCAACAACGTGTTGGCCGGATGGTCTTCGCACAACTCCGACATGTGGTCGATTTCAGCTTGCGCAACGCCCAATGCGGCCTCGACCGAGGGTGCGCCATAGAACTGCACAAAATGTTCGGCCAGGTTATGCGTAATCTGATCTTTCTCTGAGGCTTCGATCTGCGTCACGGCGACAAAAGTCACCCGACCAAAGGTTTCCAACCCCAGCCAGCCATTCGCAAATGCCTGTCGAGCCTTGCCTTCAAGATCGCCCTGCCCCCAGTTGGAAAACTCAAACCCGCCCGAAACGCACCACTCTCCGGTGCGTGCCGGGGAATGAAACACGTTTATGTCGCTTTCGTCGAAATGGATCGCTCGGGCCAGTTTCATTCTCGGTTCTCCAACAAGTCAGTCAGGGGGCGCAGATGCGTGTTGACCCCGTCGCGGATCAGCATCCCGAAACGTTCATCCGTTCCAAGGAATACGCCACCGTCGATCAGCGGTTCGCCCACGCCGCGCAGCAGGCCCATCCATTCGGCGTGCAAGGACGCGTTGCCATCCTCCTGCCAACGGTTGAGCCAGGTCAACATGTGTCGTGACCAGCTTTCCACCAACTGCGTTGCAGAAACCTCGGCACAGCCTTCATCGTACAGCGCGGTGATATCAGGGGTTTCACCCGGCGCATCACTGGTTTGCAACAGCGTCAGCTCCCAACCGACGATCAGCCAGTCCGGCTCTTCTTCGAGCATTGATGTTGACGCAGCCGCGCGAAACCGGCCGCACCGCGCGCCGTTCACGCAAATCAGACCATCCCAACCCAGATGCACCGCAACCTCTGGCGGGGCCAAAGCACCCAGCGCGTTCTGGAATCCCACAGCACAAAGCGGCAGCATCGCCACGGCATCCTGCAACGGTACCTCGGGGGCAAAAACAATTGCCACGCGCAGGAAATCCGCCTGAATATTGTAGACAACCGTCCCCGCATCACAGCCTAGCGCAGCCATGGCTTGCGCGCGCTCGAACGGGTCTTCCCCACCCTGAACCGGGTGGCCCGTCAGCAAGGGTGGGAAAACCGGCTGGCTCATGCGTTGCCTTTGGTGATCATGTCGCGGGCGATCTTGCGGAATGCCTCGGCCTGCGGGCTGTCAGGTTTGCTGACCACGATGGGCGCACCACCGTCGGCGGCGACGCGGATGTCCAGATGCAAGGGGATTTCACCCAGCAGCGGCACGCCCAGCGCCTCTGCCTCGGACTTGACACCACCATGACCGAAAACATTTTCTTCGTGCCCACAGTTCGAACAGATATGCGTGGACATGTTTTCGATCATCCCGACAATGGGTGTCTTGAGCTGGTTGAACATGTCGATCCCCTTGCGGGCATCAATCAGGGCCACGTCCTGCGGCGTTGAGACGACAATGGCACCATCCACCTGGAACTTCTGGCTCAGCGTCAGTTGCACGTCACCGGTGCCGGGCGGCAGATCGACGATCAGAACATCCAGCGCGCCCCATTGCACCTGGCTCATCATCTGTTGCAGCGCACCCATCAGCATCGGCCCGCGCCAGACGACCGCCTGACCTTCATTGGTCATCAAACCCATCGACATCATGGTGACGCCGTGGTTGCGCAGCGGCAGGATCGTCTTGCCGTCAGGGCTGGCCGGGCGGCCCGAGACACCTAACATCCGGGGTTGCGACGGCCCGTAAACATCCGCGTCCAGCAGACCCACACGCCGGCCTTCCGCAGCCAATGCGCAGGCAAGGTTGGCCGAAACGGTGGATTTGCCAACCCCACCCTTGCCAGAGGCAACGGCGATGATCCGATCCACACCCGGCACGGCCTGCGGCCCGGTTTGCGATGGCTTGGGTTTCGGTTTCAGATCCGGCGGTGCCTTGTCGGAATGCGCGGTCATCAAGGCCGAAACATTTGCCACGCCTTCCACCATCTGAGCGGCCTTTTCAGCCGTGGCGCGTACGGGTTCCATCTTTTCCGCATATTTCGGGTCGACCTCAAGCACGAAGCGTACAGTGTCGCCTTCCACATTCAAGGCGCGCACGATGCCTGCGCTTACGATGTCCTGCCCGGATACCGGGTCGGTGATCTTTTTCAGGTTCGCCAGAACCGCGTCACGAACACTCATGCTTGTTCCCCTTGATCCGCCCTGCTGACAGGGGCGTGCGTATCGACTCGGCGCTCATTGCACGTGTCTCCGTCTTTGTCTGTACATTTGACGCATCCCGCCCCGCGAAGTTACGTTGAGCCATGCGCTTTGTCCTCTTGTGCCTGAGCCTGACGCTCTCTGCCACCCCCTCTTGGTCACAAGAGGCGATTGGCCTTGCGGCCCCGGCAGAGGTTAAAGACTCCGGCTTGTTGCAACATATCCTTCCTCGCTTCTCTCTCAAGACCGGGATCCGTGTTATTGCAGACGACGCCGGGGTCATGGTGCTGGAAACCGCGCCGCCCGGTGATCCTGTTTTTGCCCGCAACGACGTGATCTATCACCTGCGTATCGAAGACAACGACCGCCAGTCCCGTTTTCTTGAATGGCTGAAGTCGGATATCGGCAAGCGCACGGTGGAAAGCTTTGCTCCGGCAGACGGTGGGCCCTACTCTGCCAATTTTGATATTGCCGTGGTTGAGTCCGGTGACATCGTCGAGGGCGACACCCAACTTGGCGAGGAACTTTCGATGACCCATTGCGGACGCTGTCATGTCATCGGGCCAAGGAACCGCATGAATGGCCTGGGGTCGACCCCCTCTTTCGCCGTTCTGCGCGCAATGCCCGACTGGTCGCAGCGATTCGAAGCGTTTTTCGCCCTGAACCCCCACCCCGCATTCACACAGATCGACGGTCTGACACCGCCTTTCGATCCCGAACGCCCGTCTCCTATTCACCCGGTTGAGATGACATTGGACGATCTTGACGCGATCCTGGCGTTCGTATCGCGCATCGACGCTGCGGATCTGGGTGCACCTCTGAAACTTCAGTGATCCTTTCTGTCTGAATAGTAATCCTCGGTCGTGACGACCCGAGGCTTGGGCTTTGACTGGAAAGGATTGTCTTGCTGTTGGAACTGCACGTTCACCCGGCAATTGTCACACATCTGGATCATCCGCGCCTGATCCGACGTCGCGAACATCGGATGCGTGCCCGACAGCTTCTCCATGATCCGCTCAACCGTGGACTTCACGCCGAACAATGCCCCGCATTCCACGCAGGCAAAAGGTTCTTCTTCGTTCAGAACCTGCTGTGACAGGGCCGCATCGCTGAGATCAAGTTGTGGAACAAGCGTGATCGCATCCTCGGGGCATATGGTCTTGCACATCCCGCATTGCAGACAGGCATCTTGCTGGAAGTTCAATTGCGGCTTGTCCGGATTGTCGATCAACGCACCGGATGGGCACAGCGACACACAGCTGAGGCACAGGGTGCAGCTGGCGGTATTCACTGCAACCGCCCCGTAAGGCGCGTTTTCGGGCAGCGGCAAAGGCGATTCAGCCTGCGGGTTCAGCGCCTGGGCTGCCAGCCGCGCAATTTGCCGGCGATTGCCCATAGGCAGGACCGGGTCGGACAAAGGCCGGGGCACCGCTTGTCCGTACAGCAGATCGGACATCGCATCGGGGTCTGCTTCGTCAATCAGGCCTATGCCGTCGGGGCCTGCAATGGCATGTGCAAATTCAAGCTCCCGGTTCAGCGCCTTGCGTTCGGTCGTCGGTGCCAACAGCACATCCACCCGCGCGAACCCATGCGCCAGAGCAGCCAGCATCTCGGCATGGCCAAAGCCAGATATCACGTTCAATTCCAATGGAATCACATCCGAAGGTAATCCACGCCCGAAACGCGCCGCCAATCGGATCATTTCGGACCCGTGGGCGTCATGGACAAGCAGCCGAGGCGCGGTGCCGCCGGCCCGTCGATAGGTGCGAGCCAGAATATGCATCCGCGACAACAGCGCCGAAACAGGTGGGTCTTCATAGGTTATGGCCGTTGAAGGGCACAGCGCGGCGCAAGCACCACAGCCTGCACATACCATCGGGTCAATCGCCACATGCTCGCCCGCCGGGGAAATCGCACCGGTTGGGCAGATATCCAAACAGTTGGTACAGCCCACCTGCTCGGCCCGGGAATGGGCACACAGGGTTTCTTCCACCCGCACATAAAGTGGCTTTTCGAATGTCCCCACCAATTGCGCGGCTTCAAAAGCCAGACGTTCCACGGAAACCGCATCCCTGGGATCAGCCCGCAGATAGCCTTCGCGCTTGTCCGGGGCCTGAACAAAGGGCGTTTCTCCTGCCAGATCGATGACAATGTCACACGAAGAAAGCGCACCGTCCTTTGGATCGGTCCAAGCAAACGCGCCGCGCCCACCGGGCACGACCTGCTGAAGCGCGTCCAGACGCAACGAAAACCCACCAAGCGCACCGGAAACCGAACGAAGCTGCCCCCGCACCACGTCATAGGCGCGCGAGAGAGGCTCTGACAAATCGGTCGTCATGACGGTCACTGCCAACGACTCCGCCAGACGCTCTGCCAGATCAAAGGCCACCGCACCGGGTCCGATGATGAAACAGGTGCCTTCACTGAAGACATCCACGCTGGGTGTGACCGGTTGCGCCAGAACGGCCTCGGCCGCCAAAGCGGCCATCTTGGGGGTCGCATCCGCACCTTGGTCTGACCACCCGGCCCGATCGCGCAGATCGACAAATCCGGGCACGTCGATATTCAGGTCTTCGGCCAGTGACCGGAAAACGTCATGCTCTTGCGCACAAGCGATGACGGTATCACCTTCTTTCATCAAGGCGGCGGCGGACTGCAACTCATCGGTACAAAGCGCGGTATGCAACTTGGAACAGGCAACGCCGCAGGCGCTTTCGATCTTGTCCGGATCGATTGCCTGTGTTCCGGCGCAATCACATAGCAGTAGTTTCGTGGCCATATCCTCTCCTCGGGCAACCGCCCCGGTTCCATGCACACTAGGCTGTACCCCCGGGAAAGCAACTTCAACCCCTTGCCGCGTTTCCTGCATAGGGTTGAATTTCGGCAATAAATGCCAGGAAACACAAGCATTCACAGGACCTGCTCACGCAGTTGCTACCCTGGACTACGACCAAAGTCGTAGAGCTTAGGCTTGGCACACAGCCAGTTTGTGTACCATAGTGGACTTGGAAAGGCAGGGGAGAGCCTTTCGGGGAGGAGCCAGTGGCCAAGGCCGCAAGCCAGACTGAAATGCCGGTTGGCGTCATCGTGCGCAAGACACCCGGGGTCACACGGTGGGCCCGGTGGAACTGGCGCGCTGTGGCCCTTTTACCCGGCGCGGGGCCGGCCGACTGGCAGGAACTGCGCCGCGAAGGCGATGCTGTCGAGTATCACGCGGCCACCTTGCCCCTGACGCTCTGGGCAGATGAAACCGAAGCCTACATGGTTAACTTGTCGGATGGGCAGCCTTCGCTGTACCTTGTGCTGCGGGACGAACTGAAAGGCGAAACTCCCCTGAATGCAGTTCTGATCACCGCCTCTCCGTTCGAGGGGCAGGATTACGCGGATACCGGTGAAGAAATTGTCGAGAAGATCCCGATGACTGAAGGGCTGATTGCCTGGGTTCGCGATTTTACTTTGAAACATCATCAGCACGAAGTTTTCGTCAAGCGCCGCCGCGACAAGAAGCGGACAGATCTGGTTGAAGACGGTAAGGGTGATGCTCGTATCCGGCAGACGTCGGACGTGTATCGCGCCCCGAGAAAGGCGCTGCAATGAACCGGCCCGATGATTTCTGGTCTCGCCGAAAGGCCGCCGTTCACGCCGAAGCCGAGGCCGAGGCACTGGCCCTTGAAGAACAGGCGATCGCAGAACGGCAAGCGGAGCTGGAAGAAAAGGATGACGCCGAGATCCTCGCCGAGTTCAACCTTCCCGACCCAGAGACCCTGCAACCCGGCGACGATGTTTCGGGCTTCATGGCCAAGGCCGTGCCCGATCGCCTGCGCCGACGTGCCTTGCGCCGGCTGTGGCGGCTGAACCCGGTTCTGGCCAATGTCGACGGGCTGGTTGATTACGGCGAAGACTACACCGATGCGGCCTGCGTGATCGAAAACATGCAAACCGCCTATCAGGTTGGAAAGGGCATGCTGGCACATATCGAAGCACTGGCGGCCGACGCGGAAGAGGCCAAAGACGATGCTGCTGAAAGCGAAGCCGATACGCGCGCTGAACCCGAGGCCGAGCCGTTCGAACCCGATACCGGGCCCGAGCCGGTTTCCGTCGCCCGCGCGGACGAGCCGGAAGAAATCGACCTTCCCCCGGCGCCACGTCGAATGACATTTGAATTTGAAGGATGACCGAATGACCGCAAGTGACGCGCACACTCTGGACGTTTCAGCCGAGGATCGCCTGCGCGCGGATTTCTACAACTTTCTGGGCTTGCTGCTGGCCGGTCCACCCGACCAGATGCTGCTGGATCAAATGGCGGGCCTCAGCGGTGATGACACTGATCTTGGTCAGGCCATCCAGGCCATGGCGCGGGTTGCAAAGGTCACCAAGCCCGCCGCCGCTGAACGGGAATTCAATGCATTGTTCATCGGTTTGGGTCGGGGCGAATTGCTTCCCTATGCCAGCTTCTACCTCACGGGTTTTCTGAACGAGAAACCCCTTGCGCAGCTCCGCAATGACATGGCGGTGCGTGGGATCACACGTGCCCAGAACGTGTTCGAGCCCGAGGACAACATCGCCTCATTGATGGAGATGATGGCAGGCATGATCGTTGGGCGTTTTGGAAGCCCGGCATCCCTTGAAGATCAGAAAGCATTCTGGAGCAAACATATCGGCCCATGGGCCGCACATTTCTATTCGGATTTGGAAGCTGCTGAAAACTCGGTTCTCTATGCATCCGTCGGCACCGCCGGTCGGGTATTCATGGAGATCGAGCGCGAAGCGTTCCGGATGACAGCGGGGTAGCCCGCACATCGCCGGTGCCCTGTGGGCACCAAACCGCAATTGGGACAGGAGGAGCCCATGAGCAAGACCAAGGAAGAAGGCGCCACACGCCGCGACTTCCTCAAACTGGCCGGAACCGCAGCGCCTGCTGCTGTTGCCGCCGCCAGCCTGACCGGGAAAGCCGAAGCGGCCGAAGCGCCGACAGACGATACCCGCATCCAGGATACCGCGCATACACGCGCCTACATCGAGAGCACGCGCTTTTGAGCCACGATGAAAGCACCCGGTTCTAGATCGGACGTTTTCACACCCGACTGACGGTTGCGATTGGCCCTGACGTCGGCATCAGCAGTACCAAGCCAGCCATGGCTGACATGGCGAGCAAGGGAGGAAACAAATGCTTCGGAAAAAGACCAACGGGGTTGCGAGACGCCCCCAGCGGACAAGTATCCTGTCCCAGGTCGGCGAGAAAACCGTCGATCGCCGCGCATTCCTGCGTGGCTCGGGCCTGACGATCGGCGGCCTTGCCGCGATCAGCGCCACGGGTGGAACCGTGACGCCAGCCAGCGCCCAGACCGCAGCCAACACGGCTGTCGAGAACATCAAATCCGTCTGCACGCATTGTTCGGTCGGTTGCACGGTGGTTGCCGAAGTTCAGAACGGCGTCTGGATCGGGCAGGAGCCCGGCTGGGACAGCCCGTTCAACCTGGGCGCCCATTGCGCCAAGGGTGCCGCCGTTCGCGAGCACGCCCATGGCGAGCGCCGCCTGAAATATCCGATGAAAAAGGAAGGCGGAGAGTGGAAGCGCATCAGCTGGGAAGAGGCGATCAATGAGATCGGCGACGGCATGATGAGCATCCGCGAAGAATCCGGGCCTGACAGCGTGTACTGGCTGGGTTCCGCCAAGCACAACAACGAACAGGCCTATCTGTTCCGCAAGTTCGCCGCCTACTGGGGCACGAACAACGTGGACCATCAGGCCCGGATCTGCCACTCAACCACGGTTGCGGGCGTTGCGAATACATGGGGCTACGGCGCCATGACCAACAGCTACAACGACATGCACAACAGCAAGGCGATCTTCATCATCGGCGGCAACCCGGCCGAGGCGCATCCCGTGTCGCTGCTGCATATTCTGCGCGCAAAAGAGCAGAACAACGCCCCGCTGATCGTCTGCGATCCGCGCTTTACGCGTACCGCGGCGCATGCGGATGAATATGTCCGTTTCCGCCCCGGCACGGACGTGGCGCTGATCTGGGGTATCCTGTGGCACATCTTCGACAACGGTTGGGAAGACAAGGAATTCATCCGCACCCGTGTCTGGGGCATGGATCAGATCCGCGAGGAAGTTGCCAAGTGGAACCCGGATGAGGTGGAACGTGTCACCGGCACTCCGGGGTCGCAGTTGAAGCGGGTTGCCCGCACGATGGCCAACAACCGTCCCGGAACGGTTGTCTGGTGCATGGGCGGGACGCAGCATACCAACGGCAACAACAACACCCGCGCGTACTGCGTACTTCAGCTTGCACTGGGCAACATGGGAACCTCGGGTGGTGGCACCAACATCTTCCGCGGTCATGACAATGTTCAGGGCGCAACGGACCTTGGTGTTCTTTCCCATACCCTGCCCGGCTATTATGGCCTGTCCGCAGGCGCATGGGGTCACTGGGCCCGCGTCTGGGGCGAAGAACCTGAATGGCTGGCCGGTCAATTCGCCACGATCAAGGACAAGGACGGCAAGGACAAACCGCTGCAGAACGAGCGCGGCATTCCTGTTTCTCGCTGGATTGACGGTGTTCTGGAAGACCCGGCCAACATGGATCAGGACAACAATGTCCGCGCCATGGTTCTGTGGGGCCACGCGCCCAACTCGCAGACCCGGATGACGGAAATGAAGACGGCGATGGAAAAGCTGGACATGCTGGTCGTGATCGACCCGTATCCCACCGTTTCCGCCGTTTTGCATGACCGTACCGATGGCGTCTACCTGTTGCCCGCCTGTACGCAGTTCGAAACCCGTGGCTCGGTCACGGCTTCGAACCGGTCGTTGCAGTGGCGCGACAAGGTGGTCGATCCGCTGTTCGAAAGCCTGCCGGACGAGGTCATCATGGCCAAATTCGCCAACAAATTCGGCTGGGCGGACCGGTTCTTCCGCAATATCGAGATGGAAGACCCCGAAACCCCGAATGTTGAAAGCATCACGCGTGAGTTCAACTCGGGCCTCTGGACCATCGGCTATACCGGTCAGTCGCCGGAACGTCTGAAAAGCCATATGGCCAACCAGCACACGTTCGACAGAACCACGCTGCAAGCCATTGGTGGACCAAACGACGGCGAATATTACGGTCTACCGTGGCCCTGTTGGGGCACACCGGAAATGGGCCATACGGGGACACCAAACCTCTATGACATGTCCAAACCGGTGGCTGAAGGCGGCCTGACCTTCCGCGCCCGTTTCGGCGTGGAACGCGACGGCGACAACCTGCTGGCCGAAGGGGTCTATAGCGTTGGATCGGAAATTCAGGATGGATACCCTGAGTTTACGATGCAGATGCTGATGGATCTTGGCTGGGACGGTGATCTGACGGCCGAGGAACGCGCGGCCATCGACGCCGTGGCCGGACCAAAGACCAACTGGAAAACCGACCTGTCCGGCGGCATCCAGCGGGTCGCGATCGCACATGGCTGTGCGCCCTTCGGGAACGCCAAGGCCCGCGCGGTTGTCTGGACCTTCCCGGATCCGATCCCACTGCATCGCGAGCCGCTCTATACCAATCGGCGCGATCTGGTGGCGGATTATCCCACCTACGAGGACCGTCAGGCCTATCGCCTGCCCACCCTTTATGCTTCGATCCAGAAGAACGACTTTTCAAAGGATTACCCGATAATCCTTACGTCTGGTCGTCTGGTCGAATATGAAGGCGGCGGTGACGAAACCAGGTCGAATCCGTGGTTGGCCGAGCTTCAGCAGGACATGTTCGTCGAGATCAACCCGCGTGATGCCAACAACCTTGGCATTCGGGACGGATCACAGGTCTGGGTCGAAGGCCCCGAGGGCGGCAAGGTCAAGGTGATGGCGATGCTGACCAACAGGGTCGGTGCCGGCGTGGCCTTCATGCCGTTCCACTTCGGCGGCCATTTCCAGGGCGAGGACCTGAGGGAGAAATACCCCAAAGGTGCAGACCCCTATGTGCTGGGTGAAAGTACCAACACCGCCCAGACCTATGGCTATGATTCAGTGACCCAGATGCAGGAGACCAAGGCGACTCTCTGCAAGATCTGGGCAGCGTAAGGAGGACGATAAATGGCTAGAGCAAAGTTTCTCTGCGACGCTGAACGCTGCATCGAGTGCAACGCCTGCGTAACCGCGTGTAAGAACGAACACGAGGTGCCGTGGGGCATCAACCGCCGCAGGGTGGTGACGATCAATGACGGCAACCCGGGCGAACGCTCGATCTCGGTCGCCTGTATGCATTGTTCGGATGCGCCTTGCATGGCGGTGTGCCCGGTCGACTGCTTCTATCAGAACGAAGAAGGGGTCGTGCTGCACTCCAAGGACCTGTGCATTGGCTGCGGCTATTGCTTCTATGCGTGCCCCTTCGGCGCGCCGCAATATCCGCAGGCGGGTAACTTCGGATCGCGCGGCAAGATGGACAAATGTACCTTCTGCGCCGGCGGCCCCGAGGAAACGCACTCGACCGCAGAGTTCGCCAAATACGGTCGCAACCGGATCGCCGAGGGCAAGCTGCCCATCTGCGCCGAAATGTGTTCCACCAAGGCCCTGCTGGCCGGTGACGGCGACGTGGTTTCCGCAGTTTACCGTGAACGCGTCGTGGCGCGCGGTTTCGGCTCGGGCGCCTGGGGCTGGGGCACGGCCTACGACCAGAAAGACGGCTGAAATCCGGCTTTTGACAAAACAGCCTCCCGCCATTTGCGGGGGGCTTTTCAGGTGATGTGATCGGGGATCCGTTTCCTGCAACGTCACAGCAAACGTATTTGAGAGGCATGCATGACCAATGATGTTTACTGGCTGCTGAAGCTTGACCTCAATCTGGATAAAAAGGATGAGTTCGAAGCGCTTATGGCGGAAATGGTCGCGGCCACGCTGCAAGAAACCGGCGCCATAAGCTATGAATGGCACATGACCGGTTCGGCTGTTCATATCTACGAACGCTATGCCAGTTCCGAAGATGCCATGATACATATGCAAAATTTTGGTGCTAACTTCGCTGAACGGTTTCTGGCCCTTCTGACGCCAGTGGGGTTGGACGTGTATGGTCCGGCCAAGGATGATCTTCGCGAAGCGCTCACGCCAGTCGGCGCCGTTTTTCACCAGCAAATCGGTGGATTTGACCGCTGATATGAAAATGCACAGGAGGATATCCCTATGCGTCTGTTTCAGTTTCTGCTCGTTTCGATTTTTCTGACCGGAGCCGCATGGGCGCAAGAGACCTCTGAACCCACGGCGGATGAGCGCACCTCGACCGGCGGAGCGACAACGCTGGAAGATATTCTTGCCCGGCAGCGTGGTGAAACCGTCGACAACAGCTATCGTTCCGAGAACACGGGTCAGGGCAATGCCGAGGGGTTGCTGGGGCAGCTTGGCACGCGGGGTGTGGCCTCGGACAGTGACGTGTATCGCGCTTTGCGCTATGGCTCGGCTGATGTGACGGTGTCTTCTCATGGTCCGGCAGACAGCGTGCTGATACAGGATGGCGGCATGTGGTGGCTGACCTTCCGCACCGGACCGCTGCGCGAATACGGCACCTATATCATTGCCGGGATGCTGGGCATCATCCTGTTGTTTTTCCTGATCCGAGGCAAAATTCGCATCGACGGTGAAAAAACCGGCCGCACGGTCACACGTTTCAACGGGTTCGAGCGGTTCGGCCATTGGCTGTTTGCCGGGTCGTTCCTGATCCTTGGCGTCACGGGCCTGCTGACGCTTTATGGGCGCGACTTCCTGATCCCGGTTTTCGGGAAAGAGGGCTTTGCGGCCCTCGCACAGGGCTGCAAGTGGTTGCACAACAATCTGGCCTGGGCCTTCATGCTGGGCCTGATCATCGTCACGGTAAACTGGATTGCCCATAACATCCCCAACCGCGTCGATCTGAAATGGCTGGCCGCAGGTGGCGGGTTGTTCACCAAGAACAGCCACCCGCCGGCAAAGAAGTTCAACGCCGGTCAAAAGATCATATTCTGGGCCTGCATCCTGCTGGGCGTCTCCATCAGCCTGTCAGGCCTGTCGCTGTTGTTCCCGTTCGAGATGCCCTTGTTTGCCAAAACCTTCCAGATCGCCAATTCGACCGGTATTCCGCAAATGATGGGCCTGAACCTGCCGGAGCAGATGTCGCCGCAGGAAGAAATGCAATATGCTCAGGTCTGGCACGTGATGGTTGCTTATGTGTTCATTGCGATCATCGTGGCGCATATCTATCTCGGCTCTGTCGGAATGGAGGGCGCCTTTGACGCCATGGGCACCGGCGAGGTCGAAGAACAATGGGCCCGTGAACACCACTCTTTGTGGCTGGAAGAAGTTCAGGAAAAAGAGGCAGGCAAAACCGCCGCCTCGCCTGCTGAATAGATGCGAGGGCTGGTTCTGGCCCTGGCGCTGATCCCTCTGCCCGCCTCGGCCGAATTCTTCACGCTCAAGGGACATGGCGGCCCAATCATGGGGATCGCCACAGCCCCGGACGGGCGTATCGCAACAGCCAGTTTCGACAATTCCGTCGGACTGTGGGCTGATCGGACCCCCGAATGGCTGGAAGGTCACGAAGCCGCCGTGAACGCCGTTGCCTTCAATGGCACGGCCATCTACTCGGCCGGAGATGACTTCACCCTGCGCAAGTGGCCCGGTGGCGACGTGGTTGGGCGACATCAGGGCAAGATCGTGGGTCTGGCAGCGTCCAAGACCCACGTCGCAACCGCCAGTTGGGACGGAACGATTGGGCTTTGGCCCGTGAACGGAGCCGCGCCCACAACTCTCGGGCCAACCGGAAGCGGTGTGAACGCCGTGGTGTTTTCTTCTGACGGCACACGGCTTTATTCCGCAGGCATGGATGGGTCGCTGCGCATTTGGGACATCTCGAACGGGCAAGAGATCAACCGGCTCATCGAACACGGGTTCGGCATCAACGAACTGGTCCTGAATGAACAGGACGACTGGATCGCTTACGGTGCCGTTGACGGAGTGACCCGAATTCTGGACCTTTCCACCGGTGAAGAACGCGATTTCACTCTGGATCGTCGCCCGATCCTTGCCATGGCGCTCAGTCCGGATAGTCGGTTTCTGGCCGTGGGCGACGGCGAAGGCTATATTATGGTCATCGATACCTCGGACTGGCGCATCGCACAGGACTTTCGTGCAACGTTGCGAGGACCAGTCTGGGCCCTGGCCTTTTCGGTCGATGGTGAAAACATCCATGCTGGCGGGATCGACGAGGCCATGTACAGTTGGCCGGTCACCGCCTCGTCCGACCGGCAACAGATGGCTTCTGCCGAGCCGAGTTTTCTGCAAAACCCCGACGAGATGGACAATGGTGAGCGTCAGTTCGCGCGGAAATGTTCGATCTGTCACAGCCTCACCCCCAACAGTCAGCGCCGCGCAGGCCCCTCCTTGCACGGGGTTTTCGGCAGACGCGCGGGCACGTTACCGGGATATTTGTACTCGGATACGCTGCAAGGCTCTGATATCATTTGGAATGACGAAACAATAAATGCTCTTTTCGACGAAGGGCCTGACCATTACATTCCGGGGTCCAAGATGCCGATGCAGCGAATTACACAAGCTCAGGATCGTCAGGATCTTATTGCTTTTCTGCGCCGCGCAACGGGTGCCCGGAACTGAACAGGAGGAGACCATGAAAGCCTTTCTTGCCGCGGTCGCCGCAATGGTCGTCATTGCAGTGGCAGCCCCTGTCGTGCTGGATCGGATCGGGTTCACCGCCGCCGATGCCACGTCCGGCTCTGCCGTGCGCCTCGACTGAATGTCACAATACCTGACCACCCGCGAACTGGCCGATCTGCTGCGCATCGGCGAGCGCAAGGCCTATGATCTTGCCTCCTCGGGCGAGGTGCCCTGTGTTCGCGCCATGGGCAAACTGCTGTTCCCGCGCGCCGAAATCATTGCCTGGCTCAACGCGTCGCGATCCGGTCCGCAGGTGGCCGAACCGCCTCTGCCTCCGATTGTAGCAGGCAGCCATGATCCTCTGTTGGACTGGGCGCTGCGTGAAAGCGGATCGGGGCTTGCCACCTATTACGACGGCTCCTTTGACGGGCTGACACGGCTGAGCGAACGCAGCGCACAAGCGGCTGTATTGCACATCCACGAAGACGGAGGGTTCAACGAAAAATCCCTGCGGGACGCCTTGGGCGAAGGGCCGGTGGTGTTGTATGAAATCGCCCGGCGCCAGCGCGGGCTGCTTCTTGCCCCGGGCATATCGGATATCAAAACGTTCAAGGATCTCAAATCGCGCCGCGTGATCATGCGTCAGGACAGTGCGGCCAGCCAACACCTGTTCGACAGCCAGCTGGAAGCCCATGGCATGAGCCGAGACGATCTGGACGCGACCCCCGGCTGCGCACGCACGGAAGAGGAACTGGCCATCGCCCTTCACGGCGAAAAGGCCGAGGCCGGCTTTGGGCTGGGGGCTTTGGCAGGGCTTTACAACCTGGGTTTCGTCCCCACCCATTCCGAGAGGCTGGATCTGGCGATTTGGCGCAGGTCATATTTTGATCCGCCAATGCAGAAACTGATAACGCTGCTGCGCTCGGATCAATTTGCGCAAAGGGCCCGTGAATTCGGTGGCTACGACCTGTCGGGCCTGGGCACGATCCACCACAACGGTGCCAGCGGTTGAGCCCTCATCCGCCTTTTACCTTGTCAGGATGCGCCCGCCGCAGGCCGGCTTAGTCGGCGTTCGGAAAGAACACCTGCTGCCCGTCCAGCCTGAACGACGCAATCGCCTCCTGCCCGTCCGGCCCCGTCAGCCAGTCGATGAAACGCTGGCCGGCCGTCGCCCGCACATGCGCGTGCTTGTCAGGGTTTACAAGAATCACGCCGTATTGATTGAACAGGCGCGGATCCCCTTCGACCAATACCTCAAGATTTCCGCGGTTCCCAAAAGACAGCCACGTGGCCCGATCCGTCAGCGTATAGGCATCCATTCCACTGGCCACGTTCAGCGTCGCCCCCATACCAGATCCGGTCTCGCGATACCACGTACCCGAAGCTTCGGTAGGGTCCAGCCCGGCCGCGGACCAATAGCCCAGTTCAGCCTTGTGTGTTCCGCTGTCGTCACCGCGTGATGCAAACGGCGCTTCGGCCTCGGCGATTTTCGACAGCGCGGCCAACACATCGGTGCCGCCGCGAATTCCGGCAGGGTCAGACTTGGGGCCGACCAGAACGAAATCATTGTACATCAGATCCTTCCGCTCTACGCCCCAACCGTCAGCAACAAATTTCTCCTCGGCCGGTTTGGAGTGAACCAAAAGAACATCCCCGTCCCCGTTGATGGCGTTGCGAATGGCCTGACCGGTTCCAACCGCCACGACACGAACATCGATACCTGAATCGGCTTCGAACCACGGAAGGATGTATTCCAACAGTCCCGAGTTCTGTGTGGACGTGGTCGACTGCACCACAATAAACGGCTCTTCCGCCGAAACCGCGCTGGTCAACAGGCCCAAAGCCACCGCCGCTGCCCGAATTGCTTTTCGGAACATCACTCTCTCCGCTTTCTCAGTTTCAAGTAACCAATCCGCCCGCCAAATAGCGGCGCGACGCATCGCTTTCGGGTGAATCCAAAACCTGTTTTGCCACACCATGTTCCACGACATGCCCGCCCTGCATCATGACCATGTCCGAGGCCAAACGACGTGCCTGACCGATATCATGCGTCACCATTACGATCCGCACGGCCCGAGCCGATGCCCGCAATATCATTCGTTCGATCATCTGGGTCGCGCTTGGATCCAAGGCGCTGGTGGGCTCGTCCAGAAACAAGGTCTCGGGGTCCAGCGCCAGCGCACGGAGAATCGCCAATCGCTGCGCTTCTCCCCCGGACAATGACCGCGCGGGTTGTCTGGCCTTGCCGTCCAGCCCGCCTTCGGCCAGCAATTCGGCGATACGGGCCTTACGGGCCCTTCGCCCCATGCCTTGACGCTTGAGAACGAAGTCAAGGTTTGCCGCAACTGATCGACGCAGCAGAACCGGTTTCTGAAACACCATCGCCTGGCGGGCTTTCTGTGCCGCGCCCAGCGGTTTTCCACCTTGCACGACCTGCCCCCGATCCGGCGTGATCAAACCGTGCAGGCAGCGCAGCAACAGGCTTTTGCCTGCACCGTTGGGGCCAAGAATCAAGGTTGGCCCCGGCCCATCCAGAACCAATGACGAGACGTCCAACAACGCCTTGCCGTTACTTCGGATTTGCAGGTTCTCGACTTTCAGGCAATTCACCGCGTCGCAGAACAGGTCACGCATGACGTACCCCTTCCCGTTCGGCCCGCAGGCTGACCGCGCTGACCATCGCGTTCACGGCCACCGCGATCCCAATCAGGATTGCCCCCAGCGCCAGAGCCAGCGCCAGATTTCCCTTCGACGTCTCCAACGCGATCGTCGTCGTCATCACGCGCGTCACATGATTGATGTTGCCGCCCACGATGATCACCGCGCCGACCTCGGCAATGGCGCGCCCAAACCCCGCAAGCAAGGCCGTCACCAGTGCCAGCCGCGCATCCCAGAGAAGCACGGGAACCGATGCCAGCCGCGACACGCCCAGTGATCGCAGCTGTTCAGAATATTCCTCGGCCAGCATTTCGACCACCTGCCTGGTCAATGCCGCGATAATGGGAGTGACCAACACGACCTGCGCAATGATCATGGCCGTCGGGGTATACAAAAGCTCTAGCACACCCAACGGGCCGGAACGGGACAGCATCAGATAGACCAGCAGCCCCACGACCACGGGCGGGAACCCCATCAGGGCATTCATCAGAACGATCAGCATCCGCCGCCCCGGAAACCTGGCCACAGCCAGGGCGGCACCGACGGGCATGCCGATCAGGGCAGAAATCAGAACCGCAAACACGGATACTTTCAGGGACAACAGCACAATCGCCCACAGCTCTGAGTCTCCCTCAAAGATCAGCGCGATTGCAGAACTGAATTCTGATGCAAATCCCTGCATTTCTTCCCATTGACTTCACATTTCGTATGAAATGCGTTCGTTTACAGGTAAATACTACTCTGATTTCAGGTCGAGTACAGACACATATCCGGCATTTAGAATGAAAAACGCGGCCCCGCTTGGGACCGCGCTTCAATTCCCTAAGGAAAGGCTGAGATCAATTCAGTGCAGCATCGGTGATCTGATGTGTCCAGGCCCCTTCGGGCTTTTTGGTAATAACCGGATCAGACCCGCCTGCCAGCAATGTGTTGACGGTGCGGTCGAAATCAGCCGGGTCCAGCGCGCCGTTCGACCCTGCGGTCAACTTGGCGATCTCACCCATCATACGCTTTTGGTGCTCTTCCGTCTGGGCACCGGTTGCATCGTTTTCCAGAACGATTTCCGCCGCTTCGTCCGGGTTCTCCTCGGCATATTTCCATCCCTTCATCGACGCGCGAACAAACCGCTCCATCTTGTCGGCGAAAGCCGCGTCGCTCAGGTTCTCTTCCAGCACATAGAGACCGTCTTCCAGCGTTGCCACGCCCTGGTCTTCGTATTTGAAGGTCACCAGCTCATCCGGGCTGACACCGGCATCGATGACCTGCCAGTATTCATTGTAGGTCATGGTGCTGATGCAATCCGCCTGACGCTGAAGCAACGGGTCGACGTTGAAGCCCTGCTTCAGAACTTCCACTCCGTTTTCGCTTTTGCCATCGGTGCTGATGCCCAACTGGCTCATCCAGCTCATGAAGGGAAACTCGTTGCCAAAGAACCAGACACCCAGCGTGCGGTTCTTGAGGTCTTCGGGCGACGAGATCCCGGCGTCTTTCCAGCAGGTCAGCATCATGCCCGAGCTTTTGAACGGTTGCGCGATGTTCACCAGCGGCAGCCCTTTTTCACGGGCAGCCAGCGCGGCAGGCATCCATTCGACGGTCACATCGGCGCCACCGCCTGCAATCACTTGCGTCGGAGCGATGTCAGGCCCGCCGGGCAGAATGGTGACGTCCAGCCCCTCTTCTTCGTAAAAGCCCTTGTCCTTGGCAACATAATAGCCCGCGAACTGTGCTTGCGTGACCCATTTCAGTTGCAATGTCACCTCATCCGCCGCCAGCGCCGCACTGGCTGCCAGGCTAAAGGCGGCAACCGCCCCGCTGAGTAGCTTGTTCATCTTCATTTCTCCTAGTTGCTTGTTGTGCCCCAATTTCGGGGTCTGTTGATTTCTTTGTCTTATCCGCGCTGTGACGGGTGCCAGAAGGTCACCACTTTTTCGATCCCCGCAACCAGCCCATAAAAGGCCGTGCCGGCCAGTGCCGCAACAACGATTTCGGCCCAGACCATGTCCAGCGACAATTGCCCGACACTGGTAGAGATCCGGAACCCCATACCAAGTGTCGGTGAACCGAAGAACTCGGCCACGATAGCGCCGATCAGAGCCAAAGTGGTGGAAATCTTCAACCCGTTGAAAATGAAAGGCATCGCTGCGGGCAAACGCAGTTTCATGAAGCTCTGCCAATAGGTTGCGGCATAGGTCTCCATCAGATCGCGCTGCATCGAGGTGGCTTCCCGCAGGCCCGCCACGGTGTTGACGAGCATCGGAAAGAACACCATCACAACCACCACCGCCGCCTTGGAGTGCCAGTCGAACCCAAACCACATCACCAGAATGGGGGCGGTTCCGACAATCGGCAGGGCGGCCACGAAATTGCCGACCGGCAACAGGCCCAGGCGCAGGAAATCCCAGCGATCCACCGCAATCGCCATCAGAAAGGCAGCGATGCACCCGATGACATAGCCGCTAAACGCGCCCTTAATGATGGTCTGCACAAAGTCAGCCCACAGGATCGGAAGGCTGTCCGCAAACCGTACCGCAATCACCGACGGCGCTGGCAGGATAACAAGCGGAACCTCTAGCCCGCGCACCAGAAGCTCCCAGATCCCGATGACCGTCAGGCCAAAGATCAGCGGGGCCAGAAACCGCACCATTCGGGTGTCGACATAAGGCCCGCTGGCCAACCGGCTATTCAACCACCAGCCCAAAAGCCAAAGCAGGACAGCACACAAAACCAGTATCATTGCGCCATCCCCATCCGTTTCAATACGGCCCGTTCAATCAGCCCCAGCAACCCGACCAGGCACGCCGCCAGAATGGCAGCCGCGAACAGAGCCGACCAGATCTGTACCGTCTGACCGTAATAGCTGCCGGCAAGCAACCGCGCGCCCAGACCGGCAACAGCCCCTGTCGGAAGCTCACCAACAATGGCGCCGACCAGCGACGCGGCGATCCCGATTTTCAGCGAGGTGAATAGATACGGCATGGATGCCGGCAGGCGCAATTTCCAAAAGCCCTGAGACCGGCTGGCGTTATACGTCCGCAACAAGTCCAGCTGCATCGCATCGGGGCTGCGCAGGCCCTTGACCATGCCGACGACAACCGGAAAGAAACTCAGATAAGCCGATATGATCGCCTTGGGAATGATGCCCTGGATACCAACGGAATACAGCACCACAATGATCATCGGCGCCAGCGCGATGATCGGAATGGTTTGACTGACAATGGCCCATGGCATGACCGACAGATCCATCACGCGGCTATGCACGATACCCACGGCCAGAAGGATCCCTAGGCCGGTGCCAATCGCAAACCCAAGCATCGTCGCGCTGAGCGTGACCCAGCCATGATAGATCAGCGACCGTTTCGAAGTGATCTTTTTCTGGACCGTCGTTTCCCACATTTCCACGGCGACCTGATGCGGGGCCGGCAAACGAGGCCTGTCCTGTTCCCACGTGGCCGGGATGGCGAATGTGTTGTTCAAAACAAGACCAACCTCGGACATGTCCCGCCGGTCCTTGGCGGATGGCGGCTGCACGACGGCCCCCGCGCGTTCCTGTTCGGTCAACACGCCCTTTATGTTCATCGGAATACAGGCCACGTACCAGAACAGAACAATTGCGGCGATGACGGTGAATACGGCGGTGACCTGCTTCATGCACGCCACTCCATCCGATAGACGGGCACGGTATCCGGCGGCACAGGGGGTTCCTCGGCCGTCACTTCAAACCCTTCACGGCGATAAAAACGTTGCGCCGCCGTATTGGGCCGGTGCGTCGTCAGCCAGAGAAAATTTCGGCCCTCTTTTGCTTTGTCGACAAGGCGCTTGCCGATACCCTGCCCCGTCCGGCTGCAATACAGCGCGCCGATTTTATTCTGTGCCGGGTCCACTGACATGTAGCAATCGACCGGATCACCTGCGACCCACATTTCGCGGCTGTCGAATGCGTCACTGATCAGCTTTGCCAGCTCGTCGACAGGAAGTTCGTCGGGCATCCAGTCCGTTTGCGTGGCCCAGTCATGAACAACCCTGGCGCAGGCAGGCACATCGTCTGGCGCCGCGCGCCGGATCTTATCCGCATTCAGCTCAGCCGTCATTGGAATGCCCACCCCGCAAACCTTCGCGCACGCGATGCGCGACCTCGATGAATTCCGGGGTGTCGCGAATGTCCAGCGGCCGTTCCTTGGGCAGCGGGCTGTCAATCACATCGGCGATCCGCCCGGGCCGTGGGCTCATCACCACGATCTTTGTGCTCAGATAAACCGCCTCGGGTATCGAATGGGTGACGAAGCCGATCGTCTTGCCGGTTCGCGCCCACAGCGCCAGAAGCTGTTCGTTCAGGTGATCGCGCACGATCTCGTCCAGCGCGCCGAAAGGCTCGTCCATCAAAAGGATATCGGCGTCGAAGGCCAGCGCCCGGGCGATGCTGGCCCGTTGCTGCATCCCACCCGACAGCTGCCAGGGGAACTTTCCACCAAATCCTTCAAGATCAACAAGTTCTAGAACGTTCTTTACACGTTCTTCCTGCTCCTGCGCCGAGTATCCCATGATCTCGAGCGGCAGTTTGATGTTCTTAGCGATGGTCCGCCACGGGTACAGGCCCGCCGCCTGGAACACATAGCCATAGGCCCGGTTCCGGCGAGCCTCGTCCGGGGTCATGCCGTTGACGGTCAGCGTGCCGCCCGTAGGCGTTTCCAGCGCAGCGACACAGCGCAGAAAGGTCGTCTTGCCGCAGCCCGAAGGGCCGATGAAACTGACGAATTCGCCCTTGTCGATCGCCAGATTCACGTCCTTGAGGGCGTGCACGGGTCCGTCATTGGTTTGGAAGGTCAGGTCGAGGTTCTTTGCCTCAATTACCGGCGCGCTCGTTATCATTCTTTATTAGTCCCCAATCTTTCGACCCAAAGCCAAACCAACCCAGCAATCGCTCCTGCAACGCTAAACAGCAGTAGGTCATGCAAATCGACCACCAAAGGTCGTCCTGTCATGTTTTCGGTGCTGACCAAAAGGTACACCGCCACACCCGTCAATGCGCCAAAAACCGCAGCTGTTTTCGGATGAAAAAGGTGAAAGATCACCGCAGTCAACCGCAGTGCAAACGCTGGCAGGACCGTGAAGATGAGACCGAACAGCCAATACAACGGCACGAGAGACATGACTGCCCGCCAACCCATGCCGTTTTCTGTCTGTGATTCGATCAAGAGAAGCAGCAACACCGTCCCCACGAAGACCGCAACCAGATACCCCAATACAGCGCGGAAAAACGGCACTCACACCCCCGTCGCCGGGATGCCCGACCGCTCTACCGGGCGCGGGGCGGTCAGCTGTTTCCAGGTGCTCAGCGCCTTGTTGACGGTGGTATTCGCCTCACGCGCGACAAAGTCTCCATGACCTTCCTGCGTCCGGATTTCACCGTCATGCACCGCCACCTGACCCCGCGTCAGGGTAAAGCGCGGCAGACCTTTGACCTCTTTGCCCTCGAACACATTGTAATCAATCGAAGATTGCTGCGACGCGGCGCTGATCGTTTTGCTTTTCTCAGGATCCCAAACAACAAGATCAGCATCCGCCCCGACCAGAACCGCACCCTTTTTAGGATAGCAATTCAATATCTTGGCAATGTTTGTTGAAGTAACAGCCACAAATTCATTCGGTGTCAGACGCCCAGTATTGACCCCATGTGTCCACAACATCGGCATCCGGTCTTCCAGCCCGCCGGTGCCGTTCGGGATCTTGGTGAAATCCCCGACGCCAAAGCGTTTCTGTTCGGTTGTAAAGGCGCAATGATCGGTTGCAACCACGCTCAGCGTTCCAGATTGCAGGCCATTCCACAGGCTTTCCTGATGCTGTTTGTTGCGGAACGGAGGACTCATGACCCGTCGCGCCGCGTGGTCCCAATCCTGATTGAAATATTCACTTTCGTCCAATGTCAGGTGCTGGATCAGGGGTTCTCCCCACACTCGCTTGCCCTGCATTTTTGCCCGGCGGATGGCTTCATGCGCCTCTTCGCACGAGGTGTGTACAACATAAAGCGGCACACCCGCCATATCCGCGATCATGATCGCCCGGTTGGTGGCTTCGCCTTCCACCTGCGGCGGGCGCGAATACGCATGTGCTTCGGGGCCGGTATTGCCTTCGGCAAGCAGCTTGGCACTCAACTCTGCCACCACATCCCCGTTCTCGGCATGTACCAGCGCGGTACCGCCAAGCTCGGCAAGACGCTTGAACGAGGCGAACAGCTCATCATCATTCACCATCAGCGCGCCCTTGTAGGCCATGAAATGCTTGAAGGTGTTGATGCCGCGCGTCTCGATCACGGTTTTGATGTCGTCGAACACCTGTTCCCCCCACCAGGTCACCGCCATATGGAACGAATAATCACAATTCGCCCGCGTCGACTTGTTGTCCCAACGTTTCAGCGCATCCAGCAGGCTTTCACCCGGATTGGGCAGTGCAAAATCGACAACCATGGTGGTGCCGCCGGCCAGGGCCGCCCGCGTCCCGCTTTCAAAGTCATCACTGGAATAGGTGCCCATGAACGGCATTTCGAGATGGGTATGAGGATCAATCCCGCCCGGCATCACAAAACAGCCGGTTGCGTCCAGTTCCTTGTCCCCCGTCAGGTTCATACCGATTTCGGTGATCACGCCGCCCTCGACCAATACATCCGCCTTGTAAGTCAAATCCGCGGTGACAACGGTTCCGTTTTTGATGACAGTACTCATTTTGAACTCCCTGATGCGGTCTGCGCCGCTTGCTTCATCTGGCCAAAAATATCCCGGGGGAGTCGCCCTCGGGGCGACGGGGGCAGCGCCCCCTATTCCACGATTTCGGCAGTCTCGACCACGGCATGCAGCAGAACATCCGCCCCGGCTGCGGCCCATTCCTTGCTGATTTCTTCGGCTTCATTGTGGCTCAGCCCGTCAACACAGGGGCACATGATCATCGCGGTCGGCGCAACCCGGTTGATCCAGCAGGCATCATGCCCCGCGCCCGAGATGATATCAGTGTGCGAATAGCCCAGCCGTTCGGCCGCGTTTCGCACGGCCGATACGCAAGCATCGTCAAATTTCACCGGATCGAACCCGCCGACTTTCTCGAATTCGATCTGAAGGCCCATCTCGTCAACGATGTCCTCGGCAGCCACCCGCAGGCGGTTTTCCATGTCGGTGATCACCTCCAGCTCGGGCGAGCGGAAATCGACCGTAAACACCACCTTGCCCGGGATCACATTGCGTGAGTTCGGGTAGACATCGATATGCCCCGCCGCGCCCACCGCATGCGGAGCATGTGACCATGCGATCTCGTCCACCTTCTCCAGGATCCGCGCCATGGCCAGCCCGGCATTCTTGCGCATCGGCATCGGTGTCGATCCGGTATGCGCGTCCTTGCCCGTTACCGTGATCTGCGTCCAGCTCAGCCCCTGACCATGGGTGACGACGCCGATATCCTTGCCCTCGGCTTCAAGGATCGGCCCCTGTTCGATATGCAGCTCAAAGAACGCATGCATCTTGCGGGCGCCCACCTCTTCATCACCACGCCAGCCGATCCGGTTCAGCTCATCCCCGAACTTTTTGCCCTCAGCATCTTCGCGGTTGTATGCCCAGTCTTGCGTATGCATCCCGGCAAATACGCCCGAGGACAGCATCGCCGGCGCGTAACGCGTGCCTTCTTCGTTTGTCCAGTTGGTGGCGACGATCGGATGTTTCGTCTTGATCCCCAGGTCGTTCAGCGTCCGGATCAGTTCCAGCCCTCCCAGGACACCTAGCACGCCGTCAAACTTACCGCCTGTCGGCTGCGTATCCAGATGCGATCCCACGTAAACCGGCAGCGCGTCCGGGTCGGTGCCTTCGCGGCGGGCAAACATGTTGCCCATCTGGTCAAGCCCCATGGTGCACCCTGCTTCCTCGCACCATTTCTGGAACAAGGCGCGGCCTTCCGCGTCCTCATCCGTCAAGGTCTGGCGATTGTTGCCACCAGCGACACCCGGGCCGATCTTGGCCATCTCCATCAGGCTGTCCCACAACCTGTCGCCATTGATCCTGAGATTCTGCGCCGGAGCTGCCATGTTCATCTTCCCTGTTTGCTGGCGAGTTGGCTCGCTTTTGATGTCTTGATTTGACCATATGGTCAAACTCACGCTATCACGGGTTCGGTATCAGTCAAGAATTTGCGCGGTTCAGCTGAAATTTTCAGTACGCCCCGCACCTGTTCGACGAAAAAAGAGACACGCTGAAAACATGCCAAAAGACCGCGCACCAACCCGTATTCAGAAAAAGAACCGCGCCGCGATTCTAGAGGCCGCTCTGAACGTGTTTTCAGCCCACGGGTTTCGCGGCGCAACCGTAGACCAGATCGCGGCAGAAGCAGGTCTGAGCAAGCCGAACCTGCTGTACTATTTCCCATCAAAAGAAGCGATCCATACTGAATTGCTGTCCGGCCTGCTGGATACCTGGCTGGCTCCGCTGCATGATCTGGACGCCAATGGCGATCCGATGGAGGAAATCCTGGCATACATTCGGCGCAAGTTGCAGATGAGTCAGGAGCTACCACGGGAAAGCCGCCTTTTTGCCAACGAGCTTGTACAGGGCGCGCCGCGTATTCACGATGCATTGTCCAATGATCTCAAGACACTGGTCGACGAAAAGGTCACGATCCTTACCGGCTGGATGGATCAGGGAAAAATCGCGCGGGTGCACCCCTACCACCTGGTGTTTTCGATCTGGGCCCTGACGCAGCACTATGCAGATTTCGATGTTCAGGTTCGTGCAATTCTGGGCAACGAAGATCCGTTCGAGGGCGCAGAAGCCTTTGTTGACACGTTGTACCGCAAACTTCTGAGCCCCTGAAAAAAGGGGCCGCAAAAACGGCCCCTTGACGATCTGTCGCAATCCCCTCATTCGGCCGCCTTGGCCATCGGGTTGTTCGGATGCGTCGTCCAGTTCGCATAGGTTGGCTGAACTTCTTTTCCGGTCCGGGGATCTACCTCGCCCGCTGCCATCGGCACCATATCGATGCAGCCTTCGATCGGACAAACATCGACGCAGAGGTTGCAGGCGACGCATTCGTCATCCATCACCTCAAACACGCGGTCCTCGGACATGGAAATCGCCTGGTGGCTGGTGTCTTCGCAGGCTGCATAACACCGGCCACACTTGATGCACTGATCCTGATCGATCTTCGCCTTGGCGACGTAGTTGAGGTTCAGATACTGCCAGTCGGTGACATTGGGCACCGCACGTCCGATCACTTCATCAATGCTGGAATAGCCTTTCTCATCCATCCATTCCGACAGCCCTGCCGTCAGTTCGTCGATGATCTTGAAACCATAGGTCATCGCAGCGGTGCACACCTGAACGTTGCCGCAACCCAGCGAGATGAACTCGGCCGCGTCACGCCAAGTGGTGACGCCGCCGATGCCGGAAATCGGCAGGCCTCGTGTCGCCTCGGCCCGCGCGATCTCGGACACCATCGACAATGCAATGGGCTTGACGGCGGGGCCGCAATACCCACCGTGGCTGCCTTTGCCGTCAATGGACGGTTCAGGGCTGAACGTGTCCAGATTGACGCTGGTGATCGAATTGATGGTGTTGATCAGCGACACCGCATCCGCGCCACCGTTTCTGGCTGCCGCAGCCGGTTTGCGGATGTCAGTGATGTTCGGCGTAAGCTTAACGATGACCGGACGGTCGTAATACTGTTTGCACCAGCGCGTGACCATCTCGATATATTCCGGAACCTGCCCCACGGCCGAGCCCATGCCGCGTTCGCTCATCCCATGAGGGCAGCCGAAGTTCAGCTCGATCCCGTCCGCACCGGTTTCTGCCACGCGTGGCAGAATGGCCTTCCATGCTTCTTCCTCGCACGGAACCATGATCGACGCGATCAAGGCGCGATCCGGGTAATCGGATTTGACCCGCGCCATTTCCTCGAGGTTCACCTCGAGAGGACGATCCGTGATCAGTTCGATATTGTTCAGGCCCAGCAAACGGCGGTCGGCCCCGTAGATTGCGCCATAGCGCGGGCCATTCACGTTTACGACCGGTGGTCCTTCGGCGCCAAGCGTTTTCCAGACAACGCCGCCCCACCCGGCTTCGAAGGCGCGGCGCACATTGTATTCCTTGTCCGTCGGCGGCGCAGAGGCCAGCCAGAACGGGTTGGGGCTGGAAATGCCCAGAAAGTTTGTCGTCAGATCGGCCATGGCTTCTCCCTTCCCGGCTCAGCCGGATTTTTTGAATATCATTTCGGTCGGGCGAATACGCCCGGCCTTGAGGTTTTTGACGTAGTTTTGGAACTTTTCGGGCGCCGTTTCCCCCATCATCAGGTGGATTCCCAGCGGCGCTGGTCCGGTCTCGGCTATCTTGGCAAACACATCTTCGAAGAACTGGATCGCAAACGCGGTGCGGTCTGTTTCGGCAACCAGCTCAAGACCAGCCGCGGCCGCGGCGTCTTTGTATACCTCTGGCGCGTGAACAAAGGAGGTTTCTGGAAAAGTGGACCAGGGAAGCGGAAAAGCCAGCGGCTCATCCACCTCTCCGCCCATGACGTCGAACAGGGCAAATGTGCCACCGGTGGCCAGTACGCGTGAAACTTCAGCGAACAGCCCCGCTTTGTCTTCGATATTCATGCCCACATGCATCATGACGGCAAGGTCGAACCCGGCATCCGGCACAGGCATGTCCAGAGCACTGCCAACGTGAAAGCTTGTCTTTTCGGAATGCCCGACCAGATCGCTGAGCGCAGTTGCGGTTTCCACGAACTCGGGCGTCAGGTCGACCCCTGTTACCGTTGAGTCATATTTGTCCACTATGTACCGGGATGTGCCTCCGATGCCGCATCCGATATCCAGAACGCGTGTCGCATGGGTCGGGGAAAGCTGCGCAAACAGGTTGTCGGTCGCAAGAACGCCGCCCGTATGGAATTCATCCCCCGCCTTCAGATCAGCGACCGTGGCCGCATCCGGGTCGATGCCGCTGGCCTCCAGCGCCGCGCGGACGCGTTCGGTCAGTGCACCGGTGGTATAGTGTTGAGCAACGGCTTGTTCGATCTGGGACATGGGAATACCTCAGCAGCGAAAGGAATGGGGTGAATACCCCACCCTATCACGAAACGAGCATCGCGTGGATGTCCATCGCCGCGTCCCGACCTTCGGCAACGGCCGTTACGGTCAGATCTTCGCCGCCCGCAGCGCAGTCACCACCAGCCCAGACACCAGCCAAGGAGGTTCGGCCAGCGCCGCTGATGGCGATCTTGTTGCCATCCAGCGTCAGGCCTTCGGGTGCGCCCTCCAAGGTCTGTCCGATGGCCTTGAGAACCTGATCGGCCGGCAAGCGGATCGTTTCTCCGGTTCCGATCAGCTGACCGTTCTGGCTGGATGTATATTCCAGCTCGATCTCGGTCGCGGCGCCATTGCCGTGGATGGCCACCGGCTGAACATTGGCCATGATCCGAACGCCATGCGACGCTGCCAGGTCCTGCTCGTACCGGCTGGCCCCCATGGCATCCCGGCCGCGGCGATAGGCAATCGTGACGTTTTCGGCGCCCAGAAGCTTGGATTTCACGGCGGCATCCACAGCTGTCATGCCCCCGCCGATGACAACCACATTCCGTCCAACGGGCAGATCGGCAAGGTCGCTGGCCTGCCGCACGTCCGATATGAAATCGACCGCGGCCCGCACACCGTCCTTGTCGACGCCGCCTGCACGCAAGGCGTTGACACCGGCAAGACCGATGGACAGAAACACTGCGTCGTAGTTTTCGACCAGCCCATCCAACGAGATGCTTTCGCCCAAAATCGAACCGGTCTCGATTGCAATCCCTCCGATTTTCAGCAGCCAGTCCACCTCGGCCTGTGCAAAATCGTTGGTCGATTTATAGGCCGCGATACCATATTCATTCAGGCCGCCGGGTTTGGGCTTGCTTTCGTGGATCACCACGTCATGGCCCAGCATCGCCAGCCGGTGGGCACAGGCCAGACCCGCAGGCCCGGCCCCCACAACGGCAACCGTCTTGCCGGTCGAAGGCGCACGTTCAAACGGATGCACACCCGAGGCCATGATTTCATCGGTGGCGAAACGTTGCAGGCGCCCGATCTCAACCGGTTTGCCTTCGGCGGCCTCGCGAACGCAGGCCTCTTCGCACAGCGTTTCGGTTGGACAGACCCGAGCGCACATTCCGCCCAGAATATTCTGTTCCAGAATCGTTCGCCCTGCTGATTGCGGTTGACCGGCTTGAATCTGGCGAATGAACAACGGGATATCGATATCCGTTGGACAGGCCGTCACGCATGGCGCGTCATAGCAGAAATAACAGCGATCTGCGGCTACTGCGGCCTCATGCTGGGCAAGCGGCGGATGCAGATCGGTGAAATTCGAGGTCAGCTCATCGCTTGAAAGCCGCCCGGCTACGATACCGGGTGCCATCTGGCCCTGTGCCATCACTCTACTCCCTGTAGATATGTTTGTTATGCTCTCAGCTTGCCACAAATAATTTTTTTATCAATTGGTAAAATTTGCCAAATGGTCAAAAAATGAAAAGCGCTGCAAAAACAACCGTGTTTTTGGGCACTTTGCTTAGGGATTGATCACGAACCGCGTTGAATCACTGGGCCCGAAGGCAGGATTTGCCCAGGAAAGGGTTGTGCGAGGATTGGCATACAAGGTTCGGTGAGCATGGCGCGCTGCCGATTGCACCTTTCGACATGAACCGGGCCAACCTCGGAAAATCCGCAAAAGAACCTTGCTCAACCCTTCCTCGGCGCGATGAGAGGAATGCCATAGACTAAAAGAAATCAAACTTTCGGCTTTTGACGCCCCACCCCGCTTGCTGTAATCCGGATTAAAGGGTGCCGGTTCCGGCAGCTTTCAGGAATGGGCATAGATGCAGGCAAGTTCTCGGAAATTCAACATAGCGGTTGTCGGGCAAAACAACCGTCTGCAATATGAGGCCCTGTTGTTCGCGGCCTCGCTTCGCCACTGCTCGCCTGGGTTCAAAGGCCGGCTGTTTGTCGCCACACCCAACCCGGGCCCGCGCTGGTCCAACAACCCCGGCATCCAGGACGAAGACGTTCTGAAAGCCCTGAAACAGTTGGATGCCGAAATCCTGCCCTTCGACTCGCATGTTTTCGGCGAAAGTTACCCTTATGGCAACAAGATCGAGGCTTTGTTGGCCCTGCCGCAAGGTGAACCCTTTGTGTTCTTCGATACGGACACGCTGATCACCGGCGACATCACAAGCGTTCCGTTCGATTTCGACCGCCCCGGAGCCTCACTGAAGGTCGAGGGCACGTGGCCAAAGCCGACGCTGTACGGCCCCGGCTTTGACGGTATCTGGCGGGCGCTCTATGCCCGCTTCGGGCTGGATTTCGAAAGCTCGGTGGATCCGGACCAACCCGATGGTTACTGGCGGCGATACCTTTACTTCAACGCGGGTTGCTTCTTTTACAAATGCCCCAGAATGTTCGGTGAACGGTTCCTGGACTACGCAAGAACGATCCGGGATGAAAACATTCCCGAACTGACGGGCCAGAACCTTGATCCATGGCTGGATCAGGCAGCCCTGCCGCTGGTCATTCATTCTTTTGGCGGCGGTCGGGATGCATTGCCTGACGGGCTTTTGGACGGGTCCGTCAGCTGCCACTATCGCCTGTTCCCTTTGCTTTATGCCCGCGAAAGCGATCACGTGATCGATGTGCTGGAAACCGTCGTGGCCCCCAACAAGGTCAAAAAAGTGCTCAAACAGTATGATCCGTTGAAAAAGCTGGTTCTTCAGGGCAAAGGCGAAAAAATCCGTGCGCTCTTTGATCAGGACAATCTGCCGCGGCGGGAACAGGCACTGCGCAACGCGATCAAAAGCAAAGGACTCTGGCTGCGCTGACAGGATCGTTGTGCGCAGGCGGGCAATGGCCTACAGATTCCGCAAGACAGATACCAACAGGAGATATTCACGATGTCTGACGGCCCGACCTACGGTTTCGACACATTGCAAATTCATGCGGGTGCCCGCCCCGACCCGGCGACCGGAGCACGCCAGACACCGATTTATCAGACGACCGCCTATGTGTTCCGGGATGCGGACCACGCAGCGGCCCTGTTCAACCTGCAAGAGGTGGGCTTTATCTATTCCCGCCTGACCAACCCAACCGTCGCCGTTCTGCAGGAACGCGTGGCGACGCTTGAAGGCGGCGTCGGGGCGGTGTGCTGCTCGTCCGGGCATGCGGCGCAGATCATGGCGCTGTTCCCGCTGATGGGGCCCGGCTGCAACGTGGTCGCCTCGACCCGTTTGTATGGCGGCACGGTCACGCAGTTCAGCCAGACGATCAAACGCTTTGGCTGGTCCGCCAAATTCGTGGATACCGATGATCTGGACGCCGTAAAGGATGCCATCGACGAAAACACCCGCGCCGTGTTCTGCGAATCCATCGCCAATCCGGGCGGTTATGTGTCTGATATCCGTGCGTTGGCGGATGTTGCTGATGCAGCGGGCATTCCGCTGATTGTCGACAACACCTCGGCCACGCCCTACCTGTGCCGTCCGATCGAGCACGGCGCGACGCTGGTTGTGCATTCTACCACCAAGTACCTGACCGGCAACGGCACCGTCACAGGCGGGTGCATCGTGGATTCTGGCAAGTTCGACTGGTCCGCGAATGACAAATTCCCGTCACTGAGCGAACCCGAGCCTGCCTATCACGGCCTGAAGTTCCACGAGACCTTTGGCCCGCTGGCCTTCACCTTCCACGGTATCGCCATCGGTCTGCGTGATCTGGGCATGACCATGAACCCGCAGGCAGCTCATTACACGCTGATGGGGATCGAAACATTGTCGCTACGGATGGAGCGCCACGTGGAGAACGCCCAGAAAATCGCAGCGTGGCTGGAAGCGGATGACCGGGTGGAATACGTCACCTATGCGGGATTGCCGTCATCACCGTACAAGGATCGGGTCAAATCGCAGTATCCACGTGGCGCAGGTGCATTGTTCACCTTTGCGGTGAAGGGCGGCTATGACGCCTGTATCAAACTGGTCAACGCGCTGGAAATCTTCAGCCACGTGGCCAATTTGGGCGATGCCCGCTCGTTGATCATCCACTCGGCTTCGACCACCCACCGACAACTGACGCCGGAACAACAGGAAGCCGCGGGCGCGGGCCCCGGTGTCGTGCGAGTGTCTATCGGCATCGAAGACGTGAATGACCTGATCGCGGACCTTGATCAGGCCCTCGCCAAAGCCAGCGCCTGACAATGGCCGGGCACGACACAAACGACCTTGACCAGCCCATCGGTTTGCCGGTGTCGGGTGACTTTCCGCGCCCGACGCCGCCTTATACACCGATGGAAGGCCGGTACTGTTCTGTCGTGCCACTGGATGTGAATCGCCATGCGCCTGGGCTTTTTCGGGCGTTTGCAAATGACAGGGATGGCCGTAACTGGACATACCTGCCCTATGGCCCGTTTGACAGCGAACCGGAATTTGAAGACTGGGCCCGCGCCAACTGCATGGATGCGGACCCGATGTTTCATACCGTATTGGATGCCGACGAAGTGCCGGTGGGCATGGCCTCTTATCTTCGGATCGAACCCGCAGCGGGTGCCATCGAAGTGGGCCACATCCACTTTTCGCCGCTGTTGCAACGCAAGCCGCAATCGACCGAGGTCATGTATCTCATGATGAAGCGGGTTTTCGACGAGCTCGGCTATCGCCGGTACGAGTGGAAATGCGACGCACTGAATGCACCGTCACGCAATGCCGCTGAACGGCTGGGATTTACTTTCGAAGGGGTGTTTCGGCAGGCGACCCATTACAAGGGCCGCAATCGGGATACGGCGTGGTACGCGATCATCGACACCGAATGGCCGCGCATTCGCGATGCATTGGAAGCGTGGCTGTCGCCCGACAATTTTGACGGCAAGGGCCAGCAGCGCAAACCGCTGATGGCCCGTTCGAAAGCGTGATCTTAGTCTGAAATCTCGAATTCCATCGAGACACTGACGGAAACCGAGACCTCGCCTCCCGCGACGGGAACACCCCCCGCATCCGCCATGCTCAGCGCGCGCATTTCTGCCATCGGACGAATGCCAGCCGTTTGTTCCGAGATCGACTGAACCGGACCAAGCGTCACACCCGCTGCCTCTGCCAACTGCTGTGCTTTGGCCGTGGCTTCGCCGACGGCCTTGGCGCGCGCCTGCGCCTCGATCGGTTTGGGATCCTGCACGCCAAAGCTCAAGCCCCCGAAATCATTGGCGCCGTCCTGAATGACCGCGTCCATGATTTTCCCCAGTTGGGTCAGGTCGCGCACACGCACAAACACGCGATTGGACGCAGTAAAGCCGGTAATTTCCGGTGTCTCCCCATTCTGTCCATGACGACCCGACCAGACGGGGGACAATGACAGATCCCGTGTCTGGACGTCACGATCTTCGATACCCATCTCGGTCAGACGCGCCAGGACTTTGGATACGGCATCCGACGTCGCCTGCATCGCAGTCGAGGCTTCGGCGTTTTCGTTGGTCACGCCCAAGGTTATCGTCGCCATATCAGGCGCAATCTGCACTGTTCCGGTTGCATCAACGTTGATGCGACGTTCTTCCGCATGAGCGGCCCCGGCAGCCGTAGCCGCCATCATCGCGGCCAGAAAAGCGAATGTCTTCAAGGTTATCACTCCAAATTACTCTGCTTTTAGATGGGTTGACGGGCCCTTGCGATACAAGAGGGGATACCGCCTTTTTCTTTCCCTCGGCGGGTTCCTGCTTTAATGTCGGTCTGCAAACGCAAAGTCGTTTGCATTGACATTGATAATTATGGTTCCTCCGGAATATGAAACCCGCCTTTGCGCTGTCTTTTTCTGCGACCGGAATAACACTGCACCACCGTTCCGATGACGACTGGTTTGTTATCGGTACGATTCCGCTGGATGTTCCGGACTTGTCCGCACAGATACAGGCGTTGCGGGAAAAGGCATTTGCGCTGGAGAATGATCTGAGCTGCAAGCTCGTGCTACCAGAGGATCAGGTTCGGTTTCTAAAGCTTTCGACCGATGGGTTGCCACCGCAAGACCGGACGGAACGTATCGAAACTGCGCTGGCCGAAGCCACGCCTTACGCCCTGTCGGAACTGAGTTATGACAGTCACACCGAAGGTGACACGACCTATGTTGCTGCCGTGGCGGTTGAAACTCTGGCCGAAGCGCGGACCTTTGCCTCGGAACATGGCTTTGTGGTGGTGGCGTTCACTGCCGAAGACAAAGAGGGCGCGTTCCCGCGCGAGGCGTTGTTTCGCGAAACCTCGGACGCGTCCGATCTGTCACACCCGGAAAATCAGCCATCTCCGGTGGAAACGGACGCAGGTGAACAGGCTGATGATTCCGGCCTGCCCACCCATCCGATTGCCGGCACCGCCGCGCCCGAGGCTTTCCGTGCACCCCGGGAAACAGCAAACAGCCTGGATGCACCTTCAAGGGTAAACCGGTCTGCCATTGCTGTCTTTGCCGCTGTGCTTCTCGTTGGTGGGCTTGTTGGCGTTTGGCTGGCATCGGGGTCCGACCCTGAACAGGATCAGGCGGAACAGAGCCCGGCTCAGGTTGCGGTTCCCGCCACTGAACCCGCCGCAGAGCCCCTGCCTGAACCAGAGCTGGACACGGCTGCGCTGGAAGCCCCGCAACAAACCGTTCCGGACCTTGCGACCGATGACGCCGAAGAACCTGCGAACGAGCCCTCAGAAACCGAGACCGGCACGCAGCCGGATCTGACTGCCACAGATGCAGCCATTCTGGAGGCCCTCAAAGTTGCCCCTACCGCGGTGGAACCCGTCGCTCAGGACCCCGAGACGCAAAGAAGTGTCGAGGCCGTTACGGGCATAAGCACGACAGCGCCTGCGGCACCGGAAATACCCGAAACTGTTGAACCGCAGGAATTGTATCTGGCATCGCTCGACAACGCCGATCTGTTCGAGGATGCGGTTGCCTTACCGCCCGACCCCAGTTTTGACACCGACGCTCCTTTTGAACCCGACGTATCCCCCAACATTGCCGGCACTCGGTTTGATCTGGATGAGAACGGCTTGGTCGTGCCAACACCGGAAGGCACCGTGAATCCGGAAGGGATCGTTGTTTATCTGGGGCGCCCATCCAAGGTTCCGCCTGAAACTCCGGTTCGTTTCGAAGAAGAACCGGTGGTCGACGAGGTCGACGACAGATTGGCGGGCATTCGGCCCAAGCCACGCCCTGCTGATCTGGTCGAGAATTTCGAGCGCGGTCAACTGGGTGGCCGGTCATTGGAGGAATTGGCATCCAAGCGGCCGAAAGCGCGCCCGGAAAGCCTTCAGACCAAGCCACAGGTCGATGATGCACCAACGGCCTTGGCTGTCGTAAGAGTACCGCGCCCCAAATCCCGCCCTGCCGGATTGGCCCCTGCCAAATCACCTGTTTCAAACAGTTCGAACCTTGGGTCCACAGCAGCATTAGATCAGAAATCCGATGAAGCAGGATCGTTCCAACCAAAAACCGTCGCGCCCAAAATTCCTTCGACCGCGTCGGTTGCGCGACAAGCCACGATCGACAACGCAATCAACCTACGCAGATTGAACCTGATCGGGGTCTACGGAACGCCAGCCAACAGACGCGCATTGGTGCGGCTTCCCAGCGGGCGTTACAAAAAGCTGAAAATCGGAGACCGCCTTGATGGCGGGAAAGTCATCGCGATCAGCGACAGTGAGCTTCGATATCAGAAAAAGGGCCGCAACGTGACCCTGGCGATGCCGCGCAGCTGAAAACCGGCAATCGATCTTCTGACGCACCAACCGTCACATAAAAGCGCCGAAGGCAGATGAACTGCCCCCGGCGTGTCAGTGCGTTGCAATCAGGCTGCGGAAATCTCGCCGCTTTCGATCTGTTCGCGTTCGATGGATTCGAATAGCGCCTGGAAATTTCCCTCGCCGAAACCGTCGTCGCCCTTGCGCTGAATGAACTCGAAGAAGATCGGTCCGATGACGGTTTTCGAGAAAATCTGTAGCAGAATCCGGGTCTCACCACCGTCGACAACGCCTTCACCATCGATCAGGATGCCGTGTTTCATCATCCGGTCCAACGGCTCCTCGTGGCCGGCCACACGGGTCTTGGACATCTCGTAATATGCCTTGTTCGGGCCCGGCATGAATTTCAGGCCGTTTTCCGCAATTGCATCGGTCGAGGCGTAAATGTCGTCACTGCCGACGGCGATATGCTGAATGCCTTCACCTTTGTATTTCTTCAGGTAAGACACGATCTGACCCGTTTCACCACGATCTTCGTTGATCGGAATACGGATGCGGCCACAAGGAGATGTCAGCGCCCGGCTGAAAAGCCCGGTGAACTTGCCCTGAATGTCAAAGAAGCGGATTTCGCGAAAGTTGAACAGGTCGCCGTAGAACTTGAACCACTTGTCCATGTTGCCCTTGTAGACGTTGTGCGTCAGGTGATCGAGATAGAAGAAACCCACACCCCGTGGTTTGGATTCTTTGATCCACTCGAATTCCTGATTGTATGGCGATGTGTCGTAATATTGATCGATAAAATAGATCAATGATCCGCCGATGCCCTTGATCGCAGGCACATTCATGGTTTTGTCAGCGCCGTCGTAAGGTTCTGCACCTTTCGACACCGCATGGTCATAGGCCTTTTGCGCGTCAACAACGCGCCACCCCATGGATGGCGCGCAAGGGCCGTGTTCATCCACGAACCTCGCGGCAAAGCTGTCGGGATCCGCGTTCAGGATATAGGTGACATCCCCTTGCTGCCACAGCTCGACGGCGGGTTTTTCCTTGTGGCGGGCCACCAGGTCAAACCCCATCTTCGCGAACAGATCACGCAGCTCCTGCGGTTCAGGATGGGCAAACTCGACGAATTCAAACCCATCGGTACCGGCAGGGTTTTCTTCGCTGATAACAGATTTCGGGGCGTTGTGTGGGAAAGGACCCATGGCGCGTCTCCTTCGAAAACAGGAATTTCTTTGCTGATTCAAAAATATGACTTTTATGACGCTGTTTCTGCGCATTGTTTTCGTGTAAACTGCCGATAGGCGCGCAAAACGCGCATAAAAGTTAATAAAGGCAGGATTTTTCCGCACATGCTGGACGCGACCGACAAGCGATTGCTTTCCGCCCTGCAAAAGGACGCACACCTGACCGCGCACCAACTGGGCGAAATGCTGAACCTGTCGCCCAGTCAGGCAGGACGCCGCCGCCAGCGGCTTGAGGCCGAAGGGTACATCACCGGGTATGCCGCCCGGCTGGACCCGCTGAAACTGGGTCTGCAAGTGCAAGGCTTTGTTCAGGTCCATCTGGGGACTCATGGCCCTGAACAATCTGCAAGCTTCGCCCGCATGGTCGACACCCGCCCCGAAATTACCAGCGCATGGACGATGACCGGAGAGGCAGATTACCTGCTGCACATCTATTGTGACGATCTTTCCGCGCTCAACAGCTTGCTACATTCGGTCATCCTGCCGCATCCTGCCGTTGCAAGGGTCCATAGCCAGATCGTAATGGACCAACTGAAACGCGACGCCCCCCTGCCCACCTGAACGGGCCCGAGAGGACACCTATGGACGTATTCCTATATCAGGCTTCGATCTATCTGGCAGCGGCAGTCATCGCCGTTCCCCTGTCTGCACGGCTGGGGCTGGGGTCGGTTCTGGGGTATCTGGCCGCCGGGATCATCATTGGTCCTGTTCTTGGGCTTGTCGGCGCGGAAACGGAAAACCTTCAGCACGTTGCCGAATTCGGTGTGGTGATGATGCTGTTCCTGATCGGTCTGGAACTGGAACCGCGCGCCCTGTGGGATATGCGTGACAAGTTGCTGGGATTGGGCGGGTTGCAGGTTGCGTTGTCGACGGCTGCGATCGCTGCCGTGGCAATGTACGCCAACCACCCCTGGTCGGTCGCCCTGGCCGTAGGGCTGACCTTGTCGCTGTCATCCACGGCAATCGTTCTTCAGACTCTTTCGGAAAAGGGCCTGATGCGAACAAATGGCGGTCGAGCTACGTTTTCGGTGCTGCTGACGCAGGACATAGCGGTCATTCCGATCTTGGCCTTGCTTCCACTTCTGGCCTTGCCGGCCATGCCACATATCGAATCGGATGGTTCGATTGACCGCGGGGCCGGAGAACTTCACGGCGCGGACCATCACAGCCTTTCTCTGGTCGAAGGTCTGCCGGGTTGGGCCGTCACGCTGGTTACGATCGGGGCAGTGGTGTTTGTCATTCTGGCCGGTGTCTACCTGACCCGCCCGCTGTTTCGCTTCATCCACGCGACCCGCCTGCGCGAGATGTATACCGCCCTGGCGCTTATGATCGTGGTCGGGATTTCCTTCCTGATGACCCTCGTCGGACTGTCCCCTGCCCTGGGCGCCTTCCTGGCGGGCGTGGTTCTGGCCAGTTCCGAGTTCAGACATGAAATGGAAAGCGACCTTGAGCCATTCAAAGGGCTTTTGCTTGGGCTTTTCTTCATCACGGTCGGTGCCGGTATTGATGTTGCCTATTTCTTTGACGATCCCCTTGACCTGATCGGTCTGGCGCTTCTTTTGATCCTTGCAAAAGGGATCATCCTGTATCTTGTGGGCAAGGCCTTCAAGTTGCGTGGGCGCGATCACTGGCTGTTCACCTTGGGGCTGGCGCAAGCGGGTGAGTTTGGCTTTGTTCTGCTGGCATTTTCCACGCAACAGAATGTCATCCCCCCCGACCTGTCCCAAAAACTGCTGATGATCATCGCTTTGACGATGCTGATCACACCGCTTCTGTTCATCATCTACGATCTTCTGTCGCGAAAGATCGGCGACACTTCCAAAGAACCCGTGCCGGACGAAATTGACGAAAAAGGCCCCGTCATCATCGCCGGGATTGGTCGGTTCGGGCAGATCGTAAACCGGCTGGTGCGGGCCAGCGGGTTCAAGACGGTTGTGCTGGACCACAACATCGAAACCATTCAGCTGATGCGCCGTTTCGGCGTCAAAGGGTTTCTGGGCGATCCTACACGCCCTGAATTGCTGCGTGCTGCGGGATTGGAAAAAGCGTCGGTCCTTGTCGCTGCCATGGATGACCACAAACAAGTCACGCGACTTGTCGGGTATGCCAGACGGCAGCGCCCTGACCTGCACATCATCGCACGCGCCCGCGACCGGACTCATGTGTACGAGCTCTATCAGGCTGGTGCCAACGACATCGTGCGGGAACTGTTCGACAGCTCATTGCGCGCAGGCCGCTATGTTCTGGAGAATATCGGGCTGAGTGAGTACGAGGCCGCACAGGCGGAACAGACCTTTTATCACCATGACCGGATGTCTGTTCGCGATCTCGCCGAACTATGGGTCCCGGGTCTGCCAACGGCCGAAAACAAGAAATACATCGAGCGTGCACAGCAGCTGGAAAAGGATCTGGAAACCGCGCTGCTGGAACTGGCTGAAAAACACGCCAAGAAATCCGCCTGACCCAAGCCTGTGCCCGGGTCAGGCAAGGAATCAACCGTCAGACACTCCTGCCTCGGCAAAGGTTGCCATACCGGAATGGCAGGCCACGGCGCTTTTGAGAATATTGATCGCCAGTGCCCCGCCCGAGCCTTCACCCAGCCGAAGACCAAGGCTCAGCAGCGGTTCCTTGCCCAGCTTCGCCAATACGGCACCGTGTGCGGCCTCGGCGCTTTGGTGGCCGGCCACGGCGTGATCCAGCGCGGTGTCCGACAGCCTTCGCAGGCAGGCAGCGGCAGCGGTACAGATGAAACCGTCCAGGATCACAGGAATGCGCAATATCCGCGCGGCGGCAATCGCCCCCGCCATCGCCGCGATCTCACGACCTCCGAGGCAGCGCAGGATTTCAAGGCCGTCCTCTGACTTGTGCAACGCTACACCTTCGGCCACAACGCGGGTCTTGTTGGTCAGCCCCGCATCATCGACGCCCGTCCCGCGACCTGTCCAATCGGCCGCGTCACCGCCGAACAGCGCGCAGGCAATGGCGGCTGCCGGGGTGGTGTTGCCAATGCCCATCTCGCCCACGACCAACAGATCAGCCTGCGGATCCACGGCCTGCCAGCCAGTGCGCAACGCGTCCAGCAATTCGGCCTCCGTCATGGCCGGTGCCTGGGTGAAATCTGCGGTCGGGTTGTCCAGATCCAGCGCGTGAACATCCATCGTTGCACCCGCCGCCCGGGCCAGTTGGTTGATCGCCGCACCGCCATGTTCGAAGTTCATCACCATTTGCACGGTCACTTCCGACGGAAAAGCCGAGACCCCCTGTGCAGTGACTCCGTGGTTTCCGGCAAAGACGATGACCTGTGGCGCCGCGATCTGTGGCCGGGCATTTCCTCGCCATCCTGCGTACCAGATTGCCAAATCTTCAAGTCGCCCCAGCGCGCCTGGGGGTTTCGTCAGTTGTCCGTTTCGCTCTGCAGCGCCCTGTGCCGCGGTGGCATCCGGCCCCGGAGCCGCTGCAAGCGCAGCACGGAACGCGTTCAAATCATTCAGTTCAGGCAACATGAAAGCCTCATTGCATCAGAGTGATCCTGTGTGTTTAACCGAAGCATCGAATCCAACAAGACCCCGAAAGGCACGGGCGTGCATAAAAACGACACCAATCCCTTTTCCCTGTGGGACATTCCGCTGGCTCTGGTGCTGTTGACCCGCCTGCCCCTGCCCCGATTGCCCGAACCTGTATTCAAGCGGCAGGCACAGGCGGCATGGGCCTTCCCCGTCGCCGGGCTGGCCGTCGGAGCGATTGCCTGTCTGGTCGGATGGTTGGCAATGGTCTTTCATCTGCCCCCTTTTGTTGCCGCGGCCCTGTTGGTTGCAACGTTGATCATGACGACGGGCGCGATGCACGAGGACGGTATGGCCGATACGTTCGACGGCCTCTGGGGCGGGTTCACCGCTGAACGTCGACTTGAAATCATGAAAGACAGCCAGATCGGAACCTATGGTGTTCTCGCTTTGGTTTTTTCTCAGCTTGCTCGGGTTTCGGCAGTTGCCACGATTTTGGCAACAGGGTCGATTTGGGCGATTCTGGCAGCCTGCATGTTCTCACGCGCCTTGATGCCGGTTTTGATGGCATCCCTGCCAAACGCCAGAAAATCGGGGCTGAGCCATTCGGTGGGAACCCCCGGCGCGATTTCGGTCAGCATGTCCTTGGGCCTGGCCGCTCCAATCGCCGTTTTTCTGTGCGGGGGTGCGGCGATCACCGCCATCTTCTCTGCCGCCTCGGTTGCTGCCATCTTGGCGCTGACAGCGCGCAAGAAGATCGGCGGCCAGACCGGGGACATACTTGGGGCATCGCAACAACTGGCCGAGATCGCGTTTCTGCTTGCCATCAGCGCGCAGATCTAGGACACGCCGCCTGTTTCGATCCGCAGTGTTCCACCGCAATGCTTGCAATGCACGGCATCGGGATCATGCCGATACAACCCGCAGCTTGGGCATTTGTGACGTACCTTCTGCGGCATGAATATCGCCTGCGCCAAACGGACAAACAACGCGACACCCACGACCATGATGAACACCGAGAACAGCTTGCCCCAAGGGGTGCTCAGCGTGATGTCACCGAACCCGGTTGTGGTCAGGGTGGCCATGGTGAAATACAGCGCATCTATGTAAGGCGTCTGGGCGTCTTCCGGAATGAAGAACACCAAAACCGCCGTGGAGGTGGCAAAGACAAAAACCATCAGATTGATTGCCGCAATCACCGCGTCTTCGTGGGTGCGAAAAAAGGTACTGTCGCGTCGCAAGTCCCTGAGCAGGTGGTATGAATGGATCAGGCGCAAGGCCCGCAGAATCCTCAGGAAAGCCAGGTTGCCCGTCAGGAACGGATCCAGAACCAGCGAGACGATGACGACAATATCCGCCAGCGTATAAATCTGGCGCAGCAGCTTCCAGCGATCCTTTGAAATCCAAAGCCGCGCAGAGAAGTCCAAAAAAATCAAAAATCCGATCAACTGGCTTGCAAGGACCAAGCCGGGACCATGAGTGACGTGAGCCGTTGCGACAAAGAAAACGATTGTCGCTACATCGAACAGGATCAGAGCGTACCGAAACCAGACCGAAATCGGGTCATGCCCGATATACAGATATCTAACTGTCTGCTTCATGTCCGCCCTGTAGCTTGCTGCATATACAGTGAAATTAGCGGTACTTGCGGAATTCACCAAGCCACGAAAAAGGCCGCCCCGATGGTGGAGCGGCCTGTTGTCATATTGAACTCGCTGTCAGGCAGCGCGAGAGGTCAGAACTTCGTCCACCTGTTTGGCAGCGGATACTTCGCCGGTGCCGGAAACCGCCGCGACCTCGCGGGTCAGACGTTCCAGGGCAGCTTCGTACAGCTGACGCTCGGAATAGCTCTGCTCGCGCTGGTCGTCCGTGCGATGCAGATCGCGGACCACTTCCGCAATCGAGATCAGATCGCCCGAGTTGATTTTCTGTTCGTATTCCTGAGCACGGCGCGACCACATGGCGCGTTTGACCTTTGCCTTTCCCTTCAGCGTTTTCATCGCCTGACTGATCACGTCGGGCGAGCTGAGCGACCGCAGACCGGATTCGGTAACCTTGTTGGTCGGCACACGCAGTGTCATCTTGTCTTTCTCAAATGAGATGACGAACAGCTCCAGAGAGAACCCCGCGACTTCCTGTTCTTCGATCGAGATGATCTGGCCTACGCCGTGGGCGGGGTAGACAACATAGTCGTTCGGGCGGAACTCGAGCTTTTTCGACTTTGTCATTCAGTTTTTTCCTTGCTTGCGGACGGGACACAGACAACAAAAACACCACATGCGGGGACTTTTTCAGCCCCGACAGGCGGCGATATTGTCACAAATTCAAATCTCCAAAGCGAGCATACTTGTGGAGCGCATCCCAATCTCGGTCATCATACAAGAAACAAGTATATCACAAAAATACGACACCCGAAAGTTTACCCCACGGTAAATTTTTATATTCAACCTGTTTTCAACAGGTTGTGCCGCGTTCTTTGCGCATCAAACAGGGGTTTGAGCGCGAATCGTTCAACCACCCTCGCCCGGTGCTTCCGAGAAATACTTCTCCATCTTGCCTTCTTCACCGTCGCGTTCTTCCGCATCGGGAAGCGGATCTTTCTTGGTGACGATCACGGGCCACATTTCCGAGTACTTGCGATTGAATTCGACCCATTGATCCATGCCCGGTTCAGTATCGGGTCGGATCGCGTCGGCCGGGCATTCCGGTTCGCAAACACCGCAGTCGATGCATTCGTCGGGATGGATGACCAACGTGTTCTCACCTTCATAGAAACAGTCCACCGGACATACTTCGACACAGTCGGTATATTTGCAGGCGATACAGTTTTCGGTGACAACATAGGTCATGATCGGATTCCCGTTTGCGGTTTGAGCGTTTAGCTAATTCAGTCTGGCCTACTCTTCAAGATATGATCAGCGATCTTCTGTGCGAGAAAGATCAAGTGAACGGCGATCTTTCTTTGTCGGGCGACCTTTTCCTTCAAACCCCGGATTTTTGGGCGGAACGTCCTGTTTTTCGGTCATATCGAAATACAGCGCTTGCGCTTCGGGGGCCGGACCACGGCGATCCCCGATTTTTTCGATGCGAACGACGCGGACGATACGGCCCTGAGGAAAGGTCAGAACGTCGCCCGGTGCCACGGCCTGCGCCGGTTTTTGCACCCGGTTTCCGTTCAACCTGACATGGCCGCCGCTGACCTGTTTGGCGGCCAGGCTGCGGGTCTTGAAGAACCGCGCCTGCCACAACCATTTGTCAATCCGCAGCTTGGCCTCGGCCATTTCGGATCAGTTGCCGTCCTTCAAACCCATCAGCGCGGCTGCAAACGGGTTGTCGGGATCAATCGCCTTTTCCTTTTTCGGCGGCCGCGACGAGAAGGTCTTGGCGCCCTGAGGCTTGCCGCCCTTCTTGCCATGCGGTTTGCCACGGCCATCCTGCGGTTTGCCGCGCGGTTTGCCCTTGCCCTGCCCCTGCTCGCGGCGCGGGCCTCGATTGGGCTGTCGCTGACGGGCCCAGGTGAAGGTGTAGAACACTTCAACCTCGGGTTCGTCTGACACTGGTTCTGCGGGAAGGCTGTCCGCGCCAGCCTCGGCTGCCGCCTCGGTGCCGTCGGTGGCCTCGGCTGCCGCCTCGGCGGGTGCGGCGACCTCTTCTGCCGCGACTTCACTTGCCGAGGCTTCTTCGGCGGTCGGTTTGTCCGCTTCAGCTTCCGCCGGCTGTTCGACCGGTGCAGGTTTGACTTTCGGCCGCTCGCCGCGTTCCGCCTTGTATCCCAGCCCCTGCATAAGGTCTGCGAACTGATCCAGCGTCATACCGGTGATCGACAGCATATCGGGTTTGGCTTCGAATCCGCCGCGGCTGTCTTCTGCGCGCAGCATGTCCGCCAAACGTTCCAACATGTCGATACGGATCGAACGCTCGCCTGCATCGCGGTAGCCACACATGGTGTCATAGCCCTGCGGTGCATCCTTGGCGACCGGCACGGTCACCAGGCCCGGAGGCGGCGCTTCGGGGAATTCCTGCAACCCGCTGGACAGCGCCCAGAGCACGAGACGCAGACGTGTGGGGGCCGGTTTCAGCAGCAGCGGCATGAAAATGGTGAACTGGCCGAACCGGATACCATGCTTGCGCAAGGCGCCGCGGGCGTCCTGATCAAGATCCTTGACCTCTTGTGCGACCTGGGCGCGGGGCAGGATACCCAACGCTTCGACCATGCGGAAAGCAAATCCTTTGGCAAGGCCGCTGAGTTCCTCATCGCGGGACAGGTTCAGCAGCGGCTCGAACAGAGCGGCCACCTTGCGGTCAATGAAGTGCTGCAAACGGCGCTGCACTTTCTGCTCGACATCCGGCCCCGCCGCTTCGTCAACGAACACTTCGACCATAGGTTTGAGAGGTTCCGCCCCGGCAACCAGCTTGCCAACGGCGTATTCACCCCACATCAGGCCACCCTGATCAGTGAAATCAATTTCAGTATCGGGCGCGTTGTAGAAGCGATCGGCGCGCAGATGGAATTGCGGCGCGAGTGCTTGCAGAGACGCCGATTTCAGAGCTTTCGCCTCGGTTCCCTGCGCGCTTTTGTCCGGGATGAACCGGAACCCTTCCAGACGACCGACGAATTCGCCTTCGACGGTCACTTCACCCTTGTCATTTACTTCGGCCAAAAGGGCCTCCTTCTGTTTGAGCCGGCGCAACAAAACGGATGTGCGCCGATCCACAAATCTTTGCGTGAGACGCTCATGCAGAGCGTCGGACAGTCTGTCTTCTACAGTGCGGGTTTCGTCACGCCAATGTGATTCGTCACGAACCCACCCTTTCCGCTGCGCAACATATGTCCACGTGCGAATATATGCCAATCTTTTAGATAAAGCGTCGATATCGCCGTGGGTCTGATCGATCCGTCTGATCTGCCGTGCCATGAACTCGTCGGGAATAGATCCCCGTTCATGCAGATGGCCATAGATCACCTCCAGCAAGCTGGCGTGTTCCGCGTGGCTGATACCGCGAAAATCAGGGATTCTGCACACATCCCACAACAACCGGACGGACGGGCCGTCGCTTGCACGGGCGACAACCTCGGTCACTTGCGACAGCGATTTCAACGCGTTCAGGTCATCAGCAGGGCGGGCCTTGATCAGGTGTTCATCATCCGGGCTGACCTCAAGCGAGTCGATCAGCGCTTCAATCGAGCCGAACCGAAGGGCGGCGTTCCGCCAGTTCAGCTTTTTCATCGGCGTAAACCGGCTGTCCATTATCGCCTGCGCCACGCCCTCGTCCAGCGGCGGGGCCTCTCCGGTTACGCCGAAGGTGCCATCCGACATCCCGCGACCTGCCCTGCCTGCGATCTGCGCCAGCTCGTTCGGCGCAAGCGGACGCATCCTGCGCCCATCGAATTTGGACAGGGATGAAAACGCAACGTGGTTCACATCCAGGTTCAACCCCATCCCGATAGCGTCCGTGGCAACCAGGTAATCAACCTCGCCGTTTTGATACAGGTCCACCTGTGCATTCCGGGTCCGCGGGCTGAGCGCCCCCATGACCACCGCGGCACCACCTTTCTGGCGGCGCAGCAATTCGGCGATGGCATAGACGTTTTCAACCGAGAACCCCACGATGGCGCTGCGCGCAGGCATCCGGCTGATCTTTCTGGAGCCCGAGTAAACCAGCTGTGACATCCGCTCTCGCCGCACGAACTGCGCCTGGGGGACCAGCGCCGAAATCGGGCCACGCATTGTGTCCGAGCCCAGGAACAATGTCTCGTTCGTGCCGCGAGACCTAAGCAGACGGTCGGTGAAGACGTGACCCCGTTCCGGATCGGCACAGAGCTGGATCTCATCGATGGCAACAAAATCAGCGCCCATGCCTTCCGGCATCGCCTCAACCGTGCACACCCAATACTGGGCGCGGGGCGGTACGATCCGTTCTTCACCCGTGACCAGCGCCACCACCGACGGCCCACGGATCGCAACGATCTTGTCATAGACCTCGCGCGCCAGCAGGCGCAGCGGCAGACCGATCACGCCGGTCCGATGGCCCAGCATGCGTTCGATAGCGTAATGGGTTTTACCAGTGTTGGTCGGGCCAAGTACGGCCACGATTCGGGATGACCCGCTCACATTCGCCCCCTGCCCCGAGCCTTACAGCGCCTTGCCTTCAACCTGAGGCTTCAGCCGATTCACGGCATTGGTTACTTCTTCGTGATGAGGATGTATAGACAACGCCCGAGAATAAGCCTCGTAGGCTTTCCGAGGTTCCCCGATAACTTCAAAGATCAGACCCAGACCGTAAATAGCCTCATAGTGATTTGGATTCAGCGTCAGCACATGTTCCAGATCGGCGGCTGCCATACCAAATCGCTCGACCCCGAAAAAGGCAGATGCGCGCAGATGCCAGCCTTCGGCGAAATCAGGCGCGTGATCCGTCAGCGCGGTCAGGTGATCCAGAGCAGCGTCGACGTCGCCCTCATCCAAGGCCTCGCGTCCCCGCTCCAGCAGCAGATCAGCCGACGCAGACCCCGATTGCGACCACAGCGCCTGCAACTGCCGATCCAGTGCAATTGCCTGTTCCGGGGTCGACTGCGCCAGTTTTTGCAGCAACTCATCCTCGTCCCGTGAATCCGCCTGCTGCGCGAAACAATTGGTGGAAAACGTGACTAGGACAAAAAGTGCCGCAACGGTACCTTTGAGATTGTGAATTGCAATGCTCATAACAATAGTCAGTGTAGCGTTGCGACCGGGGATGTCCATTCACGGCGCACTAACAATATGAGGAAAAGCATGAGCGAGACTCTTGAAAAGGCGGCTGCCGCACTGAACGAAAAACTGGATGGCGGCGCGTTTGATGACACGGCCAAGTTCGCCATTACCGATCTGGGTTCGATCGTTCTGGACGAAAACGGTGCGCGGGTCAGCGATGAAGAGGCCAGTGTCACCATGAGCGCTGATGCAGAGACGTTCGAACAGATCCTCAGCGGTGAGCTGAATCCGACCGGCGCGTTCATGTCCGGAAAGCTGAGCATTGACGGCGACATGGGTGTTGCCATGAAGCTTGCCTCGGTGCTGGCCTGATGGAGTTGTCGCCGGCCCCCTTTTTTGAAGACGTGGCCGGCGGACCTGCCGGTGGAAAGGCCCATTGGTTGACGACGTCTGACCAAAAACGCATTCGCGTGGGTCACTGGCTTCCGGATGATGGCGCACATGGCACCGTCATGATGTTCCCCGGACGCACCGAATATATCGAAAAATATGGCAGTACCGCCGGTGAATTCGCGAAGCGCGGCTTTGCGATGCTGGCCGTGGACTGGCGCGGTCAGGGTCTTACGGATCGGTTGCTGGACAACCCACGCATCGGCCATGTCGATCATTTCACCGATTACCAATATGATGTTCAGTCAACCCTGGACCTTGCAAACGCTCTGGAATTGCCCAAGCCGTGGTACGTCGTCGGGCATTCGATGGGCGGTGCCATCGGGTTGCGTGCCGTCATCGAAAAAGGGTGTTTTGCCGCGTGCGCGTTCACCGGCCCGATGTGGGGAATTTTCTTCACTCCGGTCATGAAACCTCTGAGCCGCGTTACAGCGTATTGGGGCACCGCGCTTGGCCTTGGCGAACGCACCCCCCCGACCACGACGCTTGAAAGCTATGTCCTGTCGCAACCTTTCGACGGGAATATGCTGACCCGCGACCCGGACATGTACCGGATGATGCAAAATCAGCTGAATGCGCATCCCGAACTGGCTCTTGGTGCCCCTTCCAACCGCTGGCTGCGCGAGTCGCTGGACGAATGCGAATGGTTGATGGAACAGCCCGCCCCAAAAACACCCTGTCTGACTTTTCTGGGCAGCCACGAACAAATCGTGGATCGCAAGGCCATACGGGCGCGCATGGCCAATTGGCCGAATGGTACATTGATCGAAATCCCGAACGGTGAACATGAAGTGCTGATGGAAGCACCGGACGTTCGGAGCCCGGTTCTGGACCAGCTTGCCAGTCATTTCCGGGCCAACCAATCAAATGGGGCGTCCAAGTTGGTTTCCACGTAAACCTTTTCACCTTGGGATTGGCCGCTTGTGATCCGCGCGCGCCAACCCTAGATGTTTGCAAAGCAGTCTACAAAAGGTGATCCATGCGCGACCTTCCCTTTCCCGTCCGTGACGCAAACGCAATGGGCGGTGCCGACAATCTGGGCAATCTTCCCGAATGGGATCTGACGGATCTCTACGCCTCGGAAGAGGCGCCCGAACTGGCGCGCGACTTGGACTGGCTGGAAGGCGAATGTGCCGCCTTTGCGGCAGACTATGAAGGCAAGCTGGCAGAGCTGGACGCTGCGGCCCTTTTGGCCTGCGTTCAGCGCAATGAAAAGATCAACGCCGTCGCAGGCCGTATCATGTCCTTTGCCGGTCTGCGCTATTACCAACTGACCACCGACGCAGAGCGGGCCAAGTTCCTGTCGGACATGCAGGAAAAGATCACCGTGTTCACAACGCCTCTGGTGTTTTTCACGCTCGAGATCAACCGGATCGAAGATGATGTGCTTGGGGCGCATTTTGCTGCCAACCCGGATCTTGCCCGATACGAGCCCGTGTTCCGGCGCATCCGCGCGATGAAGCCCTATCAGCTGTCGGACGAGCTGGAAAAATTCCTGCACGATCTGGGCGTTGTCGGCGACGCGTGGGAGCGTCTTTTCGACGAAACCATCGCCGGGCTGACCTTTACGGTGGACGGCGAAGAGCTGAACATCGAAGGCACCCTGAACCTGTTGACCGAACAGGACCGGTCCAAGCGCGAGGCCGCGGCGCGCGAACTGGCCCGCGTGTTTCAGGAGAACATCAAAACATTTGCCCGTGTCCACAACACGCAGGCCAAAGAGAAAGAAATCGTCGATCGCTGGCGCAAGATGCCGACCGCGCAAACAGGGCGTCACTTGTCGAACGATGTCGAGCCCGAAGTGGTCGAAGCCCTGCGCGAGGCGGTCGTGGCCGCCTATCCCAAACTCAGCCATCGGTACTATGATCTCAAGCGAAAGTGGCTGGGGCTGGATGTGATGCAGGTCTGGGACCGCAACGCGCCGCTGCCGATGGAAGACACCCGCACCGTGTCGTGGGAGGACGCCGAGAAAACCGTGATGGAAGCCTACGCCGCCTTCGATCCCCGCATGGCCGACATCGCGGCGCCGTTCTTCTCGAAAGGTTGGATCGACGCGGCGGTTAAACCCGGCAAGGCCCCGGGCGCCTTCGCGCATCCCACCGTGACCGAGGTGCATCCTTACGTGATGCTCAACTATCTGGGCAAACCGCGCGACGTGATGACGCTTGCGCACGAGCTGGGCCACGGCGTGCATCAGGTGCTGGCTGCCGATCAGGGCGAGATGCTGTCCTCGACGCCGCTGACGCTGGCCGAAACCGCCAGCGTCTTCGGCGAGATGCTAACTTTCCGCAAGATGCTGGACCAGGCCGAAACGCCCGAACAGCGCAAGGTTCTGCTGGCCGGCAAGGTCGAGGACATGATCAACACGGTGGTCCGCCAGATTGCCTTCTATGACTTTGAATGCAAACTGCACGCCGCCCGGCGCGAAGGGGAGCTGACCCCGGATGACATCAACGCCCTGTGGATGAGCGTTCAAGCCGAAAGCCTTGGCCCGGCATTCGAATTCATGGACGGGTACGAGACCTTCTGGGCCTATATCCCGCACTTTGTTCATTCGCCCTTCTACGTTTACGCCTATGCCTTCGGCGACGGGTTGGTGAACGCGCTATACTCGGTCTACGCCAGCGGCGCCGACGGGTTCGAGGACAAGTATTTCGAAATGCTGCGCGCAGGTGGATCAAAGCACCACAAGGAACTGCTGGCCCCGTTCGGGCTGGATGCCAGTGACCCGAAATTCTGGGACAAGGGCCTGTCGATGATCTCTGGTTTCATTGACGAGTTGGAGGCGATGGAGGGCTGAGACGCCCTTAACAGAGGGTGGCGACATCTGCCTTGTGGAAATCCTCCTTCCTCGGCACTGTCGCGCCCAAGGGGCTGTTGAATGCCCGCTGCGCGGGCTAAGCGGACTTTGGCAATCAAGCTTTTTACTATCTTCTTCGCGCTACGGCATTCAAAAACAGTCCAATTAGCACAACACCTAAAATCGATTCCGATGCCACCATTAGACGCCCCCTGTCCGTCACTGGCAAGATGTCTCCGTATCCCAACGTGGTTATTGTAACGGTGCTGAAATAAACAAAACGAATAAATTCGCCGCCGTACCCAGCATGCAAACCACTGTTGTAGCTAGAAGCAATTAATCGAAACTCTTCAACCAAAAACGACGGCACACTAATATCAAGTTTAGGCAGGTTTTTTCTCGGTATGCCTGAACTGCCATTGGGGGGATAACAATGTTCTATTCCAAGTTCATCTATTGCATCATTCAGTCGGGGACCTGAAATGCGCTCCATACCGCCTAACCAAGATAAAATTTCCCACTTAGAATGACCGAGGGGAGTCCAAAAAAAATGTTTGGGCACGACAAATCCACTGTACTCGACATCAACGAACTCATCGAGTCGGTTTTGGTGCATCTCTCTATTTGTAACGCCAGGGGACAATAGCTTTGTTGGGACCAATTTATGATAGCCGACCAACAGAACATTTTCCATTTTCGAAATAAATAAAATTTCTGCTGTGTCGGCATATGCATAAACGGTAACACCGCTTTTTATTATTTCACAGTCGCCAAAATAACCACCGATTTTTGACTCTAACTTTTCTTCCGCCTCTCTCAGACTTGGGTCCCACTTGGCTGTCGTAATATAGAAATCATTTGGAAAAAAAGAATACAAAAATGCGTAGGCTGGAATAAGCAGAATATACAGTACGCCAGTTATTAACGGAGATGCGAAAGCAAATCCCAGAACATTTTTGCAGGTATATATCATAGTACGCAAATTCTTTGCCAACCTCTGAGCATGGAACGGTAGCAGTGGTTAGTATTTTGGTAAGTGCAGTGTAAATGCTTGGCAATCCCCCAAGGATTGGCTACGCATCGAGATCAAAGCAGATTACCTGTTTCCGCGCAACGCGCCAACTTACGAAAATTGGACTCATAGCGGCCATACCAAGATCACTTCAACTGACTGTCTTTCGACCCCCGCCGATTGACACCGCCACGCGCCTTGAACGCGCCGTCCCGCTCTTGCTGGCAATCCAGGCAGAGCTTTACTCCCGGCAACGCGACGCGACGCTTTTCCGGGATAGGTTCCTCGCATTCGGCACAATGGGTCAGGCTTTCGCCCTGGGGCCGCTTTTTCGCCTGCATCCGCGCCAGTTCATCTGAGATCGACGCTTCGATCTGTTCGCTCACAGCGCCGTCGCGTGCCCAACCTCCGGCCATCGGTCATCTCCTGAAATTGTGACACTCAGGATAGCTGAGCCGTTGGCCGCAACGCAAGTTACAGTGAAACCGCGCCCTCGAATACACGATCAATCACCTCTTGCGTCCCGCGTGAGAATTCCAAAGGACAGGGAAATTCCGCCACTTCCCTGATTGATCGGCAAAAGGCCTCGACCTGCAACTTGTAATGGTCTGCTCCGGGGAAGCGGGTAACCTGAACTTCAAGCCCCGGCCGGTGCAGTTCGACCCGAGCCTCGCCAAACACACGCGCATTGAACGGGGTCGTCAGACGGACCAAACCGCTTTCGCCGTGAAATACCATCTCTTGATGGGGATGCATCCGTATGGACACATAGCTGGAATAGGTAAATCCGGGGAACTGGGCGCGTATTTCGGTAAAGATGTCGATATCGTCCTGCCAACGGATCGCGGATTGCACAGACACAGGCTCTTGCCCGGTTGCAAAGCGTGCTCCGCCGATCACGTAGACCCCGATGTCACGCAATCCTCCGCCGCCCGTTTCCGCACGGTTTCGAATGTTCCGAGTGTCAGAGCGATTGTCGAAACTGAACGCTCCGGTCACATGTACCAAATTGCCGATGGCACCATCAGCGATCAGTTTCCTTGCAAGCTGCCATTGAGGGTGATGGACGATCATGTATGCCTCGGCGGCCAGCAGGCCGCTTTGGTCCCGCTTTTGGATCAATGCGTCGAATTCATCCGCCTTCATGGTCATTGGCTTTTCGCACAGAACATGCTTGCCAGCGCTCAAAGCCTTAAGGCTCCATTCCGCATGCATATGGTTGGGCAACGGAATGTAGACTGCGTCGATTCCGGCGTCTGCCAACAATGCATCATAGCTGTCAAATACCTGCAAATCCGGGCAAAAGGACTGAAACGGCTCTGCTTTTGCGGCATCCGAGGTTGCCAGCGCAGCCAAGCGCGCGCCATTGGCGGCATGTATCGCCGGGGCCATGTATTCGCGGGCAAATTTCGCGGCACCCAATACACCAAATTGAACCGGTTTTTGCATTGCGCCCTCCGTACTCGGCTTGTTTCAAATTACGCGCTTCCCGAGGGGTTACCAGCGCTGGTTCTGCTGGGAAATCAAAGACAAAACACGTCTTTTCCTAACACAGCTTTCGACCTTCAGCCATTGTTTCAGGGCTTTGGTTCAGTTTCCGCCAATATTCACAAAAAACGCCCCCTGATCATCAGAGGGCGTTTTCCGTCATTGCTGGAACGCGAAGAATCTTCCTGCGAGGCAAGAAGGGCGCAACCGTTAGCTGACGCCCAACATGCCTTTTTCCCGCGCCAGATCCCGCATTTTCTTTTGCAGCTTCTCGAACGCGCGCACTTCGATCTGGCGAATACGCTCACGGCTTACGTTGTACTGAGTGCTCAACTCCTCGAGCGTAACAGGCTGATCCATCAGACGGCGCTGGGTCAGGATATCCTTTTCCCGATCATTCAGCACATCCAAAGCCGCCGCCAGCAATTCCCGACGCGCTTCCAGTTCATCGCGTGCTTCGTAATCACCGGCCTGATCGGCATCCTCATCCTCAAGCCAGTCCTGCCATTGCATGGTGCCTTCGCCTTCGGACCCGACCGTGGCGTTCAGGGACGCATCACCACCGGACATCCGGCGGTTCATGCTGATCACTTCCTCTTCGGTCACGCCCAGATCAGTGGCGATCTTCTTGACGTTTTCAGGGCGCAGGTCGCCCTCTTCCAATGCACCGATGCGGGCCTTGGCCTTGCGCAGATTGAAGAACAGCTTTTTCTGCGCCGAGGTCGTGCCCAGTTTCACCAGAGACCAGGACCGCAGGATGTATTCCTGGATCGAGGCACGTATCCACCACATTGCATAGGTCGCCAGACGGAAGCCTTTTTCAGGGTCAAACCGTTTGACCGCCTGCATCAGGCCCACATTGGCCTCGGAAATCACTTCGGCCTGCGGCAGACCATAGCCGCGATAGCCCATGGCGATCTTGGCCGCCAGACGCAGGTGAGACGTCACCATCTTGTGCGCGGCTTCGGTGTCCTGCTCTTCGACCCAACGCTTGGCCAGCATGTATTCTTCTTCCGGCTCCAGCAGAGGAAACTTGCGGATTTCCTGCATATAGCGATTCAGGCCGCCCTCGGGCGTCGGTGCGGGAAGATTTGCGTAGTTTGCCATTATTGTGTCCCTCCGACAAATGTTTAGATGTTTAACATAGGATATGGGTAAGGAACCCTTCCCATTCAAGAGGTGCTGCTAACAGTCTGGAATTAATCTTACGTTAAGGAAAGGTAAAAAGCCCTTTTTCACAGGAGTTTGCTTATTATGACAGCGGTGTGCGCAGACGTTCGACAAGGTTTTGCATATCTTGCGGCAAATCGGCCTCGAACCGCAGGGATTCACCGGTGACAGGGTGCTCGAACCCCAAAACGGCGGCATGAAGCGCCTGACGGGGGAAAGTGCCTACAAAACCGGCGGCGGCGGCAGAGAACGCTTTGGCGGACAGCTTGCGCTTGCCGCCATAAACCGGGTCGCCCACCAGCCCGTGCCCTGCGTGGGCCATGTGAACGCGGATCTGATGCGTTCGGCCGGTTTCAAGCCAGCATTCGATCAGGGCAAGACCCGCCGGCACACCAAATGTCTCGACAACGCGTGCGCGTGTCACGGCATGCCGCCCGCCATGGAACAGAACCGCCTGTTTCTGACGGTCGGTCTTGTGTCGCGCAAGTTGCGTCGTGACGCGCATGATGTTGCCGGGTTCAAAGCTGATCCCTTTGACACCGCGCAACCGAGGGTCGTTGGCATCCGGCACCCCGTAACACACCGCACGGTAATACCGTTCGACGCTATGCGCCGCGAACTGCTCGGCCAGACCGTGATGCGCCGCGTCTGACTTTGCGACCACCAGAAGACCACTGGTTTCCTTGTCGATGCGATGCACGATACCGGGGCGTCTCACCCCGCCGACGCCCGACAGATCGTCTCCGCAATGGTGGAGCAAAGCATTCACCAATGTCCCGCTGGGTGATCCCGGCGCGGGATGCACGACCATGCCTGCGGGTTTGTTGACGACGATTACGTCCGCATCCTCGAAGACGACCTCCAGCGGGATGTCCTCGGGGCCGATATGGCTGTCTTCGGCCTCGGCCACGGCAATCGTGACCCGTGCCCCTTCGGCAACCTTGGCCTTGGGGTCGCGCGCCTCGGCACCGTCGATCTGCACCGCGCCCCCTTCGATCAGACGCGCAAGTCTGGTGCGCGACAGGTTTTCCCCGTCTGGCACATCGCGGGAAAGCGCCTTATCAAGGCGAGGCGGCGGATCGGCCGCGATCTGAAACTCAATCTGGCGGGTGCCCATGACTGTCCCTTCCGAACCTCAAGAACCGCAGGAAACTCCGCAACTGCGATTGCTGCGGCGGATGGTCATGCTGTTGACCGCGGTGATGATTGGCGGGGTTCTAGTGACATTCGCCCTGATTGTCATCCGCCTATCGGACCGCACACCCACCTTGCCGGATCAGATCGCGCTGCCCGACGGCGCCCGGGCGCAGGCCCTGACCATCGGGGCAAACTGGTATGCCGTCGCAACCGATGACAATCGCATTCTGATCTTTGACAAAACAACTGGAAAACTGCGCCAGGAAATCGCGGTCGAATAGGCCCTGCCACCTGTTCCGGCGGCATGAAAGATCCGGGGATTGTCCAGCCTCAGCCGGGAAACAGCCGAGTTCCGATCCACGCAGCACCCAGACGCTGATCCAGCGCATCCGACCGCATCTTGTGCTTGCCAGACACCGGCGCCAACATGATGTCGCCCAAGCAAATCCTGTCACCAACCGTGAAAAGCTCTACGCTTGCGCATTCAAGGTCGCGCCCCAGGGTTTCAGCGATCCGGATCATGTCTTCAAAACGTTCGGGCCGGGGTTCAACGGTGCTGCTGGTTGGTGAATACAGCTCATCTGCAAGGTAATCGTAGTCGCGATCATGGAGCATCTGGATACGCCCTCGCCCCCGGTCACGGTCAACCTGCACCAGCTGTACGCGTCCGGCGATCACCCAGAATTTCCAAGTGCCGGCCTGTCGATCCCCGGCGGACAAATCTTCTTCGATGTAATAGAGGGGCTTTTGCGTGGCGCGCCACCATTCGCCTGTCCAGAACCCTTCGGGCGTTTTTGTCTTGTGCCACGCTGCCAGTTTCTGGTTGGCATCGTCGCGCTGCGGGCCATCCAGCGGGAACGACAGGGCCAGCTTGTGACCATGGCTCATCGTTCCTTTCAACCAATACTGACCGGGCCCGAGGTCGAGTGTTTCGGGCAACGCCGGAATATGCGCCTCCCACATGCGCTGTGGGCAGGCAAGCAGTTCCGAGGCGCTGCCCACGTATTTGGACCGGTCAGAGATCAACGGATCAGGGACTTCGCCAAACAGCTTCATGACCACCAGTTTTTCGGCGAATGTCTTTGGCGCGCGCAGATCGGGTAGAGACCGATGGCTATCCGCATAGTTGTACAAAGACATACCAAGCGCATTCAGCCGCGCAGGATCACTGCCATAGTGTTCCCAACCGCGCGAAAAACCGACGCGTGGCGGGGTGTTGGCGCCATGAAGATTGTCGGCTGCAATTGCGTCGAGATCAGCCTGTGCCGCCTTGAGATAGTCTTCCCTGTCAGAGAGCAGAGCAACGGACACGACGCCGCCGGTGGCGTCGTGGATTTCTTCGGTCGTAGCGCGCAAGGTGGGCAGGTTTGCCGGAAACTCCACCGGTTTGAGGCCCCCACGGCCGTGGCGCGGCAAAGGCGCGTCGCCCGGTCTCACCCCCAGGTTCCTCAGACGTCGGTCCAGAAACGAATGCCGCTTGATCCCGTTTGCAATCCACCATCGCATCCGACGCCCCCACAGATGTACGGCAAGCGTTTCCTCTTTGATATACGCGTCCCTGAACTCTCGGACGTGAATATCATTGGCTTGTCCTGCCCGTCTGAAAGGCAAAGGATAAAAGACCGGTATGGGGCTGGCATGTTTAAGTTCGTCGTGGTGGCGCAGAAACCACGTCATGACACCGGGGCCGTAGACGCTGTGTTCCTGATCTGACGCATGCGGCAACTCCCCAGCCTGTTTCAGGCGTTCCAGTTCTTTCCGTTCTTCCCCTTCAACCCAGGGGCGGATCGGATAGGGATCCTGGCAGTATTCGGAATACGCATTCAACGTGGGGCTGTCGGATGGCAGCCGCATGACGGCATTGCAGATGGTATCACGGTTGAAATACCCAAAGACATGATCTGCCCTTGGTATCGGGGCAAGCGCCAACACATCCGTGTCGCACCACAGAAAGTCCGTTTTCTTCATCAGATGCAATCTGAAGATATCGGATTGGGGCACGGGCGTCTTGAACTGGTTGTTTACGATGAAATGCTTGGGCTCGTGGATTTCGTTTGCCGACACCAGTTCGATACCATCCGGAACGTTGTCGACTTGCCCATAGTGGAACAAAACAACCCTGTGCCCGCATTCGACGAATGACAGCATGCACATCTGCTCCAGAAAGCTCAGGCTGCCTTCCATCCACAGCATCCCAATCGTCGGAAGAGAGTGATCCGCAACCATTCGTCTATTTCTCCAGGGGCTGTTTTGTCAGGACTCTGTCCGGTTTTCGTCAGTCGAAGACGGCGCGCTGGCCGACAGGCGTTCCTTTACGCTACGGTCCTTTGCGACAAAATCCACAGCCGGTTTTTCAAGAAGTCTCTGGTACAGCTCATCATACTCGGGCAGCTTCAGCAGATCGTTGATCAGGGCCTTGTGCCAGCGGAACGCTCTTCTATGCAGCCGTCGAAGCCTGTCGTCAGCGCGAAACTCTTCCAGCACCGCATCCACTTCATCCTTGTACCGCAGGATTGTTTCATCCTTGGCACCGCCACGGTTCCAGCGGTCCCAATATTCGGTTCCAAGTGTCTGCGAGGAATGATTTGCCCGACCTCGGCTGCGCTTGGCCAGATAGGCCTGCGTGGATCTGACGGCATAGTGGTTGATCTGTGCGACTTCAAAACCAAACGGAGGCGAGACATGGTTGCCGAAGGGCGCAGGTTCCGTGGCGTGCCCTCCGGGCACGGACCGGAACACGCCGGCCTGAAGTTCGGCACGGGGGTGCGGGTTGTGCAACCCGAAACGAAGATAGAAATCGCCCTGCCTGAACAGGGATTTGACAAACCGGCGCCCTGCCCCGCCTTGTTCGAAATCCAGTTCACAATCGAAGAATTGCCGCGTCACCAGCGTATCGCGCATAACATGCCGACCACTGTTCGAGAAAATCTTCCAGGGGATGGAGATGACGTCAACGCCGGGCGTTGCCTCGATCAGATCATCAACCCTGTGATTTCCAACGTGAATATTCAGGAATTCATCCGCGTCGCCGACATATAACCATTTTGCGTCTTTCACCACCGGCAAGCGCCGTGCCTGTCTCAGCGCAGACCGGTGTATCCCTCCGGTTCCAACCCGGTTCCTGTGAAACTCCACATGGCCCAAGTCCTGCAACCGTCTCAGAATCTGGTTGGTACCGTCTGTACAATCATTGGTGTAGACAATGATCCGATCAAACCCCAACACCTTGTGATGGGCCACCCATTCCAGAATATAGGGACCCTCGTTCTTCATCGCAGTGATGAGGACTTTTTCAGGCTTTTCCATCGCTGCCACTTATCCCCGCCGCCTAGCCGTTCTGACCTTTGCTGTCATCTTGCGGGACAATCTTTTCAATGGCGATCTGCGCGCCGGCAATCGCACGGATGCGCAACTCTCGGGGGTGCTGACCCAGAAACTCGTTGACCGCACGGATCACCCCGTCGCCCCACCAGCCGCGGCGGTGGTAGTCGTCGAACGCCATGATCCCCCCAGGTTTGATCTTGGGAAACAAAGCGGCTAGATCAGCGGTCACGCCTTCATACGAATGGTCTCCGTCGACATAGGCGAACGAGATGCTTTCATCATCAAAAAGCTCCAACGCAGGCACCGAAAAATCGCGGATAATACCGACCTTGCCCTCTTCGATCTCCGCCTCGAAAGTCTTTACGACCTTCTGGAAGATGGCCTCCATCTTTTCGTCTTCGGTCCGACCCACAAACGCGGTTGTGTGCGATTCCTCACCAATATGCTTCCACGGGTCGATCAGAAAAAGCTGACTGGGCTCGATCAGTTTCAGAATGGTCGGAGAGAACTCACCCTGCCAGACACCGATTTCAACGGCCAAGCCCCCCTTTGGCAAACGCGAAAGGAATGTTCGGCGGATTGCGTCTTTGCTGTTTTTGCGTTTGGTCGCTTTGTCAGCCTTCGGTTTCTTCTGGCCGCCGGGCGCAACACCGATAACCTTGGGTTCGTTCGACATCTCGACCTCACTTGCAGACGGGTATCACATTCACTCAAAACCCGTTTTGTTCATTGCGCCATGGCTACCACGCCACAGCCTCAAGAACCAGAAGCTATGTGTCCTTTTTGCCAAGCGGTGGCAACTTGTCGATGCCAAGCCACGGTGGCTGCAAGCTGGTTATCCGGTAACGTGCAGCATTACGCCCGAGGAAACTGTTTATCGCCGCATTCATACCCGTATACGACCCGCCTCCGTGACGGCGATAGGATGTGAACGCGATACTGCCCCCGGGGGCAAGAACCCGGTCGATACGTCGCAACAGCTGGGTCATCACCTGCTCTGCCCGCACCCCGCGGATGATGACGACGCCGACGCTTTCGTCTTCAAACAGCTTCAGCATCAAGGGGGGCAGCGCCCGGTAGATATGCAATCGCCCGGCAAGAATGGGGTCGCGGAAATATTCCAGCAATGCATAAAACGTGCGATCCAACGCCTGTAGCTCGGGATCCTGAGTTGCATCCGGACATGTAAAACCGTCCCAAGACAACCCCCACGGTCCTATGACCGTCAATTTCTCGACAGCGTCCAGATCAAGTATTTCTTCGATGATTTCAGTCTCAACATGTCCGATCAGCACCCAATTCTTCTTGCCACTGATTGATCGAAGAAAACTCTGCCGCTGGTCTTTTGTTCTTTCAACTTCCGGAGGGGCAGAAGGCAGGTAGACAGGATCCTTGGGATCGAACGGCACCGAAACCTGTTTGGCATCCGTAATTTGCGCATGCTGCGCCGCGGCCTCTTCGTAATCAAACGAGGTTTCGAGGGCATCGAGCCGAACGAACCAAGGAAAATTGTATGGCTTGGAGTTCTCGGGCTTGGACATCTTGCCGAGCCGCGTCCATTTCGCGACCTGGGCAAATGTGATTTCCGGGTCCTTGTACATTTCAGCGTTGAAAGACAGATCGCCATCTTCCATCACGCCGAGTTCCAGCGCCTTCACATAGCGTCCGCTGCGAAAGCGGCTGAACTTTGCAACAAAATCCTGCGCCACCTCGGTTTTTCTGAGGCTTGCGATGCGCTCCTTGTGAAATGCAACCGCCTGATGATGCAATTGCCCCAGAACAGGATCGGATCGCAGCTTTTCATACACCTCCCGAAGTCGCGCAACTTTGGACAGGATCGAGGTTTCTTCGATGTCGTTATAGCAATGCAGCTTCCAGTAGGCCTGACCTGTTGCCTCCATCTTCGGATGAAAACTCGAGGTATTCACATCCCCGCGCAACCGTTTCATCAGATAGCTTTCCACGGACCTCACCGCATAGTGGTTCATCCGAAAAAGCCTGCGCCCAAACCCGGCGCCCGTTGATGAATACGCCCACCCTCGTCTTCGCATGGCCGGCGGCAACGGATCACCGTCCCCGTCGACCCAAGCAAATCGATCCGCCTTGTTGGGTATCGGGCCGCGCGGTCGATGCGTGCTGATTGTGCGATACGATCCGTTGTTGCGAAACAGCGATTTGAACGCCCGCAAGTTGTGAGGACTGACGGCGCCAAGCTCGCCCGCACGGGTGAATTGCTCGACAATGAACCTGTCTTCGAACTCGACGATTCCGTTGTGCCCGAACAGCTGCCAGATTGCGGCAAATCCGTCCGCATGCGGCAATGCACGAAACAAATCGTCCAGTGTTCCGTCGCCGACGCGAATATCAAGAAATTCATCCACGTCGCAGACCAATATCCATTCGGCTTCTTTGCACCAGGGGTGTTCCATGGCGTTTGCATAAGCTGAAGCCTGAGGTCCAAATTCCCACGGGCCGGGATTGTCGATATGCGCCAGAAACCCCAGTTCCTGGCATCGCTGAAGGATCGCGTCGGTACCATCGGAACAATCGTTCGAATTGACGATAAAGTGGGTGAAGCCGATCGAAAGATAGTATGCAATCCATTCCAGGATGAACGGCCCTTCGTCTTTCATCGTGGATATGACAAGTCTCATCGCGTCTACCTGTACCCGTGGCCCGCAAATTCAGGATAGCGGGAAAAAACGCATCTTTGCAGATGTATAGCGCGTATCCCTGCCTGCGGCTTTGTTACGGGCCCCGGAAATGCATTGCAAGTGGACGAGCCCGCCGGTTCAACGTCTGCCAACTCCAAATTCCGCGGACGATCGCAGCCCCGTGGGCAGCGTTCAATGCGTAGGGCTTTACGCTTGAAAACGACAATTTGATTGCCTTCGGGCGCCAACCATTTATAGCTGACGTTCAATGTCGCCAAAGGTTTTTGGCAGCAAGGATGCGGTATCTCGAGTGGATCATGACAGGTAATCTCAAAGATCAAAGGGCGCATGGCCTTGATTCACTGCGCGGTATCGCTGCGTCTGCGGTCGTGTTTGTACACGCAGTGCACATTCATCCACTCGGCGTCTACTACAAGAACTGGGGTGCCGACTACTATGCGATGGGAGTGCCGCTGTTTTTCATAATAAGCGCGATGTCCATGTCGCTAGCTTATCCAAAGGGAGTGTCCTTTGATCGAAGCTGGGCCTATGCCTTGCGCAGATTTTTTCGAATTGCACCACTCTTCTACGTGATGCTCTTTGCTTGGCTGTATATTGGGGTCCAGGCCGAAACCGGTACGATCATCAGGAATATTACATTTCTGTTTGGGTTTGTCCCCAGTGAACAAACCAGTCTTGTTCCGGCGGGTTGGTCAATCGGCGTCGAAGCTATCTTCTATCTTCTGTTCCCCTTCCTTTGGATTTGGCGGAACATTTGGTCAGCGGTGTTTCTCTTTTTGCTCGCCTGCTTGGGATGGGGGTATGTAAACTTATCCAGTCAGGGTGAAGTTCCCGATTTTTATTATTGGACCAGCTTTTTCACGAACGCCCCGTACTTTGCGTTGGGTCTGATCGTTTGGTGCGCCTACCGTTGGACACCTAAGTCATACGAGCGCCCCGTCGGCTATTTAGCGCTCGGTGCCGGGATCGCCGGGTTGATTTACATGTATCTGTTTGGCCCGGTTCTTGATCAGGCGCAAACGCTAAACAAACCGGTTCCACTCGCACTGGTTTTGGGCTGGGGCTTCGCCTTTGCAAGCCTAGCTCTATCGCAGGCACTTCGACCCGTTTTTTTTCTCTATAACCCTTTTACCCGCTTTCTTGGAAAGATCAGTTACAGCCTATATCTGATGCATCCGTTTCTTATCTATAACACAAACCTGACCCGATGGGCCGCAACACTTACGGACAATCCGGATCTTGTGGTGCCCATTGTCTGTGTTATTACCCTTGCCGTAGCGATACCTATTGCAACTGTTATCTATTATGCTGTCGAAGTTCCATTCATCCGCCTTGCCCGCCGGATAACCAAGCCTGATTTGAGAAACCCGGCTTCACAACAATTGGCGTCGTAACGGCAGAGCACGCCTACCAAAACAATGCGGATCTATAGCATCAGGGGAACAATCTCGCCTCGATTGCGGGCGATCTCGGCAATGTCAAAAGCGCCGCCTTGCAGTTCAGCCTCAGCCCGAACAACCATAACAGAGTGATTTTTGACGATGACTTCACGAACGATGTCCGGGCGACAGGCGCAGGACATGACGCATTGAAGCACCAGGTTCGTCAGCCCCTCTTTCCCTTTGAAGTGATCGGAATTGTAATGTGGTTCCATCGTAGACCATTGCCAATCTTCAATGGCGAAAATGCCCCCTTCCGACATGCGTGCAAAAACGAGGTTAAATGACAACATCGTTTCCAAATACTGGTGCGAAGCGTCATCTATAACGAGATCAATATTCTCGTTGCCGAACTCTGCGTCCAGCAATTCTCCGAACCGACTGATGTCCGCCTGACTTATCCCCTTGCAAAGCCGCACATTATCCTGCCGCGAACACCTTTCGACATACGCGTCAAGGTGAGGCAGATCGCGCGTCGAATATTCAACTGCTACCAGTTTGTCAGGCCGAAATACACAATCGAGGAGAGCAACGCTCCCTCCCTGCCATACTACGATATCGACGACATTATGAGCATCGATCTTCGAGGTGCAATCAAGTTCGGCGTCGATCATTTCGCTGGTTTTCGCCAGCAGAAACTCATTATTGCTCGATGTGATTTCATGATATTTTGCAACATTGACCGTGGCGGAAGAATGACACCGCCACCGATACCTCTGTTCCGCTCTGACCAGAAAATTGGTTGAACCTTCTTCCTTTTCGTATCCCCTGAAATTGAGTGCATCGCAGTTGAGAAGACTTGCCTGAAACTACTCATAATTATGCCCTTACCTGTTGGAATGGTGCTTCATGACCTGAAGGTTAAGGGTTCACAAACTTCCTGAACCCCAAACGCGGAATGATAAGTGGGGCAGTTGTTTTACGACCCAACAAATGGGTTGGGTCCGACCTTATTTGCCAAGACTTATGCTGAAGTTGGCGCAAACATTCGCATAATTCTTAGCGTCAAAAAAGATATGTTTCACTCTGGGCGTCAAAATTGAAGGTTAAGGCACGTCTGAGTTGAAAAAAAACACAGTTAACAGGAAATGTGACTCCATTTATCCAACGCCGTAGGCGATTTCCAGCGAATCTTGTTGAAACTTCACAGCAGAGAGGTCAGAACCAGCCAGACATCTATGCAAGGTTATAATCTATGCTCGCGGAACTTCGGGAACAATATCTGACCACGGTTGCCCGTGCCCTGGATGGCACGATCTATGAAGACCCACCAATTCTGTTTGGAGACACCAAACCGGATTATGACTCCAAAAACCGTGAATACGGCTGGGATTGGCCGTCTGTTGCTTTCACTATGGTGGGCAGCAAGAGATTGGCCAATGTTCGCGCCATGGTGGAATCCGTCATCGGCAACCAGGTTCCCGGCGATTTTGTCGAAACCGGAGTATGGCGTGGCGGTGCCAGCATCTTCGCGAAAGCGGTTCTCTTTACATATGGCCAGAATGACAGACGTGTCGTTCTTTGTGACTCTTTCAAGGGACTGCCCGAGCCGAATGAAGAACTGTATCCTCACGACAAGGGGTCTGATTTCCATAAGTACGACGCTCTGGCCGTGTCAGCCGATTCTGTAAGGGCGAATTTTGAAAAGTTCGGGCTCCTGGACGATAATGTCGTGTTCATTGAAGGCTTTTTCAAAGACACCATGCCACTGGTACCCAGCGAGCAGATTGCAGTGCTGCGTCTTGACGGCGACATGTATGAATCAACCATAGATCCTTTGCGGCACCTTTTCGGTAAGGTCTCGGAAGGCGGTTGGATCATCGTTGACGACTATCACGTGGTTCCCGCAGCTAAAGCGGCCGTGCATGATTATCTTGACGAGGTGGGCTATAAGCCACCCGCGATCAACGAAATCGATGGCGTGGGCGTCTATTTCCAAAAGGTCTAGAGAGGACCAGGCCTTGGGTTCAGGTCATGGGTCAGGTTGCGCCCGTCACCTGAACACCTGAAACGTCACGCTCAGCAAGGCTGCGGCCTGTAGGTGTTTCAGAATGGCCGACCAGGCTGACACCCTTGAGGTGCTACCGGGCAGAATCCTTAACATTCCGATGAACGCCCGAAACATGGAACTGATTCAGGTTCTGAAAGCAGTTCTTTCACGTGGTACAGCCGTCTTCGGCACCCCTTTTGGACGTCGCACAGTGGGCGCCACACCGGATGCAATCTTTGCGCCCGACCCCAATTTCTTGTTCTTTCACTGAGAGATGGTGCGGTCGAGAAGACTCGAACTTCCACGGGAGTTACCCCACAGCGACCTCAACGCTGCGCGTCTACCAATTCCGCCACGACCGCACTGCCAATGACTTGGTAAAGCGGCGTATAGACGTTGGTGCGCGCGATGTGAAGAGGCAAAAACGCAGTGGTTTAAATTCCTTCACCACGGGCTTATCTCTGCCACTGGACAACACGCCATTGACCTGACAGGAGCCACACGATGCCATCGCCCGATAACCGCCCGATCGTTCAGATCGATATCGTCTCGGATGTCGTGTGCCCCTGGTGCGTTGTCGGGTTTCGACAGCTTGACATGGCGTTGCAGCAACAGGGTGTCCTTGCCCAGCTTCGCTGGCATCCGTTCGAGTTGAACCCGGACATGCCACCCGAAGGCCAGAACCTGCGTGAACATATCATGGCGAAATACGGCTCGACCGCAGAGCAAAGTCAGCAGGCACGGGACAAGCTTACCTCGATCGGGGCCGAGCTCGGCTTTGTCTTCAACTTCGACGATGACAGCAGAATGGTGAACACATTCGCAGCGCATCAGTTGCTGGATTGGGCGGAATCAGTCGGCCGACAGCATCCTTTGAAACTGGCTCTGTTCGAAGCCTATTTCACAGCGCAGCGGGATGTCTCCGATATGGATGTTCTGCTGGAAGTTGTTCGATCCATCGGACTGGACGCGGATACGGCGCGACAAGCGCTTGAAACCGGAGAACACATAGCCCCGGTGCGTGAAAAGCAGCTGTTCTGGACCAGGCGGGGAATTTCAGGCGTGCCATCCATGGTTTTTGGCGGGAAATACCTGCTGACCGGCGCACAGGGTTCTGAAACCTATGCCCAGGTGCTGCAACGTTGCCTGTCCGAGGCCGCCTGACCCCTTTTCTTGACCGATTCAGACGGATATGAGACCGCCATGGAATGGAAAATCACCGATGGTCTGACCAGCTATGACGACGCCGTTGCCTTTATGGAGGCGCGCGTCGCCGCAATCGCAAATGGCGAAGCCCAAGAGTGTGTCTGGCTGCTGGAACACCCGCCACTTTATACGGCCGGCACGTCGGCCAAGATCGAGGATCTGACCGACCCCGATCGGTTTCCGGTTTACGCAAGCAAACGCGGCGGCGAATACACCTATCACGGGCCCGGTCAACGTGTGGCCTATGTCATGCTGGATTTGAACAAACGTGGTCGCGACGTGCGTCAGTTTGTGAAACAGCTGGAGACCTGGGTGATCTCGGCGCTGGCGGAATTCAACGTGCAAGGCGAGATCCGTGAAGGGCGCGTGGGGGTTTGGGTTCGGCGTGATGACAAGCCGTTGACAGCGACCGGCAAACCGGCGGAAGACAAGATCGCCGCCATTGGTTTGCGCCTGCGCAAATGGGTCAGTTTTCACGGGATCTCGGTGAATGTCGAACCGGATCTGGAACATTTTTCCGGCATCGTCCCTTGCGGGATAAGCGAATACGGCGTGACCTCATTGGTCGACCTGGGCTTGCCGGTAACGATGGCAGACCTTGATGCCGCACTGAAAAAGACTTTCGCAGACGTTTTTGGCCCAGTGGCACCCTGAATCCATCTGTCGATCACTGCGCAGCGAATCGCTGCGCGCCACTGTTGCAAACAACAATCCCTGTGACAGGCTGGCTCTGTTTCCCACGCGTAAGGCAATTAACCCTGAATTCGGTGGATTTGTAGAAGTCTTTAAGCATTTTTTAACTCAGGTGGATACAAAGGCCCCGTTAACGAGTAATATGGAACTGCCAATCAAGAGTGAGTGGTATGTTAACCGGTGATCCAGGGCTCGCCCTCGAAATCCGAGAAGTGTTTGGTTACGAGTCTGCCGTTCCGACCCCAAATCGGAACGGCAATTCTCTTTCAGGCACCGCTATTCTTCCTGGTGGCCAAATCGGGACGAACCGACGCAGGCGCAGCGGGCCTGTTCCAGTTCGAGCGTCGCATGGCCCACCCCGAAACGAACTTGCAGCGTCTGCCTGACACTGTCCCGTACCATTTCGGCATCTGACCACGCGTTCGCATCGATGACCAGATGCGCCGTCAGCGCGGGCTGCCGTTCCTGCATGCTCCACAAATGCACGTGATGCACTTCGGCCACCCCATCCGTTTCTTCGATCGCCGCGGCTACCTGCTCTGGCTCCAGGTCGGGCGGAGCGCCCAGCATCAGAACGCGGACCGTCTCGCCTATCTCTTCTTTGACATGCCACATGATGTAGACCGAGATCAGGATCGTCACCGCCGGGTCCACCCATGTCCAGCCGAACAGGATCACTGCGGTGCCCGCTACGATCACGGCGATTGATCCCAAGGCGTCCGCAACATTATGGATGAATGCGGCCCGGATATTCATGCTGTCCTTGGCCATGGTATACGTCAGCGCAGCGGTTATGAGATCGACCACCAATGCCAGCGCGGCGACCCAGACCACAAGCCATCCGTTGATCGGCTCGGGTTCAAAAAACCGCATGACGCCTTCGTAGAACAGATAGACCGACAACACGATCAACGTGGTGTAATTGACCAAGGCCGCAACGACTTCGGCCCGGCCGTAGCCAAAGCTCATCCGTGGATCGGCCGGACGCCGTGCAATCTTGCGGGCAAAAAACGCGATGATCAGCGCAACAGCATCCGAAAAATTGTGCAGCGCATCGGCAATCAACGCCAGAGAACCCGAAATGATGCCCCCGATGACCTGAGCCAATGTCAGGAACATGTTCACCGCAATCGCCCAGGCGACGCGCGCATCGCCAGCGTCTGGATCAATGTGGTTGTGTTGGTGACCATGCCCGGTGTGGGAATGCTGGTGTGCCATATCGTTTCATGTCCCTTGTTACGGCTTCCCAGAGCATGTAATTCCTCTAGCCACTAGAGGTTCAAGAGGTCAAAACCGAAAAATGTATTCGATCGGGGACTTATCGCGCCGAACCGGGGTGAAAATTCCAACAATCCGGTTCTATGAAGACAAAGGCCTGTTACCCAAACCAGAGCGAACCGCGGGCAATCAACGCCGGTATGACGCAGCCGCGTTGAAACGGCTGATCTTCATTCGCCATTGCCGTGATCTGGGATTGCCGTTGGCCGACGTCGTGGGCCTGCTGTCCCTTGAAGGCGCGTCTGGCAGCGACCTTAACCGGGCGCACGAAATTGCCCAAAAACAACTGGCCGATCTGCGGGACCGAATTGCCCGCCTGCAAAACCTCGAAACGGAACTGACCCGAATTTCAGCGGCCTGCGACGGGCAGCACGATCATGTCTGTGCCGTGCTGCACGCATTTCAGGACCACGGCGAATGCATGGGGCCCCATGGCGCCGAATGATCAGGCGAGAGCGGCGCTGATCTTTTTCGCGTGTTCACCGATAAGCTCGAAATCCCCCATCTTGCCCGGCGGGCGCATGGAAACCCCTTCGTGGCGCGGCAGGACGTGAAAATGCAGGTGGAAGACTTCCTGCCCGCCTGCCGCCTCGTTGAATTGCTGGATCGTCACCCCGTCCGCGTCGAATGCGGACTTGACCGCCCGGGCCATCTTCTGCACCGTTTTCACAACCGCCGTCAGTTGCTCGGGCGTGGCATCCAACATGTTGCGGCATGGTGTTTTGGGGATCACCAACAGATGCCCGTCCGCGCGCGGCATGATATCCATGAAAGCCAGCGTTTCATCATCCTCGTACACGCGCATGCACGGGATTTCTTCGCGCAGGATTTTGGCAAAGATATTGTCGGGGTCGTAATCAGCCATCTCAAACCTCTGGATTGCGGGTGTCGGCACAGTTCTGAGACGCGCGCGGGCGACGGTCAAGGCGGAACTCTGCCAACGCCCATGCCGCATCGACAGTCCGGGCTTGAATTCTCATCCGCCATGCCCAGATACCCCACGTTCAAGGCCGGAAAATCGTGCGGCACCCGCGTGCCCGCGACAATTAATCTTGATCCAGATCAAACTCGGCCATTGAAGGTGCCCTCTTCACATTCTAAAACCAGCAGGAATCCCGCGCGTTGGAGAGGTCCGACTGCGCGGTGCAGTTGCAACAGGAGGCACCTATAATGGCAGACGCAGCCATTCACGGTCACGACCATGAAGATCAGCGCAGCTTTTTCCAGCGCTGGTTCATGTCGACCAACCACAAGGACATCGGGATTCTGTACCTGGTCGTTTCGGCCCTTGCCGGTCTGATCTCGGTGGCGATGACCGTTTACATGCGGCTCGAGCTGATGCACCCGGGCGTTCAGTACATGTGCCTGGAAGGCTTCATGGCCGACCCGTGTACCCCCAACGGTCACTTGTGGAACGTGATGATCACCTATCACGGTGTTCTGATGATGTTCTTCGTTGTCATCCCCGCCCTGTTCGGCGGATTTGGCAACTATTTCATGCCGTTGCAGATCGGTGCGCCGGACATGGCGTTCCCGCGGATGAACAACCTGTCCTTCTGGCTGTATGTCGCCGGCACCTCGCTGGGTGTTGCCTCGCTGCTCAGCCCGGGTGGGAACGATCAGCTCGGCTCGGGTGTGGGCTGGGTTCTGTATCCGCCGCTGTCGACGACCGAAGGCGGCATGTCCATGGACCTGGCGATTTTTGCCGTGCACGTATCGGGCGCCTCCTCGATTCTCGGCGCGATCAACATGATCACCACCTTCCTGAACATGCGTGCCCCGGGCATGACCCTGTTCAAGGTACCGCTGTTCAGCTGGTCGATCTTCGTCACCTCATGGCTGATTCTGCTGTCGCTGCCGGTTCTGGCAGGCGCGATCACCATGCTGCTGATGGACCGCAACTTTGGCTTCACCTTCTTTGATCCGGCCGGCGGCGGTGACCCGATCCTGTATCAGCACATCCTGTGGTTCTTCGGCCACCCCGAAGTGTACATCGTGATCCTGCCCGGTTTCGGCATCATCAGCCACGTGATCGCCACCTTCTCGCGCAAGCCGATCTTCGGCTATCTGCCGATGGTATGGGCGATCATCGCAATCGGCGTGCTGGGCTTTGTCGTGTGGGCGCACCACATGTACACCGTCGGCATGTCGCTGCGTCAGCAGGCCTATTTCATGCTGGCAACGATGGTCATCGCGGTTCCGACGGGGGTCAAGGTATTCTCGTGGATCGCCACCATGTGGGGCGGCTCGATCGAGTTCAAGACGCCGATGCTGTTCGCCTTCGGCTTCCTGTTCCTGTTCACCGTCGGCGGTGTGACCGGTGTGGTTCTGTCGCAGGCCGGTGTCGACCGTGCCTATCATGACACCTACTATGTCGTGGCACATTTCCACTACGTGATGTCGCTGGGTGCTGTCTTCGCGATCTTCGCCGGGGTGTACTTCTACTTCAGCAAGATGACGGGCCGTCAGTACTCTGAGTTCTGGGGCAAGGTTCATTTCTGGCTGTTCTTCATCGGCGCCAACCTGACCTTCTTCCCGCAGCACTTCCTGGGCCGTCAGGGCATGCCGCGCCGCTACATCGACTACCCCGAGGCATTCGCCCAGTGGAACTTCGTTTCGTCGATCGGCGCGTTCATCTCGTTCGCCTCGTTCCTGCTGTTCTTCGGGATCGTGTTCTACGCCCTGTTCCGTGGTGCGAAAGAGACACGTCCGAACCCGTGGAATGAATACGCGGATACGCTGGAATGGACCCTGCCGACACCGCCGCCCGAACACACGTTCGAGCAGCTGCCCAAGCAGGAAGACTGGGACAAAGGCCACGCGCACTGATCCCGATCTGATCCAAAGAAACCCCGCCCAAGTGGCGGGGTTTTCGTTATCCACCTCTGTCAGTTCGCCAAGTGTACCAAAATCCGCTATGATACCCCCACAGAACAGTCGGAGGATCGGCAATGCCGGAAATCGACTTTTGGTATTCAATAGGCAGCACTTACAGTTTCCTTACCGTGATGCGTCTGGACGACTGGTGCGCTGAACATGACGCCACCATAAACTGGCGGCCCTTTAATGTGCGCACGGTCATGTCAGCCCAGCAGAATATCCCGTTCGCCGGAAAACCCGAAAAATCCGCATATATGTGGCGTGATATCGAACGGCGCTGTGCCAAGTATCACATCCACGCCAGCCTGCCCGCACCCTATCCGATTTCCGATCTTGCCCTGGCCAATCAGGTCGCTCTGCTTGGTATGACGGATGGATGGGGCAAGTCATTTACCCAGAACCTATACCGCATCTGGTTCGAGGATGGCGTCGAGGCCGGCAGCGAAAGCGCCCTGTCCGAAGCATTGCTGCGGTGCCAACAGGATCCTCGCCTGACGCTGGCTCGCGCGCGCAGCCCGGATATCGTCACCGCGCTGGAAGCTGAAACAGACATCGCCGTGAAACTGGGTGTTTTCGGCGCCCCCAGCTTCGTGGTGAGGCAAGAGGTGTTCTGGGGCGACGACCGTTTGGATGACGCCTTGTCCTGGGCGCGTGTGGGCCACGTGGTCTGATCAAAACCCGTCGACATGAGGCGGCACTGCGATATGTTTCCGGTATGCCGTACAAATGGAATCAGACATCCGAAACCGAACAGGAACTGCGCCTCTGGCCGCATAATTCTCTGCCGCGACGTGGGGCGATGATTGCCATCCTGTCCGTATTTCTGTTCGGTTTGATCCCGTTGCTGGCCGTGCTTGGGTCGGTCGTGTTGTGGGGCCTGTTACCGTTTCTGCTGTTGACGGTGCTTGGGCTTTGGCTGGCGATTCAGGCGAACTATCGCGCGCGCAGTGCGTTTGAGATTTTCACCTTGTCCGGTTCACAAGCCCGCCTGGTGCATCACACCCCGGGCAAAGACCAACAGGAATGGTCGTGCAATCGCTATTGGGCACGACCTGAAATGTACGAAAAAGGCGGCCCGGTTCCACACTATGTCACGCTCGTCGGAGACGGGCGTGAGGTCGAAATCGGGGCGTTTCTGTCGGAGGACGAGCGTATCACGCTCTATGACGATTTGGCCAGGAAACTGCGCGACCCTGTCGCGCAGTAGGTGTTTCAGCCTGATGTCTCAGCAGTCGCCGTTTGACGCGGCGCAGAGGTGATCCTTGACCATAGGCCCGACCTTGCCGAAGTCCATCTGTCCGGTATAACGGGTTTTCAACTCGCCCATGACCTTGCCCATGTCGCGAATGGAACCGGCACCGGTCGAAGTGATTGCAGCCTGAATCGCCTTTGAAACCTCATCATCATCCAACTGTTTGGGCAGAAACTCTTCGATGACGGCGACTTCCTGCATCTCGCGCTCGGCCAGATCCAGGCGACCACCCTCTTCATAGGCGCGCGCACTTTCCTTGCGTTGCTTGGTCATTTTTCCAAGAATTTCAAGCACCTCTGCATCACCACAGCCTTTGACTTCTTCATTGTCCGAGGCGCGCGCGGCGATGTCGCGGTCCTTGATGGCCGCGTTGATCAACCGCAGTGTCGACAGACGCTCGGCTGCTTTGTCTTTCATTGCTTGCTTCAGGGCGGCATTCACCCGTGATCGCATGTCCATTTGGCTTGTCCATCCCCATGACAACGGAACCCCGAACATATCTAAACAAAAAGCGCGTTACAACCGGGGGCGAACAAGCTTAACCCATTGAAAAATAACGATAGCCTAAAAATTGAACAGACTTGACCCAAGCGCTTAACCCCCTTAGGTATGCGCCGGTTTACCTTGCAGGAGAGTCGCGCCATGGCCCAGAACGCCCCGTCCAAGCCCACCGCATGTCTGGCATTGGCCGACGGAACGCTGTTTTACGGCATCGGTTTCGGTGCAACCGGACAGACCGTGGCCGAACTCTGCTTCAACACAGCGATGACCGGATATCAGGAAATCATGACCGACCCATCCTATGCCGGGCAGATCGTCACCTTTACCTTCCCCCATATCGGCAATGTCGGCGTGAACCCGGAAGACGACGAAACCGCTGATCCGGTCGCCGCTGGCATGGTCGTCAAATGGGACCCGACCGAGCCGTCCAACTGGCGCTCGGCCGAAGAACTCAAGGGCTGGCTTGCCCGCCGTGGCCGCATCGCCATCGGCGGCGTTGATACCCGCCGTCTGACCCGCGCCATTCGCCAGCAGGGCGCGCCGCATGTGGCGCTGGCTCATGATCCCGAGGGCAATTTCGACATCGAAGCACTGGTTGCAGCGGCCCGCGGCTTTGCCGGGCTGGAAGGTATGGACTTGGCCAAGGATGTCACCTGTGCCCAAAGCTACCGCTGGGATGAAATGCGCTGGGCGTGGCCGGAAGGGTACAAGCGGCAAGAGGCCCCCGCCCACAAAGTCGTGGCTGTCGACTATGGAGCAAAGCGCAATATTCTGCGCTGTCTCGCCTCGGCTGGATGTGATGTAACCGTGCTGCCAGCGACGGCGACCGCTGCCGAAGTGCTGGCCCATCAGCCGGATGGCGTTTTCCTGTCGAACGGTCCCGGCGACCCGGCCGCAACGGGTGCCTATGCTGTGCCGATGATCAAGGAAATTCTGGACACAACCGATCTGCCCGTCTTTGGTATCTGCCTTGGCCACCAGATGCTGGCCCTGGCGTTGGGCGGTCAGACAGTCAAGATGAACCACGGCCACCACGGCGCGAACCACCCGGTCAAGGATCTGGAAACCGGCAAGGTCGAAATCACGTCGATGAATCACGGTTTTGCCGTGGACGCGCAGTCTTTGCCGGAAGGCGTGGTCGAGACCCACAGATCGCTGTTTGACGGCTCGAACTGCGGGATCCGCATGACTGACAGACCTGTATACTCGGTACAATACCACCCCGAAGCGTCGCCCGGACCCCAGGACAGTTTTTACCTGTTCGAACGTTTCGCCGATGCGATGGAAAAGAAAAAAGAGCAGGCATAAACCCTTAAGTTACCGGAGTTAACGGCACATTAACCTTGTTTGATCAACCCTGTGCGCAGGTAACTGTGCCAGGGTTTTTTTAATGGTTGAACTTAACCTTCAGGATTTTACAAACGCGTCCCCGATCCCGGCGCCCGGTTTTCGCAAACCGCTGGGCACATGCCTGCTGGAAACCGAGGTCATCACCCGTTCACAACTGGACCATGCGCTGAGCCTGCAAACCAGGCAGAAAGCGCCGCTTGGCGAGATTCTGGTTGGCGAAGGGTATGCCACCAGGCAGGACGTTCTGAAAGCTCTGTCCACGCAGTTCGGGTGGCAGATCGCGGACCTCGAACAAATTCCACCGATGCCCGGATTGTGCAACCTGAAGCCGGTGGATTTCTGGCTTGAGCACAATGTCATTCCCTGGATGCGCATCGGCCCTCTGGTTTTGGTCGCCACTGCCCGGCCCGATCGTTTTGCAACCGTGATCGCCGAGATGCAGGATTGCGACTATTCCATCCTGCCCGTTCTTGCGGGTTCTCATCAGATCGACCGGGTCATTGCACAGCACTTCTCGCGGACACTCGCAAAAGCGGCCGAAACCCGTGTGAACGCGGAACAAAGCTGTCGCAACTGGACCGCCGGGTCCCGGCTCGTATCATCTGCGGCAACGCTGGGTGTGCTGTGTTTTTTTGCCCTGTTCCCTGCGATTGGGTTGATGGTTTTGTTGGGCGCGGCCGTAGGCAGTTTGGTTCTTTTTGCAGCCTTTCGGATAATGGGCGCCCTGGCCTGCCTCAGCGACCGCATGAAAAAGCCGACCGAGCCAACAGAGGCGGCGATCGCGCTGCGTCACCCCTGCGTGTCCATCATGGTGCCGTTGTACAAGGAGCGAGAAATCGCGAATGCTCTGGTGCAGCGGCTTCAAAGGCTGACCTATCCCAAAGCGCTGCTGGACGTCATTCTCGTGCTCGAGGCGACCGATGACGTGACGCGCGGCGCCCTTGCGCGAGTGGCTCTGCCCAGTTGGATGCGTGTTGTTGAAGTCCCCGAACTGAACGGTTTGACCACCAAACCGCGCGCCATGAATTACGCGCTGGACTTTTGCCGCGGTGACATCGTTGGCGTTTGGGATGCCGAAGACGCACCACAGCCGGATCAGATTGAACGTGTGGTTGCGCATTTCACCCAAGCTTCGCCCGAGGTGGTTTGCCTGCAAGGTGTTTTGGATTACTACAACCCCCGCACGAACTGGCGGTCGCGCTGTTTCACCATCGAATACAACAGCTGGTTTCGCGTGATCCTGCCGGGTATCGCACGTATGGGGCTGGTCGTCCCGCTTGGGGGAACGACGTTCTTTTTCCGCCGCGAAAAGCTGTTGGAACTGGGCGGTTGGGACGCCCACAATGTCACCGAAGATGCCGATTTGGGCGTGCGGCTTTGCCGAGCGGGTTACCGGACCGAGATGGTGGACACCACCACCTTTGAAGAGGCGAATTTCCGAGCCTGGCCGTGGGTGAAGCAACGCTCACGCTGGCTCAAGGGGTTCATGGTCACCTATCTTGTGCACATGCGGGACCCGCAGAAACTGTATGCTGATTTGGGTGCGGCCAAGTTTATCGGCCTACAGGCATTTTTTTTGGGCACTCTGGGTCAGTTCCTGCTGGCCCCCGTTCTATGGGTTTTCTGGTTGTACGCCCTGGGTATACCCAATCCGATGGAGCAGATCCTGCCGCAGCAGATCACGACGGCGCTGATCTGCCTGTTTCTGGCGACCGAGGCCCTGAATATATGCGTCGGGATCATCGCTGTATCCGCGCGTGAACGTCGGTTTTTGCTGCCGTGGGTTCCGACGATGTGTCTGTATTTCCCTCTGGGGGTGGTCGCCGGTTACAAGGCCCTGTGGGAACTGGCGACAAATCCGTTTTTTTGGGACAAAACCCAACACGGGCAGGCCAGCGAAGACGTTCCGCTGACCTGACGTTTATTTGTCGCGACGACTGGCATCCTGTTTCAGACGTGTCATGAAGGCGACCGAAATATGTTCCTTCAACGCCTGCCCCGCAGCCTCTTCGTCTCGGGCTGCGATGGCATCGACGATTCCCTTATGCTCACTTTGCGCAATCTCGCCACGACCCTGAACAGCCAGCGAAGTGGTCGCCATCAAAGCCATGGTCCGGTGAACCAGATCAAGCTGCTGAACCAGATAGCGATTGTGTGACGCCAGATGAATCTGTTCGTGAAACCGTCGGTTGGCGCGCGACAAGGCCGTTGGGTCATCGATCAGCTTGTCATCTTCGACCACCATGTCCTGAAGAACCTTGATTTCTTCTTCGGTGGCGTGTTTTGCGGCCAGGCGCGCAGCCAGCCCTTCAAGTTCCCGGCGCACGATGTAAAGCTCGGCCATCTGGTTGTGATCCAGGGACGCGACGATCAACGACCGCCCGTCCCGTTCCAGCAGAGACTGGGTTTCCAACCGTTGCAACGCTTCGCGGATCGGGGTGCGTGACACTCCGAAACGCTCTGCCAGTTCGCTTTCGACCAACCGATCACCGGGCTTGTAGACGCCCACGTCGATGGCTTCCAGGATAAGGCTGTAGGCGTCCTTGGTCGGGGATCGGGTCTGGCTCATGGGATCGTTGGTCTCCTCGTTCGGACATGTCTAGCCGTGACAGGGGGCGGCGATCAAGTACAGCATTGAAAACCGCCCGACTGCGCCCTAAACCCAAGCCATGGTCAAACCTTCGTTTAGTCATGTCACACAATGGGTGTTCGATCTGGACAACACCCTGTACCCACCGCATATGCGGCTGTTCGATCAGATAGAAGTTCTGATGACGGATTATGTGGTGCAAGCCATCGGTGTTGACCGGGCCGAAGCCGACCGGCTGCGCGCGCATTACTGGCGGAAATACGGGACCACGCTGGCCGGGTTGATGGCCGAACATGATCTGGACCCCGACCCCTACCTGCACGCGGTACATCAGGTTGACATGAGCCACATGGACCCGGATGCGGAACTGGCCGATCATATCCGCGCCCTTCCCGGCCGGCGGATCGTCTACACCAACGGCAGCGCGCCCTACGCGGAACGTGTCCTTGAGGCACGCGGCCTGACAGGCCTGTTCGACGCGATATACGGTGTTGAACATGCAGGGTACCGACCAAAACCCGAAAAAGCCGCGTTCGAAGCGATCTTTGAAAAGGACGGCCTTCAGACCGAAATAGCGGCCATGTTCGAAGATGAACCACGCAATCTCGCGGCCCCACACGAGATGGGAATGCGCACGGTTCATGTTTCTCCCGACCCGCATGAAGCCGATCACATCCACCATCACACGGACGATCTGACCGCGTTCCTGGCGCGCCTGCGATAGGCTGTCACAGTGCGACGATCTGCACGTTCTGCACACGCATCTGCGTCCTTATATGCGCTGCAGCGACGAACAGATGGAGACCCCGATGAGCGCGATTGACATGCCGCTGCGCCTGCCGATCTGGCAGCGCCTTTTCTTTGCAATTCCCGTCTTTGGATGGCTGGCGCGCGAGGCGGTCAACGCCAAGGCAGAAGACTTGTATTACACCGCCGCTGCGATTTTCAGCATGTGGGGCTGTTCCATCATGTTGTTCGGCCTTCCCGGCCTCTACATCCCTGCCCTTATGATGGTGCCGCTGATGTTTCTGATCCTCATCCTGATTTCACGGGGCTGAAATACGGGACAGGATGTCACTTGGCACTCGGGGCAGATCCGAACTAGGTTCTGCCCAGAATGATGAGAGGCGCCATGTCCGACAGCTGTGACATCCTGATTTCCGGTGGCGGGATCGCCGGTCTGACCGCTGCGGCGGTATTCGGAACGGCAGGTTTTGAAGTGATCTGCGTTGATCCGAGCCCTCCAATCACCGAGCGGGACGTGGACGGGTCAGACCTGCGCACCACGGCTTTTTTGCAGCCTGCGCGCGGCCTGCTGGAACAATGCGGTCTGTGGGCAAGACTGGATGCACAGGCGGCCCCGTTGCAAGTCATGCGGATCGTTGACGCCGGGGGCGACTTGCCCGAGCCACGCGTCGTTCGCGACTTCAACGCGGCCGACATCTCCGAACAACCTTTCGGCTGGAACCTACCCAACTGGTTGTTGCGCCGTGAAATGGTGGCCCGACTGGCCGAGTTGCCAAATGTCGATTTCCGTCCCGGCACCGCGACCACCAGCCTGTTTACCCGAACCGCCGAGGCCCGCGTGAGCCTGAGTGATGGCAGCCGCGTCCGGTGCAAGCTTGTGCTTGCTGCCGATGGTCGCAACTCGCCAATGCGCGAAGCAGCCGGCATCAAGGTGCACACAACACGATATGGGCAAAAGGCGCTGGCATTTGCGGTGACGCACCCAATTCCACACGAGAATGTTTCGACCGAAATTCACAGATCCGGGGGGCCGTTCACGCTGGTGCCTCTACCGGACTGGAACGGGCAGCCCTCGTCCGCCATCGTCTGGATGGAACGCGGACCGAAGGCCGTTGAACTCCTGAACCTGGAACCCGAGGCTTTCGAGGCCGCCATGACCTCTCGGTCCTGCGGGTTGTTCGGCCCGCTGAAATTGGCATCCCGCAGAACGATCTGGCCCATCATCAGCCAATCGGCGGAACGTCTGGCGGGTGAACGCATTGCGCTGATGGCCGAGGCGGCGCATGTAGTGCCTCCCATCGGGGCACAAGGATTGAACATGTCTCTGGGTGACCTGCGTTGCCTGCTGGATTTGGCGCAAGCCCGGCCCGAAGGTCTGGGAGACGAACAGATGCTGGGCGCCTATCACAAGGCCCGTCACACCGAGGTCGAGATGCGCCTCAAGGGCATTGATCTGCTGAACCGCGCCTCGATGATTGAGACGCGGCCGCTGCGAGATGCACGGGCGATGGGGCTGAGCGCGCTCTATTCCCTGCCACCAGTGCGCAAGACTTTGATGCAGATGGGCCTTGGCGTTCGCTAAGGCCCGGTCCGCTTACAGAACCTGATCCAGCACCCGTTTCAAACGCGCGATGGTGCCGTCCACGTCGTACAGCTTGTCGAGCCCGAACAGACCCAACCGGAACGTGCTGAACCCTTCGGGCTCATCACATTGCAACGGAACACCTGCGGCAATCTGCATGCCAAGTGCCGCAAATTTCTTGCCGTTCTGGATTTCGGGATCCGAGGTGTAGCTGACCACAACTCCGGGCGCGCCGAAACCGTCGGCCGCAACCGAAACGACACCCTTGTCCTTGAGCATCGATCGCACACCGTCACCCAGCGCCCACTGCGCCGCACGCAACTTTTCGAACCCGTATTCACGAGTCTCTGCCATGGTGTCGCGGAAGGCCAGCAACGCATCGGTCGGCATCGTGGCGTGGTAGGCGTGGCCCCCGTTTTCATAGGCTTGCATGATCTGCCGCCATTTCTTCAGATCAAGGGCGAAACTGTCGGAACTGGTCTGCTCCAGACGTGCCTCTCCGCGTTCAGACAACATGACCAGACCGGCACATGGCGAGGCGCTCCACCCTTTCTGCGGCGCCGAGATCAGAACATCGACACCGGTGGCTTTCATGTCCACCCAGGCGCAACCCGACGCAATGCAATCCAACACCATCAACGCACCCACCTCATGCGCCGCGCTTGCCAGCACGGTCACATAGTCATCCGGCAGAATGACCCCCGCCGACGTTTCGACATGCGGAGCAAAAACAACACCGGGCTTTTGTTCGCGAATCGCGGCGACGACCTCTTCGATCGGAGCAGGCGCAAAAGGCGATGGGCTGGAATTGCCAGTCTCGCGCGCCTTCATGACTGTGGTCGAGTTTGTCAGAGACCCGCTTTCAATGATCTGGCTCCACCGGTACGAAAACCATCCATTGCGAACCACAAGCACATCTGCGCCGTGCCCGAACTGTCGGGCGACCGCTTCCATGGCATAGGTTCCACCGCCGGGAATAACGGCGACGCCATCTGCATTGTACACGCCCTTCAACATATCCGAAATGTCGCGCATCACCTGCTGAAACTTCTGCGACATATGGTTCAGCGAGCGGTCCGTAAATACGACCGAGAATTCTTCGAGCCCATTCGGGTCAACAGTTTCCAGCAAGCCTGGCATGGCGCATCCTCTCCAAAGCGTTTTCGAAGTCTTGTCCGCTTTGTCAGTTCGGGTAAAGCCCTTTCGCGGCAAAAATTTGACCCAACGTAAAGCTTAACAAACACTTAATTTTTTTGGCTTAAATTCGTGAAAGCACGAAAATGACGCCAACCAGTGTCACTTCCCCTTTACACTTCTACTTGCTTCTGAACAGATGCGCACACTTTATACTTGAAGGGATAGATTCACCCGTGACGATACAAAAGCGGATCAGCTTCCAGTTCGTTCGAGACGAAGTAAAACGACGCATTGAAAGCCGTGTCTGGCCACAAGGATCGCTTTTGCCGACGGAGACCCAGCTGGCAGAGGAGTTCAATTGCGCCCGGGCCACTGTGAACAGAGCCTTGAGAGAACTGGCCGACCAGGGCTTTGTCGAGCGCAAACGCAAGAGCGGCACACGTGTCAAGAAAGAGCCCAGCAAACACGCCAAACTCGAATTGTCATTGGCGCGGCAAGTGGTCGAAAGCCAGAATGCAAACTATCGTTATGCGCTTGTTGAAAGGAATGTCGTCACCAGCCCAGGATGGCTTTCCTCGCAGATCAACGTGGCACCGGATGCGCGTGTTCTACATGTAATCTGTATGCACTATGCGGACAATCGGCCCTTCCAGATGGAAGAACGATGGATCAACATCGAGGCCGTACCTGATGTGGAGGACGCGGACTTGTTCGAACAGGGGCCGCATGAATGGCTGTTGACGGCCGCACCTTTCACCGATGCCGAGGTCGCTTTCTGTGCCATTTCCGCAGATGCGCGACTGGCAGAATTCATGGGAACCACGGCGGGAACATCCATGATTCAAATGGAGCGCACCACCTGGAAAGAAGACAGGCCGCTTACCTTTGCGCGCATGACGCATCATCCGGGCTATTGCATCCGCACCAAGTACTGACTCTGTTCAGCCGATGGGACCAGGCAGACGTTCTTCGCTCAGCAGAACGTTGGCCTCGACGTCGCCTGCACCCGGCAGTGTCATGATCCGGCGCCGCAATACACGCTCGAAATCGGCCAGGTCCCGGGCCACGACACGCAGTCGATAATCATACAGCCCCAGCACGTGCTCGACGGTCTGCACCTCGGGAACGGCACTGACAGCGCGCTCAAAATCTTCAAGACTGACTTGGCCCTTGCGCCCCAGTTTGATGCCCAGAAAGACTGTGACACCGAACCCCAGCGCTTCGGCATTCAGACGCAGCCGACGGCCCTTGATTATTCCTGCCTCTTCGAGCCGGCGAATGCGACGCCAGGTGGCGGGTTGGGATAACCCGAACCGGCGCCCCAATGCTCCGGCACTTTGCGTGGCATCCTGTTGCAGCGCGCGAAGAAGACGACGATCAATCTCATCCAACTCGATCATACCGGCAGCACCTCGTCCCGCTTGACCCGCGCAATGTGCATAAGGGCCTCGATATCGGCAATATGCGGCAGGGTCAGAATCCGGTCGCGATAAAGCTGCTGATAGTGCTTCATATCTCTTGCAATTACGGAAAGACGAACATCGACACGACCCAGAAAGGTCTGGATTTCGATCACCTCTGCCACGTTACGCGCCGCCTGCGTGAAATCGTCGAAAGCTCGGGCCTGCGTCTTGTCGAGCGTGATCCGAAGCGAAACCTCGACGGCATATCCCATCGCGGCCCAGTCTATCACGGCCTCCTGACCTTCGATGATCCCTGCAGCCTGCATCTTTTCGATTCGCCGCCAGCAGACGCCCGCACTGATCCGGCAAAGATCGGCCAGTTCCGCTGTTGTCAGGCTCGGGTCTGCTTGAAAGTGGCGCAGAATGCGCCGATCAATGTCATCAAGCATGATTTTTTCACATTCTCCGATTGGCGCGAATTATTCTTCATCTTTTTCGCAAATACTCAAGCCCAACCCTATCGCCATTGCGCGAACAGGCAGATACAACCGCCGCAATCAAACCAGAAAGGACCGGCGAAATGCGCGTCTATTACGATCGCGATTGCGATATCAACCTGATCAAAGACAAGAAAGTGGCTATCCTGGGCTATGGCTCGCAAGGTCACGCGCACGCGCTGAACCTGCGCGATTCAGGTGCAAAGAACCTGGTCATCGCGCTGCGCGAAGGTTCGCCTTCGGCCAAGAAAGCCGAAGCCGAGGGCCTGGAAGTCATGGGCATCGCCGAGGCGGCCGCCTGGTGTGACGTGATCATGTTCACCATGCCCGACGAGCTTCAGGCCGAGACCTACAAAAAATACGTCCACGACAACATCAAGCCGGGTGCCGCGATTGCATTCGCCCACGGCCTGAACGTCCATTTCGGCCTGATCGAGCCGAAAGAAGGCGTCGACGTCATCATGATGGCCCCCAAGGGCCCCGGCCACACCGTGCGCGGCGAATACACCAAAGGCGGCGGCGTGCCCTGCCTGGTCGCTGTCCACAACGATGCAACCGGCAAGGCGCTGGAAATCGGCCTGTCCTACTGCTCGGCCATCGGTGGCGGGCGTTCGGGCATCATCGAAACCAACTTCCGTGAAGAGTGTGAAACCGACCTGTTCGGCGAACAGGCGGTTCTGTGCGGCGGTCTGGTCGAACTGATCCGCTGCGGCTTTGAAACTCTGGTCGAAGCCGGTTACGCCCCTGAAATGGCCTATTTCGAGTGCCTGCACGAAGTGAAACTGATCGTTGACCTGATCTATGAAGGCGGCATCGCCAACATGGATTATTCGATCTCGAACACCGCCGAATACGGCCAGTATGTCACCGGGCCGCGTATCCTGAAATACGACGAGACCAAAGCGCGTATGAAAGAGGTTCTGAACGACATCCAGCAGGGTAAATTCGTTCGTGACTTCATGCTGGAAAACGCCGTTGGCCAGCCGACCATCAAAGCGGCGCGCCGTGCCAATGACGAGCATATGATCGAGGAAACCGGCGCCAAGCTGCGCGGCATGATGCCGTGGATCTCGGCCGGAAAGATGGTCGACAAAGAAAAGAACTAAGAAGGGCGGAAGCCTGTCACAGGGCGGCCCGCGTGGCCGCCCTTTTCGTTTGAACAAAGGTTCGGCAAGGCACATAAACAGCCGGTCAGGTTTAATTTCTGGCGCACCCGCGCGTTCCGACAGGACAATCAATGGTTCAACAGCCGACAAAACAGGACTGGAGCGGCGTCTTCACGCTGGGCCTGATCTGGGGCGCGACCTTCATGGTCGTTGCCATGGCACTTGAAGGGTATGGCCCAATCACCGTTGCCACCTCACGAACCACGCTGGGCGCTGTTACCCTGTTGCTGATGATGAGGGCGACCGGTCGCAAGCTGCCGGTTCTGACGCCGGCGCTGAGTGTTTCGATTGTCCTTATTGGCGTGCTGTCCACTGCCGTGCCATTCATGTTGCTGAGTTGGGGGCAGCAATTTGTGCCATCTGCTTTTGCGGGGCTGTCTATGGCGGCCATCCCGCTGATGGTGCTGCCGCTGGCGCATTTCTTCTCGGATGAACCACTGAACCTGCGCCGGTTTCTGGGGGTGTGCCTTGGCTTTTCCGGGGCGCTGGTTTTGATCGGACCCGGCCTTGCACAATTGGGCCAGGGGGCCGAACCCGTCGCGCAACTGGCCTGCATCACGGCGGCGCTGTGTTACGCAAGTTCATCCGTGCTGACTCGACGCTGCCCGCCGGTTGACCCTTTGGTACTGGCTGCCCTGACGCTGGTTGTCGGCGCCGCGCTTCTTCTGCCCATAATGCTGCTCACCGAGGGGCTGCCGACCTGGCAAGGCCCACGCTCGACAATCGCCCTGATCGTTCTGGGTTTGCTGCCAACTGCGTTTGCCACCCTTTTGCGCGTTTCGATCACCCGCAGCGCCGGGTCGGTTTTCCTGACATTGGTGAATTACCAGGTGCCGATCTGGTCGATGGTGTTCGGCGCATGGATCCTGTCCGAGGCCCTGCCCCTGCGCTTTTTCATCGCTCTGGCCCTGATCCTGACCGGCATGGCCATCAGCCAGTGGTTCAGCCTGCGAAAGGTTTTGTTCGGGAATTAGCTTGTGGCGGCTTCGACCTCTGCCACGATGCTGTCGACAACTTGGGTCAGCAACCCATCGTCTTCGCATTCAGCCATCACGCGGATCAGAGGTTCTGTCCCGGATTTGCGGATCAACAACCGGCCCTGCCCGTTCAGCCGCGCCTCGGCATCGGCGATGGCCGCCTGAACACTTTGAACCTCCAACGGTGTTTGATCGCTGGAGTAGCGCACATTCTTCAGCAACTGCGGAACGGTTTCGAACTGCTTGGACAGATCAGATGCCTTGCGCCCCGACAGAACCATTTCCGCCAGAAAATGCAGACCAGCCATCAACCCATCACCGGTGGTGGCGTAATCGCTCATCACGATATGGCCGGACTGTTCCCCACCAAGGTTGAACCCGCCTTCACGCATCCGTTCGACCACGTAGCGATCACCGACGGCCGTTCGCTCCAGACGCAAACCCTGCGCTGTCAGATGGCGTTCCAGGCCCAGGTTGGACATGACGGTCGCGACCAGAGCGTCGCCCTTCAACTGGCCCGATTTCTTCCATGCCGTCGCCAGCAAAGCCATAAGCTGATCGCCGTCAGCCACCTGACCGGTTTCGTCGACCACAACCACTCTGTCCGCGTCGCCGTCCAGACAAATGCCCACGTCGGCGCCATGCGCGACAACGGTTTCTGCGGCCAGTTGTGGCTTGGTCGATCCGCAGTTGAGATTGATGTTCTTGCCGTTGGGCGCGATTCCCACGGGGATCACTTCTGCGCCCAGCTCCCACAGAACCTCCGGCGCGGTGCGGTGGGCTGCGCCGTTCGCACAATCGATCACCACCTTCAAACCATCCAGACTGACGTTCCGCGGCAACGACGACTTCACACGTTCGCCATAGCGAAACCGTGCGTCATCAACCCGGCGCGCCCGGCCGATATTCTGCGCCTGGGCGGGTCTGACGCCTTCGTCGATCAGTCTTTCGATCTCGACCTCGGCCTGATCGGACAGTTTATAGCCGTCCGGCCCAAAGAACTTGATTCCGTTGTCTTCGGCAGGGTTGTGGCTGGCCGAGATCATGACGCCCAGATCAGCCCTCATGGAGCGCGTCATGAGGCCAACGGCGGGCGTCGGAACGGGCCCCAGCAGCAGCACGTTCATTCCAGTGGACGTCAAACCGGCCGTCAGCGCGTTTTCCAGCATATAGCCGGACAAACGCGTATCCTTGCCGATGACAACCCGGTGCACTCCTGTCGCGTCGCGCCGGAAATACCGCCCGACTGCGGCCCCGATGCGCAACGCCATCTCTGCCGTCATCGGATGCGTGTTGGCGGTGCCCCGCACCCCGTCGGTTCCGAACAGCTTGCGCATAGGTGTCACTCCGTGATTTGCCGTGCGACCGGATTACCGGACAGCAGCCCATAGGCGCAAGGCCTGAGAGGTCTCGGCCACGTCATGAACGCGGATGATCTGCACGCCCTGAGACAATCCCGCCAGAGCCACCGCGATTGATCCCGGCGCGCGGGCAGTCTTGCAAGGCTCTTTTCCGATGGTGCCAATAAAGCCCTTGCGCGACACGCCCAACAGGATCGGGCAGCCCAAGCCGTGGAACAGGCTGAGATTGCGCAAAAGGGTCAGGTTGTGATCCTCGGTCTTCCCAAACCCGATCCCGGGATCCACAACGATCTGATCGCGGCTCAGGCCAAGACGTTCCAGCAACGCGATCTGGCCTTCGAGAAAATCGTAAACATCCAGCAATACATTGTCGTATCGCGGATTGATCTGCATCGTCGCCGGATCACCCTGCATGTGCATGACACAGACAGGCACACCCTGCGCGGCACAGAACGGTGCCAACGCCGGATCGAAGGTGAAGCCCGAGACATCGTTGACCAACCCTGCCCCGGCCGCGCAGGCAGCCTTGGCGACATCGACCTTTCGTGTATCGATGGAAATCAAAGCGCCTGTTTCCGACCGGATCGCTTCGATCAACGGGCGGGTTCGCGCGATCTCTTCCCCGGCCGGGACAAAATCCGCACCCGGACGGGTGGACTCTCCGCCGATATCCAGAATCGTGGCACCATGCGCCACCATATTCACCGCAGCCACGCGAGCAGCATCTACCGAGCTGTGAACACCGCCATCCGAGAAACTGTCCGGCGTGGCATTCAGAATCCCCATGATATGAGGCACCTGCATATCAAGGCCCGCCACGTCAGCCCGCGGTTGGATCAAACGGCTCAGGTAATCTGACGGAACGTCCGAGGCCGCGACGATTTCGGGTTCGGACCCGCGCCGCAGGGCTTCGACATGGGTGAACCAAAGGGGTTGACCCGCCAGCGGCACAGCACCTGCGGGACGGGTCCTTCCATGCTGGACCAGTGGTCTGAAATAGGTTCTCACAGCTGAGCCTGATCCACCGCTACAGCGCGCAAGGGCGTTTTGGGTTCCGTCGGCAAAGCGCCGCCGATCACCATCATTTCGCTCGCTTCAAAGGTCGCCGCGAACCATGCAGCCAGCGCCACGGCATCCGACGGGGCGGCAGACGGGCCGTCAACGGCATCCAGGACGATCTTGGATGGGGCCCAGACACAGATCTGGCCATTCTTCATCGCCCAATCCAATTCGGTCCGCGTCGAGACCACCACACAGCGATGATCCCGTGCCGCCAGAACCCAGGCATTCTGTTCAATTGCCAACAGGTCAATTCGGCGTTGTGTCATCGCATGACCCGTTTGCGGAGCGGCCAGGTCGGACGCCCCAACGCACAGGATCAGCGGGCGCTGGCGGTTCTCCAACTGATCGATCCAACCCTTCAGGTTCTCCGACGCGATGGCGTCATTCGACAGGAAGACAAGGCGGGGATGCGGGCGTTCTTCTTCGGCCACCTCATGATGGACAGAGTCTTTTCCGCGCACGATCTCAACCCCCAACGCACCCGGGCCCCGATCCAGTTTTTCGATGCGAACAAAAACCCTTACAGCCTGAGGTTCAAGCAGGATGCGTTCCGCAACGCGTTCGGCCAATGTCTCAAGCAGGTTCAGACGCTCGGCCGCCAGCTCATAGGCGATGGATTCCGTTACCCGGTCATATGACAGGATGCGATCCACATCATCATCAATCGGGTCCGTCAGAGGCCGGACTTCGACCACGATGTTGAAGCAGATCCGCTGGGTTGTTCCCCGCTCGGCCTGGAAGGCGCCGATTTCGACTTCGACGATATGGTCGCGCAACGAGATACGATCCAACGGCCCCCGAGGAGACGTCGCCTCGGACCGTTCGGACGGGTGTGCGAATGCCAGACGGATTTCAGAACTCATGGGTCAGGCCTTTTCGGGCTCGTTGCATCGTTTGCTTACTATAGGCGTCGCGAGGGCCTATAGCACTCAAACAAGCGCCATTCCAACCGCCGAATGCGGCGTCACGAGACCCGAAACCAGCTCATCATCCCCGAAGCAGCATGCCCAAGCATATGACAATGCAGCAACCAGTTCCCGGGATTGTCCGCGATCAATGCAATTTGGCGCGCCTGTCCCCGCCCGACCAGAACGGTATCACGCCAGGGGCCCAGAGAGCCATCGTCCATGATCAGCCGGAAGTGATGCCCGTGCAGATGCATTGCGTGCGGAAATGCGGTTTCATTCACGAACTCGATCCTGTGCAAACTGCCGACGGCCGCATCCAGAAACGGATCTTCGGGGCGCTCGGCGTAACCGTTCAGCGCCCAGAATTTGCCAAATTGCGCCAGCTCGCGGCCTGACAGTTCGGTTTCACCCAGCCGGGCGCTTTCCAGCCAGCGCATTGCACCACCTTGCAAAACCATCCGGTGCGTTCTGGCATGTCGAAGATTCCCGATCTCAGGCAAAGGGTTAGGCGGCAATGCTGACACGCCCTGCCTGTTCGCCCCGGCAGCGTTTCCACCGACCTCGAACCGTGCCAGCCCAAAAGAACCATCTCTTTCGACGCTGACCAGGCTTGCCGTTTCGCCCTCGGTGACGACATCCACTATCAGATCCGCACGCTGCGCAGGTGCAAACGGGAAAGAGCCCGTCAGCCGCAGCGGTGTTTCCAAGGGCATTCCATCCAAGGCGACGATCCACCCCGAAAGACCATCAAGATCCAGGTCAAATATCCGGGCATTGGAGGCGTTGACCAATCGCAGTCGCAGTCGCTCGTTTCTGCGTACCGCAAACGCGGGATCGAATGATCCGTTGACGGTCAGGATGTTCCCAAGCCGGCCTGCATGGCTCAGATCATGGCCATTGTCGAAATCATCCGTTATCTGCGCGGTCTCAGGGTTCAACCGCCAATCATCCAACATCAGCACCAGATCCTGATCAACATCCGGTGCCGTGGCCTCTGCAACGATCAGCGGCCCATAAAGCCCGCGGGCAACTTGTTCCATCGACTGGTTGTGCGCGTGGTACCAATAGGTGCCCGCATCCGGGGCAACGAAGTCATAGTCAAAAGTGCCGCCCGGTTCGACGACATCCTGCGTCAGGCCAGGCACACCATCCATGGCGTTGTCTATGCGTATCCCGTGCCAATGCACCGATGTGGGTCGGGGAAGGTCATTCACCAGCTTGCGCTGAACGCGTGCGCCCTGATCGACCTTTATTACCGTACCGGGGACTGTGTTACCGTAACTCCAGACCGCCGTGTCAGGAAACCCATCAGGCGCAACGCGCTGCCGGCTCAGATGCGCCTTGAGCGGCGGATAACCGGCGGCCCCGGCCGCGACCGGCGCAATGGCGACTGCGGCGGCTGTTTTCAGAATCTGTCGTCGGGTGAAAAGCATTACGGGCCTCCTGGGCCCGTAATATAGACTGCAACCTGCCACGCGCCATCAAGCTTCCAGCGCGGGTGCGTCAATCAGTTGCTCGCTGTCCGGTAGTTGTGGCGGTAGAAAATGTGCACACCGATCCGCGCAGTCTGTTTATAGACCCGCGACCAAGATGGCCGAACCGCGGTCGTGTGGTAGTGGGTCGCCCCTTCGGTCAGCTCTTGGCCGATACCATCAATGGCCGCCCGAGCGACCTTGGACACGCGCTCATAAGCTTTCTTCTCGTGGATGACCTCTTTGCGACCGTCACATGTATAGGTGAACTGGCACTGGTATTTCTTGCCGGTGCCCTGGCGGATCACACCACACAGTGAACTTGGAAAGCGGCTGCTTTTGACCCGGTTCAGAATGACCTCGGCCACCGCAAACTGACCACGCACGCTTTCGCCACGCGCTTCGAAGTACAGCGCCTCGGACAGGCACTTCCAGTTTTCGTCACCGGTCGCCTTGGGCTGTTGGTCTAGCCAGTCCTTGGAGTATGTTACTTCAACAGGTTTGGCCGCCTTGCGCGGTTGGAAAAGTTTGAAATAGTCGCGAAAACTTTGCGCCGGCAATTCGCTGCGGGCGACAAGTTCTTTCTTTGCAGTATCAATTGCTTCCCTCTCGGCGAAGGACGCACTCGGCAGCACGGTTGCCGCCATTGTGGCAACAGCCATTATGTAACGTAGCATCAGATAACCTCGCACAGGCACTTCACGCGCCATACCCTCCCCCGGCGGGCGCGACGAGGCATCTAACGCAATCGAGCGCAAAGGTCCAGTCTTTCGGAAAATGCAAGTGGAATCTTGCCCGCAGCGAAGATAAATTTCGCCTGCGAGTGTTCAGATAACCCACTAATCCTTGGGTTTTCAGCCCCTGTCAACCCCCAAGTCTGGAGGAAATCGCCAGTTGAGCGGCAGCCAGCCGAGCGACAGGAACCCGGAAGGGCGAACACGAAACATAGTCGAACCCCAAATCCCTGCAAATGGCGATTGATTCGGGGTTTCCGCCGTGTTCTCCGCAAACCGACAGGGTTACATCCGGTTTCGCGGCTCGTCCCCGCTCGGCTCCCAGCTTCAGCAATTCCCCGACCCCATCCGGATCAAGAACGTGGAACGGATCTTCGCCGAAGACACCCTGGCGAACATAGGCGGACATGAACCGGCCGGCATCGTCGCGGGACAGACCATAGGTCATCTGCGTCAGGTCATTGGTACCGAAACTCATGAACGCGGTCTGCGGGGCGATCTCTTCTGCGCGCAGACAGGCACGCGGGGTTTCAACCATCACACCCAGCCGATATTCAAATTCCTGCCCTCGTTCTGACGCGACCGCTGCCGCCACCGAATCGATGCGGGACTTGACCAGTTCGACCTCTCGTTTCGCAGAGACCAGCGGGATCATCACTTCGGGCACGACCGGGGCGCCGTTCTTTCTGGCATCAAGCGTGGCTTCGAAGATCGCGCGCGCTTGCATGTCATAGATTTCCGGCACCGTTACGCCCAGGCGAACGCCGCGCAAACCCAGCATCGGGTTGTATTCAGTCATCGCATTGACCCTGCGTTCGACATCGGAAACCGGCAAATCCAGCGCCTCGGCCAATTCCCGTTGACCGCTGCGCGTGGTGGGCAGGAACTCGTGCAAGGGCGGGTCGAACAGGCGAATACAGACAGGCTGCCCTTCCATGATTCTGAACAGTTGAACAAAGTCTTCACGTTGCATCGGAAGCAAACGTTCCAGCACAGCCGCCCTGCCTGAAGACGTTTGCGCAAAAATCATCTCGCGCATCACGATCAGGCGACCGGGTTCAAAGAACATATGCTCCGTCCGGCACAGGCCGATGCCCTGAGCCTGAAAATTGCGCGCCGTCTGCGCATCGGCCGGCGTGTCGGCATTGGCGCGGATGTCAATATCACGCTCGGCATCGGCCCACGCCATCAATGTCTGAAAACAATCATCCAACGCGGCCTCAAGCATGGCAGGCTGCCCTGCCAGCACCTGACCGGAACTGCCATCGATTGTCAGAATATCACCGGTTTTGAAAACACGGCCATCGGGCGCGGTCAGCATCTTCTTTTTAGTCTGGAACCGCATGTCTGAGGCACCAACGATACAGGGCAGGCCAAGTCCACGACCAATCACGGCGGCGTGGCTGGTCATGCCGCCCTTTTCCGTCAAAACCGCCACGGCGGCATGCATCCCGCGCACATCCTCGGGCGAGGTTTCGCGGCGGACCAGAACGCAGGCCTCTCCGCGCGCGGCACTGGCCTGCGCTTCTGCGGATGTAAACACGATCTTTCCGGTTGAGGCGCCCGGGCTGGCACCGATGGCCGTCGTCAACACATCACGCCGCGCTTCCGGATGGACCTGCCGGTGCAAAAGTTCATTCAACGCATGGGGGTCCACACGCATCACCGCCTCTTGCGGCGGTATGATCCCGTCTTCAGCCAGACGAACGGCGATCCGCATCGCCGCGCGCGACGTTCTCTGAACCCGGACGCCATCCAGAATGTGCACTTTGCCGTTTTGAATGACGAACTCGACCTGCATTTCTTCGCGCAGTTTTTCGCGCATCAGCGCGGCTTGTTCTTTCAACTCGGCAAAGGCTTTGGGTGCGACTTCTTCAAGCGACGGTCCTCGCGGGTCTTTTTCAAGAAACAGCGCGGCCACATCTTCGCCCAGCGCATCCCGGCCCTGGCTCTGGCTCAGGTAGCGCCCCGTGATCTGCGGCATTCCGGTGGTGGAGTCGACCAGTTGAAGCACGCCTGATCCGCATTCACCCTGCCCGACGCCCGGGATCATCTCTTGAATGACAAGCCCAAGACCGGCATCTGCCGGGGCACCCTTGGCCTGCCGCAGCAGCCGGGCGGATGTCCCGTCCCATGCGCGGGCCATCGAGCGCAAAACTCCGATCAACTGCTCACCCCGGTCCTGCGGGAAGGCTTCATCCGTTTCATCTTCGTAGGCGCGCAGGGAATGGCGCAAGCCTTCGCTGCCATCCATGTCGATGTCATCGAACACATCCGCGTCCAGCCGCGCCACGTGGATCGCATAGCTTTGAACGAACCTGAGATACAGCGCAGCAGCGGCCTCTGCCCCCATGGTGTCGGACAGGTCCACATAGCGTGCATCATTCATGCCAATGTTCAGAACCGCACCGGGCCCACCCCAGTCGGGATCTTCAGAACTTGGCCGGACGCACAGCAAGGTCGTGGGATCGAATTGCTCAAGGATCGCGTCAAGGTTCGGAACGTCGCCTTCCGCAATCTGATGGACCGCATCAAACGACAAGGCGACGGTCCGGGGCACCGGCAGATCCAGTCGGACCAGCCGTTGCAGACACTTGGCCCGCCCGCCATGGGTATGGGCCGTGACCGGAGCATCGGATGTAATGAGCGTGGTATGCGGATTATTCTGCACTGCAGCACCTTTTGATTTGAGTGCAGCATAAGCGCTTGCGCCCTTCGTGCAAGGGCGTTGTGGGCACGCATCACTGCGTGCCCGATGTTTTAACCTTCGATCCGCGACAGATCGGCCACGCTGGAACAAACCTGCCTGATCTGACTGAGCAGGTTCAACCGGTTACGACGGATCACGTCATTGTCGGTGTTGACCTGTACGTCCTCAAAGAACGCATCCACCGGCCCGCGCAGCGCGGCCATGGCCGCCATTGCAGTTGGGAAGTCTTCGGATTTCAAGGCAACGTCAATCTGCGTCTGCGCCCCGTCCAAAGCCGCGAAAAGCGCCTTCTCGCTGTCGGTCTCAGCGAATTTCACATCCGCACCGTAAGAGTATTCCACGCCGTCCTTTTCCTCGGCCTGGGTCAGGATGTTGTTGGCCCGCTTGAACCCCTGCACGAGGTTCTCGCCATCTTCAGTCGCGATCACTGCATTCAGGGCGCGGGCGCGTTTGACCAGCAGGTTGAGGTCGTCATTCCCCTCCATCGCGATGCAGGCATCGATGATGTCGTGGCGGATGCCTTCGTCGCGGAGGAAGACCTTGAGACGGTCGTGGAAGAAGGAGAGGAGGTCATCGCGCATTGGTACGAACTCCCCGCGCCAATCGATTCCGCTTCTTTGATTGACCCAAACTCCCGCTATTTCGTTTATGGATTCGAGAACAACAGATTCCCTGGCACTTGGGCCTGCTGCAATTGCAGCTTTCACTAATGCAACTTTGTCCTCGGCTGTTGCTCCGATGAACTCCCTTATTTCCTCGGAAACTTCTTGGCCACGTTCGAAGTCTTGCCACATCTCATTGGCAATGGCTTTTTTCAACTCTGCGTACCTGGGCTGTCGAACTTCTTCGAAACCATTTTCGATTTGATCTGTTAAAGAGAGGCTGAAACCATTCTCCAGCACCAACCGAATAACCCCCAATGCCGCACGACGCAGAGCAAACGGGTCTTTCGAGCCAGTCGGCTTCTCATCAATCGCCCAGAACCCGGTCAGCGTGTCCAGCTTGTCAGCCAGCGCCACGGCGACCGACAGAGGTGCCGCAGGCACATCATCCGACGGCCCCAGCGGCGAGTAATGTTCCTGCGCAACAGCAGCCACCGCGGAATCCTCGCCGGCGGCTTCGATGTAATACCGCCCCATGAGCCCCTGAAGTTCGGGAAATTCATAGACCATCTCTGAACTCAGATCGGCCTTGGCCAGGCGCGCGGCCTTCTCGGCCTGATCCGGGTCGGCGCCGGTTACGGGGGCCAGTTCGCGGGCCAGCGCGGCGATGCGCTCGATCCGCTGGGCCTGGGTGCCCAGCTTGTTGTGGAAGGTCACGTTCTCCAGCGCGCGGGTCCATTGGGTGATGTCCGCTTTGGCAATGCGCAGGTCGTTTTCCCAAAAAAATTTGGCATCGGCCAGACGCGCCGACAGCACCTTTTGGTTGCCGGCCAGAATGGTCGCGCCGTTGTCGGTGGTCTCGCGATTGGCGACGGTGATGAAACGCTCGATCCGACCGGTCTTGGGGTTCTTCACCGAAAAGAACTTCTGATGCTCTTTCATCGAGGTCTGCAACACCTCGGGCGGCAATTCGAGGAATTCCTCGTCGATTTTCCCCATCAACACCACAGGCCATTCCACCAGCCCGGCAACCTCGGCCAACAGCCCCTTGTCTTCGACGATTTCCAGACCGGCGGCAAAAGCCATGTTCTGCGCATCATTCCAGATGTGTTCGGCACGTTCATCCTGTGACAGCAAAACGAATGCGCGTTTCAGCTTGGCGGCATAGTCCTCGAAAGACGTAACCGGGAACCGGTTGGGGGCCATGAAACGATGACCGACCGTGGTGTCACCGGAGCGGATGCCATCGACCTGCATCGGAACAACCTGCGCCCCGGAGTCATCGGACAAGATGCACAGAATGGAATGCAACGGGCGCACCCACCGCAGACTGCCACTGCCCCAACGCATGGATTTGGGCCATGGGAAATTGCGAATGGTAGCTTCCAGCACTTCGGCAATGATCTCGGCGGCCGGGCGGCCCGGTTTCTCGATGGTGGCGAAATAGACAGCGCCCTTGGGTGTCTCACGCTCTTCCAGTTGGTCGCGGGTCAGGCCCGCGCCCCGCAGGAACCCTTCGATCGCCTTGTCCGGCGCGCCAACCTTGGGCCCTTTGCGCTCTTCCCGGATTGTCGGGCTTTGCGCCAGCAGACCTTCCACCGCCAGTGTCAGGCGGCGCGGTGTGGTCAGTGCGGCCGCGTTTGAATAGGTCAAACCGGCCTCGACCAGGCCATCGGTAATCCGCTTTTTCAGATCCTCACCGGCACGGGTTTGCATCCGCGCAGGAATTTCTTCGGAAAACAGTTCGATCAGCAGGTCGGGCATAGTCGGTCCTTAGAAGTTCACAATCGTCTGAATGACGATGGCATTGGCGATATCCACAAAGAAGGCGGATACAAGGGGCAGCACGATAAAGGCAATAGGCGACGGCCCATATCGCTTGGTTACTGCCGTCATATTTGCAATCGCCGTGGGTGTGGCGCCCAGGGCAAAGCCTCCGAAGCCCGCTGCCAGCACCGCTCCGCGATAATTCGAGCCCATCAGGGGAAACAGTACCCAAATCACGAAGACGACCGTAAACACCGTTTGCGCCGTCATGATCACGGCAATTGCCACACCCAGTTCCGCGATGGTCCACAACTGCAAGCTCATCAGTGACATTGCCAGAAAGGCACCAAGCGCAAATTCAGACAGCAATGCCAGCGACGGTGTCCGTGCAACCGGCGGCGCGGTCGGAGCGATGGCCGCTCGGACATTCGAAATCACGATGCCCATGATCAGACAGGGCACAAACAGCGGCAGTTTCAGCCCAGCGGCCGAAATCGCCTCGCCCAGCGCATAGCCCAGAATAATCGCAAGGTTCAGATGCAGCAGCACGCGCATGATTGTCACATGGTCAATTTCGGTGGCCGCGGTCGTTTCTTCCGGCAGTCCGACCGTATGTTCTTCGTCAGGTCGGTCCGGCGACAGGCCTCGTGTTTCCACCAGAAGACGGGCGATGGGGCCACCCACCAGCGCAGCAAGCACCAGTCCGAGCGTCGCCACGGCAACGCCAAGTTCGGTTGCACCGTCCAGACCCGTTGCGCTGGCAACTTCGGGTGCCCATGCGATTGCGGTTCCGTGTCCACCAATCAAAGCGGCCGAACCGAACAGAACGCCTGCTTGCGCCGGATAGCCAAACAAGGAAGCCCCTGCCGCGCCGATAACGTTCTGCGCAACAATCGTGACAAGCGTCAAAATCAGGAGGATCAACAAAGGCTTACCACCGGCAATCAAGTCAGAAAGCCGCGCGTTCAGTCCGATCCCGGCAAAGAACAGAACCAGCAGAGCGTCCCGGGTCTGCAACTCGAATGACAGCTCAACATTGGCAAAGAGATACAGAAGCAAAACCACGAGCGAAGCCAAAAGGCCGCCCGTGACCGGTTCAGGAATATTGAACTGCCTCAGAACTGCGACTTTGCCGTTGATCCGGGCACCCAACAAATACACCGCAAACCCCAGAGTTGCAGTAATGAAGTCCGGGATCAAAACGGCGTCAGCCATGGTTTTCCTCAGTTTTCAGGGCGTTTCGGGCACTCCTCACCCACCACCGTACCGTCATAGGCTTTTTCACCGCAGTTGTTCAACGCGTGCCAGACATATCCCTTGCCATCCCTGGTAATCGCCACGATCCGGTCGACGCCGAAATGGATGTTCTTCTCACTCAAAAACGCCTGCGCCTGCCCCGATTTCAGTGCATCGCCCAGCGAAACGGCGTCGTAACAGTCAAACCAACCCGGCGCGGTCAAGGGTTCTGGGTTTTCAACAGCAATAAATCCGGCCATCTGATCCGGCTTCAGATCCGTTTCAAAACAGCCTCGGTAGCGGATCGGAGAACTGTCTGCATCGATCGCCTGAAAGTCCGAATAGGTGATTGGGACAGGCGCATCGCTTTGGTCCGTCATCAGGACCACGTCCTGGCCGGGCTGCGGTTCGACCTCATAGTAGAAACCGTAAATCTGCAAATAATACATTCCGGCCCCGGCCACCAAGGCCGACAACAACAGAACAATTGCCAGCAGTTTTCCCGTCATGTTTCAGGCTGCCTCTTTCAAGTTCTTGTAAAATAGGACAGGTTTCGTCCGGGTACAGGCATCAATGAGGTCAACACCATGGAATCCACGCTTGCTGTCGGTTTTTTCGGCGCATTGTTTGCCATCATGAACCCGGTTTCCAACCTGCCGGTGTTTCTGAGCGTCACTCAGGATCTGCCTGCCGCCGACCAGCGCAAGATTGCGGTGAAGACGGTGATCTATTGCCTGATCCTTGGCGGTGCCTTTGCGCTGGTCGGAAGTCAGGCGCTTGGCCTTTTTGGCATCAGCGTCAATCACTTGCGCGTCGCCGGCGGCCTGGTCGTCATGATGATCGGCCTCAACATGCTGAACGGAAACGAAAGCACCTCTCATCATGGAACAAAAGGAGAGAAGGAAGCTTACCCCGAAACCGATACGGTGGCCTTTTACCCGCTGGCCTTTCCCATTCTTGTGGGCCCCGGCACGATAACCACCCTGATCCTGTACGCACATCAGGTTAAAACTGCGGTTGAGACCTTTGTTTTTACAGGAGTATTTCTCGTCGTGCTCGGCCTGCTTCTGATCACGTTCTGGAACGCCGCCTGGCTGGCTGAACGCCTGTCCAGCAACGCGCGCGTGATCATGAGCCGCTTCATGGGTATGATCCTTGCCGCCATTGCCGTCAGCATGATCGCAGACGGGCTCAAGGCGCTTTTGCCCGGGCTGGCCTGATTGCCTCATCAGGCCTGAAACCCGGCGGCCTCGGTGTGTACGAACGCATCCGCACATTGTTTGGCCAACGCCCGGACGCGCCCGATATAGGCCTGCCGTTCGGTCACCGAGATCACGCCGCGCGCGTCCAGCAGGTTGAAGATGTGACTGGCCTTGATGCATTGATCATAGGCCGGGTGCGCCATGATGATGCGTTTGCCCGTCTTCGGGTCCACATGCTCTTGGCTCAGAATGGCGGCGCACTCGGCCTCGGCCTCTTCGAAGTGGCGCAGAAGAACCTCGGTGTTTGCCACGTCAAAGTTCCAGCGGGCGTACTCCTCTTCGGTCTGCTTGAAGATATCGCCATAAGTCAAAGGACTGGGCGACTGGGGGTCATTGAACGGCATGTCCATCACGTGATCGATGCCCAGCACATACATGGCCAGACGCTCAAGCCCATAGGTCAGTTCACCTGATACCGGCGCGCAGTCATGGCCGCCAACCTGTTGGAAATAGGTGAACTGGCTGACTTCCATTCCGTCACACCAGACTTCCCAACCCAGACCCCAAGCGCCGAGCGTCGGGCTTTCCCAGTCATCTTCGACAAAACGGATGTCGTGCAGATCCATGTCGATGCCGATCGCCTCGAGGCTTCCCAGATACAGCTCCTGCAAATCCGGTGGGCTGGGTTTGATCAGCACCTGGTACTGATAATAGTGCTGCAACCTGTTCGGGTTTTCACCGTAACGCCCATCCGTCGGGCGGCGTGACGGCTGAACGTAAGCCGCAGCCCAGGCTTTCGAGCCAAGCGCGCGCAGGGTGGTCGCGGGATGGAACGTTCCGGCCCCGACTTCCATGTCATAGGGCTGTAGAATGGCACAGCCTTTAGACGCCCAATAGGTCTGAAGCCGCAGGATGATCTCCTGAAATGAACGCGGTGCGCTGGTCGGTTCGGTCATGGCATTCCCTTTGGGCGCCTTTGCGCCCGGTTCCGGTCGGTTTTGCCCTTCCTATGCAAGGGGCAAAGGGGCGTCAACGGGGCTTGGCGCCAAGCCTGTATCTGCGGTGCCACACTGGAAATTCCCCGCATTCGCGGCATGGCGTTTCGCAAATGAATTCGCGTATTCTGCGCCAAAGCACGAACACTGCATAAAACGGGCAGACTATGACACGCGTATTTTCAGCAATCCTATTGTTTCTTCTGGTCGGCCTGCGCGCCGCAACCGCACAACAAGATCCCGGCGTTTGGGTCCAGGTCGAGGCCCAGCCATCACTGCGCGAAGCGCAGGAACGGGCACAGGCCTATGCCAGTGCTTTGCCGGACGTGAACGGGTTTCGCCTGAACAGCGGCTGGTACGCGATCGTGATCGGCCCCTATGCGCGGACCGACGCCGAACAGGTGCTGCGCGTCTATCGGGCCGAAGGCCAGATCCCGCGCGACAGCTACATCGCGTTTTCCAGCGCGATGGGGCAACAGTTCTGGCCCATCGGGGCAAACGTTCTGAACCGTGGCACCGTCGCGGCACCAATTGAACAAGCGGCACAACCGGAAGAGGCTCCGGCAGTCGCCACACCACAGGATTCGGATGAAACCCGTGCGCAGGCGCTTCAGTCCGAACGTCTATTGACCGCGCAGGAACGCAAGGATCTGCAAACGGCTCTGCGCGCGGCGGGGTTTTACAACTCGACCATTGATGGTGCGTTCGGGCAAGGCACCCGCCGTTCGATGAGCGATTGGCAGCGCTATAACGGGTTTGACGCCACGGGTGTTCTGACGACGTTGCAGCGCAAGGCCCTGATGGATGACTACAACGCGCCGCTGATCTCTGTCGGAATGGAGCGGTATTCCGACGACAAGGCCGGGATCGTGCTCGACATGCCTCTGGGCGCTGTCAGCCTTGATCGCTATGAGGCCCCCTTCGCACATTTCAAAAGCACCTCTGACCTGAACGCCAAGGCGCTGCTGATCAGCCAGGAGGGGGACAAGAACACGCTCCGCGCGCTTTACGAGGTGATGCAATCGCTTGAGATCGTTCCGCTGAATGGCCCTCGTGAATTGGGCCGTGACCGGTTTACCCTTGAAGGACGCGGCAACGGCAAAGTGTCCGTTACGCAAGCGCAATTGGCCGATGGAAAAATCAAGGGCTTCACCCTTGTCTGGCCCGAAGGAGACGAGGCACGTCGCCTGCGAGTTCTGTCAGCGATGACATCCAGCTTCAGCACGACGGATGCGGTTCTGGATGCTGCCGCCGGTGCATCCGCAGAACAGCGCATCGATCTGGTGTCGGGCCTTCAGGTCCGCAAACCCCGGCTGACGCGCTCTGGCTTTTTCGCGGATGAGAACGGGACAGTACTGACGGTTTCCGAGGCCGCGGACAGCTGCACGCGGATCACGCTGGATGGTGATCAAGAGGTTCAACTGGCCCTGACGGACCCTGAACTCGGCGTGGCAGTCCTGCGCCCTGCAAAGACACTCGCCCCCATGAGCGTCGCTGCGTTCAGTGCCGCCAAGCCGCGCATCAAGTCAGAGGTGGCCGTGTCCGGCTTTTCCTATCAGGGCGCGTTGGGTGGCCCCACCCTGACCTACGGGCAGGTCGCGGACGTTCGAGGACTGAACGGTGAGACCGGCGTCAAGCGTCTGGCGCTGAACGCTCAACCCGGCGATGCGGGTGGCCCCGTCTTCAATGACAGCGGCAACGTCGTCGGAATGTTGTTGCCCACACCGTCCAAAGGGCGCACCCTGCCCGCTTCGGTCAGCCTTGCGGCCACCGTTGATCGGTTGACCGAAATTCTTGCAGAGGCCGGAGTGTCCGGTCAATCGAGCGAAGAAACCATACAGATATCACCCAATGAGTTGAACCGGCGCGCAACCGGCATGACGGTTCTGGTTCACTGCTGGGATTGATCCGACAGCACCTCAACAAAAAAGCGCCGCATGAAAGTGCGGCGCTTTTTCGTTACAGAATATCAGGTGTCACGTGGATAAAGGTCGGCACAGGCGCATCGAATGCGGCCCTTACTGCACTTTGCATCTCTGCCACATTCGAAGGCGCCGAGGAGCGCGCACCAAAGGCTTCGGCAAGTTTGCAGAAATCGGGATTATGCGCCATGACCGCGTTGGGCGCGATCTGGCTGCGCACCATACTGTCCTCGATTTCCTTCAGTTTGCCATTGTCCCATAGAATGATCGGAAGCGACAATCCCAACTCAACCGCCACGCCCAGTTCCTGCATCGTGTAATGGAACCCGTAATCCCCGGCGATTACCGCCGTGGGTTTGCCGCGCCGGGCAACCGCCCCGCCAATACTGGCGGGCAACCCATAGCCAAGAGTGCCAAACCCCGTCGGATGATGCCAGTGATGAGGATAGGCCATGTCCCATACCTCTTTGGCGACATAGGCAAACTGCGTCATGTCCGAATAGATCATGGTGTCGGCCGGCATGGCAGCGCGCAAAGCATCCGCGATCGGCACGATTCCGGGCCGCTCTGCATCCACCTCGGCACGCCAGCGGACGCGCATCTCGGCGACTTCCTCGGGTGACCAGCCTGTTGCTGGTTTCATGTCCTGGGTTGCGTGCCACAAGGCGCGGGCAAAGCTCTGGCTGTCGACTTGCAGCTTGATGGCGGCGCGATGGCGATCGGAATGAACTTCGGGGTCGAGGTCGACGCGTATCAAGGTCGCCTTGTGCCCCAAATCCTGCCGCCACAAATCGACCTCGCCCAGCTCGGCCCCCACCGCAACGACCAGATCCGCCGACGCGATTACCTCGGCGCTGCCGGGACGTGGCAACATGGACCCGAAGTCCAGCGGATAATTTGCGCCCGGCAGCCCGCGCCCGGCATAAGTGGTAAAACAGGCCGCCCCCAGCTGTGTCAAAATCTGACGCCAATCATTCGACCTGCATCCGCCACCTAGGATGAACAGCGGCCTGCGGGCAAGGTTCAACATGGACACGACCGATGACACGTCAGGCGGCAAGGCTTTGGTGCGCAGCGCAGGCTGGTTGGGGAACGGCGCGGAGTCGGCCTCGGCCTGCAACTGCGCGATGGGCACCTGAATGTGCTTGGGGCGCGGGCGAGAAAGCTCGAATTCTTCAAACGCCCGTTCTATCAGCCCATAGGCAGCTTCGGCGGAGTTGGCCTGTACGGACCAATCCGCAACCGTACCGGCGGCAGCACGTTGATCTTTCATCTGGTGCAACTGACCCCGGACAGCCTGCGTTTCATCCAGACAAGAGGACAGAATCAGCATCGGAACCGAGTCGCTGTAGGCCTGTCCGATCGGGGTCATGATGTTGCACAAACCGGGGCCGGTGATCACATAGGCGACGCCGGGGCGACCGGTTGCGCGCGCGTAACCATCAGCCATGAATCCGGCCCCCTGCTCGTGCCGGGCCAGAACATGCGTGATGCCGGCCTCTTCGATACCACGATACATTTCCTGGTTGTGGACGCCCGGTATACCGAAAATCACATCCACGCCACGATCCTTGAGCATATGCGAGATTTGCGCGCCAAGGGGTCTTTTCATCAGCCTCTCCAGAATTGAACGGTGAAGATTGCGTATACCGCTAAAAGCTCGAGCCGCCCGACCAGCATTCCAGTTGTAAGCAGCCATTTGGCCGTATCGTTGAGACCAGCAAAATTACCCGCCGGTCCGATCTGATCGCCGAGACCCGGTCCAACGTTCGCCAGCGCTGTCGCGGCCCCGGAAACGGATGTAATGAAATCCAGACCTGTCAGTGCCAACGCCCAAGACAACACCCCCATCGACAAAACGAAAAACATGAAAAAGCTCATCACCGATGTCAGAACGTCCCGTCCGACCGGCCTTCCATCATAGAGCGGCATGAACACGCCATGCGGGGACCGGATCCGTTTGATCTGGCTTTTGATTGAGGCGAACAGCAACTGATAGCGAAAAACCTTGATCGAGCACGCAGTCGACCCCGCGCATCCACCGATCAATCCGATCAGGAAAAACAGCATGATCGGAAAGCTGCCCCAACCCATGTAATCGACACTGGCATATCCTGTCCCCGAGATGATCGAGGTGATGTTGAACAGTGACTCGCGGAACGCCTGTTCCCAATGATGCGGAAAGACCGAGGTCAGAAAGACTGACATGATGACAACCAGAACCAGAATGGTCGCCAGAAATGCCCGGATTTGACTGTCTTTCCATAACGACGCCGTATGACCATTGGCCAACTGGACATAGCGCACAAAGGGAAGAGCAGCCAGTATCATGAAGACGGATGCAGCATATTCGGCCGGGCCTGAAAATGTTCCAAACGAGGCATCATAGTTCGAAAAACCGCCCGTGGACACCGTCGTGAAAGCATGCACTAACGCGTCGAAAAAGCTCATCCCAAACGCGGCATAGACCAGCACGCACACAAGAGTCAGGAAGACGTAGATCAGGGAAATCTGCCCCGCAATCTCCTGCGCGCGAGGCAGAATTTTTCCCATGGTCTCAAACCCTTCCGAGCGGAAGATTTGCATGCCACCAACCCGCAATTCGGGCAGGAATACCATCGCGACGACGATGATACCGATGCCTCCCAGCCATTGCAGGATACCGCGCCACAACAAAAGGCCCTTTGGCAGCGTGTCCAACCCTGATATCACGGTCGAACCGGTCGTCGTAAGGCCTGACATCGCCTCAAAATAGGCATCGACAAAACGCAGCTCGGTTTCACCGAACAGAAACGGGATTGCACCAAACACCGGCAGCGCGACCCACACGCCGGTTGTCAGCAAAAAGGTCTGCCGGATGGTCAGCCCCTCGCCCACACCGTTCGAGCAACTCATCGCCAGGACGGATCCGGTCAGCATTGTGATTATCGCGCTTTCCAGGAACACATTCCATTCGCCGCGACCTTCGATAATGTCCGCGAGCATAGGAAACAGCATGGTCGCCCCAAGAATGGCGACCAGCAAGCCAATCACATATCCGACCGGGCGAAGATCCATCATAACGCGCAGCGTTGGCGCGCCAGCCCGACCGTGTCAAGCAGATGATCCCGGTTTACGTGTCTGTTTTGGTATCTGCCCCCGGCATTGCGGGCGGTTTTGACGGCGGTCGCGTTTTGCGCGCCTGCGGTTTTGATTGTTCTGCCGATGCCGCAGGTTTTGACTGCGCGGCAGCGGGCGCCGGCTTCTGACGTTCTGCTTTGGGCGCAAGGGGCGCGGTTTTTGCTCGGGTCAAAACGGTTTGTTCAATAGGCTTTGCGGCTTTGGCACGCGCAGCAGGTGCCTTGGTCGCAGAAGCCGCCGGTCTGGTACGAGGTTTTTTTGCCGGGGCCGACTCGCCAGAGGAAGGCGTGGTTGCAGTCGCGTTCCGCGCAGCCGGTTTGGCGTTTTTTGCAACAGCTGCGGCCGGTTTCGGTTCTGTTTTTGGCTTCGGCGCCGGTTTGGGTGCTGGTCTTGGTGCGGGCTTTGCTATCGCCGCAGGTTCAGCCTTTGGCGTGACGGCGGCGCGCGGCTTCGCGGAAAACTCCGCAGGTTTGGGCTCAGGTTTACCGGCGGTGACCTTCGTTACGGTTTTTTTCACTGCTGCGGTCTTTTTGACGGCAGATTTTTGCACACGCGGCGCAGTGGCTTTTGCCTTGACCGTCGTCTTTACCACCGTCTTTTCCGGGGACGCCGCAGCCACGTGCAACGCCTGCACAGGAGCCATCGGCAATTCGAACGCTGAACGGGCCACGATCTGCATGATCTTCATCTGGTTGACCATTGCGTAGCCAGCCATGCGAATTGCCGCAGCTTGAAACTCCAGCGGTTGGGTAATCGGATTCATTACATGCTTCTCCTGTAATAACGATGCAGCCCAAATGTGATGGATGAAACGCCTTGCCCTCTTCGATTTCTCGAACAGTGGTCGCGGTCTTGCAGTCCAAGGCGTCTCACGTCTCGGCATCCTTTTCGGGGCGGCCAGCCAATCAAATGGCAAGCATCCAGCTGCTGCATTCACGATAGATATATAACAAACGACTGCGCAAATGCAGCATTTTTGCTGCATTGCGGCAAAAGAACGCCTACCGCCGCAATCTCTGATTAAATCCTAATCGCTTACACAGCGGTATTCACCCAACGTGAAACAAAGTGTTGAACAGTCTTGGATCCAAGCTGGATGCCGCAAAGGTTGGGCCTTCGGTCAGAATCGACACAGCGTCGTGGCTATGCAGGCTTTCCTGATGGCTGGCTATTATCCGGAAATCACCAACATGATGATCTGCCAACAATTCAGCGCAGAACAAGCGCGCCGCATCTTCGACAAAAATCGGATTGGCTGCGTTCAACTCGGCGAAAGCCTGTTCGTCTTCACGTTTGACCATGACCTGAGTTTCGGTCGGCACCGCGCGTCGGCACAACCCGATCAGGTCTTCAAACCAAAGACAATCGGCATCGCAATCCACCACCACGGAAATCCGCGCGACGGATCGCTGCGAATGCGGTGTTGCCAGTTGTCCCCGCGTGGCACGGGCATGTTCGCTCAACTCCAGAGAGCACGGGCAAGTCGAGGAGTAGACATAGTCCAGATGCATGATCTTCTGGCGCACACCGCCCGACTCCACCAGTTCCAGAGCGATGTCGTAATATTGATATCCTTCCAGACCTGATCTCAGGCTTTTGATCTTGTCGGGGTAAGAAAACCGCATTTGGATACGAGCGTCAAAGCTGTCCAGATCGGTCATATAGTCGTCAAGCGCCGCCTGCATCACTTCGAAGCTGAATGTACGCTCGGCATGTTTGTAAAAAGACCGCATGATCCGGGACATGTTGATGCCCTTTTTCTCGGCCTCAAGGCTGACAGTGCCCGTAACAGACGTCTCAAGCGTCAGGTCTTCCCCATCTTTTCGATGGAAACGGATCGGCAGGCGAAAGTTCGAGATGCCAACATGCTGAATCTGTTGCTTGGCACCCCGGATCAAGCTGGACGGGCCGTTTTGCAAGTCGGGCAAAGACGCGCGGTAATTCGCGTCAACCGAGAAACCCTCCGGGTACGCGCGCGAAAGCGAAGGATAGTTCACCTGCGTCAGGCCGGGCACCAGCTGCGCAATAGCCGGATCCAGCTGGGTGATCTCGGATGCCGTCGCAGATTCCGCCCATTGCCGCAGAACTTTCAGGGCCTCGGCGGCTTTTTCCTGATCCGGGGTCTCATCAATGTCGCGCGGGTGGATGTTCATCGGCTGCGGTTCCTCGATTGGTCGTAGAAATATATACGACTGCAGGTGATTTACCAGTTTAACCCAATACGCAGGCAATAGCAGTCCGGATTGAAAAAACCGGCGCAAAACCGTCATTCTGCAACGAAATACGCCTTTCGCAGACACAAAGGCCAGGCTTCAACCGCGAACACCACCCGGAAAGACGCCGCGTTCACAGATAACGCGACGACCCCTAGTGGTAAGAGGCTTGTCACTGTGCTGCTGTTTGCTTCTGCGAAGCCTCCAATGCCTGCTGGATGTCTGCCAGCAGGTCTCCGGCGTCTTCCAGGCCAACGGAAAAACGGATCAGGCCCGGCGTAATGCCCAGCTCGTCCTTCTGCGCATCGCTCAGACGCTGGTGCGTTGTGGTCGCCGGGTGCGTCGCGATCGACTTGGCATCGCCCAGATTGTTCGAGATCACAGGAATGGTCAGCGCATTCAGGAAAGCAAAGGCCGCGTCCTTGCCGCCCTTGACATCCAAGGACAATACAGTCCCGCCCTTTCCGCCAAGTTGCGATTGAACCAGAGCATTTTGCGCGTGGGTCTTCAAACCGGGGTAAAGGGTGCGCGCCAGCGCCGGGTGCCCTTCCAGCGCCTCTGCGATCCGTTGTGCACTGTCGGCCTGCGCATTGACGCGCAGCGCCATGGTTTCCAGACCTTTGAGCATGACCCATGCATTGAACGGGCTGAGCGCACCGCCGGTATGCTTCAGATACGGCTCGACGGTTCCACGGATGAAATCCCTGGTGCCGATGATGACGCCGCCCAGCGCACGGCCCTGTCCGTCAATATGCTTGGTCGCCGAATAAACGACCACATCCGCGCCCTGTTCTATCGCGCGCGAAAAGACGGGCGTCGAAAACACGTTGTCCACCACCACAATCGCCCCGACGGCGTGGGCCAACTTGGACACGGATGCGATGTCGATCACTTCAAGAGTCGGGTTTGACATCGACTCGAAGAAGACCGCCTTGGTGTCCGGGCGGATCGCTGCCTGCCATTGCTCCAGATCGGTGCCGTCCACAAAAGTCACCTCGACGCCAAAACGGGTCAGGATGTTTTCCAGAATGTACAGGCAGGACCCGAACAGTGCCCTTGCTGAAACAACATGGTCCCCGGCCTTCAGCATCGAGGTCAGCGCACCGTTCACCGCCGCCATGCCCGAGGCCGTCGCGAACGCATCCTCGCCACCTTCAAGGGCCGCGATACGCTGTTCGAACATAGACACGGTCGGGTTGCCATAGCGGGCATAGATGAACTCATCAGGGCCGCATTCCAGAAACCGGGCTTCGGCCTGTTCGGCAGTTTCGTACACAAAGCCCTGCGTCAGGAAAATCGCCTCGCTCACCTCGTTGTACTGACTGCGGCGGACACCGCCATGGACGGCTTGGGTGCGTTTGTTCCAGTTCTCGCTCATCTCATTCCCTTTCAGCCTCCGGCGGAGGCAAACAAAAAACCCCAGACGCGGCCAAGCGAAAGGGGTCTTTCATCCTGACCTTTTAGCGGTGTTGTTTAGCGTGGCCCGCAATCCGGTAACAAATCGCCACGAAGCTTCAGGATCGCAATACGCCTCGGGCGGTTTGCGGTCAAGCCCGGCCTGCATTTTGGTCACGCTTTCGTAAGCGGCCCTTGCCGAACCGGCAGAAACCCGCATGATCCCTTCAACATCAGGAGAACACATGGCCGACCCGATTGATCTGTACTTCTGGCCCACACCGAACGGCTGGAAAGTGTCCATCGCCCTGGAAGAGATGGAGCTGCCCTACACCACGCATCTGGTCAATATCGGAAAGGGCGATCAGTTCGACCCGCAGTTCCTGAAGATCGCCCCGAACAACCGGATGCCCGCAATCGTGGACCCTGACGGGCCGGATGGTGCACCGATCTCGGTTTTTGAAAGCGGGGCAATTCTGATGTATCTGGCCCGCAAGACCGGGCGGTTCTATGGCAAGACCGAGCGTGATCGGATCGCCGTCGAAGAATGGCTGATGTGGCAGATGGGCGGCCTTGGGCCGATGGCCGGTCAGGCGCATCACTTCCTGAAATACGCCCCGCAACTGAACCCGCCACAGGACCTGCCCTATGCCAAAGATCGTTACCGGGCCGAGGTCGGTCGTCTGTACGGGGTGCTCGACAGACGGCTGGCCGAGAACGAATACGTTGCCGGAAATTTCTATTCGATTGCAGACATGTCGATCTGGGGCTGGGCCAGCCTGTGGGAAGGGCAGCAGCAAGTGCTGGAGGACAAACCCCACTTTGCGCGCTGGCTGAAGACCGTCGGCGCCCGCCCCGGTGTTCAGGCCGGGCGCGCTCTGCACGCAGAGCTACGAGGAGACAATCGTGACAAACAGGCGCAGGAGGTCTTGTTCAAACGATGACTGCGTTGAAAACCCGTTTGGATTGATGCGGATCATCAGCCCTGTCCGCCCTGGCCACGGCTGGTTCGGCTAGCGAAACTTGAATTCGGGTTCCGCCGGGAAAGGCATCGGGGTGTTCCTCCAAGCACCACTGCGCAGCGCGGCAGGATTTCTGTGGTCAACGCGCATCCGGGGCGTCAGGACAAAAGCCGCTTGCTTCTTCCCATCCGTTTCCCGCACCAAGCGTGTCATCTCTTTGCGCTTTAGACGCTGCAATTCCGAGAGGTATTTTTGGGTGTTCCCAAGGTGTCTGCGCTCGAAAGAGTGGGCACTCAATGCTTCCTCGATCATTCTGGCGGTATGCACGTATCCTTTTGAACGCGTATGCTCCAACAGCTCGCCAAGGCGACCGGCAATCTGGCTCTCATCCAGCTGGACGGTTTTTTCGAACGATCCATTTCGTGTTACTTCGGGCATCTGAACTGACTCTGAGAAGATGTTGAGTAGCGTGCCGTCGCGCCTACGTTCAGACACAGGCCGACGCATAGAGATGCCCGCAGTACTAACACGGCATCAAAGAGTCGACCGGCCAATGCCGAATTGGCGGAAAAGCGCCTTTGACCCAGCGTGATATGCGGAAACTTACCGACATTCATCAGCGCACAGGTCTTGCTGTGCGCAAGGCGGCAAGGCAGCCGCTCGCTATTGTCCGTCACGGCAGGCCGCCCCTGCGCCCTGCACCAGCATATCCAGCATCCCCGAAATATCCTCGATTTCTTCCGCAATCACATGGGTCACTGAATGCGCCCGCTGCATCCGGCCCGTCACCTTCAGCAAACGCCCCGAAATCACCGCACGGCGGAACCGTTCGTAGATTTTGCGCCAGACCACCACATTCACGATCCCGGTCTCATCTTCAAGCGTCAGAAAGATCACGCCCTTGGCCGTCCCCGGCCTCTGCCGCAGGATCACAAGCCCGGCCACAGCCACGCGCGCGCCCTCGGGTGGGGAATCCAGTTGGCTGGAAGGTAGGCAGGACGGCGGGCGCGGCCAATCCCGGTTTGAAACCACAGGGCGAATGGGTGTAACAAGCATAAGAACAAAAATAGAACAAAACACAAGAAAGTCCAGACACGGCGCGCTGAGTCGCAAATGAGGCTGGAAAGACCTAAATGCCTTCACTAAGGAAGAAATCGAACATCGCAAAAGGAAGACGCACGCAATGGCAAAGATCACCTATGTCGAGCACGGCGGTACCGAACACACAGTCGAGGTCGCCAACGGACTGACCGTCATGGAAGGGGCCCGTGACAACAACATTCCCGGCATCGAGGCCGATTGCGGCGGCGCCTGCGCCTGCTCGACCTGCCATGTCTACGTCCACCCCGACTGGGTCGAGAAAATCCCGGCCAAGGATGACATGGAAGAAGACATGCTGGACTTTGCCTATGAGCCCGACCCGGCCCGCTCGCGCCTGACCTGCCAGATCAAGGTCACCGACGCGCTGGACGGTCTGGTCGTTCAGATGCCCGAAAAGCAGATCTGATGCACAACGATGCGCCGCGCCTGCCCCGCCGCTTTTGGCAATCTCGGGCACGCGGCGCTTTGCTATCTTTCGGACTTTGGCTCACGCTGCAACCGGCTGACGCGGCGGAAACCATCAACGACGCCCGCTTCACAGAACCAACCACCCGCTACGCCCATGGCGTCCTGGGTGACACGATCGAATATGGCGCGGTGGAACTCACGACCGAAACTACGGTCGTAACTGTTCGACTGCCGCAGGATCGCGTGTTCGAAGACCTCGCTCCGCGTTTGGCAGACGTCAACCTGGACGGCGCGCGCGAAGCAATTGTCGTTGAATCCCGCGACAAATCAGGGGCTCAACTTGCGATCTACGACGCCGCCGGAGACAAGATCGCGGCCACGCCTCATATTGGCACCCGATTTCGCTGGCTCGCCCCGATCGGGGCAGCCGACCTGGACGGCGACGGACATGTCGAGATCGCCTATATCGATCGTCCGCACCTTGCCAAAACCCTGCGCATCTGGCGCTACAAAGACAACGCCCTGAGCGAAATCGCGGCTCTGCCCGGATTGACCAACCACAGGATCGGTGAAGATTTCATTTCCGGTGGCCTGCGCATCTGCGGCGACCGCCCGGAATTGATCGTGGCCAGCGCCGACTGGACGCGGATCGTCAGCGTCTTCTACGACAACGGCTGGATCATATCCGACCGGGGCCCGTTCAACGGCCGCAAAAGCCTTGCCCAAGCCCTGAACTGCTGATCCGCCTCTTCATCTGGCCAAAAATATCCCGAGGCGTGAGCGGTTGAAAGGAATTCGTCCAGTGGACGATTTCGACCGCGAACACGCGCAGCGCCGGGAAGCCGCAAGGCCGAGGGGGCACCCCCCTGCCCCGTCAACCTTCCAAAGCACGCCATCCGATATCGCGCCGGTAAAACCCGTCAGGCCAATCCACAGCTTCAACCATTTCATAGGCCCGGTCGCGCGCCTCTTGCAGCGTGTTCCCACGGGCGGTCACGTTCAGCACGCGCCCGCCCGATGCAACCACCTGTCCATCGACACTCTTTGTACCAGCGTGGAACACCATGTTCCGGCTGTCTTCGGGCAGGCCTTCGAGCCCTTTGATCGCAGTGCCTTTCTTGTAAGCACCCGGATAGCCATTGGCCGCCATTACCACCGTGATGGCATGGTCATCCGCCCAATTCACCCGCATCTCACCCAACCTGCCTTCGGCGGCGGCGTGCATCAGGTCCATCGCCTGCGCGCCCAACCTCATCATCAACACCTGACATTCCGGATCACCGAAGCGGACGTTGTATTCAACCAGCCTTGGCTGCCCGTCCTTGATCATCAAACCTGCATAAAGAACGCCCTGAAACGGCGTTCCCCGGCGCTTCATCTCGGCGATGGTAGGGCGCACGATCTCTTCCATCGCGCGCGCTTCCACCTCTTCGCTCAACACCGGCGCCGGAGAATACGCGCCCATCCCGCCCGTGTTCAGCCCGGTATCGCCCTCGCCAACCCGTTTGTGATCCTGGGCCGTCCCGACAGAAAGAATGTCCTCACCATCACACAGAACGAACAGCGAGGCTTCTTCACCATCCATGAATTCTTCAATGACGACTTCCGCACCAGCACCACCAAACGCACCGCCAAACATGTCGTCAATGGCGTCCAGTGCGGTCTTTTCGTCCATCGCAACGATAACGCCCTTGCCCGCGGCCAGACCATCGGCCTTGACCACAATCGGTGCGCCCTGTTCGCGGATATAGGCTTTGGCAGGCTCAGCCTCGGTAAACCGGGCATAAGCTGCGGTGGGGGCGTTGGCCGCGTCGCAGATTTCCTTGGTAAAGCTTTTCGACGCTTCCAGCTTCGCCGCCTCGGCTGAGGGCCCAAAAACCAACACTCCGGCTTCGCGCAACCGATCAGCCACTCCGGCCGCCAAAGGCGCCTCGGGCCCGACGATCACGAAATCAATCGCATTTTCTTCGGCAAAGCTGACAACAGCCCCGCCGTTTTCAATATCCAGAGCGGCACAATCCGCGATCTGCGCGATCCCCGCATTCCCCGGAGCAACGATCAGGCGATCACATTTGGGGTTTTGCAGCACTGCCCATGCCAGGCTGTGTTCGCGCCCTCCGCTGCCGAGAATGAGGATATTCATGAAAGCTCTCCGATCTGCTTGGCCTTGCCTGCGCGGCGTTCTAAGCTGGGCGCGCATTTGAAACAAGGCGCTGAAATGTCCGACCTGCTTGATGACCCGATTCCGGGCCAAAACACCCCTGAATACACAGTGTCCGAAATTTCGGGCGAGGTGAAACGGACGCTCGAAGGCTCATTCGGCCGAATCCGCGTGCGTGGTGAGGTTGGGCGCGTGTTCAAAGCCCGATCCGGGCATCTGTATTACGACATCAAGGACGACCGGAACGTTTTGGCCTGCACCACGTGGAAAGGTCAGATTTCCGGCCTGTCCGTTGTGCCCGAAGAAGGGTTGGAGGTCGTCGTCACCGGCCGCCTTACCGCTTTCGGGGCGCAATCCAAATACAACCTGAACGTCGATGAGGTTTCCGTCGCGGGTCAGGGCGCGCTCATGGCGCTGCTCGAGAAGCGCAAAAAACAACTGGAATCCGAAGGTCTGTTCGCACCTGAACGCAAGAAACCCCTGCCTTACCTGCCGCAGATCATTGGTGTTGTGACATCCCCTTCCGGTGCCGTGATCCGCGACATTCTGCATCGGCTCAGGGACAGGTTTCCGCGCAAGGTGCTGATCTGGCCTGTGGCGGTTCAAGGGGCCAACTGCGCGCCCGAGGTCGCCCGCGCCATCGAAGGCTTCAACCAACTGACACCCGGCGGCGCGTTGCCCCGGCCCGATCTGATCATCGTGGCCCGTGGCGGCGGATCGATCGAAGACCTCTGGGGCTTCAATGAAGAGATCGTCGCCCGCGCCGCAGCCGCGTCGGACATACCGTTGATCTCGGCCGTCGGGCATGAAACCGACACCACCCTGATTGATTTCGTGTCGGACCAGCGCGCGCCAACGCCCACCGCGGCCGCCGAACTGGCCGTTCCGGTGCGCATGGAACTGCTTGCCTGGACCGAAGAGCAGGCCGCGCGCCTGTCCCGCGCGGCAACGGATGCCGTTCAACGCCGAACGCAGAGGCTGCGCGATCTGTCCCGCGCCCTGCCGCGCCCGGACAGCCTGTTGAACACACCAAGACAACGGCTTGATTTGATTGCAGATCGGCTCACACCCGCCTTGATCCGCGGGGTTCAGAACCGTCGCCTGCAAGTGGTGGAACTGTCTGCACATCTGCGCCCCTCGACCCTGCGAAGCTTGATATCGACGCGACAGGAATCGCTGCGCAACCTGTCATCGCGCCTGTCCTTGCGACCGATCCAAAGGGAAATCGATCAACAGCGGCAAAACCTCGATCGTTTGGGCGATCGAATGCACACGGCCCAAACCACGCGACTGGACCGCCTCAAACAGCAACTCGAAGCGACGGACCGCCTGCGCGAGACGCTGAGCTACAAAGCCACTTTGGACCGCGGATACGCGGTCGTCCGGGCCGAAGGGAATGTGATCACCACCAAGGCTCAGGCCGCCAAACAAACGGCGCTCGAGATCGAATTCGCCGATGGTGTTCTCAGCACCGGCCCGGCCGCGAAATCACCCTCGAAGAAACCCAGGCCGGACGCCCCGGATCAGGGATCACTGTTCTAAGCCATGCTGACCATCTGGGGCCGTGACAATCGCCGATGCGCAACTTTCTGAAAACGCTTTCCTGTGCGGTTCCTGCCTGACTTTGGCCGATATCCAGTTGGGACACATACTCGATCGCTAATATGACATCGATGTTTCGCACGCATAACTGCCCAGTTTGCGCCGCTATTATGAAGGGTTGACGGACAGGACATCTTACCAAACCCATGTCATGATCGATTATGATGAGCTGCGCGCAAACTGATCAAACGCCAACGTCCGGCCCGTAACAAACCATTTCCTCCCCAAGGTCCTCGGCCTCATACAGTTCGGTCGCTTGCGGATTGCCTTCGAACTGCGCAATCAAACCGCCACCGGATTGAGTGAAAACCCAGCATTGCGGATCCAGCCTGTCTTCGTAGACAAAGCAGATCTGCTCACCCTGCTGATACCAGATACCTTCCTTGCAATTCCCGTCGAGAAAAGACCAGATCACACGACGGTTCGGAAGATACCGCTCCACCCCGTAAATCTGACCTTCGAACCCGTAAAACAGAGTTTTGCCCTGCGTATACTTGTCGAACTCCGAGCCAGACAGAGGCGTTTGTGCCGCCACGGAATGTGCGGCAAAAGTCACGAGAATCATCAGGAACCTGAACATGTTTCCATTTTGTCAGAAGCGCTTCGGTCATGCCATTCGCCTGTTGAACCGGTGTCATCACATAGCACTTAACTCAACGTAAGCGGTTGATTTCACGCCACGTCCCAGATCAGGTTATTCTGAACCGGCGAGGAGATGACATGCCAACCCTACTGTTCTGGATCGCCTTTGGCTGTGCCCTTGGGTACCTGCCGCTGACCTCCCGGCCCGCCGGTTCTTTGCGCACTGTACTGAAAACCGCGTCGGTCGCCCTATTGGCGGTCACGGCCATCATGAACGGTGGGCCTTGGCTGTTGGTTCTTGCCCTCGCTCTTTGTGCGACAGGTGACGCGCTGCTGTCGCGCGAAACAGATGCCACCTTCATGACGGGCATCGCCGCATTTGCCGCCGGGCATCTGGCCTATATCGCTCTGTTCCTGACATTGCCGATCAGTTCTGCCGGGCTGATCCTCAGCGCGCCTGCGATTGTATGGTCCTTGATCATTCTGGGCATCATCATGGCCACATTGCTTGCGCCCCGCGCCGGAGACCTGAAGGGGCCCGTTCTGGCCTATATCCCCATCATTCTTGGCATGGGGATCACGGTGCTGGCACTGCCGGATGCCGGTCCCCTTCGGTGGGCCTTTCCCGCCGCAATGGCCTTCATCGCGTCAGATCTGATCCTCGCAACCGAGAAGTTCCTGCTGCCGCGGCACCATCCGGCCCTCAAGGTGACGCCCTATATTGTGTGGCCCCTTTACTGGGGTGCTCAGCTTGGCTTTGTCCTTGCGTTTGCGTGACCCTTTGCAACTGCCGCAAATCCGCATTAGGTGAAGGGAACACCTGTGGAGACCAAGTATGGCGTTTTTCTCAAAGCTAAAGGACAAGCTGTTCAAATCTTCATCTCGTCTTGAAGAAGGGCTGGAAGCCATCGTCGAGGATGGCGGCGAGGAAACAGCGGTTCCGGACCCTGTGATCCCCCAGCCGCAGCCCGATCCGCAACCCGTTCCAGAAGTGCCAGAGCCTGCCCCGGCACCGCAACCGGTTGAACCGCCGGCACCGATCCCGGCTGACCCCACGCCTGTCGCTCCACCGCCGGAAATACCGGAATCCAAGGGTATCCTGAACCGCCTGTTCAATCGAGGCGCCGTCACGGAAATGCGCCGCACCCTGGACGATGACATGCTGGAACAGCTCGAAGAGCTGCTGATCGCCTCGGACATGGGCGTCGACACGGCCTTGCGGGTCACGTCTAACATGGCTGAGGGCCGCTTTGGCCGCAAACTGTCGACCACAGAGATCAAGCAACTTCTGGCACAAGAAATCGCCCGCGTGATGGAGCCTGTGGCCAAGCCTCTGCCGATCTATACCAAACGGCCACAAGTGGTGCTGGTCGTCGGCGTCAACGGCTCGGGCAAGACCACGACAATTGGAAAACTGGCCAGCCAGTTCAAAGAGGCCGGCAAAAAGGTCGTCATCGCCGCCGGCGATACCTTCCGCGCCGCGGCCGTGGAACAGTTGCAGGTCTGGGGTGATCGCGCCGGAGTTCCGGTTCTGACCGCCCCCGAAGGCTCGGACCCCGCCAGCCTCGCCTTTGACGCGCTGACCCGTGCACAGGCAGAGGGCGCCGATCTGCTGATGATAGATACGGCGGGCCGCCTGCAAAACCGCACCGACCTGATGGAGGAACTGGCCAAAATCGTCCGCGTCATCCGCAAGGTTGATGACACTGCTCCGCACAACACCTTGCTCGTACTCGACGCCACCACCGGACAGAACGCGCTGAGCCAGGTGGAAACGTTCCGCAATCTGGCGGACGTTTCCGGTCTGGTCATGACCAAGCTGGACGGCACGGCCAAGGGCGGTGTTCTTGTTGCCCTGGCAGATAAATTCGGGTTGCCCATCCACGCGATCGGCGTCGGCGAACAGATCGACGACCTTGCCCCTTTCGACCCCGAAGAATTCGCCGCCGCCCTCACCGGTCTCGACAAAGGCTGATCCCAGGCTTCATCTGGCCCCAAATATCCTCGGGGAGTGTGGGGGGCAGACAGCCCCCCACCCTCTCCGCTCCGCAAAAGGTCCGCGTATTTGAGCGACTGGCTGATCTCTCTCGAAGGCACCGAAGCCGGACACCAGCTGGCATTGGTGCTGGCTTTGATGGCGGCGTTCCTGCACGCGGTCTTCGGTGCATTGCAAAAAGGCAGGCATGACCCATGGCTGTCCCGCGGCGCGATCGACGCCTGCTATTGCCTCATGGCCGCCCCCTTCGCCTTTTTCGTGGTGCCCTGGCCCGAACCTCATATGTGGCCGATCTTCGCGCTCGTCTGGCTGATCCACATCGCCTACAAGACACTGCAAGCCATGGCATATACCAAAGGCTCTTACACCGTCGTCTATCCGGTGGTGCGCGGGACGGGCCCGCTGTTCACGGTCATCGGTGCCTATCTTCTGTTCGGCGAAACATTCTCGGCCGTTCAATGGCTGGGCGTGGCCACCTTGCTGGCGGGGATTTTCGGGTTGGCTGCCTACAACTTCAGGTTCCTGGAAACCAACAGGGATACGCTAGGCATCGCGCTGACACTGGCGATCATCACTGGCCTGTTTGTGGCCCTGTACACCACCTATGACGCCTATGGCATTCGCGCCACCGCCGATCCGTTCACCTTTCTGGCCTGGTTCTTCATGATCGACGGCGCGGCCATGCCGATCTACGCATTTCTCAGGTGGCGCGCGATGGCGCACAGACCTGCGCCTGGTCCGCTGATGCTGCGCGGCCTCGCTGGCGGTATCATCGCCCCTTTGTCCTTCGGGGCGATCATGCTGGCCACCCGGCTGGACAAAGTCGGTGAAGCAGCCGTTCTGCGCGAAACCTCAACAGTCTTCGCTGCGCTGATCGGCTGGCTTGTGCTAAAGGAAACGGTTGGCCCAAGACGCATTGCCCTGATGGCATTGATTGCACTTGGCGCCGTAATAGTTGAAATGGGCGGATAAGCAGCAGGAAGTACAGATGACAGGCAAAAAAGACATCAACCCGTTTCTGAAACAGGTTCTGGAACTTGGCCCCCCGCTGGCCTTCTTCTTCATCTACCTGCGCCTGCGCGACGACAGCTTTCTGATCGGCGGCATCGAGTATTCCGGCTTCATTATCGCCACGATTATCTTTGTCCCCCTGATGCTGGTGGCAATGGGTATCCTATGGTATTTGACCGGCAAACTCAGCCGGATGCAGATCTTCACGGCCATCATGGTGATTTTCTTCGGCGGTCTCACAGCCTGGTTCAACGACGAGCGGTTCTTCAAGATGAAAACCACACTTGTCTATGGTCTGTTTGCCCTGATCCTCGGCATCGGTCTGATGCAAAAGAAATCCTACCTGGCCTATGTTCTGGACGAAATGCTGCCGATGAAACACGAAGGCTGGATGATACTCACGCGCCGTCTGTGTGCTTGTTTCGCCGTTCTGGCCGCCGCAAACGAATTCGTCTGGCGCACCATGTCGACGGATCTGTGGGTCAAGATCGAGACCTTCGGCTTTCCCATCGCGCTGATGGCCTTCCTGATGCTTCAGTTCAGCATTCTGCAACGCTATATGGACGATCCCGAGCAGAAATAGCGGCCTTTACACCCGCCAGACCTGCCAAAACAAACAAAATTCTTGGCTTGAGCGCCCAGCTATGGGAAGTTGTGCCACCACCCACTCTCATACCCTGCCCAAGATCGGTGCATACATGACGGCCTTTCCCACCAGCGGCTTCCTTGCCGAAGCTTCCGACGGGCTCAGAGAAATGCTTTCGGCGCAGGCGACCGAAATATCTCTGTCCCAAGGTGAAATACTTTTTGAACAAGGTGACGAGGGCGACTCTCTCTATGCCATTTTGGAAGGCACGTTAGAGGTTTCCTTTCTGGCAATGAGCGGCCGCAAACTGACACTTACCTTGATGCGCCCCGGCGAAGTCTTCGGTGAAATCGCGTTGTTCGACAATGGTCCGCGTACGGCCACCATTGCGGCGGCAGAAAAGTCGCGTGTACTGCGCGTGCGCCGCAACGACGTTATGAACCAGATCAGACAACAGCCAGACCTTGCCGTGGATATGATCCGTCTGGCCGGATTGCGGATGCGATGGATGGGATTGCAATTGAACGAGCAGGTCTTTCTGCCCATGCCTATTCGGCTGGCCCGCAAGCTGCTGCACCTGTCCAGTTTGCAGGACGACCCGGCCGCGCGCATCACCCTGTCGCAGAGCGAACTGGCCGAATTTGTCGGTGCCACACGCGAGGCAGTATCCAAAACCATCTCGATCTGGAAACGCGACAACATGGTCGAAGCCTCTCGAGGTGGTTTGCTGATCCAGGACTTTGAAGCCCTGCGAGAATTGGCTGATTCAGATCTTATTTGATCCGGTGTGATCTGGTTCACAGACCATCGATTACGCTTTGACCTAACGTGAGATTGTTACCGTAGGAGGTCAGAGAATCATCCCCGATATCTGTCCACTGACCTCTCCCTGTATCTGAGCCATACGCAATCACTGCGTATGGCTCATTTTTTTGGCGCATCAGTGATACCTGGTCTGGCCCGCAATCAGAAAAAAGGCCGGGAGGTTTTCCCGGCCTGTTCAATCAGTTCTCGAGGCTCAGCGCCACAAAACGCGGATCGCCGCCCCTGCGCACCAACAGCAGCAGAGATTTGCGACCAGCTTCGCGCGATTCTTCCATGCGGGCTTCGAGATCTCCGATGGTTTCCACCTTTTGCTGGCCTGCTTCGGTGATCAGATCACCTGCCCGCATTCCCTTGGCATACGCCTCAGATGCTTCATCGACATCTGTAATCACAAGGCCGTCTGCATCACCATCCAGACCCAAATCTGCACGCAGCGTATCGTTCAGGGGGGAAATCGTCAGGCCCAGAATATCCGCGTTCTCTTCAATCGGAGCTTCCTGCGGTTCCTCCTCGCCAGTGTCAGCGCGCTCCGCATCTTCCCGACGCCCCAGTGTCACAAGTACGGTCTGGGTTCCACCGTCGCGGTGCACGACCACTCTGACCGACTTGCCAACTTCTGCTTCACCGACCTGACGCACCAGACCTCGGGTGTCTTCCACCTCGACTCCATCAAAGCTGAGGATCACGTCACCCGCCTTCAACCCAGCTTCCTTGGCGGGGCCGTCCGGTACATCGCTGATCAGCGCCCCACCCGGCTTTTCCAGGCCCATGGCCTCGGCCATGTCCTCGGTTACGTCCTGAATACGGACGCCTAACCACCCGCGGCGGGTCTCGCCATATTTGCGCAGTTGATCCACGACCTTCACGACAACATTCGACGCCATCGAGAAACCAATGCCGATTGAACCGCCGTTGGGCGAAAGGATTGCGGTGTTCACTCCGATCACTTCGCCGTCCATGTTGAACAGCGGCCCGCCCGAGTTGCCCCGGTTGATCGCCGCGTCCGTTTGAATGTAATCGTCATAGGTTCCGCTCAGCGCTCGGTTGCGTGCTGAAACGATCCCAGCCGATACCGAAAAGCCTTGCCCAAGCGGGTTGCCCATGGCGATAACCCAGTCACCCACACGTGCTACGTCGCTGTCGCCGAATTTCACATATTTTAGTGGGCCCGAAGCCTCGACCTTGAGCAGCGCGATATCGGTTTTCTCATCCGTTCCGATAACCTTGGCCACAAGCTCTTTCTTGGGTTGGCCATCGCCGGGGAAGAATTCCACAAGTATCTCATCGGCTTCGGCGATCACATGGTTATTTGTGACGATAAAGCCATCTTCCGAGATCACGAACCCAGATCCCAGCGCGTTGCTTCTGCGCGGCGCGTTGTCACCGTTGTCACCGTTGCGATCCTGAAACTCGCGAAAGAAATCCTCGAACGGAGAGCCTTCAGGAACAATACCTTGCGGTCCAGTCTGGCCTTCGATCAAAGTGCTGGTGGTAATGTTCACTACTGCCGGGCTGATTTCCTCGGCCAGCGGTGCCAAACTTTCACTTTTGGCCTGCGCTGCAACCGATTGCGCCAGCAACAGCAGTGAACCTGCAAAAGCCAGCCACATCAGCCGCATCCAAACACTCACTTCGTCCCACCGGACGGATACACTGCGCGCTTTCGCCTGCACTTGAGCTCTCCTTGTCGACATTCACGCCAAGACCGCTTGTTCTCGGCCTTTCTTACAAACCAATGTAGTCAGTTTGCCCCCACGAGCAACTCGGGATCGCAGCGAAATCACCAGCAAGTGAAACCACAGCGTCAAAATCCCAATTGTTGCGCGCCCCAAAGCAGGACCAAACCGCTGATCACGCATAGCAATCCGACCAGGCGCCGGGCTTGCTCTGGCATGTCCCGCAAGGCTTCAAGCATCCGCTCGATAAGCGAAGGGGCCAGCGCATAGGCCAGCCCCTCGACAATCAGTACCAGCCCGAAAGCCAGAAGGATCATACCCATTATTCAGACGCCGCAGCCGCCGGTGCTCGCCGTCCGGTTGGCGAAGCGAGGTAGTTGAAAAACTCGGAATCCGGGCTCAGGATCAATGAGCTATTACCACCTTGCAGCGCATTTTCATACGCGGTCAGCGAACGGTAGAACTCGAAGAACTCCGGGTCTGCACCATACGCTTCTGCAAAGATCGCGTTGCGTTCGGCGTCAGCTTCACCGCGGATGATTTCCGCCTCACGACGGGCATCCGAGACCAGTTCGACCACGGTACGGTCTGCCTGAGCGCGAACACGTTGTGCAGCTTCGTTACCGCGGGCGCGCTCGTCGGTCGCCTCACGTTCGCGTTCAGCCTTCATCCGGTCGAAGGTTGCCTCAAGGTTCGCCTGCGGCAGGTCGGTTGCCTTCAGGCGCACGTCGATAACGTTGACGCCCAGCGCACGTGCCTCGGCAATCGCACTATTGCGGATGCGCAGCATCAGCGCGGCACGGTCTGAACTGAGGATGTCACGCGAGGACACCGAACCCAGTACTTCGCGGGTTTCAGCGCGCAGGATACGATCCAGACGGTCTTCGGCGACCGGAATACCACCGACACCAACGGCCTGACGGAACTGTTCCAGATCCGAAATTCGATAGCGGGCAAAAGCGTCCACCACCAGTCGGCGATCATCCAGAGGCGTAACCTCCAACGGCTGAACATCGATGGACAGGATCCGGTCGTCATAGCGGACAACTTCCTGAATCAGCGGGATCTTGAACGCCAGACCCGGCTCTTCCTTGACCGCAACAACGCGGCCAAATTGCAGAACCAACGCGCGCTCACGTTCATCCACGATAAAGATCGAGGACAGTACACCAACAATCGCGATGAAAACGATCGGCAGAATAAAGGTCGCTTTACGCATCAGTTGCTCTCCTGTCCGGAATTGCGGCGCAGTTCGTTCAGCGGCAGGTAAGGTACGACGCCCTGCCCCGATCCGGTCGAGTTTTCGTCCAGAATGATCTTGTCGACATCACCCAGAACCTGCTCCATCCGCTCCAGGTACAGACGTTTGCGAGTCACATCAGGCGCTTTGGAATATTCTTCCAGAACCGCGCTGAAACGGCTCGCCTCACCCATGGCGCTGTTGATCTGCTGTGCGCGGTAGGCTTCGGCTTCTTCCAGAACCTGAGCGGCTTCACCGCGCGCCTCAGCCAGAACCCGGTTGGCGTAGGCGTCGGCGACGTTTTGCAGTCGGTCACGCTCCTGCGCGGCGGCCTGAACATCGCGGAAGGCGGCGATCACGTCCTGCGGCGGGTCGGCCTTGTCGAAGTTCACTCGGATGATGTTAACACCCGAATCGTAGCTGTCCATCGTCGTCTGGATCAGTTCCTGAAGGCGCTCAGCAATGATGCCGCGATCCCGGTTCAGGATTGGTGCCAGCTCGCTCTGCGCGATAATCTCGCGCATCGCCGATTCCGACACGGCACGGATCGTCTGACGCGGATCACGCAGATTAAACAGGAACTTGGCCGGGTCGTTGATGTTCCAGACGACCTGATAGTCGATATCGACGACGTTTTCGTCGCCGGTCAGCATGAGACCATCGTCGCTGCCCCGGGCTCCGCCCATATCTTCGGTCTGTTCGCGGGTGACCGGAATCACCTCGGCAGTGACAAACGGCCATGGCGCGAAGTTCAGACCCGGATTGCCAACCGCAGAAAACTCACCCAGAAACAGCTCAACTGACTGTTCTTCCGGTTTTACAGTATAAAAGCTGGCCAGCCCCCACAAAACGGCAGCCGCCACCAGACCAATCGCAACTGTACCTTTGGTAAAGGCCGGGCCTCCACCGCCCTGACCACCGCTGCCACCACGGCCACCGCCGCCGCGACCGCCCATCAGCACGCGCAGCTGCTCCTGGCCTTTTTTCATCAGCTCGTCGATCTCGGGAATCTGCGGGCCTTCGCCTTCGGGTGGGCGTCGCCCGTCCCCGTTGTTACCCCGATTTCCTCCACCTCCTGAAGAGCCTCCGCCCCCCCAGGGGCCACCGCTGTTGCCCGCCATATGTATCATTTCCTTCGTTTAGGCCCGTGTGATCACGGGCACACTTGTAACTTGTGTGCGCGCGCTTGCAAATCAAGCGGAGCGTACAGGTTGCCGCATTGTCACCAGTTCTTCCGCCATAACGGGATGTACTGCAACCGTGCGATCGAAATCTTCCTTTGTCGCGCCCATCTTTACGGCAATTCCGGCCAGCTGGATCATCTCTCCTGCTCCGGGGGCGACAATATGGCAACCCAGTACCTTGCGCGTGGCCTGAGACACGATCAGTTTCATCAGAACCCGTTGCGTGCCACCGGCAAACGCCTTCTGCATCGGTTTGAATGAAGTGGCATACACATCGATCGGTTCCAGGGCCGAGGCTTCTTCCTCGCTCAGGCCAACTGTGCCGAATTCCGGTTGCGTGAAAATGGCGGTTGGGATCAGCGCGTGATCCACAGGCGTGGGGTTACCTTTGAAGACGGTTTCCACAAAGGCCATACCCTCGCGGATGGCCACGGGTGTCAGGTTGACCCGGTCGGTGACATCGCCAATGGCATAGATCGACGGAACGGCGGTCTGGCTGTATTCATCCACGACGATCTCGCCCTTGCGCCCACGTTCAACGCCCAGCTCTTCCAGCCCGAGGTTATCGGCATTCGGTGCCCGACCGGTGGCGTACATGACAACGTCAAAACGATCCTCGGTGCCGTCCGTCGCCTTGACACGTATCTGGTCGCCATCTTTGGCCATTTCCAGCACATTGGTGCCCAGCCGTACGTCGATGCCGTTCTGGCGCATCTCTTCGCAGATCAGCCCACGCGCTTCTTCATCAAAGCCACGCAGGATCTGCGCACCGCGGTAGAATTGCGTGGTCTTGACGCCCAGACCGTTCATGATCCCGGCAAATTCGCTGGCGATATAGCCACCGCCGACGATCAGGATGCTTTCGGGCAGCTTGTCCAGATGGAAAATCTCATTCGACGTGATCGCAAGATCCGATCCCGGGAAATCCGGCACCACCGGTCGACCGCCTGTTGCAATCAAGATGTGTCTGGCGGTTTTGCGGGTGCCATCGGCCAGCTCGACCGTGTGCGCATCCACCAGGCGCGCGCGCCGATCAAAGCTTTCAACGCCGTTGTTTTTCAGGATGCTGCGATAAATCCCTTCCAACCGGTCCAGTTCTGCAACCAGTTTGCCGTGAAACATGTCCCAGTCAAACGCGCCTGGCTGAACATCCCAACCATAAGCTTGCGCATCTTCGATCATGCCCGAGTATTCACTGGCAAAGACCATCAGTTTCTTTGGCACGCAGCCCCGGATCACACAGGTGCCGCCATAGCGGTCTTCTTCAGCCAGCGCGACCTTTGCACCGGCTTCACCCGCTGCCACGCGTGCCGCCCGGACCCCGCCCGAGCCTCCGCCGATCACAAAAAGATCATAGTCAAAGCTCATGCCGGGTTCCTTCGTTCAACTTGCAAAAATCCTCTGGATATCTGGGCGCGAAAACCCCGGTGCCAACCCCCGGGCGTGGAATTTTCGATCTTTTGCCGACGCTTGTCCGATTGGCTTGCATAAAACTCAGTCCGTTTGGTCGGAAAACAGGTTTTCCCGGGATCCGCTCAGCAGCTGATCCAGTTCCAGGGTGCCCGCGTTGATATCCCGCAGTTCGACCCGCCCGTCGCCGTGGCCGATGATAACCTTGTCACAGATATCGATGAACAGGCCGTTTTCCACCACGCCGGGAACCTGGTTGAGGATCAGGGCCATCTGACGGGGATTGCCGATGCGTTGCAGGTGCAGGTCCAGAATGTGGTTGCCCTCATCCGTCACGAACGGGGCCGCGCCATTCATACGCAGCGCCGACGAGGTTCCAAGTACATCCATCGCGTCCAGCGCTTCTTCGATCAGTGTTCGCGTGGTTTGCCAGCCAAATGGAACAACCTCGACCGGCAAGGGGAAAGCACCCAGCGTTTCCACCTCTTTCCCGGCATCTGCGATGACAACCATCTGATCGCTGGCCGTGGCAACGATCTTTTCCTGCAAATGCGCGCCGCCGCCGCCCTTGATCAGGTTCAGGTCGGCGTCGAATTCATCCGCGCCGTCGATGGTCATGTCCAGCCACCCGGCCTGATCCAGAGAAATGACTTCGATCCCGACTTCGCGTGCCAGCTGCGCGGTGCGGGTGGAGGTGGGAACGCCCTTGATCCGCAGACCTTCGTCCTGCACCCGTTCGCCCAAACGACGGACCAGCCAGGCCGCAGTGGATCCCGTTCCAAGACCCACGCGCATGCCGTCCTCGACCATCTCGGCGGCACGACATGCGGCCACGTATTTTGCGGTGTCGATGGGCGACAGTTCTCCGGTCATGGCAGCTTTCCCAGTTTGGCCTGCCGGAGTTATAGGGAATGCGCCGCGCGACTGCGACCACAATTTGCGGTTCGGCAAGCGTAAAGATGCCTGAAGACTGCGCGTTTCCTATCGGAAACGTCGCAATCATGTCTTACGCTCTCATCTTTGTCATATAGATTGCCCGCATGTTGACCCGATACCGCCTGCACTACGCCCCTGACAACGCCTCGCTGGTGATCCGGCTGGTGCTGGAAGAAATGGGTGTGCCCTATGAAACTGTGCTGGTCGATCGCCGTCGCAACGAACAGGACAGCGCGGCGTACAGGGCATTGAACCCCAACGGGCTGATCCCGGTGCTTGAAACTCCGCAAGGGCCGATCTTTGAAACGGCGGCAATCCTGCTGTGGCTGTCCGAGCGCCACGGGCAACTGGCCCCGGCGGCAGGCGCCCACGAACGCGCAGAGTTTTTGAAATGGCTGTTCTTTGCGTCCAACACGCTGCACGCCGATCTGCGCATTCTGTTCTATGCCGAGAAATACATCACCCCACCACAGGCTGATACCCTGCGCGCAGGCATCAGACCCCGTTTGAAGCAGCACCTGCAACCGCTGGACGCGCTGGCAAAACGCGCGCCAGCCTGGTTCTGCGCGGAATGCCCATCGGTTTTGACCTATTATGTCGCCTGCATGATGCGTTGGATGGCCTTGTATCCGGCCGATGCAGATCGCAGCTGGTATGCGCTGGCTGACACCCCGGCCCTGCAAACCATCCTGGCACAGCTCGAGACACGCCCCGCCACCCACACGGCCATCGCGGCCGAGGGTCTGGGCCCCGCACCCTACACCTCTCCTATTTACGCCAACCCCTTAGAAGGCTCAGCTACCTGACATGTTCCTCTCTGTCTTCGATATGTTCAAAGTGGGCATCGGCCCGTCCTCCTCGCACACCATGGGCCCCATGGTGGCGGCGGCGCGCTTTCTGGATATGATGCGTGCTTCACCCTTTGAATTTGCAGGTCTGAAGGGCTCGCTGCATGGCTCGCTCGCCTTTACCGGAGTCGGCCATGCGACCGACCGGGCGACCATACTGGGCCTGGCCGGCTTTGTTCCGGATACCTATGACAACGACAAGGCCGAGGCCGCATTGGCGGATATCGCCAAGACGCACACGGTTACGCCCGACGGCCTGCCGACGCTTCAGTTCGATCCCAATACAGACCTGATTTTCGACTATGACACCAACCTGCCGGGACACGCCAACGGGATGATCCTGATGGCTACGGACGCGCAGGGGGACGTGATCCTGCGCCAGGTGTTCTATTCCATCGGTGGCGGTTTTGTCCTGACCGAAGAAGAACTGGCCGAAGGTAAGGCAACGGATGAAGGCGCACCGGTGCCGTTCCCGTTCAAGTCCGCGGCTGAAATGCTAGAGATGGCCAAATCCAGCGGCAAAACCATCGCCGAGATGAAGCGCGCCAATGAGATTGCGCGCGGCTGCGCCGACAGTTTCGCCAAAGGATGCGCCCGTCTGTGGGACGTCATGAATGCCTGTATCGAACGCGGTTTGACGACCGACGGCATTCTGCCCGGCGGGCTGAAAGTGCGACGCAGGGCAAAGGGTATCTATGACGCGCTGATGGCCGAACGCGGCATGAACCTGACCGCGCCGCACACGATCAACGACTGGATGAGTGTCTACGCCATGGCGGTCAACGAAGAAAACGCCGCCGGTGGGCAAGTCGTAACGGCACCGACCAACGGGGCGGCGGGCGTTCTTCCTGCGGTGCTGCGCTATTACCTGGACCACGTTCCTGGTGCCTCGGAGAGCCATATCGAAGATTTTCTTCTGACCGCGGCCGCGATTGGCGGGCTGGTCAAATACAATGCGTCCATCTCGGGGGCCGAAGCGGGGTGTCAGGCCGAGGTCGGCAGCGCATCAGCCATGGCCGCGGCGGGGCTCTGCGCCGTGATGGGCGGTACGCCCGAACAGGTTGAAAACGCCGCCGAGATCGCGTTGGAGCATCATCTGGGCATGACCTGCGATCCCGTCGCCGGGTTGGTTCAGGTGCCCTGCATCGAACGCAACGGGCTGGGGGCCATCAAGGCCGTGTCCGCCGCGTCTTTGTCCCTTCGCGGGGATGGCGAGCATTTCGTGCCGCTGGATGCGGTGATCGAGACGATGCGTCAGACCGGTCATGACATGCACGAAAAATACAAGGAAACCTCGCTTGGTGGATTGGCCGTGAACGTGCCAAACTGCTGAGATCGCAACAAATGGGGGTCGAAATGCGTGGACATTGCCTGTGCGGCAACATCAAGTACGAAATCGACCCTCCTGCCCTGTCGTGCGTCACCTGTCATTGCGACAGCTGCCGACGCCAATGCGCCGCGCCGATGACAACCTATTTCGCGGTTCGTGACGGTCAGTGGCGCTGGATCGGGGAAGAGCCGAAACGCTTCAACTCTTCGCCCGGAGTCGAGCGCAGCTTTTGCCCGGATTGCGGCACGCCAATCTCGTTCCGCTCGGCCAAAATGTCGGATGTGCTGCATCTTTACGTCGCCACTTTGGAGAACCCCGAAGCAATGCAGCCCACATTGCACGTGGCTCATGAAGAAAGGCTGAGCTGGCTGCATCTGGATGACAACCTGCCCACCTGCACCGGGCCGGATTACACAAAGGTTCAACCCCTGCCCGAGGCCTGACATTCGACCTTTCCACTGCGCCGCGAAGCAGATAGCGTCGCGCGCATGACTCAGGATCGTCCCGTCTTTGGCATCTTTTTGATGCTCGGTTTTTGCGTGCTTGCACCCTTGGGGGATGCGATGGCAAAGCTGTTGGGCGAAACGACACCGTTGGGTTTGCTGGTTGCAGCCCGGTTCGCGGTGCAAGCGCTGATTCTTATCCCGTTGGTGATGATAACAGGCCGGCCCTGGCGGATGCACGGGCGTATCCTGCGCCTGACAGTCATCCGCACGCTGTTGCACATCATCGGCATAACCGCGATGTTCAGTGCGTTGCAGTTCCTGCCCCTGGCTGATGCCATCGCCATTGCATTTGTCATGCCGTTCATCATGTTGCTGCTGGGCAGATACGTTCTGGGCGAAGAGGTCGGCGCGCGGCGCCTGGTGGCCTGCATCGTCGGTTTCATCGGCACACTCCTGGTCATACAGCCCAGCTTTGCCGAGGTGGGCTTACCTGCCCTGCTGCCGTTGATCGTTGCCGTGGTCTTCGCCCTGTTCATGCTGGTCACGCGGCAAATCGCCAAGGAAACTGATCCGATTTCCTTGCAGGCGGTGTCTGGTGTCATGGCAACTGTGGGGCTGGTTCCTGTCCTTGTGATCGGAACATCGCTTGGTATCTGGAACCTGTCAGCCGCCTTGCCCGCCCCCGACATGTTTTGGCTGCTGATCGCGATAGGAGTTTTGGGAACTGTCGCACATCTGCTGATGACATGGTCGCTGCGCTATGCACCTTCGGCCACGCTGGCCCCGATGCAATATCTGGAAATCCCTGTGGCGACCCTGATTGGCTGGGCCATCTTCAGCGACCTGCCGGACGGGCTGGCGGCGGTTGGGATCATGATCACGGTCGCCGCCGGTTTGTACGTTATTCTTCGCGAACGGGCCACCGCTCGCTCTGCCCCGACAGAAACACCTGCATAAGCGGATCGAGTGCGGCGCGGGGAACCATCACCAACAGGCCGGGCCCATCCATCTGCAATTCAACATCCGACAGTGCGCGATTGGAGGTGCCCACCTGGTCGTCCGGTTGCAACCGCAGGCCGTCGATGGGCCATTCCAGCCCGGTGCTGCGCCCGGTCACAGGGCACATTGGAAACAGCGACACCACATCCCCCGGCAAGACCGGCAGCCGGATTTGGCGAGGCGCGTGAAACACCACCTCATGCGCACCCAGCAGAATGCAGGCCTGTTCCTGACGTTTGACCAGCACGTTCAGAACGGCAAGCTGATGATCAAGCCGTCCGCCCAGAAAACCGGCCCCCAAAACCAGTGGAGCCTGCACATTACGCAAGGCCTTGTCGAAATCGGTGCTGTCCTGTTCACGAATGGCAAAAAGCCGGTCAGACGGGATATTGGCTTTCGTTGCTTTGTCCAGCGAATCGAAGTCCCCGATGACCGCATCCGGAATCCGGCCTGATTCTGTCAGAACTGCCGCTCCACCATCAGCTGCAACGACAGAAGTGACGCGGTTCAGCACCAAATTCAGGTCCTCGGAACCAATAAAACCACCCCCAAACAGCCCGATTGGATCGGCAGAGCGTACAATTGGTTCATTTTTCCAAAGATTGGCCATTTTTCCCGGATTTGGACACATTAAGACCACAAAATGATAGGTTCATGCATAAAGTTCAGAGCCTTCGTGTGCTCCCGATTCCGGGTAAGTGGGCTCTCGTAGTTTGTAAAGGACGTGCGTCTGATGGTACAGAATAACAAGGTATTGACCGTTTCATATGGAACCTTCTCCTGCACTTTGGAAGGATTCGACGATTCCTTTGAAACGATGAAAGCCATTGCCGAATATTTCCGCGATCTTGCTGCAGATGATCGTTACTTCGGCTCAGAGCCTCCACAACCAGACGCCGAAATGCTGACCCGTATCGCACGCCGCGACGCATCGCAACGCGTCGAAGCCAGCCAAAACGAATCCGGGCTTCTGCTGCGTGCCGCTCCAAACACCGAAGCCCCGGCACCGGTCGCTTCTGACGCACCGGTCCCGCACGCGCAAAATGCAGATGCCATGACCACTCCCCCTCCCACATATACCCAACCAAACCCGGGGCAGACCGCGTTCACGGACGCGGAGGCCGTCGACGTCACCACATCTCCGCCGGCCGACAGCATTGCCGCAAAACTGCAACGCATCCGGGCCGTTGTTTCCCATTCGGACGTCCCCCCTACTGCTTATTCCGAAGACGAGGAATCTTCGCTGCTGGCCAACACCGCCCCTCCGGTGGACGCCGTGGCCGCCGCGTTCGAAGCAGGTGCTCTCAATGCGGATGACTTTGCTGAACCTGCTGAGCCCGAGGCCGCAGAAATCGAGGATCTGCAAGCGCTTGACGCGGAAGACGTACAAGACGACGCGCCGGCAGTATCTGAACACCAGGCCTTCGAATCCGCCGCGCCGAGTATCGAGAACGATTCCGAACAGCAGGTGCAATTGACCCCCGACCACCTGCGAGATGAAGAAATCGAGGTCGCAACGGACGACGCGCAGCTTCCTGCTGAGCCCCTGTTCTCGGATCTGGAAGAGGATACCGACGAGGAAATCGACGAAGAAGATGTTCCAAACATCCTCAACGTCGAAGACGTGGCGATCGAATCCGAAGATGAAGCAGATGACGAGCCGCAAGACGATCAGGCGCAAGGAGTATTGTCGGAAGAGGACGAAATTCAGCTGCTGTCCGAGATTTCCGAAATCGAAAAAGACATGGCAGGCCGTTCAGGCCAAAAACTGACGGATGACGCCGATCCTGATCAGGATATCTCGCGACTGATGGCCAAAACCGGTGAACATATGGAGGATCCCTCCAGCAGCGACGCGCGAGAAACCTATTCGCACCTTCGCACCGCCGTTGCCGCGACCGAGGCCGACCGTGATGACCAACCGGCCCCGAAAACCTCGCCTGTTGATGAGTATCGCGTTGATCTTGCGTCAGCGGTCAGCCCGCGCCGCCCCGAAGTGAACGTGACCAGCATACGCCCGGAGGCAGATACTCCGGCTCCGTTGAAGCTGGTTGCTGAGCAGCGCGTGGACGATCAAAGCGAATCCAATGGCCCCGTGATGCCGCGTCGCGTGACCACTCAGGTGGAAGAAACCGGGTCGGAAGAAGGCGGTTTTGCGCAATTCGCACAGGATCAGGGTGCACAGTCGCTTCAGGACCTGCTTGAAGCGGCCGCAGCCTATCTGTCTTTCATTGAAGGACAGCAACAATTCTCGCGCCCGCAACTGATGAACAAAGTCCGTTCTTTGAAGCAGGATGAGTTCAATCGCGAAGAAAGCCTGCGTTCCTTCGGACAGCTGCTGCGCGATGGAAAAATCGAAAAAGCCGGTGGCGGCCGTTTTGCGGCCTCTGACCTGATCGGCTTCCGTCCTAATAATGAGCGCGCAGTAGGCTGACTGCCGCGCCAATTGACAAAAAGGGCCGGGTAAACCCCGGCCCTTTTGCTATGGCGCGCCCAGAGACAAACGCACGTTGTTAAACAAGACACAGCGTTGCCCATTGTACCGGGCCCGACCAGCCGCCTTGGTCCGAGCAATGGCCCGGCTCAGGATTGATCTGGGTCCTCTTTGCCAACGCCGCGAAAAACGAACTTGAACGGCAGGGCCCAAAGAATGCCCAGAACGATATAGACCAGAAGTTCCACCCATATTGGGGGGCGCTCCAGCCAGTTCAGAACCGTCACCACCGCCACAATGTAAAGTGGCAGGCCGATCACAAGAATAACCAACGACCAACGCCGGCGCGCCTTATAGCTCAGACCTGTTTTCTGCTCTTTGTTCATCAATCTGCAAACGGGTCGGTCACCAGAATGGTGTCGTCCCGCTCCGGGCTGGTGGACAAAAGGGCCACAGGGCATTCGATCAGCTCTTCCACCCGGCGCACATACTTGATTGCGTTCGCGGGCAAATCGGCCCAGCTGCGCGCGCCTTCAGTGGATTCGCTCCAGCCCGGCATTTCTTCGTAGATCGGGGTGCAGCGCGCCTGCTGTTCTGCGGCAGTCGGCAGATAGTCGAGGCGCTCGCCGTCCAGTTCATAGCCTGTGCAGATCTTCAGGGTTTCAAACCCATCCAGAACGTCCAGTTTTGTCAACGAGATACCGTTCACGCCACTGGTCGCGCAGGTCTGACGGACCAGGCACGCATCGAACCAGCCACAGCGGCGCTTTCGACCTGTCGTCGTTCCGAACTCATGCCCGCGTTCCCCAAGGCGCTGACCATCCGCATCCTCAAGTTCTGTCGGGAATGGGCCTTCGCCGACACGGGTGGTGTAGGCTTTGACAATCCCCAGCACAAAGTCGATCGATCCCGGTCCAATCCCCACCCCGGTCGCGGCCTGACCTGCGATCACGTTGGACGAGGTCACGAATGGATAGGTGCCGAAATCGATGTCAAGCAGAGCGCCTTGCGCCCCTTCGAACAGGATGCGTTTACCCGCTTTGCGCTTTTCGTTCAGCACTTTCCACACAGGCGCAGCAAATGGCAGAATCTCTTGCGCGATCTCTTTCAATTGGGCGATCAGCGCGTCGCGGTCGACCGGCTCGATTCCCAGACCCTTGCGCAGCGGGTCATGGTGCTGCAAAGCACGGTCCACCCGAGCCTCGAGCGTGGCCTCATCCGCCAGATCCGCGACGCGAACGGAACGGCGCCCGACCTTGTCTTCATACGCGGGTCCAATCCCACGACCTGTAGTGCCGATCTTGGTTCCCTTGCTGGCCGCCTGTTCGCGCGCACGATCCAACTCGCCGTGGATCGGCAGGATCAACGGGGTGTTCTCGGCAATCATCAGCGTATCGGGGGTGATTTCCACACCTTGTGCCTGGATGGTCGCGATTTCCTTGACCAGATGCCAGGGGTCCAACACCACGCCGTTGCCGATGACGCTCAGCTTACCGCCGCGCACGACACCGGACGGCAGAGCGTGCAGCTTGTAAACTTCGCCATCAATCACCAGCGTATGTCCGGCATTATGCCCGCCCTGAAAACGCGCGATCACGTCCGCCCGTTCGCTGAGCCAGTCGACGATCTTGCCTTTTCCTTCGTCACCCCACTGGGCGCCGACAACAACCACGTTGGCCATATCCGGTCCTTTTGCGCTGAGTTATCAAACCCGGCTCATATAGCGGGGCGCAAACGGCAGGGAAACCGATATTTCGCCGCAGATGAAAATCGCGCGAACGCGCGATGCCTCCGGCGGGGATATTTATGGCCAGATGAAAAGCGGTCCCCTGCTTCATCTGGCTGAAAATATCCCGGGGGAGCCGCACGGAACGGGCGGCGGGGGCAGAGCCCCCTGCCCGGCATCAACGCAGATGCACCGGTTGCCCATGAGGTGTCGTCAGATAAGCCTCTTCCCAGGACTGACGTAGCCCTTTTACCTCCTGTGGCGGCGCGACGCCCTGCTCGGCCAGCAACCCCTCGAGCGTTTCCAGCCATGCATGGAAATAGTCGTCGCCGCCGTCCAGCTCTCGCGCGAGCCCGTGGCGTTTCAACGTGCTCGAGAACCGTGCCGCCCAATCGGACCAATCGAACCGCCCCGCCTCGTTCAGGGCAACGGTGACGGCAAAGACCTGAGCGTGCCAGGGTTCGGCAAACACCGGTTCTGGGGCTGAATGCTCGTTGCAGCCGCTCATGCCGGTTCCAGATAACTTTGCCATAGGTCCAGTACCACTTCGTCATCCGGATGCTCCGGGCTGGTCCAAAGTTCCGAAGCGGGGAAGACCACGGCATAGATCGGTTCGGGCGCTTCGCCCAGCCCATGAGCATTGGAATCGGGCAGGACATGGGTTCCGTGCAGGCGCAGTATTCGACCCCTGGCACCGGACGCATAATTCGGCAGGCGTGTGTGCCCGCCATCCACAATGCGATTTCCCGCCGGACGGGTCGTGACCACTTGTTGACCGACGGAAAACTGTACCGCCACGTTCGAAGGTCTGTCCGCTGGTCCACCTTTGGCCAGGGCGGCTGACACGGCGTCCGCCTTGAGCATCCGTTCCGCCAACGGATGCGGCCCATCCTCTCCGCCGCTGCGCAGGTCATCCAGAGAAAGAACGCCGCGTTCAACCAACAGGTCAGCCAGGCCCGAAATCCATTTCTCGTAATATGAAAACCGGGCATAGTCCTTTGGCGACAACCGTTCCCTTGCGTGGCGGGATACGTCGATATTCCACTGCCCCAGAAAGCCGGATGCAAGTGTCACCGCCAGCGCCCGTGCGTGCCAGTCTTCGGCAAAAACCGGCCCATCCTCGGCCTCGGGATTTATCGGACCATCTCCAAAGCGGCCGCCCATATCGTGAACGCGGGTCATGAAGGGGCCTTCGGCAGGCCCGTGCCGATCATGCTGTCACGTGTCACAAGTGCGGCAAGCGCCTCCTCACTCATCCCATCAGTTCCATCAGGACGCATCGGCAGAACGAGATAGCGAACCTCGGCCGTCGAATCCCAGACCCGCACCGAAGTGTCTTCAGGCAGGGTGAGGCCGAATTCGGCCAGTACCTTGCGGGGTTCACGCACCGCTCGGGCACGGTAGGCATCAGATTTGTACCAGCCCGGCGGGATACCCAACAACGGCCAAGGATAGCAGCTGCACAAGGTGCAGACGACCATGTTGTGCCGGGTTGGCGTGTTCTCGACAACAACCATGTGTTCACCCTGGCGACCATAATAACCAAGATCCGCGACCATCGAGGTGGCGTCTTCCAGCAGAGCGGCCTTGAAAGCTGGGTCGCGCCAGGCTTTGGCAACCACCCGCGCACCGTTCTGCGGGCCAATCTTGTTCTGATAGGTGTCGATGATTTCGTCCAGAGCCGCCGGGTCGATCAGGCCCTTGCGGGTCAGAATCGTTTCCAGCGCTTTGACGCGCAGCGCGGGTTCGGGCGGCAAAAGGGCGTGCGGGTGGTCGTGGTCGTCATGAGGCATGGGCCGCAGCCTGCGTCACGCATCGGCGTTCTGTCCAGTCCCTTTGACGTGATATGACATATCACGTGCGGTGATGCGAACTCGTGACTTGCCCCCGCTGGTAAACTTGCATAGATACCACGCGATACACGCCACGCTGTACAGGAACACCATGGAAAACGTCGTTCTCATCATCCACCTTCTCTTGGCCCTAGGCTTGATTGCCGTTGTTCTGATGCAGCGGTCCGAAGGCGGTGGCCTTGGCATGGGTGGCGGTGGTGGCGGAGCCATGACAGGCCGTGCAGCAGCGACCGCTTTGGGCAAACTGACCTGGATCCTTGCCGCTTGCTTCATCGTGACCTCGATCACGCTGACCATTCTGGCGGCGCAGAAATCTTCGGGCAGCTCGGTGATCGACCGTTTGGGCGTGCCGGCTCCGGCTTCAAGCGAAGAAAGTACTCCGGCAATTCCGTCGGCGGATGACCTTCTGCCGCCTGCACAGGGCGACAACGCGCCACTGATCCCGCAGGCCGACTGACCTACAAAACCTAGAAACATGGAAGAGGACTGCAACAGCATCTTGCGGTTCTCTTGCGCTTTTGGCGCGAATCCTTTATACGTGAAGTCCCGTGATGCAGCGGTTTTTCGAAACCGTCGGGCAGCTGATAATGACGTCTCACGGGAGCAGCCGAAAAACTATGGCGCGTTTTATATTCATCACTGGTGGTGTGGTTTCGTCCTTGGGCAAAGGACTGGCTTCGGCGGCGTTGGGCGCCTTGTTGCAGGCCCGGGGGTACTCGGTACGGCTGCGCAAGCTGGACCCCTATCTGAACGTGGATCCGGGGACGATGTCGCCGTTTGAGCACGGCGAAGTGTTCGTCACCGATGATGGGGCCGAAACCGATCTGGACCTGGGCCATTACGAACGGTTCACCGGAGTGGCCGCGCGCAAGACCGACTCGGTCAGTTCGGGGCGGATCTATTCCAACGTGCTCGAAAAGGAACGCCGCGGGGATTATCTGGGTAAGACCATTCAGGTGATCCCGCACGTCACCAACGAGATCAAGGATTTCATCGCCATCGGCGAGGATGAGGTTGATTTCATGCTGTGCGAAATTGGTGGCACCGTGGGCGATATCGAGGGTCTACCGTTTTTCGAGGCGATCCGCCAGTTCAGTCAGGACAAGCCGCGCGGGCAGTGCATTTTCATGCACCTGACGCTGCTGCCTTATATCAAGGCCTCGGGCGAGCTGAAAACCAAACCGACTCAGCACTCGGTGAAGGAACTGCGCTCGATCGGTCTGGCGCCCGATATTCTGGTCTGCCGCTCGGAAGGGCCGATCCCGACCAAAGAGCGCGAGAAACTGGCGCTGTTCTGCAACGTGCGCCCCGACAGTGTGATCGCAGCGCAGGACCTGAGCACCATCTATGACGCGCCGCTGGCCTATCACCGCGAAGGTCTGGATCAGGCCGTTCTGGACGCGTTCCAGATCAGCCCTGCACCCAAACCCGATCTGGCAAAATGGGAAGACGTCAGCGACCGCATCCACAATGCCGAGGGCGAAGTGAAGGTCGCCATCGTAGGCAAGTATACACAGCTTGAAGACGCCTATAAATCGATTGCCGAGGCGCTGACCCATGGCGGCATGGCCAACCGGGTCAAGGTCAAGGTCGAATGGGTTGACGCCGAGGTGTTCGACAACGAAGACGTCGCACCCTATCTTGAAGGTTTCCACGCGATCCTCGTCCCCGGAGGCTTTGGCGAACGTGGCACAGAGGGCAAAATCAAGGCCGCGCAATATGCGCGCGAGCACAAAGTCCCCTATCTGGGCATCTGCCTTGGGATGCAGATGGCCGTGATCGAGGCCGCCCGAAATGCGGCTGGCATCAAGGAAGCTGGTTCGGAAGAATTCGACCACGAAGCCGGGAAGAAACGTTTTGAACCTGTCGTGTACCATCTGAAGGAATGGGTGCAGGGCAATCACAAGGTCGAACGCAAGGTCGGCGACGACAAGGGCGGCACCATGCGTCTGGGTGCTTACAATGCGGTGCTGGCAGAGGGATCGAAAGTCGCTGAAGTTTATGGCGGCACACAGATCGAAGAGCGCCACCGTCACCGCTATGAAGTGGACATCAAGTACCGCGAGCAGCTTGAAAAGGCCGGGCTCAATTTCTCGGGCATGTCGCCGGACGGACGCCTGCCCGAGATCGTGGAATGGTCGGATCACCCATGGTTCATCGGCGTGCAGTACCACCCGGAACTGAAGTCCAAACCGTTCGATCCGCATCCCCTGTTCCGCGATTTCGTGCGCGCTGCGAAAGACACCTCGCGCCTGGTCTGACCCTGGGCTGTGTCGGACTGTCACCCCGCGTTGTTTTGTGCGGGCTGATCTCTTAACTGTATGTGCAAGCAGAATTTCTGCTTCGCAGGCTCAATGCCGTTCAGAGTTTCAGGAGATTTCCGATGAGCAACGCAACAACGATTACCAACCTCCAGCAAGCGCTTCATATGGAGCTGACGGCGGCGCACCAGTATCAGCTGCATGCCCATGTGCTGGAGGATTGGGGGCTGGACATCCTTGCCGAAAAAATGCGCGCTGAAATGCAGGAAGAATTGGGTCACTCCGACGCGTTCATCGAGCGTATCCTGTTTCTTGGCGGCGTGCCCGAGCTTGCGTTTCAGAAAAGTCCAGTTGCCGCGGGGTCTCTGGAAGACATGTTTGCCGCGGACCTGAAGGATGAAACCGAGGCGGTCGACTTCTATACCAAGGCCGCGTTGCAGGCCGCCGAGGTCGGCGACGTTGGGTCAAGGACCCTGTTCGAACGCATCTTGCTGGAAGAAGAAGGCCACAAGGACTGGCTGGACACTCAGCTGAACCTGTTGAAGCGTTTGGGTGAGGCCAACTTCAGCGCAAAATTCGTATCCGGCGCGGCAGAAGAAGCCTGAGGCACGCACCGCCGCTTGCCCATGCACCAGCATGGCCCGGACCATCTTGCCATGGACCGGGCCATGCGGCTTCCGTCACTTCAATGTGACGCTGCCGAGCAAAATATCTCTACTCGGTCTGCCCTCATGGGGTTAACTGTTGATCACACCACGACAGGAGAGCCCCGATGAGCGATCAATCCCAACGCGCGAAGACCTTTACCAGCCTTCACAAAAAGGGCGACCCCGTCATTCTGTTCAACATCTGGGATGCTGGCAGTGCCGGCGCGGTGCGGGATGCAGGCGCGCAAGCCATTGCCACAGGCAGCGCACCTGTCGCCATGGCACAGGGTTTTGGCGACGGTCAGAACATCCCGCTTGAGGCCGCATTGGACAATGCGCGCCGCATCGTTGCAGCGGTTGATCTTCCGGTGACACTGGATTTCGAAGGGGCATATGCCGAAGATCCACTGGGCATTGCACAAAACGTCAAGCGTGCGCTGGATTGCGGCGTGGTTGGTTTCAACTTCGAAGATCAGATCATCGGCGGTGACGGGCTGTACGATACAGCGGTTCAGGCCAAACGCGTCGAAGCCATGCGCGCGGCCTGCGAAGACGCGGGCATACCTGCCTATGTCAACGCAAGAACCGACATTTTCCTGAAAGCCCCGGCAGAAACACATGATGAGGCCATGCTGAACGACGCCATTGCCCGTGCTTCGGCCTATGAGGCTGCGGGCGCCAGCGGTTTTTTTGCTCCGGGGCTGAAAGACGAGGCGATGATCAGCCGTCTGTGCGAGCGTACGAATCTGCCGGTCAACATCATCGCCCTGCCCGGCACCCCCGGCACAACACGTCTGGCTGAACTGGGGGTTGCGCGCGTCAGCTATGGTCCGGTTCCTTATCGTCAGATGATCAAGTGGTTAACAGATCAGGCGCACGCCGCTATTCACTACCGCAACTGATCACCCTGAAGTTGTGGGATTGCAATTGCCGTCACTTCTCATCACCCTGCTTTTGAAACCGAACAGGAGGCAAGCCTGATGAAAGGCTATTGGGTTGCACATGTCGATGTGGACGACATGGACACGTACAAGACCTACATTGCTGCAAATGCGGAGCCCTTTGCAGCTTATGGTGCGCGCTTTCTGACGCGCGGAGGAAAGCGCGAAGTTAAGGAAGGCGCAGCGCGCGCCCGGACCGTTGTGATCGAATTTCCCAGCTATGAGGATGCGCTTGCCTGTTACGAAAGCGAAGCATACCAGAAAGCCAAAGCACTGCGCGCCCCGGTATCGATGGGCGATCTTGTGATCATTCAAGGCTATGACGGGTAGACTACGCTTGGCGCACCACAAAATATGGAATAATCTTTTGCCATGTTGAAAAAGTTCCTTCAGGCGCTCAGACCGCCCCAGCATGAACATCTTCCGGACCCGGATGCCGAACTTGCTCTGGGTGCGCTCATGGTGCGCGTGGCGCAGGCTGATCGGGACTACAAGCTGGAAGAGATCCGCCTGATCGACAAAATCCTGGCCCGTCTTTACCAGCACAACGCGATCGAAGCAGCCAAGGTGCGCGCCACATGCGAAAAGCTTCACGCGGCAGCGCCGGATACCGATACCTTCGGCAAGCTGATCCGTGAGACCACGGATCTGAAGGAACGCCTGGCCGCTCTGGATGCGCTGTGGGAAGTTGTTCTGGCAGATGGAAACACCGACGAAGGCGAGGTGAAAATCGTCGAGGAAGCCCGCGTTGCCATGGGGTTGAGCTTTAACGACAGCAAGGCTGCGCGTGAACGCGTTCAAAGCCGCTTGGATGTGAGTTAGTCGCTCGCTATATCTAACGCATGTTCAGTGAATTTCTTTCCAGGCTCACGCAGCCTCAGCCCGATCCTCTTGTCGACGATGACGCCCGCCTGGCCCTGACGGCCCTGCTGGTGCGTCTGGCACGGTCCGACAATGACTATTCCGATACCGAAATGGCCCGTATCGACCGAATTTCGGCGCAACGCTATGGCCTGTCCCCGTTCGAATGCGCCGCCCTGCGTGCCCGCGCAGAAGATCTTGAGGCCGAGGCCCCGGACACCGTCCGCTTTACCCGAGCCATCAAAGAGGCGGTTGCCTACGAAGATCGTCTTGCGGTCGTTCAGGCGCTGTGGTCCGTGGCGTTGGCCGATGGGCACCGTACAAGCGAGGAAGATTCGCTGCTGCGTCTGGTGGTCAGTCTTCTGGGCGTAAGTGACGTGGATTCCGCTTTGGCACGGCAAAAGGCTGCAAAATCGTGATTGCCATGCTGGGCATGTATGACATGCCTGCCCTGCAAGCCGCCAATGACAGGTTCTGGAACCTGATTCGCACACAACTTGGATCAGGCCCGGAACACCTTACCCGCGACAAAGACGTGTGGACGGTCTGGCGGGACCCAAACCTGGTTCTGGCACAAACCTGTGGCATGCCGTTTCGAACCCGATTGCATGGTCACGTGCAACTGGTTGGCACCCCGGACTATGACCTGCCCGTATGTCCCCCCGGATACTATTGCTCTGTCTTTGTGGCGCGGCATGACGACGATCGGGATCTGGCGGGGCTGAGCACAGGGGTTTTCGCGTATAATGAGGGCTTGTCCCAATCCGGCTGGGCTGCCCCGATCACACATATGACCCAGGCAAACCTGCACCCCACTGGATTGTTGGAAACCGGCGGGCATGCGCTGTCTGCCCAAGCCGTCGCAGATGGCAAAGCGGACTTTGCCGCACTGGACATGCTGACGTGGCTGATACTGCAACAACATAGCAATTTGGGGACCAAACTGCGCGAACTGGCAAGAACGACTCCGACTCCGACCCTGCCCTACATCACATCGATGGGTCAGAATCCGCAGGTCATTGCAGGCGCTGTTCGGGCCGCGATTGACCAGCTTTGCGACGACGATCAACGATTGCTGCATATACGCGGGTTGATCGATATTCCCGCGGCGCACTACTTGGCTGTCCCCACTCCGGCGCCCCCCAAAGACGGCGGATCAACGACTGCCCAATTTGTCGACTGATTTTGGCCAATTTGGGTGTTTCTCCGCTTGATTCTGTCATTTGCACATTGCATTGACCTTTTTTTTCGGTCCTAGTACCGGACCAACACCACCAACCACTGGACTGCCCGTGACAGAAACTGCACCCGTTATCGAAATCAAAGACCTTCACAAAAGCTTCGGAAATCTTGAAGTGTTGAAGGGGGTCGATATCACGGCACATCGCGGTGACGTGGTATCACTGATTGGGTCGTCCGGGTCCGGCAAGTCGACGCTTCTGCGATGCTGCAATCTTCTGGAAGACAGCCAGCAAGGAGAAATCCTTTTCAAGGGTGAGCCTGTGAAATGGTCCGGGGAAAGCCACGGCCGCCGCCCCGCCGACTCCAAACAGGTTCTGCGCATACGCACCAACCTGTCGATGGTGTTTCAACAATTCAATCTTTGGGCGCATATGACCATCCTGCAAAATGTGATGGAAGCCCCCGTGACCGTTCTGGGGCGCGACAGGGCCGAGGTGGAAGAGAGCGCGCGCAAGTATCTGGACAAGGTTGGCATCGGCGACAAATGCGACGCCTATCCGGCGCAATTGTCCGGCGGGCAGCAACAGCGCGCCGCCATCGCCCGCGGCCTGTGCATGGAACCCGAAGCCCTGCTGTTTGATGAACCGACTTCGGCTTTGGACCCTGAACTGGAACAGGAAGTGATCAAGGTGATCAAGGACTTGGCCGCCGAAGGGCGTACCATGATCATCGTGACGCATGACATGAAAATGGCCGCCGACATTTCAAGCCACGTGGTGTTCCTGCACCAGGGCCTGATCGAGGAAGAAGGCACGCCCGAAGATATCTTCACATCTCCTGAATCCGAACGGCTTCGGGGTTTTCTCTCCGCCACTCAGGCGGCTTAACTTCAAAAACAGAACCAAACTGGGGAGCAACCAATGAAAAATCTGATTCTGTCCACTGCCGCACTGGCGCTGACCGCCGGTATCGCCATGGCCGACACGGTCCGCATGGGAACCGAGGGCGCCTACCCTCCGTACAACTTCATCAATGATGCGGGCGAAATCGACGGCTTTGAGCGTGAAGTCGGCGACGAACTGTGCAAGCGCGCAAACCTTGAATGTGAATGGGTCAAGAACGACTGGGATTCGATCATTCCGAACCTGGTCTCGGGCAACTACGACACCATCATCGCGGGTATGTCGATCACCGACGAACGTGACGAAGTCATCGACTTCACCCAGAACTACTTCCCGCCTGCGGCCTCGGCCTATGTCGGTGCGTCTGCGGATGTTGATGTCACCACCGGCGTCGTTGCCGCACAGACCGCCACCATTCAGGCAGGCCACGTAGCCGAGTCGGGCGCGACTCTGGTCGAGTTTGCAACTCCGGAAGAAACCATCGCAGCCGTGCGCAACGGTGAAGCCGATGCCGTGTTTGCCGACAAGGACTTCTTGGTGCCGATCGTCGAGGAATCCGCCGGAGAACTGGTCTTCGTGGGTGATGACGTTCCGCTGGGCGGTGGCATCGGGCTGGGCATCCGTGAATCGGATGGCGAACTGCGCGCAAAGTTTGACGAGGCGATCACCTCGATGAAAGCGGACGGTTCGTTGAACGAACTGATCATCAAGTGGTTCGGCGAAGGCGTTCCGACCTACAACGCTGACGGTTCGGTCGTTACAAACTAATCTGTATCAAGCGGTTCGGCGCGTCCATCGCGCCGAACCCTGCCCGGTGGAACAACCGGGTACGACGTTCGAAAGACGCTACATGTTTTCCTATTGCGCTGACCCTGACACGCTCGGAACATTCCGATGGTTCTCCTGCTATCTGACCAACGGCGTGCACTGGTCCTTCTACCTGTCGTTCCTCAAGGTGTTGGGATTGCTGGCGGTGACCGCGCCGGTCGCATTGGCGTTTGGTTTTGTTGGCGCAATGGCCGCCCGATCACATTTCCCGCCGCTAAGCTGGCTGGGCAAAGGGTATATTGCCATCGTGCGTGGTGTTCCGGACATCGCTTTCTTCCTGTTTTTCGTTATAGCCTTGGATCAGGCATTCGAATGGACGCGGCATAAGATATTGTGCCCCGAATGGACCGACCCGATCCGGCAGGGAAATGACTTTATCGTCTGTCAGGCGGCCAAGCTGCCATTGGGGACCGCACCGGAATGGGTGCATGAAACCTACGGCTTTTTCCTGGCCGTCGTTACCTTCTCGATTGTTTTCGGGGCGTTTGCGGCAAACGTTTTGTTTGGTGGAATGCGCGCCGTGCCCCACGCGCAACTAGAAACCGCCGAAGCATATGGCATGTCCCGTCGTCAGACCTTCTGGCGCATCCTTGTGCCGCAGATGTGGGTCTATGCCCTGCCCGGCCTGTCGAATCTTTGGATGGTTCTCATCAAGGCCACTCCGCTGCTGTTCCTGCTGGGGATCGAAGACATCGTTTATTGGGCCCGCGAACTTGGCGGCACCAAGACGTCAAAGTTCACTCAGTATCCGCATGGCGACTGGCGCATGTGGTACTTCCTGTTCCTGCTTGTCTTCTACCTCGGCATGACGCGCGTATCTGAACTTGGGCTTGAAAAGCTGATGCGGAAACTGTCCCACGGGCAGGCCACGTCCGGCGGCGAGCTTCTGCGCAAGGAGACCACGGCATGAGCTGCTTGCAGACGATTCAAGATTACGGCCTGCGGTCCCTGGGTATCGGCGAGCGGCTACTGCCCAAAAGTGACTTCACCCTGTGCGAACAGTTCACGCTGATCGGGTCGGGGATGATCTGGAATGTCTATTTCGGGATCATGGCGCTGGCGACCGGCTTCTTTCTGGCCACGGCCCTGGCCGTCGGCAAGGCGTCAGCAAACAAATGGCTTCGCAAGCCTTCGGAATGGTTCATTTTCCTGTTTCGCGGCTCGCCCTTGTTTATCCAGTTTTTCTTCGCCTATTTCCTGTTCTTGTCGCTGAAGAAATCCAACCCGATGTTCGACGCCTTCACCTCAGCCTGGCTGGGGGCGCTGATCGTGCTGTTCCTCAACACCGCAGCCTATTCGGGCGAGATCTTTTACGGAGCGCTAAGGTCCATTCCCAAGGGCGATATCGAAGCCGCAGATGCCTATGGCATGTCAGGCTGGGCCCGTTTTCGCCGGATCGTCTGGCCCACCATGTTGCGGCTTGCCTGGCCTGCCTACACAAACGAAGCGATCTTTCTTTTCCACGCAACAACGCTGGTCTTCTTTTCAGCCTTCCCGGCATGGCAGCAACGCGGAGACGCCCTGTATTACGCCAGTTACTTTGCAGACAAGACGTTCAACCCGTTCATCCCATACCCGATACTGGCGTTCTATTTCATCCTGCTGACGCTGGTGATTGTCGGGGGCTTTGGCCTGATCAATAAACGCCTGAACCGGCACCTGCCGGTCGCAAAACGGGCCAAGATGCGGTTCAAACTGAACCTGGCGCGCTGAGTTTCGGCGCGCCAGTCACGTCTGGACACCAAACCAAATCAACGCCAATCACCGCGCGCCCGCGCGCTTTACAGCACATTCAAAAGGGGAGAAGTGGTACCGCCTCCCTGGCTTGAACAGGGGACCTCTGGATCCACAATCCAGCGCTCTAACCAACTGAGCTAAGGCGGCACTCGTGAGGGGCGATGTACCGAACACGCCCGCGGAATGCAAGAGCATTAAAGCCGAAATTTCCAGCTTTGTTCGACAAGATCGACACCGAAGGAATGCACCGCTTTGCTGTCTGTCAATTCCCAGCCGGACGCCTTGTAAAGTGCGCAGGCGGCGGTATGGCTTTCGTGCGTCCACAGAACCATTTCTTTGTATCCTGCCCCGCGTGCGAAGGCAGTGCATGCTTGCAACAGGCGCTTTCCCAGCCCCAGCCCTCGTGCTTGCGGGACAAGCAGAAACAGCCGCAACTTGGCGGTATTCCGGTCAACAGCAACGCAGAATATACTGCCCAGACGTTGCCCGTCCTGCTCGGCGATCCAGCCTCTTTCAAGCTCGGGGTCACTGTTGGTGATGAAGTCGTCAAGGATGCTGGCCACCAGGGGCGCAAAGCTGTCATCAAACCCTTCGTCGCGCGCATAAAGCAGACCGTGCTGTTCAACCAGCCACGCGGCGTCATCGGGGTGAAAGGGTCTGAGAACGGCGTCTTCCATATCTCATCTGACCGCAAAGGTGACTTGATTCTCAACCCCGTGCGCGCTAGCAGGAACGCTCAGTCTCGGAGGCACAGATGGGCATCAATACCGAACGCGACATTCAGGCAAACCTGCAAATCGGTCCGACCGATCAGGGTATGGTCCGCCTGTTCATCGAAGCTGACGGCATCGAAATACCGATGGATTTTGACCCGGAAGAAGCAGAAGAAATCGCCGACGAAATTCGTGCTGCGGTACAAGCCGCCCTTTCGGTCAAAGGCTGACCTTACAGCCTGGGATCCCGAAGCGCGTGTAAACGGCGCGCCGCATCCGTTGCAAATTTCTGGATCATCTTCTTGCGCCGCGCCGGTGCGATTTTGTCCTCGGGCGCCATGCGCACGATTTCCGCGTCATAGGCATCGGCGATGATCAGGCCTGTTTCATCTGGCAACAGATCGGTCGGGAATTCCGTGTCGACGGCCCAAAAGAATCGGTCACACCATTCCAAATAGCCCTGCCATTTCGAATCCGACTGATAATCGGCACGGCTGGATTTGCATTCAATCACCCACAACTCACCCTTTGGCCCCAGCCCCATCACGTCAACGCGCAACCCGCGCGCAGGCACGAATTCCTCCACGGAAACAAAGCCATGCGCCGCAAGATGCCGCGCGACGCCACGTGCCAGTCTCTGTCCAGGTTGCAGATCCAAAGTCATAGCTGAAAATGTGAACAATTAGCGAACAAAAGTAAAGTGCCTTTGCGTCTTGACATAGTACCTTTTGGTATTGCACTAATATGACACCAAAAGGTACTATTTCTGGGGTTGCTTATGGAGAACCAAACTCAAAACGCGTTTCGCGCGCTGGCCGATCCCACACGCCGGAACATCGTGCGACTGCTCTCGTCACAGGACATGACGATCGGGCAGTTGACGGACCGGTTCGACATGACCCGCGCTGCGGTCAAAAAACACCTGACGATTCTGTCCGACGGTGGGTTGATCACAGTCGAAGCGCGCGGCCGGGAACGCATCAATCGACTTGAACCACAGGGTATGGCCCCGGTGCTCGACTGGCTCAGCTATTTTGACCAGTTCTGGGACGATCGCCTCAACTCTCTCAAGGAAGCCATTGAAAGGAAACAAAATGACTGATGCCGTATTGAAGAAATCGATTTTCCTCAGGGCGGAACCGGAAACCGTTTGGGCCTATCTGACGGAACCTGAGCATTTGGCGGAATGGTTCCACAAACCTGAAAGAACACTGGCAGAAGGTCAGAAGCTTGAGATGTTCGGCACGACAAGCGGCGACTTGCTGATCTGGGGAGAGGTCCGTGTCGCCCGCCCCCCAAAATATCTTGAACACACCTTCACCGTCAAACCGATGGGAGACGCTGTCAGCGTGGTCAAATGGACATTGGAGCCGGTCTCGGGCGGCACACGTCTTGAGCTTGTGCACGAAGGATTGCCGCAAGGCGTCGCAGCATTTGATCTGATCCTGGCCCTGGACAAAGGATGGGATGAACATTTCGGCAAGTTGCGTGTGGCATTGCACGAAACTGTTGACGCCTGACCTCTTGCGCGAACCCGTCAGACACCCTACTTAAGCGCGTGGCGGGTTCTGCCCTTCTTGTGACAGGTAGCATTCTGGTGGCCTTAAGCAATTCCGAGGGGGCTGGCTCTGTTCAGGTCCTGGCCTGATTACCCGGCGCCCACCTGTACATACAGGTCCTCGGGAATCAAACCGCACGGTTGACTGGTGGTCCCGCCGCACTTTCCCTGAAATATCAGCGCCCTGCGCGGGCTTCCTGTTTCACGGTTGCCGGCTCAAAACTGTGTGCGACCGGTGTTCCCCGACGCGGCCCCTGCGGCTTTTCCGCCATGCTCATGATCTTGTACGCGAACTGAACGCCGGCAAAGACGATGCCGTTCATGAACCAGATCATCACCAACGCGATCAGGCCGATTTCCGACCCGGTGATCAGATGCCGAAGGTTCGCGACGTTCAGCGCCAAGAGCACCCCGACAAACACGGCCGAAATGACGAAACCCCAAGCGACTTGCGTGATATACAGGCGGATCAGTTTGGGCATGGCGAACCTCCTTGCGCTTCGACAACAATGCTAGCGCATGTCTGGTTCAGGTAAACGTGTCAGAACGCCTCGGGCTGGGCCTCGCGCGCCATGTGATCCAGCACGGCATTGACGAATTTTGGTTCTTTACCTTCTGAAAAAAAGGCACGCGCCACATCGACAAACTCGGTGATCACCACCTTGGGCGGTGTGCCGCTTTGGGTCAGTTCCGCACCCGCCGCGCGAAACAGCGCGCGCAGGGTCGGGTCGATGCGCGCGATCGGCCATTTCGCCACCAGCGCGCGGTCGGTCATCTGGTCGATCGGCGCCTGATAGTTCACCGCGTCATCCACCAGCTTGCGGAACAGCGTGCTGTCGCCCTCAAGCATCTCGTCGCCCTCGTAGACCGCGCCGAACCGGTGGTCCAGAAACTCGTTGACCACCTGCTCGGTCGTCTGGCCCGACTGTTCCATCTGGAACAGCGCCTGCACGGCATAAAGCCGCGCTGCGGATTTCATCAGGCGTTTCCGGTTTGCCGGTTTCGGCGTGTCTGTCTGGGTCATGCTGTCGTTGATCCGTTGCTGTCGCCCGCCACCAGGATGGACTCGGACGGCGGCTTGAATCCGACGCCCTTTTTCGAAGCGCCCCACTTACGGCTGAGCGCGATCAGATGCAAGGCCGCAGCGGCCGCGCCGCCCCCTTTATTCATCTTTTCGGGGTTGGCGCGGACTTCGGCCTGCTCGTCATTCTCGACCGTCAGGATGCCGTTGCCGATGCACAGCCCCTGTAGGCCCAGCAGCTGGATCGCGCGGCTGGAGTCGTTGCAGACGGTTTCGTAATGCGTGGTCTCACCGCGGATGACGCAGCCAAGCGCGACATAGCCGTCAAAGTTGCACTGTCGGTCGGCCATTGCGATGGCCGTGGGGATTTCCAGCGCGCCGGGCACTTCGACCACTTCGCAGGTACCGCCAGCCGCTTCGATCTCGGCCGTGGCGCCCGCAATCAGGTTGTCGGCGATCGAGCGGTAGAACGGAGCGGCCACGATCAGCAGTTTCACCGGCTTGTCGAAGCTGGGTGTCGGCAGAATTCCGTGTTTGTCTTGTTCAGCCATGTTCAGTCTTCCTTCAGAATCGAGCGGGTGCCGACGATGGACAGGCCAAACGCGTCCAGCCCAAGATACACCGTTTCAGGAGAGTCGGTCAGAAGCACCAGTTCCTGAATCCCCATCTTGGACAGGATCTGCGCCCCCAGACCGGTTTGCTTGATCGTGCGCGGGCCTTCATCCTCGACCGCATACAACGAGTTGCGCGGCTGGCGGAACAGGCAGACCACACCGCGGCCCTCTTCGGCGATCTTTTCCATTGCGCGCGGCAGCTCGCGGGATGATTTCGGACCAAGCCCCAGGATATCCGGCGCTTCGTGCAGGGCGTGCGTGCGCGTCAGAACGGGCTCGGGCGTGGTGATGTCACCTTTGATCATGACAACATGTTCAATGCCGTGGGTCTGATCGGTGAAAATCCGCATTTCCCACTCACCGCCGTATTCCGAGGTGACTGTTTGACGAGAAGTCTCGACAACCAGATTGTCATTGCGCGCCCGATAGCTGATCAGATCGCTGATCGTGCCGATTTTCATGTCGTGCTTTTTGGCGAACTCGACCAGATCCGGCAGGCGCGCCATGGTTCCGTCTTCATTCATGATCTCGCAGATCACGCCTGACGGGTTCAGCCCGGCAAGACGCGAGATATCCACGGCGGCCTCGGTATGGCCTGCGCGCACCAGCACCCCGCCCCGCTTTGCCCGCAACGGGAAGACATGGCCCGGGGTGGCGATATGCGCCATCGTGTTCTGTTCGTTGATTGCGGTCGCCACGGTCAGCGCCCGGTCGGCGGCTGAAATCCCGGTGCTGACACCTTCGCGCGCCTCAATCGAAACCGTAAAGGCCGTCTCGTGCCGGGACGAGTTGTTCACGGCCATCATCGGCAGGCCCAGCGCATCTATCCGTTCCGCCGTCATCGGCAAACAGATCAGACCGCGCCCGTGGGTGGCCATGAAGTTGATCGCCTCGGCATCCGCAAACTCGGCCGGGATCACCAGATCGCCTTCGTTCTCGCGATCTTCGTGATCGACCAGAATGTACATCCGGCCGGCGCGCGCCTCTTCGATGATTTCTTCGATCGGGCTGATCGCGTCACGCAACTGGGCCTCGACCGGTCCGGGGGTTTCAAAGCTCATGGGGCAGCCTTTCACATGGCGGGTTTGCTCGGCGGAATAGACCACTGAGGGCGCAAAGACCAGTCCACAAACGGCGCAGGGGTTTTCCGACGCGACGTATCAGGACATCTCGGACAGGCGCGCGACGTACCGGGCCAGCGTATCGATCTCAAGATTGACGCGATCGCCCACACCGACATCGCCCCAGGTCGTGACTTCCTTGGTGTGAGGGATGAAATTGATGCCGAACTCGCAATCATTCACGTCATTGACCGTCAGCGATGTCCCGTTCAGCGCAACCGACCCTTTGGGCGCTATGAACCGCGCCAGTTCCTTCGGTGCAAGCAAGGTGACACGTGTACTGTCGCCTTCATCTTCGACCGCGACCACGTCGGCCACGCCATCCACATGACCCGAAACGATGTGACCGCCCAGTTCATCACCGACTTTCAGCGCTCGCTCCAGATTGACGCGTTTGCCGACGGCCCAGGTATCAAGATTGGTCTTCGAAACCGTCTCGGCGCTGATCTGAACGTCATACCAATCGTCGCCCAGCGCGATCACCGTCAGGCACACACCATCACTGGCAATCGAGGCTCCGATATCTATACCGGCCGTGTCATAGGTCGTCTTGATCCGGGCGCGCAGATCCCCCTGCTGTTCCAGCTCGGTGACGGTGCCGATGTCGGTGACGATCCCTGTGAACATTCCGTTAACCCTCTGTTCCTAACCTGTGCCTGCTATTCACCGTCGAGGTAAGCCCAATGGGCCGCGCGGGCAAGCCCCGCCTTGCCGTACAAGGCCCAAACGGGCATAGTTTCCGCAACAAAAACCAAAAGAGCAGTCCAGATGCCGCACATGCCTTCAGGCTCAGACAAACGGGTCTTCCTGTTTCTTCAGGGACCTCACGGACCGTTTTTCTCGACACTCGGGCGGATGTTGCGCGCCACGGGGGCACAGGTCTGGCGGGTTGGGTTCAATGCGGGGGATCAGGCGTTCTGGTTCGACAAGGCAAGTTTCATCGCATTCCGGAACACGCCCGGCGATTGGCCCGAGACATTGAACAGGTTGATTGCCGACAAGGGCGTCACGGATATCGTTCTTTATGGCGACACGAGACCGGTCCACGCCCGCGCAGTTGAGATTGCAAAGTCTCAAGGGCTGACAATTCATGTTTTCGAAGAAGGCTACCTGCGGCCCTGGTGGGTTACGTACGAGCGGGACGGGTCAAACGGGCATTCGCGCCTGATGTCACTGGATGTCGACCAGATGCGGCAGGCTCTGGCCCGCTCGGACAGCAAATCGCCCCCGCCACCGTCGCATTGGGGGGATATGCGGCAACACATATTCTACGGTGCCCTCTATCATTGGTTCGTCATGTTCCTGAACAAGGGATACCGCAATTTCCGGCCTCATCGTGATCTGTCGGTTTCACAGGAATTCCGGTTGTATTTCAAACGCCTGATGCTGATGCCTGTTCATCGCCTGCAACGCAGCATTGCCACGGCGCGCGTCAGATGGGGGGGCTTCCCCTATCACCTCGTGTTGCTGCAACTGGGGCATGACAGTTCGGTTCAGGCCCATTCCGAATTCTCTTGCATGTCCGATTTTCTGGAACTGGTCATCGCAGGATTCGCGCAAGGCGCACCGGCGCATCACAGGCTGGTCGTTAAAGAGCACCCTTTGGAAAACCACCGTGAACCATTGCACCTGCGCGCCATGGAGATTGCCAGAAAACACGGGGTGCAGAACCGTGTTCACTATGTCCCCGGCGGAAAACTGGCAGGTTTGCTGGATGAGGCAAACTCGGCCGTCACCGTGAATTCTACTGCGGGGCAGCAGGTCTTGTGGCGGGGTATTCCGCTGCGTATTTTCGGACGTTCGGTTTATGACAAGACCGACTTCGTATCACAGCAGTCGATCGCTGCTTTTTTTGCTGAACCAGACGCGCCGGATGTCGACGCCTATCGCTGTTACCGGCAATTCCTGCTGGAAACCAGCCAGGTTCCGGGCGGGTTTTATTCCCGGCGCGGCAGGCGGCAGTTGCTGCGCCGCGCCGTGGACATGATGCTCAGCAGCAGTGACCCTTATCAGGCCCTTCTGAACAAGAACGAGGCACCGACGCCACAGTTGAAAATCGTCAAGCAATTCGGGCGCACTGTGACTGGAAGTTGAGCTGCTTCCCGGCTAATCTTCCCGCAACAACAAAAGACTGAGGATATCCGGCAGTGCAATTCTCTCCTAAGCGATGGATGCGAGGGGTTTCCCTTGTAGCCGCAATCGGCTTGATGGCGGCCTGCCAACTTCCGAAATCCGGGCCGAACAAGACCGAAATTCTGGCGGGCGCAGTCCAGAATGGCGGCAACGCGTTTGTCGTCGAAGTCGATGACCGCGTGACACGCCTTACATCCGCCGTGCCTCAGTTCGGCTTTTCGTCCTCGTTCAGCAGCGCCCAGGCCTTGACCGCCGACACTGTCCGCCCCGGTGACGTGCTGGGCCTGACCATATGGGAAAACGTGGACGACGGGTTGCTGTCCGGCGAAACCGGTGCGGCGACCATTCTGGACGAAGTTCAGGTCGACAGCGACGGTTTCATTTTCGTCCCCTATGCGGGTCGGATTCGGGCCGCGGGCAACACGCCCGAACAGCTTCGCGTGTTGATCACGAACAAGCTGCGGGAACAGACACCCGACCCACAGATCGAAGTCCGGCGTGTTGCGGGTGACGGTTCCACCGTCTCGCTGACGGGTACAGTCGCAACCCCCGGCATCTATCCGATCGAACGCCCAACCCGTTCCCTGCTTGGCATGCTGTCCAAGGCGGGCGGGGTCTCAGTAGCGTCGGATATCGCACTGGTGACGCTGATCCGAGGGGATCAAAAGGGCACCGTCTGGTACGAAGATCTGTTCCGCAACCCGAAACTGGACGTCGCTTTGCGTGGCGGCGACCGCATTTTGGTGGAAGAAGACAGCAGATCATACATAGCTCTCGGCGCGACCGGGGGTCAGTCTCGTGTGGCCTTTGACAGTCAGGACCTTACTGCGTTGGAAGCTTTGGCTCAGGTCGGTGGTCTGCTAACACTGTCCTCTGATCCAACCGGCATTTTCATTCTGCGAAAAGAGCGCCAAGACATCGCGCGCAGCATCACCGGACGCGCCGACCTGAAGGGGGATCAACGCATGATCTACCTGCTGAACCTGACGGCCCCCAACGGCCTGTTCATCGCGCGGGATTTCGTGATCCGCGACGATGATACGATTTATGTGACCGAAGCGCCCTATGCACAGTGGAGCAAATCGATCTCGCTGATCGCTGGTGGCCTGACCCCCATCGCAAACGTCGCCACGCTGACCGGCAACTGATGCATGGTACCCGATCCGGACAGCACAGCCGGGGCCGAGCGCACCCGGCTGTTCGTCTACAACGGCGGGTTTCTTACGCAAAAACGCCTGAGACGGATTCTAACGCTTGCCGGATATGACATTCGTCTGGGTCTTCCCAAGGATGGCGATTGCGTGGGCATATGGGGCAACAGCCCGACCGCGTATCGGGGCCTGCGCATCGCCGAAAAACACCGTGCACCCGTTCTGCGGGTCGAGGATGCCTTTCTCAGGTCTCTGCACCCGGGGCGCGCCGGTGAACCGCCCTTGGGTCTTTTGCTGGACCGTTCAGGCCCGCATTTCGATGCGGCAGAACCTTCCGACCTTGAGAAGCTGCTGAACACTGATCCCTTGGACGACACCGCGCTGCTGAACCGCGCACGCGCGGCGATGGAGCGGGTCAGGGAATTGCACCTCAGCAAGTATTCCGCGTTTGACCCCGATCTTGCCGCACCTGACCCCGGTTATGTACTGGTCATCGATCAGACGGTTGGCGATGCCGCCGTCACGGCAAGCGGTGCCGATCGTGCCCGTTTTCTTGAAATGCTTGTGGTCGCGCAGGAGGAAAACCCGGGCGCGCGCATTCTGATCAAGACACATCCAGAAACGATGGCAGGTCATCGTCAGGGGCATTTCACCGATCAGGACCTGTCAGACCGGGTCACGTGGTTTGACAAATCGATCAGCCCCTGGCCCCTGCTTGAGGGTGCCGTTGCGGTTTATACCCTTTCCTCGCAGCTGGGCTTTGAAGCAATCCTGGCCGGTCACAAACCGCGCGTTTTCGGCCAACCGTTCTATGCCGGCTGGGGCCTGACGCAGGATGAATTCCCAGTCCAACGCCGACAGCGCAACCTGACCCGCGCGCAACTGTTCGCGGCCGCGATGCTGCTTTACCCGACCTGGTACGACCCCTTTCGCGATCAGCTCTGCGAACTGGAAACGGTTCTGGACATTTTGGAGGCGCAGACCCGCGCATGGCGGCAGGACAGGCACGGTTGGACGGCGGCCGGCATGCGTCTGTGGAAACGCCGGCACATGCAGCAGATTTTCGGGCGGCATGGCACGTTGCGCTTTACGGCCACACAGCCTGCCCCCTCGGATCGCCCCCTTATGGTCTGGGCCAGTCAGGCGCGCGACAGCGAAGGGGCCGTTCGTGTGGAAGACGGCTTTTTGCGTTCCCGCGGACTGGGGGCGGCGCTTGTTCCGCCCCTATCCCTGGTAACCGACGAAATCGGTATCTACTATGACCCCACAAAGCCCAGCCAGTTGGAAAACCTGATCAGCGAGCGCGCAACATTGCGCCCGGATCAGGAATTGCGCGTTGAACGGCTTGTTGAGAGATTGCTGGCCGATGGTTTGAGCAAATACAACACGGGCCAATCCGCGCCGGTTCTGCCCCATGGGCACCGAATTCTGGTGCCCGGACAGGTTGAAGATGACGCCTCGATCCTGCTGGGCACCAACACGGTGCGCAGCAATCTGGACCTGCTGAAAACAGCGCGCGAAGCCAACCCCGATGCAATCCTGATCTACAAACCGCACCCTGATGTCGAAGCCGGGTTGCGGGATGGCCAGATAGACGCAGAGTCACTTGCGGACCTTGTCGTGACCCGGACTGACCCCGCCTCTTTGCTGACGCAGGTCGACGAGGTTTGGACGATGACATCGCTATTGGGGTTCGAGGCATTGTTGCGCGGGGTGAAGGTCACGACTCTGGGCGCGCCCTTCTATGCGGGATGGGGCCTGACCACCGATCTGGATGCCATCCCCGTCAGGCGAGGTGCACGGCCGTCGCTGATGGGTTTGGTGCACGCCACCTTGATTGACTATCCACGCTATTTCGATCCGATCACCAGACAACCCTGCCCTGTCGAAGTGGCCGTTGAACGCTTGGCGCTGGGGTATTCGGCACCGTCCGGTCCGTTCAACCGCTTTCTGTCAAAGCTTCAGGGCGCGTTCGCAACGCACGCTCATCTTTGGCGTTGACGTTATTCCGACGCTCTGCGCCAACGGTGCAATACATCCCCGCCGACCGCCTGCGTCTCGATCAATTCGAACCTGGGGGCGGCCTCCAGCGTTTCCAGACCTAGTGTCCCGACCGCGGCCAGGCCCTCGGCCCCGATGGTTAAGCCGGCAGTGAACCCGATCAGCTCGTCCACCAGGTCTTCGGCCAGTAACGAGGCCGCAAGCGCGGCCCCGCCTTCGCAGAAGACACTGGTCAAACCGGTCTGACCCAGTTGCTGAAGCAGATCCACCGCATCGATATGATGATCTTTCAACGCACAGGGGATCAGCTTTGCCCCCAATCCCTCCCACGCCTGTGCACGTTCGGCATCCGGGTGATGCGCATGGCAGAGCCAGACAGGTACCTTTGAGGCTGTGCGCGCCAGCTGCCCCATCAGAGAAATATCCATATGGCGGGACACCACGACGCGGACGGGTTGATGCTCAACGCCAAGATCCCGAACGGTCAGCGAGGGGTCGTCGGTGCGCGCCGTCCCTGCCCCGACCATAACCGCATCGTGACGTGCGCGCATGGCATGGACCACACGACGTGCCTGCGGTCCGGTGATCCATTGACTGTGCCCTGTCGAGGTTGCGATACGCCCGTCAAAACTGCTGGCCATCTTCAGCGTCACAAAAGGCCGGCCTTGTTCAGTCTTGAGGAAAAAGCCTTCCAGATCCCGTTCTGCCTGTTGCGCAAGAACGCCAGTTACAACGTCAATCCCCGCCTCGCGCAACATGGCAAAACCCTGCCCGGCCACGCGCGGATCGCTGTCTTCGACAGCGGCCACAACGCGGGATACACCTGCCGCAATCAAGGCCTCGGCGCAGGGTGGCGTTTTGCCGTGATGGGCACAGGGTTCCAGAGTTACATAGGCGGTCGCACCACGCGCACCCTGCCCGGCCTGAGCCAAGGCTTCGGTCTCGGCATGAGGGCGGCCACCCGGCTGTGTCCAGCCCCGCCCAATGATCCGGTCATCACGAACGATGACACACCCCACAGCGGGGTTCGGCCAGCACGTCCCCTGACCGCGCCGCCCCAAAGACAGGGCAAGCGCCATGAATCGCTTATCTGTTTCGTTCACTCGTCAGTCGAAGGCTGCGGCGGGCGCAGTTCGTGGACGAACTCCTCGAAATCATCGGCCGCCTGGAAATTCTTGTACACACTCGCAAAGCGAACATAGGCGACAGTGTCGATCCGCGCCAGAGCTTCCATAACGATCTCACCGATCTTGTTGGACGGGATATCCGTGTCGCCCATGCTTTCCAGACGGCGCACGATGCCCGAAATCATCTGATCGATCCGTTCGGGATCAACGGGGCGTTTCTGCATCGAGATGCGGATCGAACGCTCCAGCTTGTCGCGATCGAAATCTTCGCGTTTACCATTGGTTTTTATGACAACCAGATCACGCAGTTGCACACGTTCGTAGGTCGTGAACCGTCCGCCACAGGCCGGACAGAACCGGCGTCGGCGGATTGCCACGTGGTCCTCTGCCGGGCGTGAATCTTTCACCTGAGTGTCGATATTTCCGCAAAACGGGCAGCGCATCCGCCGTCTCCTCGTCCCATGTTCGGCCTCTTTTTGTAAGCGCTGCGGCTTACTTATCCACAACTATAGGGCAGCCGCTAGGGTTTGGGTAGTCGGAAATTCAAACCGCTAAATAGTGGGTCAGGCCAGATACGCCGCAACCTTCCTTTGATGCGGCGCGGTGCGGTGTTCAAACAGGTAAATCCCTTGCCATGTTCCCAGAACAGGCCGCCCCTGCGACACCGGGATCGTCAGCGAAACCGGCAAGAGCGCGGCCTTGATATGCGCAGGCATATCGTCCGGGCCTTCATAGGTGTGCCGAAGATAGGACATGGCAGGGTTGTCTGACGGTGGAACCAGCCGTTCGAAGAACGCCTGAAGATCTGTTTGAACTTCGGGGTCCGCGTTTTCCTGAATCAGCAATGAGCAGGAAGTGTGGCGAACGAACAGGGTCAAGACCCCATCTTTCGCCACCCGTTCAAGCCATTGCAGAACGTCGGACGTGAATTCGTACAGCCCCGGTCCACGGGTGTGCAAAACGAACTCGGTCTGCATCGTGTCTATCCTGCGCGTTTGTCAGTCGTTGAAGAACGGTCGATAATTACAACGTGCATTCGCACCTTGTACAGATTCACTGTTGCCAGGCTGAAACCCGAACGAGACAAAGCTGCTGGGTTGCACATCAACCGTTTGAGGTTGCTTGATCGAAAACTGAACCGCTGTTCTGCGACCGGTTGTGACACTGGGCCCGTACCCCCGCAGCACGTAAATCCGGTCCGTCCAACCCAATCCCAAGGTTCGGCGCGCATAATCTGCGGCCGCACACCAATAGCCTTCGGTACGCATGTCGCCGCGGGGGATGACCTCAAAATCAGTGGCGTTTATGGGTTCCGTTCGAAATCCGTTCCGTGCAGCATCTGCTGTCAATGGAAGACTGAAGGCCAAGGCTGCCAACGCGGCGAAAGTGTATGACTGTTTCATGGTAATTTCTTCCCTGATTGCTTGTTCCAAATAGTGACCTCTAAATAGGTTAGTCGAACTTCACCGCGTGCACAGGGTGCCTCACGATCAATTCAGCCCGTCTGGTACATAGCGTGATCCGGTGTGAGCCAGCCTTGACAGCGGATCAGCAGGCCCAAGCCCGGTGTCGCAGACCAACGCGTCACCTGCGGGAAAAAGAGCGTGCCGGGGAGCCCTGAGCAGAGATTGGTGATTTCTCCGAGGCTCTGACCTCATCCCCATAAAGGTCCCGACCCGGCAACAAAGCTGATTTGGACAGCCCCGCTCTGCACTTCATGCGCGTTCCGGTCAAAACCTTTCGAGAACTTGCCAACAAGTAGTACTCAAGTGCAAAATCCTTTCTGCCAAAAGCCAAAGTCAACAAAGGGATTTCCCTGATAAACTGTTAGTGTATTTGAGAACGTAAGGTGTTGTACCACGATGGATGTAGATATCGACCGACTACATTTTTTGATCCAAGCACTGGATCGCCACGCCGGCAACAGCAAAGTATCCCAGCGGGTATTGAAACAGGCCGGGCTGCGTCAGCAGGATATCGCGCCCCCTGCCGCAGTCTACAGCGCACATAAAGAGGCCCTGTTCATCCGGCACGCCTGTGACGCCGTTGGTGACATCACATTTGCGGCGCGCACTGGGCTCGAGGTCACGTCGGCTTCGACCGTGACGGGGTATATCAGTAAATACTCACGCGATTTGAGGCAGGTGATGGAAAACCTGTCCCGTTTTCACGGCATCATCGATCCGGCCATCGGGCTCAGCTTCCGTGTTGCCGGTAACTTCGCGGCCCTTGAGGCCGATTGGAAAGACGCCAGCTTTGCCCGCTATCATCGGCGCACGGAATTCCTGTTGTTCGCTGCGCTGGCCAGGATGAGAAACCTCACGCAGGTGAAGTTGCACCCGATCGAGATGCGCTTTCAGCACAAAGTTGGAAGCCACGCCAAAACCTACGAAAAGCTGGCGGGCTGCCCGGTGGTTTTCAGCGCTGAAAAGATTGAGATCATTCTGCCGCTATCTGCGCTGGAATTGAAAGTGCCGACCTATGATCCCAAGCTGCGGGAGCATTTGCTGGAATACGGTGAACGTCTGCTGGCCGAAAAACCACTTCCCAAGCACCAGACCCGCGCCCGTGTCGAAGGTCTGATCACCCGATCCCTGCCCGGCGCAATCCTGCAAGCCGAAGATGCGGCGGCTGATCTGGGGATGAGCCTCAGAACCTTCAGTCGACGTCTCAAGGAAGAAGGCACAAGCTATCGCGATATTGTGGACGATCTAAGATGTGATCTGGCCCAGACTTTCATCACAAATGGCATGACTCTGTCTGAAATCTCATATGCGCTGGGGTATGCCGATCAGGCTGCTTTTTCGACCGCCTTCAAACGGTGGACAGGTCAGCCGCCCAGCGCCTTCAAGACCCGAGTGGAACATCCCATTCGGACAGTTGGCCGGGGGTCATCAGCCTGAAAAGCCTCGCCCCGACCTGTCCCATGAGTGGACAAGACCGATATAGAAAGGCACACCGCCCCGGCCTTGTGCATTCGCGCCAACGTGATGCGAGAACCAGCCAATGTGAACGAAAAAAGGCGCCTCTGACGGGGCGCCTTTGTTCTTATTGATCTTTGTTCTTATTGATCCAGGAAAGACCGGAGTTTTCGTGAACGGCTGGGATGCTTCAGCTTCCGCAGCGCCTTGGCCTCGATCTGACGGATCCGTTCGCGGGTCACGCTGAACTGCTGCCCGACTTCTTCCAAAGTGTGATCGGTGTTCATGCCGATGCCAAAACGCATCCGCAGAACCCGTTCTTCGCGCGGGGTGAGCGAGGCCAGGACCCTTGTGGTGGTTTCCTTGAGGTTTTCCTGAATGGCGCTGTCCAAGGGCAGCACGGCATTCTTGTCCTCGATGAAATCGCCCAGCTGGCTGTCTTCCTCGTCGCCAATCGGCGTCTCCAGAGAAATCGGCTCTTTGGCGATCTTCATCACCTTGCGCACTTTTTCGAGCGGCATCTGCAACTTTTCGGCCAGTTCTTCCGGCGTCGGCTCGCGGCCGATTTCATGCAGCATCTGACGGCCCGTGCGCACCAGCTTGTTGATCGTTTCGATCATATGAACCGGAATACGGATCGTGCGGGCCTGATCCGCGATCGAGCGGGTGATCGCCTGGCGGATCCACCAGGTCGCATAGGTCGAGAACTTATAGCCACGACGGTATTCGAACTTGTCCACCGCCTTCATCAGGCCGATGTTGCCTTCCTGAATAAGATCAAGGAATTGCAGGCCACGGTTCGTGTACTTTTTGGCGATCGAGATCACCAGGCGCAGGTTGGCTTCGACCATTTCCTTCTTGGCCTGCCGCGCCTCTTTCTCGCCCTTCTGAACCTGCTGCACGATACGGCGGAATTCCGAGATATCCAGACCGACATACTGGCCGACCTGAGCCATGTCGTTGCGCAGTTCCTCGACCTTCGCGGTCGAGCGTTCGATGAACATCTGCCATCCCCGGCCCGGCTTTTCGGCCATCTCGGCCAGCCAGTTCGGATCCAGCTCACGTCCCCGATACGCTTCGATGAACTCACGGCGGTTGATGCGTGCCTGATCGGCCAGCTTGACCATCGCGCTGTCCAGAGACATGACGCGGCGGTTGATACCGTAAAGCTGGTCGATTAGCGCTTCGATCCGGTTGTTGTGCAGGTGAAGGCCATTCACCAGTTCGACGATCTCAGCCCGCAGTTTCTGATAGGTTTCTTCGTCCTTTTCACTGAACGTGCCGTCTTCGTTCAGCGTGGCCGAAATCCGGCTGTCCTGCATTTCGGACAGCATCGAGAAGTCGGTCGAGATACGCTCCAACGTGGTCAGGACCTGATCCTTCAGCGCCGCTTCCATCGCGGCCAGTGACATGTTGGCCTGATCGTCGTCATCGTCATCGTCATCGTTGTTCAGCGGGTTGCCATCCGCATCCAGCTCGGGGCCGGTATCCTTGGCTGGCTTGTTCGCCTGCACGGCCGAGGTATCGACGACCGGCTCTTCAACGTCACCGTCTTCGTCCAACTGGTTGCCGAACGTGGTTTCCAGATCAATGACATCCCGCAAAAGAATGTCTTCGGACAGCAGTTCGTCGTGCCAGATGGTGATCGCCTGAAAGGTCAGCGGGCTTTCACACAGGCCCGCAATCATCGTGTTGCGACCGGCTTCGATCCGCTTGGCAATCGCGATCTCACCCTCGCGGCTCAGCAGTTCGACCGACCCCATCTCACGCAGATACATGCGGACAGGGTCGTCGGTGCGATCCAGCTTTTCCGTGCCGGAACCGGCCAGTGCAACCTCACGGTTGCTTTCCGCAGTAACCAGTTCGGTCGAGCCTTTGTTCTCTTCTTCTTCGGCCTCTTCATCTTCGATGATGTTGATGCCCATCTCGGACAGCATCGACATTACGTCTTCGATCTGTTCCGAACTGACCTGGTCAGGCGGCAACACCTGATTGAGCTGGTCGTAGGTGATGTAACCTTTCTCGCGAGCCTCGGCGATCATCTTCTTGACGTTCGCCTGGCTCATGTCCAGCGAGATTTCCTGTTCCTGCTCGTCGGATTTGCGGTCTTCGTTCGTATCCTTAGCGGCCATTCAATGCTCCTGCAGGGATGGGTGATTCGTCTCAGCCGAATCATTAGCGCGTATAAGTGATTCGGCCACCCGTTTACCCGTTTTTCTTTTCCAGTGCCTTACGAAAACACCACTTATCGGCGTTTCCGCTCGAATTTGATACCTGACATGATCGCCGCAAACGCGTCTTTCTCGTCACGATTGATTCGCGCCCCATTGTCAGCAATGTCGAAAACGGCCCTATCCTCGTTTTGGCTTCGACTCGTGCGGTTGCGCTCTTCGGCGGCTTGCGCCAGCCGGTATGTCAGCGCCTCATCGGGCAGATCGGACAGTTCTTCCGCCGCTTCGGCAATCTCGGCATCCAACCCCCGGAGCGCTTTGATCTTTGCGAGTTCCTCGGCCAGTGTCATCTCGGCCTTTTCAACGTCGCCTGGCTTGGACACACAGGGGATGACTGCCACATGGCGAAGGGTCAGCAGGTTTTCAAGGGCGTCAGGCCCCATTGATGCGATAATGTGGTCTTTCAGGTTGTCCGGATCATCAATTGCGTGGCGCAGAACAGCATCGCGCAAGGCCGCGTAGTCAGGATTGTGGCATTCCATTTCTTCCAACTGTTGCTCAAATTGGACAACAACCTTGGGATTCAGAATCGAAATCGCCAGAATAGCGGCTTCACGCAGCTGGATATCCGCGTTTTCCGAAGAGGCCAGAAACGAACTGCGCGCGCCCGGCGTCGCGGTTGGCTGCGACTGCCATTTTCCCCGCGGTTGCCAGGGACGGTTTTGAGGTTGTCGTCGCGGGCGGAACAGTTGCCAGCGCAGGTCTTTGATTTCCTGACCGTAATGCAAGCGGATCGAGGGATCCCGGATCAGTTTGATCTTGTCCCGCAGCGCCTTGTCCAGTGCTGCCTTGCGTTCCGGGCTGTCGAATACCTTTCCTTCGGTCTCGCGCTGCCACAGCAGTTTGACCATCGGTATGGCCCCTTCCAGAACGGCCTGAACGGCGCCCGGGCCTTCGGTGCGCAACAGATCGTCCGGGTCCTTGCCTTCGGGCATCAAGGCAAAACGCAGGGATTTTCCGGCCTCCAGCAGCGGCAGTGCCAGATCAACCGCCCGCATGGCCGCCCGCAGACCCGCGGCATCCCCGTCCAGTGCAATGACCGGTTCATCCGCGATCCGCCAGAGCAGCTGCAACTGATGTTCAGTAATGGCCGTTCCCAAAGGCGCAACCGACGCGCCAAAACCCGCCTCGGCCAGCGCGATCACGTCCATATACCCTTCGGCCACGATCAGCGGCTGCCCTTTGCCCGCCGCCTGCCGCGCTGGACCTTGATTGTAAAGGCTGCGCCCCTTGTCGAACAACTCGGTCTCGGGCGAGTTCAGGTATTTCGCGTTGTCATTCGGATCCATCGCGCGGCCACCGAATGCAATGCAGCGCCCACGCGGATCCCGGATCGGGAACATGATCCGGTTGCGGAATGTGTCATAGGGTTTTTTGCCTTTGTTTGAAGGCTTGGCCAGCCCGGCGCCAAGGATCAGCTCCTCTGGGATGCTCTTGCCGCGCAGGTGATCCCAAAGCGCCTGCCAACTGTCCGGCGCAAACCCGATCTCCCACCGATCCAGCGCGCTTTGATCCAAACCCCGGCGCGACAGGTAATCCCGTGCCTCTGCCCCCGCCGCTGTTTTCAGCTGCAAGCGGAAAAACTGCACCGCCTGTTCCATCACATCGGCAAGCTGACTGCGGCGATCCTGCTTTTCCTGTGCTTTCGGATCCCGCGCAGGCATCGGAATGCCAGCCTCGCGGGCGAGGATCTCCACCGCTTCGATGAACGAAACATTTTCCGTTTCTTTCACAAAGCTGATCGCGTCGCCCTTGGCGTGACAGCCGAAGCAGTAATAAAACCCCTTCTGATCATCGACATGGAATGAGGCTGTCTTTTCGTGATGAAACGGGCAAGGCGCCCACATGTCGCCTTTGCCTTGATTGGATTTGCGCTGATCCCAAATCACCTTGCGCCCGACGACCTGAGACAGGCTCAGGCGGGTGCGCAGTTCATCCAGAAATCCGGGGGGCAGTGACATGGGTCAAACCTGACAGAAACAGGAACGCGCGCCAAGGGGATGGCGCGCGTTTGTCCACAGGGAAATGTCCGGGCTGTGGATTATTGCTGCAAACACAGCTCAAGCCAAGCGGCGCCCAGATCCTTTTTGCGCACGTCGCGCATCTTTTGTTCATAGACCCACGGTGTGATCAGCGGAATCGCGGCGTTGTAGTTCTCGGGCCATGTCGGGCCACTATCAGCCACGGCTTGCGCCACATCGCGTTCTTTCACGCGGTCCAGCCGCGCCTTCTGGATCGCTGCCACCACATCCGCCTGATATTTGCAGCTTTGTTCCTTAGTTTCCTGAGCGGCCAAAGGGGTGGCCAGCAGAGCCGCGACAATGGCTATACGCAACATGGAGGTCTCCGGGATTCGTTTCTCTGAGTGTCTACTATCCGTCAAACTAACGGGCCGCCATCGACATTCAAGCCGCGGCGCGTACCGGCGGGGCGAAATGATCACCCCACCCGTCTGCTTCAGAGCCCCTTGGCGCGATAGCTTTTGGCCACGCGGTCGATCGCCACGATATAGGCCGCAGTACGCAGGTCTTCGACATCGTCGCGGCTGTGCCACACTTCACGCATCGACTGGTAGGCGATACGCATCGTGTCGTCGAGGCCCGAGCGCACCAGTTCAAGCTCATCGGCACCCTTGAGGTATTTTGCCTTGAAGTCCGGCGACATCGACCACGCGTCACCCAGATACCTGTCCAGCCGCTCCAGTTCGCTGACGATCAGTTCATGTCGCGCCTCTTCCTGCCGACGCTGCATCCGGCCGAAACGAATGTGGCTGAGGTTCTTGACCCATTCGAAATAAGACACCGTCACACCACCCGCGTTGGCATACATATCCGGGATGATAACGGTACCTTTCTTGCGAAGAATCTCATCCGCGCCAGCGGTGACCGGGCCGTTCGCTGCTTCGATGATCAAAGGAGCCTTGATCCGTTCGGCGTTGGAAAGGTTGATGACACCCTCCAGGGCAGCCGGGATCAAAATATCACACTCAGCCTCCAGAACGCTTGTGCCTTCCGCTGAATGAGTCGCGTCCGGATAATCCTTGACGCCGCCATGCTTGACGATCCACTGGCGGACGGCTTCGACGTCGATACCATCCGGGTTATACAGCGCTCCGTCCCATTCGATGATACCTACAACGCGTGAACCGTCCTCCTCGCTCAGAAACTTCGCAGCGTGATAGCCCACATTGCCGAGCCCCTGCACCACAACACGCTTGCCGTCCAGCTTGCCCGACAGGCCGGCCGCCCTGACATCTTCGGGGTGACGGAAAAATTCGCGCAGAGCGTACTGAATGCCACGTCCGGTGGCTTCGACCCGCCCAGCGATACCACCTGCGTTCAATGGCTTGCCGGTCACACAGGCCCGTGCATTGATGTCGGTGGTGTTCATCCGGGCGTATTGGTCGGCCATCCAGGCCATTTCGCGTTCGCCCGTTCCCATGTCGGGCGCGGGAACGTTTTGCGACGGGTTGATCAGATCCCGCTTTGCAAGTTCATAGGCAAAGCGTCGCGTGATTTGCTCCAGCTCGTGTTCTTCATATTTCCTGGGATCAATGCAAAGCCCGCCTTTCGATCCGCCAAAAGGCGTTTCGACAAGAGCGCATTTGTACGTCATCAACGCAGCCAGCGCTTCGACCTCATCCTGGTTCACCGCAGTGGCATAGCGAATGCCGCCTTTGACCGGCTCCATATGTTCGGAATGGACAGACCTGTACCCGGTGAACGTATGGATCTCACCGCGCAGACGCACACCAAACCGAACTGTATAGGTCGCGTTGCAAACCCGGATTTTCTGCTCCAGCCCCGGCGGCAGTTCCATCAGGGCGGCCGCCCTGTTGAACATCAGGTCAACACTCTCGCGAAAGCTTGGTTCTTGGATGCCGGTCATAAAATCCTCCGTACCGCTGGATGACGAAACGTCATGACGTTTTGTCGCACCACTCAAGTCTGGCTGCAATCAAACAATGCACTTTTTTTCATCACCTTCTTAACAGAGACTTGAGGGCCTGATGGTGAGTCGCCCAATCCAGTCAATCGCTTAACTGATTGTCTTCATTTCATCGACAGACCAGGGGAAAACGTGAAAATTATACCCCTTGAGTGCGCAAAAAGGCCAAAACCAAGCCTTTTTCGCCCAATTCACGCCACGTTTGAAAATTAAATTTAACCGGAATTTCCTTTTTTTGGCGCACGACTTCTATGTGCGAGGCGGAGTCATCAAATGATAATTTTCTCGCTTCAGAACGACGGCTCGAAGCCGAAACACAAGATTTCCCAGTTGCGGCTGTTTGCCCGAAAAGAAGACGGCACTTTTACGATATTCACCCTGCTCATTTTAATCCTGATGCTGGCCATTACCGGCATGGCGATGGATCTGATGACGTACGAGCGCGACCGCGCCAGCCTGCAATCCACGCTGGACCGCGCGGTGCTTGCTGCGGCAGATCTTGACCAAAAGCTGCCACCCAAGGATGTTGTCGACGCCTATATGGAAAAGGCCGGGCTGGGCCATCTTGAGAAAACCGTGACCGTCACCGAAGGATTTGGCTCCAGAAAGGTGGCCGCGACCGCCAATGCAGTCGTTCCGACGCGTTTCATGAGGTTCGGAAAAGTTACCGAACTGAATATGAAAGCGGCAAGCACTGCCATAGAGTCCATCGGTTCTGTTGAAATCTCGCTGGTTCTGGACATGTCCGGTTCCATGACAAGGTCTTCCGCGACCGCCGGAAAGTCGAAGATCGAAGTCTTGAGAACTGCGGCGAAGGGCTTTGTCACCAAAATGCTTGAGGAATCTGGTGAAACGAAGATTTCGATGTCGATTGTCCCCTATGCCACTCAGGTCAATGCCGGGCAGGACATTCTGGGTAAATTCACCAACGTGACCTCAGAGCACAACTATTCCCATTGCGTGAACTTTACTTCCGGACAATTCGGATCTGCGACGCTTAGCCCGAATACCTTCTATCAGCGTACTGGGCATTTCGATCCTTGGCGATACAATTGGGCAAACGTCAACGGCGTTTCAACCGATGGAGAACAGCCCCCGGCCTATTTCGTATGCCCTGTTCGCGCCGGCAGTGAAATTACAGCTGTCACCGACAATGTCCAATATCTGCACAACCGCATCGATGCCCTGACCGCAAGTGGCAACACATCCATCGACGTAGGCATGAAATGGGGTGTCGGCATGCTGGATCCGTCATTCCAGCCTGTGATCAACGCCTTGGCCACCGAAAACAAGGTTCCTGCAAAATTCGCTCTGCGCCCGGAATCTTATGACTCGGACGTGCTTAAGGTCGTAATCGTAATGACCGACGGGCAAAACACTTCGCAGTACATGTTGGACTCGTCCGCGCGTAGTGGCCTGACTGAAGTTTGGTTCAACCCTGACTACCAAAGGCCCGACGGGAAAAAGGGTGAATATAGTATCCGCTATTCGACCAACCCGGATCGTTGGGTCTGGATGCAACATACAGAAGAAAACGGCAGCTATGTCACGGCAGGCCATCCTTTTGGGAATCCACCCAATGAAAACTCCTCTAACGAAGAGATTGGCACCGCCACTCGCCTGACCTATCCCGAGCTTTTTGCCCGAGCTTCGCTGTGGTGGAACGCCAAGAACAACTTCTATTGGCAAAGCAACCACGAGAATAACTGGTACTACGGCCTCAGAAAATCAGTGGGATCTTCCACAAAGAACGCGCGCACGACCAGCATCTGCGGCGCGGCCAAAGACAAGGGTGTCATCATCTATGGCATCGCTTTCGAGGCCCCCACCAGCGGCTTGAACACCATCAAGTCCTGCGCAAGCTCGGACAGCCATGTTCACAATGTAGCTGGATTGGATCTGGACAAGGCGTTTACTGCGATTGCTTCGTCCATCCGCAAATTGAGGCTGACGCAATGATCCGCAAATCACTGTCAAAACTCCGTACTTTCAAGCGATCCGAGTGCGGGAACGCGACGATCGAATTTGTCATGATCATTCCGTTTTTCCTGGCATTCATTGGTATTGGTGGAGAGATGTCGATAATCACCACCAAGCACGCCGCGCTGGAACGGGGTGTTGATCTGGTCGTTCGGGATATCCGTCTGGGCACAGGCACCAACTGGAGCCACGATGTAATCAAGGACCGGATTTGCGACATTTCCGGTATCAAGAATTGTAAAACCAACCTGCGGCTGCAAATGCTTCGCCAGAATGCATTCAATGGCATCGTTCTTTCGGACGAAATACCCTGCACCGACAGTTCGGAAGACCCCAAACCAGTGCTCGACTTCAAAAGCGGGGCCTCAAACGAGTTGATGATTTTGCGGGCCTGCCTGCGTATCGATCCTGTTCTGGAAAGCTCGATCATCGCAAACACAGTGGTCGACGAAAGCGGCCACTATGCAGTGACCGCAACGACCGCATTCGTGCAGGAGCCACGGTAAAGCTATGTTTGTATTCAGAAACGTGAAAAACCGCATCAAGGCCTTCAAGCAGGACGAAAGTGGTATTCTGACCGTCGAGGCCATCATGATCTTCCCGCTGTTGTTGTGGACGATTACGTTTACGTTCACCGCATTCGAGGGATTTCGTCAAAGCGCGTCGAACCTGAAAGCTGCTTATACGGTCAGCGATCTGATCTCACGTGAATCGGCCGCTGTGACTGATGTTTACATCGACTCGCTTCACGAACTTATGGGCGAAATGGTCAACAACCGGTCTGAAGTGCGCATGCGTGTCTCTCTGATCCGTTTTGACGAGAACGACAACCGCCACTACGTGGATTGGTCGACCGTGCGCGGCTATGACACGGAATGGAACGACAACAACATCCAGGAAATCGAAAACCGTCTGCCGCCGATGCCGGATCAGGACACGGTCATTCTGGTGGAAACATCCAACGAGTATATTCCTCAGTTTAAACCTGGCTGGGATCTGGCGACCGGCATTAACTTTCAAAACTTCATCTTCACCCGTCCCCGCTTTTCCACCAAGGTCGCTTGCAACCTAGTGCGCCCTCCGGTCGTCTGCGTGGATAATAGCGCTTAAGACTTCTGACATGAACTTGGCCTCGGCGGCAGACGTCATGCCGCCAACGCCGACCCGGCGACCAATCCGCCACCACAATCCGGGCGCCCATTGGTACGTATCTTTGTGCTTGGTGCGAACCAGAAAGCCGTTTGACGGCTTGAACGCGAATACGCCGCGATCCACCGACTCAATATCAGCCACCTTTGCGATCATTTGACCTGACCCGGTACGCAATTCCGACTGTGTCAGTTCAATATAGTCCTGGGTCGCGTGCCATACACGATAGGCCAGCCAAAGCGACGCGCCCCCTACAGCAAAAAGAAATACTTGCCACGCCGGTTCGGGCGGAGATGCCAAAGCGACGTATGTGACCAGCACCCCAACCGTCGACAGCATCCCTACTCCGATCCACCGTCTGGGGGATGACGCCTGAATCGTTGCCAGCACTTCGTCCTGCATGGATGTCTCCTGTCCGTTCCGCTTCGACTTAGCGACTTTCCAGGGGAAACAACAGGGCTTTGGTTGATCAGCAAATTTGCACAGCTCCGGTTAATTGGCGCTGATTGACCGCAATCACGCAGGGGTTACATGCTGGTCAAACAAACCGGAGGCGAATATGTCCCTTAGACCCACACTGGAAACACGCAGGGCCACCCCAACGATGGAAGGGGCTGGCGTGAAACTTCACCGGGCGTTTGGGTTTCAGGACCCGTCCGAACTTGATCCTTTCCTGCTGTTCGACGACTTCAGGAACGAACGCCCGCAGGACTATCAGGCCGGTTTTCCCTGGCATCCGCATCGCGGTATCGAGACGATCACCTATGTTCTGGCTGGATCGGTCGAGCATTCGGATTCGCTGGGCAACACCGGCACGTTGGGCGCGGGCGACGTGCAGTGGATGACGGCGGGGTCCGGCATCCTGCATCAGGAAATGCCGCAGGGAAACACCTCGGGGCAGATGCACGGGTTTCAGCTGTGGGGCAACCTGCCTTCGGATCAGAAGATGACTGCCCCGCGCTATCAGGATGTTCAAAGCAAGGATATCCCCGAAGTCACTGATGACGACGGCACCACCGTTCGGGTGATTGTCGGAGAGTTCTGGGGCAAAACCGGCCCCGTGGACGGCATCGCGGCAGACCCGCAGTATCTTGATATCTCGGTCCCCGCAGGTGTGAAGAAGACCTTCCGCATCGACACTTACCGAAAAGCCTTTGCCTATGTCTTTCAAGGTCAGGCAGCCTTTGCAGATGCGTCACGCCCGTCCGGTGTGCTGTTGGAAAAAGAGGTTGCCGGGCAAGAGGTGAATATCCGGGATATGTCGGGCGACCGCACGCTTGTCCGTTTCGGGACGGGGGACGAAATCACCGTTCAGGCTGGCCCCGACGGCGTGCGGTTTCTGTTGATCTCGGGGGCTCCGATCAATGAGCCCGTCGCATGGCACGGGCCTATTGTGATGAACACGCGGGCCGAATTGGAACAAGCGTTTCGCGAACTGCGCAACGGGACTTTCATTCGCCCTGCGCACTGACACAGTGACGGTCTGGCCCTGTCAGGCCGTCACCGCCTTATGCACCATGTTCCAATAAATCTGTTCGACCTCGTCCAGTGACAGCCGCCCTCCGGACCTGTACCAGGTCATCACACCGTTCAACATGGCAATCACCGCCAGCGTGGCGATCTTGGTGTCCGGTATCGCAAACTGACCAGCCTGCTGGCCAGAGTGAAGGATGTACTCCAACGCGTTTTCGTATTGGCGTCGAAGGTCTTCGATTTCGGCGAAGTTTTCGGGCGAGAGGTTGCGCAATTCCATATAGGCGATGAACACCTCGTCAGGGCGTTGCAGGTGGAAACGAATGTGAAAACCGACAAATCGGCGTAACGCTTGCCGGCAGTCATCGCAGCGCTCCAGCGCGTTGAGCGCCGAAAGCAGATCCTGCATATGTTCCCGCATCAACCGATACAGCAAACTCTGCTTGTCCGGCGTGTAATTGTATAGCGCCCCCGCCTGAACGCCGACCTCTTTCGCGATCTGCCGCATCGAAACCGCGGCATAGCCGTGGCGGGCAAACAGGTTCAGGGCCGCCTTTCGAATGCGCGGGCCTGTGATATCAGAGTGGGAGCCTTGAGTACGTGCCATGCGCCCACAGTATCTGAACAAATGTTCATATAGAACCCCGCTTGATCGGCGCCGGCAAAAGGTGCATCACGAAAGGACGAACGAAACCGAAAAGCGTGCCACATGAAACTGCTGCCTGTTCTGCCTATTATTCTTGTGTTTGCCGGGTGTTCAGACTTTCCCGAACTTGAAGGCAGTGAACCGGCCTCGGTCAAATCGGCCCCCTACCCGCGCCTTGTTCCGGTGCAGGAAACGTTGGGGCCCTCGATTGATCCCGTAAGCCAGGCCGCAGAGGTGGAGGAAGACCTGACGCAGCGCAGCGAGGCGCTGGCGAAAAAGGCCCAGGCGCTGCAAAACGCGCAAACCAACTGAAGCGTGACATTTGACCTCGACAATCCCCCGGTGACGGATTGCACCCTTGGCCTGAACCCGATAAGGCAGCGCTGATCGGGCAGGCGTCCGAATTCAGACAAGTTTCGAGCGGAAAGGAACCCACGACATGACACAGGCACTGCGGCTGGGAATTGCGGGCTTGGGAACTGTCGGCGTGGGTGTCGTCAAGATTGTTCGCCGCCACGCAGATTTGCTGAAGGCGCGCACGGGCCGGTCGATTGAAATCGTGGCCGTATCGGCGCGGGATCCGAACAAGGACCGCGGCGTGAACCTGTCGGATTATGCCTGGGAAACCGACCCGGTTGCGCTGGCGAAACGTGACGATATCGATGTCTATGTCGAACTGATGGGCGGCGAAAACGGTCCGGCCAAGGCCTCGGTCGAAGCCGCGCTGGCCAGCGGCAAAGACGTCGTGACCGCCAACAAGGCTTTGCTGGCCATTCACGGGCAGGAACTGGCCGAACAGGCCGAAGCTGCTGGCCGCGTCATCCGGTTTGAGGCCGCAGTCGCGGGCGGTATCCCCGTAATCAAATCCCTGACCGAAGGGCTGGCCGGAAACGAGATCACGCGCGTGATGGGCGTAATGAACGGCACCTGCAACTACATTCTGACCCGGATGCAATCGCAGCGTCAGGGCTATAACGCCCTTTTCGACGAATGTGCAAAACTTGGGTATCTTGAGGCTGACCCCAATCTGGATGTCGGTGGCATCGACGCCGCGCACAAACTGGCTTTGCTGGCCTCGATCGCTTTTGGCACCAAGCCCAATTTCGACGGGATTGAGATCGAAGGCATTCAGCAAATCAGCCTCGACGATATCGACCAGGCCGAGGATATGGGCTTTCGCATCAAATTGCTGGGCGTGGCGCAGCGTACCGCGCGCGGGCTGGAACAACGCATGCAGCCTTGCCTTGTGCCCAGCGACTCGCCCTTGGGGCAATTGGAAGGCGGCACCAACATGGTGGTGATCGAAGGCGACGCGGTTGAACAGGTTGTTCTGCGCGGCCCCGGTGCGGGTGAAGGCCCGACGGCCAGCGCCGTGATGGGCGACGTCTGCGATCTGGCACGCGGGCTGCAAATCCCGACCTTTGGCCGACCGGCCAAATCGCTTGAGGCTGCGGCCCCCGCCGTCACGGGCCTACCGGCGCCTTATTATTTGCGGCTGGGTCTGCTGGATAAACCGGGCGCACTGGCCAAGGTTGCAGCCATTCTGGGCGATGCCGGTGTTTCCATAGACAGGATGCGCCAATATGCCCATGCCGAAAGCACGGCGCCTGTGCTGATCGTTACCCACAAAACCACCCGCGCCGCGCTGGACGTTGCGCTGGACGGGTTCCGTGACACGGATGTGGTTGCCGGTGCCCCCGTCGCGTTGCGGATTGAAGAGGTTTGAACTTGCGGCCTGCATGAAACGCAAGCTATGCCGATAGAAACGGCTTAAATGACCAGAGGATACATGACAATGAGTGCTGCCAAAACCGATTTCAACGACCGCCTGCTGTCTCTGGGGCTGGCAAGGGTGGCGGAACAGGCTGCGCTGGCCTCGGCTTCGCTGGTGGGGCGTGGTGACGAGAAAGCCGCCGACCAGGCCGCCGTGAATGCGATGCGAGAACAGCTGAACATGCTGGACATTGCTGGCGTTGTGGTGATCGGTGAAGGTGAACGCGACGAAGCACCGATGCTGTATATCGGCGAAGAGGTCGGCACCGGAAACGGCCCCGGCGTGGACATCGCGCTGGATCCGCTGGAAGGCACAACGCTGACCGCAAAGGATATGCCCAACGCGCTGACCGTGATTGCCATGGGTCCGCGCGGCTCAATGCTGCATGCGCCGGACGTCTACATGGACAAGCTGGCTGTTGGTCCGGGCCTGCCCGAGGGTGTCGTCAATCTGGACATGTCTCCACGTGAACGGGTGGAAGCCTTGGCAAAGGCCAAGAACTGCAAGCCTGCGGACATCACCGTCTGCATTCTGGAACGCCCCCGTCACGAGGCGATGATCGCCGAAGTGCGCGAAACCGGAGCATCGATCCGCCTGATCACCGATGGTGACGTGGCAGGTGTCATGCATTGCGCAGAAAGCGAAGTGACCGGCATCGACATGTATATGGGCCAGGGTGGCGCCCCCGAAGGCGTACTTGCCGCTGCCGCGCTGAAATGCATGGGCGGACAGATCTTTGGTCGCCTGTTGTTCCGCAACGATGACGAGCGGGGCCGGGCTGCCAAGGCAGGCATCACCGATCTGGACCGGGTCTATTCGCGCGATGAGATGGTGACCGCGGATGTGATTTTTGCCGCAACCGGTGTAACCGGCGGTTCTCTGTTGCCGCGCATCAAGCGCGAGCCGGGTTGGGTGGAAACCACGACGCTGCTGATGCGTTCAAAGACCGGGTCCGTGCGCCGCATGTCGTATCGCACCCCCACCTGGCCGCACGATAACGCCTGACGGCTTGCGCCGTTGCCTCCGGCGGGAGTATTTGGAAAAAGATGAAGAGGCCGGGTCCGAAAGGATCCGGCCTTGGTTCACAAGGGGCAGGCAATGGGTTTTCTTGGCGTAGAACAATCACTGACCGGGCGGCGCTGGGGTGGCCCGGAAGCCGAGCTGGAGCGGGCTGCCGAGATGATGACTCAACAGACCGACCTGCCGCGTGCGGTATGTCAGGTTCTGGCCCGTCGTGGCGTGCCGGTCATGGAGGCGCGCGGCTTTCTGGACCCCAAGCTCAAGGAGCTGCTGCCAGATCCCCGCGACATGAAGGACATGGAAACGGCGGCGGCGCGTTTTCTGGACGCCGTACGCCATCGCCAGAAAATCGCGGTGTTCGCGGATTACGATGTTGACGGCGGATGTTCTGCCGCTCTGCTGCTGGTTTGGCTTCGGCAGATGGGGTTGCAGGCGACGCTTTATGTGCCGGATCGGATTGATGAGGGATATGGTCCGAATGTTCCGGCAATGCGGGAACTGGCAACCAGCCACGACCTGATCATTTGCGTCGATTGCGGCACGCTCAGCCATGAGCCGATTGCCGCGGCCACGGGGGCGGACGTGATTGTTCTGGATCACCATCTCGGCGGCGAAACCCTTCCGGATTGCGTTGCAGTCGTGAATCCCAACCGGCAGGATGAAAGCGGTGATCTGGGCTATTTCTGCGCGGCGGGTGTCGTGTTTTTGATGCTGGTCGAAGCAGGGCGCCAGTTGCGCGCGGCAGGCGCAAAGGGGCCTGACCTGATATCGATGCTGGACCTGGTGGCCCTGGCAACCGTGGCTGACGTTGCGCCTTTGATCGGCGCCAATCGCGCCCTGGTTCGACAAGGCCTGAAAGTGATGGCCCAAAGGCAGCGCCCCGGACTTGTCGCATTGTCCGATGTCTCGCGCATGGATACGGCGCCCAACAGCTATCACCTGGGTTTTCTGCTTGGCCCCCGCGTGAACGCAGGCGGTCGCATCGGGCAGGCCGATCTGGGTGCCCGCCTGCTGAGCACGGATTCCCTGCACGAGGCACAGGCCCTGTCCGAACGTTTGGACGCGCTGAACACAGAACGCCGGGACATTGAAAACGCCGTGCGCGCCGCCGCGATGGAGCAGGCAGAGGGTCGCGGACTCGACGCGCCGCTGGTCTGGGCCGCCGGTGAGGGCTGGCATCCGGGTGTGGTGGGCATCGTGGCGTCTCGTTTGAAGGAAACCGCCAACCGTCCGGCCATCGTGATCGGCTTTGAAGGTGATGAGGGCAAAGGCTCGGGGCGTTCGGTCTCGGGCGTGGATCTGGGGGCATCGATCCAGCGGCTCGTGGCGGAAGGGTTGCTGGTCAAGGGTGGCGGTCACAAGATGGCCGCTGGACTTACCGTCATGCGCGACAAACTGGAACCTGCGATGGAACGCCTCAGCGAGCTGCTGGCAAAACAAGGCGCAGGCCAGAGCGGCCCTGCGGATATGAAGCTGGAAGGCGCCCTTATGCCCGGTGCCGCGACAGTGGATCTTGTCGAACAGATCGAACAGGCCGGACCGTTTGGCGCCGGAGCCCCTGCCCCGCGATACGCGCTTCCGGATCTTCAGGTGCGTTTTGCCAAACGTGTCGGGGAAACGCACCTGAAGTTGTCATTGTCCGATGGCATGGGTGGTGGGCTGGATGCGATTGCCTTTGGTGCCTTTGACGGTCCGATGGGCGAGAGACTGTCAAATCATGGTGGCGCGCGCTTTCATTTTGCAGGCCGGCTTGAGGTGAACACCTGGGGCGGGCGGCAATCCGTGCAGCTCAGGCTCGAGGACGCGGCAGAGGCAAATTGACGTCTCGCTCGGGCGGCGCAAAAAACTTTCTCATCCCTGCGTTTTTCGGCTTGCGGGGGTCACGGTGAAACCGTAAAAGGCCCCCCACAAGCCAGCGTGGCCCGTTCGTCTATCGGTTAGGACGCCAGGTTTTCAACCTGGAAAGAGGGGTTCGATTCCCCTACGGGCTACCACTTGTGCTTGCGTCACGACAAAGTGGCCCGTTCGTCTATCGGTTAGGACGCCAGGTTTTCAACCTGGAAAGAGGGGTTCGATTCCCCTACGGGCTACCATTTTTCCTGATCAAACCCCGAACTTCTCGCGGCACAAGTTTCCAATCTTTTGCCAGGTGGATTTGTATTCGGGTGTGTTTTCTGCCGCGTAGTGAAAGTTTTTCATCAATCCGGTCAGTTGCGTGAACACCTGCCTTGCCTCGGCCTTGTCGACAAAGACTGCCTTGGATTGCGTCACATCGTACACAAGCTTGAACGTCTTTATCTGCCGTTCAAGCGGCACCGTCGCATCGACTGTGTCAAATGCGTCCTGCTGCAAGTAGACCATATCGACGAACAAGGCTTTCTGTTGGGTTACAAAGTCGTCAATTGTGACGCCCTCTTCCCCGGTGACCTGCATCATCTGATCGACCTGTTCGCCTTTTTCGATCAGGGCCAACAGGGTGCGCACTTTGGCTGTCCACCCCGGCTCGGCGTTCCTGTCATACCAGTCGGACAATTGGTCAGTGTACCGAGACCAGCTGAGCATCGGATCGACCGCTGGATAGAACCGCTTGTAGGCGCGTTCGGATGACAACCCGAGGAAACACTTGACCGTCGACAAGGTTGACTGGGTTACCGGCTCGTCAAAATTGCCGCCAGCAGGCGAAACCGTTCCGATCAGCGTCAGGCTGCCAAGATCGCCGTCATTCGTTTTCAGCGCCCCGGCGCGTTCGTACAAACCCTTGATCGAACTTTCCAGATAGGCCGGGAACCCCTCTTCGCCCGGGATCTCTTCGAGCTTGCCAGAGGTTTCGCGCATGGCTTGCGCCCACCGGCTGGTGCTGTCGGCGATCAACAAGACATCATTGCCCATCTGGCGGTAGTATTCCCCCAACGTGATCCCGGTGAAGATCGACGCCTCGCGCGCGGCAACCGGCATGGAAGACGTGTTGCAGATGATGATCGTCCGATCCATCAGGCTGCCACCGGTGGTTGGATCGGTCATCTTCGGAAATTCCTCGATGGTCTCGACCACCTCACCAGCACGTTCGCCGCAGGCCACGACGATCACGATATCAACCTTCGCATTCCGTGCGATCAGGTTTTGCAGCACGGTCTTGCCCGCACCGAACGGCCCGGGAATACAGGCGGTGCCGCCGCGTGCAATCGGAAAGAACGTGTCGATCAGCCGTTGCGACGTCAGAACCGGTTCCGTGGGATACAACCGCTCGGACAGTGCGCGCTTCAGTATGTTTTCCGGCAATGGTCGCCGAACCGGCCATTTCTGCGAAAGCGTCAGCGTATGCTCGCCACCGACTTCGTCTTCCAGGCGGGCCACGATGTCATGGATCGTGGCCGCGCCTTTTTGCACCCACACCACCTTGTACGCGCCGGTCCAGTTGAACGGCAGCATGATCTTGTGGCTGAAATGGCCTTCGGGCACCGTTCCAATGCTGTCCCCGGCAGTGACCGTGTCGCCCACCTTCACGGACGGCGTAAAGGACCATTTCGCGTGTTCATCCAAGGGCGCGACATCTGCGCCGCGCGGCAGGAAGGTACCAAATGCTGCCGCGACCTTAGGCAAAGGCGACTGCAACCCGTCAAACACCTGCCCCAGCAGCCCCGGACCCAGCTCGACCGACAAGAGCTGACCTGATTGCTCCACCGGGTCGTCGACCGCCACCCCATCAGTGCTTTCATAGACCTGAACGTCCGCCATATCCCCACGTACGCGCAGCACTTCGCCCTTGAGCCTTTCCTGCCGCCCACCGGGGCCGGAACGCGAAGGCAATATGTAAACCACTTCGTTTTTGACCAGTTGACCGGGGTGGCCGGTCGCGTCCGGATTGGCCTGTATCCGCACAAGCCCTTCCTGAACCAGGACGACGCGTGCGGTCGATGAGTGTTTGGCTGAGATTGGGGCTGTCATGCGCTTGCTCCCTCAAAATCGACATCAGCGAAGTCGGCCATGGCCTGTTGTGCCAGTTTCTCAAATCTCTTGGCGGCTTCCGCAGCGCTGCTTTGCGCCCAGCGGTCGAAAATGTTCCAGATCAGAACGTAAATGGCGACCGCCTCGAAATCGAACATGTGACGAGCCGCGTGCAGCTTGAGCTGCTTGTGGCTTATCGACAAAAGCAGACGTTCCAGACCCAGCGGATCTTCGTTTTCCAGCAATTGGGTTGCCTCTTTGATCCAGGGCATGAGCCGTTCCAGCCGAAAGCTGGGATCACCCCAATTGGCGGGGATGTGGCGGCTCCATCGTCCGACTCCGAATGGGCCTGAAGGCGCTGGTTCTCCGCGTTTTCTCAGGCGCAGCGCCGCAACCACCGAGCGCAGTTCCATGCGTTCCATGAAGAGGTTGCGCAAGGTGGGCTGAGGGATGTCCACCATCGCTTGTTTGCAGCGCTGGATCGCCTGAGCGTCGGTGACATCCATGTCGTAGGCGCTCCAGCTCAACGCGTGCTCGAGGACCTTCAGAACGTTGCTGTCCTCCGGTGTCAAAGCCTTCAATCGACGGTCCAGCCTGATACGTGACAGGGGCGGCTGCTTGGCAACGAACAACCGTTCCGAACCCGGAAGGCTGCACATCAACGCGATATAGGCGTCCTGTTTTGACATCTCAGCGGATGACCCCTTCCAGAACGGCGCGGAACCTGGGCTGTAGATGCTCCATCAACAGCGACGCCACCGCCTTATCCGTCAGGTCCAGAACAACACCCTGTTCTTCTGCGCGAACGCGGATGCCTTCCTGCACGTCATCGGCTGCGTGCAATTCGACATTCTCGCGCAGCATCTTCGCAGTCAGGCCAAGAACATATTTTGTCAGCTTGCCGGATTGAATGTCATCAGCGTTTTGCTTGATGTCTTCCTGCGTGGCGACCCGGGCAGGAAGAACGACGGAAACCCTGCCATTCAAATTTGCACCTTCCCCGGCCCGGCCCACCACCTCGAGGATCATCTGCCTCAGAAGCTCGGGATCGGACATCTCTTTGGTCACAAGGCGTTCGACATCTGCCTTGAAGCGATCCGTCAGACCCGCCTTCATGGTCAGCACGGCATCCCGCATCGCGGTGTTCAATGCTTCTTCGCCGGCAGCCCTGTAATTATCTGTCTCCGTGCGGGCTTTCTTTTTCAACTCATCGGCTTCGCGCTTTGCCTCTGTCACGATGCGCGCGGCTTCGGCTTTTGCTTCTGCGCGCAACTTCTCGGCTTCGGCCTGACCAGCGGCAACCCCATCGTTGCGCAATTTGTCGATTAGCGCGTCAACCCCATGCGCAATTGTTCTGTCTTGTGCCATCAGCTGATCCCCGCACTGATGACCAACGCAAACACGAAGGCAAATACACCAAACCCTTCGATGATTGCGGCAGGAGCCAGAGCAAGGCCAAAAATCTCGGGCTTTTCCTTGGTCGCATTGATCGCAGCCGCACAGGCCCGACCCTGCCAGATGCCGCAATACATCAGCGCGATACCCGACAGGATACCAATTCCGAACAGACCGCCCGCGTTTTCAGGTGTCACGTCGCGGTTCAGGGTGAACATGATGACGATCCCATAGATGACCATCGTTGAGGGAAACGCGGATACACCCACGAAACGGCCATAGCCGCCCTCGGTTTCCGTCATGGCCCCGATACTGGCCATACCGGCGATCGAACACCCTATGGCGCTGGCCGCAGCCCCCAACGCCATTGGCGCATAAATACCCAGCCAACCCAGTGTAAGAACAAGCTCATTCATTCCTGAACCTCCTTGCGGGCAAATGGACGAAAGATGATGCCTTCATCCGGCAGACCCCATTTAAAGAATTCGATGTAATTGAGACGCAAGCCGTGCACGACGCCGCTCATCATCGCGAGCGCGAAGTTCAAGACATGACCTATGATCAGTATCAGCAGCCCAAACAGAATGCCCGGCCCCCTAAGGGCCTGCATGACCGACACCGCCAGATCATTGAACGTGATCGCCAGCGAGGCCGAAGCAAGGCCCAACGCGAAAAGACGCATATAGCTGAGAACATCCCCAAACGCGCCCATCGCCCCGGCAAGGCTTTGAACCCCTTCGAGCAAACGCCAGATCCAGTCCATCGGCCTCTGGATGACCCGCTCGCTGGAAAACAGGACAATCGCCACGATGCCGGCGCTCAGGATAGCTGCGCCCGGCACCGGAGACTTGCCGTTCATGTAGCCGAGCCAAAGGGCAAACCCGCCGATCAGGGCCGCAATCCAGCCCAGATTGGCAACCGCCTTGCGTTGCCCCCACGCCGCGCGCGCCGCAAGTGCGTTGGCCAGGACAAGGTGTATGACGCCAACGACGATCGAGACCATCATCATCGCGCCGAAATCGTTCAAATCCAGCACCTTGAGCCTTGTCCAAATTGAACCCGCAGCCGGTGATACCCCAAAATAGCTGCCCACCATGACCCCGTAAAATATCGTAGCAGCCGAGATGATCAGGCCGAACAGACGCCAGGATCTTTGACCAGCGGTGCGGTCCATCCGTCTCCAAAAGGCCAGCACCGCCAGCAGGATGACGGCGCCGTACCCGGCATCCGCTACGATCATGGCAAAGAAGATTGCGAAGGACGCCGAGACGATGACGCTGGGGTCCCAGTCTTGATATCCGGGCACCTGATAGAACAGCGCCAGATCGACAGCGGCCCTGCGGTTTTCAGGCTGCTTTAGCAAGGTCGGAGGCGCGTCGCCCGGCCCCGGATCTTCAATCAGGACGGCCGAACCCTTGGCGTTTGCCATGGCAAGAACAGCATCCACCTGATCCACGGGAACCCACCCCTGCAAAGCAAACACTGCCTCTTCGTCGCGCACTTTCTGAGTTGCATGGGCAAGCTCGGCGGCACTTTCGGCGACGGACAGGTTCCGGCGCATCAATGTCAGATAGCGCGTCAGCGCCACGCGTTCGGCTTCCAACGCCTCGAGGGCGATCTCGGCCTCTTCCAACTGGGCCTCAAGCTCGTGTACCGGCAGCGAACCGACATGGGTTCGCGGAACAGGAAGAACATCATCATCGGGTTCGTCAGGTGAAATCAGAACAGCATACAGGTACCGGTGGTCTTCCTCCAATATCGCCCAAGGAAGCTTGACCTTGGACAGGGCATCCCGGTGCTTCAGCGGCAGCTGATAGAACCACAGCCTGTTGCCAGCCAGCGCATCGGTCGGCGGAAAATCCAAATCCCCCCAGGGTCGCACCTGGGCGATGCGATGCGCCAGAAAGTCACGCCGGTCCATCGTATCCCGAACGCGCTGCATGAGGTCGGTCACCTCGCGCACGAAACGGTCCATGTCGAAATCGGGCGCACGCCGGACCTGGCGGCGCGGGTCAGGCACTTCTGCAAGGAAACGCAATGCCTTATACGCCTCTCTTGCACCGCGCTCACTAATCTTTTCCGGCTCTTTCGGTGTGGGAACAAGCGGCAAAACATGCATGCAGCCAAGGGCCTGAAGCGCCTCAAGCGTTTCCGCCTTTCGGGCAGCAGGCCCGATCAGAGACATCTTTTTCAGACGCGCAACGCTCATGTCAAAGCCTCCTGCGCGTGTTTGCGTTTCGAGATCTTCGACCGCACGACGGCCTGCATCTGTTCGTCGCTCAGGTAGATGCGGATCTTCTTGATGTTGGCCTTGGCGCGCGGGATCAGAACCTTTTCGAACAAGTTGACCCGCTGGGTGATGGTGGCCACCGCCTTGTCGAAGATGCGAACGCGTTCTTCGGCAATCTTCACCCGCACCCGCGCTTCGATGACGTCGTGCAGCAAAAGCGCAGCGGCATCGACCCAATGGGGCTTGGCCAAAACGGAATACGGGCGCACCTCCACTTCGATCCGATCAAGGTCAGGCAGCTTGACCCCTACCACATTGACCTCTTTGACCTTGTAGTCCTTGAGCTTGACCAGCCCATCCAGAGCGACACCTTGCTGCGCCAGCATCGGCAGCTTTTCACCAACCTGCTGCACCAGCGCCTGCACCATTTGCTCGAGGCGGTCGACCTCTTCCCGGGCCCGAACCCGTTCAGCCATCAACTGTTGTCGCTTCAGGTCCAGCGACGGCAGGAACCGCTCATAGCTTTTCAGCTGTGTCTGCTCGCGCGCAAGCGACGATTTATTCAGCTGCAACCGCGCCATTGGCATCCTTCGGGAAATACTTGTCGATCAATGCCTGCTTCATCAGCAACTGTTCCGGCGCAAAGCACTCTGCCAGCGTCTTCCAACCCAGATCAAGCGCCTCTTCCAGCGGGATCGAAACATTGATGCCCATGAACCGAGACCGGAACAGGCCGCCGAATTTCAGCAATTGGTGATCATAGTCTGACAGGTCGAAGGCCATCGCCTGTTTTTGCGCGGCATCGCGGCTTTCAGAATAGAAACGGATCATCGTGTTCATGATCTGCCCATGATCTTCGCGGGTGGTCTTGCCGATCACGTTCTGCTTGAGGCGCGACAGGCTGCCGAACGGATCGATCACGCCAGAATGCAGATAGAACTGCCCTTCAGTGATATAGCCGGTGTTGTCAGGCACCGGGTGGGTTACGTCGTTTCCGGGCATGGTCGTGACGGTCAGAACCGTGACCGACCCGCCTTTGGCATAGTCACAGGCTTTTTCGTATCGGCGCGCAAGCTGCGAATAAAGGTCCCCCATATAGCCGCGCTGAGATGGCACCCTTTCCTGACTGATGCCGACCTCTTTCATCGCGTCAGCATAGGCGGTCATGTCCGTCAGCAGGACCAGCACGCGTTTGCCCTCTTCCACAGCGAACTTCTCGGCCACTGCCAATGCCATGTCCGGCACCAGCAGACGTTCCACCAAAGGATCCATCGCCTGATTGACGAACATGACGGTGCGCGAAAACACACCCGCATCTTCGAACGAGGTGCGAAACGTGTGGTAGTCGTCAAAAATCAGCCCCAGCCCGCCAAAGATCACGATATCCGCGTCGGCCTGAATACCGATTCGGCTGAGGAACGCGTTGAACGGCTCGCCTGAAACCGAGAAGATCGGAATTTTCTGGCTCTCGACCAATGTGTTGAACACGTCGATCATCGGCACATCCGTGCGGATCATTCTGTTTGGAACCGCGCGTTCCGCCGGATTGACGGTCGGTCCGCCAATATCGATGTGCGGTTCCGCAGACAGGTCGGGGCCTCCATCAATGGCCACACCGGCGCCATCAAACACGCGGCCCAGAATGTTGGCCGAATAAGGTGTCTGCATCGGGTTCCCGAGAAAAGTTGCCGTTGCTTCGGTCGATATGCCCTTGGTGCCGGAAAACACCTGCAACGTGACGACATCCCGGTCGATGAAGATCGTCTGGGCCAGTGTTTTTCGGCCATCCACCGTCTCGATCATAGCGAGGTCGTTGAACCGGACAGCCGGCTCTCCTTTGTTCTGGATCGGAACCCGAACCTTGATTGTGTCCCCGACGATTTCCAGAACACGCGTGTACTTCAACAGACTTCGGGACATTGCCTATCCTCACTGTTCCAAGTCGTTTTTCGTAATTCGCGCCGCACGTCTCAGCGGTAATTTTTGCAATGACAATCCTAGCTTACAACGAATTCACAAATTGGCAAACGAGTTCAGCGCCACCTCTTCCGGGATGCCTGAACGTCAATTACTAAATTTTTAGTTTGACACATACGCAAGAAATCGCTGATGCTGTCCGTCATCCGGTTTCCGCCGGAGAACCATAATTTTGGGAGGAGACAGATGCGGAGACATCTACTTTCCGCAGTGGCGGCGGCTGCCGTCATTGCGGGGCACGGTCCTGCTTGGGCCGACGAAGCCGCAGCACAACGTTGGATCGACGACGAATTCCAGCCATCGACCTTGTCGAAAGACGAACAGATGGCCGAGATGCAGTGGTTCATCGAAGCTGCACAGCCTTACGCAGGTATGGAAATCAACGTCCTGTCCGAAGGTATCCCGACACATTCCTACGAATCCGAGGTGCTGACCAAGGCGTTCGAGGAAATCACCGGCATCAAGGTCAACCACCAGATTCTGGGTGAAGGTGAGGTGGTTCAGGCCGTTCAAACCCAAATGCAAACGGGTCGGAACCTGTATGACGGCTATGTCAACGACAGTGACCTGATCGGCACCCATTCGCGTTTGCAGCTGGCCTATCCGCTGACGGACATGATGGGCGGTGACTGGGCCGCGACAACTTCGCCGACGCTGGATCTGGATGACTTCATGGGCATTCAGTTCACCACCGGACCGGACGGCAAGCTGTATCAGCTGCCCGATCAGCAGTTTGCGAACCTTTACTGGTTCCGCAAGGACTGGTTCGATGATGAGGCGAACAAAGCCGCGTTCAAAGAAAAGTACGGCTATGATCTGGGCGTTCCGGTCAACTGGTCCGCGTATGAAGATATCGCCGAGTTCTTCACCAATGATGTGAAAGAAGTCGATGGTACCACGATCTACGGCCACATGGATTACGGCAAGCGCGCGCCCGACCTCGGATGGCGCATGACCGATGCCTGGCTGTCGATGGCCGGTGCCGGCGACAAGGGCGAACCGAACGGTGTGCCTGTCGACGAATGGGGCATCCGCATGGAAGCGGGCACCTGTAACCCTGTTGGCGCTTCGGTGTCGCGCGGTGGTGCTGCAAACGGTCCGGCTGCGGTCTATGCGATCCGGAAATGGGATGAATGGCTGCGGGCCTATGCGCCTCCGGGTGCCGCGTCTTATGACTTCTACCAGTCGCTGCCGGCACTTAGCCAGGGCAACGTGGCCCAGCAGATCTTCTGGTACACGGCCTTCACCGCCGACATGGTCAAGCCGAAGTCCGAAGGCAACAACACCGTGGATGACGAAGGCACGCCGCTGTGGCGGATGGCGCCCAGCCCGCACGGCCCCTATTGGGAAGAAGGCCAGAAGGTTGGCTACCAAGACGTGGGGTCCTGGACGTTCCTCAAATCGACCCCCTCGGATCGTGCCCAGGCAGCTTGGCTTTATGCCCAGTTCGTGACCTCCAAAACTGTCGATGTGAAGAAGTCCCATGTGGGTCTGACCTTCATCCGCGACAGCTCGGTCAATCACGAGTCGTTCACCGAGCGCGCACCCAAGCTGGGTGGTCTGGTCGAGTTCTACCGCTCACCTGACCGCGTGGCATGGTCGCCGACCGGCATCAACGTGCCGGATTATCCGAAGCTGGCCCAGATCTGGTGGCAGCAGATCGGTGACGTGAACTCGGGCGCCTTCACCCCGCAAGAGGCGATGGATCGTCTGGCCGAAGAGATGGACATCACTATGGCCCGGATGCAGGCCGCTGATGAAAGCGCCGGTGTCTACGGCGGCTGTGGTCCGCGCCTGAACGAGCCGCAGGACCCATCTTTCTGGCTGGAAAAGCCGGGCTCACCCAAGGCCAAGCTTGAGAACGAAAAGCCGCAGGGCCAGACCGTCAACTATGACGAACTGGTTCAGCGCTGGCAGTCAAAGTAAGCCGTTGAAACCCGGGGGTGCCGCGTCAGGCACCCCCACCTCAAGACCAGTGCATTGCACTGAAGGACCGGAACCCACGGACATGATCGAACTTCAAGACGCGACCAAAAGGGTCGGCAACGTCATCCATATCAAGCCCACAAACCTGACCCTTCAGACAGGCCACTTCAACGTGCTGCTGGGCGCGACGGGCTCGGGCAAGACCTCTCTGATCAAGATGATGGCTGGTCTGGACCCGATCGCCTCGGGCAAGGTCCTGATGGATGGGCAGGACGTCACACGGCTGAATACGCAGAAGCGAAAAATCAGCCTCGTGCACCAGTTCTTCGTGAACTACCCACATATGACCGTATTCGACAACATCGCCTCGCCCCTGCGCGTGGCGGGCATGGCGCAGTCCGAGATCGAAGGCCGCGTGGAAGAGGCCGCCGACCTGTTGCAACTGCGCCCGATGCTGTACCGCCGTCCGCACGAACTGTCGGGCGGCCAACAGCAGCGTACCGCGCTGGCGCGTGCCATCGCCAAGGACAGCCGCGCGGTATTCTTGGACGAACCGCTGGCCAACCTGGACTACAAGCTGCGCGAGGAATTGCGCGAGCAACTGCCTGAGCTGTTCGCCGGGCGCGGGGCCGTGGTGGTCTATGCCACGTCCGAGCCCGAAGAGGCGCTGCTGCTGGGCGGCTACACCGCCCTGATGGAAGATGGACGCGTAACCCAGTTCGGGCCAACCGCTGACATCTATCGCAACCCCGAGAACATCGCCGCCGCGCGGGTCTTTTCAGACCCCCCGATCAATGTCGCACGCATCACCGTTTCCGCTGCCCAGGCGCAACTGGCCGGTGGAGGTGGCTGGGCCGTCACCGACATGGCCGACGGAGATTACATGGTCGCGGTGCGGCCGCATCGTGTGACGCCGTTCCGGACGTCTGACGCGGACGTGGAACTGACCGGCCGCGTGATCGTGACCGAGCTTTCGGGTTCGGATTCCAGCGCGCATTTCCAGCATGGCGAGGACGCCTGGGTGTCGCTGGCCGCCGGAGTCCATCCCTATCAGGTGGGCGAGGATCACACATTCTTCATGAACCCGGCCCATTGCCGGTATTTCGGCCTAGACGGCAAAAGGGTGGCCTGACATGGCACAGATCAAACTTTCAAACCTCCGCCACAGCTACATGCCGTCGCCAAAAGGCCCCGAGGATTATGCGCTGAAGGAAATCGACGTGACCTGGCGTGATGGCGGGGCCTATGCCCTGCTGGGCCCGTCGGGCTGCGGCAAGTCCACGCTGCTGAACATCATCTCGGGCCTGCTGACCCCGTCCGAAGGGCAGATCCTGTTCGACGACCGTGACGTGACCGCTCTGCCCCCTGATCAGCGCAACATCGCACAGGTGTTCCAGTTTCCGGTGATTTACGACACGATGACCGTGGGCGAAAACCTGGCCTTTCCGCTCAAGAACCGCGGCGTCGATCCGGCGACGATCAAGCGCCGCGTCGATGCGATCGCCGAGATGCTGGATGTCACCGACATGCTGAACACCCGTGCCAGCGGCCTCAGCCCGGACAACAAGCAGAAAATCTCGATGGGTCGCGGCCTGGTCCGCGACGACGTAAACGCGGTGATGTTCGATGAACCTCTGACCGTGATTGACCCGCATCTGAAATGGAAGCTGCGGTCCAAGCTGAAAGAACTGCACCAGCGCGTCAAGGCGACGATGATCTACGTCACCCACGACCAGACCGAGGCCCTGACCTTCGCGGACGAGGTCGTGGTGATGCAAGAGGGCGAAGTGGTGCAGATCGGCACTCCGGTGGAGCTGTTCGAGCGCCCGCAGCACACGTTCGTGGGCCATTTCATCGGCTCGCCCGGTATGAACGTGCTGCCCTGCGAGGCGCGCGGCGACCGCGCCCTGTTCGAAGGGCACGAAGTCATGCTGGAAGGTCCCATTCACGGTGATGGCGGCCGTACCGATCTGGGGATTCGCCCGGAATATGTCGGCTTGGGCGAGACCGGCATCCCGGCGCATGTGACCAAGGTTTCCGACATCGGTCGCCACTTTGTGGTCAGCGCGATGGTCGGCAATACCGCCCTCAAGGCCGTGGCAGAACACAGCGTGCCCGAGCCCGGATCACAGGTCTTCCTGCAATTCAAACCTGAACAATCCCGCGTCTACCGCGACGGCTGGATCGCAACCGAGGAGCGGGCGCTATGAGAACGGAAAACCAAAGAGCATGGTTCTTTGTCCTGCCCGTGCTGGCACTGGTCGCGTTCAACGCGCTGGTGCCGATGATGACAGTGGTCAACTATTCGGTGCAGGAAACCTTTGGTAATAACCAGTTTTTCTGGGAAGGCCTGGGTTGGTTCGAACAGATCCTGCGGTCGGACCGGTTTCAGGCCGCACTTGGACGACAGTTCCTGTTTACTTTCCTGATCCTGATCATCGAAGTGCCTCTTGGCATCATCGTGGCCCTGTCGATGCCGCGCAAAGGTTTCTGGGTGCCTGTCTGCCTGGTGCTGATGGCCCTGCCGATGCTGATCCCGTGGAACGTCGTTGGGTCCATGTGGAACATCTTCACCCTGCCCAAAATCGGTCTGTTGGGATATTTCCTGAATGACGTTCTGGGCATCAACTATGACATGACGCAACAGCCGCTTTCGGCCTGGATCACCGTCATCGTTATGGATGTCTGGCACTGGACGTCGCTCGTCGTGTTGCTGTGCTATGCAGGCCTCGTGTCGATCCCGGACGCCTACTATCAGGCGGCCAAAATCGACGGCGCAAGCCCTTGGTCGGTGTTCCGCTACATCCAGCTACCCAAGATGAAGACAGTTCTGACGATCGCGGTCCTGCTGCGGTTCATGGACAGTTTCAACATCTATACAGAGCCCTTCGTGCTGACCGGGGGTGGGCCCGGCAACTCGACCACCCTGCTGTCGATCGACCTTGTGAAGATCGCGCTGGGGCAGTTTGATCTTGGCCCTGCGGCTGCGATGAGCCTGATCTATTTCGCCATCACGCTGCTGGTTTCGTGGCTCTTCTACACCCTCATGACAAAGGATGACGCGCAATGAAGAAGCGGTCTCTCATCCCGATCCTCTATATCGCGTTCCTGATGCTGCCGATCTATTGGCTGGTGGCGATGTCCTTCAAGACAACGAACGAGATCCTGTCGGGCTTTTCCCTGTTCCCCCAGACCTTTACGCTGGAGAATTACATCACCATCTTCACGGACCCGACGTGGTATTGGGGCTATATCAACTCGATCACCTATGTGACGTTGAACACGGTGCTTTCGGTCAGCGTCGCCTTGCCTGCCGCCTATGCGTTCTCTCGCTACAGGTTCCTAGGTGACAAGCAGCTGTTCTTCTGGTTGCTGACCAACCGGATGGCCCCGGCAGCGGTCTTCGCCTTGCCGTTCTTTCAGCTCTATTCTTCGATCGGCCTGTTCGACACGCATCTGGCCGTGGCACTAGCCCACACACTGTTCAACGTGCCGCTGGCAGTTTGGATTCTGGAAGGCTTCATGCGGGGAATTCCAAAAGAGCTGGATGAAACCGCCTATGTCGACGGCTATTCCTTCCCACGTTTCTTCGTGACGATCTTCCTGCCCAATATCAAAGCGGGCGTGGGCGTGGCGGCCTTCTTCTGCTTCATGTTCTCTTGGGTGGAAATGCTGCTGGCCAAGACCCTGACCGCGGTCGAGGCCAAACCCATCGCCGCCGTGATGACCCGCACCGCGTCCAGCGCGGGCTATGAATTGGGCCTGCTGGCCGCCGCCGGCACCCTGACCATCATCCCCGGCGCCATCGTCATCTGGTTTGTCCGCAACTACATCGCGCGTGGTTTCGCGATGGGACGTGTGTGAGGTTCGATATGCGTAAACTTCTTCTCACCCTTCTTTTCCTGCCTTCCACGACCCTTGCCCAGCAGGCCGGATGGGGCAGTGTCGGCCAGCAAGAGGAAAAAAGTTTTTCCTGGACTGCACCACTGTGGCCCGATTTCTGGATGGCCTGGACCCCGGCGACACTTGCCGTATTTGTCGGCATCTTTTCGGCCATCGCGCTGATTGGCGTTCTTGAGGGCTTCAAGTATCGCGATGGCATAGAACGGCGCGGTGTACTGGGGCTGACTACTACATTGGGCGATCGGCTTTTCATCACCCTTCTGGGGTCCGCCTATATCTTCCTCGCATGGCTGGGCATTGTCGGGCAGCCGGTATGGACACCTCTTTTCCTGTCTATCGGCTGGGGCGTTTTTGTGTTCTGGAAAGTTTAGACTTTGAGAAATCGCGAAAGGATGCTTGTCTGGCAGGCATACTAAACATGACAACACCGAGATCGATGCGAAAGAAAAAGACAACAAATCTGCTGACCGAGGTTGAACTGGAGTTCATGAACGAGCTCTGGGCCCTCGGGCAAGGCTCGGTGCGAGATGTCCTGGACCGCCTGCCTTCGGAACGCAATCTGGCCTATACATCCGGTGCCACGATCCTGCGTATTCTGGACGAGAAAGGTTTTGTGGAAAGCCGCAAGACAGGAAAGACCCTGATCTATACGCCGCTTCTGGAAAAGGACAGATATCAGGCCCGCTCTCTCCAAAACCTGTCCCGCACTCTGTTTGACGACACACCCGCCACACTGGTGGCCCGGCTTGTCGATGATGCGGGGCTGAGCGAAGCCGACCTGGAGGAAATTCGAGCACTGGTAGAAAGGAGACTGCAAAATGACAGCGGTTAGACCGGTTCTCGACACGTTTATCGAACTCAACATCGTGCTGGCCTTGTCAGCCGTCATCTGGCTGGCGGCCCGCGCAGCCCTGACCCGAACAGCCCTGCGCCACAGCTATGTCGCGCAGTTGCGTGCGATCAAGGCGCTGTGCGTGTGCGTACTGATCAGCCCGTTTCTTGCGTTCGGCGTGTCATCATTCGCCTCTTACGCATGGCCGGGCAGCGCCATGGCGCTTGGCGACATCGCCGTTGCCGCCTATCTGCGCGGCGATATCGCCATGCCCGCCACCCAGTTCGAAGCCTTGCTGAACACCCGTGAACGGTGGGTGGACCTTGCATTGTCAGGGCAACAGCCGGTGATCACTGCCCTTGCAACCCTGCTTGTTATGGTCGCAGCGGTGTTTGCGGCCCGCGCGCTGCGGGATGCGATGATGATCCGCCAGACAGTCAAGTCCAGCTTTCTTTGGCGGCAGTCGGCCAAGGTTGACATCCGTCTTTCGGATCGCATCACCGTACCGTTCGCCGTACGCGGATTGCGCCGTCGCCATGTCGTTCTGCCAAGCCACCTGCTGGATACCCCGCACGAACTGCGCTTTGCGTTGGCGCACGAGCTTCAGCATGTTCGGGCCGGTGACGTGGAATGGGAACTGGGCTTTGAAATGCTGCGCCCGCTGTTGTTCTGGAACCCAGCCTATCTGATGCTCAAGTATCAGTTCGGCCGCTTGCGTGAACTGGCATGCGACCAGTCCGTGGTGGCCCGCAAACGGATCGATGCGCGCGAGTACACCGCGTGCCTGCTGGATTATTGCGCACGTACGATCTCGGTTAACAATCCCCGCGTTTTGAATGTTGCCTTTGTGACGGGCGGCAAGGCCAAGCGTGTGCTGCGCCAGCGCGTGCTTGCGCTGACTGATGCGCAACCGACGGTGCCCACCCTGCCCGCTCTGTTCCTGGGGATGGCATTGACCTTCGCCATCCTTCTTGCATTGGGGTCTGCGTCGATCCGGCAAACGCAGGACTGGAGCCATGACCGCCTGATGCTGTCAACCGTGGTCAATCTGGAACGGCTGGAAGCACGCAATCAGGGGAACTGATCCGACCTGATCACCAGCCGCGACGCCCGAACAGCGAATGAAGCCGACCCTGATCTGAAAAAGGCTCGAGCGCTTGCGAGCGCTCCAACCGCGCCACGACCCGCGCGACCATAACCCAGCCTATGACTGCAAAGATGACGCCTCCAAACGCCTGCCCCAGCAGAACGCCGGATGCGCCGGCGATCTGTGAACCAATCGTCGCGAAAACCCAAGTGCCGATAGTGTGACGACCCCAGTTTATCCATGTGGAATAGACCGGATGCCCCAGATTGTTGAAGCTGGCATTTGTCACGAAGATCACGCCATTGAAGAACGAAGCCAATGCCAACGGGCCGCAGAACAGATAGATCAGACTGCGGGTTTCGCCCTCGGCAGCAAACAGATCCGCAATCGGTGCGCGCAGCAAAAACAAAATGGCCGACATGCAAGCGACATAAAGAGCCGTGAACTTGATCCCTGCCAGAAAGGCAGCGCGCACGCGATCGAACTTTTCGGCCCCAAAATTCTGTCCGATGATTGGCCCTATCGCGCCGGACAGAGCGAAGATGACCGAAAACGCCACCGGCAAAAGGCGCCCTATCACGGCCATGCCCGCAACCGCATCCGTTCCATATTGCGCGATTTCCCTGACAACGATTGCATTGCCGATCGGCGTGGCGACATTTGTCAGAACCGCTGGAATTGCAATCGCCCGCACGGGGCGCAAATCCTTTGCAACCTGCTTCAGTGAAGGGCGCGCAAATCCCCGATGCACCCGATGCGCTGGCCACAACGCCGCCCCCAGCATGCACAGCCGCGCCAGGACCGAGGCGATAGCGGCGCCATCCAGCCCCAGCCCGACCGCAAAGATCAGTATCGGGTCCAGAACTGCATTCACCACTCCGCCGTAGATCGTGGCCATCATTGACCTCCGCGCATCGCCATGAGCGCGCAGCACGGCCATCGCCGTCATCGCAATGGACATCACGAACATGGTCGGAAGGATGATCGACACATAACGCGTCGCCAGCCTCAGAACCTCTCCTTCCGCACCAAGCAAGGACAGCAGAGAGCTGAGATTCAACAAGACCAGTCCCGAGGTCGTCAGCCCGGCAATCAGCCCAATAACGGCCACGCTGGACGCGTAGTGTCTTGCCTGTTCAGCCCGCCCGGCCCCGAGTTCGCGAGCAACCAGCGCCCCGGCGGAAATCGACAATCCGATATTAATCGCGTTGGTGAAAAACAGCAGCGTACCGGCATAGCCCACCGCCGCCGCAAGCGCATCGTTGCCCAACATCGAGATGAAGATCATATCGACAAAGTCGACGGCAAAAATGGCCATCAGGCCAATGCTGGTGGTCAATGACATGCGTGTCACATGCAGCATCAGACTGCCGCTCAGAAACACCGCTTTGCCTGCCGATTGATCCGCCAAAACCCTGTTCGCCCCACCTGTTCGACCCCGACGGGCCTTTGATGCCGTTGCGCCCGGCAAGGGAAAGCCCCGGCCAACGCTGAAGCAAACTCACGCGTTTCCGGGGCATTGTACACAAGTTATTTTCAGGACCGGCTAGAACCCACGGGGATCAGACAAAACGGTTCACGTAGTTCTCGAGGATTTCCTGACGCCCCGAGCGCGGATCTGGATTGAGACCCTCGGCCAGCACCCGCGCTGCAATCTCGTCAAGACCAGAGGTCAGCATTGCCTGCGCCTCGGGCGTATTCCAGCCCGCATACCGATCAGCCAGCGCCTGTTCCAATCCGCCATCTTCGATCATTGCTGCCGCTGCTTTCAGGCCCCGGGCACAGATGTCCATCCCGCCCACATGCGCGGCGATCAGATCTTTGGCATCGATCGACTGCCTGCGCAGCTTGGCGTCGAAATTGGTGCCGCCGGTGGTAAACCCACCCGCCTTCAGGATGTGGTAATAGGCTAGCGCAACCTCGGGAGTGTTATTGGGAAACTGATCCGTATCCCATCCTGATTGATAATCGTTCCGGTTCATGTCGATGGAGCCCAGCATCCCCTCGGCCGCGGCTACTGCAATCTCATGTTCAAAACTGTGCCCCGCCAGAATCGCGTGACCCTGTTCGAGGTTCAGTTTGACCTCATTCTCAAGCCCATATTTGCGCAGGAAACCGATGCAGGTCGCGGCATCGAAATCATATTGGTGCTTTGATGGCTCCTGCGGTTTGGGTTCGACGAGGATCGCACCTTTGAACCCGATCTTGTGCTTGTACTCGACCACCATGTTCAGGAACCGGCCCATATGATCCAGCTCGGTTTTCATGTCGGTGTTGAGCAGCGTCTCGTACCCTTCGCGCCCACCCCACAGCACATAGTTTTCTCCGCCCAGCTTGTGGGTGGCATCCATGCAGGATTTCACCGTGGCGGCAGCAAAGGCAAAGACGTCGGGATCGGGATTGGTGCTGGCACCGCCCATCCAGCGGCGATGGCTGAACATGTTGGCCGTACCCCACAACAGCTTGGTGCCGGATGCCTGCATCTTTTCACCGATATAGTCGGTGATCTCGTTCAACGTGCGCAGATTGTCGGCGAAGTTCCCCTGCTCTGGACGGATATCGGCATCATGCCAGCAGAAATAGGGCTGTCCCAGAATCTGGAACATCTCGAACGCGATATCGGCCTTCATCTTGGCGCGGCCCATGTCATCCTGTGGGTGCCAGGGGCGCTCGAAAGTGGGGCCGCCAAACGGATCTCCGCCCTCCCACGCGAAGGAATGCCACCACGCCACGGCAAAACGCAGGTGATCCTCCATGCGCTTGCCCAAGATGATCTCGTCCGGGTTGTAGTGACGGAATGCGAGCGGGTTCTTGCTGTCCTCGCCTTCAAATTGGACTTCTTCAATTCCCTGAAAAAAACCGCTCGTCATTTCGCTTACCTCATTCCGTCTTTTCGCCGGGCTTTTTGCCCAGAATGATCATCGACAACAGATCGTCATCGGTGACGTCTGCGATATCGACTGTTCCAACCAATTGCCCGTTCTTCATGACCGAGGCCCGGTCACACAGCTCCATCACCGCGTGTACATCATGGTCGATCAGGAAAATCCCGATCCCCTGCGCCTTGAGCTGTTGGATCAGGTCCGCCACCATCTGTGTTTCGTGCGGGCCAAGTGCGGCCGTGGGCTCGTCCATGATCAGGATACGCGCGTTGAAATACACCGCCCGTGCAATGGCCACCGATTGACGCTGACCACCCGACAGGGCCGAGACCGGATCATTGAACTTCTGAAAGTTCGGGTTCAGCTGCGCCATGATCTTGCGGCATTCCGCCTCCATCGCGGCGTCGTTGACCAGACCAAAGGGCGTGACCATTTCGCGGCCCAGAAACAGGTTCGAACTTGCATCCAGGTTGTCCGCCAGCGCCAGCGTCTGATAGATCGTCTCGATATTGTTGGCGCGCGCGTCACGGGGGTTGTTGATCTCGACCTTCTTGCCGTCGATCAGGATTTCGCCATGCTCCATCTGATAGGCGCCCGAAAGAACCTTGATCAGGGTGGATTTGCCGGCCCCGTTGTGGCCCAGAAGGCCCACGACCTCGCCCGGGTAGAGATCGACCGACACATGGTCTACCGCCTTGATACCCCCGAAAGAAATCGAGATATCGCGCATTTCCACCAGCGGAGGCTGGCCCGATCCGCGACCCGAAGCCCGGTTCTGTGTTTCTTGTGCTTGCATCATTTCGCCCCCAGACGTTTGCGATAGACGATGTCGATATAGACGGCCAGAACCAGGACGGTGCCGACGACGATATTCTGGAACGGCGCATCCACGCCAACCATGGCCATGCCGGATTGCAGCGCCTGCATGATCAACGCGCCAAGGATTGCGCCGTAGATCGTTCCGATGCCGCCGGACAGCGCCGTTCCACCGATGACGGCAGCGGCAATCACGCGCAGTTCATCCAGCGTCCCGATATCATTCGAGTGGTTGGCCAGACGGGCCGAGGCCACGACTGCCGACAGCGCGCACAGGAAGCCCATCAGGGCAAAGATCTTGACGGTCATCAAACGGGTGTTGATGCCCGACAACTCGGCCGCGTCCGGGTTGCCGCCGGTGGCAAAGATGTAACGGCCAAAGCGGGTTTTGCGGGCCACGACGGTCAATGTCACCGCCACAATGATCAGGATCAGAACCGAAATCGGGATGCCGTATCCCACAACCAACCCTTCCGGCATCGTCTCGCCGCGCGCTTCGAACATGCGTTCAAGACGACGGGTCGGGATGGCATAGCTGTTGACGATCAAGACATAACCCATAATGGCGATGCCGATGATCCCGGCCAGCGTTGCTTCAGCCCAGACCGGCTTAACAGGGAATCCATGAGCGGCTTTGGACCGGCGACCGCTCCACAACGCCCAGATCGCAACAGCCGTGGCGGCCAGGCCGAACAGAAGGCTGACGGTTGTTCCCAAGGTCCCGTTGGTGCCGCCAAACATCAGAAACGTGCTGTCCAGCGGGCCGATCGTCTGTCCATCGGTCATGTACCAGGCGACGTTGCGCCAGACCAGAAAACCGCCAAGCGTCACGATAAAGGCTGGTATGGTCAGATACCCCACCATCCAACCGTGGAACGCGCCGATCAATGTGCCAACCACAAGGCCCACCACCAACGTGATCGCCCAGGTCGCCGGGTGGTTCAAACCCATGCCCAGAACATTCGGCAAGAGCTCGGTCTGGGTCATCGCCATCACGGCAGATGTGGTCGCCAGCAGCGCCCCAACCGACAGGTCTATGTGGCGCATGACGATGATGAACACCATGCCGCAGGCCATGATCGCAACCGAGACGGTCTGGATCGACAGGTTGAACAGGTTTCTGGGCGTCAGAAAGCGGCCATCCGTCACGATGTTGAAGCCAATGCACAGGATGATGAAGGCGCCGATCATGCCCAATAGCCGCATATCCAGTTCCAGTTGCTGAAACAGGTTGGCCTTTGCTTTTTGGGGTACCGGCTGAGACGAAGTTTCGGTCATATCCGATCTTTCATGTTCAGCTATGATCTCTGGCCCGCCCTTGCGGGCCAGAGATATTATGGTTTGGAACTTGGTTTAGTTACAGGGTGCAGGGCCGTTTTCGACGCCCTGACACAGGTCTTCCAACGGAATCCAGCCAGCATCGACCACGACGGACAGGTTGTCTTTGGTGATCGGTACAGGCGCAAGGAAGACCGAATTCATCTCGGTTCCGCCGGGCGAAGTCCATTTGATGGCACCTTCAATGTCCTCGGGGCTTGTCCCGTTGCTCAACGCAACTGCAATTTCACCGGCAGCTTTGCCCAGCTCACGCGCATCTTTCCAGACAGAAACGGTTTGCGTACCCTTGGCAACCCGGTTCAGCGCCGCGTGATCGCCATCCTGACCCGAGACCGGAATGCCTTCCATGCCCTGCGCGGTCAGGGCTGCAACAACACCGCCGGCAGTACCGTCATTCGAGGCCACGACGGCATCAACGTTGTTTTCGTTCGCGGTAAGGATCTGTTCCATGTTGCGCTGTGCGTTCGCAGGCAGCCAACCGTCGGTATAAGCTTCTCCCACGATGACGATATCGCCGCTGTCAACGGCGGCCTGGATGATCTCTTGCTGACCGCCACGCAGGAAATCCGCGTTCGGATCCGTGGGCGAGCCCTTGATCATCACATAGTTGCCTTTCGGCATCGCCTCGAACACCGCGCGGGCCTGCATCCGGCCAACTTCAACGTTATCGAATGTCAGATAGAAGGCACGGTCGTCTTCGATCAGACGGTCATACGCGATGACCGGAATGCCTTCGTCTGCCGCCGCCTGCACTGCCGGGCCGATAGCCTGGGAATCCTGCGCCAGAATGATCAGCGCATCAACGCCCTGGGCAATCAGACTTTCAATATCCGACAATTGCTTGGCAGAAGAAGATTGGGCATCAGACGAGATGTATTCCGCACCGCCCGCTTCCAGTGCAGCCTTGATCGCCGCTTCGTCGGTCTTCCAACGCTCTTCCTGGAAATTCGACCAGCTTACGCCGACCGTGGGCTCTGCGAATGCAGCTGTCCCCATCAGGACCGCCACTACAGAGGCGCTGAGAATTCGTTTCATGATTTCCTCCCGGTTTCATTGAGCCATCGTTTCATGATTCGTGGCCCCGATAATTCTGAGTAGCATATTTATTTCAGTCGGTAAAATATTTATGCTATCGGTAACTGAAAAAACCACCTAGGTTGAAACAGGGATCAGATTCGCGAGGGCAAGATGCTGAAAAGCAAAGCTTCTTCAAATGCCACGGACCAAAGGAACGTCACTCGCCTGCGCGTTCTGGAAAAAATCCGGGCCACAGGAACCATTTCACGAATCGACATAGCCACCGCGTTGGAGACCAGCCCAGCGACCATCACAACCGCCACTGCCGATCTGCTGTCTGCCGGTCTGATTGCGGAAATAGAAAGCGAAACACCTTCCAAATCAGCGCGCCGCGGCAGACCGCGGGTACAGCTGAAACTGAATGGCGCGTCACATCTGATCGCGGGCGTGAAAGTCGCCCGCCAGCAGGTTTCAGTCATACTCGTGGATTTCGAAGGAACCGAAATCACTTCGTATACGCATCCGCTGGACCAAGCCCGCATGGCCCCGGATGCGTTTGCCAAGAAGATCCGCGCCGTGCTTGATCAGGCCTGCGCCTCGGCAAACCGATCCCTTGCCGATTTGTCCGGTGTCTGCATCGGCATCGCTGGCCTTATCGATGCAAATCAGAACTTCGTGCATTGGTCATCTTCGCTGACGGAACGAAATGTGGATTTGAGCCCGCTGTTGTCCAAGGTGCTCCCCTGCCCCGCCTTCATCGAAAACGACGCCAATCTGGTCGCAAAGGCGGAACAGCTTTTTGGATTGGGAAAGGGGCTGAAGAACTTTTTGGTTGTTACGATCGAACACGGCATCGGTCTGGGCATCGTTCTTGATGGCAAGCTTTATCGCGGTGAACGCGGATGCGGCGCAGAATTCGGGCACCTCAAAGTTCAGTTGGACGGCGCCTTGTGTCAATGCGGGCAGCGCGGATGCCTGGAGGCCTATGTGGGGGAATACGCCCTGATCCGCGAAGCGACGATCGCCAGTGAAGCAACGGATCCCCGCACGCTTGTCGATATACTTGCAGCAGCAAAAGCCGGCGACGCCCGATCCATTTCCGTTCTGGCCCGCGCGGGCCAAATGTTCGGGATGGGAGTTTCGAACCTGATCAATCTGTTCGACCCCGAGTGCATTATCCTGTCCGGCGCCAGAGGTCGATTTGATTACCTGCATTCAGACGAGGTGATGGCACGTGTCCAAAACGGCGTCGTCAGCGTCGACGCGCCGTTGCCGGAAATCAAGGTCAACCACTGGGGCGATTCAATGTGGGCAAAAGGGGCGGCGGCTTATGGAATTGAACAAGTTTCTATCCTGAAGGTCAGGGAACTGGCGGCTCATGCGAATTAAGATGGCAATCTTGCTTGCGGCAGGTTCCGCTGCCGCTGCGGATACCGTTCCACCCCGCTTTCAAAAGGTGGAAACCCCCGGCCATGTTTACGATGGCGGCTGGGAACATTTCGTCGGCGGGGGTGTCGCGGTCTTTGACTGCAATGATGACGACCGCCCTGAAATGTTCGTGGCTGGGGGATCAAACCCAGCGCAATTGTTCATCAACATATCCGACGCAATAGTCAGTTTTCGCTCGGAAACACCTGACCAGCTATCCTTGACCCGTGTGACCGGCGCATACCCGGTAGACATTGATGGCGATGGGTTCCTGGATCTTGCGGTTTTGCGCGTAGGCAAAGACCTGTTGCTTCGTGGCAAACCGAACTGCGCGTTCGAGCCCTTCACGGCACTGGGTTTTCAATCTCAGGACCATTGGACAACCGGCTTTTCCGCCACTTGGGAACGCGGGCAAACCCTGCCAACGCTGGCCTTTGGAACCTATGTCGACCGAAGCAATCCGGATGGACCTTTTGAGGCTTGCGGGCCGACGCTTCTGTACCGACCCCAAGACGAAAAGTATGGCGATCCTGTCCGTCTGGAACCCGGTCACTGTTCGCTGTCGATCCTGTTTTCCGACTGGGCGCGCACGGGTCGCGCGGATCTGCGTGTCAGCAATGACCGCCACTACTATGTGCGTGGCGGGCAAGAGCAATTGTGGGCCATGGAAGACACCCCGCGCCGATACAGCGAGGCCGATGGATGGCTACCCTATTCGATCTGGGGCATGGGGATCGCTTCGCGGGATCTGACCGGTGACGGGTTTTCCGATGTTTATCTGACGTCCATGGGGGACCAGAAATTCCAGGTTTTTGATCCTGCATCAGATGGGCCGACATGGCGAGATGCGACTTACGACCGTGGAACAACGGCACACAGGCCACATGCAGGAGGTGACGGCCGCCCCTCGACCGGCTGGCATGCACAGTTCGGGGACGTCAACAATGATGGGCTGGACGACATTTTCGTTGCCAAAGGCAATGTTGAGCAGATGCCCGACGCGGCGCAGAACGACCCCAACAACCTGTTGATGCAGACCTTCAACGGTCAGTTTTTCGAAACAGCATCACAAGCTGGTGTCGCGTCCATGGCAAAGTCCCGCGGCGGAGCCCTGACGGATTTCAACGGGGATGGATGGCTGGATTTGGTGGTGGTCAATCGCGGCTCGGACCTTGAGGTTTTCCAGAATGAACCGACGACCGGCAACTGGCTCATGATTGATCTCGGCCAGAGCCACCCCAACAGACAGGCAGTCGGCAGTTTTATCGAGGTCAGGACGCCCGAGGGCATTCAAACCCGTGAAGTGACCATTGGCGGGGGGCACGCCAGCGGAATTGCCGGGTTCCACCACTTTGGTTTAGGAGACCTCGAAACCGCAGAAGTACGGGTGATCTGGCCTGATGGTGAACATGGAGATTGGCAGAAGGTAGATGCCAATCAGGTGATCCGCCTCGGCCGTTGATCATTGATCGACGGGCAATCCGCTGGGAACCGATTGGGGAACACCCAACCGAACTGCCGGATCTTCCAGCGTGCCCAGAAAACTCAGGATGGCATCGACCTCGTCATCACTCAGGTCGATGGGCGCCAGATCGTTTGACGCAGCTATGGCTTCGACATGCCGGGGATCAAGCAAAGCCTTTTGATCCTCTGCCCCGAAAAACTCTGGCAGGTCAGCCATTTCGATGGCGTAGTTCCGCAAAGCGGAAACCGGATCCAGATGATGACGCACGACATCCTCAAGCCGTGCGTAGGCACCGCTGTGGCCATAGGGCGCCGTCAAGGTCACGTTGCGCAGCGAAGGCGTGCGGAATGCGAATGCATCATCCTTGTCGCCCGTGACGCGCAGTCGCCCGTCATCCCGCACATGATTTTCGAAACGGGCTGATTTTCCGGGGCCGATCTGAGGCATGGCGATGGAATGGAACCCGTGATCGGTCTGGAACCAGCCGGAATGGCAGGCACTGCATCCAGCCTTTCCGTAGAACAGCTCCATCCCCAGCTGCGCTTGTTCGGGCAGCCTGTCTTCGCCTTGCATCGCACGATCAAACAGGCTGTTGTCAGCCCGCCACTCAAACGCGATGAAATCGGCAATGACATTGGCGATTGCGGTAAAGGAGATGCCTTCTCCGGGCGCGATGTCATCAAATCGCCTTTGATACTCTGGTATCGCCGCCACGCGCGCGGCGATCAGATCCCAGGCGCCACCCTCTTGGGTCAGCAAGCCGAGTCGTACGGCCTTGCTCACCTCGTTTTCAGAATAATGCCCCGCCATTTCGTCAGGTGACAGCACCGGAAACATCGCCTGCGCCGCCAAAGCCGATTTGAACCCCGGCCTCATATGCGTCCCCAACGGGGTTCTGATGCCATTGGGCTGTGACGGGTCCGTCTCGAGGCGGCCGTCATGGAAAAACGTCGTGAATTCCAGCGCCCCGAGGTTCCACATCGCGGGCGAGTTCCGGGGAATGCGCTGTTCGGGTCTGTTGTCTTGTGTGACCTTGCGCTGACCGCCCAGCCCAGCCCCACCTTCGCCGATACCCAGTGAAAGCCCGTCGGACGTTCCCAGCTTCGGATGATGACAGGTTGCGCAGCTGATGTTCTTGTTGCCCGACAGGATCGGATCGTAGAACAGCAGTTGCCCCAACTCTGCGTTTGCAAAGTCAGGTTCGATGAATTCCGGTTTCGGACCAAGGTCTTGCGCCTGAGCAATTGAAAGCGACATCCAGATGCCTACGGCATTTGCTGCAATCTGAAGTCTCATGATCGTTCCTCGGATATCTCAAGTGTCAAAGTTTGTTGATACGGGTTGTCCGGCGTATGGATGACGGACGGGAACGCAGGGATGTTCACGGCGTTCGGATATCCTGACGGTTCAATGCACAGCCCCGCACACGGGCTAAATCGGCCTGACAGGTGTGCTCCGGCATAGACCTGTGCACCGGGTTGATCTGAATACAGGTTCATCTTCAATCCCGAAGGTGCCGTGACCTCTGCGACCGGATGATCATGGGTTCCACCGTCATCAAACACAAAATAATGGTCCAGCTCGCGCCCCTCTGGCCCGACGGTACGTGACAACGCGAAATCTGGTACACTGTCGCCGACGGCTGAGATATCTCCGGAAGGAACGGAACGCGCGTCCAACGCCAGCACCCGGTTCGATCTCAGCCTGAGCCGGCAGTCCAGGATATCCTCAGGGCAGCCCAGAGTGTAATAATTGTGCTGCGCGATGCTGATCGGCGTTGGGCGATCCGGGCGCGCCCTGATTGTGTAGATCAGACGCGGACAGGTCAGTTCGACATGCACCTCAAACTTGACTTCACCGGGAAAACCGCCTTCACCGTGAGGTGAAGTCAAGGACAGAACCACCTGATTTGGAGAGGTTTTCACGATATCCCAGTATTTGCGGGACAGCCCGCTCGGACCACCATGCAGCGTGGTCGGCCCTTCGTTTGCTGTCAGGTGATGAATGCGCCCCTGCAATGCAAACTGCGCCCCGCCGATGCGGTTGGCCACTCGCCCGACCATCGCGCCAAGGTAGAACGGGTCCGACAGGTAATCCTGCGGGTTTTCGTAGCCCAATATCAAAGGTGTTTCGCCAAGCCACCAGCCTTGCGTGATTGCGCCATAGTTCAACAGGGAAACGGACATGTTGCCGTCTTCCAGAAGGACCTGCTCGACAGGCATGGGTTTGGGATCAGCCATCAGCGCGCGGCCAAAGGGGACAAAGCAGCATAGTATTTGCGATACCGCTGATATTCCGCCTCATATGCGCCGGACAGCTCGACACGTGGTTCAACACGCTCAGCGACTTCCGGGGCCAGCATGACATCCTTTGGATCGGTGCCGTCCACCGCACATGCAGCAAGACGCGCTGCGCCTATGGCTGCGCCGAACCCACTTCCATCGGGCACAGCAAGCGGCGTGTTCAGAACCGTGGCCAGCGTTTCCAGCCAAAACCGCGACCGCGCCCCGCCACCGACGACCAGCAGACTTTCGGGATTGGTGCCCGTGCTTTTGAGCGCCTCCAAGCAATCGCGCATGGCAAAGGAAACCCCCTCTGTCACGGATTGCGTCAGATCAGCGGGCTCCGATGCGATATCCAGTCCCAGGAATGCCCCACGTATGTCGCTGTCGTTGTGAGGCGTCCGTTCACCGGACAGGTACGGAAGGAAGGTAATCTTTGAAGGCCCCTTCACCGAATCCGGCAGGGTCGACGCCAGCGCACCGACGGGTTGACCGAGGTGACGCGACAGCCAGTTGAGACTGTTGGTGGCCGACAGGATCACACCCATTTGAATCCAGCGATCCGGAACCGCATGACAAAAACAATGAACCGCTGTTTCCGGCGCGGGCGCATAGCTTTCCTTTGCGACAAGCAGCACACCCGACGTGCCCAAGGAAAGAAATCCGCTGCCCTCGCCAATACTTCCGATACCGCAGGCCGCCGCCGCGTTGTCACCGGCCCCACCGGCAACCACGACGGGCCCGGTCAGACCCCATTGCCCGAGGATCTCTGACCGCAGTTCTCCGCCTGCCGAACTGCCTTCAACCAGCTCTGGCATTTGGTCCCGGCGCATGTGGCTTAGATCCAGCGCGGTGTCCGACCATTCACGTTTTCCAACGTCCAGCCACGCCGTACCGGCGCTGTCGGACATGTCGCTGACATAGGAGCCGGTGAGCCAGAAACGCAGATAATCCTTCGGAAGCAACACTTTGGACGTCTTTTCAAACACGTCGCTCTCGTGTCTGCGCACCCATTCCAGCTTGGGTGCGGTGAAACCCGGAAAAACGATGTTCCCGGTGATCGCGCGCATCGATGGCAGACCATCCAGCTCCGCAGCTTCCTGCGCTGATCTCGTGTCGTTCCAAAGGATACAGGGCCGCAGCACATTGCCATCCCGATCCAGCAACGTGGCACCGTGCATGTGGCCGCTCAGACCGACGCCGCGCACCGCAGAAAATGCGGAACCGTTCAACGCGCGCAATTGGGCAACGACGTTTTGGCAGGCCTCTAGCCAATCGGACGGATCTTGTTCCGACCAGCCGGGATGCAAAATCGATGTCTCGACACCTGCTTCGGCTTCGGCGACGACTTTGCCCTCTTCGCTGACCACAATTCCCCGAAGACCTGACGTCCCCAAATCCAGACCGAGATACACGCGATTTCCCCCTTCGTATGCCGCACGGATCGCGGGCGCTACAAAGCGCACCCCAAGCCTATGTCAGACCTTACCAGCACAGTTTGCGCTAACACAACAATTCGAAACAAGAGATGGCCGGTATTTTTGCGAACCGCCTCACAGAATGCGCGAGATCATCGGCAAATCCGATCATGGTTTAACTGAACTCAGCTGGAGCGGAAAATTTTTCGAATTGCCTGACGCGGATTTCACGTAAACAGTTCAATCAGTTCTCAGCCCGCTGATTTCGTTTTGACTGACCCTCTGGAAACGAAAACAGCCTCAGGAAGGAATGCGTCGAATGCAGTCACATGCCAAGGTTGTCGTCGTAGGAGGCGGATGCGTTGGGGCTTCGGTTCTTTATGGTCTGACGCAGCATGGATGCACAGATGCAGTCATGCTGGAGAGAACGACGCTGACCTCCGGCTCTACCTGGCATGCGGCGGGTCTGCTGGTCACCTTCGTGCGGTCCCACAATGTTTCGAAGATGACGATGGAGACCATCCGCATCTACTCCGAAGTCGAAAAGAAGATCGGCGCCTCGGTCGGGCTGCGCCAGGTGGGCCAGTTGCGCGTTGCCAATACGCAGGAACGCTGGGACGAGTTCCTGTCCTATGTCTCGATTGCCGAAGCCGCCGGTGTGCCCTGCAAGCTGCTGACGCCAGAGGAAATCGCCGAACTGCACCCTCTGCTCAACCAATCGGAACATATTCGCGGCGGCATCCTGCATACCGAGGACGGCTATGTGAACCCTGCCGACATCACCATGGCAATGGCCAGGCTGGCGCGCGAGAAAGGCGCCAAAGTGTTTCAGAACACCGAAGCGCAGGCTTATGAAAAACTGGAAAACGGTCTTTGGAAGGTTACAACCAATCAGGGTGAGATCACTTGCGAACATCTTGTCTTCGCAACCGGAAACTATGCCCGCGAAAACGCGCGCCGTGTTGGCCTGGATCTGCCTTGCATTCCAATCGTTCACCAATATTGGACAACGGAAACCGTTCCGCTGCTGAAAGAACGCCGCGCGCAGGGGTTGCCCGAGTTCCCGATCCTGCGGGATGAAGATTACGGTGCCTATCTGCGCGAAGATGTGGGCGGCATTCAGTTCGGTCCTTATGAGTTCACCAAAGACCTCAAGCTATTTGCCGAAGATCGCGTTCCGCCTGACTTTGGTGCCGACCTCTTGCCCGAAGATTTCGACGCGGTCCAAACGCAGTGGGAACGCGCCATCGAGAGGGTTCCAACACTTGCAGTGGTGGGTATCAAGGCCAACACCCGAGGTCCGTTCCAGATGACGCCGGACGAGTTGCCGCTTGCGGGGCCTGCGCCGGGGCATGAAAACCTGTGGCTGGCCGAAGGCATGCCCGGCGGCATATTGTGGGGGGGCACTGTTGGTGAACGCCTGGCCCGCTGGATCGTCGATGGGGATCCGGGCATGGACATGTCTGAACTCGACCCGCGCCGTTTTTCGGATTACGCGTCCAAGCGGTGGACCATGGACAAGGTGCGCGAAACGTGGGGGACCCACATGAACGCGCACATTCCCGGAGAGGACTTTCCCGACGCGCGCCCGATGAAAACGATGGGGTCTTACGACCTGCTGAGCGCGCATGGCGCCGTCTGGACCAGCTTCAACGGATATGAGTTTCCGCGCTGGTTCGCCAAATCGCGCGAGGACGCTGTTCCGGAACATTCCTTCCGCCGCACCAACCACATGGAACGCGTTCAGGAAGAAGTGCGCACCACCCGTGACGTGGCCGGTTTCATCGAGATGTCGCCGATGACCAAGTTCACCCTGCGCGGACCCGGGGCCGCCGAATGGCTGGATGGCCTCATGGCGAACAGGCTGCCCAAAGTGGGGCGAATGACCCTGTCGCTTTTGTTGAACCCAAAGGGCGGCATGGATGCGGAATATACGGTCGTCCGCTATGCCGAGAATGATTTTTACCTGGTCTCCACTCCGAACTGGCGCGCCTACAACTGGGATCAACTGCGACGTTTACTGCCCAATGACAGCTCTGTCCTTCTTGAAGATGTTTCAGAACAATTGGGCGTGATTGCTCTGGCTGGCCCCAAGGCACGAGAGATCCTGCAACCGTTGACCGACAATGATCTGTCGAACGAAGCCTTCCCCTGGCTTTCTGCGCAAAGGGGTGAAGTGGGATACGCCAAGGGCGTTCATCTGCTTCGCCTGTCCTATACCGGCGAGCTGGGGTGGGAACTGCATCACCCGGTCGGTTACAACCGCCATCTTGTCGACCTGCTGCTGAAGGCCGGTGTGAAACCTTTCGGGCTTGAGGCACTGGAATCCATGCGTCTTGAAAAATCCTATCGCGCCATCAATCGCGAGATTTGCAAGGACATGACGCCATACGAGGCCGGCCTTGATCGGTTCGTGGTAACTGATGGTCGCGACTTTATAGGCAAGGCCGCTCTTTTGAAACAGAAAAAGGAAGGCGCGTATCGGCGGTTGGTCACGCTGAAACTGCCCTATGGCGAAACATCGGTGATGTTTGACGAGGGCGTCTATGCTCAGGGCAAGCTGATCGGCCGTGTCACCTCGGGCGGGTTCTCTTATTATTGCAACCACGACATTGCGATGGCACTAGTGCCACAGAACATGACGGCGCCCGGAACGAAAATGCAGGTGCTGGTCCACAATGAGATGCGCGACGCCGTGGTCATCGACACATGTGCTGTCGATCCCGCAAACACACGCCCGCGCGCTTGAGTGCAAAAACAGAAAGACTGGACTCGAACCGATGACCGAACAACCGACAAAAACGCTTTCACTTGCCGAAGTTCGGGACTTGGCCAAATCGGTTCTTGTTTCTGCCGGAGCGGACACGCGCAGCAGTGATGTACTTGCCGATATCGTCACCCGGTCTGAACGGGACGGCCCACGCAGTCACGGGTTGCGCATGTTGCCGGTCTATGTCCAAAGCTTCACGTCCGGCTATGCCAACGGGCACGCGAAGCCCAAAACCGAAAAGGTTGCCCCGGGCGTTTTGCGCTGTGACGCCGACAACGGGTATTATCAGGTTGCAGCGGCAGCAGCCCGCGAGGATCTGATCGCGATGGCCCGGGAAAACGGGATTGCCGCGTTCACCTGTGCGAACTGCCACCATCTGGGTGCGTTACGGTTTGACACCGAACCTTTGGCCGAAGCCGGATTGGTGGCCTTTGCCGTGATCAACTCGTTGTCCATGGTGGTTCCGCAAGGTGGGGTTCGCCCGGTTTTTGGCACCAACCCCATGTCTTTTGCCTGCCCGCGTGACGGCGACGCGCCCGTGGTCTGGGATCAGGCCTCGTCCATGGTGGCCCTCATGGATATCCGCATGGCCGCTGCCGAGGGGCACGACCTGCCCCGCCCTGCCGGTCTTGATCCCCAAGGCGAGCCCTCAACAGACCCGAATGCCATCCTTGAAACCCGCAGCCTGTTGCCATTCGGAGAGCATAAGGGGGCCGCGATCGCCTTCATGGTTGAGGTGGTGGGCGCCGCGCTGGCCGGTGGGACCCTGTCCGTGGACAACGAAGAACGCGAATCCTTCGGCGCCCTGAACATCAAAGGTGGTGCGACCCTGATTGCCATCGATCCCACCCGGTTCGGCAACGCGGCCTTCAACGAATATGTCGCCCGCATCTGCGCCGAGATTTCCGGCAACGGATCCGCCCGGGTTCCGGGGGACGGTCGCCTTGCAAAACGGGCAGCCGCCGAAGCCCATGGCATCGACGTGAGCACCGAGGTTCTGGCCGCACTTGGCTGAAACTGAAATCACCCGCCATCGAATGGCCGGACAGCACCTGCCATCGAATGGCCGGACAGCACCTGCCCGGCTTGCCAACCAAGCCACTCAATGGCCGCCGAAATAGGCCTCGAGCAAGCGTTTGTCATTTCTCAGTTCGTCAGCTGTACCCGACGTCTGCATCCGCCCGGACTCCAGCACATAGATGCGGCTGGCAAGCGACAGGGCAAAATTGGCATTCTGTTCCGTGATGACGACGGTCAGCCCGTATTCCTTGTTCAGCTGACGGACGACTTCGGCAATCTCGTGACAGATCTTCGGGGCAAGACCGATCGTCGGCTCATCGACAAGCAGCAGTTCCGGGCTGGTCATCAAAGCCCTGCCAAAGGACACCATCTGCCTTTCCCCGCCGGATTGGGTCGACGTCTCCTGTCCTTCCCGTTCTTGCAGACGCGGGAAAAGACTGTGCACCATCTCAAGGTTGTTTTCGATATCGTCTCGTGCGGTGAAGGCCCCCACCATCAGGTTGTCGCGCACGGACATATAGGGAAACAGGTTGAACCGCTCGGGCGCATAGCCCACCCCGTGACGCACGATTTCCGAAGGGCTTCGACCGGCAAGGCTGTGCCCGCGCAAGCGGATGTCGCCTTCGATTTTCACAAGGCCCATGATGCTGTCCAACAAGGTGGATTTACCTGCACCGTTCGGGCCGACCACGGCGACGATCTCGCCGGGCTGCACCGTGATCGAAATATCGGTCAACGCCTGGGCCTTGCCGTAAAACGCGGACAGGTTCTCGATTTCCAGATAGGACATCAGACGCTCCCCAGATACGAGGCCTGAACGGCCGCGTCGTTCATCACGTCGCTGAACGCGCCTTGGGCAATCATGGTGCCCCGCTCGATGGCGATGGCGCGGTCGATCAACGGTTCCAATGCTGGCAAATCATGGCTGACGATCAAAAAGGTCATCCCGTCCTTGCGCATGGATTGTATGAGATCGGAAATCTGCGCGATTTCACCAACTGTCAGACCCGCAAACACCTCGTCCAGCAACATGACACGCGGTGCGGTGGCCATGGTTCGGGCCATTTCGAGCTTGCGCAGATCACCCATGGCCAGTTCGGCGGGTGAGCGGCTCAGATCCGTTTCCGTGAACCCGACACTCAGCGCGAGCTCTTTTTCCCTGTCCGTATCCGGCGGCGAAACGATCATGCGCCAGATGTCGTCCGGCATCAGGCCCACCCTGATGTTTTCTGCAACACTCATGTCGCCGAACGGCCGAGGTATCTGATAGGTTCTACTGACCCCGGCCCGGATACGCTGAGGCGTCGACAGTGCCGAAATCTCATTGCCGAACAGCTCGATCATACCGCTGTTCTGCCGCAATTCGCCCATGATCTGGCTGAATACCGTCGTCTTTCCCGCGCCATTCGGACCGATCAGGCCCAGCGACTCTCCTTCTTGCAGGGAAAAGGACAGATCATTCGTGGCCACCAGCCCGCCGAACCGTTTGACGAGACCGGAAACTTTCAGCGCAACGGTCATGCCAGCCCCCCTTTCCGCAGTCTTTGAAAGCCGCGTTGCACAAGCTCAACCAATCCCTTTGGCTGATACATGTAGAGAAGCAGTGCGATGGCACCGTAGACGAAATACCGTTCAGCCCCGGGAAGCACGGGGCGCAGGTATTCCAGAAGGAACGTCATGAAGAACGCACCGATCATGGGGCCGATGATGGTCGATGTTCCGCCCAGCAATGCCGCCACGATGATGGTGAAAAGAAAGTTGATGTCAAACAGCGCGCGGGGCGCGAGTGAGCCCAGGTAATGGACATAGAACGCCCCACCCAGACCTGCGATGAATGCGCTGGTTAAAAACGCAAAGGCCTTCAACCGCGTGGTGCTGAGCCCCGAACCGCGCACGCTTTCTTCATTCATCCCGATGGCGGCCAGTGCAGTGCCCAGCCGGGTTTTCATCAGCAGCCACATGCTGACCGCCACGCCGAGCATCAGGGCCGTGGACAGGTAGTAGCCGTTTGCAGCGCCGCGTGTCAGAGTTTGAATTCCCGACATCCCGCGTGTGCCGCCGGTCAGATCCGGGCGGATCACCTGAACCAGCTGATAGAGCAGCTCCATGAAAGCCAGTGTGACCAGCGCGAAGTAGCTGCCGCGAATGCGCAGAGCGGGCAACAACACAATCAGGCCTGCGATCATCGTGACCAGCACGGCCACAGGGATTGAGATTTCGACCGGCACGTCAAACCGTTTGGTCAGGATGGCAGTCGTATAGGCCCCGATACCGATCAGAAAGGGATGCCCGAAACTCACATACCCGGTCCTGCCCGACAGCACATCCCAGCTGATGGCAAAGATGGCCAGATAGTTGGCAAAGATCATCGTGCGCAGCGTCCCGTTCGAGACGATCTGGGGCAGCAGCAGCATCCCCGCAATCAGGCCGCCCCAAAGGACAAAATGAAACCAGCGCAGACCCATGTTACAACTCCTCGCGGCCGAACAGGCCCTGCGGTCGCGTCACCAGCACGCCTATGATCAGCAGCATGGTGAAGACACCGCGCAGTTCCGGCGCCAGGGTAGCGACAACGATGACTTCGAGAAAGCCGACGATATGAGCAACGACCAGCGTGCCGATGATCGACCCGATGCCGCCCACAATGACGACGGCCACCGAGATGATCAAAGGCGCAACCCACATTGACGGCGAAAGCTGCGTATAGCTGGCGAAAAACACACCGCCCAGCGCACCCAGTGCCCCTGAGATACCCCATGTGATCAGGTTGATCCGATCCGGATCGATCCCTGAAATCGCGGCCCCCTTGGCGTCCATCGACACCGCCTGCATCGCTCGCCCCGTATGTGTCAGGCGGACAAAAGCATACAGGCCCAGCAAAACAGCCCAACTGATCAGCGTTGCAATCAGGATATTATAAGTGACGGACGCTCCGGCCACGTTGATCACGCCCGGCACGATCGGCAGCAGGATCTTGCTGCTGTCGCCAAAGACAAGAACGATCCCGGCCTGAATCACGACCGCCAGGATCAGCGTCGAGATCTCGACGGCTACGTGATCCCCTTTCAGGGTCTTGACGATCAGGCGGTATTTCAGAACCCCCATCAGAACGCCCAGAACCACGGCCACCGCGACGCCCATCAGTTTTGGCATTCCCAGCGTCTGGGACACCCAGAAATACATGTACCCGCCGACCATCAGATAGGCACCGTAGGCCAGGTTCAGGACCCGACCGATGCTGAAGATCAGCGTGAAACCCATTGCGATAAGCGCATAGAGACCGCTGAGCAAAAGCCCCTGGATCAGTATTTGCAACATGTAAGGATCCCTGGCTGCGGGTGCGCGCCCCCGCGCACCCATTTCAAGCTAAGCGAACGGACAGGTTACTGTTTGACCCAGCTTGGCAAAGTGAATTCACCGGTCGCGTATTTCTCGGGATAGACAACGGCGGCGGTGCCGTCCTCGTACCATTGGACCACGACCATTGACGGCGCGGCATCGTCGAACGGCTCGGACAGGTCAAAACGGATATTGTGCGGATAAGTCCGACCTGTCACGGGCTCTACCTCGTCATCGCCCCAGAAGGCGTAACGCAGCCACAACTGGCCATCCAGTTCCAGAACCAGATCCTGTTTCTTCATCGCATCGGCCCAGCCTTCGACATTGTCGAAACCGCCGGCCTCTTCGGCTGCGGCCATTGCCTGTTTCAGCCCATGATAGGCATTGAACCCGTTGAAATGCGGCAGCAGCGGGCGGGTGTCATACTTCGCCTGATAGGTATCGACAAATTTCTGGCTGACCGGATCAAGCCGAAACCCGACCGAAGGGATCGGAGACAGGGTCGAGATACCGCCACCGGCACCGCCCGTATCTTCCCAATATTCCATACCCAGCGCAGCGACGTTCACGCCCGTCATCGCCATCGGCACCTGAAGCTTCACATATTGCGAAGACACAACCTGCGAGTTCACCGACGAGACCTGATAGATGAAGTCCGCCCCGGTATCCTGCGCGCGGCTGAAGATCGGAGCGAAATCGACGGTGGCAACGTCATATGTGATGATGTCCTTGACCTCGATACCCGCAACCGGTGCAAGCGCTTCGGTGACAAGGCCCGTGATCGCCTCGCCAAAGGCCGTATCTTCCGCCAGAATGACGACGGACTCCCACCCCATCTTTTCCTTCAAAACATCCGCGCCAAAGTTGATGTACAACGTTGCCAGCGCCTCATCCGAGGCGATGTTCATGAAATAGGGCGCCATGCTTTCAGGGTCTTCGACCACCATGTCGATGATGCCGATATAGGATGTCCAGGTGTCCAGCGTCGGAATCCGGTATTCCTGCATGCGGGGCAGCCATCCCAGCGACACATCGTCAATCGAGCCCGAGATGATGAAATCAACCTCTTCCGTTTCCGAAAGATATTCATAGGCCCGGATGCCCTCGGTCGGGTCCTGTCCGGTATCCGCCGAGACCAGTGTGATCTGTTCGCCCATCACGCCGCCATTTGCGTTGAGCTCTTCAATCGCAATCTCGGCCCCGCGCAGCGTCGACAATCCGGTGTCCGAGGAAAGCGACCCAATGAATCCTACCTTGATTTCCGCTCCGGCCGCCGAGGCCATGAGCGCGATGCATGTTCCGCTGAGCAGCGCTGTCTTGATCATCACATTAGCTCCCTGTGTCTCATTATGCCTTCTTGTATTCTGTATACAGTACACAAGAACATGGTTCGATCAATTCCTTTCTTGAAGACTCATGTTCAGAATCCGCTGATTTCGCCGTTTTCATCGTGGATCACGGCATCCACGTCGATTTCCACCATCAGCCCCGGCTGCGTCAGCCCAGCCTGAACAGCCGTCAGAACCGGATCGATCCCCTTGAAAACTTCACCATGCGCCTGCGCGAACGCGCCCGCTTGGGACAGATCGGTCAGATAGGCGCGCACCCGCCCCACATGTCGCAGTTCGGCGCCAACCTCTTTCAGTGCGTCCTCGATGCGAGACAGGATGTAAAAGGTCTGCGCACCAACGTCCCCGGGCGCGTGGATGCGACCCGTCGGCTCGATGGCCGTTGTCCCGGCAACCCAGACAAAGGGGCCGATGCGCTTGGCCCGAGAGTACGAGGCCACCTCTTCAAACCGTCCGCCGGATTTCCAAAAACGCTGGGTCACAGGCCCAGCCTCAGCCGGATCGCTTCGGCCGCGTTTTGCAATGCCGCGTTTTCTTCGGCGGTCAGCCGCAACTCCTCGACCTCAACCAATCCGCCTGCACCCAGATGGGCTGGCACGCCCAGCACGACACCGTCGATGCCGTATTCCCCGTGCAGCATGACCGAAACCGGAACCGGGCCTGTACGCGCGCCCCGAATGTGATCAATCAATTCGATCGAGGCATGAGCCGGAGCTATCGTTGCAGAACCTGACTTCCGAAGCGCAACAACCTGGCCACCCCCGGTGATCGCATCCTGGACACAGGCTTCGATCTGTTCGCGGGTCAGAAATACATCCAGCGGACGGCCTTTGATCCTGGCGCGGCTGGGGATCGGGGCCATTTCGTCCCCATGACTGCCAAGCGTGAAGGCTTCGACGTCCGCAGGCGTGACACCCGCGGCCAGCGCCAACGCGTTGCGAAACCGGCTGCTGTCCAGCGTTCCTGCCATACCCAAAACCTGTTCGCGGGGGAAACCTGTTGCACGCAGCATCTCGACCGTCATTTCGTCCAGCGGGTTGGTCACCACGATCACGATGGCCTTTGGCGCGGCCGACCGGATCGCTTCGGCCGACTGACGGATCACGCGGGCATTCACATCGATCAGATCGGCACGTGTCATACCCGGACGGCGGGCTCGTCCGGCCGTGACGACGACCACATCTGCCCCGGCCACCAGATCCATCGCTTCGCCACCGACACATCGGGCCCGCGCACCGGTGATCCCGGAGGTATGATTGAGATCCAGCGCAGTCGAAGCCGCCAATCCCGGAGTGATGTCGATCAGCGCGATTTCATCCGCCAAGTCCGCCATCGCCGCCAGATGCGCGATATTGCCGCCAACACCCCCCGCCCCGATCAAGGCAAGCTTGCCCAGCCTGCGGGCTTTGCGCGGCGCACGCGAAGGGGCAACCCATTTGGGTGAACGGCGGTACAGCACCCGGCGCATGGAAACAGCACCATCCGTACGCGGCGGTTTCGGTCGCTCCAGCGGGCCATCCACCAAGGCGATACCAACACGCTCTGCGGTTTCACGCGCAAGGGCCGTCACGATGTCACCCGGCAAAACCTCGAACACGATCCTGCCCCGGCGGCGCGCATCCTCGACCGCATCCGAGCCTATGACGCGTGGTGTTGCCATCAGCCGTCCTGCCCGTCCACCGCCTCGATTGCACGCGTCGCGGCCTCGACGGCGGTTTTGACCGAATTTTCAAACCCCGAGATGAACAAGCGGCCAAACCGCCCCACCGCGCGCACCTCGACGATGTCAATCTCGGCGGCCTTTTCGGCCTCATTCGCGGCAATCGAGATATAGGCGGCCGGCGCACATTCCACGATCCCCAATGTCTGCCCCGGCACGATCAACGCGCCCTTGCGCCATTTGTTCAAAAGCTGCGCCTGATAGGGTTCGACACTTGTGATGATTTGCGTGGAACTGATGGCAGGCTTCAACCGGTCTGTCATGGAAGCCCCAAGTTCGGCCAGCATCGCGTCCCGTGCAGCGGATACTTCGGCGTTTGAAGGCGAGCGGAGGATGAAGAAGCCGAACTCGCGCTCGACCATCTGCGTCGTCGCTTCGACCGAGGACGCCTTGAGCGCCCGGTCGATCAGCGAGAACACGCCATTGCCCGGCGCGAACTCTCCGATCAGCACGGTGTCACCGGACAAAGGCACTGACCCTTGCACCGTCGCGCCGTTGTAGGCGGCGAATTTCGGTTGCAGGTTGTCGATCTGCATCAGCGCCCGGATCGTGATCTCGCTCATGCGCCATACTCCTCATAAATGTCGCGCCAGGGTCGGCTTTCATATGCGACCCGCTTGATGTTGATGAGATGCAGGGCGGTGACATTGTCCGAGGTGATCGACCCCGACCACGTACCGGTACCCAGCATGAAGGATGGTTCAAGGTCGGTGGAATACCCCATGCCGCCCATGATCCCCGGCGTATTCACCAGGACCCGCCCCGTGGGTACGGTAGAAAACCGAGCGACCACCTCGGGATCATCGGAATGGATGACCGAGGAATGTCCCCAACCTTCGAATTTGGCAATGGATTGCGCCAGTTCGATGCCGTGATCGGTGGACTTCGCCTCGTAAAAGGCCAGCACCGGGTTCAGCTTTTCGGCCGAAAGCGGGCGTTGCCACCCCACTTCGGTTTCTTCCGACACCAGACAGCACGTGCGCGGCGGAATCGAGAACCCCGCAGCATCGGCCAGCGCCTGTGGGCTTTGGCCGACGCGTTCGGGATCCATTGCCTGAACGCCCTTGAAGATGACCCGCGCCAGCCGATCAGCCTCGGCCGGGGTGCAGAAATAGGCGCCTTTGAGTTTCAGTTCATGGCGCAGATCGCGTGCAATTTCAGGATCGGCGACCACGGCCTGCTCACTGACACAGGCCGTGCCATAATCGAAGCTTTTTGACGTCACGATCATCTCGGCCACTTCGGACAGATCGCGCGCCTTGGACTTGTGCACGTAACACGGCACGTTCCCCGCCCCGACTGCAAGCGTCGGTTTACCGCTGGAATAGGCGGCCTTGACCATGGCAGGGCCACCTGTCGCCATGACAACCGACGTGCGGCGATGCTTCATCAATTCGGCGGTGCCCTGAATGGTCACGGCGTCCAGGCATTGTATCAACCCTTTGGGCGCGCCCATCTGTTCGGCAACGCGCGCCATGATGCGGACGGTTTCCTTCCCGCATTCCACGCCGCGCGGATGCGGGGCACAGACGACGGCATTTCCCGCCTTCACCGCAGACAGAACCTTGTAGATGATCGTGGAGGTCGGATTTGTCACCGGGATAAGCGCCGCGACCACACCCATCGGTTCCCCGAAAGCTGCGATCTTTGTCGCGTCGTCCCGCCACAACAGGCCCAGCGTCGTGACATCCCGCAGGTAATCGGCGACCGACAAGGCGTTGAACAGATTCTTGACCCGCTTGTCTGCTGCGTTGCCGTACCCGGTTTCCTCGACCGCCAATTGCCCCAACCGTTCGGCTTCGGGTTCGATCGCCCGAGCCATGGCATCGACAATGGCATCCACCTGTGCCGGGTCGGTGCCAAGAAAGGCGCGATAGGCTTCGAAAGCCGTTTCAGCAGCGCGCCGTGCGGCGGCGATGGATTTCAGATCAGCGTCCATCACGAGGCTCCGGTGGCAATGGTGTCAAAGATACGGCGGGCCTGATCGACATCGCCTGCGGAAATTCCGATGGTTTCCAGCCTGCGCCCGGACGCGGCCACGTCAGCGCCCAGGATACGGTCTGTCATGCAGATCAGGCTTTCCGTCAGAGGCGCAGTCAAACCTGCGAGCTGTGCGGCGGAAACAAGGGGCACCAATGACCCCAAGACGCCGTCGCGCATCAATTGGCGCGCGGCCTGCCGATCCGGGACCGGACGCGCGCCCGCCCCCCGCTCGGCGCCGGCATAAGTTGCGATCCAGTCATCGGTCTCGGGCAGGTTTCGAACGCCAAAGGCCTTTGCGACCTGCCGCCTTTCGCCAGCCAACCCGTGGATCACGTCATGCTGTTCCGGCCCTATGAGCGCAGAGAATGTCCGGTTGCCTTCCAGCGGCACCCCGCCCATCGGCACATCCGGTCCACCGGACCCCAGCCCCGCGCCACCAAGGATCAACGCCGGAATCTCGACCGCTGCGGAAAGATCGGCAAAGCCTGAGGCCAGAACCGAATCCAGCGGCTGGATGTTCGAAAGATAGGGTTGCAGCGCTTCAAGAACGTCCGCGCGGCCTCGTGGCAAGGTCGCAGCAGCCATCGGTGCCGCCTGCGTCAGGGTCAGGCCCGCACCTTCGGCCTGATACCAGTATGGCAGGCCCTGCGCCTCGACCAGAGTAACGTCGGCAATGCAGCCGCCTATTCGCAGCATCCAGACCGCTTCGACCGCGCCCAAAGAGCGACCGGGCGCCAAAACAAGAACCTGCCCATCGTGCAGATGATCGGCCAGCACCATCGCATAGGTGCGCTGTTTGTGGATCGGCCCGGTCAGAAAGATCGCCTGTGCGTCCCGCACTGCTGCATCCAACTCTGCCGTGGTGCGGATCGAAGGCCCGTCGCGATCCACCTGATACGTGCCCACAGGCCCTTCGCCGCGAATGCCGATGCCCGAGGATTGGGCAAGCAATGACAGTTCCGCCCCATAGGCCGAAAACAGCGTAACCTCAGCCCCTTCGGCCAGACACAGCGCTGCCAGAAGACGGGCATCCGGGCCGCCACCCAATACTGCAATGCGCTCAAACCTTTGGGCAACGGGTGCATCCCGTGTCGCGCCACGTGTCACCGCGCGCGTGAAATCCTCGAAACCGGCTGACATGGTACCTCCTCAAAGGGGTTGATCAGGCCGACGACCCGGCACCCAGCCCGTCGATGATTGCCTCAAGCTCGTCATGCGGCCGCGCGATCACGTGAACCGAGACCACCTCGCCCACCTTGTTGGCCGCTGTCGCGCCTGCATCGGTGGCGGCTTTGACCGCGCCGACCTCGCCGCGGACAAGGGTCGTCACCAGCCCGCCGCCAGCTTTGGTCTGACCCACGATGGCAACGTTGGCTGCCTTGACCATCGCATCCGCGGCTTCAATCGCGCCGACCAGGCCGCGTGTTTCGATCATGCCCAGGGCCATCTGCCCCGCCACTGGTTTCGCCATTTTCTGTTCCTCCAAAAATAGATGTTTCGCGTAGTGTGATTCAGGTCGTCGAGACGCGGTCGATCACCGCGATGATGGCCATGTCCACGGGGGCCGTGGACAGCCCGGCCGCCATGCGGGCGGCAGACCCGCTGACAACCAGCACCGTATCCCCGACCCCAGCGCCGCAGGTATCGACCGCAACCCGCGCGGGATCGATCAGGCTGCCCTTGCTGTCGACCAGATCCGTCACCAGCAGCTTTGCTCCGACCAGCCTGGCATCCTTGGCAGTTGCCGTGACAGTTCCAGCGACCTTGCCCAAGTGCATCAGAACGCCCTCAGGTAGCGGTCCAGCTCGACCTGTGTGACCTGTTGATTGAAGAATTCCAGCTCTCGCTCGGCCTGTTGCAGGACCAGTTCCCACTGCATTTCGCCCATGACATCGCGCAGCCATTCCGATCCGCGCGCCAGATCGATGGCGGTTGGCAAATCGGTTGGAATTGGGTCTCCGATCCCTTCCTCGTACCCGTTGCCTGTCGTCGGCTCCGAAGGGGACAGCCCCTGTTCGATCCCGTCAAGCCCGGCGGCAATCTCGGCCGCAAGCAACAGATACGGGTTGGCGTCCGCACCGGCATCGCGCTTTTCCACCCGCACGGCACTGTCCGAGCCTTCGATGACACGGATACCAACCGTCCGGTTGTCATAGCCCCAGCTCGTGTTGATCGGGCAGAAGGTATAGGGCTGGCGACGGCGATATCCGTTGACCGTGCCGCTGCCGCAAATCGCCGTCTCGCACATGCGCTTTTGCAGGCCTGCGATGAAGGATTTTCCGGTGTCGTTGATCTTGCCGTTGTCGGCAAAGGCGTTTTTGCCGTCTTTCCACAACGAGTAATGCGTATGAAACCCGTTGCCCGATTGATCAAAAAACGGCTTGGGCATGAAAGTCGCCAGATAGTCGTGCGCGATCCCCAACTGGCGGATCAGGGATTTGAACAGAACGACACGATCCGCAGCTGCCAAGGCTTCACCATAGCGAATGTTGACCTCGATCTGGCCGGCCGCATATTCCGGGTTCGACTGTTCGATGGGAATGCCACATTCGTTGATCTGCTGACGGATCGGGCCAACGATGTGTTCCATCCGGGCGGCGCGGCCCAGGCCATAGACCTGGATGCCCGTGTCGCGCGGCTGGCCGGTTTCCGGGTCCAGCAGATAGAATTCCAGTTCCGTGCCGACATTCACCTCGAACCCCATGTCGCGGGCCCGGTCCACCTGCCGCACCAAAGCCTGACGCGGATCAATCGGCACCGGTTTGTGATCCATGCCCTCAGCGCGACCAAAACAGACGGCCACGCCCGGTTCCCAGGGGACAGCGACAGGCTTTGTCATCGGAAAGACATGCATGTCGGGATAGCCGTTGTCGAAATTGACGTATGGCGTATCCCAGACGTCGCAGGTCATATCGATCGCCAGCAGCGCAATCGACAGAGCATTGCCGCTTTTGCAGACATGATCCCAATGGCTGGCCGGAATGCGCTTGCCACGCATGATGCCGTTGAGATCCCCGACACCAAGAATGACGGTATGTGTGCCCTCGGGCAGATCAAACCCCGAACTCATTTGCGCGTGCTCCCTGTTTTTAGCTTTATAATTGCTGTATTCTGTATACAGTATTCACAAAGCCAGTCAGGAAACAAGGAAAATCTGCGCCATGTCCAAAAGCTCGGTCATCGTTGTCGGAGGCGGCATAGTCGGCGTCATGACAGCGCTTACACTGCAACGGCGCGGCGAGGCCGTGACATTGATCGACAGGTGGGAGCCGGGACATTCCCGTGCATCTTCAACAGATTACAACCGAGTGATTCGCGCCATATCCGGGCGGGACGAGTTCTATACACGCTGGGCGCGCGAAAGCCGCCTGCGCTGGATGGAGCTGCAAGCCGAAAGCGGCCAGAACCTGATGTATGAATGCGGCGCCTTGATTCTGGCGACGGCGGGACATTGCGACTGGGAAGACGCAACCGCACAGACTTTCGACCGGGTCGGGGTGCCCTATTACAAATTCGGTCGGTCGGATATCGAATCGCGGTTCCCTCAGTTCAAGGTCACCGACATCGAATATGCGCTGTTCGAACCCGAAGCCGGAATGCTGATGGCGCATCGATGCGTTCTGACCGGTTTGGATTTGTTCCGAAAGGCAGGAGGCAAAGTACAACGTGGTCGCGTCACCACGGATGGATCGGAACGTCCGATGCTTGACGGCAAACCGCTCGAGGCTGATCTGATCATCATGGCGACCGGCCCATGGATGGCCGACATGTTTCCCAGAACGATCAAGCCGATCTCGACCGTGGTTGGCGTCAATGTCCTCTACACTTCGACACCCGACGGGTCGGAGGATTTCGACATGAGCCGGATGCCCTGCTGGATCGATCACGGGCAAGGGTCATTTGGTCTGCCGTCGTCCGAAGGATCCGGCGTGAAGGCGGCGGTTGTCATCCCGGACAAGATCGATCTGGACAATGATGAACGGCTGATCCGCCAGGAAACGCTGGGCCGCACACGCAGCTATATCCGCCACCGGCTTCCGGGTTTAGAGGGGCAACGTGTCGTGGATTCCAAGTTCAACCAGATCATTCTGACCCCGGATACACATTTCATTGTCGACTGGCACCCTGAGCATGAAAACGTGCTGTTCGCCGGCGGATGCTCTGGCCATTTGTTCAAGCACGCCCCGGTGTTTGCAGAATTTGCCGCAGGCGTTGGGCTGAAGGATTTTGGGACCGCGGACCGGTTCAAGATCAGCGGCCGCAGAAAGCTGAGCCCGAAGGAAAGCCCCAGCGGACGCTAACCATCCAGGAGGGCGCGATAAATTCCAGCATTCGGGCATTTGCCCTGGGGCAGACGCGCGCCCGCCCGGATCGCGTCACGGCAGGTTTCGGCCTGAAGGCAGTGCCCGCATTTTTCCGCCAGTTCCAACCCCAACTCGGGGTGCGCGTTCAGGTCTGCCTCGGTCAGTCCGAATTGTCCGGCCATGGCGAGTATACGCTCTCGTGCCTGTGGTGCGCCCGATCGCAACATGGCCAGATCCGCGCGGGACAAGCCAAGGTCCGAAAGCTCTCGGTCACTCAGGTTTTCATCCCGAGGTGAGCTGACGATGCGCGCTATTTTATGAAAGAAATCTGTGTATCCCGACATCTCGCGGCCTCCTCCACCACGTTATGGATACAGTATACACCGCATTTCAAAGCCGGAATTGATCAGGATCAAGCGGGTTTTCAGGTCTTACGGCCGACCGCAGGCATTGCGAAACAAGTCAACCGCCTGTGCGGCGGCCAGATCCTTCGACACATGTGCCATTTCAATCGAGGCCAGCCCCTCATCCGCCTCTTGCGGTGCAAGGAACACGTCGCGCCCGCGCACGAACAATTCACGCAGATGGCTTGCCCGGTATTCGGGGTGGAATTGCACGGAACGGGCCGGGAAATCATAATCCAAGGCCCCTACCGGGCAGTGATCCGCCGACCCTGTCACCCGCCCCGAAGGCGGAACATGCGTGACCTGATCCTGATGCCAGACAAAGGCATCAACGCTGGCCCCGCCATAGTCAAAGCCTCGTGCGCCGACGACATTGCCGATCTCGGCCCTCTCGGCTTTGCCGCCATAGACATCCGCCATGATCTGATGGCCAAAGCAGATGCCGAAAACCGGCTTGGCATGGTCCCGGCACAACTTCAGGAAATCGCGAAGGGGCCGCATCCACTCCGTGTCATCGTAGACGCCGAATTCGGACCCTCCGACGACAACCCCATCAAAATCCCCGAGCTGAGGCAATGCCTCGCCGTCGACCACATCCACCGAGGAAAATCGGGCTTCGGGCAGATGCGGTTCAAGCCATGCGCGGATCTGCTGGGCCGTCCGCGGCAGCCCCTCAAGCAGCGGCAATGGATGAAGGGTCAACTCGAGAAGCGCGATCCTCACCAGTCGAAGGCCCGGTCGATGCCCGCCATCTTGACGCCGGTAAAAGCCGAGGCCTGAAAACTGAGCGCGCGCAGATCTTCGGTTTCCAGATTGTGCACCGAAGATTTGCCGCAGGCCTTGGCAAGCGCCGTGATCTCCATTGTCATCGCGGTCAGATACCGCGCGACGCGCTCTGCCCCTGCATGCGGGTTCATACGCGCCTCAAGATCAGGGTCCTGCGTTGCGATCCCAACCGGGCAACGGCCCGTATGGCAGTGATGGCACGCCCCCGGCGATGTTCCCAGCGCCTGGTAATCGTCCAGATATCTGGGAGTGTTGCATCCCAGCGCGACCATCGCGGCATTCCCGATCATGACCGCATCCGCCCCAAGCGCCAGACATTTGGCCGCGTCCACACCTGATCGAATACCCCCCGCGGCGACAAGCGAGACCTTGCCGCTCATCCCACACTCGTCCAGCGCTTCACGTGCCGCGCGTATGGCACTCATGGTTGGAATGCCCGTGTGATTCAGCAGCAACTCGGGTGACGCACCGGTGCCGCCCTCGGCCCCGTCCACCACGACCACATCCGCGCCTGCCTTTGCAGCCACGGCCACGTCGAACCGCGGCCGCGTGGCCCCCATCTTGATGAAGATCGGCACCTGATAGTTCGTGGCGATCCGCAACTCCTCGATTTTGACAGCCAGATCGTCGGCCCCAAGGAAATCGGGATGCCGGATGGTGGATCGCTGATCGACCCCTTCGGGCAAAGTGCGCATTTCGCTGACCCGCGGGCTGACCTTCATACCCAGCAGCAGACCGCCGGTGCCCGGTTTTGCCCCCTGCCCGACCACCAGTTCAAGCGCATCGGCGCGGCGCAGGTGATCCAGATCGACCCCATAGCGGGCGGGCGACATCTGGTAGAGCAGGCGTTGGGAGGCTTCGCGCTCCTCTTCCAGCATGCCGCCTTCGCCGGTGCAGGTCATGGTGCCCACCTTCGAGGCACCATAACCAAGCGACGCCTTGGCCGAGGCCGAGAGCGCGCCGAAAGACATCGATGCGATATAGATCGGGATTTTCAGTTCCAGTGGCCGTTCCACCAATCCGCGCCCGCCGCCCAGAACCGTCGTCGTATCGCAGCTCTCGCGGTATCCTTCCAGCGGCAGGCGGGTCATCGTCGCCGGGACAAATGTCAGATCGTCGAATGTCGGCAACTGCTTGTTGAACGTGTTGTAGCCACGCACCTGATACCGCCCAAGCTGCGCCAAAGCGTGAACTTCCGATATCGCTTCGGGCGTCCAGCGGGTTGATCCCCCTTCATCATAAGACGAAGGCACACCAGCCGGTCGCCCATCGACCGCGCCTGCGTCGCGGAACCGTATTTCTTCCTCTGACGCGACTTCGAACGGGTAGTCATAGGGTTTACTCAGATCATGAGCCATGCGCTTGCGTCCCTGCTTTCAAAATACCAAAGGCGCTGGCCAGAGACCATTTTGCGCCAGTTACGAGAGCTGTCGACAAGCCCCAGAGGATCAAGGATCGCATCGACCTCGGCCACCTCTTCGGCAGTGGGTTCGATCACCGAGACGTCCACACCCAGACTTTCGACTTCGCCTGCGACCCAAACCTCGCCTTGCCACAACGCGTCCGCACAGGATTCACCCGCACCGCCCAGCGCAATGATGCGTCCCGCATGCGCCATGAAACCGGATTGGTATCCGATCTTGCCCTCGACCACGATGTTGCCGCCCTTCATGGCAACACCGACACGCGGCCCGGCATCACCTTTGACATGAATGGTGCCGCCAATCATCGCCGCCCCGCAGGACATGCCCGCATAGCCGCCGACAGTGATGTGACCCTTGGCCATCCCTTCGCCCACGGCCCACCCGCAATTGCGTTCGATTGAGATGTTGGCGCCAGTGTTCAGTCCACCGCAATAGTATCCCACCGAACCTTCGAAAGTGATGTCCACATCATCCGGCAGGCCCACGCCCAGATTGTGTCGCGACAGCGTATCGACAACCCGGATCGGCCGTCCTGATGCGCAGGCCGCCATGATATCCCGGTTCACCTCACGAATGTGCCGCTTGCCGACTTCGATGACGATTTCATCCATCTGTCTTGCTACCTCGCTCATGCTGCCAGGCTCCGGTTGCCGACACCCCAGATGCCGGTCAGCGATGGGCCATCATAGTTGATCACGTCGCATTCCTCGGTCATCACCCGACGCACCGCCTGTTCTTCGGTCGCGGCTGCCAGATCCCCATTGCGATTGACCACCACTAGCGGCTTCATCGCGAACCGATCCTTGGCAAATCCGATCCCGTCCGGCGTTGCGATCATGTAGGTGAATACCCCGTCGATAGAGGTAATCGACTTCTTCAACGCCTGTTCCATCGTCAGGCCCGCTTTCATCTGGTCACTGACCCAGACCGCAATCAACTCGCTGTCATTCTCGGTCAGAAAGCGATAGCCCTTTCGGCTCAACTTGTCGCGCCAAGTGAAATAGTCGGTGATCTGGCCGTTATGCACGATCGCCACATCCGAAAACGGCCGCGCCCAGAACGGGTGTGAAGCGTTGGGCAGAACCGAGCTTTCCGTCGCAAGCCGCGCGTGGCCAAGACCATGGGTGCCGATCATGTCACGCACGCCATGCTTTTCGGCAACCGCTTCGGCCCCGCCAATATCCTTGATGATCTCAAGACTGCGGCCGCAGGACTGCACTTCGAACCGGTCCGTCAGCTCATCTGCATCCCGCACCCAGGCCTGCAAATCAGTCGGGTCCGAGATTTCCGCACGAAAGCAATAGTGCCGGTTCTCATCGGTTACGATCTTCGGATCGGACAGAAAGCCAGAGCCGTGATCCTTCAACACCGCCTCAAACGCATTCAGGTCAGCATCCTGCCGGGATTTGTCAAATCCCATCCCCCGCAAAACATATCCGGTGTCTCGTGGCGGCCCATAAACTGCAAATCCGGTGCTGTCTGCGCCACGGTGTTCCTGCGCATCCATCAGGTCTACCAGGTCCGCCCCGACCTGCCCGGGTGCGGTAAGAATCCTTCCAGCGATTCCACACATGAAGAGCTCCCTGTTCAACTGTGTCTGTATACTGTATACAGTACACGAGCAATAGCAAGCCCATTCGCCTTGGCACCAGATGCTTTTTTGAATACAGAATTCACAAAACACGGAAAGAGAGGCTCCGAGTGGCTCTGAAACAGATAAAAACACAGCGCAGACGGCTGGCGGACGAGGTTTATGATCAGTTGGTCGAAGCCATAATGAGCCGCGAAATCTCTGCCGAAGACCGATTGGTTCAGGAAAAGCTGGCAGCGGAACTGAACATCAGCCGAACCCCGGTTCGCGAAGCCCTTATGCGGCTGGAAACCGAAGGGGTTCTGGAAGTCGCCGCAAGCGGTGGTTTCCGGCTGGCACGCATGGATCAAGCCGAAGTCCGGCAACTGTATCAGGCCCGCGCCGCAATCGAAGGTCAGGCTGCCCGGATTCTTGCGGCCCACGCAGACCCCGCGGTTCTGGAGGGTTTGCGCGAGCTGATTCGTCGTGAGGAAAATCTGACCAACCCTACGACGCGCGACTATTTCATAGCCAATCGGCGCATTCACCGCGCCTTCATGGTTGAAGCGGGAAACAAGTTCCTGCTGGACATGTTCGACATGATCTGGGGCAAGGCCATGGCCTTTCACCTGTTTTCCGCAATCGAAAATGTCGATATCTCACAGTCTCTGGGTGATCATCAGGCGCTTGTCGACGCGATTGAAACCGGAGACGTGACAGAAGCACTGGAAACCTTTACCGCCCATATTCAGGCCGGGTTCGATTTGCAGATCGAGGGGCTGAAAGAAGCGGACAACGGCTGACGCACAGAACCATAGGCAAGGCGGACCGCGCCGGTTCGCCTGCCTGAAACCGGCTCATGCATCGCGGCAATGCCATCAAGGTATCCGCGCGCTGTTCTGACGGCTTCATGACAAAACGGTCATTTTCGTCTATTATAGAAATCTCTCATTACAAAGACCCTCCGATTCCATCGGAGTTGATATTTGAACGACACGTTTTTCCACAGGCGGTCCCAAGTCGACTATTCGACCACCTCAGATTCCGGAGAGAGAAATGAGTGCTGACGAAAACGACAATCGCAAAGAACACGAATACACCGAAAGCGAAAAGACAGATCCGGAATGCCGGTCTGTCGATGACAGGCTGACCGCGATCGAGCAGCGCCTCGACCAGTTGATGCGCGTCATGGAACCAGGCCCGGAAGACAGGCTGGAAACCGTCGAACATCGCGTGGACGCGCTTTTGACATCCATCGAATCCCTGGGCGAGCTGGGTAATCATTCTTCTGATTTCAATCCCACGTCCACCGGTCCTGCCTTCGGCTTCGTTGACGCCGGCAGCGTTGGCGCTCCGACGCGCCGCACGTTCAGTTGGGCCAAGAATTGCTGCAAGAATTGGTGCAGCATCCGTGCCAGCAGCAAAGGGTGCCATCCAAACGCCTGCTGAATGACAAATCCCGTTTGGCGGGGAAAATTGTTTTGTTCCATGTCTATTTCGACAACGCGGATTGATGCGGCAATACAGTCCATTGCAGGGTCGATTGCTGCGGCCCCGATCAGAACTGATGCAATCGGACTGGGAAGCGCCGTCGCCGGAGAGGCGCTGGCATTGCTGGCGGCAGACAAGTTTCTGAAGGATGATCGCGTGCGATCCGCCGCGTCAGGTCGCCTTGCGACCATCTGGGCTTGCGACCGAGACCTGCGCGGAGCCCCTGTTTCTCTGTTCGATGGCCGCGCCGGCCTTGGGTTGCTGGCCTGTCATGCTCTGGACGCCAATCCACACGATCCCGAAGCGCAACTGGCGCTTGACCGTGCCCTGCGTTCGGTTGCGCAACGCCTTCTCGAAGCCCCCTGGATGGGGCACTTCGATCACGTGTCCGGTCTTGCGGGTATATCCGTATTTCTGTGCGAACCGAAATCCCGGACGGCCCGTCTTGGGGGAAAGTCGCTGTGCCTGCGTTTGGCGGCGGAGCTTTGGAGGCACTCGGCACGCACAGAACGGGGGCTTGCGTGGACAGAACCTTTTTCCTCTCCGGAAGACGAGACCGGCCCCCGGAAAACAACGCGGCACCTCGTCAACATGGGGCTGGCGCATGGTTCTCCCGGCGCCGTTCTGGCTCTGGCCCGCCTGGGTCGGCGGCACGCGTTCACGCCGCGACACATCGAAGACCTCAAAGACGCGGTCCTGTTTCTCCTTTCGCACCGGGGCGCATTTTCAGACAGCGGCCTGTCATCCTGCTTTCCCTGCATGTCAGCGCTCAGTCATGCCTGGGAGGTACCGTCACGTCTTGCATGGTGTTATGGCGACCTTGGCATCATATACACCGCGCTCGCGGCGGCGAGGCTGGTGGGGATGGAGGACGAAATACGCGATGTCGCATCGCGGGTTCTGGTATCCTGCGTCGACAGACCTTTTCGTGAGACGGGTATCAATGATGGCGGGCTTTGCCATGGCGATGCCGGAATTGTCGTGATGGCCCTTGCCATTCGATCGCTTTTTCCCAAAGCAGACGTCGATCCTCTGATCGAAAAGCACGCCGAACGGCTTTTGTCCCTCGTTGAACGGGAATTGAGCCCGGACGGGCTCCCCGCGATCGGCGCAGGCTGGAAGACGTTTCAATCGACGGACCTTCTGACCGGGTCGAGCGGCGTTTTGTTGGCACTGATTGCCCTACGGGACGCGGGTTACCTCGGATATCTGAAGTTCATGGGGCTGGATGTTGAACAGAATGTCCACTGCCCGTCCCATACGGAACCGCACAGCTCTCGTCCGTTCCTCGGAATTCGTGTTTGTACGCGTTCACCGCAGCACGATCTTGGTGGAGTCACAAAAAGCACCCGAAAAAAGGATCTGGAAAAGCGTGCTTCAGATTTAATTCGCGATCCGGCCTTTGCCTTGTCGCTGTTCATTGCACGACCCGGTTTCTTTTCGAAGGTCATGCGGGAACTCGAGAAAGGCGAAGACCTCTCCCCCACAGTCCTCGGCACATTGTATCGGTTTGTTTACAGAATGTGTTTTCGCCCGACGCCGTTCGGCGCATTCGCGGCAGTGGGCACGGCAATACCTGTTGCAGGCAAGGACATCGTCACCGTGGCAGACCACCATCTGGATATGGATCTGGACTGTGGGTTTTTGTCTCATATTGCCGCCGGACTCGCCGAAACGCAAAGCACGAGGGTGCGATGCAATCCATCGGCCTGGTGGGAACAGGACGTTCTGCACTGGATAACCAACGGTGATCTCGACGGGCCCTGGAACCAAGAACAGATCATTGCAGCGGCGGATTCCGATCTGGCAGAGTTCATCTTTGATGTCGATTCCGTCCCGATTTCCGATCTGGAAACGGCCCTCAAAGACCGCCCTTTCAAATCTGCCGTGACAATCTCGGATCTCTGTCGGTCCGAGGCTCTGATTCCACAGAAAGACCCAATACTTCTGGGGCATGACGCAACCGCCAGAACCCTGAAGCGGCTGGAAAGAGATATGACCGCCCGTCAAAAGAGAGGCTTGGCGGCGCTCGGGCATGCTCTTGATGCCGCGCGTGAAATCCCTTCGATGATCGCGTTAAAGCAACTGGGGCGAACAGCTGACTCTTTCGCCCCGGGTTGGAGAGGTGATTTTCTGCATGTCGATGCGCATTGCGTCGGCACGTTGGAAACTCCACTGCGCGCGGTGCAGGCACTGACCGACGCATGGAACATTTTGGAAAAGATCGGCTTTCGCGTGCCAAAGCCAAACCGTTTTCTGGAATTTGAACGGCGTTTCCTTGACCGTTACGGTGACCGCGCCGTATTGCTGGGTCAGGCCGTGGATGCCGAAAGCGGGCTAGCATATCTCGGCATGTCGCTGCGAATGGATTTCGTTACAGGTACGGGGTCGTCAAGTGATGCCCCCAGGCAAAACCTTCAGGAATTTCCGCTGGAACCCGATTGGGACGCGCGCAAGTGGGTGCTTTGCGCGCAGGATATCGAGATCCTGCATGCCCGCAACACGGATCAGACCCCTTTCGCCATCCAGGATGGCGTTCTTCTGAGCAAAGTAGGACGCAGTGTCGGGCACAACCCCGTCTGGACGGCCTATCCCGAAGGGATTTTTCCGGGCGGGCCCAAGGCTATTTTCGGCCGTTTCTCAAGGCGAAATCAGTTGATCGCAGACGCATTGATGCAACACAGCCCCACGCGTGAAGAGGATTCGACAATTGTCGAAGCAGACATCCTGTGCGCCACGGACCCCCGGTCATCAAACATCCTCAGACGCGCCAGCCTTTCCCGGTATGTCATCGAGATCCTCGGCGACAGCGGGTTGCCGCCCGAACAGAGGATTCCGCTGCACGATCTGTGGATTCGTCACGATGGCAGCCGGTTCCGGCTGTTCTGGGGCAGCCAAGGCGTCGAGGTCATTCCACAGCTGCATGCTGCGCACCAAAGCCCTCCCGGGGCGCCCGCTGTCTATCTTCTGCTCATCGACATCGCCACGCACATGCGGCAACCGTCGGTGATCTGGTCGTGGCAAGCGCAAAGCAATCGGAACCGGTTGCCTAGGGTCTGTGCTGGAAATGTGGTCCTTGCGCCGCAACGGTGGCGGCTTTGCATCCCGACAGAGGTGGTCAGGTCAGGCAAAGCGGAAATCTGGCTGGAAGCCAACCGAGAAAAACTGGAATTGCCGCGATTTGTGGCCCCCACGGATGAGGCCAGCGACATGGCCACGCCATGGGATCTGGACAACCCCTTTTCCACTGCCAACCTGATCAAGACGCTGAAAAAAGGGCCGCTTTCGATCTGCGAGTACCTTCCGACGCCCAAGGATTGGTGGATCGACTCGCCGCATGGTCGATTGGCCTCTGAACTGGTTTATGCCCCAGCAAAGCCAGTTGATACGCCCTTTGTCGAATACGATGCCAACCCGACCGCATGGCAACCGCTGGGGCACGGCACTGAAGAGGCCGGGTCATGGTTGTATCTGCGGCTTTTCGGGGATGCCATAAAGCTGGAACAGTTCCTGAAACTGCAATCGAACAGGTTGACGCTTTGGCAGAAACGCAACCTGATCGAGAACTGGTTCTTCGTAAGATATGCAGACCCGGAACTTGAACTGCGCCTCCGCATCAAATTTTCAAACGATCATGACAGAGTTCTGAGGAACCGGGTGCTTGTTCACTTGCAGAAAACGGCCGGTGGATTGGTGGACAGGTTTCTTGTTGACGAATACCTGCCTGAAACGGCGCGCTACGGCGGAGAACTGGGGCTTCGCGCATGCGAGAGGATATTCGGCGCCGACTCGATCACTGCGCTTGACGTGCTCAACGATCCGAAGATCGGTCGATCCAGACGATGGATGGCATCAGCCGCCAGTATCGATGCCCTGTTCGAAGATTTGGAACTGCCCACAGGTGTTCGGCTGGCGATCTCCGAGCGCTGTTCGCAAAACTACGGCGGCGGCCCGGCGTCGCGCCGGATTGCGCGTCGCGCTACTGGAAAGGAATGGAAAAGTGCATGCGTTGTTCTGAGTGAACTCGGTGTGGGCAAGGGTATTCAATCGCGGCCATCGCGCTGGAACGCACGTGCCGCCAGGCTTCATCCGGATCTTGGACGCCTTCAGCGAGAAGAACAGGATGGCCGGTTGGGAAACAGCTTGGCCGACGTTCTGGGAAGCCTCGCTCATATGTCCATCAACCGGATCCTTCACTGGGGAACTGCCGCGGAAGAGGCGGTCATCCACGAGGCGCTGTGTCGACATTATCGAACCAAATTGAACCACGGGTGGAAATCGTCCTAGGCGGCACGCTTCAGGCAGCGGGTTGGAACCTGAACCGTCCGCCCGAAACATTGGCCGTCCACAGATACCCCCTGCCCCCGAAGGAAGCACCTGGCGCATGGGGAAAGGCAACGTGGATCACTGCGCTTTTGACCGGCAGCGGGACACCTCGGACCCTGGATCACACTTTTACAGCACGCGGCGTTTTGGGACCTGTCGACTTACCGCGTAACCTGCAAGCGCCGAAAGCGATTTTGCCACGCCGCCCCGTGGCACGGGGCTTAGCGCCGCTATTGCCTGATCGCGGTATTCTTCAGGCAATTTCTGCCTCTTGATATGGCGCGTGGCCGGAGAAAGCTCTGCCAAAAACCGCGCAGGGTCACGGTGACTGAGGAAAGCACGGACTGCCGCGCCCCCCGTTTGCCGCTGGGCTGCCTCGAGAACAGGCACGCTGAACAGGCCGCTCGAGAGGTCTGACGCAAATGGGGTGCTGCCCGGGGGGCGGTCTAGGGCAAGTTCATCCTCGGTCAGCAGGTACGCCAGGCCAAGATTCTCACCATAGTCGCGAAGGGCACCTGACAGATCGTTTTGTTCGGCAAGCATCGCGCCGAGTTCACATGGCAGTCGGAAGAATGCAGCCATGCAGTGCCGCATCTGCGCGATGCGCTTTTCGACAGCCAGATCCGGTTGCCACGCGGTCCGAAGTTCGGACACTCGGCCTTCACAGGCCGAGGCCATGGCGCTCAGGATTGATGGCACCAGATCCGGGCAGTCCCTTGCGCCGACTTCATGCGACTTCGCCAGAAGATAATCACCTGTGAGTATCCCAAGCTTGTCACCCCAGTTCGCCGTGGCGTCGGCTGTTGCTGCCGCCCCCTCGATCCCTCGAATGCCGCTTTGGGCAAGAAACCCCAGATACGCAAGCTCCAGCGCCGTGGCCGCGGCACGACGCCGTTTTGCCTCAACATCACCCAGATAGGACGTCAGCAAAAGCAACAGCGAAGGTCGAAACGCAACCATGTCAGCCCGCTTGCCCGCGAAGGACATGCGCGTCAGAAACGGCCAATCGGTGCGTACGATGTGATTGAGGCGCGCACCCACATCGCGCAGGTCGTCCCCAAGCGGCATCTCGGGCACTCGCACAAGGGGCGATACGTCATCCAACATGGCGCTTTCCACATCACCGCCAGTGCCTTCAGGCACCAAAACGGCGCGGCGCAGCATGTTGTGGACCGGCTTGTCGCTTTCAAACGTATCGTCCAACACGCGCCAGATGAACTCGTATCGGCGGCTTGCGCGGTTCCCGAGCGTGAAGTAACCGGCAAAGCGATCCCCCAACAAAAGCGCATAGTCGTCTGCCGCCACCCAGGGGCCTGCCCCTGTGCGGAGACATCGATCAGTGGTTTGCGCCGCAAGCGCACCGGATTCCAGCGCAAAGCTGATTCCTTCGCCTGTAAACGGGCTGATAAGACCGGCGGCGTCCCCAACCAGCAACAGACCCGAATGGGCGGCGCGTTCCGGTGCGAAATCGAACCTCAGCGGTGCCCCCAAGGTCGTGCCGGACAACTGAATGCCCGAATATTCCGGATAATCCTTGCGGAGCACGTCCAGAAATTGATCGAACAATGTCCTGACGTTGGTGTCAAACGCCCTGCAAAACAGCCCGACACCGACATTTGCAGTTCCCTTCCCCGTTGGGAACGCCCAGCCATAGGACGGCAACAAATACCGGTCTGTAACATCAGTCAACGGCAGCATTATTTCCAGCAGTGGCGGAGTGTCTCCGCAGCCATCGACATAACCGCGAAGCGCGGTGCCATAGCCTTGTTCCGGTGTTTCCCGCAATCCCGCTGCTTTCGCCAATCGAGACGCGGCCCCGTCCGCGGCGATGACCATGTACCCGGTCAGAACCGCCGTCGTGCCATCCTGCATCCGAGCGGTGACACCTGTGACAGTCCCGCTTTCATCCGTTACCAGATCGTCGGCGCGGCATTTTGGCAAGAAAGCCGCTCCTTCCGCGCGGGCCTGACGCAAAAGACAGTCATCCAGTATCAAACGGGGTACAACCAGCCCATAGTCGTCTTCGCCCTCGTATCGAAAATCCCGGTGGCCCCTGTTGCGCATATGGACACGCACACCTTCGACCTCTTGTTGATCTGTAAGCGCGGATAGAATGCCGAGGCGTTTCAGCTGAGAGATACCGGACCGGGTGATTCCGTCTCCACAGCTTTTGTCCCGAGGGAAATCCTCACGGTCGATCAGAATGACCTTTCGACCTCTCCGCGTCAGCTCGATGGCGGCAGCGCTGCCGCCGGGCCCCGCACCGACAATGATGGCGTCCCATGTCTCGGCCGCGGCCTCCGCAGGTGTCGCAAGCGGCAGATCCTCGGCAAAAGGGCCGTAACCGTCCATGTCAGGCCCTCCTTTCGACCGAAAGCCGGGCGAGGTTTGCCAGCGAGGCGCGCAGCACATGATCATCCAGCCCCGAGATGACCTGTACGGCCGCTTCGGATTTGTCCCGCGCCAACTGTTCCGTGGCTTCCACCGCGCCCGAATTGCGAATGATCTCTACAGCGCGCGAAATATCCGCATCCTGCATTTCAGCCAGCCTCAACCTGGCTCGCAATTCATCGGCGGCCTGACCGTTCTGACCCAGGCACAGGAGCACCGGCATCGTATAGGCCCCTTCGCGCAGATCAGAGGCGGACCCCTTTCCAAGTTCCGCGCTGCTTGCAATGTAGTCCAGAACATCGTCGCGCAGTTGAAACGCAAGGCCCAGGCACTTTGAATAGGTGATCAGTGCGTCTCGATCCTGATCACTTACGTCCGCCAACATCGCCCCCAACGATGCGGCGAGAACAAACAGCTCGGCCGTCTTGTCCTCGAGCATTTCAAGATGCTCTTCAATGGTCCAATCGGCGTTGTAGGCGTTTTCGGCTTCGCGCAACTGCCCCAGACACAGCGCAGCGCAGTGTTTGCCAGCCAGCTCAGAGGCCTTTGGGCTGATGGACTCCAACAGGTTTATTGCACGGGCCAGAATGAATGTTCCGGCGAAGCTGGCGATGGGCGAAGACCAGCGACGGTTCACGCTTTCCGCTCCACGCCGAAGTTCGGCCCGGTCCATGACGTCGTCATGATAGAGCGACGCCACATGGATCATTTCGACAGCCGCCGCCGCCTGAATTGCGCGGTTGCGGCCTTCTGTGTCGGTGAGGCTTCGCGCGGTAAGCAGCAGAAGAATTGGCCGCAACCGTTTCCCGCCAGCCCCGATAAGCCAGTGGGCTATCTCTTCGAATCCCGGCTGGTCCGAGGCGACGGCATCCAACATGGATGCTTCAACCTGGGGTATCGTGGCCCGGACCTGTTCGTCTTGCAACCAGTCAGACATCCGCAATCTTGCGGAACTGCGCCAGCGTCTTCTGCAAACGCTTCGACCTGAGCGCCGCTTCGGAGTTCCTGATGAAACTGTCGTAGCCCTCGTGCAATGCTGCGGACTCGGCGCGAACGACAATCTCACCACGGTGGAAAGCGTCCATTACGGTCATCCTGCCTTCGGATATGGCCACAAGTGCTTCCGGTGAAATCGCGCCGACGCCCCGGCCTTTCCCTTTGCGCTTTTGGCTCGGGTTGATGAGAACTTCACCGCTCATCACCGAAACTTCGACCGACCCCATACCAAAAACACCAACCGTTGCACTGGCGCCCTCGTACTGCTTGACCAGTTCAGCATATTCCTTCTTGGCGTCCGCCTTGAAACCCGCCAAAGCATCTTCGGCCAGTTTTTCGACTGCCTTTGCACCCTCTTCCGGCTGCATCCGCTGTTCATAGTCTGCCACGTTCGTATCCTCCGTTCCAAAATATCCAAATCAAACCGAGCCGACCGCCGCCCGAGCATCCACACGCCCGGCGCCCTGCTGCGTGGTCGGTGCGCCGATATCGACGGCGGTGGCCATGAGAACTGCCTTGATGTCAGCCGGCAGAAGTGTCGGGTTTCGCTGCAACATCAGCGCCGCGACCCCGGCGACATGAGGACAGGCCATCGAGGTGCCGCTGGCCTCGAGATGAAGCGGATCTATCACCGTCGCGCCGCCATTCATATCATTGCCGGTCGCCGATCGCGATGCCACGATATCCACGCCGGGGGCGGTGACATCCGGTTTGTCGCGTCCATCCGGCGTTGGTCCAGGACTGGAGAAACCGGCCATGTTGTCGCTGTCATCGCTTGCGCCGACGGTAATCACGCTCTGCGCAATACCCGGACAGCGAATGCGTGTGTCATAGGTGCCGCAACTGTCATTTCCCTCGTTGCCCGCGGCCACCACAAAGGTCACCCCGGCGGTCGAAGCCGCATCAGCGGCGACACATAAAACGCATGTTCCGTCCGGATCGACCCAATTGCCGTTTCTGTGGGAAAAGCCCCAGGAATTGGAAAGAACATCCATCCCGTCCGCGACGGCCTGTTGGATTGCCGCAACGCAGTTGGGAGCGTTCCCGCTGCCAAACTGATCCAGCAGCTTGTAATCGTGGATCACCGCCCCCGTGGCGACACCACGGAACGTCGCGCCATTGCTGGCGACAACACCCGCACAATGCGTACCGTGCCCGTTCAGGTCGCCTAAGCCCTCGCCGGTAAAATCCTGTTGGGTGCCGAAATTTCCGGCAAGTTCGGGATGTGTCTGGTCCACGCCCGTATCCAGAACGGCAACATCCACTTCGGCACCGTTGATCCCGCTGGCTTCCACGACATCGGCATTGATCAGCGGACGACTGTTGTCCAGGTCGACCAGGATCTGGTTTTTGCAATGAGCCATCTTCAGGACATCGGCGCGCCCCGCGATATCCGTAAGGCGCTGATCATCGGCAAGGACAACCAGACTGTGAGTCAGCCAAAACGACCGCTCGACTTCAATCCCCCGCTCTTCAAAGCTTTTGGCGATTTTGCCCACCACGTCTTCACCATGGCGTCGGTGTTGCAAGATCGAACGGCGGCGCTGGCGCCGGTCGAACGCACGGGGCGGGCGATCCGGCGATGCCCTGCCGCTGCGCAGCGAGACCAGCACGCGATGCCGGGGAAGCTGGGCGGTTTCCGCTTGGCCAAGCAGGGCGTTCAGGCGCGCCTCTTTTCGGTTGGCCAAGAGGTCGCGCAAGATAATGCTGTCCATCTTCGAAATGGACTCGCTGCCAAACTCGGCACGAAGCTTCTCGATTTCACGACGTTCCGCTCTTTCGAAGCGATCAACGTGTTCCCGGCTTAACTCGGACATTTCGTGCTCCTTTAGATCATGGTCTTGTGGGGTTTTCAGGAATGGCCTGACGTTTGGTGGAATGGGTGATCATCACCACGGAAGGATCGTTGGCCATTGTCGCGATGGCCCCGGGCGAAAGTTCAACGGCAACACTGTCGATCAGCCACAGTTCGGTAATCCCGACACCGCCCAGGTTTTCCAGAGTGCCGACCAGAGGCCGTGTGCGTCGGCGGAAATACTCTTCGCGTGCCTTCGTTTCGGCGCGCCGGAAAGAGGGCGCATTGCCTTCGGTGTCTGGCGCCAAGCGCAATATGACCTGTACCGAGTGCCCATCATCACCGTCTGTTACGGCCTTCGCCAAATCCGATTGCAGCTGCGTGTCCAGCTTGCCCCAAGCCGCCTCGGACAGGCCGAACGGATGGGGGCTGTTGGTTTCGGTCAAGGTTCTGTCCTCCGTGGTCGTCCTTGCACTGAACATGGCCGGTGCGACGGTACGATCGAAGCGCGGGTTCACGACAATGCCGGGCCCCGGTTCAGGCTCTGCCGAAGGCGTACTGCGCAGGTGTTCCGGCCGGAAACACAGTTCGATCAACGCTGCTTCCTGCGCACGCATGGCGAGGGTCACCATACCGCTTGCCTGAACCTCGATGACCTGTACCCCCTGCTGCTGCGTTCCTGTCTGGGTCGTCAGGACATTGCCCGCCGCATCAAGTGCGATGATCGTTATGGGCTTTCCGCCAGCAAAGCTCAGCTTGAGGCGGGCCCAGTCAGCAACGACCGGCAGATGGGCAAAGACACCGGCGATGGAAAGCAACAGTTTGGGTGTGCCTTGCGGCTGGAACCCGCCAATGATCTGAAGAAGGCTGCCCTTGGTCGGCAGGAACCGCACACCGCCGACGTTCAATACCGGATGGCGGGAAGGCAGTTTCTGGCCGCGAAAATCAATGCAACGTTCACGCGGGGGAATTTCCGGATCGGGCTTCGGCTGCTCCGGACAATGCGGCTGAATCGCGATGAAAGCGCAATCATCAATGTAGCCAAGCGCATCGTTGCGCGGATCATCTCCGCTGAACTCCAGAAATACCGTCACGGCTTCGGCTTCCGCCGTCACGCGGCCCCGCAATTGCCGCCAGGCACCGTCCAGATCGCCGGTCCACCATTCCACCCAGGGCGCCCGCGGATCATCACCACCGCGCGGATCCAACCCCAAAGCATAGCCGCCTGCGTCGCCGGCCTCCTTCGCGAACCAACACGAGAATTCATAGTCCCATCCCGGGTTCGAACCCAGCGATTGCCACAGGCCGACACGAAGGCCGCGCTGTGCGATGACCCGCTGGGACCTGTCACCGGTCCGGACGATGCACCCTTCGCAGTCAAAGGCATCGGCGGGGATCGGGGCCAATTGCGGAACGGGATTTCCCTTTCCGGCGTGAAAGGCTGCCAAGTCGGTCAGCCATGCATAGGGTGTCCAGAACCGACCGACATTGCCCGCTGGAAGCGAACGGAAACCATCTTCGAAACCGGGGTTCAGCAAATGCACGACCCGGACGGTCAGGTCGTCCTGACCAAAGGCGCCATCGTCATCCATGACGGTACAGATGGCCCGGAAGTCACCACACTTTTCATAGATATGCGAGGCGGTCGCCGTGCCTTCGGCTGCCGGTGGTTCGTTCGTTTCCTCGATCAGGGCGGTGCGGGGTTCACTGCAATCGCCGAAATCCCACTTGGCCGTATGCGTGTCGCACCAGCCGGGATCCCGAAAATCGGCGACAAGCGTGATCGGTGTGCAGACATATGCATAAAGGTCAGGGCCAGCTTCGACCTCGGGCGGAACATTGGTAACGGTGACACGCAGGGTGTCGATGGCCTCGCCGCCGTTGACGTCGCGAATACGCACCGTGACGGTGTATTCGCCATTGTCGCACCAGGCATGGGTCACGGTCGACGTGCCTGTCGCCGCAGGAGGAGCATTGGTTTCAGAAATCACGCCGGGTTTGGGCGCGTGGTGATCACCGAAATACCACATGGACTCGTGGGTGTCGGGGTATTCGACATCTCGGAACCGTGCGACCAGAGTGACCTCTTCACCCTCCTGCACCGTCAGATCAGGGCCGGCATCCACTGTCGGCGGCACATTTTCGACGGTAACAAGCGAGAAACTGCGACTGCGCGCTCCGCCCGGCTGGTTGATCGTCAGCGCATGTTTTGCGGTGTAGACACCGCTTGCAGCATAGACATGCTGAATCGAGGGCAAGACCGCGGCCGGTGTTCCGTCACCCGGCAACCACTCGTACCCCGCGTCAGGATGTTCATTCGCAGCCGCAAGCGACATGGCCGATGCGGCCGCACCCGACCGTGCCCCGCCCGAATCCGCCGGGACGACATCCGTGGCTTCGCAACTGCTTATGACAGTGAAGTCTCCGGCAATTTCAAGACCGTCGGTATCAATCACGATGGGGTCCGAGAATACCGCTTCGACCCGCCCGATCCTGGCAAGGTTCTCCGGCCAACCGGTGATACCCGTAACCGTATTCGTAACTTCATCTGACAGGATTTCACTGCCCATGCTTTCGGCAATTCCCCGGACGACAAGGGCCACGATCACAACGACCAATGCGCCCAGAATTCCGAAAGCGCCGAATGACAATATCGCGGCGATTGCCGTCAGCACCCAAAGCAGCACGGATTCTTCGGGATCGACATCGCTGTCGATTTCAAAGTGATCCATTTGCTGTCCACCGGTTGGGCCCAGCGAACCATTCGGCTGCCAGCGCAATCCGACATCATTAAAAAAGTCGGCATCCACATCAATGCTGCCCAGGATCGCGTCTACGACCGTCACCTTGCCCGATATTCTGATCGCCCCCGCCCTGAGGCTGACGTCCAAATCGGTCAGCCGGACTTCGCGCCCGTCAGGTGTAAAGGTCTTTGGAAGGTCGTCATCCGACAATTCGGCTTCGATGCGCGCCGTTTCTATCGAAGCTTCGACCTGGGTCGCGCTGATGGCAATTGCAAAATCCCTGTCAGCAGGAATGAAATTGGCAAGCCCGCCTACGTCACCGCCGCCATCATCGTTCAAGGCGATCGCCAGAAACTCGTTTGTCACGCCGACGGTGATGCTGTCGACTTCAAATTCTTCGTCCGTTGCCTCTGGTCCCCAGATGTAAACGAAATCGCGGGCCTCAAGATCCTGATGAAAAAAGTCGCCGATGAATTCTTCGATCTCGGCCACTGTCGGGGCCGCAATTGAAATCTCGCCCAGCCCACTGGCCAATTCCTGCCCCCGCGACACCAGTTCGCTGGAAATCTGGGCGTCGAGGTCAATCGCGACCAACGGGATCGCCGCCAGTTGATCACGGTTGTCGATGTAATTGTCACCCTCTGGCCCATATTCCGGACCGGCGGGGGTGATCGCGTCCACGGTAACGGTGGCCGCGCTCAAATCCGTTCGGAATTCCGAACCGACCCGACTGAAAGGTGCCGTGATGTTGATCCGCGTTTCGATCCCCATGGGGTCCTGCGGATTGAAAAAAAGCTGCACCGTCGGCCCAACGACAATGTTGAACATACGCAGATAGACCGGCAACGAAATTGTTATGTCACCGCCTGACACGGTGGTTTCAATATCGTGCGCCGCGTCCGAGGCGTCGTTGAAGATTTCCGCATGGACATCAGTCGTCAACGCTCCCAAGGCAAATTGCAGCTCGGTCTCATCGATGACATGGGGGATGGAGGGAAAGGCCGGATCGATCGGTCCGCCGGGTCCACCGTTCTCATAGGCTTTGTCCACGAATTCACTTGCGAACAACTCGATATTGGACGCAATCGGATCGCCGCTGGTCAGCGTGGCGGATACCTGGTTGCGAGGCAGGCCATCCAACAGCCATCCCACATCCTGACGCCCGGGAATTAGACCAATCGGCGCAGCCGCAGCAAGATCGGCCGTCATCGTCAGCATTTGCGCCGATGGAACCGGGGGGTTTTCGATTTCGATCTGGATCAGGACACCAAGTTGAATTTCGGCACCGGTGATGTCCGGGCGCAAGCTGGCGTCCAACTGGTCTTCGGGAATCTGAACCGACCCGTCAGCTACAACAAAACCGCCAAAGGTTTCACCTGCGGGAACATCCATGAATTCGGGAATGCGGCCTTCATCGCCGGGATCATCGTCGCATTCCGCGGACTTCCACGCCCCCCGAATGACCTTTCGCAGGACCTCTTCCGAGGCTTCGACGACAACTTGATATCCTCTTGTATTTGCCATCCTGACGTCCTCGGTGTGACGGCGCGAGGGAATCGCGCCCGGGTGTCTTCAAGCAGTGCCGGTAAAAACGGCGCGGGGCGTGATATTGACCAGCCTACGTTTCCCGGTTCGCACGGCACGATACAGCGCCTCGGTCGCAAAACGCGGTGTCGATGCATCAAGTTGCCGGTAGGCAAGCAACGGAGAGATGATTTTGTGCGCCTTGCCCAGTGCTTCCAGCGGATCGGGAATCTTCGCGGGCTCAGTCAAACTTGGATCGATCCCGGCGACGGATTTGCCCTTGGCTTTGCCGGGAAACCGGCGCGCGATTTCCGATGCCTTGACCCTGGCCACCTTCACTTTGGAGGTGGAGTAGCGCACTTTTCGCATCGGCAAGGACAAGGGAGACAGGTCAGGGCGTTTCGAAATATCATCGACCAGCTTCAACTCGTCGAAAAGTACCACAGCAAGATCGTTTTCCTGCCCTGGGTCAAATTCATGCCCGGACGCGGCGAAGATCTTTTTCCGCAAACTTTTGCGTTCAACGATCTGTTTCTTGGAAAACCGCGCTCTGTCCTCCAGCTCAAGTCGGCCAGACAGGTCCAATTCGAGCCCAAGCTCCTCAAGCGCCAACACGGGGTTAATCAGCGCAGCACGAGCAAGCTCTGGGGTGACATTCAAACGGGCAGCAATATCATGCACTGCTGCTTGAACGTCCTGAAACGTAGCCATAGCAGCCTTCCAATTACGAAATAAACGTAACTCTTGAACGCTTGGAACTGATAGATAGATACTTTGGGAGTCTTACTTCACGATATATTTTTAAAGCGATTCCGTCAATGAGCCGGAGACGCAGCAAGGCTGACTTCAACCCGATCGCGAAACGTTATTTGTCGCGTCGCTGGTTGTATCGGACGGGTTTGTCGCGAGAAATGCAGCCCGGAATACAGGCCCTGACCATCTATCGACAACGACAGTGCGGGACCTTCCCGCGCCACGGCCGGGGGTGGTGGTTTCAAGCAAAACCGTCAATCGTGACGCCGCCACATTGTGCAAACCTCCCGTGGTCCCGCGCCTTCAATCCCTCCACAACACCTCGCGCCCCTCTTCCCCCGGACCACATCACCTGCCATAATGGGGGAAACTCAAAAACAAGAGCAGCACCCATGCCCGACGATCTGTTGACGCCAGAAGCGACCACTACCTATGACGCCTCCTCGATCGAGGTGCTGGAAGGTCTGGAACCGGTCCGCAAGCGACCCGGCATGTATATCGGCGGCACGGATGAACGCGCTTTGCACCATATGGTGGCCGAGATCCTCGACAACTCGATGGACGAGGCAGTGGCAGGCCATGCCAACCGGATCGAGGTGGAACTTCACGCCGATTACGCCCTGACCGTGCGCGACAACGGGCGCGGCATTCCGATCGATCCGCACCCCAAGTTCCCGGACAAATCCGCGCTCGAGGTGATCCTGTGCACGTTGCACGCGGGTGGCAAATTCTCGGGCAAAGCGTATCAGACCTCGGGTGGTCTGCACGGCGTGGGCGCCTCGGTGGTGAATGCGCTTTCGGATTCGATGGTCGTTCAGGTGGCCCGCGACAAGCAACTTTATGAACAACGTTTCTCGCGCGGTGTCCCGTTGGGCCCAGTGGAAAAGGTCGGCGCCGCCCCCAACCGGCGCGGCACCACAGTCACCTTCCACGCTGACGACCAGATCTTTGGCCACCACCGGTTCAAACCCGCCCGCCTGTTCAAATCCATCCGGTCCAAGGCCTACCTGTTTTCGGGCGTCGAAATCCGCTGGAAATCCGCCATCGATGACGGCGAGACGCCCACTGAGGCCACCTTCCACTTCCCGGGCGGGCTGTCGGACTACCTGAAAGAGACGATGAATGGCTCGTCGACCTATGCCGAGCAGCCCTTTGCCGGAACCGTCGATTTTCAGGAGAAATTCGGAACCCCCGGCAAGGTCGAATGGGCGATCAACTGGACGCCCTCGCGCGATGGGTTCATCCAATCCTACTGCAACACCGTCCCCACGCCCGAAGGGGGCACCCATGTGGCCGGGTTCTGGGCCGCGATCCTCAAGGGGATCAAGGCTTATGGCGAGTTGATCAACAACAAGAAAGCCGCCCAGATCACGCGGGAAGACCTGATTGCCGGGGGCTGCGCACTGGTCTCGTGCTTCATCCGCGAACCGGAATTCGTCGGCCAGACCAAAGACCGCCTTGCCACGGTCGAGGCGCAGCGGCTGGTGGAAAACGCGGTGCGCGACCATTTCGACAACTGGCTGGCCGCCGATACGAAATCCGCCGGCGCGATCCTCGACTTCCTGATCCTGCGCGCCGAAGAACGCCTGCGCCGACGGGCCGAGAAGGAAACACAACGCAAGTCCGCCACTAAAAAACTTCGTCTTCCCGGCAAGCTGGTGGACTGTTCCAGTTCAACACGCGAAGGCACCGAACTATTCATCGTCGAGGGCGACTCGGCGGGCGGCTCGGCCAAAATGGGGCGCGACCGCAAAACGCAGGCCCTGCTGCCCTTGCGCGGTAAGATCCTGAACGTGCTGGGCGCGGCCAGTTCGAAACTGGGCACCAATGCCGAGATCAACGACCTGACGCAGGCGCTGGGCGTGGGGCTGGGCAGCAAGTTCAACCTCGACGATCTACGCTACGACAAGGTCATCATCATGACCGACGCGGATGTGGACGGGGCGCATATCGCGTCCTTGCTGATGACGTTCTTCTTCACCCAGATGCGCCCGATGATCGACGCGGGCCACCTGTACCTGGCCTGCCCGCCCCTGTATCGTCTGACCCAAGGCGCCAAACGCGTCTATTGTCTGGACGAGGCCGAGCGCGACGAGTGGCTTGAGAAAGGTCTGGGCGGCAAGGGCAAGATCGACGTTTCGCGTTTCAAAGGTCTGGGCGAGATGGACGCCAAGGACCTGAAAGAAACCACGATGGATCCCAAATCCCGGAAATTGATCCGGGTCACCATCGACGAGGACGAACCCGGCGAAACCGGCGATCTGGTCGAGCGTCTGATGGGTAAGAAGCCCGAACTGCGGTTCCAGTATATTCAGGAGAACGCGCGGTTCGTGGAGGAGTTGGATGTTTGAGGGTAGGAACGTGTTGGCTTTGTGGACAGAAGGCGAACCTTCATAGCAGCCACGTTATCCCCAAGTTTGTTTTTCGTTGGTTAATCAATACCGGTGGAACTCCATTTTTACGGGCCGGAGCTAACCCAAATAAAAGGGTGCAGGATGGCGATAGGCACTACCTGTATTGCTCAGAATGCGAAACAACACTTTCAACGTGGGAGCAAAAAGCTAAAAAGCGACTGTTTGACGCTGCTACTGGAAGTGGTGAAATACCGGCAAAGTATGGCTCTTGGCTTTCTCGCTTTGCCTGCTCTCTAGCCCTACGAACTGTACAATCTCAGTTGTATCGAGGAATCGAAAACAAATATGATCCATCTTCGCTGGATCTTTTGTTTAAAGCCGAGAGAAGCTGGAAACAATTTCTTACCGGCTCGTCCAAGCATCCCGGAGAGTATAGCCAATACTTTCTCCACCTTGGGTATTTTGATGGCTTTAATGACCCATCTTTGCCGTCAAACTGGAATACTTGGGTAAAACGGTCCGTTGAAAGGGACACAATTTACACTCCAAGTGGCAGTTTTCTTGCCACTTACGTTAAGCTAGGTCCAATCATCTTCTTCGGCAAAATACGCGACGACAAGCAGATTTTGGGGAAAAGCTTCGTGCGCTGTTCAGAGGGCGAGTTTCCGCTTCCTGACACCTTGTTGAACTCTGCGACATGGAGTCTGTTTAAAGATAGAGCGTCATCGGCGCAAAAAATCTTGAGTGCTATGTCGGAAAAACAAAAACAACTTGTTGGCAGACAAATCTTTAAAGACCCAGAAAAATTCTTGAACTCAGGCTTGGCGGAAGCATTGCTTCAGGACTTCGAGCAATTTGGCGGAAGTTGACAATCGTAAAATTGGCGCGTGTGCTATCACGTCAACTGTAACGAAATGAGTGAACATCCCTTCTACCTCAAAACTAACCTCGCGCCCGCCTTGGGGGGCGGGTTAGGCGCGTGCTTGATGCCTTGCATCAAGCTTGGCCGGATAGGAAGACGCACCAACACCACACGCGCCCTCAAAAAACCAAAACCTACTGCAATTCAAACGCCTTCGGTTTACAAATCAAACCAAGACCCGGCTTCCCCGTGACATGCTGGCTTGGATTTAACGATTAAGGATTTGCAATGGCCCGCCTTTATGACAGTCGAAAACGTGTTCTCGTAACCGGTGGGGCCGGGTTTCTGGGCTCGCATCTGTGCGACAGGCTTCTGGATCAGGGGCATGAGGTTTTGTGCGTCGACAACCTGTTCACCGGCACCAAGCGCAACATTGACCATCTGCACAACAACCCGCGGTTCGAGTTCATGCGCCATGATGTGACTTTCCCTCTGTTTGTGGAGGTCGACGAGATCTATAACCTCGCCTGTCCTGCCTCGCCCGTGCATTATCAGCACGACCCGGTGCAGACGACCAAGACCAGCGTTCACGGTGCGATCAACATGCTGGGTCTGGCGAAGCGGCTGAAATGCAAGATCTTTCAGGCCTCAACCTCCGAGGTTTATGGCGACCCGACCATCCATCCGCAGACCGAAGATTATTGGGGCAACGTCAACCCGGTTGGCCCGCGATCCTGCTATGATGAGGGCAAGCGCTGCGCCGAGACCTTGTTCTTCGACTATCACCGGCAGATGGGGTTGGAGATCAAGGTCGCCCGCATCTTCAACACCTACGGGCCCAGAATGCACCCGGCAGATGGGCGCGTCGTGTCGAACTTCATCATGCAGGCCCTGACGGGTGATCCGATCACGATCTTTGGCGACGGTACGCAGACCCGGTCTTTCTGTTACGTGGATGATCTGATCGAAGGGTTCATCCGCCTGATGGAGACCGGCCCAGACGTCACCGGCCCGGTCAATCTGGGCAATCCCAACGAATTCTCGATGAACGAGTTGGCCCGCGAAGTGCAGGCCCTTGTGGGGGCCGAGACCCCTGTCAGTTTCAAGGAGTTGCCAGAGGATGACCCGAAGCAGCGCCAGCCCGATATCACACTGGCGCGGACCCTGCTGGGCTGGGAGCCCAAAGTGCAATTGAAAGAAGGGCTGCACGCAACCATCCGGTATTTCCGCGATCTTCAGGCCGAAGGCGAGACCTAGGGCCAAGGCCCGGTTCAAGATCCGGGCACGCCCCCAGCCCCTGTCCTGCCCCGGCGCTTGCGGAACCTTCGCAAGGCATCGCCTTATTCGAAATCTGCCTGATCCAGCAGCGTATAGGTGAACTTGTTGCCAAACGCGGCGCGCCCGGCTTCGCATTTCAGCAGAAACTCGGCAAAGTGACGCTGGTCGGCGAATACCTGGCACCCGGCGGAATAGATCGTATTCGCAGTGTCATCGTCACCGTTGTTTGGCCCCTTGTGCAGATTTATGCCGAACATCCCACTTTGAGGATTAACAAGGTTCAGGTTTCCATCCCTGTTGTTGTCCCGAAACACGGTAACGTTTCCCAGCCTTTGACACAGCGCCTTGTGGCCTCCGGGCCGGCCTCGTTTATGAATATCGATCTTGTAGCAGGACCGATATTGCCCGGGCGCCAGAATGGCCGTCCCATCCGGGTTTATCGGGTTCTTCAGGTAATGATCGCTGGGATCGGCCGTCATCGGGTAATACGCTATATCCCAAACGCCAAGAAACCGGTGGAACACCGTCATGACATCATCGAATTTCTTGGGTGAAACCGGGTGGGCGCGAATGCCCACTATGTTCAGGTTCCAATCGACAGTTGGGGTGTCGAAAACCACAAAACCCTTTTGGGACATGACGTCCATAATCGCTTGCACAGAGGGTCTGAACATCTCTCAATTCTCCTTAAACAATGCGGCCATGTTACCACAGAAGTGACCGACCGTAAAAATCGCCCCCTTGGCTTGTCGCTGCGCGTGTAGGATTTTCGTTGCCTAACCCGTTGATCTCGTTCAAACTTGCTGAAACAAGAAACCATGATTGAGGTCCGGGCGTCCAAACCCTTTTTGATCGACAACCGATTTGCAGGACGAGAGGACGACATGAAAACACTGACCTATGGGCTGGCCTTTGCCATGCTGGCGACCCAGGCCCCGGCGCAACAGACGCTTAGCCTGGCATCTCCGATCCCGGACGGGGCGGAAACACGGTTTTGCTATTACAAGGGGCTGGCTTATTCACCGGATTCCTTCATCGTGATCTTTGGCGACAATACGGTCACTGACACGATCAACACGCGCGAGGAACGCCTGCTGCGATGTGTAAGCAGCGACAAGGGCACCATGCACTGGAAGCCACAAAGCACGTTTCAGGTCGGCCGCTAAGCCAGAAATATCACTGTCGCCCAGGGCTTTTCAGCCGGATCAGACCGCCAATCCGATCAGGGCGACACCCACGGCCATGAGCACCGCGGCACCCAACCGTCGCGCCCAGTTGCCTTCCTTGAGGAATACGAACCCGATCAGTGCGGCAAAGATGACCGAAGTTTCCCGCAGCGCCGAAACCGCGCCCAGCGGTGCAAAATTCTTGGCGTACAGTACCAGACCATAAGCTGTCATCGATACCAGCCCGCCAAGAATGCCGATCATCCACACTTTGGCTGGCAGGTCTTTCAGGGTCGCACGTTTCCGCACCCCGACAAATCCGGCAATGAACAGGTGCAGAAACGCACCCCACGCCCAATAGCTGAGCGTGTTGCCCGACAGCCGAACGCCGATCCCGTCAACGACCGAATAGATCGAAATGCAGAACCCGGTGCCCAGCGCAAACATCAGTGCGCTGCGCCCAACGCCCGAGCGCAGAGCTTTCCAACTGCTCAGCTGGATACCCACGGCAATCAGGACGATACCGGTCCAGGCCTGAAAAGGCAGCACTTCTCCGACCAGGACCATTGCCCAAAGCGAAACCAGCGCCGGGACAATTCCACGGGCGATGGGGTAGACCACGCTCAGATCACCATGCTGATAGGCTTTTCCCAGCATGAAGTAATAACCGAAATGCACAACGGTCGAGAGCAGGATGTAAACAAAGCTCTCTGGGTTTGGCAGCGGCAGAGCCATCACCATGACCGCCGTAGGCAGCACTTGACCCAAAGCGACCAAACCCAGCATGGAAGTTCGATCCGCCGCTGTCTTCACGATAGCATTCCACACCGCGTGCAGCAAAGCAGCCGACAGAATAATAAGGACAACGAACAGGGTCATGTCCGGACCTTTCCCGCAGAGATTTCGCGCCAAAAGGGTCAACTGCCCCATTCAATTGGCGCCATGTCTGCAAAGGGTGGATCGTTGTCAAGCCCGTTTCAGATCACCTGGGTTGTCAGCCATTTCTCGATCTTCGAGGCCGGCCCTTCCCAACCCGGCTCCATGAACAGGAAATGCGCATGATCTTTGACCAGCAAAAAGGTTCCGCGATCCCCATAGCGCGTTGCCAGTGCGCGGCAGGTATCGGGGTTAACAGCCCTGTCTTCGGCACCCGAGACCACCAGAACCGGGCAGTCAACCTTGTCGAAATCAACCTTGATCGCGTGATGGTCATCGAACATCCAAAAGAACATTTCAAACATCACGCGCCCGCTTTCCGCGCCCAATTGATCGAATACAGCGTGCTGCTGCGCCTCATCCATCTCGTTCAAGGCGAATGGGGCCATCAAATCGAACCCGACCCGCATCGGCTGCTTCCAGAATGGGCCGCCTTCCATCAAGGTGCGCGGTACAGCCCGTTCATCATCGGTTTCGGGCAAAGTGCCCCAAGGCGCATTGGGATTGATCAGAACGATGGCACTGGCCAACCCACGAGACGCCACTTGTTGCGCCACCACCCCAGCAATGGCATGCCCCAAAATGACAGGTTTGCGGTCCAGTCCCTGTACAAAATCGGCGATGTCGTTGGTGTAGTCCATGACACTGGTATCGGTCAGACCCGGGTCGGGGTCCGCTTTCGGGTCACCGTCATGGTAACGCAAGGCAGGAACGTGAACCGTCCAACCTCGGTCCCGAAAGAAGGCCGCGTAATCCTGCATGCACCAAGGTCCGGCAAATGCTCCGTGGATAAGAACGATTTCTTTGGTCATCGAAGTCCCCCCTGCGCTGCCTACAGTATGGGGATATGGTAAGACGTTACAACTGCCCGTGATCCCTGTTGCAGGTCGAAGCACAGGTCCTAAGATTGGACGCATGAGTTTTGTGACCGACAATCAATTGCCCCTGCTGATCCTCTTCTTTGTCATCGGCTCAATCGGCACTGCCTTTCTGTTTCGCAAACCGGCAGGGCACCGGGCGTGGAAACTGGCTGATCTGGTATGGGTTGTGCTGGGTGGCATCGGGGCATTGGTCGCTGTCTTGGCCGGGCTTTATACCTCGGACAGCTCGCGACTGGACCGACAGATCGACGTGGCCTATGCCGCGACGCTGGCATTTGACAGGGATGCGGCCCGGTTCCGCCTGCGGTTCTGTGATCCGGCCTATGATCCGGATACCGCCGTACTATGCGAAAAGGTTGAATTCCTTTCAGCTTCGACCGCCAGCAACTCGGAACTGCCCCTGTTCATCGCGGTCACGAACGAAGTGGCCCCCCTACAGGGGCTTCACTTCCTGGTTGGGGGTCAGTCCAAAGACGAAAAGGACGAAATACGTGACATGGCCGCCAAAGCCGATGCCTTTGACATCGACCAGTTCCTTGTCTTCACTTCACTGGACGAAAACACACAGACCGCCATTGACAACATGCGTCGCAAGGTTCCCGCGATTGCGGGCGACTATCTGATACTTGCGCAGAGCTACGATGACCTGATCGCGCAGGTCGGGAAGCTGAAAGAAGAATGGGAATACCTACAGGACAATGCTCATATTCTTGTCCTGCAAATCGTGGCCCTATGCCTTGTCAGTTTTGCGGCACCGTTTCGGCTGGGGAAATCCGTGGTCGAGCTGCGCACCACGCTCAGCGACGATACGTCTGCGCCAAACCTTGCGGGTCAGCCCCCAAAAAGTAACGCAGAAGAGTCCACAGGTTCCGAGCACCGCGCCGAATCCAGCCCGCCCGCTCATAGCGCTCCGCACTCGTAAAGGCGCGTGTGTTCAGAACAGTGACCTTTGGCAACGCGCGCACCAAAGCCACATCTTCCATCAACGGCTGGTCGGGAAACCCGCCTGCCGCTTGATAGGTGTGACGCGGAACCAGCAATCCCTGATCTCCGTAGGGCAATCCCAGCATCCTGCTGCGCAGATTGGCCCAGCCAGCCACCCAGGCCGGCGCGATCCCGCGCGCGCGGAACGCCAGCTGAAACGCGGCAGGTTTGGCTGAAGGCAGGTGGGCGCTCACGGTCTCGCTCCACCCCTGTTGCAGCACTGTATCCGCATGAAGAATCAGCAGCCAATCCCCTTTGGCCTGCGCGCACCCGCGGCGCAACTGGCCGCCTCGGGATGGCGGGCCGGTCACGACCGTCGCACCAGCCTCTTCCGCAATATCCGGCGTGTGATCGGTTGAGCGTGCATCGCTGATGATCAATTCCCGGATCAACCCGGCATGCACGCCTTCCATCAAAGCCCCAAGACATTCGGGCAAAGCATCGGCAGCGTTGAGGGTCGGGATTACGACGGTAATAGGCGCGGGCACGTCTGATAACCTCTGGTCTTGGCAACGGAACTTCCTATATCACGAGGCCTGAGGAAATGACGAGGACCAAGCCATGCCCACCCGCCGCATACTGCGCCTGTCCGGCTCGGATACCGAAAGCTTTTTGCAGGATCTGATCACCAACGACATTAAGGGGTTGGACAACGGGCTGGTCTACGCCGCTCTGCTTACTCCGCAGGGAAAGTATCTGGCGGATTTCTTCCTGAAACGAGATGCCGACGGAGTTCTTTTGGATGTGGCCGAACACCTTGCGGATGATCTGGTCAAACGTCTGACGATGTACAAGCTGCGTGCGGATGTGACGATCGAGGGAACCGATCTGAACCTGCAACGCGGCACCAAGGCTGCGCCGGAAACCGCCCTGCCCGATCCCCGCCACCCGGACATGGGCTGGCGCAACTACTCGCCCGAACCCGAGGGCGATGATGGAACCGACTGGGATGCACTGCGCGTCCGGCACTGCATTCCCGAGTCAGGCATTGAACTGACCCCGGACAGTTACATCCTGGAAACCGGCTTCGAAGCGCTGAATGGCGTGGATTTCAAAAAAGGATGTTATGTCGGTCAGGAAGTGACCGCGCGCATGAAGCACAAGACCGAATTGCGCAAAGGTCTGCGACGCGTCGTTGTCCAGGGCTCGGCCCCGGTAGGGACCGAGATCAGTGCAAATGGCAAACCTGTCGGAACATTGTACACACAGGCTGGCGGAAACGGGATCGCGTATCTGCGATTTGATCGCGCAGGCCCGGAGATGCAGGCCGCGGACGCCACGATGCGCCTGGAGGACTGAGCCCACCTTGTTGCCAAATCGGCACGACCCGCGCATCAGCTTGTATTGAAAAGTTTGAACCCGTTGTCCTGCACTGCCACAGTGCAGGCAAACAGGACAAACCGGATACCCGCATGTTTCGACTTTATTCCGCGATCTGGCGCGCCAGTGCGGGGCGGCAGATCATCCTCATCATGCTGTCCGTCGCAATTGCGGGCCTTGCCGCCGTGCCGCTTGAGTTTCAGCGCGACATCGTCAACCACCTGACATCCGACGATGTCGGGACTGAAAAACTGATCCAACTGGGCATCGGCATGATGGCCGTCATCCTGCTGAGCCTCGCCCTGAAATGGGTACTGGGCTATCGCGCCGGAACCTTGGGCGAAGACATGATCCGGCTGATCCGCCAACGCCTGCTTTGGCGTTCGACCGACCTGAAGGATTCAGACGAAGGCCTGCGCAAAGGCACCATGACCACCGCCATTTCGGCCGAAGCCGAAGAGTTGGGCAAGTTTGCCGGTGGAGCCTTTTCGGATCCGGTCGTTCAGATTGGAACGCTGATCAGCGTCATCGGCTATATCTCGTCCACGCAACCAGGTCTGGGGCTGATTGCGTTGTCAATGATCGTGCCGCAAATCATCATCGTTCTGGTCTCGCAGCGCAAAGTGAACACTTTTGTGGCGGAACGGGTTCGAATTTTGCGCGGTGCCACCGACCGACTGACGACCGAGGATATCGAAGCCGTTGAGCGGGATATCAACATCATGTTCGATGACATTTACGACACGCGGCGGCGGATGTTCCTGTGGAAACTTTCGGCAAAGTTCCTGCTGAGCGTGATCAACGGGGCCGGCACCGTCGGCATCCTGATGCTGGGGGGATATCTGGTCTTGCAGGGCAAAACGGATGTGGGCACCGTGGTGGCCGCCACCAGTGGACTCAGCCGCATTCAGGGACCCACTGCCTTTCTGATCGCATTCTATCGTCAGGTCAGCGCCAATCGTATCAAGTACGAATTGATGCTGGAATTGTTCGGCCCGGATCCAACCCGCTATCGCTATCGCCCCAACGCATAAGAAAAGACCGCGGGGCGGGTGCCTGCGCGGCCTGATACGTAACGTGACGAAACGTCACGCGCGTTCGGAATATTCCATCGTTTCCGTGTTCACGACGATCATTTCGTCCTGGCCGATGAAGGGGGGAACCATGACTTTCACGCCATTGTCCAGCAGCGCGGGCTTGAACGAGTTCGCCGCCGTTTGACCTTTTACCACCGGTTCGGTCTCGACGATTTTGCAGGTCACTTTCTGCGGCAGCGTCGCGTTCAGCGCCTCGCTTTCGTAGAACTCGACAACAATGGTCATGCCATCTTGCAGAAACGGACGGCGGTCACCCAGCAATTCTGCTGGTAATTCAATCTGTTCGTAGGTTTCTGAATCCATGAACACCAGCATTCCGTCGGATTCGTACAGAAATTGCTGATCCTTTTGCTCCAGACGCACGCGTTCGACTTTGTCCGCCGAGCGGAAGCGTTCGTTCAACTTCGAGCCATTGCGCAGGTTGCGCAGCTCCACCTGTGCAAAAGCTCCGCCTTTGCCCGGCTTTACATGGTCAACCTTGACCGCTGCCCACAGGCCACCGTTATGCTCAAGCACATTGCCGGGGCGAATTTCGTTCCCATTTATCTTGGGCATTACATAAATCCTTCACAAACGGTTGATGCATCAGTTGCGGTCCCTATATCTGGCGGGATCACACCTGACAAGACAACGACACCTAGTGCTGCAGGTGCAGCGAGCCATGCAAGTGACGCAACGCAACTATGCATTTTAGCTGTATCCGAATCGCACCTAATCGGTCATAAGGACCCTCACGCCGAAAATGCAAGAGCAAGAACAACAAGGAAGACGAGATGAGAGATTTCGTTGACGGCACTGCCTTTAACAATGAGCAAGGCAATCGTGCGCGCAAACTTTTCGCGGCCGTTGTCCTGGCTGCGCTTGATGATGCTATCGCCGATGACAAGAAATACGGCAATGGCCCCGAACAAATCGCCCGCTGGGCGCGTTCGCGCGATGGGCGCGAAGTTCTGTCCTGCGCAGGAATTGACCCGAACGAACGGGTTGTCAGCGGATTGATGGAATTCGTTGGACGCGGCGTCCGTACCTCGGTCGCCCTGTCGCGGGAAGAAAGCGAACGCCGCAACGCTGCACAGCAGGCCGAAGCTGCCTGAACCAAGGTAGATTTGGATTGAACAAACGCGCTCTGCCTATCAGAGCGCGTTTTTCTATGCCTGATCGTCAGGCATGAAGCCAACGGCTCAAAAGAACAACAACCATTGCCGCACCACCCAGAATTCAGCCGCCAGCATGGTTGCGAACAGGGCTTTGCCCCAAACCGGCAATCCACGCTGCCAAAGCAGAACATATGCAGCCAGACAAACAAAGGCTGACACCGGAGCCACCCACAAGGCATGATGGTCGCTGTCCCAATAGCTGACAGGGCTGTGGAACACCCAGTCGCTGATGGGCCAGAACTGTGGCCGTCCGTCGCCCGCATGAAGCAGGAAATCTGTCGCAAGATGCAACAGACCCGCCGCTGCACCGACAGCCAGAACATGCCAACCTCTCCAGACTGCCAGCAGGAATGTCAGCCCCCAGAGGATAAAGGAGTTGTCTATGGCGAATACGGTCTGCCACGCCGGGGAAAAGTAAAGCTGCCCGAAGACCACCTGCTCGGGGATGCCCAGAACAAACAGGGACACGCCCGCCATCACGTATAGGGACAGATCCGGCAATAACGCTCCCACGAGCGCGGCCCAGAGGATACGTCCTTGCGGCGGCCGGGCGAACACGGCAGCCCCGATCAAAAGATGCGCAGGCGTATTCATCCGGGGCTTTCCCTTTCGGCTCAAATCAGATCATCTGCGCCCAGACTTATAGGAGACAAGGCATGGTTCGCGCCATCATGATTCAAGGGACCGGCAGCAACGTCGGAAAATCGGTTCTGGTGGCGGGGCTGGCGCGCGCCTACACGCGCCGGGGCCTTCGGGTCGCGCCGTTCAAGCCGCAAAACATGTCGAACAATGCAGCCGTCACTGAAAACGGCGGCGAAATTGGCCGCGCGCAGGCCCTTCAGGCCCGTGCGGCAAAGCGGGCAACGCACACGGACATGAACCCTATTCTTCTCAAACCCGAGACGGATACCGGCGCGCAGATTATCGTACAGGGACAGCGCGCTGGCACGATGAAGGCCGGTGACTATCGCAAGGACAAATCCAAGCTGCTGGGCGCAGCGCTGGAAAGCTTTGACAGGCTCTGCGCCGACGCTGATCTGGTTCTGATCGAGGGCGCTGGCAGCCCGGCTGAGACCAACCTGCGCAAAGGTGACATCGCCAATATGGGATTTGCCCGTGCAGCGGACATCCCTGTCGTTCTGGTCGGGGACATTCATCGTGGCGGGGTGATTGCACAGATCGTTGGTACTCAGGCCGTTCTGGACGAAGGCGACGTGGCGCAGATCAGGGGTTTTGCCATCAACCGCTTCAATGGCGACGTGTCCCTGTTTGACGAAGGCCGTGATGATATCTCGGCCCGAACAGGCTGGCCCTGCCTTGGGGTCGTGCCCTGGTTTCACGACGCCTGGAAATTGCCGGCCGAAGACATGATGGACATCCGTTCCCATACCGGCGGCGCGTGCAAGGTCGTTGTGCCCCAACTGGAGCGTATGGCCAATTTCGACGATCTCGATCCGTTGTCTGCCGAGCCCGGCGTGAGCGTCGAGGTCATCCCCGGCGGGCGTCCCCTGCCCGGCGATGCGGATCTGGTTCTGCTTCCCGGCAGCAAGTCCACGATCGGAGACCTGAGCTATTTCCGTGCACAGGGCTGGGATATCGACCTGTATGCACATGTTCGCCGCGGTGGACATGTCCTGGGCTTGTGCGGCGGCTATCAGATGTTGGGCAAGACCATTTCCGATCCTGATGGCGTGGACGGCCGGCCGGGCAAAGTTGATGGATTGGGGTTGCTGAACGTCGATACCGTAATGGGCGGGCAGAAACAGGTCATCCTGCGTTCCGCCCATGCCCTGCCAGACCGAGAACCGGTCAGCGGATACGAAATCCACATGGGCCATACCGACGGCCCTGACCGCGCCCGCGCATGGCTCGAGATCGAAGGCAGACCAGAAGGCGCCACCAGCAGCAACGGCCGGGTCAAGGGCAGCTATCTGCACGGAATTTTCTCGTCAGACGCATTTCGTGCCCGCTATTTGTCAACGCTGGGCGTGACGTCGGACATTGCCTACGAAGACGGAGTCGAGCGGGCGCTCGATGATCTTGCCGATCATCTGGAGCGCCACATGAATCTTGACCTGATGCTGAGCCTGGCCCAGCCACCACAGCGTGGCTGAATCTTATCCCAGATCTTTCGCGGCGAGCGCGCGCGCGATTTCCCGCCGCACCATTTTGCGCACGTTTCGCGTGATCCGCTCGCCCATTGCGCCTTGCAATTCCTGGCGGACAACTTCCGCGATCAGCTCACGCAATGTTTCTTCATCCAAATCCGTTGTCGAAACGTCTTCAACGACTTCAGTGGCACGATCGGATTCAGCCGGTCGTCCCGCCCGGATGAACTCTGCGTTTTGTATCGAAGCGGACTCGGGCTGAGGATCGTCCGTATCTTCCTGATCAGTCAGAACGACGGTCCTTGCGGCCGCAAACTCCTCTTCGACGTTCCACGGTAGGGAATGCGTCGGTGTGCCGGAATAGGCGTCTGCGCTGTCGCCATCCGGCTCCCATTGATCCTCGGTTTGCGCAATCGCCGCTTCCAGCGCTTCGATCTTGGCACTCAGGCTGATCGCGGGATCATCGGTTGAGCCGGTTTCCGCGGAATGTCCCTCAGTCGCGTCATCCGCAGTGTTGGCAGGATCACCTGCCCTGACGATGTCGCAGGCACGCAGCAGCATCGGCTTGGCCGAGTCGGCAACATCAGCAGACGGCTTGGCGGGCGTGATCTCGGGCTGAGCAGGTTTGCTGATGCGCAGCGCGTCCGTCAGCACCAAACGCCCCGGCTTGCGCGTTGCACCCTGTTGATCCGAGGAGGATTTACCGCGACTGTCTTCACTGACCAGACGTTTGACCGAAGACAGAACGTCTTCGATCCCTGCTTTCACGACATTATCAGACATTGTTCTCTACCGCTCTATCGTTGGATCGAGTGTAGCCAAACAATCCGAGCCCTACAACAAATAGTATTGCCGGTTAGTCCCGACGCAACGCTTTGAGGACTCGATCCAGATCCTTGCTCTGTTTGCTGACACGCGCGGGGGCTTTCTTGACCAGATTATAGTACAAAGTCGGGTCATAAATCTGAACCGCCAGGCCAAGACGTTCTGCCGTCAAAAGGCCCTGCGCCTGCAACAGCTGATACGCTGCGCGCGATCGTTCCGTTCGCGACGCCACTTCGGCCAGCTGCGCGTCCAGCAAATCCTGCTGAGCATTCAGAACGTCCAAAGTGGTCCGGGCACCCAAGGTCGCTTCTTCCCTGATGCCGTCAAATGCAACCTGTGATGCACGAACCCGTTCCGTCGACGCCCTGAGGCTGGCACTGGCTGCCTGGAACGCTGCATACCGGTCCGTAACGCCCTGTGTGATATTCTTTTGTACGTTCAGAAGATTCGCACGAGACGCATCCCGGTTTGCCATAGCGCGCCGCACATTCGCGGCCAACCGGCCACCGGCGTAAATCGGCTGTGTAAAGTCCAGCGACACGGTCGCGTCATTCACATAGTCGTTGTTGTCATAGCTTTCACGCACACCCGCATCAGCATTCAAACTGACATTCGGCCCAAGGTTGGCCCGCTGCTGCTGTACAATCAGATCAAAAGCGCGGACTTGATGCTGCGCCGACAGAATCGCCGGGTGGTTGCGTTGCGCGAGGCTAATCGCTTCTGCCTCGCTCCGTGGAAGATTGGGCAGGCTGGGTTGACCGGCCGTCCTCCCTGGCGCCTTGCCGACCGCATTGACATACTCAGCCTGCGCAATGCTCAGTTCACCACGAGCGACCGCCAGATCAGCCTGAGAACTTGCCAACTGCGCCTCGGAAAGCGCCACGTCCGTACGCGTCACTTCGCCAACTTCGAAGCGATCATTTGATGCGCGAAGCTCTTCCGCCGAAACATCCACGTTGTTCTGGCGAATTGCGACTGTTTCTTCCTGTAGCAGCACGCCCAGGTAAGCATTTGCAGCGCGGATGAGCACCTGTTGCTCAATGTCGATCAAGGTTTGCCGGGTCGACAGAACCGTCTCCTGCGCCGATTGCTTGCCCAGAACCGAAGCGCCACCATCATACAGAAGCTGAGTTAGCCCCAGACCGGTGAAAAACCGGGACGGCTCGGTCGTTGTGACCACATTGCTGGTCCGAGACCGGGTATAATCCTGGCTGACCTGTACAGTCCAGTTGATGATCGGTCGCAACGCGGAAAGCGCGATCGCCACATCTTCATCTGCCGCGCGCAGCAGCGCCCGGTTCTGCTCCAGCAAGCCGCTTGTATTATACGCGCCGATGAAGGCGTCTGTTATGTTGTCAGCCCACGCCGGACGCCCTGGCATAACGCTGATGGCAAGTCCTGCGGTCACTGCGAATGCCCTGACCAGCTTGCCTGTCGCTGAACCACGCATACCGAAATCCTCTCAAACGAAATTACACTGCCCTGAAGGCAGTTTGCGGTCTTCTTTTCAACTAATCAAGGCGCCAGCAGAATCTATCGGCGAACTATAGCGAAAATGCACACTCCGCCGAAAAGCTCTCTAGTATCGGTGCACTGGCGTTGAACGCATCCCGCCAGCTGACCCGGCCTCCGGTCTTTCGACCGATCCGCACGGTTCCAAGATTGCCTTCAACAAACAGGCATGCAATCCGGCCATGTTCCTTGAGCTGATCCAACAGAGCGTCGGGAATCCGTTCAACACCGCCCTGCACCATGATCGCATCGTAAGGACCGTGCTCAGCCGCACCCTGATCCAAAGGACCGACGTGGATAATGGCATTGTCCACATCGGCCTCAGCCAACAGGCTTTGCGCCTCGGACGCCAACGAGTCGTCGCTTTCCACACCAACAACCAACTGGGCCATGCGCGCGGCAACCGCAGTGGAATACCCCGTCGCCGGAGCGATATCGAGAATCATCTCGTCGTTCGAAATGTTGAGCGCATCCAGCATTTTAGCAAGCGTTCTCGGCTCGAGCATACAGCGCCCGTTGCCCAGATCGATCACACTGTCGGCATAGGCGGCCTCACGCTGTGCGTCAGGCACGAAGTTTTCGCGCGGGACGTTCAGCATCGCCTCAATGATCGGAAACTTTGTAACATCCGAAGGTCGGATTTGCGTATCAACCATAGTGCGGCGCCGGGCAGCGAAATCTGTCATAGGATCTCTCGAGTCATTCCCAAAGTTACCCGGCTTTTGCCACATCCTAAACTGCCCAGCAACGGCCCTGTTGACGCAACCCCCCCCGCGCCTGTGCATTTGCGGTTGCGGGCTTCGGCAAATTTCAATCTCGTCGACAAAATTGCGCGCAATCCTCTAGACGCCCCTTGGGAAAGCTGCTAAAACCCCACGCACACCACAGCAAGTATTTGATTTTACTTGAAAAGGCGAGTTGGCGGAGTGGTGACGCAGCGGATTGCAAATCCGTGTACACCGGTTCGATTCCGGTACTCGCCTCCAATACCTCCAATGACCTGCGGTACTTTGTCTTTCTTCGAGGTCCAGTATCCAACCAAAACTTGGATTTTTCGTGTTTCGATCTGGTTCTGTTCCATCCGACTGCGAGCATTCTTGGCATATGCCGCCAGCTTGCGTTCAGGCAACACCTCGCCGTACTTCCTTGGCATCTTCATCTCGAAATGATCAGAATTGGTGACCTGAACCATTTGTACGACCCGTTTAGGTGTATACCATTCTTGTGGGCAGCTTGCGATCAGGGACGGCCAAGCTGGCCCTTTGCGCGGTTCAGGCAGCGGCAGAATGGTTCTGCAAACAAAGCTGTCGGACTGTCTGTCGTCCATGGCTGGAATTGACCTGCCATTGCCTATGCTGCTTCGACCTGGTTGGAACGGCATCGCACCCGCACGAAACGTGCAGGCTACTTCATGCAATTTGGCCTATCCTTCTTTCTGACGTGTTCGTCAAAACGGGCCTCCGAAGGCATTGCTCACACAGCAACCTCTCAGCAACATTATGTCTCAACACCGCCAAAAAACGAAACTTCATGACAATCCGGGAAGGATGAACTAGGACTCTAACAAAGAAAAAGTTCTGGACGTATTGTGGAACACATTGCCTTTACCTTCGAGATGGGGGTCGTTTGCACCCTGCTGGCTTTCACCGTTTTTCTGTTCGTTTCCGAGATCATAAGGATCGACCTTTCCGCCATATTGGTTCTGGTTCTCATAGGCTTGCTCAGCTACGCGCCCGGGCTGGGAAATCTGGCGGATGTCACCCTTCTGTTCGACGGCTTCGCATCCAATGCCGTCATCTCGATCATTGCGGTCATGATCGTCGGGGCCGGTCTGGACAAGACGGGGATCATGAACAAGGTGGCCGCCGTCATCCTCAAATACGGCGGCAAATCCGAAGGCAGGGTTGTACCAATCATATCCGGCACCGTTGGCGTCATATCCTCGTTCATGCAGAATGTCGGCGCCGCTGCTCTGTTTCTGCCGGTTGTCAGCCGAATTTCCACACGGTCAGGCATACCGCTGTCGCGCCTGCTCATGCCGATGGGATTCTGCGCCATTTTGGGCGGCACGATGACGATGGTCGGGTCGTCTCCTCTCATCCTGCTGAACGATCTGATCCTGACGGCAAATGAAAGCCTGCCGGCCTCTCAGAAAATGGAGCCCTTCGGCCTGTTCTCGGTCACGCCGATCGGTGCGGTTCTGATCCTGACGGGAATTGGTTACTTTCTGCTGTTGGGACGCTGGGTTTTGCCCGAGGCTGAAGGACCTGACAATACGGGTACCGGACAAGGGACACAGGAATACCTGCAAAGGGTTTATGGCCTCAAAGCCGATGTGTTCGAAGTCGTGGTGCCCGAGGACAGCCCTTTGGTCGGCGAGATCCTGGCCGACATCAACCACGAAAACCACCTGTACATCATTTCCACCTTCTATCGCGGCAAAACCTCGATGGTTCAGGTTTTGACAGCGGAAATAGCAGCGCCGTGTCGGCTGGCCATCGTCGGCCGCCGTTGGGAGGTCGAGAAGTTCGCCGAGAAATACGGGCTGACCGTTCTTCCGGATTTGGACATTTTCGTCGAAGAGTTCGCCCCAACCAATGCAGGCGTGGCCGAGGTGGTCATCACGCCCGACAGCAAGCTGATCGGCAAATGCCCCCGCGAGCTTTTGTTTCGCAAGACCTACGGGATGTCGTTGCTGGCCATTCACCGCGGCGAAGAGACGCTGAGCCATGTCGAGACCGAGGATCACGAATCCACTCAGATCGGGCTGGAAAAGTTTCAGGCGGGTGACATGCTTGTGGCGCATACCAGATGGGACAACCTGATGCGGATCAAACGAGATCCGGATTTCGTCGTTGTGACGACGGACTTTCCCCAGGACGAGCTGAGGCCGCAAAAAGTCGGCTGGGCCCTGGTATTCTTCGCCATTTCGCTGTCGTTGATCCTGTTCACGGACGTCCGGCTTTCACTCTGTCTTCTTACCGGCGCGGTGGGCATGATGCTGACCCGTGTGCTCAGCGTGGACGAGGCGTACCGCGCGGTCGGATGGAACACCGTATTCCTGCTCGCTTGCCTTATACCTTTGGGACAAGCCGTGCAGAACACAGGCACGGCCGCGTGGATCGCCCAGCAGATCATGATAATTCTGGACGGCTGGCCGCTCTGGTCGCTGCAAACCGGCATCGCCATTCTGGCGACGGCCTTTTCTTTGGTCATGTCCAACGTGGGGGCCACGGTTCTGCTGGTGCCTCTGGCGGTATCGATTGCGGTGGCGGCGGGTGGAAACCCGGCCGTCTTTGCCCTGACGGTCGCCATATCGACATCGAACAGCTTCATCATCCCAACCCATCAGGTAAACGCGTTGATCATGGGGCCGGCCGGATACAAGGTGATGGATTTCGTCCGCTCCGGCGGAATAATGACGGCGCTGTTTCTGGTCGTCTCGCTGCTCATGATCAACGTCATCTATTAGCGCAAGAGGATCCGGGGTGTTCGGTGGTCTTTTCCCATCATCTGGACAGGTACAGTCAAGGCACCCGTCCACGATGGTCTACGCCCCTTGCTGAGATACCGTTCGTCGCCCGGCCCATCTCGGGCTGGAGCCCGGCACACCATGCCGCCCATCGACGCCCACAGGTCGCTTTCCATGCCTCTGCATCATTCTTGCACGCGACTCGCTTGACAAGCAGGCCAGCGGTGCCGCATGTCCCTTTCGTTGGTGTCGGTGACAGCCGATGAAAAGGGAATGCGTCAACGGTCTTGCCGCCAAACGCAGCCGCCCCCGCGACCGTGAACGGAGAGGATGCCCAATGCCACTGGCCCGAAAGCCGGGAAGGCGGGACATCCGACAGAGGCCCGCCTCTGGCATCCGCAAGCCGGGAGACCTGCCAACAACCGAAGTTGAAACCGGGCGGGGTGTTCCGGTGTCGGGTCCATGACCAATCGTGGCCCGCATGAAACCCCGTCCCCCGCGAAGAGGATTTGGGGGGATGAGAGACATGACCGAGACCGCACCAGTCGAGTTGCTGGTCTGTACCACCTGCCGTCGCGGCCTGCCTGTCGAAGATGACGCGCAACGCCCGGGCGCTTTGTTGCACAAGGCCCTGGAACAGGCAGACCTGCCCGACGGTGTCACCCTGAAAGCCGTTGAATGCCTGTCAAACTGCGATCAAGGCTGTTCGATCGTGTTGCGCGGGCCGGGCCGCTGGACCTTCGTGTATGAAAACCTGAACGAAACAGATCATGTCGACGTCATCGTCGACGGCGCGACCAAGTATCTGGCCACTGAAGATGGTTTGGTGAAATGGCGCGAACGCCCCGAACATTTTCGCAAGAACTGTGCCTCGCGCATTCCCCCGATTGGAGCCTGACATGTCGAACCTGGAAAAACTCCCCGTCACAGTGATCACCGGCTTTCTGGGCTCGGGCAAGACCACTTTGGTGCGTCACCTGATGCAGAACCCACAGGGCAAGCGCCTTGCTGTCGTGGTCAACGAGTTCGGCGATGTAGGCGTCGATGGCGACATCCTGAAATCCTGCGCCATTCCTGATTGCCCGGCGGAAAACATCATGGAACTGGCAAATGGCTGCATCTGCTGCACCGTGGCAGATGATTTCATTCCCACCATCGAGGCCCTGATGGCGTTGGAGCCGCGCCCGGATCACATCCTGATCGAAACCAGCGGTCTGGCCCTGCCGAAACCGCTGCTCAAGGCATTCGACTGGCCTGACATCCGCTCGAAGATCACCGTCGACGGCGTGATCGCTCTGGCCGATGCCGAGGCTGTGGCCGCAGGTCGTTTCGCGCCCAATGTCGAAGCGGTGGACGCCCAGCGCATGGCCGATGACTCGATCGACCACGAAACGCCCCTGTCCGAGGTGTTCGAGGATCAGATCTCGTGCGCCGACATCATCCTGCTGACCAAGCCCGACCTCGCCGGCCCCGAAGGCGTGGCCAAAGCGCGCGAGATCATCGCCGCCGAGGCGCCGCGCCCCCTGCCCGTCGTCGAAGTGGCCGAAGGTGCCGTGGACGTGCGCGTTGTGCTGGGTCTGGAAGCCGCCGCCGAGGATGACATGGACGCCCGACCCTCGCATCACGACGGCCATCACGATCACGAGCATGACGATTTCGAAAGCATCATCGTCGAGCTGCCCGAGCAGACCGAACCGGCCCAACTGGTCGCCAATATCGAACGCCTCGCCAATGAACTGAACATCCTGCGCGTCAAAGGGTATGCCGCCGTTCAGGGCAAACCCATGCGCCTGCTGGTTCAGGCGGTCGGCGCGCGGGTACGGCACCAGTATGACCGCCCGTGGGAACCCGGTGAAGACCGTCGTTCGCGTCTGGTCGTCATCGCCGAGCATGACGATATCAAAGAGGCGGAAATCCGCGAAATCCTCGTGGGTGTGCGTGAGGCCGCCGAGTAAGACCCATGCACGTCGTCTTCCGCGAAAGCCACGGGCTCGAGGAAACCGAGACCCCAACCGATCTGGGCCAGAGTCCGGCGGAACTGGTGGTGCTGTCCTTTTCGGACAGCGATCTGGGTGCTTTCGCGGCGGGCTGGCATCGTGGTGGCGGACCGGAAGGGCGAATGCCGACCCTGCGGCTGGCGAATTTGACGGCGCTGAAACACCCGTTGTCGGTCGATACCTATGTCGAACAGACGCTTCAAGGCGCCAAGGGCATTCTGATCCGGCTGATCGGCGGCGTCCCCTACTGGGCTTATGGGTTGCAGCAGGTTCTGGCGCTGGCGCAGGCCAAGGGCATCGCGCTGGCGGTGCTGCCCGCTGACGGGCGCGAGGACACGCGGCTGGATGACTATTCCACCCTGCCGGTCTCGACCCTGCGGCGTCTGGCGCATCTGTGCGATACCGGCGGCGAGGTCGCGGCACAGGCGGCGCTGGCGCAGATGGCTTTGGCGGCGGGGCTTTATGCCGGTCCGGTGATGGGCGCCAAGACCTTGCCCGAATGTGGCGCGTGGTGTCCGGATCGCGGCGTAATCCCGGTGGAAACCGCGTTCGAAGGTAACGCCAAACGCATCCTCGTCACTTTTTACCGCGCTTACCTGACCTCGGCAGACACCGCCCCGATCGCCGCCCTGATCCGCAGCCTGCGCGCCCGTGGATACGCGGCGGTGGGCCTGTTTGCCCCGTCTCTCAAGGCGCCCGTGGCCGCCGGCTGGTTGCGGGAACAGGTTGTTGCGCTGAACCCATCGGCCATTGTCAACGCCACCTCGTTTTCGGGAAAAGGCGCGTCGGGAACGTCGCCTCTGGACGCGGCAGGCGTGCCGGTGTTTCAGGTCGCTCTCGCCACCTCGCGCCGCAAAGCCTGGGCCGAGGCGGAACGCGGTTTGTCCCCCGCCGATCTTGCCATGCATGTGGTACTGCCCGAGGTGGATGGACGGATCTCAGCAGGAATCGCGTCTTTTAAGGAACCCGGAAAACGCGATCCGCATCTGGAATACGCGCGCTTTGCACATCGGCCCGAACCGGACCGGATCGAAGCGATCATCGACCGGGTATCGGGCTGGCTTGCACTGAACGACAAACCCAAGGCAGATCAGATTCCTGCGTTGGTCCTGTCCACCTATCCCGGCAAAGACTGGCAGATGGCCCATGCGGTTGGCCTCGACGCGCTGGCCTCGGCCGAGGCGATGCTGTCCGATCTTGACGAAGAAGGCTATGACATCGCGACTGGCGCGCCGATTGCCGACACTCTTCTGGACGCACGGATTTCATGGTCGCTTGGGGATTATCAGCATGCGCTTGCGGAATTGCCCGAGACTCTGCGCGCTGATCTGCACACCGTTTGGGGCGCACCCGAAGATGATCCGGCCTGTGCCGATGGGGCCTTCCATTTCACCGCGCTTTGGCGCGGCAAGGCGCTGGTCGCGCTGCAACCTGAACGCGGCACGCCCGAGCTGCGGGATGACGACTATCATGACCTCTCGCGCACCCCGCGCCACGGTTATGTCGCCTTCTATCTGTGGCTGCGCAAAGGCTTGGGTGCGGATGCGCTGATCCATATCGGCGCGCATGGAACGCTGGAATGGTTGCCCGGAAAATCGGTCGCCTTGTCTGCCGATTGTTGGCCCGAGGCGCTGATCGGCGATCTGCCGGTGATCTACCCGTTCATCGTGAACGACCCGGGCGAGGCCGCGCAGGCCAAGCGCCGGATCGGAGCCGTCACGCTGGGCCACATCCCGCCCCCGATGAAGGACAGCGGTACGCCCGATCGGATGGTGCGGCTTGAATCGCTGCTGGATGAGTTTTCCAACGCCGACGGGCTTGACCCCAAACGCCGCGACCGCTTGCAGGAAGATATCCGTGATGAGGCGCAGGCGATAGGGCTGGAAAGCGATCTCGGCCTCGATCAGGCAACCTGCACCGCCGAAGCCATCACCCGCATCGACCGCTTTGTCTGTGACATCAAGGAAAGCCAGTTTGGCGACGGGCTGCACATCTTCGGGCGCGTGCCCGAAGTGACGGGCGGTTTCGATCCGGCCCCTTCGGCCCACGCCGAACGCGACGCGCTGATCAAAGCGCTCGAAGGCAAGCGGATTGATGCCGGGCCTTCGGGGTCCCCCTATCGTGGCCGGTCAGATGTTCTGCCCACCGGGCGGAACCTTTACACCACCGATCCGCGGTCGGTTCCGACCCGTGCGGCCTATGCTCAGGGTGTGAAACTGGCCGAAGAACTGGTGCGGCGCCATCTTCAGGAAGAAGGCGATTACCCGAAGGGGCTGATTGTCGATCTGTGGGGGTCAGCCACCATGCGCACGGCGGGCGAGGAATTCGCCATGGCCCTGCACCTGCTGGGCGTCAAACCCGTGTGGGACAAAGGGTCCGAGAGGGTTTCCGGCATCGAGGTTCTGCCGATTACCGACCTGAGCCGCCCGCGCCTGGACGTGACCCTGCGGGTCTCGGGCCTGTTCCGGGATGTTTTCCCGACGCTGTCCGCTTTGTTTGGCCAAGCGGTTCGCGCATTGGCCGCGCGTGATGAGGCAACGGACTGGAACCCCTATGCCGGGCAGGCGCCGGCAGCGCGGGTCTATGGACCTGCGCCGGGAAGCTATGGCGTCAATATGACCGAACTCTCCGAAGTGTATACCGACGAGGCCCGTGCGCAGGCCGGTGAAGCGTGGCTTGAGGCCAGTTCTTTTGCATTGGAAGGCGAACACATCTCGCAGGACAAGGACGGCATCACCCAACGCGTTGCAAATGCGGACAGCTTTGTCCACTTGCAGGACCTGACCGAAACCGATCTTCTTCTGGCCAACGATTATGCCACGCACGAGGCGGGCTTTGCCGCCGCCAAGAAGATCGCCGGCGGAACCGCGCAGCTGTACCATCTGGACAACACCAACCCCGAAAACCCGCGTGCCCGCACTTTGCGTGAAGAAATCAGCCGAGTCGTCCACGCCCGTGCCGCCAACCCCGGCTGGATCGCCGGAATGCAGCGCCATGGTTTCCGGGGGGCGGCTGAAATCGCGGCAACGCTGGATCATATGGCCTCTTTCGCGCATCTGTCCGGCACGGTCGCACCGCATCTTTTTGACCTTTACCACGATGCCACGCTGGGCAACGAAGAGGTCGACGCGTTCCTGCAAGAGGCCAATCCCAAGGCGCGCCAGGCCATGCAGGACCGGTTCCGCGCGCTGCTTGAGGCCGGGCTTTGGAACACGCGCCGGAACTCTATCCGGGCTGATCTGGAGGGATTGAGATGAGTGCACCGATCGTTCAGGGCTGGTGCCCGGGCGCCCATCGTCCGATGATGTCTGGTGACGGTCTGGTCGTCAGGGTCAGGCCCCGGCTGGCGCGTCTGGACGCCGATCAGGCACTGGGACTGTGCGATCTGGCGGACCGCTTTGGCAACGGCTCGATCGATTTGACCAATCGCGCCAATCTGCAATTGCGGGGCGTGGAAGAGGAAGACCATCGGCCTCTGCTCAAAGAGCTTGCCGCGCTGAACCTGCTGGATGCGGAACCCAGTATCGAAATACGCCGCAATATTCTGGTTACACCGCTCTATCAGGCGGGCGATTTGACCGCTCGGCTGACCCATGAATTGATTGACCGGCTTGCGGAGCTGCCGGCCCTGCCGGCAAAGTTCGGCTTTGCAATCGACACCGGCCGCGAACGTCTGCTGGCGTCGGATTCGGCTGATATTCGTCTGGAAACCGGAGCAGGCGGCCTGATCCTGCGCGCCGATGGCTGCGAAACCGGGCGGAGCGTGACCGAGACCGACGCCATTGACCACGTGATCGCGCTGGCGATGTGGTTTGCCGAAACCTACACGCCCGAAACACGCCGCATGGCGCGTGTCATCGACGCCCTGCCGCAGGAATGGCAAGGAAGTGCGCCCGGTTCTGTTGGCGCAAAGCTTCAACCGGGCCGCTGCGAACTGGGTGCCCTGTACGGCGCGGCTTTTGGGTCGCTGCCTGCGCGCAAGCTGTATGACCTGATCGAGGACAGCGGTGCTTGCGCCCTGCGCGTCACCCCGTGGCGGCTGATCCTGCTGGAAGGCGGGGCGGCGATACCTGCCCCGGCCTTTGTCGACGATGGAACCGATCCGTTGATGACCACCGACGCCTGCCCCGGCGCGCCGTTCTGCCCGCAGGCGCAGGCCGAGACGCGCGACATCGCCCGGGCGTTGGCTTCGCGGGTGTCCGGACGCCTCCATGTTTCGGGCTGTAGCAAGGGATGCGCTCGCATGGGTCCTGCCGACATCACATTGGTGGGCGCAAACGGACGATTTGATCTTGTCAAACAGGGCCGCGCAGGGGATGAGCCCAGCCAACGCGGGCTCGACCCGGAAACACTCATGACTATGGACTTCACCTGATGCCCTATACATACGAAACCGATGGCGCGGCGATCTATAAGGAAAGCTTTGCCACCATCCGGTCCGAGGCTGATCTGGCCCGTTTTGATGCCGATGAAGAGCAGGTTGCCGTTCGCATGATCCACGCCGCGGGCATGGTCGGGCTGGAAGAGTTCGTGCATTTCTCGCCCGGCTTCGTGCAGACGGCCCGCACTGCTTTGGAAAATGGCGCACCGATCCTGTGTGATGCGCGCATGGTCAGCGAAGGTGTCACCCGTTTCCGCCTGCCCGCCGACAACCAGGTGATCTGTACCCTGCATGATGAACGCGTACGCCCGCTGGCTGCCGAGATGAGCAACACCCGTTCCGCCGCTGCGCTGGAGCTGTGGCGGCCGCATCTAGAGGGCGCGCTGGTCGCCATAGGCAATGCGCCCACCGCACTGTTCCATTTGCTGAACATGCTGGAAGACCCGGATTGCCCGCGCCCTGCCGCGATCATCGGCTGCCCGGTTGGCTTCGTCGGCGCGGTGGAATCCAAGGATGCGCTGTGGCAGGCGCAACCGGTGCCGTCCTGCATCGTCAAAGGTCGTCTGGGCGGCAGCGCCATCACGGTGGCGGCCATCAACGCCATCGCAAGCCGGGCAGAATGAAGATGGGCACCATATACGGTGTGGGCCTTGGCCCCGGCGATCCGGATTTGATGAGCGTCCGGGCTGATCGCCTCCTGCGCAATGCAAAGCATGTGGCTTATTTCCGCAAACCCGGTCGCAGTGGTCAGGCGCGCAAGATCGTTAACGGGATGATCCCCGAAGGCGCGGTCGAGTTTCCCATGGAGTATCCCGTAACTACCGAGATCCCGGTGACAGACCCGCGTTACAACGAATTGCTGGCAGCATTCTACGAAGACTGCACAAGGCATCTCAAGGCCCTGTCAGAAGGGGGTGAGGACGTGGTTGTTCTGTGCGAGGGCGATCCCTTCTTCTATGGCTCGTTCATGCACCTTTACAGCCGACTGCGCCAAGACGCGCCGGTTGAAGTTGTACCCGCCATTACCGGCATGTCCGGAGCCTGGACCGCGACCGGAGACCCGATCACCTGGGGTGATGACGTGCTGACCGTGCTGGTTGGCACCCTGCCCGAAGACACGCTGGCGGAACGCATGGCTCTGACCGATGCATTGGTCGTGATGAAAATCGGACGCAACATCGACAAGGTGAAGCGCGCTCTGAAGACCGCTGGCCTGTATGACCGGGCGTGGATCGTGGAATATGCGCAGATGCCGAACCAGACGGTGACAAAGCTGTCCGAAGCCTGCGAGAAGATCACTCCGTATTTCTCGATCATCGTCGTGCACGGTCAGGGACGGCGACCATGAGCGGCTGGGTCAAGATTGCCGGTCTGGGGCCGGGTGACGAGGCGCTTGTTACACCAGAAGTAACAGTCGCGCTGGCCGAAGCCACCGATGTTGTGGGCTATATCCCATATGTGGCGCGTATTGCCGAGCGCCCCGGCCTTACACTGCATGCCAGTGACAACCGGGTCGAAATCGACCGCTCGCAACATGCACTGCAAATGGCTGCCGATGGCAAACGGGTGGTCGTTGTATCCTCGGGCGATCCCGGCGTGTTTGCCATGGCGGCGGCCGTTTTCGAAGCGCTGGAAAACGGCCCTGCGGAATGGCGTGGCCTTCAGATCGATGTGCTGCCGGGGATCACGGCGATGTTGGCTGCATCCGCTCGCGCGGGCGCCCCGATGGGGCATGATTTCTGCGCCATCAACCTCAGCGACAACCTCAAACCATGGTCATTGATCGAAAAACGCCTGCGCCTTGCTGCACAGGCGGATTTCTCGATGGCCTTTTACAATCCGCGCTCGAAGTCCCGCCCGGAAGGCTTTGTAAAAACGCTGGAAATCCTGCGTGAAGAATGTGAGCCCGAACGTCTGATCCTGTTCGCCCGCGCCGTATCGCGGGCCGATGAAGAGATGCGCATTTCGACACTGGCCGAAGCCACGCCCGACATGGCGGATATGCAGACTGTGGTGATCGTGGGGTCATCCCGAACGCGCGTCATCGAGCGCTATGGCGCACCCATCGTTTACACCCCTCGCTTCACCCCTGATGAGGATCAGGGATGAGACAGCCAGTCCAGAACCTGTGCGACCTGCGAAAACTCGGTCCGCTTCGGCAGAACCGGGCGGTCGATCATCAGCACGGGAAGGCCCAGCGCCCGCGCCGCGTCCAGCTTGGCGCGAGCGCCCGTGCCGCCAGCGTTCTTGGACACGACCAGCTGCGTCCCATGGCGCTGCATCAAAGCCCGGTCGTCGGCTTCGGTAAACGGCCCTCGGGCGACGACCACCGCTGCATTCGGCAAGGGCAAAGTGTCGGGCTCATCCACAAGGCGCAGCAGATAACTGTGTTGAGGTCGGGTCGAAAAATCTTCAAGATGCATGCGGCCAACGGCAAGGAAGACACGCTGAGCATCGCCGGACAATGCGTCCACGGCGGCAGCCATGTCGGGCACGTGACGCCAGACATCGCCGGGCTGCGACACCCAGGACGCGCGAGTCAACGCGGCCAATGGCGTCCGCGTCGCGGCGCATGCCTCGGTCGCGTTCCGGCTCATCCGGGCCGCAAATGGATGGGTCGCGTCCACGACATGGGTGATGGCGTTCTCATGGATATAGGCGGCCAGACCTTCCGGACCGCCGAAACCGCCAACCCTTACCGGCAAGGGCTGCGGACGCGGGTTTTCCACCCGTCCAGCGTAGGAATACACAGCCGCAATCCCTTGTTGCGAAACAGCTTTGGCCAGCGCGTTGGCCTCGGTCGTGCCGCCAAGGATCAGGAGGGTTGTCATGTCTGAATCTCCGTGGCTGACCGTTCTGGGACTGGGCGAAGATGGGTTTGATGGCCTGTCGCCAACCAGCCGTCAAGTGCTGGACCGGGCCGAAGTGATCATGGGGCCGCCGCGCCACCTGTCATTGCTGCCCGAAACAGGGGCGGAACGTGTCGAATGGCCTGTGCCGTTCTCGGAAGGGCTGCCGATCCTGAAGGGATTGCGTGGCCGGCAGACGGTTGTTCTGGCCTCGGGCGATCCGTTCTGGTTTGGCGCGGGTTCGGTCATTGCGCGCAATTTCGATGCCGGTGAATGGACCGCCCTGCCCGGCCAATCCACCTTCTCGCTGGCCGCTGCCCGGCTCGGCTGGCCTTTGGAAAGCACCCTGACCTTCGGCCTGCACGCCGCGCCGCTGACCCGTTTGCGTCCTCATCTGGCGCCGGGAGCGCACGCGATCTTGTTGCTGCGTGACGGAAAGTCCGTGGCGGAACTGGCACGGTATCTGACCGAGACAGGCTTTGCCGACTCGGCCCTGCATGTGATGCAGGCGCTTGGCGGTCCGCGCGAAAACACCAGAACAGTCACGCTGACCGAGGCGCTGTTGGGCACGTTCGACCATCCGGTTTGCGTCGGTCTGGAGGTTTCCGGTGCAGGACCTGCCCTTTCCAAGGCGTCTGGCAAACCGGACCACATCTTCGAGACGGACGGTCAGATCACCAAACGCCCGATCCGCGCGCTGACACTCTCGGCGCTTGCTCCGCAACGGGGCGAACACTTGTGGGATATCGGAGGGGGCACCGGTTCGATCAGCATCGAATGGCTGATGTGCGATGCGACCCTGACCGCGACCAGCATTGAACCCCGTGCTGACAGGGCTGAGCGCATTCGTCGGAATGCCGATGCATTGGGTCAGGATCGGCTGAATGTCATCCATGGCACCGCGCCCGCTGCACTGGATGGGTTGGAACTGCCCGACGTGGTGTTCATCGGAGGGGGGCTTGATCCAGACCTGCTGCACTGGCTGCACCAGAACCTGCCGTCCGGAACCCGCCTGGTTGCCAATGCCGTGACTTTGGAAAGCGAGGCCACATTGGCCCAGTGGCATGAGAAACTGGGCGGAGAGCTTCTGCGGATCGAACTCGCTCAGTCGGCGCCGCTTGGACCGCGCCGCGGCTGGAAATCCGCCTATCCGGTCGTGCAGTGGAGCGTGACGCTATGATCGTTGCCGGTTTGGGATTCTCGTCCGCTGCCACGGTTGCCAGCTTGCGCGCCGCATTTGACACGGCGGCCGCAAACCACGATGTCGCCGCCCTGGCAACCGTTGCCGACAAGGAAGGTCATTCGGTCCTGACGACCTTTGCCGAAGAACTGTCGCTTCCCCTGCATTTCGTTGCCGCCGCCGATCTGGCCGGTCAACGTACACTCACCTGCTCGAACCGCAGCCGCGCAACCTATGGCACCGGAAGCGTGGCCGAAGCATCCGCATTGGCCGCCGCCGGAAAGCTTTTTGGCCCGGGCGCGCGGCTGCTTTCACCCAGACAGATTTCAGACGACCGGCTGGCGACCTGCGCCATAGCCATCGGAGGACAGACATGACCGTTCATTTCATCGGCGCCGGACCGGGCGCCGCCGACCTGTTGACGCTGCGCGGGCGCGACATCATCGCATCCTGCCCCGTTTGCCTTTATGCGGGTTCCCTGGTTCCGGAAGAAATTCTTGGCCACTGCCCCGAAGGCGCAAGGATCGTGAACACCGCGCCGATGGATCTGGATCAGATCATGGCCGAGATCGAGGCCGCACATCAGGCCGGCCAGGATGTGGCCCGTCTGCATTCGGGCGACCTGTCGGTCTGGTCGGCGATGGGGGAACAGATCCGCCGCCTCAAGGAAATGGGCATCCCGGTCAGCGTGACCCCTGGCGTTCCGTCCTTTGCGGCGGCTGCGGCGGCTTTGGGAACCGAGCTTACTTTGCCCGGGCTGGCGCAATCCGTGGTTCTGACCCGGACACCAGGCCGTGCATCTTCCATGCCCGAAGGCGAGACGTTGGAGAATTTCGCACGTACAGGGGCGACACTTGCCATTCATCTGTCCATCGGCAATCTGGACAATGTCATTGCCGATCTGACCCCGGCCTATGGGGCCGACTGTCCGGTCGCCGTGGTCTATCGCGCGAGCTGGCCGGATGAAAGGATCATCCGCGCCACGCTGGGAACGCTCAAAGACGCGCTGGATGACAGCATCTCGCGGACTGCGTTGATCATGGTCGGCCCGGCACTGGCGGGCGAAGGTTTCGAGGAAAGCTGCCTGTATTCGAAAGATTACGACCGCCGCTATCGCCCGCAAAGCGCCGAGAGCCCCTGGTCAAGCTGGAGCCATGGTGATGATTAACCCTCCGGGCCTTCTGATTTCCGCCCCGTCTTCGGGTACGGGCAAGACAACGGTAATGCTGGGCCTGTTGCGCGCGTTGGCCGAGGATGGCCTGACCGTTCAACCGTTCAAGAGCGGACCGGACTATATCGACCCCGCCTTCCACCGAGCCGCGTCCGGGCGGGCTTCGTTCAATCTTGACAGCTGGGCGATGGGCGATCCTTTGTTGAACGCGATCTCCGCGCAGGCCGAAGGCGCCGACATCGTCGTGGCGGAAGGTTCGATGGGCCTGTTCGATGGCGTGGCCAAGCCGGGTGAGTTGGGTCATGGGTCCAGCGCCGAGACCGCTGCACGGATGGGTTGGCCGGTTGTGTTGGTGCTGGATGTCGGCGGCCAGGCGCAGTCTGCGGCGGCAACCGCGCTGGGGTTCAGGATGTACAACCCCGATCTGCCCTTTGCTGGCGTCATTCTAAACCGCTGTGCCAGCCCCCGGCACGAGCGCCTGACCCGGCTGGGGATGGAACGCGCCGGCCTGCCGGTTCTGGGTGTGCTGCCGCGCCGAGGCGATCTGACCCTACCCGAGCGGCATCTGGGGTTGATCCAGGCCGTCGAACACCCGGATCTGGAAAGCGCCATTGTGGGCTATGCCGCATTTCTGCGCGAACATGTGGATCTCGAGGCGATCAAACGGGCGGCTTCCTCAGGCCCCATTGGGCCATCGTCAGACGCGCTGCCGCGCCCTCCGGCCCAGCGGATTGCATTGGCACGGGATGCGGCTTTTTCTTTTACATATCCACATTTGCTGGAAGGCTGGCGCGCCGCCGGGGCCGAAATCCTACCCTTCTCGCCACTGGCTAATGAAGCCCCGGCGGCGGATGCCGATCTGGTCTGGCTTCCCGGCGGATATCCTGAACTGCATGCCGGGACATTGGCTGCTGCCCAAACCTTCCTCGCGGGTCTGCGCAAGCACGCGGAAACAAGGCCTGTGCATGGCGAGTGCGGTGGATACATGGCGCTGGGTCATGCGCTGATCGACAAGGATGGCGTGCGGCATGAAATGGCTGGCCTGCTGGGGCTGGTGACGTCGTACCAAAAACGCAAATTCAACCTAGGCTATCGCAAGGCCGAACTTTTGGCCCCGATGCCGGGATTTGCACAGAATGCAGCGCTGCGCGGGCATGAGTTCCACTATTCCTCGATCGTGGATCAGCCTGACCCGCCGCTGGCACGCGTGTTTGATGCGGAAGGCGCAGAGGGACCTCAGACCGGCTCCGTTCGCGGCAAAGTCACCGGTACATTCTTTCACCTGATTGCGGAGGCAACTGCATGAGCGGATTTGTCTCTTTCATCGGCTCGGGCCCCGGCGATCCGGAACTGCTGACGCTGAAGGCCGTCGACAGGATGCAAAAGGCCGATGCAATTTTGTTCGATGACCTCAGCAGCGGGCCGATTCTGAGCCACGCGTGCGAAGACGCCGACCTTGTGGGCGTGGGCAAACGGGCAGGTCGCCCCTCGCCCAAACAGGACCATGTCAGCCGGTTGCTAGTGGACTACGCCCAGACCGGCCAACATGTCGTGCGGCTGAAATCCGGCGATGGCGGCATGTTCGGGCGACTGGAAGAAGAACTTGTTGCCCTTCGTGAGGCGGGCATTGAATTCGAGATCATCCCCGGCGTACCGTCTGCGGTGGCTGCCGCTGCTGCTGCAGGCATCCCGCTGACGCGTCGTCTGACCGCACGGCGGGTGCAGTTCGTGACGGGACATGACGTCAGTGGCGCGTTGCCGGACGACCTGAACCTGACAGCCTTGGCCGATTCTCAGGCCACCACTGTCGTATTCATGGGTAAACGTACTTTCCCGCTTCTGGCAGAAGCACTGCATTCACACGGCCTGCCTTTGGATACGCCTGCTTTGATGGCTGAATCTGTTTCGACCCCGGATCAGAAGCTGACGCGCGCCACCATCGGTGCCCTGGCCGAACAGCTGAAATCCGAGATCGGCACGGCTCCGGCCTTGATCCTTTACGGGCCGCTGGCGGAGTTCGAAGATGATTGACCTGAGCCTGATTGGCATCGGCACCGGCAACCCGGATCACGTGACCTTTCAGGGGGCGCAGGCGATCCGGTCGGCCGATCTGATCCTGATCCCCCGCAAAGGCGAAAACAAGGCCGATCTGGCCGGGCTGCGTGAGGAAATCATCGATCGGGTAACCGAGACACCACCAAGGATAACCTATTTTGACATCCCCAGACGCCGGGCGGATGACGGCTATCTGCGTGGCGTGGACGAATGGCACGACGCCATTGCGCTGCGCTGGCAAGAGGCGATCGCGGCCCACCCGGAGGCGCAGAACATTGCGCTGCTGATTTGGGGCGACCCGTCCCTGTATGACAGTTCGCTGCGCATTGCGGCGCGGCTGGACCCCAAGCCCAACACCAGGGTGATCCCGGGCATCACGGCCTTGCAGGCTTTGACCGCGGCTCATGCGATCCCGATCAATGACCTGGGCGCACCCTATGTCGTGACCACCGGGCGTCGTATCCGGGAGGAAGGCTGGCCTGAAACCGCTTCGAAAGTCGCCGTCATGCTGGACGGGGAATGTTCGTTCCAGTCCCTCAGAATGGCAGAGTATGACATCTGGTGGGGGGCCTATGTGGGCATGAAAGAAGAACTGCTGATCAGCGGCCCTTTGGATCAAGTCGCGCAGCGGATCCTTGACACGCGCGCCCGCGCCCGAGCCGACCATGGCTGGATCATGGATATCTACTTGCTGAAGAAACGCGACGTGCAGCAGCGCGCGGCGAACACGGATTCGTGACTGCGCAGGACACTCAAGTCTGGCACACAGGTCAGAGCAAGATACCGGAGACGCGTTGATGAAAGCCTTCATTCCCCTGCTCTGCCTGATCGCGTTGCCTCTGTGGGCTCAGGATGCGCCCGAGGGCTGGGCCGTATACCCAACCCAGAAACCGTATGCAGAACTGGTTGACGCAACCAAAGCCGCGATCAAGGAAAACGGGCTGATCGTCGTGACTCAGGCGGGCCCGACCAAAGCGGCGGCAGCACGTGGGATATCGATTCCCGGAAATCGCGTGATCGGCGCTTTCAACAATGACTACGCCGTGCGGGTTCTGGAAACCTCGGTCCACGCGATGATCGAGGCCCCGATCCGGTTTTACGTTACCGAGAACAAAGACGGGACGGCAAACCTGTCGTATAAAACCCCCAGTTTCGTCTTTGCGCCCTACGCCTCGGAAGGCGGTCAGAACCTGATGGATATTGCCGCCGAGCTTGACTCGACGTTTCAATCGATCGCTGAACGCGCAGTCAAATAGTCACACTGGCGTGAACCGCCTTGCGTCCGGGAACGTCCTCCGCAATCTGCTTGAAACGGTTTTATCGGAGCATGACTGATGCAAGACCCCTCGCCCCGCGCTGCGGATATTCTGGCCCAACGCCTTTATGAAGCGGGGTGCCGACACGCATTCGGGATGCCGGGGGGCGAGGTCCTGACGCTGGTCGATGCGCTGGAAAAGGCTGGGATCACCTTTCATCTGACCAAGCACGAAAACTCTGCCGGGTTCATGGCCGAGGCCGTTCATCATCGCGACGGTGCACCTGCAATTCTGGTCGCCACTCTGGGTCCGGGCGCAATGAACGGGATCAATGTGGTGGCGAACGCTTTGCAGGATCGTGTGCCGATGGTCGTTCTGACCGGATGCGTCGATGCGGACGAAGCGTTGACCTATACCCATCAGGTCATGGATCACAGCCGGGTTTATCGCGCGATCACCAAAGGCACTTATACGCTGACAGCCAAAGGCGCGGATATCATTGCCGACAAGGCGGTGTCGCTGGCCATGCAGCCACGACCCGGCCCGGTTCATATCGATGTCCCGATCTCGGTTGCCGACACGCCTGTTACCGGCGTGAAACGCCGCCGGCTGGCCAAGGTCGCGCCGGTCAGCCCCGGTGGTGAATGCCTTGAGAAGGCCCGCCGCTGGGTGGCCGAGGCCGAACGCCCCATCGCCATCATCGGCCTGGATGTCCTCTATGACGACTCGCGCAGTGTCGTGCAGGCGTTCCTGGAGCATTTTGGCATTCCTTTCGTAACGACCTACAAGGCCAAAGGCGTCGTGCCCGAGGATCACGCGCTGTGTCTGGGCGGCGCGGGGCTGTCGCCGCTGGCTGACAAGCATCTTGTGCCTCTGATCGAACAATCGGATCTGGTATTGTGTCTGGGATATGACCCGATCGAAATGCGCCCCGGCTGGCGTGAGATCTGGGATCCGGAAGAAAAGCGCGTCATCGATATCTCTGCCGTGGTCAACGACCACTACATGCATCAGGCTGGATTGAACCTTGTTGCCCACACGGGCGAGACATTGGAGGCAATAGCCAAAGGCAACCCGGCCCGTGAAACATGGCCGGGCAACGAACCCGAGCAGATCAAAGCCGCGCTGGCAAAGGACTTCCCCACCGATGAAAGCTGGGGGCCCGCTGCCGTCATTGTCGAAACCCGTGCTGCCCTGCCGCCTGAAACACTGGCCACGGCCGACAGCGGCGCACACCGCATTCTGCTGAGCCAGATGTGGGCGTGCAACGAAGAACGCGGGCTGATCCAGTCCTCGGCGTTGTGCACGATGGGATGTGCCGTACCCATGGCCATTGGCCTGAAACTGGCCGAACCCGACCGCCCGGTGATCAGCTTCTCGGGGGATGCGGGGTTCCTGATGGTTGCGGGCGAGTTGTCGACAGCGGCTGAAATGGGCGGCAACCCGATTTTTCTGGTCTTCGTGGATGCCAGCCTTGCCCTGATCGAGCTGAAACAACGCCAGCGACAGATGCGCAACACGGGCGTGGATTTCGGCCATCATGATTTCGCCGCAATGGGCCGCGCCTTTGGCGGCAATGGCCATACGGTTCGTAACAGGACAGAGTTGCGCGCCGCACTGGAAGCTGCTGTAAAGGCTGAGACATTTACGGTGATTGCTGCTGAAGTTGAGCGTGGAGGCTATGATGGCCGCATCTGAAGGCCCATTGAAGGGTGTCAAGGTTCTGGACCTTAGCCGGATCCTGGCGGGCCCAACATGCACACAGCTTCTGGGCGATCTGGGCGCAAGCGTCATCAAGATCGAAAACCCGGCAACCGGGGGCGATGACACGCGGCAATGGGGCCCGCCCTACGTAAGCGATGCCGAGGGCAACCGCTCGGATCTGAGCGCCTATTTCATGTCTGCCAACCGCAACAAGAAATCCGTCGCGCTGGATATCTCCTCGGTCGAGGGTCAGGCGGAAATCAGACGCTTGGCGTCACATGCGGACATCCTGATCGAGAACTTCAAACCGGGCGGGCTGGCCAAATACGGGCTGGACTATGCCACCCTGTCGCAACAGTTTCCAAGCCTCGTGTACTGTTCGATCTCGGGCTACGGCCAAACCGGCCCGAATGCCAGCAAGCCCGGCTATGACCTGATGGCGCAGGGCTATGGCGGGATCATGTCGCTGACCGGCGACCCCGAGGGCGCGCCCATGAAAGTGGGTGTTGGCATCGCCGACGTGATGTGCGGGATGTATGCAACCGTGGGTATCCTGGCCGCGCTGCGCCACCGCGACTTGACCGGCGAGGGCCAGCAGATCGATCTGGCGCTGGTGGATTCCCAGATCGCCTGGCTGATCAATGAAGGCGTCAACTATCTGACGTCAGGCAATGTTCCGCAACGACGCGGAAACGGGCACCCCAACATCGTCCCTTATGACGTCTACGAAACCGCCGATGGGCACGTGATTCTCGCGGTTGGAAATGACGGCCAGTTCAGAAAACTCTGCAACTTCATCAATGCTCCTGAACTGGCAGACGATCCGAGATTCGCGACCAACCCGGCCCGATTGGAGCATCGTGACGCGCTGAATTCGATTCTTCGCCCCGCTGTGAAGGCGCTGGATACCCTGACCGTCATTTCCGGTCTGGAGGCTGTCAAAGTGCCCGTCGGCCCGGTGCAGACGCTGGATCAGGTGTTCAACACGGAACAAGTGGCCGCAAGACAGATGCAGATTGCCATGCAGGCCCAGCCGGGTCAGGTCAACCTGATCGGGAATCCTCTGAACCTGTCTCGGACGCCTGTAACATATCGCAGCGCCCCACCGGTCTGCGGGGCCGATACTGAGGCTGTTCTGAGCGCCGAAAACCCGTTCGAGGATTGAAATACTTGCACATTTAGGCGGCAAGTCGCTGAAACATGCCCTTGAATCGGCGGTTTTTTTCATCTTTTTCGCACACGTCATTTCACCAATTCGAGAGCAGCGTCGATACTGTTACGTCCCTCTCGCACACTCTGGTACATCGAACAGTGTCAAATATCGCAATCAGATTGGACCCAAGTATGAAACAAGACGTTTTCGGACAGATGAACACCCTGACCCAGCCGGCGGCCGTCGAAGCGTGGAATGGTGTTCTGCTTGGGTTCATGGCTCATGCCGCTGTCACGCCGCAGCACTTGGGCAAAGTGCTGGAACTCGAGCCCGACTTCGCGCTGGGTCAAGCGGTCAAAGGTCTGTTCATGGCGCTGCTTGGGCGGCGCGAGATGATGGCGGTTGCTGTCGAAGCGCTGGCTGCTGCCAACGCGGCGATGGAACGTCAACCTGCAACTGAACGCGAACGTCTCTACGTGGATGCGCTGGCCCTGTATCTGGCTGGACAGCAGGCACAGGCGGTTCAGAAATTCGAAGCGATTCTGCGTGACCATCCGCAGGACACGCTGGCGATGAAACTAAGCCATGCGACCCGCTTTGTTCTGGGCGATGCAAACGGAATGCGCCGCTCGATCGAGCGGGTGATGCCCGCATATGAGCCGGACCACCCCGGGCGCGGCTATCTGCTGGGCTGTCATTCCTTCGCGCTGGAAGAAACAGGCGCTTATGAAAAAGCCGAAATCGCGGGCCGTCAGGCGCTATGGATGGTGTCCGATGATGCCTGGGGCCTGCACGCTGTGGCCCATGTCCATGAGATGACGGGCAATGCGCAGCTGGGCCTAGACTGGCTGGCCGGGCGCGAGGCGGCCTGGGCCCACTGCAACAACTTCCGGTACCACGTGTGGTGGCACAAGGCGCTGATGCATCTGGATCTGGGTCAGGTCGATCAGGTGATCGAGCTGTATGACAATCACATCCGCAAGGACAAAACCGACGATTATCGCGACATCTCGAACGGTACTTCGCTGCTGATGCGGCTTGAACTTGAGGGCGTGAATGTCGGAAATCGCTGGGAAGAGCTGGCTGATCTGAGTGCCGCACGAACGGAAGATGGCTGTCTGATCTTTGCGGATCTGCATTATCTGCTGGCGCTTACCGGTGACAATCGCGCCGATGCCACGGCCAAGATGCTGAACCGCATGAACAAGGATGCGGCCCGCGCCGACGACGACACCACCCGCCGCATGGCAGACCCCGGTATCGCTGCGGCCATGGGCCTAGAGGCCTTTGGTGACGGCCACTATGGAACGGCGTTTGATCATCTGCTGGCGGCGCGCGATTCCATGCAACTGGCCGGTGGCAGCCACGCGCAACGTGATGTATTTGAACGCATTACCATTGATTCCGGCCTGCGCGCGGGTCGCCTGGACGCGGTGGAACGCATTCTGGATGACCGTCGCGCCAAGCGCGCCGGGGGCGAAGACAATTATGCCATCGCGCGTCGCGCCCTGATCGACGCGGCCCGCGACAGCGGTGACGTCCAAAGCGTCCCCGCCGAATAACAAGAAGACCAAGAAGGACAGAAAACGTATGGCGACCATATCGCCCGCTTCTGATTTTGTACCCGCTGCGGCCCCGGCCGCAGCCCCTGCCAGTGCGCGTGACCCGCGTCTGGATTTCTATCGCGGCATCGCGATGTTCATCATCCTGATCGCCCATATTCCCAACGATCCCTGGGCAAAGTGGATTCCTGCCCGCTTTGGGTACTCGGACGCGACCGAGATTTTTGTGTTCTGCTCGGGCATGGCCTCGGCCATCGCCTTTGGCGGGGCATTTCTGCGCAAGGGATGGTGGATGGGCACCGCCCGAGTGGCCTACCGCATCTGGCAGGTCTATTGGGCGCATATTGCCCTGTTCTTCTTTGTTGCAATGACAATGGCCGCGTTGGATCAGACCGGCGCGTTCGAGAAAACCTATGTCTCGTCGTTGAACCTTCAACATTTCTTCAATGATCCGGCCCCGCAAATGGTCGGGATTTTCACACTGACCTATGTGCCGAACTACTTCGATATCCTGCCGATGTATCTGGTCGTACTGGCGCTTATGCCGCTTTACATGGCGCTCTACCGCGTCAGTTTCTGGCTGATGGCGGCAGTTTGCGTGGCCATCTGGTTCATCGCACAAACCGGCGCGCTTGCCCTTCCCGCAGAACCCTGGTCCCAGCGCCAATGGTTCTTCAACCCCTTCGGATGGCAATTGCTGTTTTTCACCGGCTTCGCCTTCATGCGCGGTTGGATTCCGGCCCCGCCCGTGTCGAAATCCTTGATCTGGGTGGCGATTGCCTTTGTCGTTTTGTCAGCCCCGTTCGGGTCATGGAAAGTCTTCACCTGGATCAACACGGCTGCACCCGAGCTTGGCGCAGTGATCCGCAAGGGCTGGCCCCTGACCGAAGAGCTGCGTGGCAAAACCGAGTTCGGCCTTCTTCGATATGTCCACTTTCTGTCGCTGGCCTATCTGGGATGGGTTGCAGCGGGCGAGCACGGCCACCGCCTGATCGCGACGGGTCATGGTGTGGGCGCACGCATCTGGCAATTCCTGCTGGCCGTTATCACCAAGGTCGGCCAGCAATCCCTTGCCGTTTTCGTGTTTTCCATGGCCGCGGCCCGGTTGATCGGCGTCGCGCTGGATCAGGCTGGGCGGGATGTCGCCACTGTCTTTATCGCCAACATGATTGGGTTTGCGATGATCATCGGCGTTGCCTATCTGGCAGCTTGGTTCAAGTCACAACCCTGGAAGTCGAAGAAATGAATTTTACCCGTCGCGCATTCCTCGTCTCGACGACTGCTTTGGCCTTCGCTCCATCCGCCTATGCGACGGGCGGTGAGACGCCTTTTGACCGCGACTATGTGATCGAGATGGCCCGCGATCTGGCCAGCCGCCCCTATGTGGAACGCGAGATTGTACCGCAAGAATGGCAGGACCTGACCTATCAGCAATACCGTTCCATCCGGTTCCGGCTTGACCGGGCGCTGTGGTATGAAACCGAGACGCCCTTCAACGTGGATTTCTTCACCCCCGGCCTGTATTTCCCACGCACCGTCAAGGTGGAAACGGTCGAGAACGGCATGACCAAGCCGGTCGCCTTCGATCTGGATATGTTCGACAAGTCCGAAGACGTGCCGCAACTGCCAATCGATGACACGCTGGGCTTCTCGGGCCTGCGTCTGCGCACTGAAATGCACCGCCCCGGCAAGACAGATGAATTCTGCGTCTGGCAGGGGGCCAGCTATTTCCGCGCCATTGGCCTGCACGAGGTTTACGGACTGTCCGCGCGGGGTCTGGCGTTGAAAACCGGCGACCCGGATGGCGAGGAATTTCCCGAATTCATCCGTTTCTGGCTGGAACGTCCCGAACCGGGCCAACGCAACATGGTCGTGCACGCATTGTTGGACAGCCCCAGCGTGACCGGCGCCTATCGTTTCAACGTCACGGCGGGCGCGGATTGCATCATGGACGTCGAGGCAACGCTGTTCCCGCGCGAAGACCTGCCCCATGTGGGTATCGCTCCGGGAACTTCGATGTTCCTGTTCGACCAGACCAACCACAGCCGGTTCGACGATTTCCGCCCTGCTGTGCACGACAGCGACGGGTTGATGATCCGCAATGGCGCGGGCGAGGTCCTGTGGCGTCCACTGGCCAATCCGACCCGATTGCAGGTCTCATCCTTCGTCGACACAAACCCGCGCGGGTTTGGTCTGATGCAGCGCAAACGACAGTTTTCGGACTATGCCGATCTCGAGGCCAATTACCACAAGCGCCCGGGCCTGTGGGTCGAGCCCCAGGAAGACTGGGGCAAAGGCTCGGTCACGCTGGTCGAGATTCCGGCAGATCAGGAAATCTATGACAACATCGTCGCCTATTGGAGGCCCGCTGAACCCTATGCGGCAGGCAGTCAGGTTGATCTGTCCTATCGCCTGATCTGGGGTGAAGAACCCCAGCGCACACCGATGCCGCGCGTGATCAACACCGCGATGGGCGAGAACACCTTTGGCGAAGGCCGGCTGGCCGTCATCGATTTTGAAGACAGCGAGCTGTTCGAGGACCTGGGCGCAATTACGATCTTTGTGGATTCGCCACATGCGGAAACTTCAGAAGGCGTCTTGCAGCGCAACCCGGATACCGGTGGTCCACGCCTGGCGTTTTCGTTCCAGCCCGGCGAACGCAACCATGTCGAGTTGCGCGCGCAATTGTTGAAAGACAAACAGCCCGCCTCGGAAGTCTGGCTGTACCGTTGGACCACATGAGCCGCGATCTGCATATCATGCCGCCCGAGGCCCCTCTGGCGATGCCGGCGCAGAACTTCAGCGCACGGTTCCGGGATGCCGATGCGCCTTCCGGTCAGCACAAATCCTCTGCCGGTTTCTGGCGCGCGCTGGTTTTTTCGCCTGCTATGGCCGCCACTCTGGCCTTGCTGTGGGTTATGTGCGACTGGTTCGGCGCGGAAGGCATAAACGTGGTCGAAGCCATTCTTTTGGCTTTGATTTCGTTCAACTTCTTCTGGATTTCCTTCACCGTCTGCACCGTTTTGCTGGGCATGGTGTCGCTGGCGAAACAGGAACGCCCCGAGCGCCGGGCCGCGGCGCAACCCCTGCGGGTGGCCCTGCTGACCCCGGTCTACAACGAAGTCCCCTGGAACGTGCTGGGCAATGCCCGCACCATGCTGGAGGATCTTCAGGCGCGCGGCGGCAAACATCATTATGCCATGTTCATTCTGTCGGACACGCGCGATCCCGAGATTGCGGCGCAGGAACAGGCCAGCGTCGAAGCACTGCGCACCACGCTGGCACCCGGGCTCGAGCTGTATTATCGCCGCCGCGAACAGAATACCGACCGCAAGGTGGGCAATATCGCCGACTGGGTCAGCCGTTGGGGCGCGGATTGGGATGCCATGCTGGTGCTGGATGCCGACAGCCTGATGACCGGGCGCGCGATCCATCGCCTGACCGATGCACTGGCATGCGATCCGGGTGCGGGCTTGATTCAAAGCTATCCGCAGCTGATCGGCGCACAGTCGGTCTTTGCCCGGATGCAGCAATTTGCAAATGGCGTCTATGGCATCGCCTTTGCCGAAGGTCTGGCCCGTTGGTGCGGGCAAGAGGGCAACTATTGGGGCCACAACGCGATTATCCGCACCAAGGCCTTTGCCTCCAGCGCCGGCCTGCCCAAGCTGCGTTCGTTCAGCGGTCAGGACAAGCTGATCATGAGCCACGATTTCGTCGAGGCCGGCCTGCTGCGCCGCGCCGGATGGGCGGTGCGATTTCTGCCGCGTATTCGCGGGTCATATGAAGAAACACCGCCGACCCTCATCGATCACGCCATGCGGGACCGCCGCTGGTGTCAGGGCAACCTGCAACACCTGAAACTGCTGGGTTCTTCCGGATTCCGTGCCGTGTCGCGGTTTCACATGTTCCACGGCGCGGTCGGCTATCTGATGTCTCCGTTGTGGTTTGCACTATTGTTGATGTGGGCACTGATCGGTCAGGGTCAGGATGCCTCTGTCCTGCATTATTTCAGCCCCGACAATCCTCTGTTCCCGCAATGGCCCGAGATGTCGGAAACCCGTCACGTGCTGATCATTCTGGTCATGTACGCGATGTTGTTGGCCCCCAAGGTTCTGGGCGTTCTGGCCCTGCCGCTGAGCGGCGTACGCTACGCGGATTTCGGTGGCGGGCGCAAATTCCTTGCCTCTTTCCTGGCCGAGGTTCTGTTGTCGATCCTTTACGCTCCGATCCTGATGGTGCAACAGATGATCGCTGTATTCCGTACGGCTTTCGGCATTCAGCGCGGCTGGTCACCTCAGGCCCGCGACGGTGGCACCTATGGTCCGCGAACGCTGATCCTGTGCCATGCGCTTGAAACCGTCATTGGAGTCGCGCTGAGTGTCGGTATCCTGTCCGGTCTGGTGTCGATCTGGCTGGCCCCGATCGCAATCAGTCTGGCGCTGGCTATCCCGTTGTCAGCGCTCAGCGGTGTCTCGGCAGGTGCCGCGCGCAAGATGGTCGGAATGCGGGAAGACTTCAGCGAACCCGCCATTACCCGGTCGGCGCGCCGCTATCGCGATGAACTGAAGCGACTGGTCGAAGGCAAAGGCAACATGACCCCGGCCGAGTGATCAACTGCCGGGAAGCCCTTCGTACCAATCGACTATCATATCGGCCCAGCCCGCGGGAACGGTGTGCCCTCCGGGAAACAGAGCAAATTCCAGCGCGCTGCCTTCGGCACAGGTGGTCCAGCGGCGGCGCATGAAATCCCCCGTCGTGCTGAACCCTGCCGGTTTGTGATCGACACAACCGTTCGCATCCCGCCAGATTTCGAGACCCGCATGGATATCACCCTGCTGAAAGCGTCCTCCGCCCAGCAAGCGCCCTTCCAGCGGCACCACATTGTCGGTCCAGCCATGCGTGTGGAACATGCGGATCGGACCGTTGCAGGTTTCGGGGTGCGGGCGCCAGAAACCACCGGACACCGGGACATAGGCCGAAAACGTATCGGGGCTCTCGCAGGCCAGATAGTTGACCATGAAGGCTCCGGCGGAAAACCCGCCCAGCAGGACACGGTCAGCGTCGATGCCAAACCGCCGTGCCGCGTCTTGCACCGCTTCGGTAAGAAAGGCGGTTTCGTCCCGCTCACCAAAACCGGGATAGAAGTTCCAGCTTTTGGTGCCGCCCCGGTCGGGCCGTTCCAACCCCTCAGGGGCCATCACCGCATAGCCGCGCTCCAGCAGCGGTTCGACCATCCCGCGATTGCGCATCGTGCCCGACCCGCTGCCGCCATACCCATGCAGGAACACCACCATGGGCGCATTGTCCGCGTCGGGCAGCTCGATGTGATAGGCGCCCATGGGCGTCTTACAGGTATCCTCTTGTCCGGCACACCCCGCGAAAGCGGTCTGCCCGGTCACTGCCAAGGCCAACGCCAGACTGAATTCCCGGATCATCCTGCATCCTCATCATATTTGTGCACCGGCAATCCGGCCCGAACCCATCCCGGCCCTGCGGCCGAACCCAACATACCCTCGGGCACGTCGATCACATTGGTGAATCCAGCTTCGATCAGGCGGTTGCTCAGGCGTGCCGAGCGCACGCCGCGGGCGCAAATCAAGGCCACCGGGGTCGTCGGATCGCCGCCAGCCAATTCCGTCAGCGCATTGACAAAATCCTCACGCCGCATGTCCAGCGGCACGGCGCCCTCGCCTATGCCCGATGCGCGCCATTCGCGCGGCGTGCGGATATCGATCAACAGAACGTTTCCCTTCGAGGCCTGCTCATGGGCCTCGGCAACCGTTATCCGGCCGCCGCCGTGGTCTTCGGGGATCAAACGGTATTCCCTGATCGCAAACCCGCCTGCAATCGCCGCGCATGCGCCGATCAACATCCATCTTCGGGCTCGGTTCACTTTCTCGGCCAAGATTCAGCCTCCTGTTCGCTGACATGTGTTCTATCACAGATGGTCAGAAACCGGGGCGTCGAAAAACCCGGCCCACATCAAGATCACGTCATTTTCTCGAATCCTTGCAGAGTTTTTGATGGGGCCAATAGGACTCTGTAAAAAAGTTACAATATCTGGACAGTCGGGAAAATATCCTTACAAAATTGGCTTCACACTGACCGCCCAGACCGGAGTATCGCACTTGTCCCTATTCCTTATCGCGGCCCTTCCCTTTCTCGGCGCTGTTTTTCCTGCCCTGCTGATCCGGGCAGGCCGGAACGCAGCCGCCTCCGCCGCCGGGTTGACCACGTTCCTGGCCCTGATGGGCCTGTTGATCCATATCCCTGCGGTGATGCGCGGAGACGTCGTGACCGCCCGGTTCGACTGGATACCGGGGCTGGGGCTGAACGCGAACTTCATGCTGGACGGTTTGGGATTTTTGTTCGCGTTGCTGATCCTGGGCATCGGGTTGCTGATCATCCTTTATGCAAGGTTCTATCTGTCGCGCGAAGATCCGATGGGGCAGTTCTTTACCTATCTTTTGCTGTTTCAGGGCGCGATGGTCGGGATCGTCCTGTCCGACAACATCTTGCTTCTGCTTATATTCTGGGAACTTACATCGCTCAGCTCATTCCTGCTAATCGGCTATTGGAAGCACCTTCCCGAAGGTCGGCAGGGTGCGCGCATGGCCTTGGCCGTCACTGGCTCTGGCGGCTTGGCGATGATTGCCGGGATGCTGATCCTCGGCAATATCGTGGGGTCTTACGACCTCAGCGTCATTTTGCAGAACAAAGACCTGATCCAGGCTTCACCCTACTACATGCCGGCGCTGATCCTGATCCTGCTGGGCTGTTTCACCAAGTCGGCGCAGTTCCCGTTTCATTTCTGGCTGCCGCACGCCATGGCCGCGCCGACACCGGTTTCGGCCTATCTGCACTCTGCCACAATGGTGAAAGCGGGCCTGTTCCTGATGGCACGGATGTGGCCGGTTCTGGCCGGCACGGATGCGTGGTTCTACATCGTCGCCACGACGGGGCTGATCACAATGCTGATTGGCGCGTCTATCGCGTTGTTCAAGGACGACCTCAAGGCGCTGCTGGCGTTTTCGACCGTTTCGCATCTGGGCCTCATCACCATGCTGCTGGGCTTTGGCACAAAGATTGCAGCCGTCGCTGCCGTGTTCCACATCATCAACCACGCAACGTTCAAAGCCGCCTTGTTCATGACCGCCGGGATCGTGGATCACGAAACCGGCACGCGCGATATCAAAAGGCTGGGTGGCTTGCGCCACCTGATGCCGATCACCTTCACAATCGGCACGATTGCCGCCCTCTCGATGGCCGGGCTGCCGCCTCTGAACGGTTTCCTGTCCAAAGAAATGATGCTTGAAGAAACCGTGCACACCACATGGCTGCACTCTCATTACCTGGTGCCGGGGCTGGCGCTTTTGGCTGCGTTGTTCTCGGCCGCGTATTCCTTCCGCTTCGTCAGCCACGTCTTTCTTGGACCTCAGCGGGAAGATTATCCGGCACATCCGCATGATCCGCCCGTTGGGTTGTGGATTGCGCCCGCGTTCCTGGTCGTACTTGTCATCCTGATCGGCCTCTATTCCGCGGCCATTGTCGGCCCATTGGTCGCAGTGGTGTCCAGCGCGGTGATCGGCGGCGAGAAGCTTCCGTATTACTCGCTGAAACTCTGGCATGGCTTCACACCGGCCCTTTACATGTCGGTCGTGGCCACGCTGGGCGGTCTGTTCCTGCTGGCGTTGCACAGACGAGGTGAGCAGATCTGGAACGCTCTGCCCCGCCCCGAAGCCAAGCAGATCTTTGAAGCAATCATAGAAGCGCTGACCAGGTTGAGCCGATGGATCACGGATGAGATGCACAACGGGGTCCTTAGCCGCTATGCGATCATCTTCGTCGCCTTTACCGTTGGCCTGGGTTATTACGCGTATTCGACCGGAACCATCGGCATTGAAACCCGCGTTCCGCTGCCGGCCCAGATCATTCCTATCCTTGGCTGGATCTGCCTTGTGGGTGCGACGCTGGGCATTATGTGGTTCCACCGGAATCGTCTTTTGTCACTGGTTTTGATCGGTGTCGTCGGCCTGATCGTTTCGGTTGCCTTCAACTATCTCTCGGCCCCCGATCTTGCCTTGACGCAGATCTCGGTCGAAGTGGTGACAATGATCCTTTTGTTGCTGTCGCTGAACTTCCTGCCGACCGAAACGCCCTGGGACAGTTCGGCGGCACGGCGCTGGCGGGACGCGGCGATTTCCGTGGTCGCGGGCCTTGGCACCGGTGCGTTGATCTACGCGATGATGATGCGCGATTTCGCGTTCCCGACGATTTCAGAGTTCCATCTGGCCAATTCCTACAAAGGCGGCGGCGGCACCAATGTGGTCAACGTGATCCTTGTCGACTTCCGGGGTTTTGATACCTTTGGCGAGATCATCGTTCTGGGCATCGCCGCGCTGATCATCTTTGCGCTGACGGAATCCGTTCTCGGTACAAATGTCCGCAGCTATCTGCTGAACCGCAAACCGCATTGGCCGCAATCCGGGGATTCGCATCCGCTGATGATGGTTGTGGTCACCCGCGTCATGATGCCGATCGCACTGATGGTCGGGGCGTACATCTTCTTTCGCGGGCACAACCAGCCCGGTGGCGGCTTTATCGCCGGCCTGATCGTCGCCATCGCCTATCTGATGCAATACATGGCCAGCGGCTATACTTGGGCCATCGAGCGGCAGAGGTTCTATTACCACGGCACCATCGGCTGGGGCGTTCTGATCGCCGCGGCAACCGGGTTGGGCGCGTGGTTCAATGAACGTCCCTTCCTCACCAGCGATTTCGGCTACATCAACTGGCCTCCGCTTGAGGAATTCGAATGGGCCACCGCCATGCTGTTTGATACAGGCGTATTCCTGGCGGTTCTGGGTGCGGTCATGCTGGCATTGGACAGCCTGTCCCGCTTTGCGTGGCAACCGGGGATGGCACAGGAATTCCCGATGGATATCAACCCCCTGCGAGACAACCCTCCGGAAGAACAACAAGAGAAGGAGCAGGCCTGATGGAAGCGCTCGTAGCCTCTGCCGTCGGTATCATGACCGCTGCCGGGATCTTCCTGATCCTGCGCCGTCGGACGTTTCCGGTCATTCTGGGCCTGTCTCTGATCACATACGCGGTGAACGTCTTCCTGTTCGCGACCGGACGACTGGCGCTGAACGCACCAGCGGTTCTGAACAAGTACGAGGACGTCCCCTATACCGACCCACTGCCACAGGCGCTGGTCCTGACGGCCATCGTGATCTCGTTCGGGATGACCGCCGTGATCGTGATGATCTCGCTCAGCGCATACCTGTCCGCCAAGAATGACCATATCGACATGACCGCCCAGGACAGTGTTGACGCGCCGGGAGATGACGCATGAACCACTGGATCGTTGCGCCGATCGTCCTGCCCGCGATTCTGGCCCCTTTCATCATCATGGTCCTGCGATACCACCTGGACCTGCAACGTATCTTCTCGGTCGCGGGTGTCGTGGCTTTGCTTGGGATTGCGCTGACAATCACGGCTCAGGCCTCGGGCGGGGACATTCAGGTGTACGAGCTTGGCGACTGGCCCGCCCCCTTTGGCATCGTCATGGTGCTGGATCGCATGTCCGCAATGATGGTTCTGCTGACCGCCCTGCTGGCCCTGCCGATCGTGCTTTATGCCATCGCCTCGGGCTGGGATGACCGGGGCAAGCATTTCCACGCGCTGTTTCATTTCCAGCTCATGGGTGTCTGTGGCGCCTTCCTGACTGGCGACGCCTTCAACCTTTTCGTGTTCTTCGAGGTGCTGTTGATCGCGTCTTACGGCCTTATGACTCATGGCGGTGGCGCGGTACGGTTGAAAGCGGGTGTGCAATATGTGGCGTATAACCTGTTGGGGTCGACCCTGTTTCTGTTCGCCCTTGGCACGATCTATGGCGTGACCGGTACGCTGAACATGGCGGACATCGCCGTGCGCGTTGCAGAGATCCCAGCCGAAGATACCGCATTGCTGCGGGTTGGTGCGGTGCTGTTGCTGCTGGTCTTCTGCATCAAGGCTGCCGTTCTGCCCCTGCACTTCTGGCTGCCCGCCAGCTATGCCAACGCCCCGCTGCCTGTTGCGGCCCTGTTTGCAATCATGACCAAGGTAGGGGCCTATTCGATCCTGCGAATGTACACTCTGGCCTTCGGCCCCGACGTCGAAGTCACGCAGGGTCTGGTTGGCGACTGGTTGCAACCCGCGGCGCTGCTGACGCTTGCCGTCGGTGCCATCGGCATTCTGGGATCGCAGCATATTGCCCGCATGGTTGCCTTTTGCGCCATCGCGTCCATGGGGACTTTGCTGATCGCGATTTCTCAGTTCACGCCCGGCGCGACGGCAGCCGCCCTTTATTATGTGTTCCATTCGACACTTGCGACCGCGTTGCTGTTCCTCATTGCTGACCTGATCATGGAACGGCAGGGAGGGGCCATAGCCCCCAAGCCGCCGATGCCGCAAAGCGGGTTGATTGCTGCCCTGTTCTTTGTCGGCGCCATCGCGATGGCTGGAATGCCGCCGTTGTCCGGCTTTGTTGGCAAGCTTTTGGTTCTGGACGCTTCGCGTGATGCATCCGATGCCACCTCGGTCTGGGCCGTTATCCTGATTGGATCATTCGTCACCATCGTCGGGCTGGCCCGTGCCGGGACGCTGATTTTCTGGAAAAGCTACGACGCTGAGGTTGTCACGACCGATGAAACCGCCGAAGGCGAAAACGCGTCTGCCGCCGCCCCCGAACCGCAAGCCGGCCTTGCTTTTACGGCTGTGTTCGGGGCCGTGGCAGGTCTGGTCCTTCTGACCCTGTTCGCGGGTCCGGCCCTGGAGTACACGAGCAAGACCGCAGAGCAGTTGTTTACGCCTGAAAACTACATCTCTGCCGTCTTGGGAAGGGAAGAGTGATGAAACTGCTGCGCCGAATTTTTCCGCACCCCCACCTGACGATTTTGCTGACGCTTGTCTGGATTCTGCTGGCGAACAAGCCGTCGCTGAATTCTTTGATCTTTGGTCTGATCCTCGGGATCATCATTCCGTTCGTCACGCAACCCTACTGGCCGGATCGTCCCAAGCTTCGCAACTGGCCAATGGTCGTGGAATACATGCTGGTGGTGCTTTGGGATATCGTTGTTGCGAACGTGACGGTGGCCCGGATCATCCTGTTCAAACGCAATGACAACCGCCAGCCCAACTGGATCTGCGTCCCGCTTGAACTGCGCACACCCGAAGCGATCACGGTTCTTGCGGGCACCATCACGATGACTCCGGGCACCGTCAGTTGTGATTTGTCAGCTCAGGGGCATAATCTGCTGGTGCACTGTCTTGATGCCCCCGACCCCGAAGCCGTGCGGGACCAGATCAAACAGCGCTATGAACGTCGCCTGAAGGAGATTTTCGAATGATCGACTACGCGATTTATTTTGCATTTGCCTGTTTCGGGGCGGCGATCATGATGTGTCTGTGGCGTATCATAACCGCTGACGGGGTCGGCACCCGGGTTCTGGCCTTGGACACTATGGTGATCAACACCATCGCCCTGATGATCTTATATGGGTTGGATCAGGGGACCGAGATTTTTTTCGAGGCCGCCATGATCATTGCCATGCTCGGTTTTGTTTCCACCGTGGCCTATGCGCGCTTCATGTTGCGCGGCAACATTATCGAATGAGGGCGGGATGACATTCATCGTGGAACTGCTGATCGCCTTTTTCCTGATCGTCTCGGGTATCTTCGGCTTTGTCGGCTCTTTTGGCATGATCAAGCTGAAAGACCCGATGTCCCGCCTGCACGCCCCGACCAAGGCAACGACGTTGGGGGTGGGCGGCGTGCTTCTGGCTTCGATCGTGCATTCTGTTCTTCTGGAAGGAAAGCTGTCCCTGCACGAGCTGCTGATCACTCTGTTCCTGTTCCTGACCGCTCCGATCACGGCCCTGTTCATTGCAAAGTGGCACATACACCGGCATGAAAAACCCGAAGACCTGCCGGATGCCGGCGAGGATGAACTTTGGGCCACCCACGCCGTCGAGCAGGTCGAAGACGTTCCGGATCATAGCGCGAATTGAAACCGATGCATATTCCTCCGCTGCCCCTGACCCGCGATCTGGTTCTTGTTGGCGGAGGTCACACCCACGCGCTGCTGCTGCGCAAATGGGGGATGGACCCGTTGCCGGGGGCGCGTGTGACCGTGATAAACCCCGGCCCGACGGCCCCGTATTCCGGGATGCTGCCAGGCTATGTCGCCGGGCATTATGACCGGTGGGAGCTGGACATCGATCTGGTCAGACTGGCCCGCTTCGCAGGCGCGCGCGTCATTCTGGGCGCGGTCGATGGAATCGATACCGATCGTCAGGAAATCCATGTTCCCGGGCGTCCTCCGGTAGGTTTCGATGTGGCGTCGGTCAATGTTGGGATCACTTCGGACATGCCCGCAATGCCCGGCTTTGCGGAACATGCCGTACCGGCCAAACCACTGGGACCATTCGCGGCAGAATGGGCTGCTTATCTGGCGGGCAGCGGCCCTGCCTCGGTCGTCGTGATCGGCGGTGGAATCGCCGGGGTTGAACTGGTCATGGCGATGGCTCATGCGCTCAGGGCCAAGGGGCGGTCAGCGCAGGTTGCGCTGATCGACAATGCCTTTGCCCTGACGGCCACCAGACCCAAAGCGGCAGAGACGATCCGCAGTGCAATGCAGAATCTTGGTGTAGGGGTGATCGAAAACGCCGCGATCAGCCGGATCGCTTCGGATCACGTCGCATTGCAGGACGGGCGCAAAATCCCGGCCGGTTTCGTGACAGGTGCGGCCGGAGCCCGCCCGTATGGCTGGATCGAAAAGACCGGGCTGGACCTTAAGGATGGCTTCATCCGGGTAAACAGCTACCTGCAATCCAGCGATCCCGTGGTTTTTGCCGCCGGTGATTGCGCCCATCTGGCGGACAATCCCAGACCCAAAGCCGGTGTTTATGCAGTGCGCGAAGCACCAGTTCTGTTCGACAATCTGCGCGCGGCGCTGGGGGCTGGACGGATGCGCAAGTACGTCCCGCAGAAAGATTACCTGAAGCTGATTTCGCTGGGCGGCAAATCAGCGCTGGGCGAGCGGTTGGGGTTGTCCCACAGCGGAGCGATGATGTGGAAATGGAAGAACCACATCGACCAGACTTTCATGAACAAGTTCCGGAACCTGCCGCAGATGAAACCCCCTGCGCTGCCGCGCGCACATGCCGCCGGGCTTGTCGAGGCGCTGGGCGAAAAACCGATGTGTGGCGGATGCGGTGCCAAGGTCGGGCGCGGAGCATTGCAGGTGGCGCTGAAATCGCAGCCCGATCCCGTTCGCCCGGATATCATCCCCCTGCCCGGCGACGACGCGGCTCTGCTTCAGATGGGCGGGGTTCGGCAGGTCATGACGTCAGATCACCTGCGGGCTTTTACCAATGATCCCACACTTATGGCGCGCATCGCCGCTGTACATGCCCTGGGGGATGTGTGGGCCATGGGGGCCACGCCTCAGGCTGCCACGGCAACGATCATCCTTCCGCGCATGTCTGTTGCCCTGCAACGCCGTACCATGTCGGAAATCATGTCGATCGCAGGAGACGTCATGCGGGACGCCGGTGCCGATATCGTGGGCGGGCACAGTTCCATGGGTGACGAGATGACAATCGGTTTCACACTGACCGGCCTGTGCGACGCCGCCCCGATTACGCTGGCCGGCGGGCAACCGGGCGACTGTCTGATCCTGACCAAACCCATAGGAAGCGGCGTTCTTATGGCGGCCGAGATGGCAGGCCAGGCCAACGGTGCCTGGGTCGCCGCAGCCTACCGGCACATGGCGCAGCCGCAGGGCAAGGCGGCCCGCATATTGGCCGGGGCCCATGCGATGACCGACGTGACCGGGTTTGGTCTGGCCGGACATCTGCAAGGTATCTGCGACGCTTCCGGATGCGGGGCCATTATGGATCTGGATGCCGTGGAGTTGATGGAAGGCGCGCAGGAACTGACGGACCAGGGTGTTCGATCAACCCTTTTTGCAGACAACCGGGCAATAGGACCTGCCCTGCCCGCCGAGGGCAAAGCCGCCCTGATATTCGACCCGCAGACAGCAGGCGGCCTGCTGGCCGCGGTGGCGGCAAAGGATGCCGATACCGTCTTGAAAGACCTCAGGAACGCCGGATATCCGGCCATGGCAATCGGCGAGCTCACCGATGCACCGGAACTGCGCCTTCAGGACTGATCCAGCAGGGTTTCGATCCGGGTGGCCGCCTCGCTCAGGCCGGCATCGTTTAGAACGGCGATCTCAATATCGGCCAGAACCTCGACGGAACGGGACCGCCGCGACTTTGCGTATGCCGGGTCGTAATGCTGCTCCATCAGGGCCTGGGTCAGCACCTGTTTTTGACCTGCTTCGATCAGCTGCATCCAACCATTCACGACCTCGTGCCCGCGATGAAAGCGCAGCGGCGACAACCGGTCCCGCAAACGGTCGCCGTCAGACAGGATGTCGTCATAGGCCTGAACGAGATAGGCGGCGCGCGCCTCGAGCGGAGCCGTGATGTTCACCCGTGGGGCTGCGCACAAAGCGTTCCACAGGCTGGGCGGCAATATCAGGCTGCCGATCTTGGACGATTCCGCTTCGATGACGACCAGGCGCGCCGTATCCATCGCACACAGCGCCCCTGCCAGGGCCGATTCAAAAGCTTTCTGGCTGGGCTGGCCGCCCGGTCTTTCCCCCAGCAGAGACCCTCGGTGATTGGCCAGTGCTTCGAGGTCAAGAACCTGCACCCCGCGTGACTGCAAAAGTGCCAGCAATTCTGTCTTGGCCGTTCCGGTATAGCCATCCAGCGCCACCAACCGATGCGGCAACGAATCATCGTACAAATACGCATTCACCAGCCTGCGGTAGGTGCGATAGCCGCCCTCGATCATATCCGCGCGCCAGCCGATTTGTTGCAGCATCCATGTAAACGACCCCGAACGCTGTCCGCCGCGCCAGCAATAGACCAGAGGGCGCCAGCTTCCTTCGTGGTGGCTTAGATGTTGCTCGATGTGGTTGGCCGCATTACGGAACACCAAAGCGGCCCCGAGTTTACGCGCCAGAAACGGGCTCTCCTGTACATACATGGTTCCGACACGGGCGCGTTCCTCGTTGTTCAGAACCGGCAGGTTGATCGCGCCTGGCAGATGATCTTCAGCGAACTCTGCCGGGCTGCGCACATCGATGACAGTGTCAAAACCATGCGCATAAAGCTGTGTCAGATCAGAAAAATTCAGGGCCATGCCGATGGTCTAGCTTGCCGCGTCTGCAAAGAAAAGGCCGCACGCCCTCACTCGTGCAAAGGCGTGATCAGATCAGGTCCGCTGGCCCGGTTCGAGTTCACGACCAGATCAACGCGATGAAACGTCAGCACATCCTCTGCCCCCGGCTGCATCAGACGAGCAGCGCCCTTTCCCGCTTCTCCCAGCCACAATGACCAGTGCTCAGGCTCGAGGATCAGGGGCATCCGATGATGGATGGTGCCAAGGTTTTCGTTGGCCGCCGTCGTCACGATGGCACAGGTGCCCTGACGGTTTTCATCCACCCCCCAATCCTGCCAGATCCCCGCAAAGGCAATGGGGGCGCCGTCCCTGCGATGGATGTACCATGGCAAGCGCGTTCCCTCGTCCGTCTTGGTCCATTCGTAGAACCCTGTTGCGGCAATCAGACAGCGACGCAACCGGCAGGCATCGCGAAAGGCAGGCTTTTCCGCCAAAGTCTCGGCGCGGGCGTTGATCAGCAAAGGCCCGGCGGTTTCCGTCTTGTACCAATGTGGCAAGAACCCCCAACGCAGCGCATCCAGACGCCGACCCGAGTCACCACCCCGAACCACATGCACCTGATTTGTCGGACAAACATTGAAGTTCGGCACGGTCGGCAACGCGTTTGCCGGACGCGCGGAGAACAGCTGCGCCATCGCGTCATTGGGAAGAGTTATTGCAAACCGTCCGCACATGGGTAATGAACCACCGGTACTACATTGATACTGGCGCAGGATCTTACGGGGTCATATGGAAAACCAAATAACGCAATCCCTCAAGAGCAAAGCAATGGCCCTTTTGGATGCGGGCAAGTTGCCGCAGGCGCTGAAAAAGGCCCAGCTGGGTATCAAGAAATTCCCGAAGGACTCGGACTACCAAGCCATCGCCGGTTTCGTTTTGACCGAGATGAAGCAGTACAGGAAATCCATTCCGTATTTTGTTGAAGCCTCGCGGATGAAGCCCGATGATCCGCAATTTGCCGAGAATCTGGCTAACGCCTTGATGCAAACGGAACAGATCGCGCGGGCTTTGGCCTATGCCGAGAAAAAGATTGAACAATTTCCTAACAACCGGGAACTCATGCGAGTCATTGACGAGATTCAGCGTGAGGGGAAAAACTGGCGGTCTATCGTTGAATTCACAACGCATAAGCTTGCTTCGGACCCCGACAATCCGGAATTGCTTGCGAAACGCGCCCGGGCTTACGATCAAATGGGTTTTGTCGAAGAGAGTACGCTTGACATTCAACGCGCGTATGAACTTGCCCCTGAAAACACCGTCGTTGCGTTCCAAAAAGCCGTCAATCTGCATCAGGCAGGTGACAAAAAAGGCTCGCTCAAGATTTTTGAGGATATTCTTGCAGCCAAACCCCATCACCCGAATGCGCTCTTGCAGGTGGCAATAATGTCGGCAAAAGAAGAAGTTCCGCAGTTCCTTGCCGCCGTAGAAGACTCCATGGCCGAGCATGACGAGCCTTTGCAAGAACTTGAATTTGCCAAGGCACACCTGATCCAGAGGAGCGACGGTCTTGCCGCAGCGATGCCTCAGTTCGAAAAGGCGAACGCTGTTCAGCACGCGACGCTGCCATATGATTTCCCCGCTGAAGAAGAAAAACTGAACCGGATCCTAAGCATTTTCTCGGACGCATCGATTGAATTCACCGGGGTCGAGAGCAAGACGCCAGTTCCGATCTTTGTCGTCGGGCAACCAAGATCCGGAACCACTTTGATGGAGATGATGCTGAGCTCTACACCTGATATTGCAGGCTGCGGCGAACTGACGTTGATGCCCGAATTGTCGTCCAGGTTTCACACAGCGGACAAGAAATTCGATGCCGAAGCTGCAAATTGGATAGCGCTTCGCTATCGAGAACAGATGCCTCAGGTTCCTGCTGGCTCTGTCGCATTCGTCGATAAACTGCCGCACAATTTTCAGCGCGTTGGTTTCATTTTGGCAGCCTTCCCCAACGCCAAGATCATCAACATGCTGCGCGACCCGCGTGATGTAGGTTTGTCGAAATGGATCAGACGGTTCCCTGCCGGCGGCATGAACTACGCCTCAAACCTTGAAGCGATCGCGCATACAGCAAATCTGTATCGCCGCTACATGTCCCATTGGGACAAGCTGTTCGGAGACCGCATTCTGACAATGCCCTATGAAGATCTGGTGGCGGACCCCCTGACCCACAGCCAGCGCGTTGCCGAGTTTTGCGGTATTGACTGGTGCCAATCCATGGTACATCCCGAAAAGAACACCAGACAGGTGCGTACGGCCAGCGTAGATCAGGTGCGCAACAAGATCTCGACCAAGTCAATCGGGGGGTGGCGCGAGGTCGCGGATCAGATCAAACCGATGCTGGATGGCTTTGACCCGGAACTTTGGCCGGAATACGATTTCAGTTGATCCGCAGAAGCAGAAAAGCCGCATCATGATGACGCGGCTTTTTTCATTTTCAAAAACAGAGTCACTTCTGCTGGATGCGTCCGTCGACATAAGGCTGGTACGGCGCGTTTTCGGCCAGATATTCCGCGGTTACATCCGCAAGATCCGGACCGAAGTCATAGGCGTTCTTGTCATCGCCCTCGAACATCGAATACCCATCGCCACCGTTGCGGACGTAGTTGTTGGTTACGACCAGGTAGGTTTTGTTCGGGTCAATCGGAACGAACCCATCACCCTCGGCGACCATCACATCAATGATGCGCCCTTCGTTCGGCGCTACGCTGGGATCCCAGGTAAAGCGCAGGCCCGCCACTTGCGGGAACCGGCCCTTGACCTCTTCCACCTGGCTTACACCGTTTTCCAGCGCGTCAATGACGGTCTGCCCGGTGATCTCAAAAGTGGACAGCGTGTTCTGGAACGGCAGCACGGTTAGCACTTCGCCCATGGTCACTTCGCCTTCGTCAATCGACGCGCGCAGACCGCCAGAATTCGCAATCGCAATCTGAGCGCCCTGATCGGCAACCCGCGCCAGCATGGCGTCGGCGACAAGGTTACCCATTTCGCATTCTTGTACGCGGCAAACCGCCCGATCGCCTTCAATTGCAGCGGCCGAGTTGGCAACGACGCGTTGCTTCATTTCTTCGATCGGTGCGCCCATCTCGGCCACGCGTGCAGCGATATCCGCATCGGGCGTGACAGACGCATCAAGCAAGATAGGCTCACCTTCCGCTGAAATCAGGTTGCCGTCATCATCAAAGGTCAGTGTGATCTCGCCCAGATATTTGGAATAGGCATAGGCCTGCACGATCGGGACATCACCGACCATCATCGGATATGACCCAGCCGCACCTTCCTGCGTGTTCGAGAGCAGCGTGTGCGAATGGCCGCCGACAACAAGGTCAAGCCCCGGCACCTGCTCTGCGATCTCCAGATCCTTGGCCAATCCAACATGGTTCAAAGCAATGATGATATTGACACCTTCATCCTGCAAGGCAGCTACATCAGCCTGCAGGCTTTCTATCTCATCCTGGAAAATTACGTCCTTGCCGGGGCTTGACGTTTCAACCGTGTCCGTTGCCAGTGCTGAAATTATGCCGACCTTCTGACCGCCAACGTCAAGCACAACATGGTTGCCGACCTTGTCCTTCAACTCGGCCGACGACGACAGGTCCAGATTGCCCGAGATCACTGGGAAACTGACCGCGTCAATGAACGACGCCAGACCTTCCGGGCCATCGTCGAATTCGTGGTTGCCAACAGCCATGACATCGTAACCGATGGCTTCCATGAACTCGGCCTCTGCCGCGCCCTTATATGTTGTGTAGTAAAGCGATCCCTGGAACGGATCCCCCGCATCCAGCAACAGCACATTCTGATCCGCCAGCGCATCGCGTCGGGCGTCTACCATGGTCTTGAGGCGTGCAACGCCGCCAAAACACTTACCTTCGGCTTCGCCTTCTGCGTCACAGGTCGAGTCGTATTTGTTGATCGACTCGATACGACTGTGAATGTCGTTAGTATGTAGAATGGTCAGCTTGTATTCTGCCGCCGCCACGCCAGCGGTCAGGCCAAGAATTGCAGCCGAAGCCAGGAAACGCGTCAACATATTGAATCTCCCTGTTTTAATTTGCAGGGATCGTGCGCCGATGACGCCAAAGAGTCAAAGAAGAAATCCGGCTTGATTCCAACGCGTACGCGGGGCATCAGGTCCGTATGCTGATTTACAAGATTTTCCGAGCCGAAGAGTGGGCCACCTTGCAGGACCAAGGTGCCTCGAACGGTGCTCCGATCGACATCGCTGACGGGTTTGTCCACTTTTCCACCGCTGAACAAGCAGCTGAAACCGCAGCCAAACATTTTGCCGGTGTCGATGGTCTGGTTTTGCTGGCCTGTGACGCAGATGCGATGGGCGACGACCTAAAATGGGAGGTCTCGCGCGGCGGTGCCCTGTTCCCGCATCTCTATCGCCAGATCCGGATGAGCGATGTTGTCTGGTCACGCCCTCTGCCGTTTGACGGCACCGCGCACCAGTTCCCAAAGGACATGTCATGACATCCTATATCGACCCGGACCGCGACCAGTTCGAGGCCTTCAAGGCATTGGATCGGGACCAGCCGATCGAAATGCTCAACCTGGTGAAGTTTCGGGCCAAGGCGCAGTACCCACCCGCGCATGAACTGGCGAATGCAGACCTGACCGGAGCGCAAGCCTACAAGAACTACGGGGTTGAAACCGCTGCGATCATTGAACGTATCGGGGCGCGCATCCTTTGGCGTGGGGTGTTTGAATCAACCCTGATTGGCCCGGCGGACGAGGCGTGGGATGCCGTTTTCATTGCCCGCTATCCAACGGCACATGCATTTCTGGAAATGGTCACCGACCCGGCCTATCGTGCGGCGGTGATCCATCGTCAGGCGGCGGTGGAAACATCGCGCCTGATCCGATGCGGTTCAGGTGAAGCCGGGGCGACATTCGGATGAAACTGACAGAGAAACTGGGCCTTGCCGCCCTGCACCGCATGGACCCCGAGACAGCCCACGGGATGTCGATTAGGGCGTTGAAGTCAGGGCTGGCACCCGCACCCGGGCCGGTAACGACGCCGCGCCTGAAAACGGTCGTTGCCGGGCTGACCCTGCCGAACCCGGTTGGGCTGGCTGCCGGGTTCGACAAGAATGGTGAGGTTTTGGCCCCGCTGTCCCGCGCCGGGTTCGGTTTTGTCGAGGTCGGGGCGGTCACGCCGCGCCCGCAACCGGGAAACCCCAAACCCCGTCTTTTTCGCCTGACCAAGGACAAGGCAGCCATCAACCGCTTTGGCTTCAACAACGAAGGCATGGAGGTGATGGCCAAACGGCTGGCACACCGCCCCAAAGACGCGGTCATCGGCCTGAATCTGGGGGCGAACAAGGACAGCGAAGACCGCGCCGGCGACTTTGTCAAAGTGCTGGCCCATTGTGCCGAATATCTGGATTTTGCGACCGTCAACGTATCATCCCCGAACACGGAAAAGCTGCGGGATTTGCAGGGCAAAGCCGCTCTCACCGCGTTGTTGAGCGGTGTGATCGAGACACGTGATGCGCTGCCGCGCCCGCTGCCGATCTTCCTGAAAATCGCTCCGGATCTCACCGAGGCGGAATTGCAGGACATCGCCGAGGTCGCACGCGAAACCGGGGTGGACGCTGTGATTGCCACCAACACCACCCTGTCCCGCGACGGGTTGCGCAGCGCGCAGAAAGACGAAAATGGTGGTTTGTCGGGCGCCCCGCTTTTTGAAAAGTCCACCCGCGTGCTGGCTCGGCTGAGCAAACTGACGGATGGGGAAATCCCCCTGATCGGCGTGGGCGGCATCAGCAATGCCGAGCAAGCCTATGCCAAGATCTGTGCCGGGGCATCGGCCGTGCAGTTCTATACCGCGATGGTGTATGGCGGCATTTCCCTGGCGGCCGACATCGCCAAAGGGCTGGATGACTTGCTGGCGCGTGACGGTTTTGACACCGTATCGCAAGCCGTCGGCAGCAAACGAGAGGATTGGCTGTGATCGAATACTGGCACAACCCCCGCTGTTCCAAATCCCGCGCCGGTCTGGCGCTTTTGGAAGAAAACGGTGCGCAGGTCTGCGTTCGAAAGTACCTGGAAGACGCGCCTTCAATCGACGAGTTGCGCGCTGCGCAATCCGCCCTTGGGCTGCCGCCCATCGAAATGATGCGCACAGGAGAAAAACGGTTCAAGGAACTGGGGCTGGCCAAAACCTCGCCCGACGAAGACCTGATCCGTGCCATGGCCGAAAACCCGATCCTGATCGAGCGCCCTCTTGCAATTGCCGGAGACAAAGCCGCCATCGGACGTCCGCCGGAAAACCTGTTGACGTTGCTCTAGGCCACCTGGGCTTCAAGCTTGGGATAGCGCCAGCCCATTGTCACACCACGTGCGATATTGAGAACCATCAGCGCGGCCCACAGGCCGTGATTGCCGAAGACAGGCACCAGCATGAACAAAGCGACCACATAGATCGCCACCGACTGAACCATCGCGTTTCGCATGGCGCGGGTCCAGGTGGCGCCGATGTAGATACCGTCGAACATCCAGCTTGCCACCCCGATCACCGGGGCGATCGCGGCCCAGAACAGGTATTCGCGCCCGGCTTCACGCACCTGCGGTGAAGTTGACATCAGATCGATCAGCGCCGGACCGGCAACGAAGAAAACCGCAGCCAGCAACAGCGCCCCCCCAACACCCCATTGCGAGGCCATGACAGAGGCGCGACGCACCTGATGCCTGTCTCTGGCACCGACTGCGCCTCCGACCAGCGCTTCGGCGGAAAAGGCGAACCCATCAAGCGCAAAGGCGGTGATTTCAAGAAATTGAAGCAAGACTTGATTGGCCGCCAGATTCACGTCACCCAGATCCGAGCCAACAAAAAGGAATGTCGTGAACGATCCGGTCAACAGAACCGATCGCAGCATGATATCACCGTTGACCTGCACCATACGCCGCAGCCGGGCGGCATCGAAAACCCGAGCCCAATTGCGCCAGATTCCATCTGCGAACCCATCCCGGCAAAGCCACACCCCCAAGGCCAAACCGGTCCATTCTGCGATCAGGGTGGCAATGGCAACCCCTTCGACCCCCCAGCCAAGGCCCAGAACGAACCACAGGTCTAGACCGATGTTCAACCCGTTCATCCAGACCTGAAGGATGAACACGCCGCGCGTACGCTCGACGGCGATCAGCCAGCCGGTAACGGCATATAACGCTATGGTTGCAGGCGCCCCCCAGATGCGGATTTCCAGATAGGACCGGGTCAGGGCTTCGACTTCGGGGCTTGCCGGGGAAAGCGCGAACGCACCCGCAAACACGGCCACCTGCGCAAGGATAAAGAACAGCCCTGCCGCGCCCCCCAAGATCAGGCCGCGCATCAGCAGCGCCCGGGTTTCGACAGTGTCACCTGCCCCGCGTGCCTGCGCCGCCATCCCGGTTGTGCCCATCCGCAGGAAACCGAAGATCCAATAAATTGTGGACAGGATCACAGCCCCGATGCCGACCGCCCCGATCGGGGCCGCCTCGCCCATCTGACCGACAACGCCCGTGTCCACCGCACCCAGTATCGGCACGGTGGCATTCGACAGAACTATGGGCACCGCGATCTTCAGCACCCGCCTGTGCGTGATGGGCGCCGAGGCGTCCTGCACGGTCAGCTCTTGTCTCTGGGAGGTTGCGGCATCAGAAAATGTCCGGAAGCCTGCGCAAACAGTTTCGCATGGTTATCCTGCCAGGCTTCGACCCGGACCGAGGCGTACCGCCGCCCGGATCTGCTGATGAAGGCCCGTGCATATGCGTCCCGTGGAAGGCCCGAGCGCAGATAGTCGACGGTAAAGTCGATGGTCTTGGGAAAGCGAATATTCGGGTCGGTCACAATGGCCTCTCCGTCGATCTCGCCACTTTCGATACGCGGGAACATATGTTCCCAACTAAGGGTGATGACAGCGGTCACTTCGAGGAATGCCGCGGTTACACCGCCGTGAATCGCAGGCAGGAACGGGTTGCCGATCAACTTGTCATCGAAGTTCAGAACGCCGGTCAGTTCATCCCCGCGCCGGTCGAAGCTGATATTGAGAAATCGGATATAAGGGACACCGTCAACCAGCGCACGCAAAGCTGCGTCGCGTCGCTGCTTGACCACCTGCATTGGTTCGGGACGAGGTCTTGCCATATTATTTCCCCTCAACCGTAAAGGACCCCGAGGCCGTGGCCACCGGCAGGTCTTTGTCATGGTCCATAGCCGTGGCTCGTACAAACGCCACGTTCCGCGTGATGTGATAGCAGACGGCATGCGCTGTCACCGTCTGACCCGGTGTCGCTGCGCGCATGTAGTCAATGCGCAGATCGATCGTGGCTGTCCCGCCGGGGGCCGACGGGTGGCTCATCACAGCAGCACCGCAGCATGTGTCGAGAATTGTGGAAATCGCCCCACCGTGAATCACCCCTGTGCGCGGATCCCCGATCAGATCCTCATTGTAGGGCAACGTGATCTCTGCCTCGCCCTCACCGATCTGCGTGAGCTTGAGGTTCAATGCCCGCGCATGGGGTATCGCCTCGATAAACTGGCGGGCTAAAACTGTCTTGTCGACCATTGGTTTGCGTCCTGTTCTCTGCCCGTCCTTTATGAGCCGCTGTTTCCGCAAAGGGCAAGCCCACCTGTTGCGCTTGGGATCGGGACCGCCTAGGTTGCTGACAAGGAGATCGGGAATGTCCAACAACCGTTTGTCATTCAAAGAGATGTGCGCCGAGTTCGACGTGACCCCGCGCACTCTGCGCTATTACGAATACATCGAACTTTTGCAACCGGACCGTGAAGGTCGGTCCCGGTTTTACGGCCCGCGCGAATGCGCGCGGATGAAGCTGATCATGCGCGGCCGCAAGTTCGGTTTCCCCCTGGAAGAGATCCGCCAATGGCTTTTGATCTACGAAGATCAGGGCAATGAGGCGCAAATGGCCACCTTCGTCGAGATGGCGGATCGCCAGATGAACGAGCTTCAGCAGCAGCGCCAGCAACTGGACGAAGCCATGGACGAACTCAAGCGTCTGCGCGACCAGACGGCCAAGTCCTTGGGATAGCCGCCCCCCATCCGAAAAATCGAATTGATCACCCTGAAGCTGCGCAAGCAGATGCGCGGTGTTTCCGCAATTGCGACAGCTTTGGCGGGAAATTCCGCATGACGCTACGGAAAGAAAATTGCGTCAGACCGTGCTTACGTGACCGGATGTTACGTCAACTTTGAAATGACGCAGCGTCTGGATTACGTAAACGTCACTCGCGTGTTGTAAAGCGCGTACCAACTGCGCAACTCATATCTCATGACGCCAGTGACGAGAGTATGACGAATGACCGAAGATGTGATGACCATCCGTGAGATGTGCGAGACCTATGATGTCACGCCACGCACCTTGCGGTTCTATGAGGCCAAGGAACTTCTGTTCCCGATCCGTGAAGGCCAGAAACGTCTGTTCACCAAGCGTGATCGGGCGCGGCTCAAACTGATCCTGCGCGGCAAACGATTTGGGTTCAGCCTGGAAGAAATTCGGCAACTGCTGGATTTGTATCATGTCGGCGACCAGCAGGTCACGCAGATGACCCGCACCTATGAAATCGCGTGCGAGCGTCTGGAGGACATGGAAGCGCGCCGCGAAGAGCTGACGCAGGCCATCGACGATCTGAAAGAGCAGTTGCGCTGGGGCGAGAAAGTCATCGCCTCGATGAAACAGGAAAAGAAGGCAGCCGAGTAACCTCGACCTGTCATCCGGACATATGAATTAAGGGAGCTTCACATGCCCGTTTACAACGCGCCAACCAAAGACATGCAGTTCATCCTGCACGACGTCCTGAATGTCTCGCAGTCGGACATACCCGGCTATAACGAACTGGAAGCCGAGTTTACCGGCGCGGTTCTGGAAGAAGCCGGCAAGGTTGCCACAAATGTTCTGCATCCGCTGAACGTCGTCGGCGACACCGAAGGATGCCGGTTGGAAAACGGTATTGTGTACACCCCGACCGGGTTCAAGGAAGCCTTCGAGCAGATGAAGGAAGGCGGCTGGACTGGCCTCGACATGCCGGAAGAGTATGGCGGCCAAAACATGCCCTATGTGCTTGGCACTGCTGTGGGTGAAATGTTCTCGGGCTCAAACCAGGCTTTCACCATGTATCAGGGCCTGACGCACGGCGCGGCCTCGGCGATTCTGGCGCACGGAACGGACGAGCAGAAGAACAAGTACCTGCCCAAAATGGTCAGCTGTGAATGGACCGGTACCATGAACCTGACCGAACCGCATTGCGGCACCGATCTGGGCCTGATGCGCACCAAAGCGGAACCGCAGGGCGACGGAAGCTACAAAATCTCTGGCCAGAAGATCTTTATCTCGGCTGGCGATCACGACATGGCCGATAACATCATCCACCTGGTGCTGGCCAAAATTCCCGGCGGACCCGAAGGCATTAAGGGCGTTTCGCTGTTCATCGTGCCCAAGTTCATCGTCAACGAAGACGGCTCTTTGGGCGAACGCAACGGCGTCTCGGTCGGCAAGATCGAAGAAAAGATGGGCATCCACGGCAACTCGACCTGCGTCATGAACTATGACGAGGCCACCGGCTGGCTGCTGGGCGAAGAGCACAAAGGTATGCGTGCTATGTTCACCATGATGAACGAAGCGCGTCTGGGTGTGGGCATGCAAGGCCTGTCACAGGCCGAAGCGGCGTATCAGAACGCTCTGGAATACGCCAAAGACCGCCTGCAGGGCCGCGATGTAACCGGTGTAAAGAACCCCGATGGCCCGGCTGATCCGCTGATCGTTCACCCTGACATCCGTCGCAATCTGATGGATCAGAAAAGCTTCACCGAAGGCGCACGCGCGTTCATCCTTTGGGGCGCGACCATGATCGATAAAGCGCACCGATCGGGTGACAAGGACGCGGACGGGCTGATCTCGCTTCTGACCCCAGTCATCAAGGGCTTCCTGACGGATGAAGGTTACGACATGACCGTTCAGGCGCAGCAGGTCTATGGTGGGCACGGCTACATCGAAGAATGGGGCATGTCGCAATACACCCGCGATGCCCGGATCGCCATGATCTATGAAGGCGCCAACGGCGTTCAGGCGTTGGACCTTGTTGGCCGCAAACTGGCGCAGGATGGCGGCAAGCACGTCATGGCCTTCTTCGATATGGTCAAAACCTTCTGCAAGGAAAACGCAGGCCAGAACGAGGCTTATGACAAAGCCTTTATCGAACCGCTGAAGGCTGCGTCCAAGGATCTGCAGGCGGCTGGCATGTATTTCATGCAGGAAGGCATGAAAAATCCGAACAACGCGCTGTCCGGTTCCTATGACTTCATGCACATGTTCGGTCATGTCTGCCTGGGCCTGATGTGGGCGCGTATGGCCAAGGCCGCACAAGAAGCGCTGGACAGTGGCACGTCGGACAAAAAGTTCTACGAGACCAAGATCAACACCGGCCGCTTCTACATGGCCCGCCGTCTGCCCGCCACGGCGTTGCATCTGTCGCGCATTCAAACCGGCGCAGATACGGTCATGGCGCTGGAGGCTGCAAACTTCTGATCTTTCTCCGGTTCCGGGGTCCCGCCCCGGAGCCGGTTTTCGGAGGAGATACAATGCCAAAACGATTTCGCCTGACCCGCCGATTCCCGGTCGCCATGACCGAGGACGGATATCGCAAGCTCAGGGCTTTTGCCCGTGAGGCAGGATTAGATGAAGGCGAAGCGCTGTCTTTTCTGTTCGAAAATTTCAACAGCGTCATTGATGAGGACAACCTTACCCACCGATTGCGTCTTTTCAATTCCGAGCTGGAGGCGCGCAAGCGCTAGGCACCAAAACCGCCGAGCTAGGGTGAAAGACGCACAAAACGCCACGGGAGGGGCGATTGCATGACCATTAAACTGCACTGCTTCGGAGAAAGCGGCAATTCCTACAAGGCCGCTCTGGCGCTGGAAATGTCTGGCCTCGATTGGGAACCGGTCTTTGTCGATTTCTTCAACGGCGTCACCCGCAGCCCCGAATTCCGTTCGGAAATCAACGTGATGGGCGAAGCGCCCTTCATGGTCGATGGCGATTTCCAAACCTCCCAATCCGGTGCCATTCAAGCCTATGTGACTGAAAAATCCGGCAAGTTCGGCGGCAAGAGCCGGGAAGAGAATTATGACATCCTGCGCTGGGTGCTGTGGGACAATCACAAGCTCAGCTCGATGGCGGGCCTGACCCGGTTCCTGATCAACTTTCTGCCCGAACAGCACCGCAACCCGGATGTGATCGCCTTCAACCAGGGCCGCCTGAAGGCTGCCTATCAGGTGCTGAACGCGCATCTGGAAGGCCGCGACTGGATCGTCGGCGACGGCGTGACCAACGCCGATCTCAGCTGCTGCGGCTATCTGTATTACCCCGAACCATTCGGCTTTGACCGTGCCGACTGGCCCAACATCGACGCCTGGCTGACTCGCCTGTCCGAACAGCCCGGCTGGAAACACCCCTATGACCTGATGCCCGGCAACCCGTCGGATCGAGCTTGAGGAGAAGACCCATGACCGAAGCTTATATTTATGACGCCCTGCGCACCCCGCGCGGCAAGGGCCGCAAGGATGGCAGCCTGCACGAGGTGACCTCGGTACGCCTGTCCGCCCTGACCCTGAACGCGATGAAGGAACGCAACAACCTGGAAGGCCACGCCGTCGAGGACGTGATCTGGGGCAACGTCACGCAGGTGATGGAGCAAGGCGGCTGTCTGGCGCGCTCGGCTGTTCTGGCCTCGGATCTGGACCAGTCGATCCCCGGCCTGGCGATCAACCGCTTCTGCGCGAGCGGGATGGAAGCCGTGAACCTGGCCGCAAACCAGGTCAAGGGCGGAGCTGGCGACGCCTACATCGCCGGTGGCGTCGAGATGATGGGCCGTGTTCCCATGGGCAGCGACGGGGCGGCGATTGCCGTTGACCCCTCTCTGGCGATGGAGACCTACTTTGTGCCGCAGGGCATCTCGGCCGACATCATTGCCACGGAATACGGGTTCAGCCGCGATGACGCGGACGCTCTGGCGGTTGAGTCGCAAAAGCGCGCGGCGGAAGCCTGGGCGGAAAACCGGTTCGAAAAGTCGATCATCACGGTCAAAGACCAGAACGGCCTGCCCATTCTGGACCGCGACGAGTACATGCGGCCGGGCACCGACATGCAAAGCCTTGGCGCGTTGAACCCGTCCTTCCAGATGATGGGCGAGCAGATGCCCGGTTTCGACAAGGTGGCGATGCTGAAATACCCACATCTTGAGCGTATCAATCACATCCACCATGCGGGCAACAGCTCGGGCATCGTGGATGGGGCTGCGGCCGTGCTGATCGGCAACAAGGAATTTGGTGAAAAATACGGCCTGAAACCCCGCGCACGCATCAAGGCCACCGCCAAAATCGGCACCGACCCGACCATCATGCTGACCGGCCCGGTTCCTGTGACCGAGAAGATCCTGGCCGATAACGGCATGAAGATCAGCGATCTGGACCTGTTCGAGGTCAACGAAGCCTTTGCCTCGGTCGTGCTGCGGTTCCAGCAGGCCTTTGATGTGGATCCGGCGCTGGTCAACGTCAACGGCGGCTCGATCGCGATGGGTCACCCGCTGGGCGCAACCGGTGCGATCATCATCGGCACCTTGCTGGATGAACTGGAGCGTCAGGACAAGGAAACCGGTCTGGCCACGCTCTGCATTGCGTCCGGCATGGGTGCGGCAACGATTATCGAGCGGGTCTGATGCCCAAGCTGGATCTCTCTCAGATCCCGTTCAAGGGGGGCTCGTCCTATCCGGGCAAGCTGGCCGAGGCGACCGCTGGTCGTTTTGTGCAGCGCGTCGGGGATGCGGGCGGGCTGACCCAGTACGGGGTCAACATCGTGCGGCTGGAGCCTCGGGGCCTCTCGTCGCTGCGCCACTACCATATGGAGCAGGACGAGTTTGCCATCATGCTCAGCGGCAAATGCGTGCTGATCGATGACGATGGTGAGCATGAGATGCTGCCCGGTGACTGCGCCGCTTGGCCCGCTGGTGAGGCCAATGGCCACCACCTTGTGAACAAGACCGATGCGCCCGCGACCTTTCTGGTGGTGGGCACACGGACCCCGACCGAGACCGGCTATTACAGCGACATAGACATGATGGTGAAGGATGATGAAAACGGATTCTCTTTCACCCGGAAAGACGGCAGCCCGCTGACGGCTGACCAGATTGGAGATGACAATGACTGATTTCACTCTGACCAAAGACGCGGACGGCGTCGCCTTTGTGACCTGGGACGCCCAGGGAAAATCCATGAACGTGCTGACCCGCGAGGCTTTTCAAGAAGTCAGCCAACTGATTGATCAGGCCCTGAGCGACGACGAGATCAAAGGTATTGTCATTACCTCGGGCAAGGAAGGCTCGTTTGCCGGCGGAATGGACCTGAACACATTGGCCACCATCCGTCAGGAAGCCGGGGACGAACCTGCGCAGGCGTTGTTTGATTTCGTCATGGGCGGACATCACATCCTGCGCAAGCTGGAATTGGCGGGCATGGACCCCAAGACCAAGAAAGGTGGCAAGCCCATCGCCTGCGCGATCAACGGAACCTGCGCCGGGATCGGGACCGAGATCGCACTGGCATGTCATCACCGCGTCATGACAAGCAATCCAAAGTCCAAGATCGGGCTGCCCGAAATCCTGCTGGGCATCTTCCCCGGCGGCGGCGGCACCATCCGTTACAGCCGCATGGTGGGCGCCATGGCGGCGGCCCCGGTGCTGCTTGAAGGCAAGATGATGGATCCGGCCAAGGCCAAGGGCGCGCAGTTGATCGACGCAGTTGCCGACGATCCGGTCGCTGCGGCCAAGGAATGGGTTCTGAATGCCAAGGACGCCGACCTGGTGAAACCCTGGGACGCGAAGGGCTACAAGATGCCCGGTGGCGCGCCCTACCACCCTGCCGGTTTCATGACCTTCGTTGGCGCGAGCGCCATGGTTCATGGGAAAACGCAAGGCGCCTTCCCTGCGGCCAAAGCCCTTCTGAGCGCGATCTATGAAGGCGCGCTGGTCGACTTTGACACCGCTTTGAAAATTGAAGCCCGCTGGTTCACCAACGTTCTGATGAACCCGTCCTCGTCGGCGATGATCCGGTCACTGTTCCTCAACAAGGAAGCGCTTGAAAAAGGCGCGGTCCGCCCGAAAGATGTGCCCGATCAGCGTGTCAAGAAGATCGGCGTTCTGGGCGCTGGCATGATGGGGGCCGGTATCGCGCTGGTTTCTGCCCAAGCTGGCATGGAAGTCGTTCTGGTCGACCGCGATCAAGAGGCAGCCGACAAAGGCAAAGCTTATACCGAAACCTATCTGGACAAGGGTATCAAGCGCGGCAAGGTCACGGCCGATAAGAAAGAGGCCATGCTGGCCCGCATCACGGCGACACCGGATCTGGACCATCTGAAAGGGTGTGACCTGATCATCGAAGCCGTGTTTGAAGACATGGGCGTAAAGGCCGAGATGACCAAAAAGGTCGAGGCGATCATCCCGGAAGACTGCATCTTTGCCTCGAACACCTCGACCCTGCCGATCACCGATCTGGCCAAGGCAAGCGTGCGTCCCGATCAATTCATCGGCATCCACTTCTTCTCGCCGGTCGAGAAGATGTTGCTGGTCGAGATCATCAAGGGCAAGGAAACCGGTGATCGCGCCGTTGCCAAAGCGCTCGACTACGTGCGCCAGATCCGCAAGACGCCGATCGTGGTCAACGATGCGCGCTTCTTCTACGCCAATCGCTGCATCATTCCTTACATCAACGAAGGCGCACGGATGATCACCGAAGGCGTGAGCCCCGTGCTGATCGACAACGCCGCACGTCAGTTGGGCTTTCCGGTTGGTCCGATCCAGCTGACCGATGAAACCTCGATTGATCTGGGCGCCAAGATCGCCCGTGCGACCAAGGCAGCCATGGGCAATACCTATCCGGAAAGCCCCTCGGACGATCTGATCTTCTGGATGGAAGAACAGGGCCGCCTGGGCCGCAAGGCAAACGCCGGCTTCTTCGTCTATGACGAAAAGGGCAAACGCGTCGAATACTGGAAGGGTCTTCAAGAGAAGTATCCACTTGCCAAAGACCAGCCCGACCTGATCGAAGTACAGGAGCGCCTGATGTTCGCGCAGGTTCTGGAAGCGGTTCGGGCGCTGGAAGAAGGTGTGCTGGAAGACATCCGTGAAGGCGACGTGGGCGCCATTCTGGGCTGGGGCTTTGCGCCGTGGTCCGGTGGCCCACTCAGCTGGCTGGACATCATCGGCACGACCTACGCAGCCGAAAGATGTGATCAGCTGGCCGAGAAATATGGCGAACGCTTTGCCTGCCCGCCGCTGCTGCGTGAGATGGCCGAGAAGGGTCAAACCTTCTACGGGCGCTTCAACCCCGAAGCAAAAGCTGCCTGAAACAGTGATGCAGGCGCGTGAGTTCACGCGCCTGCATCGTTTTTGTCAGTGTTTGGTTAGATCTGCCATTCGGGCCGCAAAAACAGCACCGGTGCGTTTGGACGCCCCGGTCGACCCGGCCGCCTGACCCCAGAGGGCGGACGGATCGGAAATATCGGTTCCTGCGGAATGGGTGCAGGCAGGGCACCCAATGGATTGGCAAGGGCCGACATATCGCCCCTGCTTGCAATCAGGTTGACCAGCTTTGTGCCGGTCTCTTCATCGGCGACATCGTAACCAGCCCCGCTGACCCTGCCGCGCATGTTGAACAGGCCGGAAGGGCAGTAAGCTTGCAGGCCGCCCTCGACAAAAATCACCTGATCTTCGTCGAAAAACAGGGAACGGACCTCAAACGACGATCCCGGTGCCTGCGACATAAACCGACCCACGCCATTCAGCAGTCTTGCGGATACGACGGAACATCCGCTGACATCGGCATCAATCTGCGACAGGCTCAGAGCGATGCCCTGTTCGGGCATCAGCCAAACGGGGCGCCCGTTATACGCGGCGCGTGCCGGTACGAAAACCGGCAAATACTGGGAACGGCGCTCTTCGGCAGGAATGACCACGACGCTGGTCGAGATGCGGCGCACCTCTTTGAACCCGTGATCCAGAGTTCGGACCAGATCGCCGACTGCAATGCGCTCAACCGGTTTCCACCCGCTGGTCGTCGCAACCTTCGTGCCGCTCAAAAAACCACCACGGCGCGCGTTCACCGCGTGGTTCAAACCGGATGGATCAGTTTCCGACGACTGATCAAGATAAACAGAAATACTCGTAACTTCAGACACGTGCCTAACCCCCTTTGGCACAAACTCACTATGCCAAACAGCTAACATCAAAAATCGGGCCTGTCTTATTTCGGACATATTTATGCCCAATTTGGACTGTCTCAGCGCATTCCCAGGGCGATTTGGTGAACACTCACAAGGCAAAAACAGGCTTTTGTGCAATTTCCGAAACGGTCAGCATGCATGGAACTTACGAATCCATCTGCACCTGATCCGTTGAAATGAACCCGCTTGTTGAGGTTGCAGCCGCAAAATCCGTTGGCAGTGCGCTGTTGTACGTGTCAGGCAAGTTCCTGCTGGGTGGATGACCGCCTGGCCCGCCAGCCCAGCAAAACCCCTGCCGCCGCGATCAGGACAATCCCGGACACTTGCATCAAATCGAGGGTCTGACCCAGTGCGACGAATGCAAAGAGCGGCCCGAAGATCATCACCGAATACTCGAACACGGCCACGTAAGAGGTTTCGCCTACCTGATAGGCTTTGATGAGCATGAAGACCGCAATGGTCGACCCGACGGCCTGAACAACAATCCATGGCAGCGCGGGCCCCACTTCCCAGGCCCAACCCCGTGTAACAAAGCCATCCGGCCCGTCCAGCGTGGCAACGGGCGCAACCGTGAACAAGGTGGCGCCCACGGCCCCTGACAGCCCAAGGGTAATAACCATGGCTGCCAGCATCGCAACCGTGCTTTCACGCGCGCAATATGTCCGCGTCATGATCGAACTCAAGGCATAGAAAAAACCTGCGGCAATTGGAAAAACCGAACGCATGTCAAATTCGACTGGGTTGGGTTGCAAAACCAGAAGCGTGCCCGAAAAACCGACCAGCACAGCCAGAATGCGCCACGGCCCAATCTTTTGCCCAAGCGCAAATGACGAAATCAGCAGCACGAAAATCGGCGAGGTGAATAACCCTGCCAGTGCTTGCGCAATCGGCATCATCGACAGCGACGCAAAATAGAAAAACATGGCCGTCGTAATCAGAAGACTGCGTAAGATGACCGCCCTCCACCGTTGCGGCCTCAGCCCGCCCAGCCCCAAAAGGGACAGCCCGACAATCAGCGGCAGCATCAGCAATGCCCGCATGAAATGGAATTGCCACAGCCCGACCGTCTCGGCCAGCAGGATCACAACATTGTCGATCACGCCGATAATAGCCATTGCTGCGACCATAAGGGCTGAAGCCAGCACCGGAGAGGTGGTCGTGTCTGCCTGCATGTTCGCGCCCTTGTTGCGATCAAAGATCGGCGATCTTTTTCCTGACGGGTATCCAGCACAAATCGGAATACCTGCGCAACAGGTTTGCGCACGGCGTTTTCACCATGCTAAGCTGCGGCAAAACAATTTCGAGCAGACCCCAACCAGATGACGGCCCTGAAACAGTACCAGCGGATCGAAGCCACCGGTCTGTGGCGCCCTTCGCCCGATGAACAGCGGCGCGAAGTCGTGGTATCGATTGGCGAGGCGACCCTAACCATTTCCGATTTCAATGACAGGGCTTTGACGCATTGGTCTTTGGCGGCGCTTGAACGGCAGAACCCCGGTGCCTTTCCGGCTGTTTTTTGCCCCGACGGTGATCCGGATGAGACACTGGAACTGGGAGAATCCGAAACCACGATGCTTGAAGCGATCGATCGGCTGCAACGTGCCATCGAACGTTCGCGCCCCCATCCCGGCCGTTTGCGCTGGATGAGCGTCGGAGGCGTCGTGGCTGCGGTTCTGGCCGTATTGTTGTTTTGGCTGCCCGGTGCGTTGCAAAACCATGTTGTCTCGGTCGTACCCGAAATCAAACGACAGGAAATCGGAGACACGATCCTGCGTCGGATCGAGCGCGTCTCGGGACCGGCCTGTTCTTCCGTGGATGCGCAGGCTTCACTGGATCGCTTGGCCAGTCGTACGGGCGTACGGCAGATCGTTATTCTGCCCGCCGGCGTTCAGGACAGCCTCAGCTTGCCGGGTGGCACCGTTCTGTTGAACCGGGCGCTGGTTGAAGACCATGAAGACCCTGCCGTCGCAGCAGGCTATGTTGTTGCAGAGCGCGCGCGGACGGCGCTCAACGACCCGCTGGATGATCTGCTGGACAGAACCGGGGCGGCCTCGGCCTTTCGGCTGTTGACGACCGGGGAACTGACACCTGAGATCATCGACACCTATACCGAACAGGTCCTCTCGCAGCCCCGACCTTCCCTTCCGGACGAAGACTTGCTGGCGATGTTCTCGCAAAGCGCCCTGCCTTCCACCCCTTACGCCTATGCTCAGGACATTACCGGAGAGTCAGTATTGGGCCTGATCGAGGCCGATCCCATGGCCGGCCGGACACTGGAACAGGTGTTGCCGGACCGTGATTGGGTCCGGCTGCAAAACATATGCGGTGAATAAGCCGGTTTACTTGGTTCCAAACATCCGGTCGCCCGCGTCGCCCAGACCCGGCATGATATAGCCTTTCGAGTTCAGCTCGCGGTCCAGTGCGGCGGTGACGATGTGCACATCCGGGTGCGCCTCTTTCATACGCGCCACACCTTCCGGCGCGGCCAACAGGCACAGAAAGCGGATATCCGTCGCCCCCGCCTCTTTCAGAAGGTCAATCGCCGCGGCCGAGCTGTTGCCGGTGGCCAGCATCGGATCAACCGCGATAACCAAACGGTCTTTCAGGCTCTCGGGTGCCTTGAAGTAATACTGCACGGGCTTAAGCGTTTCTTCGTCGCGATACAGACCGACAAAGCCGACACGCGCAGAAGGAACAAGCTCCAGCACCCCGTCCAGCATCCCGTTTCCAGCACGCAGGATCGACACCAACGCCATTTTCTTGCCCGCCAGAATGGGTGCATCCATTTCTTCCATCGGTGTTTCGATATGGCGCGTGGTCAACGGAATTTCGCGCGTGACCTCATAGGCCAGCAGCAGCGTTATTTCGCGCAGCAACTGCCGGAACACGGCGGTCGAGGTGCCCTTGTCCCGCATGAGCGTCAGTTTGTGTTGCACCAGAGGGTGATCGACGATGGTCAGATGTTCGCTCATGTTTTCTCCAGTCTTTTCTTGACCCGTGCACGGGTAGCGTCATCGCAAAAGGCCGCTTCCAGGGCGGTTTCGTTCAGGGCCGCAAAATCTTCGGCCTCCCAGCCGAAAGCTGCGTTCAGCATTTCATATTCCCGCCGCATGGTCGTGTGAAAAAATGGCGGGTCATCCGTTGAGACGGTGACCTTCACGCCCGCATCACGCAAGACCGCGATTGGATGTGTCGCAAAATCCGGGAAAAGCCCCAGAACCACATTCGATCCCGGACAGACCTCCAGAGTGATGTCCCGGTCGACCAGTTCGCGAACAAGGTCCGGATCCTCGATGGCGCGAACACCGTGCCCGATGCGCTCGACCCCCAGATCACGGACGGCATCGCGCACGCTTTGAGGGCCTCCGAACTCGCCGGCATGTGTCGTCAGCCGCAGGCCGGCCTCGCGCGCGCAATCGAACGCCCATTTGAAATCGCCCTGAGTGCCAACGGATTCATTGCCACCCATGCCAAAACCGGTGATCCAGTCGCCCGCAGTCTCTGCCGCGCAATAGGCGCTGCGCTTGGCTTGATCGGGGCCGAAATGGCGCACACAGGTAATGACGCCGCGCAGGGTGATGTCAAAATTGCGCTCGGCCTCGTCCGCCGCGTCCTGAATGGCGTTCAGATAGTCCCGCCAGGCGTGCAGGTCGCCGCCGCCACAAAAATCGGGGCTCAGAAAAGTCTCAGAATAGACGACACCGTTTTCGGCGCTTTCTTCGAGAATGGCCAATGTCAGCCGCCGAAAGTCTTCGGGCGTCTTCAGGACTTCGCAAGCAGCTTCATACACATTCAGGAAATGCGCGAAATCGCGGAAATCATAGGATCCGTCCGGCTTGAAGATACCGCTCAGATCCACCCGTTTTTCATGCGCAAGCTGACGTATGAATGCCGGGGGGGCGGCGCCTTCGTGATGCAGGTGCAGTTCTATTTTCGGCAGATCGGCGACGCTCATAGAAAGTTCCTTCCCGGCCCTTGCGCCGGAATGTTCAGGTGATGGGCGATGCTGGCGGCAATATCGGCAAAGTCTACCTGGCCGATCTGCCCCGTGCCCGACCCGGAAATCAGAACCGGCACTTGTTCACGTGTGTGATCTGTCCCGGTCCAGCTGGGATCATTGCCATGATCGGCGGTCAACACCAACAGGTCGCCGGGGCGCAGCCTGGCCAGAATCTTGCCGATCTCGTGATCGAACCATTCCAATGCTCGGGCATAGCCGCTGATATCGCGACGGTGGCCGTAAAGGCTGTCGAATTCAACAAAGTTGGCAAAAGTCAGGCTGCCCTCTTCGGCGTCATCCACCAGATCTGAAAGGTGCCGCATGAGTTCAGCGTCCGACCCTTTGCGCAGCGTGTCGATACCCTGCATGGAAAAGATGTCGCCGATCTTGCCCACCGCGTGCACCGTCCGCCCGGCATCCTGCACCCAATTGGTCAGAACCGGTGCCGGCGGCAGAATGGCGAAATCCTTGCGGTTGGTTGTTCGTTCGAATCCCGCCTCTGGCGAGCCGACAAAGGGGCGCGCGATGACACGGCCCACTTTCATTTCGTGCAAGCGCGGTGCAAGGGCGCGGCACATGTCCAGCAAACGGTCCAGCCCGAAACTCTCTTCATGGGCTGCGATCTGAAACACACTGTCGACTGAGGTGTAGCAGATCGGCCAGCCGGTTCGCATATGCTCGGCACCCAGTTCAGCGATGATCGCCGTGCCCGAGGCGTGGCAATCGCCAAGGATGCCTTCGGTTCCGGCGGCCTGGGCCGCTGCGCGGCTCAGGTCAGCAGGAAAAGCCGGAACCGTATCCGGGAAATAGTGCCAATCCCACGGCACCGGCAGACCTGCCAGTTCCCAGTGGCCCGAGGGCGTGTCTTTGCCGGGCGAATGCTCGCGCGCGCAGCCCCACAGCCCATTGGGTTTCGCGTTCAATCCGGGGGTTGCGTCCCCAGACGCCAGCCGCGCAGCCGCACCCAAACCCAGCGCGTCGAGGTTCGGCAGGTTCAAGGGGCCCGAGCGCCCGTCTTCGGCCCGCCCTTCGGCACAGGCCTGCGCGATATGGGCCAGCGTATTTGCCCCGCTATCCGGGACGTCGCCATTGAAAAAGCGATCGGCATCAGGCGCACCGCCTATTCCAACGGAATCCATGACGACGAGAAATGCACGGCTCATACGCTGATCCTTTCGTGGATCAGATCCGGAAGCGCCGGGGCCGTATCGCTGATCTCAATCGCGCTCAGCACGGTTTCTGCGGCTCGGCGCGCGGCATCTTCCCGAGCAGCATGGATCACTGCAATCGGCGCTCCCTTTGACACGCGGTCCCCAAGCCGAAGAATACTGGATATCCCGACGGAGGGGTCGATCTCATCACTTTCGACCTGACGGCCACCGCCCAGCGCAACCACGGCAAGACCCAGAGCTTCTCCGTCAACGGCCGAGATGAAGCCGTCCCGCGGGGCCGGAACCTCTTGGATGACATTCGCCTCAGGCAGGAACCGGGCCCAGGTATCGACAAACTGAACCGGGCCACCGACCGCTGCCATCATGCGCCCGAACCGTTCGGCAGCGCGGCCGTCACGGATGATTTCAAAGATCTTCTCACGCCCTTCCTCGACCGTTCCGCACATTCCTGCATCGGTCAGCAGGACCCCCCCCAGCTCGGCGGAAATGTCTGCCAAAGGGGACGCATTCGACATGGTCAGCACCTTCATCACTTCCGCGACTTCCAAGGCATTGCCCAACGCCGGGGCCAATGGTTGGTTCATATCCGTGATCACCGCCGACGTGCGGCATCCTGCTGCGTTTGCGGTCTGGGTCAATGCGGTGGCCAATTTGCGGGCATCTTCCATCGTTTTCATGAAAGCACCGCTGCCGGTTTTGACATCCAGAACCAGTGCATCCGGGCTGGCGGCCAGTTTCTTGGACAGGATCGACGCTGTGATCAGATCCAGGCTCTCGACCGTCGCGGTCACATCCCGCACTGCATAAAGGCGCTTGTCTGCCGGCGCGATCTGGCCCGTCGCCCCGACGATGGCCGCGCCGGTATCGCGTAAAATCTGCGCAAGACGGTCCTGCCCGATCTGAGTGCTGACCCCCGGTATCGCCTCAAGCTTGTCCAGCGTTCCGCCGGTATGCCCAAGACCCCGGCCCGAGATCATTGGGACATACGCCCCACATTCCGCCAACGCCGGAGCAAGAACCAGGCTGACGCTGTCCCCGACCCCTCCGGTCGAGTGCTTGTCGATCACCGGCCCATCCACGTCCCAGGTCAGAACGTCACCGCTGTCGCGCATCGCAATCGTCAGATCCGCACGCCCCCGAGGGCCCAATCCGCCCATGCAGACAGCCATGGCGAATGCCCCGGCCTGCGCGTCGCTGACGCTTCCATCCGCAAGCCCCTGCGCAAACCAGATCAGCTCCTCGCGCCCGGGCACTTCCTGCCTGCGCAGTTTTGCTATGATCGAGCGGGCATCCATGCGTTCAGACATCCTCCATATGTGACGCGTCGAATGCGCCCGGCAACAAATCCCCGATGGTTGTCTCGAATTCAGCGCCGTCCACGGTTGCAAGGGTAACCTTCACATCGCGCTTGCCAAACTCGGCCAGTTTCTGGCGACACCCACCGCAAGGCGGCACAGGCTGAGGGCTGGAGGCGACCACATAGACCTCGATCAGTTCCTGCTCTCCTGCGGCGACCATCGCGGCGATTGCGCCGGCCTCGGCACAAGTGCCTTCGGGATAGGCCACGTTTTCAACGTTGCACCCGGAAAAGATCTGACCCGTCGAAGCCCGAAGCGCTGCGCCAACCTTGAAATTCGAATAAGGCGCATAGGCGTTTTCGCGGACTGACAAGGCAGCGTCTTTGAGCGACATGGCGATTCCCCGTTTTTTGATCATCTGGTCAGAAATTTGGATCGTTACGTAAAAAGGCCGAGGAATTGAAGCCCCCAGCCAAGGTTTTTCAGTCAGCCCAGTGTTGTCATGAACGTACCGGGCAAGGTGACTTCCAGCAACTCGATGTTGTCCGAGGGCGAGGACAAACGCGTGCGCATCCCGGGCGGGATGACAAAGGCGTCTCCTTGCTCCAGCCGGCAGGGCTCGCGCCCCTCGCCTTCCAGTGTAACCGCCCCGTTCATCACGAAGGTAAAGTGAATGTCCGTATCGTGACTGGCCCATTCGGTATCGCCCTGCCCTTTGCGGACGACCTGGACGCCTGCGACCCCTTTGGTGTTCTCGGCAATTGTCGTATCGCGGCAGATGTAACCCGGAAGACGGAATGGCACCCATTCAGCGCCCTTGGCCTGGTTGAAGACAAAGCGTTGCCCCTGCCATTCACGGTCCGGGCGAAAATGCGGCGTGGGAAGCTGCATGTCATGGTCGATTTCCGTGACATGTTCCGCTGGCACACCTATCTCGATAACCTGAACATTGTCTGACGCCTCGAGCACGCGGTGACGAATTTCCGGCGGCTGGATAAAGCAATCCCCTGCGGTCAGGCGCATTTTTTCTCCCTGATCCTCGTAGACGACATCCACCCAGCCATGAATGCAGAATATCAGCTGGAACCCGACTTTGTGAAAATGCACCATATCGGGCACCGGACCCCCGTCCGGGATGCGGATATGGCTGGCGATGATCGATCCGCCCAGACGATCCGGCACCAGATCGCGATAGTGCATCCCCGCCCGACCGATGATCCAGGGCGCCTGATCCTTGAGCCTGCGCACCACGAAGGAATGAACTGTTTCAGGCATCACCAGCGGCGGGTTACGCTCTTCGATTTCGATCCGGGTCCCATTCGGCGCGACAAGAACGCGTTGGCCATCTGCAAAGCTTTCCGGGTCATCTGTCAGGATGCGCAATGTTCCCGGACCTTCGGGCGCGTCTTTTTCAATCCGCAGCCGCAGACCGTGCCCTGAAAACACTGCGACGCGCGGATCGTCCGCGGGATAGATCATGTCCATCTGCATCCCCAACACCTTGGTATAAAAGGGGATGTCGTTTCGAATTTCCTGGGTAGGCAAACGAAATTCAGCTTGGGTCCGGGAAGGCTCGGATGTCTTTGTCATGAGATGTCTCGTCAGAATTCGATTTTGACCATCCGATCAGAACAGAGGCCAAAATGCCAATCGAAAAGAACATCTCGAGCGTTTCTTCCATCACGAAAAGCCGCGTCTTCATAACTGACGACAAAGCTTGGCCGTGCAGCCCGGTGAATTCTTCAAGTAGCTGAGCGATGACGGCAAGACAGCCGGCAGCAATGAACACGATTATAAAGGGCGCGCGCCGCTTGACAGCACTCCATCCCGTCGGGATCCCATGCCAGATGACACCGCCCAGAACAACGCAGGCCAGCAAGACCCTGACCAGAGTGACGTCCAGCACCGAATCCAGACCGTCAAGGATCATGAACGGCAAGCTGCCTTCAGGATAAACGCCTGCTTCCAGCTCTCGCTCGGCCAACAACAGGAATGTCAGCCCGATATACAGCCGGGTGACACCCGGATATCGCCACAAAGCGGCCATACCTGCTGCAAACAAACACGCCGCGGAAATTGTTTCAAACAACCCGCCTTCCTGATTGAAAACCAGTGCCTGTTCTGGCCAGATGCCAACAGCACCAAGAAGCACAACACTTGACAGCACCGCAAACCAAAGGGTGAGCCGCACAACTCCGGTATCCGCCACAGAACCGGAGAACAGGCCATCGACCTGATCATTTGCCTTGAAAGTCATTACTGCTTCGTCTTGCCTGAGTGTTTGTTCGTTTTGCAAAGTTGCCTAGATGTAAAAAAAAAATGTCAAAATTCAACCCATTTCGGGTGTGCAACTGCGCCACGTCGGCAAAACTACGCAACGTAGCCAAGCTTGGACGAATAGTTTAATGTTAAATCAAATTCTAAGAGGGAACTGAAACTTCAATGTCTGACACCCCCAGCCTGCGACAGGCCGCGCTTGACTATCACGCCCATCCGAAACCCGGAAAACTTGAGATCAAGGCCACGAAACCGATGGCCAACGGTCGCGATCTGGCGCGCGCCTATTCGCCCGGCGTGGCCGAGGCCAGCCTTGAAATCAAAGCCGACGCCGCAAACGCGGAAAAGTACACGGCGCGCGGCAACCTTGTCGCCGTGGTATCCAACGGCACCGCGGTTCTTGGTCTGGGCAATATCGGAGCGCTAGCCTCGAAACCGGTGATGGAGGGCAAAGCCGTCCTGTTCAAGAAATTCGCTGGTATTGACTGTTTTGATATCGAAGTAGACCAGCCTGATCCGGAAAAGCTGGCGGAAATCGTCTGCGCGCTGGAACCGACATTCGGGGCCATCAACCTGGAAGACATCAAGGCACCGGATTGTTTCATTGTCGAAAAGCTGTGCCGCGAGCGCATGAACATTCCCGTTTTTCACGACGATCAGCACGGAACCGCAATTGTCGTCGGGGCTGCGGCCAAGAACGCTTTGCATGTGGCGGGGAAATCCTTTGCGGACATCAAAGTCGTATCAACCGGCGGCGGGGCTGCTGGGATTGCCTGCCTGAACATGCTGGTGAAACTGGGTGTGAAACAGGAAAACATCTGGCTGTGCGATATTCACGGGCTCGTCTACGAGGGGCGCGCCGAGGATATGAACCCGCACAAGTCGCAGTTTGCGCAGAAAACGGAATTGCGGACTCTGGATGATGTAATCGGCGATGCGGATCTGTTTCTGGGCCTTAGTGGCCCGAATGTCCTGAAGCCTGAAATGGTTCAGAAAATGGCCGATCGTCCGATCATCTTCGCACTGGCCAACCCAACGCCAGAAATTCTGCCTCAGGCCGCGCGTGAGGTTGCACCGGACGCGATCATCGCCACGGGGCGCAGCGATTTTCCCAATCAGGTCAACAACGTATTGTGCTTTCCGTTTATCTTCCGGGGTGCTCTGGATGTGGGCGCGACCGAGATCAATGACGCAATGCAGATCGCCTGCGTTGACGGCATTGCGGAAATGGCCCGCGCGACGACAAGCGCCGAGGCCGCAGCCGCCTACAAGGGCGAGCAACTGACCTTTGGGCCGGATTACCTGATTCCGAAACCTTTTGATCCGCGTTTGGTGGGTGTCGTCTCATCTTCCGTTGCCAAGGCAGCCATGGAAAGCGGCGTCGCTAAGCGCCCCATTAAAGATCTTGAGGCCTATAAGGAAAAACTCAACCAGTCTGTTTTCAAGTCGGCGCTTTTGATGCGCCCCGTATTCGAGGCCGCGGCCGTCGCATCCCGTCGCATCGTATTTGCCGAAGGCGAAGATGAAAGGGTGCTGCGGGCTGCACAAGCCATTCTTGAGGAAACGACGGAAACGCCGATCCTGATCGGACGTCCCGAAGTCATCGAATCCCGATGCGAAAAACTGGGCCTGACCATACGCCCGGGCACAGACTGCCAGATCGTGAACCCGGAAAACGATCCGCGTTACTACGATTACTGGAGCTCATATCATCAGATCATGCAGCGCCGAGGTGTGACCCCGGATCTGGCCAAGGCGATCATGCGCACAAATACAACCGCCATCGGCGCAATCATGGTGCATCGGGGCGAGGCTGACAGTCTGATCTGCGGCACGTTCGGCGAATATCGCTGGCATCTGAACTATGTTGAACAGGTGCTTGACGATGGCAACCTGCGTCCGCACGGCGCGTTGTCGCTGATGATTTTGGAAGACGGCCCCCTGTTCATAGCCGATACGCATGTCCGGCAATTGCCGACGCCCGAAGAACTGGCGGAATCCACCATTGGCGCCGCGCGGCATGTTCGCCGATTTGGGATCGAACCCAAGATCGCATTCTGTTCGCAATCACAATTCGGCAATCAGGCGGAAGGATCGGGAAAACGCCTGCGCGCTGCATTGGACATCCTGGACCAGAAACCGCGCGACTTTGTCTATGAAGGCGAAATGAACCTGGATGCGGCCCTTGATGCGGATCTTCGGGCGCGGATTTTTCCGGGATCTCGCCTACAGGGCGCGGCAAATGTGCTGATCTTTGCTCATGCGGATGCGGCCAGCGGCGTACGCAATATCCTGAAAATGAAAGCGGACGGGATCGAAGTTGGCCCCATTCTGATGGGGATGGGCAACAAGGCGCACATCGTCACCCCGTCCATTACCGCACGCGGATTGCTGAACATGGCTGCCATCGCGGGGACCCCGGTGGCGCATTACGGGTAAGCCGGCCGCCCGACGCCCAAAACCGCATCCCCCACGGGGGTGCGGTTAACACAATTCTCACCTTTTGACTGCTATATGCCGTTGCATCTCCGTGGGAGCCATGGGGCACGCGGAAGAAGGACGAATTGGCATTGCGCCGAGTCGCCTCGGACGTGATCTTTTGCACGGTTGAATTTGCAAGTTTGCAAAATGGCCTCTTCGGCGCAGAAAATCCAATGCTGGAAAAGAAGTTTGCAAAAATTTGCAAGCTGTTGCGCGAATTACTGCAAATATTTTGCGATAAACTGACGCGTCGTCATTTGACTCGCTTGCCGGATAGTTTTCTGGGTCCTAACACAAAGACCAAGTCGTTGTGAGGAGGACGAGATGGCGTATCAGGACGTTTATGACAGTTGGAAGAAAGACCCCGAGGCGTTCTGGATGAGCGCCGCCAAGGGGATCGATTGGGTCAAAGAACCCAGCAAAGCCCTTTTCGACGACAACGCGCCTTTGTATGAATGGTTCAGCAACGCACGGGTCAATACATGCTGGAACGCCGTGGACCGCCACGTGGAAAACGGGCGCGGCGAGCAGACCGCCATCATCTATGACAGCCCGATCACCCATACCAAGCGCGAGATTTCATATGTCGAGCTGCGCAACCGCGTGGCCAATCTGGCCGGTGCGCTGCGGGCGAAAGGCATCGAGAAAGGTGACCGCGTCATCATCTACATGCCGATGATCCCCGAGGCGCTTGAGGCGATGCTGGCCTGCGCTCGTCTCGGTGCTGTGCATTCCGTTGTGTTCGGCGGATTTGCCAGCAACGAACTGGCGGTCCGTATCGACGACGCCAAACCCAAAGCCGTCATTGCGGCGTCCTGCGGTTTGGAACCTGGCCGGGTCGTGCACTACAAGCCGCTTCTGGACGGCGCCATCGAACTTGCCGAGCACAAGCCGGATTTCTGCGTCATCTTTCAGCGCGAACAGGAAGTTGCTCAGTTGATCGAAGGGCGCGACTACAACTGGCACGGGTTCCAGTACGGTGTCGAACCGGCGGAATGTGTTCCCGTCGACGGCAACGATCCGGCGTACATCCTGTACACTTCGGGCACCACGGGGGCGCCCAAGGGCGTCGTGCGCCCCACTGCCGGGCATCTGGTGGCACTGAACTGGACCATGAAGAACATCTATGACGTTGATCCCGGTGATGTATTCTGGGCGGCATCTGATGTGGGTTGGGTCGTTGGACATTCCTATATCTGCTATGCCCCCCTGATCCACGGCAACACGACGATTGTGTTCGAAGGCAAACCAGTCGGCACCCCTGATGCGGGAACCTTCTGGCGCGTGATCTCTGAACATAAGGTGAAAAGCTTCTTCACCGCCCCTACGGCGATCCGTGCCGTGAAACGAGAAGACCCCAAAGGCGAATTGATCGCCAAGTATGATCTGTCTCATCTGCGGGCACTGTATCTTGCGGGGGAACGGGCTGACCCCGACACCATCATCTGGGCGCAGGATGCGCTGAAGGTTCCGGTGATCGACCATTGGTGGCAGACAGAAACCGGATGGGCCATCGCCGGAAATCCGCTGGGCATCGAAGAGCTTCCGATCAAGCTGGGTTCGCCCGCGAAACCGATGCCCGGCTATGACGTGCAAATTCTCGACGAAGGCGGCCACCCGATGAAAGCCGGCGAACTGGGGGCCATCGCGGTCAAACTGCCATTGCCTCCGGGCACCCTGCCGACCTTGTGGAACGCCGAGGAACGGTTCAGGAAATCCTATCTTGAACATTTCCCCGGGTATTATGAAACCGGCGATGCCGGCATGATCGACGAGGACGGATATCTTTACATCATGGCCCGCACCGATGATGTCATCAACGTCGCGGGCCACCGTCTGTCGACCGGGGGGATGGAAGAAGTGCTTGCCGCTCACCCGGATGTGGCCGAATGCGCGGTGATCGGTGTATCGGATCAGCTAAAGGGTCAGATGCCCGTTGGGTTCCTGTGCCTGAATGCTGGCGCTGATCGGGATCATTGCGACGTGGTTCAGGAGGTCGTCAAGATGGTGCGGGAAAAGATCGGCCCGGTGGCGGCCTTCAAACTGGCCGTCGTCGTCGATAGGTTGCCCAAGACACGTTCGGGTAAAATCCTGCGGGGTACGATGGTGTCGATTGCAGACGGTCAGGATTACAAAATGCCTGCAACGATCGATGATCCAGCCATTCTTGACGAGATCAAAGAGGCCTTGCAGACAATCGGTTACGCCAAGTAACCCGGGGGGCGGCATTAGCCGCCCATTTTTTTGTCTTCTCTTGCAACCCGAAGCAGCGCCTCTACTGTCACGTTAAGACAGTGAGGACCCATGACACAGACCGATATCTGGCGTCTCAGCGCCACAGACCTGACCACCCTGACCAGACGCGGCGACCTGAGTGCGACCGAGGCGGTTCGGGCCTCGATCGAGCGAATGGATGAGGTCAACCCGCATTTGAATGCGGTGGTGGAAGACCTGCGCGAGCAAGCGTTGGAACGTGCCGAAGCGCTGGACAATGCGCGGGCCGGTGGCAAACCCACGGGTCCGCTGCATGGTGTGCCGGTCACGATCAAGGTGAACGTTGATCAAAAAGGCCATGCCACAACCAACGGTGTCGTCGCATTGAAAGATGTGATTGCACCGGATGACGCCCCGGTTGTGAGCAATCTGCTAAAGGCCGGGGCTGTTGTTGTCGGGCGGACCAACACGCCCGAGTTCTCTTTCCGCGCCGACACGGACAATCCGCTGTATGGCCGCACGCACAACCCCTGGGGTCGGCATATCTCGCCCGGCGGCTCTTCCGGTGGGGCTGGCGCTGCGGTCATGGCCGGAATCGGCGCGCTGGCCCACGGCAACGATATCGGCGGCAGCCTTCGCTTTCCCGCAGCGGCCAACGGAGCCGTGACGGTGAAACCCGGGCTGGGGCGTGTCCCAGCATGGAACCCAAGCCAGAAAGTCGAACGCGGTTTGCTGGCGCAGTCGATGTCAGTTCAGGGCCTGATAACCCGGTCGGCTGCTGACCTGCATCTGTCCATGCCCAGCCTGATCGCCGCCGACGCGCGTGACCCGTTTCACGTGCCGATGCCCTGGCGTGGTCCTGATCCCGACGCGCCCGTCAAGGTGGCCTTCACCAAGAACACATTCGGCTATGCCCTGCACCCCGAGGTGGAAAAAGCGCTCGACACGGCGCGGGACGCACTGACCGATGCGGGTTATGTGGTGCAAGAGATTGACCCGCCTGATGTATTTGAATGCGGTCGGATCGGTTACCGTACGCTGATGGGCGAGGTGCTCACGCTCATGCAGTCAGATATCGAAGCGGCCGGTTCGAAAACCATTCAGAATATCTTTGCGGTCTATTTCCAGGAATTCCCGCCTATTGTCGAAACCGAGATGGTTCAGATGCTGGCCAAACGAAGCCACTATGCGCGGGAATGGTCCCTGTTTTTGCAGGATTACCCTTTGGTGCTGTCGCCTTTCCTGCCACAACCGTTCTTCAAACCTGACCGGGACACCGAAGGCGCCGACGGAGTGCATGAGGTTCTGGGGTGCGCCGTATATTCCTATGCGATGAACTTTCTGGGCCTGCCTGCGGCATGTGTCCCGGCCCGGCTGGCTGAATTGCCTAAGGGTCCCCAGCCGATCAATGTTCAGATTGCGGCACAGCGCTGGCGCGAAGATCTGGCGGTGGATGCGGCCGCGGCAATCGAGGCACGCGTGGGGCAAATGTGCCTGCCGCTTTGGGAAAAGCCAGAGTTGCAGGGTGGCAGCAAAAATAGACCCCGGGACATTGTACCCGGGGCCCGACTGCTAAAATAAGCCCGGATTTCTGATGACGAGCGTAGCACCACCCACCCTCGCCAGCGCAAAATCTGCGCAATCATTCGAATACGCCGTTCAGGTGGCCACTCACTCCCACCTTGGCGTGTTCTCCGGGCAATTTCACAATAGCCAATTGCTAAAAGACTCCCTGTGAACTGCTTCACACAGTTTCAAAAAATCCTCGCAGAGGCACAGTTTTATGTGAATTGCTCGGAAATCAGTCGTTCTTCCAAACCGTGCCCGGGGTCGAAAAGAATGCGATGTGAAATCGTAGGCTCGGACCGGATTTCGACCCAGTCAATGTCTGGGAAAGCTACGGAATCAGCAGCAACGATAACGGGTCGCTTGTCCGCATCCAGCACATCGAACCGTACCTTCGCGATTTTTGGCAGCAAGGCACCACGCCATCGGCGGGGGCGGAATGCGGCGATCGGCGTCAACGCGAGAACGTCCGAGCCAATCGGCAGAATAGGCCCGTGTGCCGAGTAGTTATACGCCGTGGACCCCGCCGCTGTGGACAGCAGCGCTCCATCGCATACAAGTTCATCCATTCGCTCGCGGCCATCAACGCTGATCTTCAGCCGCGCGGCCTGAGGGCCTGCCCGCAACAATGACACTTCGTTGATCGCCAACGCCTCGTGCAGCTTTCCGGACTGATCCATCGCCCGCATCGCCAGCGGATTGATGACCTCTTCCTCGGCATCCTCCAGGCGGGCCATCAGGTCGTCTTCGTGATACGCGTTCATCAGAAACCCGATTGTGCCACGGTTCATCCCGTATACCGGTGTATCAAGATGCTGCATGTTGTGCAGGGTATGCAACATGAAGCCATCACCCCCAAGAGCAACCACAACATCTGCATCGCGGGGCGCCACATTACCGTGTTTGGACACCAGAGCATCCCGGGCCGTTTGCGCCACTTTGACCTCACTGGCAAGAAAGGCGATTCTTTTTTTCATGTTTTCCGGTTTCCGGTGCTGCACATTTGGTTCCGAAACAAACATACCTTTCCCCGATAGGCCAGTCTTGACGCCGCAGCGGGCCAAATCGTCGCTTTAAGCCTTTTGCGAATGTGGCGTTTCCGATAGGAAATCCGCAAGATTTTTACCCAGCCATGTGGAGCGCCCATGAACGCCAATCTTCGTGATACCGGATTTTTCACCCAGTCCCTTTCTGATCGTGATCCCGAGCTTTTTGGCTCGATCACGTCGGAACTGGGTCGTCAGCGCGACGAGATCGAG